>CBIHNW010000010.1:0-157347 GCA_966211795.1 uncultured Bdellovibrio sp. | reverse complement strand
GTTTAACATTGTCGGAGCTCTTCAAAGTGAACGAAAGCGCTGAGCCTTCATGATGAGGTTGGATGCTCAAGACGCCTTGGCCCGGGACGACCACAGTCAATTCTCTAGCTTGTTCAATTGAGGTCAGCAAATGATCTTTGCTATCTCGGGTGGGTGTGACGTCAAATTGGCCATCGACAATGACGGATGAAGAAATCAATGCTCTTAAATTTTCAACCGGAATGACTTGGGCTTGAGTGGTTGCAAAACCCATGACGATAACAAGTGAGAGAAGGCACGATCTCATCATATACATTCCGTTTCCTTGGCCTGTCAGTTTCAACCGTTGATCGGTTGTTGCGGCAAACCAAGGCCTTCATTGCAAATGCTTGGCCAAAATTGATTGAGGATGAGTGTGCCTAGAAGACAAGGCCATCGAGTGGAGAGCCGTCCGAAGGAGGAATCGCCTGTGAAACTCGATATTTCAAGGCCTTTGCATGGAGATTTTCTATGCGAAGGCCGCCAAAAATCGGCAATCACTTGGTTCGGTAAAGGCTATTGCAGAAAGGCAACGAGGTTTGCTGGGCTCTCGCCTTCTGTTTTTTTCCCGACTTCTTTGCTTGAATCTGGGCGCTGATAAAAGGCCCGACGTCATCAAAGAAGGCCTCGATTTTCTCCTGGTGGGCTCCCAGGTCTCCACGGGACCATTTACCAATCAAAGACGTGCGGTATTCTTGGTATGTCGCTTTGGCATCACTTTTTTCGGTGATTTGCGAGGTGTCGATGATCTGAAACTGGGTTCCATCAAAGATCAAGTTCTCGCTGTTCACGCCGCTGACGTACACCTGGCCAATGACGGCGCGGGAGATAAATTCTTGCAGCGCTTTGTACTCGGGAAGATCAGGATGTGAAAAGATGTCTTTTTCGAGCATCAATTTCTTGAGAGTGGGGCCTGGAATATAAGTTTTGAACAAGCTGGTCGAATCTTCCGATAAGAAAGCATCCATCTTGCTGAGCCCTAAATCGCGCCATGTCTGGGCCAGTTTAACTTCGTTCAGGAGCGCCTGCTTATTCTCTTCGTGATCATTGCTGGGCTTTTTCCAGGCAAACAACGCACCATCGGACATGCGTTTGACCAAAGCCACAGAGCCATTTTTACCCATGCCAAGAACGGGATTCAGCATTTCGTAGCCATCGGGTAATAGGACTTTGACGTTCT
The DNA here is from genome assembly GCA_966211795.1 of uncultured Bdellovibrio sp. Taxonomy (GTDB): domain Bacteria; phylum Bdellovibrionota; class Bdellovibrionia; order Bdellovibrionales; family Bdellovibrionaceae; genus 21-14-0-10-47-8. The sequence continues at coordinate 156,149 of CBIHNW010000010.1, read as the reverse complement.
TTTGAAGATAGGTTTCGACTTCGGCATGTTTGTCTTTTCGATACAGATCGACAAGCTCGCGGATCTGCGCCTGACGTTCTTTGATATCGGATGTTTCGACAACGTGTCTGATAATCTTCCACATCACCGCATTGTTATTCTTCGAATCTTTGGTGTGATCTTGCGATAGAAGATAACGATTGATCCGTCGAAGAACCTTGCTATCGCCATGGGCGTAAAAGGCCACACCCAAAGCCAGGGCCGGATCCTGGCTCAGTGGCGCTTGGGGAAGAAAATCTTTGGCAAAATCCGAGAGCTGATCCTGACTGGCGCTGCTGATCCAAATTCTGACAATCTCTTTGGGAACCGCGGCGACGTCCGATTTCAGTCTTTGTTTCACTTCATCCAAAAAGGAAAAGCGATATTCGGCAGCAGCTACTTTCTTCGTCAATGCCTGACGGTAAGAGGCGATCGTAGACCAAGCATTTTTACCTGATGCCGTGAATAGAAATTTGCTGTTATCCGCAAGGTCGGCTTTACCAACAAAATGCAAGATCACGTCTTCCGGGATTGCGGTTTCCGGAAGATCTCGAACTGCACTCATAAATCCATAAGCACTCGACACCGAGGACAGACGGTTCTTCAATTCATTCCACGATGATTTTGCAATCAACTTTTTCATCTCATCGGTCGGCGACATGTACGAGGAAGACGACGCCGACGACGAGTAAGACGAAGATGAAGTTGAAGTGGAGCTTGAATAGTTAGATGACTTGTAGTCGCTTGAAGAGCCAGAAGACTTTGCCTTCGAAGCGGACGCCAGGGTGTAAGGAAGAATTTGCGAATAAGCAGACGTGAATAAAGTGGTTTTCTCGGCCGGAAGTTTTTCCAATTCTTTCTTCAGAGATTCCCGGTAATAAATGAATTCGCCGAATTCAGCGATGAGAAAATTTCTGATATCAGGAACTTCGTTGTAAAGCGTATAGCCCGTTTGGGTCGTCAGCAGACCCAGGATCGAGCGGGGGGCGGCCGATCTTAAAAAACGGTCGGTCCAAAAAGAGATCGGAATGAAAACATAGCCATTCGATTTTTTCAAAATCGAGATCACCACTTCACTTTCCAAAGTGGTGTACACCCGCTTCAAAGTGTCCCAGTCTTTCTTCTCGATTGCCTGCGCCACTTTTTCCGATGCTGTCAGGACTTCGGCGGTCGAGGTTTCTTTGCGCTGAATTGTTTCAGCAGCGTGAGCGGATTCAGAGCCCGGTACGGGAATGAATAAAAACTTCTGATAGAGATTCATCATGTCCGCGGAACCATTGTCGCTGACCAACCGGCGAAGGGCCTCGACCGTGCCGTCCCTTTTCTTCATTTGTTTTTCGACCAATTCGCGGACAGTTCCGTAGGTGCCATACATGTACCTGCCGGTCGGCGTGACCAGAAAGCGGGCGACTTCGGTGCCCGAGGCATTGGCGAAAAAGCGTTTCATCAGGGCAAACGGAACATCCAGGCCTTGCGACGAGTTCTCGAAGGCTTCGACCAGCGTCACTTCCCAATGCGAGTCCTGAACGTCGGCGATGACGTGCCAGCTGTAAGGTTTAGATTCCAATGCCGATTCAAATTTTCGGAGAAGACCATCTTCGCCCGCAAGAGCTTGAATGGATGTTGCCGCCAAGACAAGGACCATGCAAAGGGGCTTTAGTTTCGCGGGGATTCGATTCATTCACTTCTCCTGGAACACGTTCAACTTTGGATAAAATGATCCGGACTGGAAGAAAGCAAGGCCGGTGCCTCCTTAAAACCAATACGATTTTGTTCAGTCACCACAAGTTGGTCAGCTGCCGCAAAATGGAATTGGATCTCGGCCCCTATATAAATGTCGAACTTGACGGAAGTGTTGGACAAAAATTAGCCGTGGGTATCGAAGCGACAATTTTTGCGCAAACCATTTCATTTTAATGGGGCACAGGTCTTGCTCAGAGGCCTAAGAGCTATATTGACGGAGGTCCTTCACGTATGCTTTCTCCTGCACGTTTGCTGTTGTCGGCATCTATTGGATTGGTGTGTTCTTATTCCGTGGCTGCAAGCTATATCAGCGTTCGTGGAAATGAGGCGGCCACAGCTAGCCTTTGCAAGGCAGACCCCGCCTGTCGGATGATTGAAAACCTGACCCGCGAATTTGATAACGGAAATACATTCGTGAAGTTAAAAGATTCGGTGGCCCGTCAGGATGTCGTCATTGCCTTGGGCACTGATGTCGTCGATGCCAATACCTTCATGGAAATTCTGATCAAAGCGCGGACAGCCGCCACGAATTTCGCAAGCTCCGTCCGCTTGGTCTTGCCGAAAGATTTGCGAAATATGAAATTCGTCTCGACATCGGGAACGGTTCTTCTGCGGGGTCCTCAATTGGAGCGCTTCGCAAAAATTCTTTTGGCAAGAGCCGGTGTCGATTTGGTGGAGTCTCCTCATAGGTGGGTCAACTTACCCAAGTCATTTGCCAATCGTGCGAGCCGTCCCCAGTTTTCCGCTGGGCCTGAAGCTGAAAATGGTGTCCTGATGTCGCTGAAACATCCAGACATGGGACAACAGCTCAGCAAAGCAATGGACGTCGACCATATCGCCTTGGATGCCGTGGATGTTCAGACGTTGAAAAAAGTTGAAAATTTAAAGAGCCAGACAATTCTATTGGTGGCGCCTCCGGTCTACCCCCAAAACGAATCTTTCTTACAGACGTTGTTGTTAACCAATCATCTATCTGCGCAGGGTAACAAGGTCGTTTTGTTAACTCCTTATCTTCCTTATGCACGATCGGATAAGGTCGATCAAATTGGCGTGACGACGACGGGTCGTTTGATTGCCGACATGATTGAATCCACTGGAACAAAAGCCGTTTCTTTCGTGCGGGCCCATGCCCCCCAGTCTCAAGGATTTTTTTCGATCCCGAGCTTACAAGTGATGGGTCGTCAGACAATTAATGAGTTTTTAAAAATTCAGGGCGTTGAGATGGTGATCTCTCCGGATGCTGGATTTCAAAAAGATGCGACCTTGTATGCTGACGAGCTCGGAGTTCCAGTAGGCGTTATTAACAAACAGAGAAATCCTGAGACGGGTGAAAGCAAGCTGCACGATATCAGCGGCCCTGATCTCTCCGGAAAAGTCGTTGCGATTATCGATGACGAGACCGCAAGCGGTGGAACCTTGGCCAAGTCCGCCGAGCTTGCGAAGAAGAAGGGCGCAAAGATCGTCATCGCGGTGGTCACGCATTTGGCGGGCAACGCAAAGCAGGCGGTCGACAGCATTTATATCGATCAAATGGTCGTGACGGATACCTTTCCAATTTCATCGGCCATCGCCGGCGAGAAGCTGCAGGTTTTAGATCTCTCATCGGAAATTGCTTCTGAATTTGCCAAGGTCCTACAGTTAAAAAGAGCGCCTGTATCTTGTTCGGTTATTTATCAATAAGGGAATGCTATGAGAAAACTTTTGGTCATCGGATTCGTAGGAAGTTTGCAGATCTCACTCAGTGCTCATGCATTGAATCTGCATTTGCTGTGTGAAGATGTCTACAAATCGAATCCAGCCCAAAGCCAGTCGAATGCCTTGGCCGTCGTGCCGACGAAGCCGAAGACCGTCAACTGGGCTCAAGAAGTCAAATCCATGCCACGGGTCGAGCTTCTGAGACATGCCCTGATGGGAGACTTTTCTTCCACTCTTTTGTCGGCTAAACAAAGAAAAGTATACAACCAGATTTTAAATAAAATGGACATGTCCCGCACCCCCGAGGGCCGCGTGAAAATCCGCGAGATCGAGCTTGCAAAAATTGAAGCCCGCCAGCAGCCCGTTGCGAAGTCGAGCGGTCGCAGTAGCGGTTTTCCCACTAGCCGTGGTGAATCGAAGAGCTCCTCTGGAAGCTCTTATGGAGGATACGGCGGTTACGGCAGTTACGGTGGTTATAAGCCCAGCGCCGAGACCAAGCTGAAAGCGCTCGGTATTTTAAATTCACTGAATCAACACGCCAAGGATTTCGTTTTTGAAAGCTACCTGCGCGGCATTGGCTCTTTCAAATTGGCTTCTGTCCTGATTGGAAACGCGGATCACTCGGTGCGCGAGCAAGATAAACAGATCTTTGAGCATGTTTTGTTAAATAAATTGAAAAATGATGGCAAGATGGTCATCTATGATGCCGATGCGGCCAGTGCTGATTGGATTCGCTCGATCATGGGCGAATCGGCGATCGGAATTTCGGGACGAGCCGAAGATCTTTCTAAAAACATCATCTATATCGAAAACCCATACGTGCGCATGCAGATGTTTGCCTGGCCGGCAAAAATCTATAGCGACCAGCAGTCCTTGGTCGGCTCTGGCCTGATCGTCGATGGCAAATCTGTCGAATATGTCACTCCGGAAAGCAAATCCGATATTTTCAACGCCTGGGTGAAGCAGATGCCGGTTGTTGGCAGCCTTGGCGTGAAAACTTCTTTTGGCGGCGGTCGTGTTCGTTCGATCTCTGACGTCACGGTCTTCAAAGGATTTCAAACGGCACCCGAGGTTAAACTTTCCAACGATAGCATCGCCGAGGGAACCACTTCATTGTATTCAGTTGATGAATCTGCAAGAAAAATGGAAACCGGAATTCGTGAAATGGCTGTATCCTCGGCCGGCACACTCGTTCCCGGTGGTGCAGTTATATTCGGTTCCTCACGACCAGACCCTCGCTGGGTGAATCTCGTGTACGACATCGGTTACGTGCTCGGCGAAAACGGAATCACCGTCGTCACCGGAGGCTCAGGTGGTTACATGGAAGCGGCCAATGCGGGAGCTTACAATGCCGGAAGTTACTCGATCGGTGTTCCACTCGGCGGCTTCTCTTTGAAGGGCGAACGCCGTATTGCCGATGAATATCAGACCCATACCATCTCAAGCTCTGGATACGAGACCCGCATTCCGTTGCTCTTGAACAAAAGAGAAATGGTGATTTTGGTTCCTGGCGGTGGCGGCACCATGAAGGAATTGGCGACGACGTTCGTGCAAATGGCAGCTCAGGGACAGGCCTCTCCGGTTCTGGTTTTGGTGGCCAAAGATTATTACCACGGTCTTTACCAGGAAATTCAAAACTCAAATCTTCCCGAGTCTCTGAAACATAAGGTTTTTTTGGTGGACTCGAAACAGGAAATGCAAGAGCTCATCAATCAGATGGACAGCAAGGTCTCCAGCGTCAGCAACTGGCGCACGCAAAAGCCGCAACCTCGTCTGCAGACAACGTCGACACCAAGCTCAAAATCAGTTTCAAAATCTTCGGTGCAACCAGCGCCGGTCATCGTTCCACCAGCTCAGCCAAGCCGTGACAGTCGTTATAAGGATTTGGATCCATTGTCGGACGATACCTACTGGTTTTTAGGATCAGGAGAATAAAGTATGCAAAAGCAAAAGCTCATTTTCACAAAGCTCTCATTGATCCTGTCGGTCACCCTGCTCACGACGGTGGCCAGCCAGGCGAACCCGATCTGCGCCAAGATCTATGCACCGAAATTTCGCGTGGAAAATTATTTTCCTTACGATTCCAAGGGTGGGAATCCATTCCACTCGGCCGAAGTTCGCTCGCTTGACGATCAATTGGAAAAACTCAATCGAGATATCAATTATCTACAGGGCAGAATTGAACGGGAGCGAAAAGATGACAAAGGCTTCGGGAAAAAGGACAAGTCCAAGTCGTCCGGTGACTTTACCGTCACGGGTTTTATGGCTTTCCTGATCGATAGCAGTCCTTTGGGATCTTCAAAAAAGGATGAGCAGGGATCCCGCTCCGGAGCAAATTTGAAAGAGCTGACCCAAGAATTAGACGGGTTGAAAGAAAAAAGAAAAGATCTGGAAGCGCAAATGAGTGAAGTTCTCACCAAGGAACGATCAGTTTTGGTTGGCGTGTTCAATAAAATAAAAAACGACTCGATCATGAAGCGCCAGGTGGAAGACATTCTCGAAAATAACGCCATTGGCATGCTGCCACCCTCTAAAATGGTCAGCCTGTTGATTGGCAATCCTTTCTCTTCCAAAGAGTCCCTGACGGCAAAAAACGCCGACATGATCCGCGAGCTGGTTCATGACGGCTACTTTGTGATTTACGATGCCGACACGGTCGTGGCTCCGCAAATTGCCGAGCTTGTGGGCAGCGGTGGTCTGGGCGTTTCGGCGGTGCATGCGCAAACTCTGGGCTCAAGTCCCGTTGTGAAAATTGAAAACGATTACATCCGGATGATGGCTCTGTCTCACCCGAGAATTTCCATCGCCACTTCGGATTCTCTCACCGGCATCGGCATTCACTTGAATACCGGTATCGGCTTCGTTTTGGATTCAACTGGAAATTTCAAGAATGCTCCAGTCGCATGGCAAAAATATCTCAAGGATTCGTTTCGTGATCTTGGTTTGAAATTCTCAAAGGACACTCAGCAAATCGCCGACCTATCAGATCTGAAGCGGATGACGGATGATGAAGGCGCCTCCCTTTTGCAGGCGCAGAGCCCCGCCAATTACAGTCGCTACCAATTTGAACAATACAACTTTGCTGCAATGGAAGGAATGCTGACCAGCGCTTTAAGCATGCGCCAAGCCGTCGAGATGAACCAAGGCCTGGGCGGTACGGTTGTTTTTGGCTCTGGCAAATATGATATGCCTTCAATGCAGTTTATCTACCAGGTTGGTTTCCAAGGCGGGCGCTTAGGAATTCCGGTTGCAACCGGCGGAGCGGGCGGCGCGATGGAAGTCGCGAACACCGGTGCTTATAATGGCGGCGGTATCTCGATTGGCATTCCGATCGTTGGCGCGAACAGCTTGCGAACCGAGAAGAAAACATTTTCCGAAGTTCAGACCGTCACAATTCCTTCGACAGCCTATGATGTGCGCATCCCGACCTTGTTACTGAATCGCAATCACGTCTCATTTGCGCCAGGTGGAAACGGCACCATCAAAGAGCTCGCCGTCTTGATGACCGGGTTCTCGCGGCTCAATCATCAGGTGCAAAAAATTTCGTTTTTGCAATCGAGCTATTATCAGCCGCTGGTGAGCTGGCTTCACGAGCTGGGAATGCCTTCGGCGTTCTTAAATAAGATTCAGCTGGTTTCCGCTGAAAGCGAAATTCCAGGTTTGATGAAATCGGTGCAAACGGGAGCGGATGCGAACCGTATTGGACCGGTTCGTAAAGATGTTCAAGAATTCGAAATACCAAAATCAGACGATGACTATTGGGATTGATGGAGTGGGTATGAAAAAGAAAATGATTTCAATTTTAGCATTGATTTTAGCAACGCCCCATCTCATGGCTTCGTCAGGCGATTTGGAAAAAGTCATGGCGCAAGAATTTCGCCCCTCGGTCGAGCAGGTGCAAGCGCTGCAATCGGACATCCGTAAAACATACACGACTCCGGTCCGTGTGAACCACGCGAATTGGCCCCACTTTACCAAGGCTGCCGAGGTGAAAGCTCCCGCATTCATCGCGCAGTTGGAAAAGGCCTATCCCGGAGCGACGTTTGGCTTTCTCGGCCGCGACACGCAGGCATTAGCCGATATCACCGAATCGTTCTTTCAATCGATCGGCCAAAAAGACCGCACTCGCCAAGTCGGCCTGAGCCGAACTTCATTTGATGGTTTGAGCGACCAAGACATCGTCGACTTCTTAAAGTATTACGGTTTCGACCTTAGCCGCATTGAAGATCAGCACCCCTTTATCCTGGTTGACACAATTTCTCGAGGTGACTCCGATGGACAGGTGCTGGTCAGTGGCCGTCAGGGTCGTCAAATTCTAGCTGCCGTCTACCGAACTTATCAAAAGCAGGGTGGCAGTCTGAAAAAGCTGCTCAAAAAATTCAACATGATCGGACTTCAGGTCAGCACTTTTGTCGCCCATGCCGACAATGAAGCCCGCTACGGATCATTGGATGAACAATCTGATATTTACAAATACAACAAAGAACTTTTGTCGAATGTATCTGATAAAAACATCGGCCGTGACATGAAACTGGTGTTATTGCCTGACACGAATTACAAGTTCAATGAGCTTGGCTACGATCATTTTACTTATGCTTGGCATGATCGCTACGGCGTTCCCCAACGTCAAAACGACGTCTTGGTGCCGGTCGCGGGCCAGGCAATGCCTGCCGAGTACCGCTCGTCGATTCTATGGTTCCAAGATGTCCTGATCACCATGACGGGATCTGAAAAATTTAAGCAGGAAGTTTTTTCCGAAGCCACAAAGCTTGGCTATAAATTTCCGGTGAAGCGACCTGAAGTATCGAAAAAAGGAAGCGGAATTCGCTGTGATGCCGTCTACACGGGAGTTGTTGGATTATGAAGTCCATTTTTCGGCTGATCCTTATTTTACTAGCACCGCTGACAGTTTGGGCCCAAAGCTTTCAAAGCCTGTATCAGCAGGCCATCCAGGCCCAAAATAGCAATCAGTACGAAGATTTTTTGGCGCAAAAAATCGAGCCTCAAGGCGATGCTTGGATGATGGCTGAACTGGTTCAAGAGCTGGAGAGCCTGAAGCAGTTGCCGGCCCAGGACCGAATGAATCAGATCAACGAATTGATTTTTTATTACTCTGAGAAGCACGGTCGTTTGAAACAAAGCGCGCTCCAGCTGGACACTTCGTTAGGCCCCTTGGTTCAGCAGATGCAAAGCGGAACCTTCTCCAGCCAGCAAGTTGCCCAGGCTTTGCTGACCCATATTAAGACCTACGAAAAAGACGTGGTCTTTAATATTCTGGGACAGATCGAAACGCAGATTCAACGCGAGTACCCCTCGCAATTGATTTTCTGCATCGGCCGTGATTTCACGCCCGGTTATTTGTTTTTCAAATCTCGCGGCAAAATCCCAGCGCAGCGTCTTTTCACGCTCAATGTTTCGCGGGCCATCCGCGACCGCATCAACGAGGGCTCAATCCCCGAAATTCTCGAGATCCTGGCGAAAATCGGAATCACCAAAGACAAGGCCGTCGCCAATGGCGTGTTGTTTCTAGATTCCAGCATGTCGGGAAAAATTCCGGGTTCTTTGATGCGCGCCCTGACTTCCAAGATGAATCCTCAGGAAAGGTACCAGTTCTTCACTAGATCGGCGATTCGTTATCTTCGCGCCAAGGATCAGGGTCAGCAGCGTTTTGCAGAGCTTGCGAAATCCCTTGGCCAAATGTCAGGCCAGATTAATGACGAACAAATGGAAGCGATTCTAAAGCCCGTCCATCGCATCGACACGTGGAAAATTCAGCTGCCGCAGTTCGTGTCTCAATGGGATGCAAAACATCAGCACAATGTGTTCGAGCATCGTCCCAAATTTCTGCAATCCGCAAAGGATTTCGGAACGATCAACCAAGCAACCGTGATCGATAGCTCTGTTCCGCAAACGCCAGGAGAGAAAATTCGCTCCATTCTGGGTTTGATGGCCGACATGACGCAAAATCAATTGGCCGGGAACCGAGCCGTTGTGGCCAGCGCCGGTGTAGCAGCCCCTCCGATTGAAATTCAATCGCAAAAAGAAACAGCGACCGAGGTACAACATCCTCTGAAACCGCTTCAAAATTCCAGCCCCAACTTGTTGACCACGACCGAGGGCAAGGCCGCGATTCAAGCCATAGCGCAGGCTTCGCAACAGGGCTACGAAACACTCAAAGCTCTGCAAAAGAATTTCCCCGTGGATGGCAATCTTGATTTTTCGAAAATCCAATTGGTGCAGAATCAAAGCGGACCTTTTCCATTCTCGGTATACTATGGCAATCAAGAAATTTATCGTTTGAAAGAGTTCTTGGGAGAAGGCCGAAACGTGAAGGTCTATCGCACCGAAGCCGGAACGGCGCTGAAAATTCTGAAAAAACCAGAGCACGTCAGCAAACAATTTATGCTGGCATGGGCATCCCAAGTGATGCAAAAGGCCGGGATACCTTCTGCAAATGTGCTTGGAATATACTATTCCGGTGTCTTGCTCGAGCAAGAGCTGGTGGATGGACGCTCACTCGAGCAGATGTACGGCTTTCACCGCGATGTGAAACCGCCAAAAGCTATTTTGGATCAGGTCAACGACGCTTACGCGAAAGCCTTGAAGCTGACCCAATCGGGCTTCTGGCTCGATTTCAAGTCCGCAAATTTTCACGTCGATCCGTATGGTCATATTTCGATGGTGGACTATACGCCACGTTTGAATAAGGGACACAAAACTTATTTCTATAATTTAGAGACCGAGGCTCAGCTAACGACCCGAGAATGGCAAGAACTCTTCTTTTACAAAGACGCTGAAGCCGGTAAGACATTCCGTGCGGCGCCCGTTCGTTGCACTGCTGTGTTTCAATAATCGAGACGATTTCTCAGTGAAGCGCTTCTGCCAGAACCTGCAGTTGGCTCACTGGGAAGCCTTTCGAAGCAGGGACGCCGGACTGAGCGCGCAGCGCCTTATCGATCTGTAGCACCAGCGAAAAGAAGTCTTCGTGCTCATCGGCGCCAAGCTCTGCGGCGACGGCCCTGAGTTTCGTCCGTCTTTCAGCACGCGATGGCGATTGCGAAACATCATAAATCAGGCGGGCCCAATTTCTCGAGTAAGGTTTCAAAGAATTGATTTCATCCGCAGAAAGTCTCGCTTTATAAACGTTCGTATGATCCCATTTGTGCCAGACCGCCATCGCTTTTGACATCACCTGAATTTCCAAAGTTTCACCCTGTGGGCTTTGCACCGTTAGGTGGACCGCAGAATAGTACTTTCCTTTTTGAATGTCCTTTTCGGATCCTTTAATCTCGACCTCCAGTATCGAACTGACGGGGAGTTTCAGCGCCTGCGCCCACTCGGCAGCGGATCGAAATTTCAACAGTCTTGACGAGAAGGGAAGCGTCAGCCGGTATCCCAAGGTATCCGCCACATCGCTCAATCGGTATGTTTTACCGTCTTGCTGAAATGAATTGATGCGATCGGCGATCTTTTCTTTCAGGGACTGCAGTTCTTTGACTCTTTCGAACAATTGACCTTTTTCTTCGATTGCCAGCTTGTACAGAGCCGGCATGAATTTTTCGAGATCGATTCTTTTCGAAAGGACTTTCTTCTCGCGGATCATGTCCGTCAGCAGGTGCTTGTTCAGATTCGGCAGTCGACGATAAAAGTTTTCGGCCTCAACCAGAGTCGAAAATTCTTTCAGGTAAAATGCGTCATTTAGGAGATAATAGCCAAGGATGCGATCATTCGTGACGATCAGGTACTCGTTAAAATCCGAAAGTAAAACTTGAGATTCAATGCCAAAATCATAAACCTGGCTGCAGCGAAACGGACTTGCCGCCTGCAAGGAAAGAGAAAACGTCAGAAGAATGAATAGAGTTTGTCTCTTCATAATTGAAACCTAAGGACCATAGACCTTTCGGCAAAGATTTGCGCCAGCTTTGATGCTCTTAAGCAAGGGCTTGGTTTTGTATTCTTTTGCGAGCTTTTCGACGCTCTTCACGAACACGGGGTTCATGATCGTCTCGCGGATTTGCCAGAGCTCGTCCAACATCGCCATTCGCTGCGCATTGCCGACGTGGGCGCGCTTGAAGGGGGTCTCGATGCGACCATCTGCCGTCTCTTGAAAGGCTTCGTAGATCCCGTGCCATTCTTGACAGTAGGCCAGCTTGTCATCCAGAACGGTCAGTAGTGGCTTCGGACCGGAATCGACCGTGAGCTTCGAAAAGAAAGCATTCATGTCCGTTTTTTCATCCAAAGTAACGTGGCTCGAATTAAAATTCACCGCCAAGAAATTCACTTTGCGGAAAAGGTCTTTGGCCTGACGGCCCATCTTTTCCCATTTGTTATAAATGGCTCGCATCAAATGTCGACTTTGGCTCAGACGGTAGCTCGAATTGCCGTAACTGGTGGTATCAAAGATGATTTGCGGGGGAAGCTGATCGATTTTATCGAGATCGATGCCATTGGTTTTCATGAACTCGTAGACGTACTTGTCATCGCTCACACTGCTTAAGAAGCTTTGTTGGCTAGCGTGCAGGCGTTTCACTCGGCCTGGCTGACCGATGTAAGTGTAAAATGCGTCCATCGCATCATTCAAAAGGTAGACGTCACGGCCCAGTCCATACCAAGTCGCGCCCGGATAAGCTTTTTCGAATTTCGTGATGATCTTGGCGACGTTCTCAAGATCCGTTTTGCGGGATCGAGAGCTGTAATCTTTAAAAGGATTCGGTCCTTTGTAATTGCCAAGAAGAACCAAAAATTCTTCCAGAGTCGGCTTATTTTCCATCTGCAGCATATTCCAGATTTTTTCACGCATGCTTTCGGCATCCGCCGGCAGTTTCAAATCTTCCTTTTTAGAAACCGAGACAGGTGGCGTGTACGAATAGCCCGAATAACTGGAAGAAGGAGACCCCGCGGGATTGAAAATCGCGGTAAAAGGCGGAAGATTTTTGGCCTCAGCGAATTTCTTAAATTCGACCGGGAGATTGGCATTTTCAAAAATTTTGAAAACAGATCCAACTTCCGGCTTATAATCCATGTTGAAAATGTTCTTCGCTTTCGCTTCCAGTTTCTCGGTCTGTCCATCCTCATAAGTCAGGACGATTTCTGGGGTGACCAGCGCTCCGGCGCCGGCACCCTTCAACTGAATTTTGGTGATGACGGGCTTGTCGTCTCGAGTGATCCTTTTGACCTTGTCTTTGTTCAAAGTGATGGTGACATCACCCGAAGACGAAATTAAAAATTGTTCAACTTCCATGGAATTCAGAAACGAATAGTAGCTCGGACTTTGAATCGACAGGTAGAGCAGAAAAGGATCGCTTTTGCTGTCGTAGATATCGATGGTAATTTTAGAGTCATCACCGCTGCTCGAAAATCGATTGACGGCAGAAAACGCAGCTTGGCTTTGGGTGAGCAGGAGCAATGCGAAAATAAATTTCTTCATCCTTCGTCCTTAATCTTGGAATTATCGTGATTTATACGCCGGTCTCTGGATCTTCACGTTGTTCAACATCTCTTGAACCTTCAATTGTTGGGACTGCTCTGCTTCTGACATTTCCTTCACGCGTTGCAAATTTTCCCAGCTGACGGCGTTGATGATCATTCCATAACTCATCACTTCGTAAGCCAAAGCTTGGATGTTCTCCAGGCACTTGACCGCGATGGCCTTGCTTCCTGGGTTCAAGTCCACCAGTTTTTCAATCTCCGGAACAATCGGAGCCGTTACGGCAGCGGTCGGTGGCGTCGTGGCCGCCGCACCGGCATTTGCAGAGGTCGCTACCGTCGCGGTTGCCGCAGGCTGCCCTGCAGGCTGAGCCGGCGGTTCATCATGGTGATCGTCATCCTCAGATTTCTTGTTCACCGATGCCGCAGTGGCGCCCCGAGTTTGCGTGTCTTCCGCAACCATCAAAACGACTGGGTCTGATCCGCCATCTTTTTCATCGCCATTGCTATCATCAACGATCGAAGGTAGCGGCATGGGCTTCGAAATTTCGTTTGCATTCGATGCAACTGCCGTAGATGTCGCCGGGCTTGCAGCTGCGGCCACCGGCGAGCTGCCGGGGACCGGCGGCAACGATGGCAGGTCGGGAATCGACAATCCCAAAGTCTCAGTTCGCGTCTGCGCGGGTCCTGCTCCGGGACTTGCTTGAGTCGCAGCTGTGCCCGCCGAAGGATCTTTGAAGACATCCGCTGCATTGACGGGTGCCTTATAGACGCCCAACATTTTCGAGAAGGCTTCAGTCTGCTTCTCGACCTCTTCCGCCATCTTCTGGATGTCAAAATTATTCACTTTCCCATGAATTTCGAATTGGTTCTCACCCTTTTTCGTCGCTTGAATCTGGCGTAAAAATCCGTTCATGCGTGCAAAGGTCAACTCAATATCCTTTTGAATCTTCAGAACGGTGCCGCCCGAATTTTGAGCTTTCGGACGATAACCGAACTTGGGATAGTTTTTCACGATCGAGTCATAGTCCAAATAGCTTCCATAAATCTGGGCGCGAAGCATTTCGGGAACGTCACCATCCAAATTATTTTTCAGGGCATACGCAGGCAACGCATTCGCCGCCAAATACTTCTCCGGTAAAGTTTGACCTGTCTTCAAGGCATAAGAATCTTTCAAAATTTCACCCAGGATCAGCAAATTCACCCGCAACTCTTGAAAGATATTGAGCATCAGGCCATTCGCGGCCGTGCCACGAAGATTCCAACGCGAAATTTCTCGCTGGTTCAATTTCTCCAAAAGCTTGGCGATGTTTTCTTTGTACAAATCTTGGAACTTGTTAAATGAAGCCGTCATTTGCGCTTCGGTGCGGGTCTTCCACCAGTTATCAAATGGCTTTTCCTTGGCGTCTCCTAGCAGTGAAGGTCGCAAATTAAACTTGAGGTAATCGAAAGGACCATTGTAGGTCGCCCGCGTTTGGGTTTTGCTCCAGCGATAAGGTCCCACGACCGGATAGCTATACAACAAGTCCGCGTTGCCGGTGCCAAAGCCGCTGCAGATCGAATCCGCTTTGCTCAAGTCGCTACGAGTATTCGCGATCGATGGCGGAGTAAACTTGGCGGGAAAACCCCACAAGCTTGAAATCATCGGCTCGCCCTTTTCAATATCGGGTCCGCACAGCATGCTCATCAAATAAAAATCCGACATGCTTCGATATCGAATCATCGTGTGAGACCATGGCACATCCAGCTCTTTGTAGCCATTGGCGATCTGCGGAATGCGTTCCATCGCCGCGATCATACCTTGACCGCGATATAATTTCGGGCTGGCTTTCGGAATCTCTTCTAACAATTTCGACACTTCCGTGTACATATTTTGAAACTGTTCGCCGGAAATGAATTTCTGCTGAGCGTACCGGCGGGCGGCATCGATGCCCAAACCCAAGCGCAGTTTCGCCTCTGGTGTGTCGCCCTTGTTATTCAAAAAGTACTTGGTGATCGTCTCCAGGAACTTTTTGTCACTCGGATGAAGAGTGGCGGCACTCTTCTGTTTGCTTTGCACCCAAGCCAACATGTCTTGCTGAAATTTTTGGACGAACTCGAACTGCTCGGACTCGGGCAAATGAGGATCCGTGAAAAATGTCGAATCGATCTCTTTGGTCCCGGTGGTTTGCACGCCCCAGAACGGATAGTAACGGGTCAATAATTTCTTATCGTCAGGATCTTCGCCAAGATTCACCAGAACGCGAGCCTGCTCGATAAAATATCGATAAAACTCTTTCGAAGTGTTGTAATTCGTGACCAGTTTTCCGAGATAAGTCTGCCATGAAGCCTGGCTTTCCATCACTTCCGCTGAATTTGACATGCGCCATGATTTCATTTGGTCGGTGAAGCGATTGATTTCCTCGTAAAATCCAGAACAGTCCGCATGCTTGTTTTCCGCACAAGCCTTTTCGGTTGGTTTGACGTTCCAACCATTTTCCTTTTGGTAGGCGATATGTTGAGTCAGTTGTTCCGAGGTTCGCTGAATCGTCTTCAAAAACGGCACCGAAACACCTTCTTGCAGATTCTTCGTCGCGAAACTGATGGTCTGTGAAACTTTATGATCAATGGCCGCAAACAATGAAAGATTGGAAAACTTGGTCAAGTACAGCCAAAGCCCGGTGGCCGCCAAGTAAGGCGTGCTCGCCGGATTGATAAAACCGGCGACCCGAATCAAGATTTTTTGGACCAATTGGCGACGAACGGCGGATGAAATTACTTTTTCGGTCACCGCTTTTTCGGCACGCAAGATTCCTTTGGCGGCGACAGTTTGCGCGCCGGCCAGACCGATCGTGGTCACCATCATCGAAGTCAAACCAGGTGCGAACTCCCAAGGTTTTTGGACGGTGAGGTATTCATACGCTTTTTCGCAAGGATCTTCATAGGCCCCATCGACTTTGGTGACATTGCCGAACCATTCTTTCACGCAAGCTTTGACGTTCGGATCGGTCCACAGACCCATCCAATAATTTTGCGCCATGGTTCCGACGGTCATTCCCAAATAGGGGAGAAGCACATGCCAGCTGCGGTTTTTAATCGCCAACTGCGCAATGTTGGATGTCGCATTTTGTGAAGCTAAAAACATGAACAACGAAGTTCCGCCCAGAAGACTCAATTGCTGATCATTATTCATCTGAAGTGCGGCCGGATTTTGTCCGAAATTGTTAAACAGGTAAAAAGCCGAGACCGCTCCCATGGCGGTGTAAAAAACGCCAGCTTCCATCGGCATGTTCACGACCGTGTGCTGAACGCCACCCACGCCGGCTTTGCCGACAGACTTGGCCGTGTTGATCAGCTTTGTTTTCATCCGGCTCGGAGAAAATTCCTGCAGCTCTTTCGGAGTGCTCAGCTGGAACATCCCAACGATCGGATCTTGTTGTTTGGTCATATCATAGACGGTGACCACATTGGTTGCTTTATCGGTCGTGTAGATATAGCGGTTCGGAGATTTCTCATCTAAAAAGCTCTGGACTTCTGCCTCGCTTTTAAAGACCGAGGGATCTGTCAGCGGATTCACCTTTTCTCCGAGACTGCGATTGTTTTTGATCCACTCTTGATGAGCTTGATTCAAATTATCGTTACTGCCATTTCCTTTGACGAAATTCTTGGCCCATTCGAAAGCCTTCGATAAAAATCCCTTATTTTCAGCCGGAGACTCACCAACATTCCCACCATTCGAAGTATCAGCCTCCACAGGGGGAGTCGCCGCTGCGCTTGAATCTGCAGGGCTCGCAGTCGCGGCATTTGAGGAAGCCGTGTTGAACACCGGAGTGACCCTGGCTCCAGATGGTCCATAGTTAACGTTGGCCGAAGCCACCGGTCCCACGACCAATTGCATGGAGATCAGAATGCCTAAAATGGGATTCAATTTTTTATTCATTTGTTACCCTAAGGAAGGGTTTTGCAACCGGTGTTCCAAGGGTCTTAAAAACAATAAAAGCGATCTCAGCCCCGAAATTTCGTCCCAGCTTCAATAGGTTCGAAGTGTCGATTGTGGCTCATCTGAAGTGTCAAACCTTTCGACAGCTGTTCGCCCAAGAAGGTCGACTATTTTGGGGGGCGCTCCGGCCGAACTCGCGATCTTTCCACATCGGTTTGCAGCTTTAATCCCAAGGCCAGTATCTCTTCCTTTGAATGGATCAGCGTGATTTTGTCTTTCACGGTCTGGGGGAGGGCGCTTGCCATCAGCCAATTCACCAAAGGACCGTAATAAGTGTCATCCAAGAAGATCAAACGCTCAAACGAATCAAGCTTGCTTGAAGCTCGCACCAGCGTTGTCGCCAGCTCTTTCAAGGTGCCATTGCCACCGGGCGCGAAGATGATCAATCGGCGCGCGTCCGCACCTTCACCCAAGAGCCCGGGTATGCGTTCGTCATAACCGCCGGTCATGATGGTGCGGTCATGGATTGCAGTCATGACATCCTTTTCAGTCGCCAATTTCGCTTTCCCGCCAAGAGGGACGCCGACAGAAAGGCCGCCACCGATAAAGGCCCCTTGGTTCGCGGTTTCCATGGCGCCACCGGCGCCTCCGGTGAAAACGGCAAATCCCAAGCGACTTAGAAAATACGCCGATGCAAACGTCAATTCTGTCGAAGGAGCATCTTTCTTGCCCGAGCCAAAGAACACGCTCCCACCGGTTCCGTTATTTGCCGCCATCACGCGCGCGAAACTCAAAGAGTCCGTCATTAAGGACTTTAGCAGATCCAGGGAAAGGTCGTTTGCCGTCACGTTGGCAAATTGTTGCGAGCCCGGCACGGATTTCAATTCCGGGGTGGACCCGTAAGACGTTTGGCTATTTATGAAAATATCCTGCGCAGTCGCCGCGATTTTGGGAAGCGTGAACTTGATCCCCAAATTGCGATCTTTGCGCAGCAGTTCTTCCCATGCCGATAGGCTCGAGCGATCGAAAGTCTTTTTAGTATCCAAAATTTGCGAGACCCGGCTGTCCATCAAAAGCCCAAGTCCGACGGTCGAATCCGGAGTCACGATCACCTGTTGCGCATTCGTGAAGGCTTCCATCCGCAGATAATCATTGTTAATGGCAACTCTGTTTTTAACGCCGGCCAATTGACCCTCTTCTTTAGCGACGATCGCGATTCCCAACTCTCCGCTCAGCTTGGCGATCAAAGGTGCATAAGCCGAATCGCCATCATATAAGATGTGAAAATTCTTGTCCCGCAAAGAGCGAATCAGGCTGATCAATTCCGCCATTTGCGGTTGGTACAGTCGCTTCTCCGAATTGCCAGTGAGCACCGTCACCTTTTTATCTTTCGCCAATAGCTTCAGTGAATAAAATGAAAGTCGATCTTGAATCGCCGTGGCCACGAGCGGATTTTTTTTCGCCTCTTTCACAAACTTCAAAGCAAAATCGTGGGCCTGCTTCGCGGAAAGGTCGCGGGTCGCAACCAGTTTTGCTTTCTTGGCTTCGATGATGGCGAGCTCTGAGGTGACGCCATTCTTTTGCGTCGTCAAAGT
Organism: uncultured Bdellovibrio sp.; assembly: GCA_966211795.1. Lineage (GTDB taxonomy): Bacteria > Bdellovibrionota > Bdellovibrionia > Bdellovibrionales > Bdellovibrionaceae > 21-14-0-10-47-8. The sequence continues at coordinate 137,753 of CBIHNW010000010.1, read as the reverse complement.
GGCCTTTTCCTCTTCCGAGACTTTGCGGTAACGGGTCGGGGGCACGTATTCATCATAGCCGCCATACCCGCCGTAGCCATAACCATCTTCATCCCACTCCGCCTCGATCTCACCACGCAGCTCGCGCTCGATCCTCGCTAGCTCGGCTTTTTTCGAACTGATTTGAGAGCTGACCTCATCAACTTGTTTCTGCAGTGTCAGCCACGATGGCAGGTAGAGACCTTCGATGGCGGGCAGGGGCAGTTGGGTGTGATAGGCCTGGTAGACTCCCCGACAGGATTCTTGGGCCCAGGTCAGGCTTGGCAGGGCCCAGCTCGTGCTGATAGCGCCGACTATATATAAGGACATCGGGGACAGGACTTTTCTTTTCACGAACACCACCAATAGAGGAAGATCAAAAACGAATCCGGATCAGCAAAGAGCAAGGAATATGCGCGTTTCCGAACCTTATATTGGAACCAATGGCATCTCAGAGTTCTCTAAACCGAAAGTGACAATTTTTGGGGTTTCATGAAAAAGGGTTGAACGATCATTTCGTGCGGGCAGGCCGTAAATTGAAGCTCGGCTTTCGCGGTGTCTGGCAAGACTCTTGAATAAGGATCCTTCGAATCTTTAATGATTTGATTTTTTATTATCCTGTAGGAGGAAAAGATGAAGGCACACATGAAATTGGTCGTTGCACTGGCAATTGCAATGAGCGCAACCGCTTATGGCGCAACTGAAGCCAAATTACAGTACGCAACTTCAATTCGCGAGACTGCTAAGAAAGCCGCTGAAGCTGTTGCAAAGTCAGGTAAATCAGCAAAAGAAGTGGCAAGCCACGAGAAGTTCCAGAAAATGTCGCAGGAGCTTGGCATTTCTGAAAAGAACCAGCTGCAATTGGCGCAAGCCATCCTTGATGGCAAAGGCTATTTGTTTGAAGCTTTGTACGCAAGTGCTGCGGCAAAAGAACTGATGAAGCAGGATCAAGCCAACACTCCAGCAGGTCTTGATGAAGGTATCTCAAACGTTTTGAAAGTCGCTGCTAAATCCGGCAAAGGAAAAGCTTCGACGATGACGGCTGAAGAAGTTGCAATTGCAAGCGCAGCTTTGAAGCGTAACGCTGAATTCACAGTTGATATGTTGGCGTGGTCAAAATCTGATGCTGAGACTCACATCAAGGTTGCAAACCGCATGGCTGAACTTGCGAAATCAGAAATCACTTCTGAAGAAGCAATGTTGCAAGCAATTATGGACGTAGTCACAAACGGTGACCGTACCGCTGCTTTGAAAATCATGGAAAAGATGAAAGACTGCGTTTAAGATTTATTCTCTTCAATCTTCAAAGCCTTCATGTGAAAGCATGAAGGCTTTTTTTTTAACTTTGCGCACGCACTGCAATCGTCACCTCACCCTCCCTCTTCTCACTGCTCAGGCGATTTTTATTCAGGAGTCCTGTCTCATGTTAAAAGCCGCCACGAACTTTTTGTGTTCTGCCATGGTCGTCTGTTGTTTCTCTCTGCCGGTCCTGGCCGAGCCCAACTTCAATCCGCCTGAAATCGCGGCCGGCGTCGACAAATTGGTTCAAATGCACCAGCGGCCAACCATCTCCGACATCAAAAATGCATTTCCCAATTGGCCCTCTCACAATCCCTTTCAAGGTCAGTCCAACAAAGTCACAAGAAAATTTGAACAAGATCTCATGGGCGTCATTCTTTCCTTCGAGCAGATGTATCCAGGATGGATCTACGTAGGGTTGGGGCGGGACATGGCGGGACTGGTCGACATGATGGATGCCTATTACCAAGCCCAAGGACAATTCGGTCGCTCCATCCGGCTGGACGGCAGTGGCACCACCATTCGCAGATCTCCTCTCGAAACCCTGGCCTCACTGATGAAATCGCAAGGCATCGACCTCGATCACCCAAAAAATCAGAAGTACGTCCTTTACGACTACAGCAATTACAATACAAATAGCCAGCTGACCCGATTGATCGTTGCGGCCTACGATCATGCCCAGAAAAAAGGAATCCCCGCTGCGGACTACCTGAATTCATTTTCAGCGCTCAACGTAAATCCAAGCGTGAACGCACACGAGTTTTCCACCGAAACAACGCATTCCCAAGTCATGGACGTATTAAGGTCCGGCCTGGTCGAATCAATCGTTCCCGAGCTGTTGTATCCTTCCCAGATCCCACTTCCACCAGAGCCACCAACCGTGGGCGTGACGATCTACGGTGACGAGTGGCATGAAGCATTCGGTTCGCCGACCACGGTCCATGGTCGGTTGATGGCAAAGCCCGGTGAACCCGCATCTCTTTCGGTCCGGCACCAAATCTTGTACGAACTCTTCGAGGTGATCAATCGCGTGAGTTCCCCAGATTTTTCTCAAAAATTGAATCAGATGGCGCAAGAAAAAAATTATTCGTACAGGGCGCCAACCCATCTGATCTTATGCAGGGCGGTTTACCATTAAACGATTCCAAGACGGGATTTGATAATTCCTTGAAACCTCGTCAAGGCCAGGTCTAAGATAATGGACAATAAGGAGACCGCCATGGCAAAAAAAGCTCGCAACAAAAGCATTCGTCACCGCATGAAACGCATGAAAAAGAAAATGCGCATGCTCAATCGCAAAAAACGCAAATAATCGCTCTTGCAATCCAGCTGGCCCGCACCGGCACCAGTTCGCAAGCAGCAATGAAAAGCCGGAACCCTTCCGGCTTTAATCTAACTTTAATCTAACGTCACAATTTCTTGTTTATAATTATCCATCTCGGCCTGTAATTTATTTTTCTGACCTGTCAACTGGTTGATCTGTGACGATAACGACCAAGATCGATCGTTCAATCTGTTGCGCTCGGCCTGATAGGGATCCGGATCTCCTGCCTTGACGTAAGGTAAGACCGACATGCGGTTGTCATTGATGCGCTTTTCATAGGTCAATTTATCCAACTCGACATTCGATTCGCGAACCTTGGATTCTGCATTGGCAATCATGCCTTGCAGATACTTTTTACGGCCTTTGCGATACTCGGGTAAAAAAGCTTTTTCCTGTTGGGGTTGGCAAACATTTTTATATTTTTTGCCGCTCAAGCCCGCAGTCATCCCATCGGTGCAATAGGCTTTCAGTCCTTCAGCATGTCGTTGCCGCAACATCGAAAGCTGTCCCGGATCGCAAAAATCCGAATTGAAAAGATCGCCACCTTTTCCGGTCTGAAAAACGCCGTCGGGTTGACAGTAGCGGCTCATGCCAGCCTTGAAGCCCACATCCAGCTGAGATTCGGAAATATCAGCATCCACTTTGCGACAGGTGTTGACGGTATCGTCATTCGAAATGCGATCGCCACGAATGGCAGCATCATATCCAATCTGATACCAATTTTTCTTTTCACAATCTTTGCGAACAAAGTACGAGGTGCAAGAGGAAAGAAACACGGTGGACATGACAAGTGCTAAAATCAGCCCGCTTCGCTGGTGCATCGAAAACTCCTTCGAATTGAATTCTTCAAGAGTCTTCTGAAATCCCATTCTTGTCAAAGCGGGCAGGAAGCATCGCGAGATGATTTATTTGCTCGCCAACTCTTTCATCCGTAAGCAAACATCATATTCCAAATCTCCCAGGTGCGCCCCGTCGGCATGGGCAAATTTCAAGCCCCGAACTGTCGTGTTCACCGTTTCCAGCAGGCTGCGGTCGCACTTTTTCGAATGGTGATCCAAAGATAAGACTTCTTTCAGGACAACGGTCAGCTCAACATTTTCTGTCGGCTTATTGCTATCGATGATCATGCTGGGATCCAAGCCGCTCACAGGGGCGATTGCTGATTTGCAAAACCCCGCATTAATGCATGGCTGAACCTCACCACGCGTGGTGTGCGGAAACACGGTGATCGAGCGCATTCCCGGAATTGAGATTTTCAATGAGCTCGCACCGTAATCACCAACCAGGCAGCGAACCGTCTGCGCATTCAGCTCGGCTTCTAAAGTCGTGACCGAGCGAGACCTTTCAATTTCAATCGTTTCGAAGGTCGGATCAGAAGTCTGCGCCGTCGCTAAATTGGCAAATCCCATCAAGATCCCCAACAGCATAAAAACATTTTTCATAATTTCTCCTTTGTTATTTTTTTTGAGCGGTTTTGGCCAAGGTGATATCAAAGCGTACGATTTCATTCTCAATCGGACGCACGACTTTTTCCTGTTCGTGTTCGTCCAGGTCTTGCAGAATCTGATCTTTCGCATTCAATTCTTCACCGGAAAAATAAAGTTGAGTGATCAACTCGCGGTAACCCCATTTATGAACTTTGAAATGAATATGGGGCGGTCGCATCCAGGTTTCATCCGCCGGATAGGCGCCCGGTAAGATCGTGCGGAAACTGTATTCGCCAGCCGAATTTGTTTTGGCAATTCCCCAGTATTGAAAGTTCGGGTCCAATGGCGCCGTATTGGGATCTCCAGGATGATTGTATTTTCCAGATGCGCAAGCTTGCCAGATTTCCACGAAAGCGTCGGCAACGGGTTGGCAAACGATATCGGTCACAACGCCTTTAACTTCAATCACTCGCCCGGCAGCAACGGCGGTGGCGCCTTTCACGCGAGTCAAATCAGTGTCCTTGTCGATCTGATCGGCGACCGGATAAAACGGTCCTGCAGTTTGCTTCGGCGTGGTGGTGCCTTCGCATTTAAGGGCGGCCTGAGCGGCCGGCGTTAAGACCGCGATGCCCCCGAGCATCGCTATTTTTTGAATCAATGATCTGCGGTTCAAATTTTCCATGAATCCTCCTCAGTTCTTTTTAGGACGACTTCGTAAATAATTAAAATTGATAAAGAGTATTTATATGATAGTTTAATTTAATGATGAACTTACCCAATCCCAATGAGATCGAATATTTTCTCGAAGTCGCCCAAACTCAGAACATGTCCCGTGCGGCCGAGCGCCTCGGCATCCGTCAGCCGACATTGTCGATTGCATTGGCCAAGCTTGAACACACTTTGGGTGTGCAGCTGATGACCCGAACCAAAAAGGGAGTTTTCCTAACCGAAGCCGGCCGCGTTTTCCTCAATAAGGCCCAGGACCTCTTGCACAGCTGGAATCTTCTGAAACAACAAACTCAGACCCAAAGTGACGAGCTGCGCGGGCACGTGCGCATGGGATGCCATGTCTCCGTCGCCCTCTACACGCTCCCTTTGTTCATGGCTTCGATGCTGAAAGAATATCCCAACCTCGAATTCGCTTTCGAGCACGATTTCTCCCGCAAGATCACGGAAAGCGTGATCAGCCTGGGCCTGGATCTCGGTGTGGTCGTCAATCCCGTTCAGCATCCGGATTTGGTGATCAAAAGATTGTGCCGCGACGAAGTTTCTTACTGGAAGAGCGAAAAAATCTCTCCGATCAACGAGAAGGTTTTAATCGTCGATCAGCAGCTGAATCAAACCCAGATTTTACTGAAGAAATCCAAAACCTCTTTCAGCCGCTTCGTCACCACCTCAAGCCTCGAAGTCGTGCGCGATCTGGCCATCAGCGGTGCCGGGGTCGCCATCTTGCCCAATCGTGTGGTGCAGAGCGTGCCCCGCCATGGACTCAAAAAAGTTCCGTCCATGCCGACATTTCAAGATGAAATCTGCCTGATCTACCGAAGCGAGCGCCGGCTCAGCCGCACGATCCAAATCTTGTCGTCGAAAATTTCCGAGGTCTTTTCTCAATCGTAATTGCGTCGCCATCTCGAGAGATGATTTTGCTTTTTCTCAAGATGGCGTCTCGGCTGGAAATGAACGTTTGAGCCGCGTGTAAAAAACCGCCCATTTCCAGTTCCCCATTCTCTTCAGCGATCAAAATGTGATACTGGCAAAGGTCTCATGAAAAAGAATTTCAAAAGCTCGTCTCCTCATCGTCGTCCGTCTTCGGCTTCCTCGTCTCCCCATCGTGGATCCCGACCGAAAGGTCCCGCTTCTCGAGGCGAGGACAAACCCAAAGCAGGTGGCCCCTCGTGGCCCCGTGATTGGCGTGCGATCATCGGCAATCATGCTATTCTCGAAGTGCTATCGGTTCGTCCAAAGACCATTCGCCAAGTTTGGATGAAGCAAGGTTGGGAGACGATGAGCGACCTCAAAGATCTGGGTCAGGAATTCAAGTCTCGCGGTTTGAAAATCGACTCTGTGCCTGCATCATTTCTCGACAAAGTTTCTCCTTCGCATCAAGGTGCCGCCGTCTTTTCGGATCAAACTCCGGACCTTAACTGGGAGCTTGTTCAGCAAGCGAAAATGGGTCGATTTTTAGTCTTGGACGGCATCGAAGATCCGCAAAACCTGGGGGCCATTTTACGAACCGCCTGGCTGATGAATGTCTCTGGCGTGATGACTCCTGAAGATCGCTCTGTCGGATTGACCGCGACTGTGCACAAAGTGGCTTGCGGCGGGGTCGAGCATGTGCCGGTCGAGCGCACTTCGAACTTTGCTAACCCATTGGAAGAACTAAAGAAAAATGGATATTGGGTATTCGGTCTTTCGCACGAAGGAAAGCGCAATATCTTCGAATTAGACATTCCTGAAAAAGTTGTCTGGTGCATCGGTTCTGAAGAGAAGGGTTTGCGGGTTCCAACCGAACGTTTATGTGATGAATTAATACGCATCCCGCAGGTGAGTGCTGCGGCTAGCTACAACGCCTCAGTCGCGACTGCAATCGCTCTCACGGAAACCTTCCGACAACACAGTCGGAAAAAAGTTTAATTTTAACCTTTGACTCACGCTCGGTTTCTACATAAAACCTTGCGGTCGTGTCTCATTAAGGCTGGCTTAGCTCAATTGGTAGAGCAGCTGATTTGTAATCAGCAGGTTGCGGGTTCGAGTCCCATAGCCAGCTCCAACTAACTGAAACACGTATGTTTTGTTTCTCAACCTGGAGGGGTGCCCGAGTGGCTAAAGGGGACGGACTGTAAATCCGTTGACTTACGTCTACGAAGGTTCGAATCCTTCCTCCTCCACCAATTTTTTTCGGTCTGTAAAGGCTTTCAAAGGTTGGGGTTGAAATTCAAAGCAATGGGCGGGAGTAGCTCAATTGGCTAGAGTATCAGCCTTCCAAGCTGAGGGTTGCGGGTTCGAGACCCGTCTCCCGCTCCAACTTCGGTATTCCGGAATTATAAATTCCAGAATGCAAGATTCCGGGTTTGAGCGCCCGTGTAGCTCAGTGGTAGAGCGCACCCTTGGTAAGGGTGAGGTCGTCGGTTCGGCTCCGATCACGGGCTCCATTTGCTGGATGCTGTTGATAATTTGATTTGCTTAGGTTTGAAAATAGTTTTGAAATAGTAAAGTTTCGAATTTTAAAAAAAAGTCCATTCAGGAGGAACTAGAATGTCAAAAGAGAAATTTAACCGCTCGAAGCCTCACGTCAACATCGGGACCATCGGTCACGTCGATCATGGTAAAACGACTTTGACAGCTGCGATCACAACAACACTTTCGACAATGGGTCAGGCTCAAGCAATGAGCTACGATCAAATCGATAAGTCTCCTGAAGAGAAAGAGCGTGGTATCACCATCTCTACAACGCACGTCGAGTACGAAACTGCAAATCGTCACTACGCTCACGTTGATTGCCCGGGACACGCCGATTACGTAAAGAACATGATCACTGGTGCCGCTCAGATGGACGGCGCGATCTTGGTTGTTTCTGCAGCTGACGGTCCGATGCCACAAACTCGTGAGCACATCCTGTTGGCTCGCCAGGTCGGCGTTCCTGCTCTGGTTGTATTCATGAACAAGGTTGACATGGTTGACGATAAAGAATTGCTCGAGCTGGTTGAGCTTGAAATTCGCGAATTGTTGTCTAAGTACGAATTCCCTGGCGACAAGATTCCAATCGTAAAAGGTTCTGCGAAATTGGCTTTGGAAGGTGACACTTCTGAATTGGGCCGCCCTTCTATCATGAAGTTGATGGAAGCTTGCGACGGTTACATCCCAGAACCAGTTCGTGCGACTGACAAAACTTTCTTGATGCCTGTCGAGGACGTTTTCTCTATCTCTGGTCGTGGTACGGTTGTTACTGGCCGTGTTGAGCGTGGAATCATCAAAGTTGGTGAAGAGATCGAAATCGTTGGTATCCGTCCAACTCAAAAAACAACAGTTACTGGAATCGAAATGTTCCGTAAGTTGTTGGATGAAGGTCGCGCTGGCGACAACTGCGGTGTTTTGCTCCGTGGTACTAAGAAAGAAGAAGTTGAGCGTGGTCAAGTCTTGGCGAAGCCAGGCACTGTGAAGCCGCACAAGAAATTCAAAGCTGAAGCGTACATCCTGACTAAAGAAGAAGGCGGACGTCACACTCCATTCTTCAATGGTTATCGTCCACAGTTCTACTTCCGTACAACAGACGTAACTGGTGTTGTGACTTTGAAGGCTGGAACTGAAATGGTTATGCCTGGTGACCGCGTTGAGGTTGAAGTCGAGTTGATCGCTCCAATCGCAATGGAAAAAGAGCTTCGTTTCGCGATCCGTGAGGGTGGCCGAACTGTAGGCGCAGGCGTTGTAACTGCAATCTCTGAGTAATCGGTTTTAAAGCAGTTAGAACGGCGAATGGGGACATCTCGGAAGAGGGTCCCCTTCGGTATTTAAGAGGCCCAGGAAAAGGCCTCGGTTTTTTGAGGGTTTACAGCAGGGGAGTAGCTCTAATTGGTAGAGCGAAGGACTCCAAATCCTTAGGTTGTGGGTTCGAGCCCCTCCTCCCCTGCCAATTTTTTCAAAAACCAACTAGACAGATGAGATGTCGAACTTCTCGAGCTAAATAGAAGTAGAAAGAGACAACATGGAAAATTCAAATTCAAAAGTTCTCACTTTGAGCTTTGCGTTGGCTGGTGCCATCAGCGGAGTGATTGTTCATTTGCTGATCAAATCATTCTCTGCGGCTTTTGGTGTTGTGGCTCGTTTGGCTGACTCTGATTTGGTTCGCCACGGAGTTCCGGTTTTTGTGGGTTTTGCAGTTTTCATCGGACTTCAGTTCAGCCCCAAAGTAAAGTCCTGGGCAGATGAAGTGATCACTGAAGTTAAAAAAGTTGTATGGCCTTCGCAGAAGGATACCACTGCAATGACAGTCGTGGTTTTGATCATGGTTGCGATTTCCAGCTTGATTATTTCTTCGTTTGATTTTGCATCTGGCATGCTCTTGAAATGGATCATGGGGAGCTAAGAAATATGGCAGCAGTAAGCGCAGATAAAAAATGGTACATCGTCAATGTGCAAACAGGTTGCGAAGCAACTGCAAAAACGGCCATCGAAGAGCGCATTCGCTCAAAGAAGATGGAGGAATTTTTTGGTGAAATTCTGATTCCATCCGAGAACGTTGTTCAGCTCGTCAAAGGGCAAAAGCAAACCAAGTCTCGCAAGTTTTTCCCTGGATATATTTTCGTTAAAATGAATTTGAATGATGAATCTTGGCAGCTGGTAAAACAGTCTTCCAAGGTGACTGGCTTTGTTGGTGGCGGTCCAAAGACTCGTCCCCCAGAAGTACCAGAATCAGAAGTTTTGCGTGTGACCCAGCAGATGGCTGGTTTGGCAGAAAAGCCAAAGACAAAAATCAATTTCACAACGGGCGAAAACGTCACGGTTGTGGATGGACCTTTCAGCAATTTTGCTGGAACAGTCGAAGAGATCAACGAGGAAAAAGGAAAGGTCAAAGTATTGGTTTCAATCTTTGGTCGCCCAACTCCTGTCGAGCTTGATTTCATTCAGGTCGAAAAGGCCTGATCGTCGCGCCCTTCGGGGTGAGCGGTTTGTTTTATGAATTAACTCGATTGGCAGGTGGTCTGCTGATCGAAACTAAACGTTGTTCCGATTCACCATAGGTGAACAGTTCAAAACTGAAATCGGAACGACCATACTGTAAGGAGTGGGAATATGGCAAAAAAGGTTACCGCCATGATCAAACTTCAGATTCCGGCAGGGAAAGCAAATCCAGCTCCTCCCGTGGGACCGGCGCTCGGACAGCATGGTGTGAACATCATGGAGTTCTGTAAGCAGTTCAATGCTAGAACTCAGAAAATGGGAGATGATATCGTTCCGATCATCATCACCGTTTATCAAGATCGTTCGTTCACATTCATCACCAAGACGCCTCCTGTGTCGAGTCTGTTGAAGAAGGCTGTAAAGATCCAATCAGGATCAAAGCAACCTCAGAAAGAGAAAGTCGGCAAAGTGAAAATGGGTGACGTGAAAACGATCGCCACAACAAAACTTCCTGATCTCAACTGCGTAAAAGTTGAATCAGCTATGTCTCAAGTGATTGGCACTGCCAAGTCAATGGGACTGGAAGTTCAGGAGTAGTTCGTATGTCTGGAAAAAGATTTATTAACGCTTCTAAAAAAGTAGACGCTCAGAAGAAACATTTGGTTGAAGAGACTTTCAAAATCGCGGTTGAAACTGCGACTGCGAAATTTGACGAGACAATCAACGTGGCTGTTCGTTTGGGTGTGGATCCAAAGCAAGGTGATCAGCAAGTTCGTGGCGCAATCGCATTGCCTCATGGTCTTGGTAAAGCCGTTCGCGTTGTGGTTTTCGCAAAAGGTCCAAAAGAGGCTGAAGCGAAAAACGCCGGTGCTGATTATGTTGGCGCAGATGATCTGGTTCAAAAGATCAACGATGGCTGGCTGGATTTCGACAAAGCAATTGCAACTCCTGACATGATGGGAACTGTTTCAAAGGTCGCTAAGATCTTGGGACCTCGTGGTTTGATGCCAAACCCGAAGGTTGGAACAGTCACGATGGCGGTTGGTGAAGCTGTAACTGCTGAGAAAAAAGGTAAGCTGGATTTCCGTATCGACAAGGCGGGTATTGTTCACGCTGGAATCGGTAAGAAATCAATGGGTGCCGCTAAGTTGAAAGACAACTTTGACTCTTTGATGGCCGCCGTTATCAAAGCAAAGCCTGCCGCTTCAAAGGGTACTTATTTGAAATCCATCACTGTGTCTTCAACAATGGGACCTGGAATCAAAGTTGATCCAAATCCTATTATGAACGCCGGTGGCGAAGAGTAATTGAAATAAGCTTGGTTGCCGTCAAGGCGGCCGAGATAAGATTAAATTGCGGTCAGAGAAAATAGGTCGTGCGCCGAAGCATTAGCGAAGGCGAACTTTAATTCGGGAAACCGATCCTATCGAGACGGGCAAGAGGAATTTACGGATAAACCTCCCAACCTTCTGAATCGCAGAAACCAGCCTCAAAAAGGCTGGGAAACAAATGAAAGGAGGTCCGCACATGATGACTCGTGAAACAAAAGAGCAAGAGATCAAGTTTTTGACTGACAAATTGAACAAGTCAAAAGGGGCCTTCATCGTCGATTTCAAAGGACTGCGAGTGGAGCAAGTGACAAACTTGCGTAAAGCTTTGCACAAGTCTGAATCTGAGATGAAGGTTGTACGAAATACTCTGGCTCGACGTGCATTGAAGGATTTCCCCAAGGTTGATGAAGCGCTCGGCTCAGCGATGAAAGGAACCAACGCGATTGTGTTCTCTTTCGGAGAGTTGAATGCAACTGCCAAAGCACTGGCTGACTTTGCAAAAGACAATGAGCTTTTGCAGATTAAGACCGGTGTGATGGATGGGGAAAAACTGGATGATGCAAAGATCAAATTCTTGGCTACTTTGCCTGGAAAAGATCAGTTGCGAGCGATGTTCTTGGGTGTTCTGCAAGCGCCAGGGTCAAAATTGGCTCGCTGCTTGAACGAATATCACAAGAAAATGTCGGGCGGAGCAGAAGCTGCTCCAGCACCACAAGCGTAGGATTGGTTGCATAAGCAACGGTCTGAATAGGTGGGTCGGCTACGAAGAAGCGACCTGTATTTAAAAATTTTTTGGAGGTTTAAAATGGCTTTAACAAATGAACAATTGGTAGAAGAGCTTTCTAAGAAGACAGTTCTTGAAATCGCTGAGCTGGTCAAAGCTCTTGAAGAGAAGTGGGGCGTTTCTGCTGCTGCTCCAGTAGCTGTTGTTGCTGGTGGCGCTGGCGGTGCTCCTGCTGAAGAAAAAACTGCGTTTGACGTTGTCCTGAAAGATGGCGGCGCGAACAAAATCAACGTTATTAAAGAAGTTCGTGCAATCACTGGATTGGGACTTGCGGAAGCAAAAGCACTTGTTGAAGGTGCCCCTAAGACAGTTAAAGAAGGCGCGACGAAAGAAGACGCTGAGAAAATCAAAAAGGCACTGGAAGCAGCTGGCGCCAAAGTCGAAGTTAAGTAATCTGACTTTAGACATTCAAATCCCCAAAGTTTCGGCTTTGGGGATTTTTTCGTTTCAAGCGCTTGCAAATCGTGGGCCGCTTGAGATATGTTCGTAAGGTTGTTTTTGAAATCCTTTTTGTGATTGGTTGTTTAAATCGATCTCCGGTTGAACCTTCAGCGGAATGCGAAGTGAAAACTGTGGCTCGATTGCGATCGGTAAAATCAAATGTGATTTCCAAAATAATTTTCGAAAAACCGAAAACCAGTGGGGTCTCGAACTTCCTCCTCTCAAAGAGTTCAAGTTTTGTGTGAGTATCAACGCTTTAAAAATTAGAGTTAATTGCAATAAGTGGGTGCACACGTGTGCATTCAAAACAGGAGACTAAATGGGAACGACCCCGGTCACAGCATCGAATCTTCGCATTCGAAAGAACTTTGCAAAAAACAAACAGGTCATCGACATTCCAAATTTGATCGAACTTCAAAAAAGTTCGTACGAGGCCTTTTTGCAAAAAGAAATGGATCCAGATCGCCGCGGCGAATTGGGTCTGAATGGTGTTTTCAAATCCGTATTTCCAATTTCGGATTTCAACAACACGGCTTCTCTAGAATTCGTGTCTTACACATTGGAAACAGCGAAATACGACGTTGATGAATGTCGTCAGCGTGGAATGACTTTCGCGGCTCCAATTCGTGTGACTCTTCGTCTGATCGTTTTTGACGTCGATGAAGAAACAGAAGCACGCTCGATTCACACCGTGAAAGAGCAAGAAGTTTACTTGGGTGAAATTCCGCTCATGACTGCGAACGGATCTTTCATCATCAACGGTACCGAGCGCGTCGTCGTGTCTCAGTTGCACCGTTCTCCGGGTGTGTTCTTTGACCACGATGGTGGTAAGAACAACGCTTCTGGAAAATTGATCTACAATGCACGTGTGATTCCTTACCGTGGTTCTTGGTTGGATTGCGAATTTGACCAAAAAGATCTGATCCACGTCCGTATCGATCGCCGTCGTAAATTCCCAGTGACAATCCTGTTGAAGGCATTGGGTTACAACACAGAACAACTTCTCGAATATTTCTATGACTTGGATGAAGTGTCTGTAAAAGGCAAAAAGCTTTATCGCAAGCTGGACATCGAGCGTATGTCTGGTCAACGTGCGATCGTCGATATCATGGACCCAAAAACTGGCGAAGCGCTGGTCAAAGCAGGCCGTCGTATCACTCGTGCGGTTGTTAAAAAAGTTCAAGCTTTGAACATGACCGAACTTGAAATCACTCCAGAAGATCTGGAAGGCAAAATTTTGGCGAAGCCGTTGATTGATGAATCAACTGGTGAAATCATCGCCGATGCCAATGCCGAACTGACGAAAGGTGATATCACGCGCGCGCTCGAAGCGGGGATCGATAAGCTTCACATTATTTTCTTCGACGGTTTGTCGGTTGGACCTTATCTGCGCAACACTTTGTTGGTCGATAAAGTTCAAAACAAAGAAGAAGCATTGCTAAAAATTTACCAGCACTTGCGTCCTGGTGAGCCTCCAACTTTGGAAGCCGCGACGACCTTCTTCCACCGTTTGTTCTTTGATCCTGAGACATATGACCTCTCTGAAGTCGGTCGTATCAAGATCAATCACCGTTTCAATATTCCTATGGAAGAATGCCCTCCTGAGCACAGAACACTGACTCAGAAAGACATCCTTTCAACTGTTAAAACACTGATCGACCTGAAGAACGGTCGCGGTATCGTCGACGACATCGATCACTTGGGTAACCGACGTGTTCGTTCAGTCGGTGAATTGCTCGAGAATCAATACCGTATCGGTTTGGTTCGTATGGAGCGCGCGATCCGTGAACGTATGTCTTTGCAAGACGTTGAAACCATGATGCCCCACGATCTCGTGAACGCAAAGCCGGTCAACGCCGTTGTTAAAGAATTCTTTGGATCATCTCAGCTTTCTCAGTTCATGGATCAAACAAATCCTTTGTCAGAGATCACTCACAAACGTCGTTTGTCAGCTCTTGGACCCGGTGGTTTGACTCGTGACCGTGCGGGCTTCGAAGTTCGTGACGTGCATCCAACGCACTACGGACGTATCTGCCCAATCGAAACTCCAGAGGGACCAAACATCGGTTTGATCGCTTCATTGGCGACTTATGCTCGCATCAATCACTATGGATTCATCGAGACTCCATATCGCAAGGTTGATCAAGCGAAGGTTTCCAGCGCGATCACTTATATGTCCGCTTTGGAAGAGGCTGGTCACAAAATCGCCCAGGCTTCTCGCGAAGTCGCTGGTCAAAAAGAAGTTCAAGAAGACACCGTTGTTTGCCGTGTTGATGGTGAATACGAGATCACTCCAAAAGACCAAGTGTCTTTGATGGACGTGTCTCCTTCTCAGTTGGTGTCGATTGCCGCTTCTTTGATTCCGTTCCTTGAGCATGACGATGCCAACCGAGCCTTGATGGGTTCGAACATGCAACGTCAAGCCGTGCCACTGCTCCGTTCACGCGCTCCATTGGTTGGAACGGGTGTCGAGCGTCTGGTGGCTCGTGACTCGGGAACATCAGTCGTTGCACAAAACGACGGTGTTGTTGAAGAAGTCGATGCATCTCGTGTTGTTGTTCGTCGTCTTGCAAAAGGCGGAGAGCTCGGCGCGAACGTCGATATCTACAACTTAACAAAATATCAGCGTACAAATCAAAATACCTGCTTCAATCAGAAGCCAATCGTAAAGGTGAATGACCGCGTTTCTCGTGGTGATATCATCGCCGATGGTCCTTCGACTGAGCTGGGCGAGTTGGCATTGGGACAAAACATCCTGGTGGCCTTCACTCCTTGGCAGGGTTACAACTTCGAGGATTCGATCCTGATCTCTGAGCGTCTGATCAAAGAAGACACTTACACTTCAATTCACATCGAAGAATTCGAGTGCGTGGCTCGTGATACGAAGCTTGGAAAAGAAGAAATCTCTCGCGATATCGCCAACGTCGGTGAAGAAGCGCTCAAAGACTTGGATAGCTCTGGTATCATCCGCATCGGTGCGGAAGTTAAACCAGGTGCCATCTTGGTTGGTAAAGTGACTCCAAAAGGTGAGACTCAGTTGTCACCGGAAGAGAAACTTTTGCGCGCGATCTTCGGTGAAAAAGCCGGCGACGTTCGTGATACCTCACTGCGTGCGCCATCTGGCGTTTACGGAACAGTGATCGATGCCCAAGTTTACTCTCGTGAAGGAGCTGACCGTGACGAACGTTTGGCTGCCATCATCGAAGAGAAAAAGCGCAAGCTTGAAAAAGACTTGGCTGTTGAACAAAACGTTATCAAAAATAATGCGATCGGAAAGTTGAAAGACATCCTGATCGGCAAGAAAACCACCGGCGTTCTTTTGAACGAAGATGGTTCTCAGAAATTGTTGAACAAGGCCCAAGACATCACGTCTGCGGACTTGGAAACAATTCCATTCGAACTTTTGGCGTACATTCCTTTAGAGCAAGACCTTGAATTCCAAGTCACTAAGATCTTGGACGGCGCTCGTAATCAGTTGGATGCTGTGAAAATGGTATTCAACGAGAAGATCGATCGTTTGCGCAAGGGTGACGAGCTACCTCCGGGCGTGATCAAGATGGTCAAAGTTTACGTTGCAATCAAACGTAAGCTGCAAGTCGGTGATAAGTTCGCCGGCCGTCACGGAAATAAGGGTGTCGTTTCAAAAGTATTGCCAGTTGAAGATATGCCATACTTGGCTGACGGTACTCCGGTGGACATGGTTTTGAATCCATTGGGCGTTCCTTCACGTATGAATATCGGTCAGGTTCTTGAGGTCCACTTGGGTTGGGCCGCACACGAACTTGGAAAACAGCTGTCAGCTCACTTGGACAAGTGGAATTCAGATACTGTTCGTAAAGACCTGAAACACGCTTTCAACGATAGCGATATCTCTGAAAAAGTGGACAACGCTGACGAAGAGTCTCTGAAGAAAATCATCACAACGATGAAAAACGGTGTGCACGTTGGAACCCCTGTGTTCGACGGTGCCCGTGAAGCCGATGTGAAAGACTTGCTTGCACGAGCTCAGCTGCCTTCAACAGGTAAAACAATCCTATTTGACGGTCGTTCTGGTGTTCCATTCCAGAATCCTGTCACAGTCGGAATCATGTACATGCTGAAACTTCACCACTTGGTGGAAGAGAAGATTCACGCTCGTTCAATCGGACCTTACTCGCTTGTTTCGCAACAGCCTCTGGGTGGTAAAGCTCAGTTCGGTGGTCAGCGTCTCGGAGAGATGGAAGTCTGGGCGATCGAGGCTTACGGTGCCGCTTACTCTCTGCAAGAGTTCCTGACAGTTAAGTCCGATGACGTGGCTGGAAGAACTCGTATGTATGAAAGCATCGTGAAGGGTGAAAACATCCTTGAACCAGGTTTGCCAGAATCATTCAACGTCTTGGTGAAAGAGCTTCAGTCTCTTGCTCTGAACGTTGAGCTGATGGAATCAGACATCTTAACAGATGACGTTCCAGATGAAGAAGGCAACGGCGAAGGAGACATGGGCGGAATGCCGCCAGCAATGACTCCGGCTGGAGGCGAAGGCCAAGGTCCGCACTAAGGGACTGGCAACATGGGGCGAGCTTGCGCAAGTGAGCCGTCTCAGGTTTTCGATGTTGAATAGGGATTTAAGGATTTTAAATATTAAACAAGTAAGAGGTGAACCTTGAGAGACTTGTTAAACTTTTTCGATAAACCAAAAGATCCATTGTCGTTTGACGCCGTACGAGTGTCATTGGCATCTCCTGAAATGATTCGGGATTGGTCTTTTGGCGAAGTTAAGAAGCCAGAAACAATCAACTACCGAACTTTCAAGCCAGAGCGTGACGGTCTGTTCTGCGCGAAGATTTTCGGTCCAATTAAAGACTACGAATGCTTGTGCGGTAAGTATAAGCGTATGAAATATCGTGGCGTCGTCTGTGAAAAGTGCGGCGTTGAGGTCACTCAATCCAAAGTTCGTCGTGAACGCTTGGGTCACATTGAATTGGCAACTCCGGTTGCTCACATTTGGTTCTTGCGATCTTTGCCTTCGCGAATCGGAAACTTGCTCAACCTTTCTTTGAAAGAAGTTGAAAAGGTTCTGTACTGTGAAGCCTATGTCGTCACAGATCCAATGGAAACGACTTTGGAAGATGGCCAAGTTTTGGGCGAAGAAGCTTACCAAAACGCATTGACTGAATTCGGTCCAAATTTCAAAGCGGGCATGGGCGGTGAAGCCGTTCGTGAATTGCTGCGAAAAATCGATCCAGAATATTTGTCTCGTAAACTTCGTTTGGAAGTAAAAGAGACGAAATCTGAAGCACAAATCAAAAAATTGACCAAGCGTTTGAAAGTTGTTGAAGCTTTCAAAGGTTCGATCAACAAGCCTGAATGGATGATGCTGGAAGCTTTGCCAGTTCTTCCGCCAGATTTGCGTCCATTGGTACCTTTGGATGGCGGTCGTTTCGCGACTTCTGACTTGAACGATCTTTATCGTCGAGTCATCAATCGTAACAATCGTTTGAAGCGCCTTCAGGAATTGAATGCTCCAGACATCATCATCCGAAATGAAAAACGTATGTTGCAAGAAGCAGTTGATGCTCTCTTGGACAACGGTCGTCGCGGTAAGACCTTCACCGGCCCGAACAAACGTCCTCTGCGTTCGTTGAGCGACATGCTCAAAGGTAAACAGGGTCGTTTCCGTCAGAATCTTCTTGGTAAACGTGTCGACTACTCTGGTCGTTCGGTTATCACAGTTGGTCCGACTTTGAAGCTGCATCAGTGCGGTCTTCCAAAGAAGATGGCCCTCGAGCTTTTCAAGCCGTTTGTTTATAACAAATTGGAAGAAAAAGGTTTCGCGACAACGATTAAGCAAGCCAAGAAATTGGTTGATCAAGAAACAGTCGAAGTTTGGGATATCCTCTCTGACGTCGTGAAAGAGCACCCGGTTCTGTTGAATCGTGCGCCAACTCTTCACAGACTTGGTATCCAGGCTTTCGAACCGGTTCTGCACGAAGGAAAAGCGATCCAGTTGCACCCACTCGTTTGTACAGCGTTCAACGCCGACTTCGATGGTGACCAAATGGCCGTTCACGTTCCGTTGTCAGTTGAAGCACAGGTTGAAGCTCGCGTCTTGATGATGTCGACCAACAACATTCTGTCTCCTGCCAATGGTAAACCAATTATCAATCCATCTCAGGACGTTGTCTTGGGTCTGTACTGGCTGACTCGCACTCGTTTAGATGCAAAAGGCACAGGCAAGATCTTCGCAAGCGTTTTGGAAGCTGAATACGCATTCGAACAAGGCGTCGCAGATTTGCAAGCGTCTTGTAAGGTTCGTATCAACGGCAAATTGCAAGAGACGACAATTGGTCGTTCAATCTTGGCATCTGCCGTACCAAAAGAAGTTCCATTTGCTGAAGTGAACGTCACAATGACGAAGAAGCAAATTGCGGCTTTGATCGATAAGACATTCCGTTTGGCGGGCGCGAAAGCGACTTGCTTGCTGGCGGATAAAATCATGGAATTGGGTTTCAAATACTCAACTCAAGCCGGTATCGCGATCGGTATCGACGACATGATCATCCCAGCAGCGAAGAAAACTCAGATTGCTGACGCTGAAAAGCAGGTCAACGAGATCCAACAGCAATACGACGAAGGTTTGATCACCGATGGTGAGCGATACAATAAAGTCGTGGATATCTGGGCGCAAACTGCGGACAAAGTTGCCAAAGAAATGATGGGCCAGATTGAAAAGCAAAAGTTCATCGTGAACGGCAAAGAGGTCGTTGGACCTTCTTTCAACCCGATCTTCATCATGGCGGATTCAGGAGCCCGGGGTTCTGCGGCTCAGATTCGTCAGTTGGGTGGTATGCGTGGTCTGATGGCGAAACCATCAGGTGAGATCATCGAAACTCCGATCACATCAAACTTCCGTGAAGGTTTGACAGTCTTGCAATACTTCATTTCGACTCACGGTGCTCGTAAGGGTCTGGCCGATACCGCTTTGAAAACTGCGAACTCAGGTTACCTGACTCGTCGTTTGGTGGACGTTGCCCAGGACGTGATCGTTTCTGAAAATGATTGCGGTACTGAAGACGGTTTGGAAATCACACCACTGTATGAAGGTGGCGAGATCATCCAGCCTCTCAGCGATCGAATTTTGGGCCGTGTGGCTCTGAAAGACATCGTTGATCCTTACACTCAATCAGTGATCATCCGAGCACAGGAAGAAATCACAGAAGCTCACATCCAGAAGGTGGACGAGCTGGGAATCGAAAAGGTTTCCATCCGATCAGCTCTGACATGTAAGACCGATCGTGGTGTTTGTATGAAATGTTATGGCCGTGACTTGGCTCGTGGTAACACGGTCGGTCTGGGCGAGACAGTTGGTATTATCGCCGCTCAATCAATCGGTGAGCCCGGTACCCAACTGACCATGCGTACCTTCCACTTGGGTGGTGCGGCGTCTCGTGCGGTTGAACAGTCTGTTCACACCTCTCGTTACGATGGAACATTGAAGCTGAAAAACATCCACTCAGTTGTGAATAAGAATGGCAAGCTTGTCGTTATGAATCGTAACGGTGAAGCGATCGTTGTCGATGAGGCGGGTCGTGAACGTGAACATTTCAAACTTGTTTACGGTGCCATTTTGAATTTCAAAGAAGGCGATAAGATCGCCAAGGGCGCGACAATCGCTGAATGGGATCCATATTCGAACCCAATCATCGCCGAAGTTTCTTCGACCATCCAATTCCAGGATATCGAAGAAGGTTCGACAATGAGCGAGCAGGTCGATCCGGTGACAGGATTCGCGACGAAGGTTATCACCGAGTCGAAATCTGCTGAAACCAAGCCGACAGTTCTTTTGACTGATGGCAATGGAAAAACTCACAGCCTTCCAGGTCGTGACATTCCAGCTCGTTACTTGATCCCAGTCGGCGCTCAGCTTCTGGTGGTTGACGGACAAGAAGTTCACTCGGGTGATGTGATCGCGAAGATCCACCGTGAAACTTCTAAAACACGCGACATCACCGGGGGTCTTCCTCGAGTTGCCGAGTTGTTCGAAGCTCGTAAACCAAAAGAAGCAGCTATCATTTCTGAGATCGATGGTTATGTGACTTTCGGTAAAGACGTAAAAGGTAAACAGCGCGTGATCGTGACTCCTGAAGTGGGCGAACAGAAGGAATATCTGATCCCTAAAGGTAAACACGTTGCGGTTCGAGAAGGTGAATACGTTAAAGCTGGTGAAGCTTTGATGGATGGACCGACGAACCCACACGACATCTTGAAAGTTCTGGGCGACAAGGCTTTGTCTGGTTACCTCGTGAACGAAATCCAAGAAGTTTATCGATTGCAAGGTGTGAGCATCAATGACAAGCACATCGAAGTGATCGTCCGTCAGATGCTGCGTAAAGTTTCCGTTCTGGATGCAGGCGACAGCCGCTTCCTGGCCGGCGAACAAGTTGAAAAGTACGCTTTCGAACAAGAGAACGAACGCATCATGCGCGAGGGCGGTCAGCCTGCAACGGCAGAACCTCTCTTGCTCGGTATCACCAAAGTCTCTCTTTCAACTGACAGCTGGATTTCAGCTGCCAGCTTCCAAGAGACGACTAAGGTTCTCACTGAAGCTGCGATCAACTCTCGAACTGACAGCCTCCGCGGCTTGAAAGAAAATATCATCATGGGTCGTTTGATCCCTGCGGGTACTGGTCTGACAAGCTACAAGCGTTGGAAAGTCGAAGTTGTCGAAGACGACGAACCAATCAGCTTCGCGCTGCCTGGCATGTCGGCGACTCCGCAACAGCCGTAATCATCAACTGAAGAGTAAAACTTCCAAAACCCCTGGGCCGAAAACCCGGGGGTTTTTGTTTTTCGAAGGTCCAAAAGCCATCCACGTTGCCGCTATCATCAAGTTCGTAAAATCACGGTTACCTGAACGAGGAGCGATCGCCTGTTTGCCGGATTCGCTCGGCTTTTATTCCCGAAATTTAATATCTAATTTGGAATATGCGGAAAATTAATCATAAATTCATATTTATTTTATTTATACTTCTTAAGTTCTCCCTCGTTTCCCGAGCGAAACAAGGGTTGATAGAGTTTCCGAGATTGAATTTGCACTTTACTTGTCAATTCAGTAATTTTCATTTCAAATGATAAAACTGAGATCGAGGTAGCTTCATGTTTACCTGGAAAAAAAATCAGCTTCTGATACTTCTCATTTTCCAAATTCTTTGGTCTCTCGTTTGTCACGCTCAATCCGAAGTTCACCCAAAGTCCAATTCGTTGCCCCTCAAAATTCGCTTCTCCGCTAGCAATAGCTGGTCTCAACCGTACGCATTTTATGATCAGAATAAAAATTTGATCGGCGGAGTTATTAAGGACCTCATGGATGAAATTGCGGACCAGCTCGGCAAAACACCTGAATACGTAACGATACCTAGAAAATTGGTTGATACGGCATCTGCCAATAAAAAAATCGATGCCCGCTGCTATGTCGTTGAAGGATGGGTGAAGGATCCCAATATATACGATTGGTCCAAAGAGCTTTTTGATATTGTGAATGTCGTCGCCTTCTCCAAAGCAGTACCGCCAATCCGCAAAATCGAAGATTTAAAAGGTGTCATGCTTGGAACTGTGCTCGGATATAAATATCCGATGCTTGATGCTTTATTTGAAAATTCCATCATCCAAAGATCTGATGCTGGTACAGAAGAGTCGAACATTCAAAAATTAGTTCAGAATCACCTCCAATATGCGGTTGTCGAAACCAATGAATTTTCATGGCACTTAAAAAATAAGGGCCGTGAGAAGTTTGTGGTAAAAGATTTTTTTGAACTCGAAAGACATCCGGTCAAATGTGCAGTCATCAAACGAAGTTCAACATCGGTCAAAGATTTCGACCGGGTTATTGGAAAGCTTAAAAGAGAGGGTTACATTGAGAAGCTGTTTGTGAAATACGGCATCAATAGAAATTCCAATGATTTCACTCCTCCTATTCAAAGCCGAAATTAAAGTGCGATCTTTCTAGATTTATTTCGCGCATTGCCGTAGCTTTAATTGAATTTTATTTTAAGTTCGACTTCCTTAATCAAGAATCAATCATTTGAAATTGCAGAGTCGAAACTTTCAAAGTTCTTTGTGAAAAGACAATTGTTCGGCATTCTAGAAAGCAGTGAATCTCAAGCGCAATTTCGCAAAAATTTCCCCATCATGGTCAAATCGCAACACGAATTTTGATCACATGCTTCACAAGTCATTATGATGATTGGTACATCGCTTGCTTTTCTCAAAGGGGGAATCTTTAACTTTATCTAGAAAGGATTCGATATGGCGATCAACAATGTATCTGAGCAAAAAGCCAGTTCTGATTCTTACAGTGCAATCTTACGCGAACTTGGATCCAGCGCTAAAGAACTCGTGCAAAATGAAATCAACCTCATGAAATCGGAAATCACAACCGCGGTGTCGAGAGCGACCGATCACGCCAAGCAAGCCGCCCTTTTTGGAGGATTGCTTGCAATCAGCGTATTTCCATTTTTGGCATTTTTGGTGATCGGACTTGGCAACCTACTGGACGGCCGATATTGGCTCAGTTCATTGATTGTGGCAGTTGTCTGCGCCGCGGTCGGTGGCCCATTGGCTTATCGGGCATTTCTGAAAATTCGGGACGAGGATTTAAAACTTCATTACACCAAAGAAGCTTTGGATCGCGGTCTTCAAACTGTTCAAAGAAAATTAGGCGATATTAAAGATGCAGCAAAAGGAGAACATCATGAAACAGCCCACATCCATTAATACAGATTCATCTCTCCAAAAAGCTCAAGATGCGACAATTCAAAGCATCGCGAAATTTGAAGATGCCCTCGAGCATTTGGCAGAGAAAGTTGAAAACACAAACCAACGTGTTGAACATGTTGGAGAAATTGTGCAGCGATTGAAAGGTGACTTCTTTCATATCAAGGACTCTGCTAAACATGCGGTCGAACCCTTGATGCCTTTAGTGAGTCAGGGAAAAGATATCTCGGGTCGCGCTTTTGGCAAAGTTCGTCAAAATCCACGAGCCTTCTTAGCTGTTGTTGCTGGCTTGGCCGGAGTCTATTGGGCATTCAAGTCCTTTAGAAGTCCTGCTTCCTCAGCCTATATTTCTGATACTGAATATTAAAATTAGCGAATGAAGCGAAGCTGACCTGAGAAATCCGGGCAGCTTTTCTTCGCAGGTTCGCAAAAAACCATCGAAAGCTGGTTTTTAGAGGAATAGACAAAACGCTATTTTCGCGTTTTGTAATTTCCGTTTTGTTATTACAAGGCGCTCAAGAAAGGGACGACACTCTGGCCAGGGCAAAGACTTTGGAGGATTTGACGTTCCCAAGTGCGCCAGCTCAAAGCTATTGCTTTTCAGCTTTCGTTAGACCCTTTTTCACTCCTATTCTTTTCAGTTTTCATCTTGACCATTTCCAGCAAAATCATTACTTTGCGAGGCTTCCGCAAGGAAATTGAGTAATTCGGGGATGGTCCCCGGGTGAAGAAGGCAAGTGCAATCCCTGATTAGATTGCACGCTATCGGAAAGGATCGAAATGCCTACAATCAATCAGCTCATTAAACGTGAGCGAAGCATTCAAAAAAACCAGACCAAGTCACCGGCTCTGGCTTCTTGCCCACAACGTCGAGGCGTTTGCACTCGCGTGTACACTACAACTCCAAAGAAACCGAACTCAGCTCTTCGTAAAGTAGCAAAAGTTCGTTTGTCGAACGGTTTTGAAGTGATCTCTTACATCCCTGGTATCGGTCACAACCTCCAAGAGCACAGCGTTGTTCTGATTCGTGGTGGTCGTGTGAAGGACTTGCCGGGTGTTCGTTATCACATCGTTCGCGGTGTTTTGGACTTGCAAGGTGTTAACGGTCGTCTGCGCTCTCGTTCTAAATACGGCGCGAAACGTCCTAAGAAGTAATTTTCAGAGTAGAAAGATATAGGTGACATAAATGTCTCGTCGTAAAAAAACGTTTAAACGCGAAGTGATTCCAGATCCAGTTTACAAAGATATCGTTGTAGCCAAGTTCATCAACAAAATGATGATCCAAGGTAAAAAAGCGATCGCTCAAAAGATGTTCTACGGAGCATTGGATGAGTTGAAAGATAAAATTGCGAATGAAGAGCCAATCGGAATCCTAAAAAAAGCTCTTGAGAACTGTAAGCCAGCTCTCGAAGTTCGCTCACGCCGTGTGGGTGGAGCGACTTATCAGGTTCCAGTTGATGTTCGTCCATCACGACGTTTGGCTTTGGCTATGCGTTGGTTGATTGCTTACTCTCGTGAGCGCGGTGAGAAAGATTTCTCAAAGCGTCTGGCTGGTGAGCTTTTGGATGCTTACAACAACCGTGGTAACGCGATCAAAAAGCGTGAAGATGTGCACAAGATGGCAGAAGCCAACAAGGCCTTCTCTCACTACAACTGGTAAAGTTGTTGATTTCATAATTGTTAAGTTTAAAATCGGTCAGCCCAAAAGGCTGACCGTTTTTTTTGGTTTAAACCTCTTCTCAGGCAAAACTTTTCATTAAAAATGCCAGATTTAGGTTTAACCATTTCAAGATAAAAGGATTTGCAAATGTCTGTTCTTGATCCCCAAAACCTGAATGAATTGAAATTCACCCGCAACTTCGGCGTCATGGCTCATATCGACGCTGGGAAGACGACCACCACCGAGCGAATTCTATATTATTCAGGCAAGGGCCATAAGCTTGGCGAAGTCCACGATGGCGCTGCCACCATGGATTGGATGGAGCAAGAGCAAGAGCGCGGGATTACGATCACGGCGGCGGCGACCACTCTTTTATGGAAAGATCATCGCCTCAACATCATCGACACCCCCGGACACGTGGACTTCACAATCGAAGTGGAGCGTTCGTTGCGTGTGCTCGATGGAGCGATTACTGTCTTTGACGGTGTTAACGGTGTCGAGCCTCAGTCTGAAACCGTTTGGCGGCAAGGGAACAAGTACAAGGTCCCGCGAATATGCTTCATCAACAAAATGGACCGTGTCGGTGCCGATTTTGTGATGAGTGTAAACTCGATCAAAGAAAAGCTGCTAGCGAATCCGATTCCGATCCAAGTTCCAATCGGCCTCGAGGATACTTTCACCGGTGTTGTGGATTTGATCGAAAATAAGGCCTACATTTGGGACAACTCGGGAAATGGTGAAAAATTCCAAATCACCGAAGTTCCATCCGATATGAAAGCCGATGTCGAGCGCGTCCGAATGGAGTCAATCGAGAAAATCGTCGAATTCGATGATGAACTTCTTGAAAAGTATCTCAATGGCGAGGTACCGACGGCCGATCAACTGAGAGCCGCTCTCCGAAAAGGAACCTTGGCTCTAAAAGCATTTCCAGTTCTTTGTGGTGCAGCGTTTCGAAACAAAGGTGTGCAGCCACTGATTGATGCGACCGTGCACTATCTCCCAAGTCCACTCGACGTGCCTGCGGTTCAAGGTACGGACCCGCAAAAAGAAGATAAGCTCATCGAATGTAAAACAGATTTTACCGAGCCTGCGGCAGCTTTGGCATTCAAAGTGGCCAGCGATCCATTTGCAGGGAGCTTAACCTACATCCGTGTTTATTCGGGTGTGGTGAATGTCGGAGATTCTCTTCATAACCCCCGCACCGAGAAGAAAGAGCGCATCCAGAAGCTCGTGAAAATGCATGCAAACTCTCGCTCTGAGATTCCGACTTTGCGTGCCGGAGACATTGGTGCGGTCGTCGGTCTCAAGTTCACCGGAACGGGCGACACTTTATGCGATACCAAGCGCATGGTTGTTTTAGAAAGTATCACCTTCCCAGAGCCGGTGATTGCTGTGGCGGTTGAAGCCAAGTCTTCTGCCGATCAGGAAAAAATGATGGCGGGATTGGAAAAACTTGTGAAAGAAGATCCGTCGGCACGCCTGCGAAACGACGCGGAGACAGGGCAGACTCTGCTATCGGGAATGGGTGAACTCCATCTCGAAATCTTGGTAGATCGCTTGCTTCGCGAACACAAAGTGCAAGCAAACGTTGGTAAACCACAAGTTTCTTATCGTGAGACTATTTCCAGCCCCGCGAAAGCTGACTACACCTTCGATCGAATGATTGCGGGTGAGAATCAAAATGTTCGTGCCTCGGTCGCAATTCAACCGGGTGATAAGGGTTCAGGTCTCAAGGTGGAATCAAAATTGATTTCGGGAAAAACGGGATCCATTCCGCAAGATATTCAAAAGGCCGCTCTTTCTGGTTTGCGTGAAGCCTCAGAAATTGGACCAATTGCCGGTTACAGCTTGATTGACATGAAGTGTGAACTCACCGAACTTTCTTATCCATCTGATATGCCGGCAAATGAAGCGGGCGCAAAAGCGGCCGTGGCTTTAGCATTCCGCGAAGCCGTCAAAAAAGCTCAAGCCATATTGCTCGAGCCGATTATGAAACTCGAAGTTTCGGCTCCGGATGATTTCGTTGGAAACGTGATCAGTGACTTGAACTCTCGCCGAGGCAAAGTTCTCTCAATGAACGTGCGCCCAGGCGGCGGGCAAGTGATTCACGCTGAGGTTCCCCTCGCCAAACTTTTTGGCTACGCCACAGATGTTCGTTCCCTTTCGCAAGGGCGCGCCAGCTTCTCGATGGAGTTCCTTGAATATTCGCCAGTCCCCCCAAAAGTAAAAGAAGAAATTCTCACCCACCTCGGCCGATTTTAATTCAAGACGAGTTGCAGGCGTGGCGATACTATATTTGTCTCGAATGCATGATTAGTTCTGGTGTCCTGATTGGAAGCGACTTTGCCGTCATAACACGAAGTCTGTTGATGGTATAAAAAGAGACCTTCTTCCTAATAATGCCTTTTTGATTAAAATCGAGAGGCATTTCAGGTGAAATTTGTTCCGAATTCTAATGATTCCAAAAATTTCAAAAACTTTTTTCGAAAATATTTTTATTCTTTTTGACTTTGATTTCGCTCCAAGTGCATATTCGCCGCTCGGTCTCACTGGAAACACCCTTTAAGGTCCCAGAAATTGAGCACCAAATCGAATATAGATGATTTGGCAGCAATTTTTGGACGGCTCAAATGGGGTGTTTTGCGCATTTAACCGACTGGGAACTCTTGGGAATTCAATAGCTTAACAGCGAGACCCCCAAAAGATGGCAGTCA
Source organism: uncultured Bdellovibrio sp. (assembly GCA_966211795.1). Taxonomy (GTDB): domain Bacteria; phylum Bdellovibrionota; class Bdellovibrionia; order Bdellovibrionales; family Bdellovibrionaceae; genus 21-14-0-10-47-8. The sequence continues at coordinate 110,384 of CBIHNW010000010.1, read as the reverse complement.
TAAAAGGAACCGTTTATGAAAAACGAAAAGATTCGAATCCGCCTGAAGGCTTTCGATCACAAACTTCTCGATCAATCGACGAAAGAAATCGTTGAGACAGCTCGCCGAACCGGTGCACGTGTTGTGGGTCCAATTCCCTTGCCAACCCGTATCAACCGTTATACTGTTCTGCGCTCTCCCCATGTGGACAAAAAATCCCGCGAGCAGTTTGAGATTCGAACTCATAAACGTATGTTGGATATTTTAGAAGCCACACAGCAGACTGTCGATCAGCTCATGAAACTCGACCTCTCTGCAGGGGTGGACGTTGAAGTTAAACTGTCAGCAATCTGATAGGAGTAAGTCGTGAGCGAACAAACAGAAAACGCTGCTGAAGCAGCTACGCCCTCAACCGGCGGTGTACAATTAAACGGACTCTTCGCATTCAAAGAAGGAATGTCCACAATCTATAACGAACAGGGTGAAGCTGTGCCTGTCACAGTCCTTCGCTATGAACCATGGGTCGTTTCTCAGATTAAAACTGAGGAAAACGATGGTTACACAGCTGTTCAAATTGCTTGTCGTCCAAAGAAAGCAAAAAACTCTTCGAAATCAGAAGAAGGCCACTTTAAAAAAGCTGGCTTAGAGACTGGCGCGCAATTCGTTCGCGAAATCCGCCAAGATCTTTCTGGTGATGTCAAATTAGGCGCGCAAGTGTCTATCGATAGTTTGAAAAAAGGCGACTTCGTTAATCTGACTGGCACGTCAAAAGGTCATGGTTTCACCGGCGTTATGAAACGTTGGAACTTTGCCGGTGGACCTGCTGCTCACGGTTCGAAATTCCATCGCCGTCCTGGTTCTTCTGGTAACAGAACTTGGCCAGGTCGAGTTATGCCAGGTAAGAAATTTCCTGGTCACTATGGAGATGAAACAATCACTGTTCGTAATGTTCAGGTTGTTGCTGTTCTCCCAGAAGAAAACGTACTGATGGTTAAGGGCCCAGTTCCTGGCGCTCGTAACTCATTGGTTAGATTGGTGCGAGGCTAGTCATGGCTACAGCTAATGTAATTAATTGGAAAAAAGAAAAAGTCGGAACTGTTGATCTTTCAGCAGATGTTTTCTCGGCTGAAGTGAAAAAAGAAGTTCTTCACGAAGTGGTTCAGTGGCAATTGGCGAAGCGCCGTGCTGGAACTCACATGGTGAAGACGCGCAGCTTGGTCAGCGGTGGCGGTAAAAAGCCATTCAAGCAAAAAGGAACTGGTAATGCTCGTCAAGGTACAAGCCGTTCTCCTTTGATGCCTGGAGGAGCAAAGCTCTTCGGACCAGTCCCTCGTTCGTACGAATATGCACTTCCTAAGAAAATGAGAAAATTGGGCCTGAAAATGGCTTTGTCTCATTTGAATAAAGAAGGAAAATTGATCATCGTTGAAAACATGCAGTCAGAGGGAAAAACTGGCGAATTGGCAAAACGTCTTGCAGGCCTTGGTCTTGCGAAAGCGGTTTTGATTGATGCTCAAGCTGACGTTAAGTTCAAACGCGCGGCAAACAATTTACCAAAATTCAAATACTCTGGCGTTGAAGGTCTGAACGTATTTGATTTGTTGAAATATGATGCGGCTGTGATCACGAAAGAGTCTGTGGCTTCTATCGTTGATCGCTGCACGGTGGAGTAAGTCATGAAGCAAGTAATTAAACGACCACTGGTGACAGAGAAAAATACTTATCACAATGCTGCCGGCATTTACGTTTTTGAAGTCCACTTGGACTCTGACAAAACTGAAATCCGTTCAGCTGTTGAAAAGAATTTTAAAGTTAAAGTTCAATCCGTGAAGACAAGCGTCTGCCGCGGACACGCAAAACAGACTAAATTTGGTCTGGGCAAAGTTCCTCGCTGGAAAAAAGCTTACGTGAAATTGCAAGCTGGCGAAAAAATCGCCCTGTTTGAGGGAGCGTAATCAATGGGTATCAAGGTATTTAATCCGACATCTCATGCTCGTCGTAATTCGACCGGCTTTGATTTCAAGGAAATCACAAAAAAGACTCCTGAAAAGTCGCTGACCGAAGCTTTGCGTAAGACAGCTGCGCGTAACAACACTGGTATGATCACAATGCGACATATCGGTGGTGGCCATAAGCGCCGCTATCGTTTGGTTGATTTCAAACGTACAAAAATTGATGTTCCAGCAAAGGTTTTGGCCATCGAATACGATCCGAATCGCACTTGCCGTATCGCCTTGATCGGTTATGTTGACGGAACTAAGGCTTACATCATCGCTCCAATCGGACTGAATGTTGGCGATCAAGTTTTGTCGAGCGATAAAGCCGATATCAAGCCAGGAAACTCATTGCCTTTGCAGTCAATCCCAGTTGGTACAACTATCCACTGCGTAGAATTGCGTCCGGGCAAAGGTGCTCAAGTTGCACGCGGTGCGGGTGTGAGCGCGGTTCTGGTTTCTAAAGAAGGTCAGTACTGTCAAGTTCGTTTGCCATCTGGCGAAGTGAAATTGATCCTGTCTGTTTGCCGAGCTTCAATCGGCCAGGTTGGAAACACTGACAATGAAAATATCAAGCTTGGTAAAGCCGGAAAATCTCGTTGGAGAGGTATCCGCCCAGGCGTTCGTGGTATGGCGATGAATCCAGTTGATCACCCCCTCGGTGGTGGTGAAGGCGTGGGTAAAGGTCATCATCCAGTAACTCCTTGGGGACAACCAAGCAAAGGTTACAAAACTCGTAACAACAAACGAACTGACGCTAGTATCGTCAAGAGACGTAAGTAGGAGTGAGCTGTGGCACGTTCAGTTAAAAAGGGTCCATTTATCGATAATCATCTGATGAAGAAGATTGATAATGCGATCCAAAAAAACGACAAAAAGGTTATCAAGACTTGGTCACGCCGCTCGACAGTTCTCCCTGAGGCTGTTGGTCTGACTTTCGCTGTTCACAACGGACGTAAATTCGTTCCTGTGTACGTTACAGAAAACATGATTGGTCACAAATATGGTGAATTTGCGCCCACTCGAACTTTCCATGGTCACGCGGAGAAAAAAGCAGGTCCTGCTGCAGCTCCAGCGGCGGCTAAGAAGTAAGGCGCGAGGTGAAGTATGGAAGTTAAAGCAAGTTTAATCTACGCACGAGTTGGTGAGCAAAAAGCAAGACTGGTTGCAAACCTCGTTCGTGGTAAAGATGTCAGCGAAGCGATCAAGACTCTGACTTTTTTGAATAAGAAGTCGGCTTTGATGATTAAGAAATTGATTGAGTCAGCTGTAGCAAATGCTGATTACAAAAAAACAATCGATCTTGATAAGCTCTTCGTTAAAACAATCACAGTTGATCAGGGGCCGGTTATGAAACGTTTCCGTCCTCGTGCTCAAGGCCGTGCGACTGGCGTTCGAAAAAGAATGAGCCACATCAATGTCGTATTGGAAGAGAGGTAATTAGTGGGACAGAAGGTAAACCCAATTGGGCTCCGTCTTGGTGTAATTCGAACTTGGGACTCACGCTGGTATGCGAAGAACCAAAAGTACTACGCAAATCTGCATGAAGACATCAAGCTTCGTAAATACCTCAAAGGTAAACTGAAGCATGCAGGTGTAGCGAAGATCGAAATCGAACGCGCATCAAACAACAAAGTTAAAATCATCATCCACACAGCTCGTCCAGGCGTTGTGATCGGCAAAAAAGGAACAGGCATTGATGCACTCAAAGCCGACGTTCAAAAGCTGACTCCAAACGAAGTTTTCTTGAACATTCAAGAAGTTCGTAAGCCAGATATCGATGCAACTTTGGTTGCGGAGAGCATCGCAATGCAGTTGGAAAAGCGTATTTCTTGGCGCCGAGCTATGAAAAAAGCAATCGCCGCAGCTATCAAAGGCGGAGTGCGTGGGGTTAAAATTCGCGTCTCTGGTCGTTTGGATGGCGCAGAGATCGCTCGTACAGAGTGGTACAATGAGAAGAGCGTTCCTCTTCACACATTGCGCGCTGACATTGATTACGGAACTGCTGAAGCTTCAACCGCTTACGGCATCATCGGAATGAAAGTATGGATCTATAAAGGAGACATTCTTTCTGCTCGCGAAGTAGAGGAGGCAGGCCGTGCTAAGTCCTAAAAGAGTAAAACATAGAAAGCAGTTCGTTGGTCGCTCTCGTGGTCTTGCTGATCGCGGAAGCAACTTGAGCTTTGGTGACTTTGCACTTCAGGCAACTGAAGGCGGTCGTTTGACAGCTCGCCAATTGGAAGCTGGTCGTATCGCAATTTCTCGCTCAATCAAACGAGGCGGAAAAATTTGGGTGCGAGTTTATCCTGATCTTCCTGTGACAAAGAAGCCTGCTGAGACTCGTATGGGTTCTGGTAAGGGTAATCCAGAGTACTGGGTATCGAAGATTCTTCCAGGAAAAATCCTGTTTGAAATGAACGGTGTTACAAAAGAACAAGCTCAAGAGGCTTTCTTGCGTGCCGCTCACAAACTTCCTTTCAAAACACGTTTCTTGGTACGGGAGTAGTCATGAAATTCGCAGACGTAAAAGATTTGTCAGCTGTAGAGCTGAAGAAAAAGAAAGCCACTCTGATCGGTGATCTCTTCGACGCTAAAATGAAGAATCAGTTGGGTCAATTGGGCAATCCTTTGGAAATTCGTAAAATCAGAAAGAACCTGGCTCGTATTAACACGGCTATGGTTCAGAAGATCGCTAGGTAGAGGTTCAAATGAAACAGACTGAAAACAAACGCGGTCGTCGAGTTGAAGTTGTGGGAGAGGTCATCAGTAACAAAATGGAAAAAACAATTTCCGTTTTGATCTACCGAATGATCCGTCACGCAAAATACGGAAAGTACATGAAGCGTACTTCTGTTTTCAAAGCGCACGACGAAAAAAATGAAGCGAAGGTTGGCGATATCGTTCGCATCCATGAGACACGTCCTTTGAGCAAAACAAAGCGATGGGCACTTGTGGAAATCGTTGAAGCAGCAAAGAACTAAGAGGAAGGTGACATATGATTCAGATGCAAAGCCGAATGAATGTTGCTGATAACTCTGGTGCAAAAGAAGTAATGTGCATCAAGGTTCTTGGCGGTTCAAAGAAGCGATACGCTCAAATTGGCGATATCGTTATCGTATCAATTAAGGAAGCCCTCCCAACTGCAAAAGTTAAAAAGGGCGATGTGGCAAAAGCCGTTGTTGTGCGCACAGTTCAAAAACTGCGTCGCGCGGACGGATCTTATATCCGTTTCGATGACAACGCTGCCGTTCTCATCAATGCGGCGAAAGAGCCAGTTGGAACACGTATTTTCGGACCAGTAGCAAGAGAACTCCGAGCGAAGTCATTCGTGAAGATCGTTTCTCTGGCTCCTGAAGTGTTGTAAGGAGAGATGGGATATGAATCGTCTTCAAGAAAGATATAAAAAGGAACTCGCCCCATCTCTGCAAAAGCAGTTGGGAATGAAAAACGTGATGGAAGTGCCACGATTGGAAAAAATCGTGATCAGCGTTTCCACCAGCGAAGCAGTTCAAAATCCAAAAATTTTGAACGAGGTTGTTGAGCAAATCACAACTATCACTGGTCAAAAAGCGGTTATCACAAAAGCGAAAAAAGCGATTTCAAACTTCAAACTTCGCGAAGGTTTGGCAATCGGTGTTCGCGTGACTCTTCGACGTGAAAAAATGTGGGCGTTCCTGGATCGTTTGAACACTTTGACATTGCCTCGTGTTCGCGACTTCCGTGGATTGCCGAGCAAAGGTTTTGATGGTCGTGGAAACTACAATATGGGTCTGAAAGAGCAGATCGTATTTCCAGAGATCAACTATGACCGTGTTGAAAAAGTTCGTGGTATGAACATTACAATTTGCACTAGCGCAAAAACAGATGCTCACGGCAAGGCACTTTTGGATGCCCTCGGAATGCCGTTCAGAAAGTAAGGTGTAGAATATGGCACGTAAAGCAAGCATCGTAAAAAATAACAAACGAAAAGAAAAAGCTAAGAAGTACTTCGCTCATCGCGTAGAACTTCGCGAAAAAGCTATTGATATGAATCTTTCTGACGAAGAAAGAGCAACAGCTCGCCGCAAGCTTCAAGATCTTCCTCGTGACACCAATCCAAACCGCACGATCACTCGTTGCCAATTGACTGGTCGTCCTCGTGGAAATTACCGCAAATTTGGTCTGTCACGTATGGTGTTCCGAGCTTTGGCTTTGGACGGCAAACTTCCAGGCGTAACTAAGGCCAGCTGGTAAGGTGGAGAGAAAATGGATACAGTTGCACAATTCTTAACTCGAATCCGAAATGCAGGAACTGCTCGTCACGAGAAAGTGGACATCCCATCTTCTAAAGTGCGTGTTGGTTTGGCTGAAATCTTGGTTAATAACGGTTTGATCCGTAGCTTCAAAGTAGCGAAAGACAGCAAACAAGGCGTTATGCGCGTGTACCTCAAGTACAGCGAAACAGGCGAGCACGTGATCAATAAGATTGATCGCATCAGCCGTCCTGGCCGCCGTGTTTATGTGAAGGCGAACGAAATTCCGGTTGTCCGATCTGGTTTGGGAATGACAATCGTGTCGACCAGCCAAGGTCTGATGAGCGGTAAAGAAGCTCAAAAGAAAAACTTGGGCGGCGAACTCGTCGCTAAGGTTTGGTAGGTGAAATATGTCACGTATTGGAAAAGCTCCCGTATATTTTGACGATAAAGTTCAAGTGACAGTGACTCCTGCGAATGAAGTGGTTGTCAAAGGTGCTAAGCAGTCTTTGAAAATCGCGATGAAACCTGAAGTTTCAGCAAAACTCGAGGGTAAGAAGATCGTTCTGACTCGAAATGCTGAAACAAAGGAAGCTCGCTCTTTGCACGGTATGTATCGCGCTTTGGTTCAAAATGCAGTGACTGGCGTTGGCGCCGGCTTCACTCGCGGTCTTGAGCTTCATGGTGTCGGTTACCGCGCAAGTGTAGCTGGAAAGAAATTGGAACTCTCATTGGGTTTCAGTCATCCAGTTGTTTTCGACATTCCAGAAGGTATCGAAATTAAAGTTGATAAGCAGACAGCTATCACAGTCGCTGGCGCAAACCGTGGATTGGTTGGCCAGGTTGCTGCTAAAATTCGTAGTTTCCGTCCACCAGAGCCATATCTCGGAAAAGGCGTTCGCTATGCTGGCGAGCACATTCGACGTAAAGCTGGTAAGTCGGCTGGAAAATAATTGAGGTAAGAGTATGAAACTAAAGTTTCGCAAACAAACAAGCGTAAGAACAGTTGCTCGATTGACGAAGAAAATTCGCATTCGCAAAACTGTTAAAGGAACTGAAGAACGTCCTCGCCTCTGTGTTTTCCGTAGCGGTAAGCACATGTACGCTCATGTCATCAATGACGTGACTGGAAATACATTGGTAACGGCTTCTTCTCTGGTCTTGAAAACAGACAAATCAGGTAAAGACCTGGCTAAAGCTGTTGGTCAAGAGGTCGCAAAGCTCGCGATTGCAAAAAGCATCAAGAGCGTTGTTTTTGATCGTAACGGTTATATCTATCACGGCCGAGTTCAGGCTTTGGCAGAGGGCGCTCGAGAGGGCGGCCTTAACTTCTAAGGGAGATTGAAGTGGAAAAAGCAATTTCTGAATTTGAAGAGAGAGTGGTTGCAATCAATCGCGTAACGAAAGTCGTAAAAGGCGGTCGTCGTTTTTCGTTTGCTGCTCTTGTGGTCGTTGGTAACGGAACTGGCGAAGTCGGTTTTGGTACTGGCAAAGCTGGCGAAGTTCCAGAAGCAATTGGTAAAGCAAGTCGTGCGGCCAAAAAATCTTCTCGAGTTATGTCTCTGAAACAAGGAACTATTCCTCACGAAGTTATCGGAACTTTCGGTGCTGCAAAGGTGATCATGAAGCCTGCTGCTCCAGGTACTGGTGTCATCGCTGGTGGAGCTGTTCGTGCAGTTCTGGAGTCTGTTGGCGTAAAAGACATTTTGACAAAGTGTGTGGGAACTCGAAATCCACATAATGCGGTACGCGCAACTTTGGATGGTCTGAAGCAATTAAAAGCTTTGGCAGAGTAGGGAGTAAGTTATGGCAAAAAAATTCGTCGTAACAATGAAGCGAGGTCTTGCTCGATGCAGCAAGTCTCAACGTGCGACAATGGAAGCGCTTGGTCTTCGAAAAAGACACAAATCCATTGAGCTTGCTGACAATCCTGCAAATCGCGGGCAAATTATGAAAGTTCAACATCTCGTTGATGTTGAAGTTCAGGGGTAATTTATGAGTCTTCTATCTCAATTGCAGCCTAAAGAGGGCTCAAAGCATTATCAAAAACGTTTGGGTCGTGGACGCGGTTCAGGACTTGGTCAAACTGCTGGTAAAGGTCACAAAGGTCAGCTGGCTCGTTCTGGCGGTAAAGTTCGTCGTGGTTTCGAGGGTGGTCAAACACCTCTGGTCCGACGTATGCCAAAATATGGTTTCAGTAATGCTGATTTCGAAACAAAGTATTCAGTCATCAACTTGAGCCAGCTAGAAAAACTAACTGGAACAGTCACACCTGAATCTTTGAAAGAAGCGGGACTTGTTCACAAGTTTCCAGTTAAGATCTTGGGCAACGGGAAGTTGTCTAAAAATTTGACTGTTAAGGCTCATAAGTTTAGCAACAAAGCAAAATCATCAATTGAAGCCGCCGGCGGCAAAACTGAGGTCATCAAGTAGTGGCAAACATCGGGGACGTTTCCAAGAATACTGAGCTCACAAAACGAATTCTTTTTACATTGGCCATGCTGGCTATTTACCGAGTTGGAGTTCACGTTCCAACTCCTGGTGTAGACGGCTCGGCTGTGTTCTCATTTTTCCAGGCTCAAAGCTCTGGAATTTTTGGATTGTTTAACACCTTCACGGGTGGAGCTCTGTCTCAGTTCTCGATTTTTGCTCTTGGAATCATGCCTTATATTTCTGCCTCAATTATCTTTCAGTTGCTCACATCTGCAATTCCTTACCTAGAGGCATTGAAAAAAGAAGGTGAGCCTGGAAGACGCAAAATCAATCAATATACTCGATATGCAACTGTCGCTTTGTGTATCGTGCAAGGGTATGCAATTAGCTCTTGGTTGATGGGCTCAACAAGTCCAGATGGTCGATCTTTGGTGACTTCACCAATCGTAGGATTTCTTCCATTTCAAATCATGACTATCATTACTCTGACTGCAGGTTCTTGCTTTGTCATGTGGCTCGGCGAGCAGATTACTGAGCGTGGAATTGGGAATGGTTCTAGTTTGATCATTTTCACCGGTATCGCAGCTTCAGTATTGAATGGCGCCCAGCGCCTCTTCTCGTTGGTGAAAAATAACGAGATGTCACCGGCCGTATTATTACTATTAGTGACCTTAATGGTTTTGATCATTGCGGCAGTTATCTTCATGGAAGTCGGTCAACGCCGAATTCCAGTACAATACTCTCAGCGTGGCGCGGGAATGCAGTCTATGACGACTCCTTCAAGCCATTTGCCAATTAAGATTAATTTTTCTGGCGTTATTCCTCCAATTTTTGCCAGCTCGTTGCTGATGTTTCCTGCAACAATGGCTCAGTTTGTTCAGACTCCTTGGCTTAAGTCTCTTCAAGATGCACTTAGTCCATCGGGCACGATCTATAATATTATTTTTGTTCTTTTGATTGTGTTTTTTTGCTTCTTTTACACTGAGATTGTTTTCAATCCGAACGAGGTGGCAGAAAATTTAAAGAAATATGGTGGATTCATTCCAGGCGTTCGCGCAGGAAAGAGCACATCAGAGTACATTCAAAAAGTGTTGGATCGTGTCAATGTGGCGGGTGCGATTTACCTCAGTGTTATTTGTGTATTACCAGGAATTTTGATCGGCATGATGAATGTCCCATTTTATTTTGGTGGTACGAGCCTTTTGATCCTGGTTGGAGTTGCCCTAGATACAACTCAACAGATTCAATCTCATTTGATCACTCAAAAGTATGAAGGATTCCTGAAAGGCGCGAAAGTTCGCAGCCGGAGGGTTCAATACTAATGAATATTGTTCTGTTTGGCGCACCTGGTGCTGGCAAAGGGACACAGTCCGCTTTGCTTGTGGACCGCATGAATATGGTTCAGATCTCGACTGGAGATCTCTTCCGTGCGGCCATTAAGAACAAAACTGCGCTTGGTCAACAAGCTCAGAGTTTTATGGATAAGGGCGAGCTAGTCCCTGACTCCATCGTCATAGGAATGGTCGACGAAGTGTTGGCCAACCTTGGTAAAAAGTCTTTTATCCTCGACGGATTTCCGAGGACAAGTGCTCAGGCGGAGGCGTTAGGGACGATCCTACGTCAAAGAGGACTTGAAATTGGAAAAGCTGTCTTCCTAGAGGTTCCTCGAGAGGAGCTCCTCGGTCGGTTGACAGGACGTAGAGTGTGTAAGTCGTGTGGGGCTGTCTATCACGTTTCATCAAAGCCATCAAAAGTCGCAGGTGTGTGTGACAATTGTGGCGGCGAAGTCATTCAAAGAAATGACGACAAAGAAGATGTGATTGCCACGCGATTGAAAACCTACGAAGAGAATACCCTTCCTCTCCGGACTTATTTTAAGGAGCTGAATAAATACGTGGAAGTAAACGGAAGCCAGGATACCGAAACAGTATTCTTGAACATTAAAAAAGCTCTGAATTGAGCCATCCTTCACCGGATTTAATGTTTTATAAATGCTGGACTTTGGAAATCCGAAGTGCTACGTTTTCGTGCCGCAGTTCATTTAAGCGCCGATAGGTTCGGCAAAGCTTAGTAATATTCAATATTTACCTGTAATACGGCAAATATCTGAAGGTGACCTGCTCGAAATTAGTCGAGTAGAAATTTGGGTGGATTATGAAAGTTAGACCATCAGTGAAAAAAATTTGTAACAAGTGCAAGATCATCAAACGAAAAGGTGTTATCCGAGTGATTTGTGAAAACACCAAGCACAAGCAAAGGCAGGGTTAATCATGGCACGTTTAGCAGGTGTCGACCTTCCAAGAAATAAACGCGTGGAAGTGGCATTGACTTATATTTATGGAATCGGCCGTCCAAGAGCCAAAAAAATCTGTCAAGAAGTTGGGATTCCTCAATCTCTTCGCACAGACAATTTGACGGACGATATGATTGCGAAAATCCGTGGAATTATCGAAGGTCAATTCAAAGTTGAAGGTGATCTCCGTCGTGAAATTGGATTGGCGATCAAGCGCCTGATGGATTTAAATTGCTACCGTGGCACCCGTCACCGTAAGGGACTTCCTGTTCGTGGTCAGAGAACTCGTTCGAACGCTCGCGTTCGTAAAGGTCCTCGTAAGACGATCGCTAACAAGAAAAAAGCCGTCTAATTGAGGAGTGACAGATGAGTGCGACACAAAATACTGATAAAAAAGTAGCTAAGAAAAAAATTAAACGAAGCGTTCCTCAAGGCAACTGCTATATCAATGCAAACTTCGGAAACGTGATCGTTACGATCACTGATCCTGCAGGTGATACAGTTTCTTGGTCAACTGCTGGTATGTTGGGCTTCAAGGGTTCTCGAAAAGGGACTCCATTTGCAGCTCAAATGGCTGCCGAAGACGCTGCAAAAAAAGCAATGGAAGCAGGAATGCGCTCTGTTGATGTTTACTTAAAAGGCCCTGGCGCGGGACGTGAGCCTGCGATTCGAGCTTTGGCGGCAGTAGGTATGAGAATTAACATTTTGAAGGATGTAACACCGGTTCCTCACAACGGTTGCCGTCCTCCCAAACGTCGTCGAATTTAAGAGGTGAGACGTGAGCTGCATTAATGATAGTGTATGTAAGTTGTGCCGACGTGAAAACATGAAGCTCTTCTTGAAGGGTGATCGTTGTTACACTGATAAATGTGCATTTGAGCGCCGACCTTATCCTCCGGGACAACATGGTCAGGCGCGTTTGAAATTTTCTGAATTTGCTCTGCAACTTCGTGAGAAGCAGAAGACGAAGCGTTATTACGGTCTTTCTGAAAAGCAATTCGCTCGTTATTTTGATAAAGCGGATGCTTCTAAAGAAATCACCGGCTTAGCTTTGTTGAAGATTTTGGAAACTCGTTTGGATAACGTTGTTTATTCACTCGGATTTGCAAACTCTCGTCGTGAAGCTCGTCAGATGGTGAGCCACAACCACATTTTGGTTAACGGTAAGCGCGTAAACGTTGCGAGCTTCACAGTTAAAAAAGGTGATGTTGTTGAGGTATCAGATAAGAGCCGCGAAATGAACAAAGTTTTGAGCGCGATCCAATCTGTTGCTCGACGAAGTGTTCCAGCTTGGCTGGAAGCTGACCATGGTGGCTTCAAAGGGACTGTGAAAGATATGCCTACTCGTGAGGAAATCACAATGCCGGTCGAAGAAAACATGATCGTTGAGTACTACTCGAGATAATTACACCTTTGGGGGTTTCATATATGCAAGAGCACTATTACCGTTTTTGGCGCGATCTAATTAAACCAAAAGGTTTTGAAATTGATCGTGAGACTCTTCGTGATGACTACGCAAGGTTCACTATTAAGCCTCTGGAAAGAGGCTATGGTGTTACTTTGGGGAACTCTCTTCGTCGCATTTTGCTGAGCTCAATGATGGGTTCGGCTGTTTCTGCGGTGAAATTTGAGGGTGTTTTGCACGAATTCACTACGATTCCAGACGTTCTGGAAGACGTGACTGATATTATTTTGAATCTGAAAGAAGTTCGTTTCCGCCAATACAATGCTGAGGTTCAAACTCTTCGTATTTCGAAGAAGGGCCCAGGCCGTGTCACTGCTGCTGATATTCAAACTAACGATCAAATCGAAATTTTGAATCCTGAGCAACATATTGCTACTTTAGGTGGCAATGCGAACTTCAGTGCTGAAATCATCGTTACTTTTGGCCGCGGTTATGATGCAGCTGAAATCCGTAATGCTGACTACCCAGTTGGTTTCATTGGTGTGGATGCGCTTCACAGCCCAATCCGTAAGGTGAATTACAACGTATCAAATGCCCGCGTCGGTCAACGAACGGACTATGATGCCCTGACTCTTGAAATTTGGACTGATGGTTCATTGAAGCCTGAAGAGGCGGTCGCTCTTTCATCTAAAATCATGAAAGAACAATTGCAGATCTTCCTGACTTTCGACGAAACAATGGAGCCAGTTGAGGAGCAGAAGGATAGCAAAGGCACTTCTTTGAATGAGAATTTGTTCCGTTCGGTTGATGACCTTGAGTTGTCAGTTCGAAGCGCAAATTGTCTGAAGAATGCAAATATTCGCTATATCGGTGAATTGGTTGTTAAATCTGAAGCAGAAATGCTAAAAACGAAAAACTTCGGCCGCAAGTCTTTGAACGAAATCAAAGAGATTTTGTCAGAGATGGGACTTGGCTTGGGTATGAAAATCGATGGTTGGCCGCCTCCAGGATGGGATCCAAATGTTCCCCCTGTGAAACGCGAACAACAATAATAGGCAGGGATTATGAGTTCACACAGAAGAGCTACGAAATATTTTAGCCGTAAATTCAATGCACGTAAGGCCCTCTTCCGAGGTTTGATCGTGTCTTTGGTTGAGCACGGCCGTATCAAAACAACAATCGTGAAAGCGAAAGAAATTCGCCGTCACGTTGAAAAAGCAATCACTGTTGGAAAGAAAGATGACCTTGCGACTCGTCGTTTGTTGTTGTCTCGCATTCCTAACGAAACAACTGTCAATACAATCGTGACAGATCTTTCGAAGCGATTTGCTGAGCGTCCGGGTGGTTACACTCGTATCATCAAAGTAGGTCGTCGTCCTGGCGATACAGCTGAGATGGCGTTCCTTGAGTTTGTTGATTATGACTGGCAGTCAAAAGTTCCTGCGACTGATAAAAAAGCTGGCAAGGAAACAAAGGCTGACAAAGAAGCTGCAAAAGAAAAAGCAAAAGCTGTTAAAAAAGCTCGTGCTTTGGTTGCGGCGAAACGCAAGTCTGTTAAGACGATTCAGAAGAAGTCTCGTCAGGTTTCACGAGCTTAAGCTTAAGTGCTTCGGCGATAGGCCAAGTCAGAATTTAAATTATCAAATTCAGCTGAAAAGGCTCTGGGAAACCGGGGCCTTTTTGCTTTTTGGATGGAAAGGTGTCACGATTTGGGCATGAAACTTTATTTGAAGGCTTCGGTTGTTACAATATTAGTTGGGCTTGTGCTGGCTGGCCTTTTTTGGATGTGGAGTCGGGCAACTTTGCCGGCGGGAGTAGAGCGTGTCACCCGAATGGATGAGATGGAGGCGACGGGCTTGCCGGATTTTGAGCTGAAAGACATGGATGGAAAATCTGTGAAGCTTTCGGATTTTAAAGGCCACGTCGTCATTTTAAGTTTTTGGGCCTCTTGGTGTGCGCCATGTTTGGAGGAGTTTCCATCAATGATCGAGTTGGTGGAGAAGATGGATGGGAAAGTTCATCTCGTTGCGGTTTCTCAAGACTCGGCCCGAGAAGATATCGATGCGTTCTTAAAGTCATTTCCGAAATCCAAACACCCACAAATTCATATTCTTTGGGACGAGAAACATTCAATCGGACAGCAATACGACGCTGAAAGGTTACCGGAAAGTTTTGTTGCAGATAAAAATTTAAAGCTCGTGCGGAAGATTGTTGGCTCGATCAATTGGTCCACTCCAGATGCGCTGTCTTTTATGAAAGAGCTCAGCGAAAAATAGTTTGAATCGGCTTGCAGTGAATTTCTTCGAGCGAAGGTGGTATTGAGGTTGTTCCCTACGCGACTTTGAGATGCAGACGTATCCTATGCATGGTATCCTGAAGAAATAGTCGCGATGAGCGCTTCTGATCGAAGGGCTTGCGAAATCTTGTGGTCGCAATCATTCTCGGGCGATTCGGTGAAAAAGATTAATGAGAGCGGAGGCAAATGCCTCCGTTGAAGTTTGAATCGATCGAATTCTTCGAAATAATTGAAAAAATTGGATCAGGAAAGTGCGGTTTTGTTTTTAGAGACCGAAGCGTTTTTTCAGGTCGTCGAGCTTTTTATCGCCGCCATTGCCGAGAGCCTTTTGAACTTCACCTTCGATTCCCTTTTTTGCTTGGTTTTCCGCGTCCTTCTTAGCTTGATCGACTTTGCCTTCGCCTTTTGCTTTTTCGGCGTTCAGTTGGTCCTGTAACTTTTTGACTTCGCCTTCAGCTTGAGATTTCGCCTTGTTAAAGTCAGCTTCGAGCTTGGCTTTATTCTTACCAACCTCTTGGTCGACAAAAGCTTGTAGTTTGGCGCGCGCTTCGCCGATTTTGGCTTGAAGTTGACGTTCGAAACCTTTTGAAAGTTCCGGGCCAAGATTTGAATTAATATTCATCGAAATTCCGGGAAGAATGCCGGCGCCATCCACATCCAAAGAGATTGCAGGTAGGCTCGAGAAGATCGCTTTCAAAATCTCTTCGGCCGCCGGAGTTTTGGATGCGATCAGATAGTCGACGTTTTTGAATTGATTGTGCAGCTCGAATTTGAAGTCCTTAAGGCCTACAAGTTCGCCATTTGATTTTAGAGATCCATTTGCTTTTTTGAATGCCAGCTGAACATCAGGAGATTGAACCAGCTCCTTACCGGCAAGTGCGTATGAGCCGACGCCGAATTCGTAGCCAATGCGACTGATTTCTTTTGTGTTGTCGATCGTTAATTTGCCAAGGAAGTCGCTGACCTGCATCCCGGGAAAATCTCCTTCAAGCTTTGCGACCGTTGGGCGGCCAATTAAAGGCTGATTGGAAGTCACATCCGTGATCAATCCACTGAGATTTCCTGCAAACGAAGAAACACCTGCTTTTGAGCTGACCGAAATTTTTTTGACCCAGAACATTGGGTAAGACTTTTCGTGAGTGAACTCGTAGGTCACGCCTTTTTCGCGGGGGCGAGGCTGAATGTTGTCGGGCTTCTCTTTGTTTTTGGTCATTAAGTTCGGTGGAATGTATTTTTCAGCCAGGCCTTTGTAGCGAGTGAATTTAGCCAAGTAAGGAGCCAGGTAAGGATAGAAAATACTTTGGGTGAGGGATTTGGCATCAAGACTTGGAATTTTGAAGCGAGCTTCCAGATCCTTGATGTCTTTTTTCACCATGACATCGAGTTCTTTGAGGCCCTGATCTAGATTCTTGAGATCGGCACTGAGGTCATTGCTGGTGCTTTGGACGAGTTTGTATTTCGCATCGGCTTCTTTCAGGATGCTATCGATTTCGGTCAATGATTGTTGGAGCTCTTGCGGGGATTTGAAGTCTTTGGTTTTTACTTTTCCAAGGCGATCGCCTAGAGCTTGAATCTCTGGTGGCTTTGGCAGGCTTTGAATCTTTTCCTGCCATTTTTTGGACTTCTCCTGGTATTCGGCTTCCATCTCCTTAAGACGGGCTTTTGAAGGAAGATTGGCCTCGATCTTTCCGAGTTGGGTTTCGGCAGATGAGCCGCCTAGAATCGCGGCCAGGTCACCAAGCGCATTTTTATCGTACTTGCTCTCGACAGTGTCCAGAGCCTTGTCTTTGATTTTGTCGACTGCGCTGGGGCCCTTGTTTTCAGTCTTTTCAGGTTCAATCGGTTTCACGCGGCCCGGAGTTTTGCGTGGGACATCAATTTCGATTTGTTCAACCGCCATTTCATCAACGACGACTTTGGCGCGCAAAAGGGCATCCCAGAGAACGCCGAAGCGGATGTCGCCGATTTTGACCATATCGTGGGTCGGCTTTTCGGAATTGGTGACCTCGACGCCCTGGACGCGGAAGGTGCCCTTGATAAAGCTGGTTTCCAATTTGTCGATATCGACTTCGGTGCCAAGCAAGTGATAGCCCGCGAATTCAAAAGTTTTTTTCAAATGAAAGTCGAAGAAAAAGTGAAAGTAAACCCAGGTCAGAAGCACGACGATCAAGAATGGGATCACGGCTTCCGTACGGATGGGGCCTTTTTTCTTTTTGGGCTTTACGGGATTATTAAGATTTTGATTTTCAGTCGTCATATGATGTTTGCCTCAAGAAGGTTGGGGACTATCCGTAGAGTCGTTCGTATTTCAGATACCAGTTGTAGAATGATGTTCCGGCCCAAAATTTCCAAATTTTTGTTTGTTTGTACCGGGCAACAACCGTTGCTCGGTATTTCAGAATCAAATTTTTAAATAAGAAGAAAAGCGGAATAACAAGAATGAAGGAAATCAACCCGGAACCCATGACGATCGAGTTGTTGAACCGAGTCATCGGTACGAACGGCATATTGTAAAGCTGAACAAAAAGTGATCGCAAAGAAGGCGCCTCGAGAACCGATTTGCCAAGTGTGTTCGAAACAGGATCGAAGAGGTAGGCGATGAATTTAAAAAAGAAGGCGGAAAGAAAAGCGGCGCCAAGTTGAATGCGGAAGAAGAAACAGCAGAAAAGCACGAGCATCGCTTGTAAGGATAGGATTGGTGCAAAGCCAAGAATCACTCCGCAAGCGAGGCCCGCTGCCAATTGATTGGTGGCGGTGTCTGAATTGAGCAGGCGAAAAAAAGCAAACAGCTGCTTGAGTAAAATGGTCATGTGAGTTCCTCCGTCTGAGTCTGCTTAGAATTCTTTAATTTTTTTGAAATGCCAAGGTAGAAATAGGCGCCAACAAGGCCAAATAGGAAAAGAGAAATTTGATGGGCGGTCGTGGTCAGCGAGCCCACCGGGCCCGAGTCAGGTTGCAGCAAATTAAAAAGAAAGAATGAGGCCGTTTGTCCGACGCCGATTCCACCCGGTGAAAGGGGGACGGATTGAACCATGAATGCGATGGGCACGGCGACAAAGTAGGTGGATAATGGAACATCGTAGCCAAGCGCCTTGCCGGCAAAGACAAAGAAAAAGATCGATGCCACCTGCGCGGCAAAACTTAGGAAAAGGGTCGAGAAAAAGACCTTTTTAGAGTGTCGGTAGTCTGCGACAGAATTGTAGGTTTTCAAAAGGAGGTGCGAACGGGGAAGACGTCGCAAAATCTTTTCGATCCAGCCAAGATTGTAGAGGCGACGGGAGAAGATCAAAGACCATACCAACATCGAGCCGGCGGTGACTCCGGAAACTAAAAATAAGATAAACATTAATTCTTTTTGCGAGCGCACAACATCCCACTTGAAGAGCATGACACCCAATGCGATGAAGGACATGGCCAAAAGGCCAATCAGTCGATCTAATAAAACTGTCACCGCCGCGGCTGTTTTTGCATGCGGTGAAGATCGAGTGATGTAATAGCCCTTGATCAAATCGCCGCCAACTCCGCCAGGCATGGCAAAATTAAAGAAGACGCCGATGAGAGACAATTGGAAGGCCTGGAGGAATGGAATATTCAGTTTTTGAGATTTTAAAAAATGCCTCCACCGCTCGACCCCGATGGCGAGCGAAAGTCCGACGCAAAGAAGGCAAGGAATCAAAAAGATCGGTTGCAGCAAGCGTGAGAGCGCATTGAAATCGAGACGGTCACTTCGAATCAGCCAATAAATCAGGCCCAGAGAAAATGCCAGCTTGAGAAGTTGAGAAACCGTATTCTTCAAAGTTTTTTGCATGGCCTAATATAGGACTTTTGACAGCTGGTCTAAAGTTATTTCTTTGGCGAAAGATGCTTTGCTTGATATGGAAAGTCACTCCACAATAGAATTTAGAGCCAGTTTGAAAAGCCCAACTTTTTCGTTGCCGCGTCCTAGACGTCCATGCGGACGCCGTCGTCCTTGCGCCTCGAATTTGAGCTTTTCAAACTGGCTCAAAGCTTTGATCATAATTTGTGCGCCGCAAAGGAGAGATGTTTTGCAACATTTGCTTGTCACCGGTGGAGCGGGATTTATTGGCAGTAACTTTCTCGAAATTGCATTGGCCAAAGGCTATCGCATCACCATGTTGGATGCTTTGACCTACGCCGGTCACCGGGCCAACTTTGAACAGCATTTAAAATCCAGCGACTTTGCTTTTGTGCAGGGGCGAATTGAAGACGCCGTTTTGATTCAAAAATTATTTGCGGAAAATCAATTCGATGGCGTGATTCACTTTGCGGCCGAAAGCCATGTCGACAATTCGATTTCGGGACCTCGTCAGTTTTTGGTCACGAATATCATGGGCACCTTTGAGCTCCTGGAAGGAGCTCGCCGGTACTGGAACACGCTGCCGGCTGAGCGAAAAAATCATTTTCGATTTTTACATGTATCAACAGATGAAGTCTTTGGTTCGTTAGGCGAAACGGGCAAGTTTCATGAAGAAACGGCTTATGCGCCGAACTCACCGTATTCGTCGTCCAAGGCTGGGAGCGATCACTTGGTTCGGGCCTGGTTTCACACGTACGGACTGCCAACCGTGATCACCAACTGCTCGAATAATTATGGACCGAAACAGTTTCCGGAAAAGTTGATTCCGCGAATGATCACTCAGGCGCTGAGAGAGGAGCCTTTGCCGGTGTACGGGCGAGGGGCGAATATTCGGGATTGGATTCATGTGCAGGATCATTGTGCCGGCGTGCTTTTGGCTTATGAAAAAGGCAAAGCCGGTGAGAGTTACTGTTTCGGCGGAAATTCCGAGCGGAACAATCTGGATGTCGTGACAAAGATTTGCGGTTTTTTGGATCAGCTGGCACCGAGAAAAACGGGGCAAGCGCACGCGCAGGGAATTCGTTTTGTCGAGGATCGTTTGGGACATGATTTCCGCTACGCGATTGACGATAGCAAAGCGATTCGTGAGCTGGGATTTCGCCGACAGTATGCTCAGTTTGAGGACGGACTTGAGCAGACCGTCGGTTGGTATTTGCAAAATCATCATTGGCTGGAAGCCATCAAAGATAAAGGAGGATCAAGATGAAGGGGATCGTATTAGCAGGCGGCAGTGGCACCAGACTTTATCCAAGCACCAAGACCGTCAGCAAACAGTTGCTGCCAGTTTACGACAAGCCCACAATCTATTATCCGATTTCGATGTTGATGCTGGCGGGAATTCGCGAAATTTTGATCATCAGCACGCCTCGTGATTTGCCAATGATTCAGAATCTGATGGGAGATGGTTCGCAATTTGGCGTGAGCTTTTCGTATATCGAACAGGCGAAGCCGGAAGGTATTGCGCAGGCATTTTTGCTGGGCGAGAAGTTCATCGGCAACGAGCCTGTTTGTTTGATCTTGGGAGATAATCTTTTTTACGGGCATGATGTGCCCAAACAATTGGAGCGCGCTTGTGAAATCGAAAAGGGCGCAACCGTGTTTGCTTATCATGTTCAGGACCCTGAGCGTTATGGTGTGGTTGAACTGAATGCGAAACATCAAGCTTTGTCGATTGAAGAGAAACCTTTGAAACCAAAGTCCAACTGGGCGGTCACGGGCTTGTATGTTTATGACAACCGAGTTGTGGATTTTGCGAAACAATTGAAGCCTTCGAAGCGGGGCGAGCTGGAAATTACGGATTTGAATCGTCGCTATCTCGAGATGGGTGAACTTCGAGTAGAGACTCTAGGGCGGGGTGTGGCTTGGCTCGACACGGGGACGCACGAGTCCTTGTTGGCGTCTTCACAGTTTGTCCAGACCATTGAGCAACGACAGGGACTGAAAATCGCCTGTCTAGAAGAGATCGCGTACCTTCGAGGTTTTATCAATCGTCAGCAATTGCAACAAATTGCTGAAAACTATCCCGCTTCAGGGTATGGTCTGTATTTGAAGAACCTTTTGAAATACGAGCATCTATGAAAGTCATTGAGCATTTGAGCGGGGCTAAGGCTCCGCTGTTTAGTTATGAGATCGTGCCGCCGCCGCGTGGTCGAAGCGTGAAAGATTTGATTGAAGTCGTTGAGCAGCTGGCTCCGCTGAATCCACCTTGGATCGATGTCACGGCCCATTCGTCCGTCGCTTTCTACAATGAAATGGCTGATGGGAGCATCAAGCGTCGGATCGTGAAGAAGCGCCCTGGGACGATGGGAATTTGCGGAATCATTCAGAATCGTTTCAAGATTGATACGGTTGCGCACATTCTTTGTCAGGGCTTCACCCGCGAAGAAACGGAAGATGCTTTGATCGAGCTTGGCTATCTAGGAATCACCAACGTTCTGGCTTTACGCGGGGATTATTTAAATTTCCAGAAATCGATTTCCAAGGATCGCTCTTCCAATAAGTACGCTAAAGATTTGGTCGTGCAAATGGCGGATTTGAAGCGTGGTCAGTACATTGAAGAGATGTCTGAGACCGCGAAGATGGATTTCTGTGTCGGCGTGGCCGGTTATCCGGAAAAACATTTTGAAGCTCCGAATATGAAAGTCGATATCGAATATCTGAAACAAAAAGTCGATGCGGGTGCCGATTACATCGTGACCCAGATGTTTTTCGAGAATGAGAAATATTTTAGTTTTGTCGATCAATGCCGGCAAGCTGGTATCCATGTACCCATCGTGCCGGGAATTAAAATTCTGAAATCGGTCGAGCAGCTGAAATCGATTCCGAAAAACTTCTACGTCGACATTCCGGTTGAGCTTTCAGATGAGATCTTGAAGACCCCGTCGCAAGCTCCGGAAATTGGCAAGCGCTGGGCCATGAAGCAGGTTGAAAGCCTGCTGGGGAAAAAAGCTCCCTGTATTCACTTCTACGTGATGAATGACACGAACCTTGTCGTGGATGTCGTTCGCAAATTTAAATAAGGTTTGAAAAAAATGCGATTGAAAAAGTCGGCTCTGTGGCTTGAGCTGGAAAAAGCTCTTTCGGAACGAATTCTCTTTATCGATGGCGCTATGGGCACCATGATTCAGCAGTACCATCTTAAAGAGGCCGACTATCGCGGCACTTTGTTTCCCAATCCCAAAGTGGATCTGAAGGGGAACAACGATCTTCTCTGTCTCACGCGGCCCGATGTGGTTCGCGAGGTGCACCGCCAGTATCTGGAGGCGGGTGCGGATATCATCGAGACCAATACTTTTAATGGCACATGGGTGGCGCAGAAAGAATATGGCCTGGAAAGCCAAGTTCGGCAGATCAATATCGAAGCGGCGCGCCTGGCAAAAATGGAGTGCGATGAGCATTTCAAACGAACGGGTCGGCGGGCCTATGTTGCCGGCGCTTTGGGACCGACCAACAAAACTTTGAGTCTTTCGCCTGAGGTGAACAATCCGGCGTTTCGAGCGATCACTTTTCAAGAGCTGGCGGGGGCTTATGAAGAGCAGGCGCGCGCCCTGCTTGAGGGTGGCGCTGATATTTTGTTGCCGGAAACCGTTTTTGATACGTTGAATTTAAAGGCCGCCTTGTTTGCGATTCAGAAAATCGAGCAAGAGCGAGGCGAACGCATTCCGATGATGATTTCGGTGACGATCACCGATCTGTCGGGACGGACTTTGTCGGGACAGAATACCGGAGCGTTTTGGAATTCGGTGAAGCATTCGAAACCTTTGAGCGTCGGCTTGAACTGTGCCTTGGGTGCTAAAGAGATGCGTCCTTTTTTGATGGAGCTTTCTCGAATAGCGGACTGTTATGTCAGCTGTTATCCGAATGCGGGTTTGCCGAATCCGCTGGCGCCGACCGGGTATGATGAAACACCCGAGATGTTGTCCTTTGAGCTGAAGAAATTTGGCGAGGATGGTCTTTTGAATGTGGTCGGTGGGTGCTGTGGGACGACTCCGAAGCATATCAAGGCTGTGGTGGAGACCCTCAGGTCTGTGAAGCCGCGACGGGTTCCTGAGGGGCATAAAGGTCTTTCGACTTCGGGGCTTGAGCCCTTGAATATGCCTTACGAAGGGCCGAAGCCATTCTTGTTCGTGGGCGAAAGAACCAATGTCACGGGTTCGAAGAAATTCTCGAAAACCATTCAAGAAAAAAGATACTCGGCCGCTTTGTCGATTGCCCGAGAGCAAGTCGAGAACGGCGCCAATATCATCGATATCAACTTGGATGAAGGCATGCTCGATTCCAAGACCGAGATGCAGCACTTTCTGAATCTTTTGGCGAGCGAACCCGAAATTTCTCGCGTGCCATTTATGATCGACTCTTCGAAATGGGAAGTTCTCGAGGCGGGGCTTGAATGCGTTCAAGGCAAGGCCATTGTTAATTCGATCTCATTGAAAGAGGGGCCCGAAGTTTTCAAGCGTCAGGCGGAGACCATCCATCGATTCGGAGCGGCCGCCGTCATTATGGCATTCGATGAACAAGGTCAGGCCGTGACGGTGGACGATAAAGTTCGCATCTGTCAGCGAGCTTATAAAATCTGGGTTGATGAGCTGGGCTTTTCGCCTTCGGATATTATTTTTGATGCGAATATTCTGGCGATTGCCACGGGAATGGAAGAGCACAATCCTTACGCGGTTTACTTTATCGAAGCGGTTCGCAAGATCAAGGAAACCTGCCCTGGGGTATCGACCAGCGGTGGGCTTTCGAATTTATCATTTTCGTTTCGCGGAAATGATCGCGTTCGCGAGGCCATGCATTCTGTGTTTTTACATCATGCGATCAAAGAGGGCCTGGACATGGCCATCGTCAACGCCGGCATGATCGAAGTGTATGAAGAGATTGATCCCGAGCTTCGAAATCTAGTTGAAGACGTGATTTTCAATCGTTATCCGGAAGCGACCGAGAAACTGATCACGCTGGCTGAGAAGTTTAAGACGGTCGGAAAGAATGCGGCTCCGAAAGAAACTTTGGAGTGGCGCAATCTGCCTTTGCAAGAACGAATCACGCATTCGCTTTTGAAAGGGATTGATGATTTTATCGAGGGCGACACGGCCGAGGCCTTTGCCGCGCTCAATTCACCACTGTCGGTGATTGAGGGGCCACTGATGGCCGGGATGAAAGTGGTCGGCGAGCTTTTTGGCCAGGGGAAAATGTTTTTGCCTCAGGTCGTGAAAAGTGCGCGCGTGATGAAGAAGGCGGTCGCGGTGCTTGAGCCGCATATGAAAGCTGGGCAGCACGCGATGTCGAAGCAGGGCAAGGTCTTGCTGGCGACAGTGAAGGGTGACGTTCATGATATCGGAAAGAATATCGTATCCGTGGTTCTATCCTGCAATGGGTATGATGTCATCGACCTGGGGGTGATGGTTTCTTGCCATAAGATCATGGAAGAGGCGAAAGCTCACAACGTCGATGCGATTGGGCTGTCGGGACTGATCACTCCTTCGTTGGACGAAATGATTTTCAACATGAAGGAATTTGAAAAAGCGGAATTCAAAGTGCCAGTTTTGGTGGGTGGGGCAACGACTTCGAGATTGCACACGGCCGTCAAAGTCGCGGATCATTATTCGGGTGCCGTTGTGCACGTGGCGGATGCCTCGCTCGTGACCGAGGTCATGAGCAAGCTGCAGAATCCGAAGGACAGTCCGGCCTATGTGGCCGAGGTGAAGCAGAACTACCAGCGAATCAAAGAGGCGCATTTTGCTAACAAAGTTGAATCGACCGTCATTCCTCTTGGCAAAGCTCGCGAGCAAAAGTCCGCGGTGGATTGGTCTCGAGAAACGAATTACAAACCTGAAAAGCCAGGCGTTTTCGATTGGCAGATCGCTCTTGAGGAAGTGGTTCCGTACATTGATTGGTCGCCATTTTTTTGGGCTTGGGATTTGAAGGGACTTTTCCCGGGGATTTTGACTCATCAGAAATATGGGGAAGAGGCTTCGAAGCTTTACAAAGATGCGCAGAAAATGATGGAAAAGATTGTTCGCGAGAAAATCTTTTCACCCAAGGTCGTGGTCGGCGTATGGCAAGCCAATCAAGTTGATGACGATGACGTGGTTCTTTGGGACAGCCAAGGACAACAGTTGGCGAAGATGCATTTCTTGCGACAGCAGCGCGAGAAAGAGGCGGTCGGTGGGTTTTACCGATGCTTGGCGGATTTCGTGGCCCCGGTTTCGACCGGAAGAAAGGACTGGTTTGGATCTTTCGTGGTCACTGCGGGTGCGCAGGTCGAAGAGTACGCAAAAAAACTGGAAATGCAGAACGACGATTACAATGCTTTGATTGTGAAAGCTTTGGGTGACCGTTTTGCCGAAGGTTTGGCGGAGGTTGCGCATAAGAGAATGCGTGAGTGGATGGGCTTTGGTGCCAAAGAAAATCTTTCGAACCAAGATCTGATCGAAGAAAAATATCAAGGCATTCGGCCAGCCCCGGGATATCCCGCGTGTCCGGATCATAGTGAAAAAGAAACGATCTGGAAACTTTTGGATGCCGAGAAAAGAACGGGCGTCCGGTTGACCGAGAATTTCGCGATGACTCCGGGAAGTTCGGTGTCGGGGTATTATTTCTTTCATCCGGACAGCCGATATTTTCATGTTGGAAAAATTGGTGATGATCAGGTGAAAGATCTGGCCGCTCGTAAAAACCTTCCACAAGAGACGCTGGAAAAATGGCTCTCGAATTTAATTTTTTAATATGATTTTATTTTTTGGAAAAAGCGGACAATTGGCGCAGTCTTTTCAAGCTACGATACCGGAGCATCTCGAAGGGCAGACGGTGTTTGTTTCCAGTCTCGAGGCGAATTTTGAGCAACCCAAAAAGCTTGCGGGGTTTTTGGATAAGTATTCCCCTGAGATCGTGGTGGTTTGTTCGGCCTATACTCAGGTGGATAAGGCTGAGGAGGAGCGGAATTTGGCCCAGTCGCTGAATTTCGAGGCTCCTCGGGAGATTGCTCGTTGGTGCGGGAAGAATGATGCTTTGATGATTCATTTTTCGACGGATTATGTCTATTCGGGTGAAGGAGATCAGCCTTGGCTTGAAAGCTCACCGACAGCGCCAATGAATTGGTATGGTGAGACCAAACTGCAAGGTGACGAGGCCATCCAAATGTCGGGATGTCGCCATTTTATTTTTCGCACATCATGGGTGATTTCTGAATTCGGAAAGAATTTTTTAAAGACCATGTTGCGAGCAGGGCGGGATAAAACCACTTTGCGAGTGGTTAATGATCAATTCGGTAGCCCCAGTTACGCACCAGCCATTGCTGAAACGGTTTGGAAAATCATTGAACGCGTCAAAACCGGGGAGAAGTTTGCTTCTGGAGTCTATCATATGGCGGGACAAGGAATGACCAGCTGGCATGGTTTTGCTGAGGCGATTTTTGATGAAGCCCGTGCCCTTCGATATGAACTGACTGTCGAGAAAGTTGATGGCATTGCGACATCGGAATATCCGACACCGGCCCATCGACCGCAGAATTCGAGATTGAACCAAGATAAGCTCAAGAAAGTTTTTGGTCTTGAGATGCCACCATGGCGGGACTCGTTGCGGCTTTGTTTGAAGCGGATGAACTCCTAAATCTTGCACTTTGTATTCGCCTATCTTAGATTTGAAGGCGAATATGCTGCAGATTGATACATTTCCTATAGCTGGATTGAAGCTTGTGACTTTGAAGCCCTGGCCTGATTCGCGGGGTTTTTTTGTCGAACGGTTTAAGCGCAGTTCTTTTTTAGAAGCGGGGCTGCCGACCGACTTTGTTCAGGATAATTTCTCGCAAAGTTGTGAAAAGGTTTTGCGGGGTCTTCATTATCAATGGGATCAACCACAAGGCAAACTGGTGACCTGCACGAATGGCCGCATTTTTGATGTGGCGGTGGATGTGCGCGCGGGATCGCCGACATTTGGGAAACATATTTCAGTTGAATTGGATGCGACGAAACCTCAGTGGCTTTGGGTGCCGCCAGGATTTGCGCATGGCTTTGCGGTGCTTTCGAAAACTGCGGATGTTTTTTATAAATGCACAGCCGAATACAACGGCAAAGGCGAATCGGGAATTTGCTGGTTTGATCCTGAGCTCCAAATTCAGTGGCCGTACCAAGATGCTTTGGTCAGTCCCAAAGACATCGAACTGCAAACGCTGAAGCAATACGCACAGAATCCGAAGTTTATCTGGAGCGCATCGTGAAAATTTTGGTAACCGGTGGTGCTGGGTACATTGGCTCGCACGCCGTAGATGCTTTGATCAAAAATGGCGATCAGGTCTTTATCTTAGATAACTTCTCGACCGGTCACCGTGATCTCGTTCATCCCCAAGCGAAACTGATCGAAGGTGATGTTCGTGATGTGGCCCTGGTCAGTTCAGTCCTTTCGCAGAACCAAATCGAAAGCGTGATTCATTTTGCAGCGTTCACCAATGTGGCTGAGTCTCTGCAAAAGCCATATCTCTATTATGAAAATAATTTTCAAGGCACTGTTCAGTTATTAAGCGCGATTCAAAAAGCCAATATTCGTTCATTGGTCTTTTCTTCGACGGCGGCCGTTTATCAGGATCCTGGCCATGATCTTGTCACCGAAATGTCGGCGACAAAGCCTGGGACGCCGTATGGACGTTCCAAATTGCTCAGCGAACAAGTCATTCGAGATTGTGCGGCCTCTTTAAATTATCGTTTTATGATTCTGCGCTACTTTAATGTCGCAGGCGCAAGTGAAGATGGAAAATGGGGCCAACACGGGGACGAGGGCTCGGTTCTGGTCAAGCGTGCTGCCTTAGCAGCGGCCGGTAAGCTAAATTCTCTTTCAATTTTTGGCACGGACTATCCAACGGCCGATGGGACTGGAGTGCGCGACTTTATTCATGTTGGTGATTTGGCGGACGTTCACTTGCTGGCTCTTCATCATTTGGAAAATGGTGGGGCATCGAATCTGCTGAATTGTGGCTATGGACACGGATTTTCGGTTCGGCAGGTGATTGAATCGATGAAAAAGGTCAGTGGACGGGATTTTGAGGTCAGGCTGGAAAACCGCCGCCCTGGCGATCTTCCACAGGTTGTAGCGTCAAATGACAAGGTTAAAAGCCTTTTAAACTGGTCTCCAAAGCGAGATAATATAGATCTGATTTGCCGGACGGCATTTGAGTGGGAAATGAAGTCCTTGCGCGGCGCAAGGTGAATCCCCTTTTGGTCTTTGGCAGAATAGAAAATTCAAAATAAAGCAAAAAAAGAAACGTACAGATAGGCGGCATATGAAACAGTATTCACAACCCCGAGTCATTTCGGAAATCGGCTGCAATCACAAAGGTGATTTCGAAACCGCAAAAGAGCTGATCAAACTTTCGAAAGATTGCGGCGCCTATGCGGCTAAGTTTCAAAAACGGACTCCGAAAGAGCTGCTGACGCCTGAGCAATACAATGCTCCTCATCCGAATCCAGCTAATGCTTACGGCGACACCTATGGTGCTCACCGTGAATTCTTGGAATTCAATATCGACCAACATGCCCAGCTGAAAAAGTACTGTGAATCAATTGGCATCGTCTGGGCGACATCTGTTTGGGACGTCACTTCGGCGAAAGAAACCATCACGCTGAACCCCGAGTTTATTAAAGTGCCTTCGGCATGTAACAATCACTTTAAAATGCTCGAAGTTTTGCGTGATCAATACAAAGGCGAAGTTCATATCTCTTTGGGTATGACGACGGCTGCTGAGCAAGAGACGATCGTCAAATTTTTCGAAGATAAAAAACAAGCAGGCCGGATCGTTTTGTACTCGTGCACGTCTGGTTATCCAGTTCCGTTTGAAGACGTTTGTTTGCTGGAGATCGTGAAGATTCAGGAACGATTTGCAAATCGCGTGAAAGAAGTCGCTTTCTCCGGCCACCATTTGGGAATCGCGATTGACGTGGCCTCTTATACTTTAGGAACACGTTGGATTGAGCGTCACTTTACGAAGGATCGCACTTGGAAAGGTACTGACCACGCGGCTTCATTGGAACCAGCTGGTATGCAGAAGCTCTGCCGAGATCTGAATGCGACCTTTAAAGCTCTGACTTATAAAAAGTCTGAGATCTTGCCGATTGAACAAGTTCAGCGCGACAAGCTTAAGTACCGAGATCGTTAAGATGAAACGGGTGGCTTTTATTCCGGTTCGCGGGGGGAGCCAGTCTATCCCAGGCAAGAACATCAAGCCTCTTGCGGGGAAGCCATTAATTTATTGGACCATGGACGCTGCTGAAAAGTGTCCGATGATCGATGAGATCGTGATCGCCACCGATAGCGACGAAATCGAAAAAGTCGCTCGTGCTTTCCCAGGGAAAAAAGTCAAAATTTACCGCCGTGAAGCCGTCAATGCTCAGAATGCATCATCGACTGAAAGTGTGATGCTCGAGTATTTAGGGAAGGCGAATCTTTCGCCCAATGATCTATTCATTCTGATTCAGGCCACCAGTCCGTTTGTGCGGGCCGAACATTTGGCAGATTCCATTCATTTGATGGAAAGCAAAGAAAAGGACAGTCTTTTATCGGTCGTGCGAACCAAGCGTTTCTTCTGGAATGCCGACGGAGAGCCTTTAAATTACGATTACAAAAATCGCCCGCGCCGTCAGGACTTTGAAGGCATGTTTATGGAAAACGGCGCGTTTTACATGAGTTCGGTCGAGAATATTTTGAAATTTAAAAATCGCCTGAGCGGTCAAGTTGCGGTTTATGAAATGCCCGAGTCTTCCGGCTTTGAGATCGATGAACCTGAAGACTGGATCATTGTCGAAGCCCTTTTGCAGCGGCAAAATTTGCAAGCAGATTCTTAACCTAACTTCGCCTTCACTCGAGAGTGAAAAACCATGTAGGCCATGCTTGCGTAAAACAGAATATTAATTGGGTATTTGTAAATGATCGTATTCAAGAAGCTAAAATAAATGCAGGTGATAAAAATCAGGCTCCAGATAATATGATCTTTGCCTTCTTCTGACAGATCTAACGTTAATCCCAACGGTTTTTTCAGATGAGTCACAATCCAACCCATATACAAAAGGCAGAAGAAAACTCCCCAATTCGAGATCAAAGAAGCCCAAGTGGACTCGACCTTTTCGTAAAGAGCTGTTTGGACGTTACCGATCATGCAAGAGACAGCATCTTCTCGGCAAAGAGCAAAGGGGCGCAGATTGCTTTTGATGCGGCCTTCGTAAGACCAGTGTTCGCAACCTGGTTGATTGCAAAAAGCTGATTGATACAGTTTGACCGCCTTGTTGCTGGCATTTTCAAAGTCGGCGGGTTGCAGTTTTTGCACGGCCCAGCTGATCGCCACGACCGCGATCAACGCCGTTGTTGCAAGAATCGAGACCAATTTAAGATTTGCCTTTAAATAGTTCTTCCAAGAATGATAAGT
The DNA here is from genome assembly GCA_966211795.1 of uncultured Bdellovibrio sp. Classification (GTDB taxonomy): domain Bacteria; phylum Bdellovibrionota; class Bdellovibrionia; order Bdellovibrionales; family Bdellovibrionaceae; genus 21-14-0-10-47-8. The sequence goes on along the minus strand of CBIHNW010000010.1, from coordinate 80,471 downwards.
CAAAATTAAGACTGTCGTGCACCCAAGGGCAAAGCTGAGAACGGAACTGAGCGAACTCAAATATTGATACAGCGGCACTAGAACCAGAAAGCCGGCCATTGATTGTTTTTTATTCCCTGATAAAAAGATTGCGGCCAGTCCCCAATACAACGTCAAAGAATTAATGATCGGATCGCCGAAAAGTCCAGTGGGCCGTCGATAGACAGCGGTAAAGAAAACTTGGCAATAGCTAACCACCACATTGGCTGCGAAGGTCCAAGTCAAAATTCTGCGAAGCGAAATTTTGATCTGGGCATTCAGAAGTCCTGAAATCACAGGATAAAAAAGCAGCGGGATCAGCACATTTCTTAAATAGTGATGGGCCCAGATCTCGATGCCTTTGGTTATAAAAAGCTGCAAAAAGCTGATCAGCAGGCCTAATCCCCACATTGTCCAAAACAATTTGAATTTGGGAATTGTGTTTCGGACCTGCAAACCAAAAAAAAGCAAAAATCCGCAGACCAAAGCATCCCGGATCAAAACAAGCTCAGGGACCGCTGGATTGATGCCATTAGCGACTCCGAAGAGGTAATAGAACTTTGAGCACAAAATTAAAAAAAGACCCAGACTTGCTAAGTTCGATAAGTGGGCTCTGTTCAATGGTTTCTGTGCAGATTTTAGGCCGGAAATAAAGTTCACTCAGGAAGCCCGTGTGTAGGAGTTGTCTTCGCTAAAACTGTACATAAGATAGATTCCGTGTGCAAAATATATCGGCTTGCAACGGACGGTCATTGGATTGACATCTCATGCTGTAATTGATTTTCTCGAACCCTAGCAGGTGAATAAAATATGGCGCGCGTCTCGATTTTGGTGAATTGCTTCAATGGTGAAAAATATGTGGCCGAGGCCTTAGCCAGCATCGCTTCCCAAACCTTTCAAGATTACGAAGTGATCTTTATCGATAACTGTTCAACCGATCGCAGTGTGGAAATAGCCAAAAGTTTTGGCGACAAAATCAAAATCATTCAAACCCCGTTCAATATGCCACTTTGCAAGGCCAGGGTCTTTGCTCGCGAGTATTTAACGGGCGAATTCATTTGCGTCTTGGATATCGATGACCTGTGGATGCCAACCAAATTGGAAAAGCAAGTCGCCGTGATGAGAGCCCATCCCGAGGTGGGTTTAATTTACACGAACACTGTCTTTTTTGATCATTTGGGACACGAAACAAACGCCTACGATTCTGTGATGCCGTCAGGGCGTATTTTCAACCAACTGCTGGCAAATTATTTTATTTCGTATGAGACGATTATGCTGCGAAATTCGGCTCTTAAAAAGTATAATTTATTTTTCAACGAACGCTACAATATCAGTTCGGATATGGAGCTACTGACCAAGCTTTCCTACTTTGTTGATGCATTTTATATCGACGAGCCTTTAGGCAAGTGGCGATATGGCCACACCTCAGAATCGGTGACACAGTTTGAAAGCTTTCCGCGCGAGTACGAACTTTTGCTAAGCGATCTCGAAGGTATGATCGACGGCTTTCAGACAAAATTTGCCGTTGAAATAAAATCTTTGAACGGAATTATTCTGAATATGAAGGGCATTGCATCTTGGCAAAAAGGAATCAAAGCACAAGCTCGTAAATATTTTGCAAGAGCTGTAGCGATCAATAAAAAATATCTTGTACCACTGATAATGGTCAATTTTATGACCTATGATAAATACAAAGATATGCGCCGGCTATTTAAGAAAACCTAACGCTTAATATTTTTTTCGGCGAGCAGCTGGTCATACTCTTTCATTTGCTCGGCTGCGATCACGTGAAAGTCAAAATCTTTATTAGCGCGAGCGAAGGCGTTTGCCGCCAATTTTCGCCGCAAATCGACATCCGTACAAAGTGAGACCATGGCTTGAGCCAACGCCTGAGGATTTCCCACCGGCACTAATATTCCGGTTTGCTTGTCGACGATAGAGTCGCGAAGACCCGGAATATCAGAACCTAAAGCGCAAATGCCGCTGGCGGCGGCCTCGATGACGACGGTGCCAAATCCTTCGCGGTGGCTGGGAAGACACAGAAAATCACAGGCAGCCATGTAGAATTCGGGATTGGTTTGAAATGGAATCTGACGAATTTTCTCATTGTCCTGCAGATTCTTTTGCCAAGTTGAATCGCGTTCAGGCACCAGGCTTTCGAGATCGCCCAAGAGTAAGAGCCGCGCATCGGTCGTCTTCGTGCAAAGGTTAAATGCTTCAATCAATTCTTGAAGGCCCTTGTCATAGGTGATTCGGCCCACAAACAAGATCCAAGGAATTTCCAGCGGCCAATTCAGGCGCTCAGCAAGTTCAGCCCGAGCTTCGGGAAATTTTCCCTTCCTAAAATGGGAAATATCTATTCCTCCATAGGAGCCCTCGTGAAGGCAGTGAAGTGCGCCAGGAGTCGCAATCCTTTCTTGAATCAAAAACTCAATCTGACTTGGGCTGTCTGCATAGCAACGGGTATTCAATCTGATCACCAGCTGATCCAGTTTTTTCAGTAGCAGCTTGAGGGGGCCGTGGAGTGTTGCCCACCTTTGGCCGGTGAAAGTGTGAAGACGCACTGGGACTCTGGCCAGAAAGCCTGCTATGGCGACCAAGAGGCCAGGTTTTGGGCTGCCAGAATGAACAATGTCATACTGATTTTGGCGAAAATTTCGATACAGCTTCCAGATCGCTACCAGGTCCTTGAGGGGCGAAATATTTCTTGGAATTTCAATTTCAGTCAGGTCAAAACGGTGTTCTTGGCGCAAAAAATCGCCATATGGAGCTTTGCTTGAGATCAGGCGCACATCAAAGCCAGCCTTCATATATACTTTGAAATTATTAATATTGTGCACAAAGAAAATGGGCACATTGACGATGATGGCCAACTTGATTTTTTTCGTCTCAGACTGTGTTGGCGGCGCTTGCATATTCTTTCCCTTTGACAGTAAAAACCAGATGGCGGCACAGTGGGTCTTCGTGAATAATTTTGATTGGAATGTATTATCTGGGGTAGTTCAATGAAAAATAACGCAACCGCGCTTATTTTGTGTGGAGGCAAGGGAGAGCGGTTACGCCCCTTGACCGAGTCTACTCCGAAGCCACTGGTTCACCTTAAGGGCCGTCCAATCTTGAGTTACCTGCTTGAGCACATTCAGAAATTTGAATTTAAAAATATCGTCATCGCGGCCGGTTTTCAGGCCGAAAAAATTCATCAATTTTTTCAAGAGAATCATCGCGATTTGGACGTCAAGATCGTTGATTCCGGTGAAGTCGACATTATCGAAAGAATCAAATCATGTGCGCCACATATTCCAGGAGATTTTGTTCTGTTCTATGGCGATACCCTAGCGAATGTGGATCTGCAGAAGCTTCAAGAGTTTCATTTTTCGCACCAATCAAAGGCCACGATCACCCTTTGGCCTCTGCGCAGTCAATTCGGCTTAGCCGAGCTGGATTCAGAAAATTTCGTCACGTCTTTTCGTGAAAAGCCCACTTTGGATCAATGGATCAACATCGGACATTTCTATTATGATCACGAAGTTTTGCAGTGGATGAAAAAGTATAACAGCTACGCAAAGTTTTTAGAGTTTTTAGGTCTTGAGCGAAAACTGAGGGGTTTTAAACACCACGGTGTTCATATAACCGTCAATACCCTGAAGGAATTGGAAGAAGCAGAACAAAATATTCATGAGTTTGAATCCTAATTTTTAACAAAAGTGTTGAGATGAAAAATAATAATTACTGGTTTGGCAAAAATGTTTTAATAACGGGAATCAACGGCTTTATCGGTGGCAACCTTGCAAAGCAGTTGGTCTCGAAAGGCGCCAATGTTTACGGTCTGATTCGCAATGCGAAGCACGACACGCTTTTGTATTTTGAAGAGATCGATAAAAAAATCACTCTGATCGAAGGCGATTTGACGGATAAGGACCTATTTGCTCGTATTATTTCCGAAGAGCAAATCCAATCGGTATTTCATTTGGCAGCACAAGTGGAAGTTGGTGTTGGGCTTGCGAACCCTTACCTGACTTTTGAAACCAATATCCGTGGAACCTATTCGTTGCTTGAGGCGATTCGCCAGTGTCCACAAACGATCGAGTCCGTCATTGTGGCTTCAACGGATAAATCCTATGGCAGCTATCCTCGAGAAAAAATGCCTTACCAGGAAGATTATCCCCTGTTGCCGAAATATCCTTATGATGTTTCCAAGGCTTGCGCTGATATGATCACTCAGTGCTACGCGACTGAGATTTACAAATTGCCAATCATCGTCACACGTTTTTGCAATATCTATGGCCCTGGACAGTTGAACTTCTCGGCGATTTTTCCGGACTCGATCCGCGCGTGTTTGGGGTATGGAACTTTTGTTCCCCGAGGAAACGGACAGCAAGTTCGAGATTTTATCTTCGTGGAAGATGTGGTGGATCTGTATTTGCGAATGGGCGAGGATCTGGCAAAACAGCCTGAAAAATTCCGTGGCCATATTTACAATGCCGGAACGAATACTCCGACATCTGTGCGCACAGTTCTTGAAACCGTTTACAAGCTGACGGGAAAAGAAAAAGATTTTCAACAAATCTTGGAAGTCATGAAGGGCAAAGAGACCACAGGCGAGATCGATTGCCAATACATGGGCTTTGACAAAGTGAAAGAGCACTTTGGCTGGTCACCGAAACATTCTTTCAGCGAAGGTGTCGCTAAAACTATCGAATGGTTTCAAGGCTATTTAAAGTATAAATATGGTTCCTGAAATCACGGTTGTGATTCCTTATCACAACGAAAAAAAGACAATCGAATACACTCTGGAGCAGGTGGGAAATCAAACTTTACCTGCTAAAGTTGCGATTTTCGTGAATTCGTCTTCAACAGACGATACATTTTATGTCGTTCAACGATGGATCGAGAAAAATCAAAACCGATTTGCAACTGAATTTAAAAATGTTTTTGAAAATACTGACAACCCGGCCTCTTCGAAAAACGTTGGGATCAAGCATGCCCAGACCGAGTGGGTGGCTTTTATGGATTGCGGTCAGAATTTTGAGACCACTTGGCTAGAAAGCCAAATGTCCTATGCGCAAAAAGAAAAAGTTGATGTCGTTTCGGGTGTGGTCTATTTGGTTGGCGATAACTGGGTGGATCGTTGTGCTGTCACGCAGACCTATGGCTACAAACGAAATCGTCCCTGTCTTCCCACCACGCTTGTCAGAAAGTCAGTTTTTCAGAAAACCGGCTTGCTGTTGGAAGGCCGCCGAGCTGGATATGATGCCGCTTGGCCGTTGAAATTAAAAAAACTGGGGATTCGACGCGGGATCAATGAAGAAGTTAAAATCCAGTATATCGGCATTAATTTTTCTTCGAACCTAAAGCATCTGTTTAAAAAATCTATTTTGTATGCGAAGCCCACGGTTAAGTTAGATGGCTATCATGTGCCTTATTTGTATTTAGCTTTTCCGTTGGCTGTTTTGATCAGTCTATGGATTTCGGTACCTTTAACATGCGTGTTGGTGCTGCTCTATTTTGTGGCTAGAGGCTTTCTCCTTCCTATGATGAAATCCAGGAACATACTTTTTTATAAAGAGCATCCGGCCGAAGCTGTTTTCGGTTTGGGTATTGTTGGCTTCGTAATCGATACGGGAAAGATGGTCGGAATCCTCCAAGGGATCCGATACTATTATTTAAGTCCTGCTGGAAAGACGTAAAAATCCATGATCACGGCCCGAAGATTTCAAGTTTCTGGGGAAGAAGAAAGAGCGTGGAATGACCAGCTCAGTAAGTGCTGTAATCGCAGCATATTTTCGACCTACCAGTGGGGACAATTCAAAAGTCAAAATTGGAGGATAGAGCGAATTTGTTTCTACAATGAGCAAACTTTCGTAGGGCAGACCCAGATTTTATTCAAAAAGCTGGGACCTTTTCAATTGGGGTGGTGTGCAAGTGGTGTGAATATCACTGAGTATCGTTATCTCCAGGAATCTATTGATGCATTAGCGAGATATTTCGATCTTCGAAGAACGTATATACGATTTAATTTCCTTGATGAAGCGACTGGTGAGGTCGAATTCACATTCGATGAGATTGAGTCCCTGAGACGGGTCTCAAAGCCAATTAACAGCGGATATACCATACGATTTTTTAATTTAAATTCCGAATCCATTGAAAATTATAATCGCAACAATCGGTATTATTTAAAGAAAGCCATCGCGAAAAATCTGCGATTTGAATATCGTTCACTCGATGTCGACTTGTTCTGTCAAACTCATAATTCGATGGTTGAAGCTAAGAATTTGTCACATCTTAAAGTTGATAGGCAGCACATTGAAAGTTTACGCGCGCAATTTGGCCACTTGTTAAAAATGTCTATCGTTTATCAAGAGCAGACGGCTCTAGCTTCGGCGTTAATCATAACTTTTGCGGATATGGCCTATTATTATCTTGCCGGGGCGTCGAAAGATGGAAGAGATCTGAATGCATCTTTTCTGATGGTGGACGAACTTCTAAAAAATTTTAAAGCTGAAAAGATGAAAGAATTTGATTTCGGCGGAATTACACCTTTTAAAAAAGATGCCGCTGGTGTGAATCGATTTAAAATGGGTTTTGGCGGAAAAGTTATTCATTATGTAGGTGAGCGCAATCTGTGCAAATCAAAAATTTTGACGACTGCTTTTGACTACGTCATCTCTAAGAAGCTTTAGAGTCTGAAACAGATTAGGGTCCAAAATAGGACTCAGGCTTATCTAAATCCAGAATAACTTTAAGTTCGAACTTTTAAATTAGACTTTTCTGTAGATCAGAGCGCTTACCATTTTTTTTCCGAATATACGTGCTAAAATAGAGCTGCCAAAATATGAACCTGTCATCTTCCAAAGCTTGAAGGGTGGCAGGTTATGTTGACCTATTTTTTTTAGGTCTTGGACCTCACTTGCTGATGTCATTTTATTCAAATTTAAAAAAATCGAATGTTCTAACGGAAGATTTGCAATAATCAATAAGCCATCCTTCTTTAAAATTTTTTTCAGGGCCGCGATTATGCCTTTTTGATAATTCCAATCGTTGGTTCGGGAAAATGGATAGAACTCCCATGCATAAATGACATCAAACTGATCAGGCTGCACAAAATTTTCGTCTACCCCTGCGGCTTCCCACTGTATTCCGGGCCATTTATTCGACGCAAATTCGATAGCATTTTCAGAAGCATCGATTCCCTTAATTGTCGATGATTTAGAAACCAATAGCAGGTTGACCTCATTCGTAATAAAACCTGAACCACATCCGACGTCCAAAACCCGTGAACTCTTCGAAAGATAGGAACCAAACAGGCGAAACAAGAATTGAGCTACATATTGAGCACGTTCGCCAGTCGAATTATGCAAATCAAGTGAGTCTTTCTGTCCCTGTTTATTAAGCTGAATATAGGCTCCCATATCCGAGTTTGGATTAAGAATCCCTGTTTTTCTAAACTCTGCTAGTTCTGCTTGTTCTTGTTGTTTCAGTGAGTTGGGGGTGAACCATTGTTCTGAATTAGTTTCATTTGTCTTCATATTATACTTCTGGTCTTGGGTTGGTAGTGTCCGTCAATGGGAAATATTTATTGATTAGAAAATAAACGCTACAGAATGCAAAGGCAGTCAGGAAGGCCCTTAGGAGCGTTACCAAATAGTCCGTCAGGTCGAAGAAATATATAAATGTATAAACGTTCGAAAAAACGATCAAAGCAATAATTGGAAAACGCGAAGTTAAACGCGAAATTAATAAATACCATAGAACCAAAGCCAATACGTAGCCGAAAATTGCGACTATAGCATTTGAATACATATAAAGATAAATAGGAAATGTTATATTTACAGATGTGTAGTGAGACTGAACTTGTTCAAGTGTTTCTTCCATAAAGACATAACGGTAATACTGATTTGGAAGCACGTCGGTGCTAAAAGCATTTGGAAAGTATTGTTGGATCAGATTTTTTGCAAACCTGGGGAAAAAATACCGAGAAAATAAACTGAGTTGATTACTGAGGCTATATTTTTGATAGAATGTTTCGAGCTTCGCGCTGTCGCTGGCTTTGACTTGTGCGTTTTTGAACATGATTGGCAACATTGATGTCTCTAGCATGGAAGCTCGGCCTACAATTCTTGAAAGTAAATTTCGGCCATTAGCAGCATCTGACTCTTCGAACAACAGAGACCGACTTGCCCCGCTTCGAATATTATTTGTGAAATTACCGAAGTCACCAAAGTTACCGAAAGTTCCATCGGAGGATTGTCCAGCTTCCTTTGAAAATTCGGTGTTGCGAATGATGTTGGCGACCCGAAAAAAAGCAACTGAACTTATGGCTGCAAAAACCGTAAGGATTATATATTTCCTCTGCTGTCGCCAAGTTGCCTTTGCAGCTAGCAGAACAAAGCCAGAGACCAAAATTACAATTGGCGCAGATCTTGAACCACTCAGAAGTGCAACAGCAAGGTATGAAAGCACGACTATATTGATACTGCTATTGCGCAAGTATCCTAGAGTTAATATAAAAATACTGCCTGAGCCCAAAAAAAGCCCTATATAATTTATCCAGCTGCCATTTAGATTTCCTGCCAGTATTCCTTGGAAGCCACCTGCACACAAAATAACGACGAATGACCAGAAAATGCTGATAAGGTAAAATGCATTCGCGAAACGAATCGGTTTTTTTTCTATTGGTTGAGGAGAAGGAAGAAACCAGATAATGACAGCTGCAAGTACGAGTGCAGTTACATTTATGAACATGCCTAAAATATATGATTCGCTGTTGAAGTAAAGCCTATTGGCTGTTTGATAGTTCGTTTCAAAGCCATGAAATTCATAATAAAAATAAGGAATGATAAAATGAAAAAAAGCGGAAAATACGAGCAAAAGAACAAAACCGTGTTTGAGAGTTAATGAAGCAAAACAATCCTGTAGACGCTTTCCCATTGGTGCTCTTTCGATAAAATATCTATAAAATTAAATAAAAATACATTGCCGCCAACGCAGTTACTCCGCAGCGTCTTTTTTTAACGTGATTTGAATGCATTGAATAACGTTATTAAAAGTGTTGGCCAAGATCACGGCAATTCTTTTGGCAATTCGACTTCTCACGAAAACTTCGCGAAAAAATGGGAGAGCTAATTTTGGATTGATTGGACAAATTAAAAAAGTTTCTTCAACAATCGAAAAGCGAGCTTTGGAGTAATAAAAACGGTCGTTGCAAAATGGAGTGCCTGTTACAAAGAATCGTAGCGTGTCTTCGGTAAAACGAATTTTATGAGTTGGATCTGTATTGAAGCTGTAGCTATTCCAGTAAGGCACGCGGATTTCGATGGTGCCGTTGGGCTTTAGAATGCGATGAATTTCCTCCATGGCCTTCACCAGATCGTCCAAATGTTCAAGAACATCGATTGCCAAAATATGTTCGAATTCGCCATCGGCAAAAGGCCAAGGATAAGAATTCAAATTATGAACAACATCAATACCGGGCAGCGGGGACAAATCCAAATTTTTCCACCCGGGGATAACTTTTCCCCCGGCACCAATTTGTAGATTCATCCATACCTCTTTCGTCAGAACAGTGTATCTTTTTTTACTAGCTCGGGCCTGATCCAAGCAAACAAATTCCGAACGAGACAGAGAGCTGACAAATTTTGGTGGAAATTTGATGCGGATCACCATATGATTCAACTCTCACAAAGGAATCGTGAAGTGAAATCCATTATTCTTACTGGCGCATCAGGTTTTGTCGGTGGATGTTTCTTTCGCGAATACTCACAAACTTATCAAATCAAAACCATCAATTTGCGCGAAACACCAGTCGAAGAAATCCCATTTCAGGGTGTCGATAGCATCGTGCACTGTGCGGCTTTGGTCCATCAGATGAAAGGTGCGCCGGATGATCTATATTTCGAAGTAAATTTTGAGTTAACAAAGAGGCTGGCTCTGCAGGCCAAGCAAGCGGGAGTCGAGCATTTTGTTTTTTTAAGCACCGTTTTTGTCTACGGAACTGAGGGTGGGATGACGGCTGGATTGTCGTTGAACGAGACCAGCCCCTGTGAACCTTCTGGAGCCTATGGCAGAAGCAAATTGGCTGCGGAAAATTTTTTGCTGTCTTTGGTGGATGCAAAATTCAAAGTGGCCATCATTCGGCCACCAATGGTGTATGGAGAGGGTGCAAAGGGAAACTTGCCTGTGCTGGCAAAGTTGATCCGTTGGTCGCCGCTTTTGCCATTTCTGCATGATTCGAATCGAAGAAGTATTGTGTATGTGCGCAATCTCACATTTTTTATGATGTTGGCGGTAAATCAAAACGCTAACGGTATTTTCATCGCTCAAGACGCTAAGACGGTGTCGCTGCAAGATTTAGTGCGGGGAATTGCTAAGGCACTGAAAAAAAGAGTTTATCTGACCGCAGCGCCTGCTTTGTTTTTAAACATGCTTTCGGCGTTTAAGCCGGATGTAATTGCGAAGCTCTATGGCACATTCGCTTTTGATTCCACGGCCAGCAATCAAGCTCTGGGTTATCGGCCGCCATTCTCGACCGAGGAAGGTCTGCAGAACATGTTCATGAAAAAAGTGTGACTTTGGCAAAGCTTGGGATCTAATGTGGGCTATTAATTTGCAAAGAAAGCTTCCATGAATTTTCAGGAAAAAGAACTGATTCATTCAATCTATGCTCCTCCTCGCGCAAATAGCCATTTGACGGTTCAAAATATTTATCAGGGTTCCCAAGTCTTCTCTTATTCTTTTGCGCGTTATGGTTTGCTAGCTGGTCTTCAAGCAATGGGAGTCAAGCCAGGTGATCTGGTTTTGGTTCCATCTTTTATCTGCCGAGACGTGGTGGCTCCTTTTTTCGTCGCCGGTGTGAAAGTTCAATTTTACTCGGTCAACAAGCATTTGCAGCCCCTTGAACCTTTGGCATCTCTGCCTAAAGCCAAAGCGATCATGGCCATTCATTATTTCGGATTGGAATCAGACCTTTTACCTTTTCAAGAGTACTGCCGGATGCATGGAGCTTTGTTGATCGAGGACAATGCCCATGGCTTTTTAAGCCGATCGCGCGCGGGCCATTTGTTGGGCTCGCAAGGGGATATAGGATTAGTGAGCTTGCGAAAGACCATCCCAATCATCAACGGTGCAATCTTGTTATTGAAAGAGGGTGTAAGCAATATTTCGCCACTGCCTAATGTTGATATTTTTTCGTGGCGGCTCAGTTTGAAAAACGCACTTCGTCCCTTAGTTGCAAGTTGGGGGACAGGGCTGCTCTTGATAATTACAAAAATCAAACGTCGGATCAGGTACCTCCTTAAAGGAAGCGAATTACCAGGCTCGAAGATTGAAGACGAGCAGATGCTTCCGAGCTCCGCGAATCCCGTAGATTTTAATCATTATATTGCGACTATGGATATCAAAGCAGAGGTTTCACGTCGAAGGGCCTTGTTTGGGCTGGTGGGGCAAATGCTAAACGGTCTTCCGATCGAACCTTTGAAGGTCAATCTAGGCCCACACGAAGTGCCTTATGGATACCCATTCTTCTGCTCAAGCGATCATATTTTAACGGTTAAAAATTATTTTGAAAAAAAGGGGCTTGAAATCATCCAGTGGCCGGCGTTGCCAGTCGCTGTCGAGCAGTCCAATCCGCCGGATTTTTATAAAAACCTATATCTAGTCAAATTCTTATGGTGAACCTTATGAAAATTGAAATTACGCGCGATCAATATTTGGAAGTCGAAAAAATTGCCCTAGGGGTATTTCATCCGTTGCATGGTTTCATGTCCGAGGCGGATTTCTACTCGTGTGTCGATAATTACCGTCTTGCTTCGGGAGAAGTTTTTACAGTTCCAATCATTTTTGATGTCGGCCGCGAAGTTTTTCAAAACATGCAACAGAGCTCATCGATCCAGCTTTTTTTTGAAGGTGAACATGTTGCAAATTTATTTCCCTCCTCTTGGTATCGAGTTGAAAAAGAGAATGTCGTAAAGAAAATATTTGCGACGGATTCATTGGATCATCCAGGGGTCAAAAACTTTTTGCACACGAAAGAATATTTTGTGGGTGGAAAAGTTGAAATGTTGCGCCGACCACAGTTCGAATTTGCAAAGTACGAACTGACTCCGCAAGAGACGAAATCCTATTTTAAAAGTATGAATTGGCAAACCGTGGTGGGCTTTCAGACCCGAAATGTACCTCATCGCGCACACGAATATCTGCAAAAGGTTGCTTTAGAAACCGTTGATGGAATATTGATTCAGCCCCTGGTTGGCAAAAAAAAATCAGGTGACTATAAGCCTGAAGCCGTCGTGGCGGGATACGAGGCTCTGGTCCAAAATTACTATCCCGATAGTCGGGTCAAGCTTGCGGTTTTATCGACGGTGATGCGGTATGCGGGGCCACGCGAAGCTGTATTCCATGCCTTGATTCGCTCGAATTATGGTTGCACTCATTTTATTATTGGCCGAGATCATGCAGGCGTGGGTGGGTTTTACGGAAAATACGCTGCTCATGCCTTGGCTGAAAAATTTGAAAACGAGCTGAGGATCAAAATCATGAAGCTCTCGGGACCTTACTACTGTCAGGCTTGCCAATCGATTGTCACCGAAAAAACCTGTCCTCATTATGTGAAAGCGCCTGATCAGTGCATTGAAATTAGCGGCACGCTGATGCGTAAATTGTTGAAAGCTGGCGACCATGTCGACCAGCGCTTTATGCGGCCCGAAGTCGTTCAGGCCCTGCAAAATATCGACGTCTTTATTTAAAAGTTCTTAGCGCGCTGAAATGGTGCTTTTCGCCCAAGGGTCCAGGGCGCCATTTCGAATCAATGTCGAAGATTTTGATTTGTGGCGTAATTCACGGGCTAACACCACCGCAGCAAGTGTTGAACTTAAGACGGCCAAAATCACAAGACTTGTATAGGCCTCTGGACTGGTAATCCCAGCAGCGAAGGCTGTCGAGGCGACCACCAAGCCTGGGCCGCCACGGGCATTGACGCTGATTGAAACTGCATGGGCCATTTCGGGCTGCTCGCCGGCAAGTTTAGCTCCCAGGAAAGAGCCGCCGTATTTCACGACGCATCCGACAGCTAAAATTCCCAAAGTAAATCCCCAATCAAAATCTTTAATGAGATCTAAAGACATTCCTATCAATGCAAAATAAATTGGAATGAAAAACGATGAGCCAACGGTTTCAATTTGTTGTTGGGCTTTGACCAGGGACTCTTCGGTATTTGTCGAAGCAATAATGCCGGCTACAAGCGCACCAAACATTGGCGCAAGTCCTAAGAACATGGCGATGACAGTGATGGAAAGAATCGAGACCAAGGTCCAACCCAAAGGACTGCGGTTGGAAATCAAATTCAGTCTCGATGTTTTACGGCGAGAGTCGCCAAATCCCCAAGCAGCGGCAGCCAACAATGCAATGCTAGCAACCACATGCCAAATGATAAACCCGGTCGAGTCTGGAGCTAAGCCCAAATACGAAGGAATGGAAGCATCTGCTTTGGGGTCTGCTTGAGCCAGACCTAATGCGATAGAAAGCGCAATGTACAAAAGCACGTCTTCGATGACTGCTACCGATAACACAATGCGGGCTAGACGCGTATTCATGAGATCAAGATCGATAAAGATCCTGGTAATGACGGGAATGCTGGTGATGGCGAGTTCGATCAAAAGAACGATTTCTAAAGCTGCTAAGTGATTTGCTTTTCCCATGTACCGAGTGACATCCAAAAAATGCAAAATCAATAATCCCGAAATAACAGGGACGATGACGCCCAAAGAGCCAATCCAAGAAACAGCGCGAATATCTTTTGGTGTGATTAATTTTCGAAGTTGGCGACCGCCAATAAATAGAAGCAACAAAAGGCCAATCTGGCTGCAGAATCCCAAAATTGATCCAAGGGGGGACGGTGAAGCGGGGAAAATCCAGGTGTAGACATCTGGTGAAAAGCGTTTCAGAACAGTGGCGCCGGCAAGAAGTCCGGCTGTCAGCTCTCCAACCATTGGTGGAATTCCGATTTTATTTGCGATGAAGGCGCCGAGGTGTGCAACCGATAGCAATAGGGAAAGGGCGATTAAGACATGAAAGATATCCATCGTCGCAAGGCTCATGAAAAACTCCTCTTTAGGCCATAATAAACGATCCAAGAACCTTACACTTTGGAGCCTGCTTAGCAAAGCAGATTTCGACACATTGGAGCGAGGAACGCCTTGAAGGGGGATTCCGTTCTTAATGCTTTAAAAAGATTTTGCGGTCGATATAATCTGAATACAGATGGAAATAGATTGCCGCGCAGCCCTTGCAGGGCTAAGGAATGATTGAGATGGGCACTAGCAAAGACGTTTTATTTTTGATACTGGCGCGCTCGGGATCTAAAGGGGTTCCTGGTAAAAATATCAGAAATTTAGGGGGACGCCCTCTTCTTGCCTATCGCATTTTATCTGCAAAGAAATCGAAAATGAGCGGCGATATCGTGATATCGACCGATTCGGAACAATATGCTGCCATAGCAAAGCAATGGGGCGCAGAGGCGCCCTTTCTGCGACCTGAGCATCTGAGCACCGATAGCGCAAAAAGTGTCGATGCAGTCTTACACGCAATTGAATTTTTAAAAGAGCAAGGCCGGCAGTATCGCTACATTTGTCTATTGGAGCCGACCAGTCCCTTTACGAAAATCGAGTGGGTGGACGAGGCACTTCATAAATTGATGTCTGAAAAAGCCGACACTTTGGTGGCTTGCAAATACACGTCACCTCATCCTTTTTATATTCAGGATGAAAATAGCAAATTGAATATTGTCGGTCGCAATATCCAGCAGTCACGAGAGACCAATCGTCAGGCACATAAAAAACAGATTACGCCCAGCGGGAACTTTTATATTTCCACCGTTGAATCACTAGAAAAGACACAGTCGTTCTACAATGAAAACACTCTGGTGCAGATGATCCCAGATCCATATAGCCTCGAGATAGACACCGAGACTGATTTTCTGTGGGCTCAATTTATGCTCGAGAAAAAAAGGATATCCGATGACGTCTAGGAAGATCGCCGTCGTCACTGGCAGCCGCGCAGACTTCAGTCATTTAACGGGTGTATTGTCTGCCATTCGCAACGACAAAGATCTAGAGCTTCAGTTGATAGCGACTGGCAGTCATTTGTCCAAAAAGCATGGATTTACAATCGATGAAATTTTGGCTCAAGGCTTTCAGGTGCATACGCGAATTGACATGATGTTAGAAGGCAGTTCGCCAGCCGATATTTGCCACAGTATGTCCGTCCTTCTGGATAAAATTTCCCATTATTTTAAAGAAAACAAGCCGGACTGCTTAGTAGTCCTTGGTGATCGATATGAGCTTCTCCCGATTGCCAGTGCTGCCGTCATTCATCAGATCCCCATTGTTCATATTCATGGTGGTGAAGCTACAGAAGGTCTGATTGACGATGCTGTTCGCCACTCGGTTACAAAAATGGCACAATTGCACTTGGTCGCGACAGAGCCTTACAGACATCGGGTTATTCAAATGGGCGAATCTCCGGACCGAGTGTTTAATTTTGGTGCGCCTGGATTGGACAATTTAAAAAATCTCAAACTGAAATCGAAAACACAGCTTGAACAAGATTTAAATATTTCCTTCCGCCCCCAAAATATTCTGCTGACCTATCATCCAATCACGCTGTCCGAAGAGAAAACGAAAAGTGAGATCGACGCTTTACTAAACGAAATCGCTGCGCTGGATCTGCAAAAGGTTGGTGTTTTTATCACTCTTCCGAATGCGGACACTTATAATTCTATTGTTCATGAAAGATTGAACGTTTTTTTGTCCAGCCATGCCTTGGCTAAGGGCTATTCGAATTTGGGATATGTCAATTATCTTAGCATGTTGAAGAATGTAAATTTGGTGGTCGGCAATTCCTCTAGTGGTATTATCGAAGCGCCCTTCTTTGGAAAGGCCGTTATTAATTTGGGAATCCGGCAAAAAGGAAGGATTACTTCCGAACATATCATCAATGTAGATGAAGATCATGCGCGCCTTCATTTGGCCTTTGAAAAAGGGTTAAGCCGTTCCTTTCAGGACAGGGTGGCGATGATTCCTTCAGCTTATGGAGATGGGAATGCCTGCGCAAAAACAGTGGACCTGTTGAAGAATACTGATTTTAAGAATTTAAAATTTAAAAAATTTTTTGACATAAATTTTTGAGTAAAACGGAAAAATGAAAGCAATTTTTATTGGTAGTGTCGAATTCAGTGTTTCTCTTTTGGAGATCGTCAGGCGACATCCGCAAATTGAAATTGTGGGCTTGGTGACTAAAGAAAAATCCTCATTCAACAGCGATTTTGTCGACCTGAGCTTGAGCTTTCAAGACGGATCGAGGCCCGATGTTTTTTTCTATAAAAACGAGAGTGAAGATTTGATTTCGTGGGTTCGCGGAAAATCTCCGGACATAATTTTTTGTTTGGGATGGTCGCATCTTTTGCCCGAAGCCTTGTTGGCGATTCCGCCAAAAGGAACGATTGGCTATCACCCGGCAGCTTTACCCAGCAATCGGGGGCGACACCCGATCATTTGGGCCCTGTGTTTGGGTTTGCAAAAGACGTCATCGACATTTTTTATGATTAATCCCGGAGCTGACGAAGGCGACATCCTATCTCAAGTCGATGTTCCAATTTCCGATGAAGATTATGCACAAGACCTTTACAATAAGCTCAAGCTGGTGGCAGAACATCAAATCAAAGAACTCCTGGATCAAATTGCCCAGGGCACGGTAAGGGCGAAATCACAAAAGGGTCTGCCTTCCAATTATTGGCGCAAGCGAAGTAAGGAAGATGGTCGCATAGACTGGAGAATGCCTGCAAAGTCGATTTATAATTTGGTGCGGGCTTTGGCGCCGCCTTATCCTGGCGCCTATTTCCAGATGGTGGATAGAGATGTCACTGTGGTCAAAACTCAAATTGTGCCGGGATCTCAATTTGCAAATCGAATTCCTGGAGAGGTGATTGAAGTTACCAATGAATTTATTGATATAAAGACGGCCGATGACCTGATCCGCCTGGAGAAAAGTACACTTGAGATCTTTGTTCAGAAAGGTGAATTTCTATGAAAAGAATTTTAATATTTGCGGTCCATCCTGATGATGAAACTCTGGGCGCTGGGGGATCTCTTTTAAAATTTAAATCTGAAGGAAAAGAAATCTTTTGGGCGACGGTCACCGCGATGTCGCAAGAACTTGGTTTTTCTGCTGAAAAAATTTCTGCAAGACAAAAAGAAGTGTCGCAGGTGCATGACCGTTATAAATTTAGCAATCGGTATGAGCTTGGCTTTCCCACCACCGATTTGGATAGCGAGCCTTTAAAGCGATTGACAAGCGATGTTGCCAAAGTCGTTAAGGACTGCAATCCTGACACAGTAATTATCCCTCACAAGCACGATGCGCACAGTGATCACAATGTTGCGAATAAGGCCTTGATGGGATTGTGTAAAACGTTTCGTTACCCCGGAATACAAAATGTTTGGGCAATGGAAACGCTGTCCGAAAGCAATTTTAGTTTATACAATTCTCAAGAAGGTTTTTTCGCCAATACTTTTGTCGACATCTCGAATTTTCTAGATCAGAAAATTGAGATTATGAAACTTTACCAGAACGAGATTCTGCAGCATCCATTTCCACGCTCAGAAGAGTCCATCCGCGCTTTGGCCACCCTTCGAGGCAGTGAGGCCGGTCTCAACTATGCGGAAGCATTTTATTCCGTGAAGACTATTCTCAAATGATAAAGTTCCTTTCCGACGATAATTTATGGTCCAAGAATAAATCGGCGATTCAGGTATAAGAAAATTATATTTCTGACGTCTCGCTGCGATCCAATAAAATTGATTCGTAATCAGTGCCCTATCAAATAGCTCCACGCGTTATATAAATATAGTTCTATTTACATTCGATTTTTTATTTTCTAGAATTTTGAAAACAAACAATAAGGATGTGTTTATGAAAAAGTTGGTTTTTGCTCTTTTTATTTTAGCTTCTGCTTTGGGTCTATATGTTAAAGCGGGAGGCATAAGATCTCTTCAGTTTATTGCTCCCCAAGTATATGGAAAGTCTAATGTTTATGATCCTGTCGTCGGAGAGATCATTTATGATTCTTCAGACTCTATATTTTACGGATATACCCAAGCATCGACTTGGGAGGCTCTAAGCGGCTCGCCTGGATCTTCGCTACCTTCTGGAGTTGTGTTGCCCTTTGGTGGTACTGCCGCCCCTACAGGTTTCCTTATTGCTGATGGTTCCGCAGTTAGTCGTACGACTTATGCTGCTCTGTTTGCCGTAATTGGAACCGCATTTGGCGCTGGCGATGGATCTACAACTTTCAACCTGCCAGACATGCGTGGTCGTTTCATGCGCGGTGTAGATGGTTCTGCTGGTTTAGATCCTGACAAAATATCGCGAACTGCTATGGCTTCAGGAGGAAATACGGGTAACAATGTCGGGTCTGTTCAAGCGGACGCTTTTCAGGGGCATATTCTGACTGTCGTGGCAGGTGGAACTGGAGTATTTTACGGAGGTAGCGGAATCAATTGGCCTGGATTCGCCAGCGCGACAAATACGAACACTTCACCTCTGATTGCTCAAAATCCTTCCTCAGATGGTACCCATGGAACTCCAAGAGTTTCTTCTGAAACTCGCTCTGTAAATGCTAATTTTAATTATATCATTAAAATTTAGTCTTTAATAGTTGAGTTAAGCTCAATGAATTAGGCGAGGGAGCTAGGAGAATATTCCTGGCTCTTTTCTGGATAGTGTAAAGAAGACCTCTGATTATTGCAAACAGAGTGCAAATATATAAATAAAGAAATATTAAATTCGACCTTGATGAGCCCCTGTCTTATTTTCAAACTTGCTAGCGTCGATTCGGCTGGGTCGAACGTTTCATTTATCCATCTGATATTGACCCCTATATTTTGTCCTTCGATAAACTGAACACTACCAGAGACCAAACATCCTACCGAAGCGAATAACGACATCCGAGGAGCTAGGCTTCCTTCACAGTTTAGAAACCTCCCATAAATAGCAACAAATTTCTGATCATTCTTATTGAAGGTGCCACCTGGAGAAATTGAGTTGAAGAGCACGTGAGTGCAAATGAAATATGCCCAAGTATTTTTTCATTGACGAATTTCCTGATTGTTACCTTGCTGACTGCTTCCAAGCCCAGAAGAGGCTATGCACCTTTGTCAAATCTTCGGGGAAGGGGCGCCTGTCTTCTTTCTATGACAATCGTCTAATCAGAGAAATCTACTTTAAGGTTATGATTTACAAATCGTAGGCGAAGCCATCATTTTTTGTCGAATGCCAGAGACGCCATAGCATATTTTGCAAGACCTTTAATTGAGGCATAGAAAGAATCTGAAGAACAGATCGAAAAGCCGTGTATGAAGGTTCTTTATAGTGATTCTAGAAGCTTGTTAAAATATTCGGACCGACACAGCTAGGGGCGGATCAATGCGAGTCAAAAATTACTTATTATTTTCCTTTCTGCTGACTTGCTTTTTATCGGTTACAGCATGCTCGGGGAAGGATTCGTCTCGTTTTCATAAAGTCATTTATATAGTTCTTGAAAATACCTCTGCTGCTGATGCGTTGAAAAATCCGGTTCTAAAAAAATTCGCTGACGAAGGAGTTTATTTTTCAAACTTCATGGCTGAAACTCACCCTTCACAAGGAAATTATATCGCAATGATTGCCGGCGATCTTCTCGGAGTTATTGGGGATGAAAATTACGATCTTCCCCAAGATCATTTGGGGGATCTTTTGGAAGCGCATAATATGACTTGGCGAAATTATGCCGAGGATTTCCCTGGTCATTGTTTCACTGGCGAAACCTTTGGAAAATATGCTCGCAAACACGTACCTTTCATAAGCTTTAACAACGTCACAAATAATCCAGTTCGCTGCTCGAACATTATCGATATAGCTCCTTTTATTGAGGACTGGAAAAGCAACCGGCTGGCGAACTTCAATCTGATCATTCCAAATTTGGACAATGACGGTCATGACACAAATGTGGACACAGCTGCAGAATGGGTTGAAAGAACGATTCTTCCTATGCTCGATGATCCTAAAAACATGGAAGATACCGTCCTGATTCTCACCTTCGATGAAGCTACATTGCCAGGCGAAAATCTAATTTATACGGCTTTGTATTCACCCACTCTTCCCATGAAGAGAGTCATCACTATTCAGGCCAATCATATCAGCATCCTCAAGTGGATAGAAGATGAGTGGAATTTGGGAAATTTGGGTCGTGGAGATGCCACAGAGGCATCGTTAGGCTTGTGAGGAAATTGAAAGCCACTCGTTATTATTGAGGTCATTATTTACGCAAAGTTCAATTAAAGTATAGGAAGCTATTTGAGTCGCCCGTTTGTTCGCATTTTTCTCTAAAATGCTAGAGTTCTTCCCATCAACTTCGAGCCTTGAATGCTGAGATGAAAATCATCTGAGTACAAACTTGAATCATCTTTGATCACTTGGCAGACTTTTTCTTTGCAAATGTAGGGAACGGGGTCAAAAACTTGAATAGTTGGATATTTTTTTAATATTTCACGCATTGCCTTGCGATAACCGTTTTGTTTTTCATCATCAATTGATTGGTCGAAACTACAATTCGATGCATTTCTGAATGGTCGTGGCAAGCATTTTTCCAAATGAAATGGCAACGACGGAATATCATAGAAAACAATCAATTTTCTTTGTTTGGATAGAACATGCTCTATGGTTCTGGAGAATGCCTCGGTGAATATCTTGTCTTTCGCTTTCAATTCGGGGTGGGATGGATCGATAATTGGATTGTAATATTTAAAATCGGAAACCTGAACACCTTCAGCGGTAAAGTAACTAGCCCAGAAGGAACTAATAATCACTGTGTGAATGGACTGGGTACTTTCAATGAAATTAAAAACATCATCCAAATTTGGCAAAGCCGCGTTTTCTACAGCTGTTTTGTAAAGCGGAGGGGTGGCGCTTTTAGCCAGCAATAAAAGGTTTTCTCCCTTTTGATCATAATATTCTTTTAGACCCGGATAAAAATGGTTGGCATGGCTATCTCCGATCAGAGCCACCGTCGGATTTTGAGCTGATTTGGATATGGCGCACATCTCAATATTCATGATTCGGCTTTGGCAGACCTGACTGTCAGGAGAGTCTTTTGTTGAAACAAACCGCTTTCCTGTCTGACGGATGGTTTCAAGCTCGGGGTATCGAAATGAAGCCCCTTCCATTTTCCAAATCAAAAGCCCAACTAATCCTGCGATGATCAGGCCTGAACAGATGGAGGCAGTTTGTCGCCAGGAAACCATCTTCTTTCGAAGCGGTTTTTCAAGAAACTCATAAGAAAATATCGCTAAAATACAAGATACAATGATCAGACAAAGTCTGACAAAGACCGGTACCGGGCCTGAAAAAAAGATGTGTGCAAAAGAAATCAAAGGCCAGTGCCATAAATATAGGGGGTAGCTTATCAGGCCGGCATATACCAAAGGTTTCCATGAAAGGAGCTTATTAAACCTGCCATTTGAGCCTGAAAGAATGATGCATGCGGTTCCGATAGTGGGAAGTAAAGCCCATGAGCCAGGGAAATTGGTTTCTTTGTTCAAGGTGTAAAACGTTAGAGTTATACATGCGAGTCCTACAATAGAAAAATCCAAATGGCGACGATTGAAAACCAACAGACCGCCCAAAGCTAATTCCCAAAGGCGGGTGGGTAAAAGAAAAAAACTAAATATCGGATTGATAGGTGTTAAATACAAATTTAGTCCTAAGGAGGCGGCGAAGACTATCCATAGTGCCGATGCAACACGAACTTTGCCAAGTTTGTGAGAGGCAAATATGAGCAATGGCCAGATCATATAAAATTGTTCTTCGATACAGAGAGACCAAAGATGCAGCAATGGCTTTAAGTCAGAGCTTTTGTCAAAATAGCCACTTTCTTTAAATAGCAAAAAATTTGATAAGAAAGTCGATCCAGCGAAAAGATGCAGACCCAGATTCAAAAGTTCATCGGCCATCAAGAGAACCCAACCGATGCCAAAACAAAGAAACAAAGTCAGAATCAGGCTTGGAAAAATTCTCCGGACCCGCTTTTGATAGAAAGAGACAAATGAAAACGAAGATTTGATAACATCAGAATAAATGATACCTGTGACCAAGTAGCCTGAAATGACAAAAAAGATGTCCACCCCGGCAAATCCACCCGGAGCCCGATTGGGAAAAAAGTGGAATAGTAAAACGGCAAACACTGCGATGGCCCGGAGTCCATCGATATCAGGCCGATATTTCAGGGGCTTGAAATTTTGGGAACCCATTCTTTTTAAAGAGTCCAACCGTCATCGACAATCAAATTTTGCCCATTTATGTGCTGAGATCCGATGGACACCAGGAATTCAACCGATGCCGCTAGGGCTTTCGGTGGAATCATTCCTTTTTCAGAGTTCAAAGAATACTTCCCGTAGGCATCTACGAATTTCTGGTCATGATCATTAAAGATCCCGCCAGGTGAAATTGAATTGAAGCGCACATCAGTGCCTTTAAAGTATTTTGCCATGTACTTGTTCAAGTGCAGAATGGCTGCCTTGATGGCCGCGTATTCGACGGGCATGGTAAAAGGCAGACCTTCATAGATATCAAAGCGCGGAGCGCTGACGCCATAGATAGAAGAAAAAGAAATCACAGATCCGCCGCCCATTTCCTTCAGATAAAAACCAAACTGTTTCATCACGTTGAAATAGCCACCCAGATGCAGATTCACGTTTTCATTGAAGCTGGTCATCGAAACTTCTTCTAGTTTTTTTCCGTAATTGGCACCGCGGGGATAGCTGCAATTGATAACCGCATTCAGGCGCAGTTGTTTTTCCTTCAAAACTGTGATGACTTCGGTCACTGATGATTCTTGGCAAATATCCAACTGGTAGAAATCGGTCTGGGGCTTGGTGTTCACGTCAAAGATGATCACCTTATAGTTTTGCGCCTTCAGATGGGCTGCAATTTCTTGCCCTAGAAGTCCATATCCAATCAATCCAACCGTGCCTTTGGCATCCATTAATTTTTGCTCCTGAAGACGGGTTTGATGGCTTTGCCTTGAAGATATGTGTCGACACCTTTTTCAAGAGCTTGTGCATAGACCGTCAAAGATTTTTCCAGTGCATCCAGGGTAATTTTCATTTCAGCTTCGCCGTGGGCGAGGCTCAACGAAATCCAAGGCATCAAAACTTTATTCTTAATCATCTCTTGCGAAAACAAGGTTCGCATTTCCATTGAAACTTGCCCTTGCTTGTCCTTGGTTAGATAAAAAGGTGAACAAGCGATGCCATCGAATTTAAAGTATTCGATCAAGCCTAGTTTTTGGCTGATGCGATTGCCTTCATCTTTCAGGCGCTGGCCATATTTCCACATGTGTTCAACGACATTCTCACGGTTGGAAATTTCCATCGTTTTCATGAAGGCAGCCATTCCGCACATCTCGGCGCCATGAGTGCTGGACATCAGAAAAAGGCGTTCTTGCCCTTCGGTCTTAATGCTGCCCAGATTCATGATTTCTTTTTTTCCGGCGACGGCGGCGACAGAAAAACCATTGGCCATGGCTTTGCCAAAAGTGACGAGGTCCGGTTGGACACCGTACAACGTGTGGGCGCCTTGCATGTGCCAACGAAAGCCCGTGATCATTTCATCTAGAATAAAGACGCTGCCATTCTTAGCGCAAAGTTCTTGGACCTTTTGCAAGAACCGCTCTTTCGGATCTTCCGTCGTTGCGGGCTCCATGATCACGCAAGCCAGTTGTCCCGGATGCTTAGCAAAGAGACCTTCCAGTGACGCGATATCATTGAAATTAAAATTCACGGTGAGGGGCAGGATTTCTTCGGGGATGCCGCGCTTGATGACGGTGTCGCCAATGAACCAATCATCGTAAGAAAAAAACGGATGCTGCAAGCAGCGGGCAACCATTTTTCGGCCGGTGTAAGCGCGTGCCAGCTTGACGGCGGCGCTGGTGACTGATGAGCCATTTTTTCCAAACTTGACCATGTCAGCGCAAGGAATCATGTCCACCAAAGTTTCCGCTGCTTCGAGTTCAGCAACGGAAGCGCGGGTCAAATTATTACCGAACTGAATTTGTTCTATGGCGGCTGCGTTCACTTCGTCATGAGCATAGCCCAGAGTCACGGCTCGTAAGGCCATCCCGTAATCGAGATATTTTTCACCTTCGGGAGCCCAGACATAGGCGCCTTTTCCTTTTTGCAGAATTTGTGGAGCATTCGCCGGAAATTGATCGTCGCCTCGACTGTAGGTGTGTGCGCCACCAGGAATAACAGCATTGAGTCTGTCGCTAAAAGAAGAAGTCATATGATCACCACTTACTTAGTTTGTTTGATATAATCCAATTCGGCTTGTTCGAAATCATCCTTACGGCCGATATCGAGCCAATATTCATGGATTGGAAAAGCACCGACTTTGTTCCCTGATTGCAGCATTTTCTCGAGCAATGAGGGCATATCGAAATAAGAATTTTCCGGGATGAGACGAAGAGCGCTCTGGTTCAGCACATAGATCCCAGCATTGACCATGAAGGATTTGATCGGCTTTTCCTGAATTTTAGATATTTTCAAGCCGTCGAGTTCGACCACGCCGAAGGGGATCTGATGGTCATACTGGCGTACGCAGGTCGAAGCATCGAACTTTTCATCGTTATGATGTTTGAGCAGGCTGCTGAAATTGACATGAGTTAATAAATCCCCATTCATCACAAAAATGGGCAGATCGTTAATGGGTTGAAAGAGGGTGAGAGAGCCAGAAGTTCCCATTCGCTCTTTTTCGCGAATGTACTGAATATTCACGCCAAAGTCCGAACCATCACCAAAGTGCGATTCAATCATCTCCGAGCGATAGTTGACGGCTAGGAAAAAGTTTTTAAAGCCATGAATTTTGAAATTGTCGATGATCGATTCCAGAATAGGTTTTTCGCCGATTTTTAAAAGGGGCTTTGGACAATTTGCAGTTAGTTCGCCCAGACGGGATCCCAATCCACCAACCATCAGCACCACGGCATTTTCTTTGGTTTCTTCGACCGCGATTAGATCATCAATTGCAACAACGGTGTAAACCACTTGGTCTTCACTGACTAAAGGAATTTGTTGAACGCCATGAGTCTGCATCATTTCAAGCAAATGGGTTTTTCCGGTGCCTTTTGGAGCGCAAACAGGATCCCGGCTCATGATTTCTGTCACTGGAGCTGACATGGGGATTCCGCTGAGAAGGCCACGGCGAATATCTCCATCGGTAACAACCCCTTGAAGCTGCCGCTTTTCATTCACCACAACGGCAATCCTTTTCGTGCCCAGATTTATGGCTTTCATGGCATCAACAATGCTGCCGCTGCTCAAAACTAAACAATTATTTACCGAGCTTGGATCGCTAACCATTTAAACTCCAAAACTGCTTAATTTAAGAAGAGTATAATATCGGTGTGCACGACCGGATTTGCACGAAATAACCTGTTGCAGTAAAGAGAATTTTGACACTGTTTTCTATTCTAGATATGGTCTGCCAATAAATTAGGGAGGATTGGTGGGCCAACAAATCTTAGTCACTGGAGCAGATGGATTTATCGGTTCTCACTTGGTCGAAATGCTTGTGGCGCAAGGATATCAGGTTCGCGCTTTGTCGCTTTACAACTCATTCAACAACTGGGGTTGGTTAGAGGACGTTTCCCGCAAAAAAGAGATCGAAGTGGTCACTGGAGACGTCCGAGATCCCTTTTTCTGCTCGCAAATCGTCAAGGGCATGGATCAGGTTTTCCATTTGGCGGCATTGATTGCCATTCCTTACTCGTATGTTGCCCCGCAAAGCTATATTGAAACCAATATCAACGGCACGGTGAACATCTGCAAAGCTGCTCTAGAGCACAAAGTGTCGCGTATCATCCACACTTCGACTAGCGAAGTTTATGGCACGGCTCAGTATGTTCCCATTGACGAGAAGCATCCTCTGCAACCGCAATCGCCCTACAGTGCCTCGAAAATTTCTGCCGATGCCATGGCGATGAGTTTTTATAATTCCTTCGAGCTTCCGCTAACCATTGCTCGGCCTTTTAACACCTACGGTCCACGGCAGTCCGCACGTGCCGTCATTCCGACGATGATTGCGCAAATTGCTTCGGGAAAAGAAATCATTAAGCTCGGCGATGTTCGGCCGACGCGTGATTTCAACTATGTGGCCGACACTTGTCGTGGTTTTTTAGCTTTGGCCAAAAGCCCGCAGACTCTGGGAAAGACGGTGAACATTGGTTCGAATCATGAAATTTCCATCAAAGATACATTCGAGATGATCAAGAAAATTATGAATTCGAAAGCAGCCATCGCCCAGGATGACGAACGCCTGCGCCCTGAAAAGTCTGAGGTTCACCGCCTGTGGTGCGATAACACTCTGATCAAGCAGTTGGCCGGCTACGAGCCGCAAACCTCTCTGGAAAAGGGCTTGGAAGAAACGGTGAAATGGTTTTTGAATCCTGCGAATCTGGCCAAGTACAAAGCGGATATTTATAATGTTTGAAGATGTTGTTTCATTTATCAAAGACCTTTATGGAAACAAAAAGTTTATCGGTCTTCATGAGCCGGTTTTTATCGGTAATGAACGAAAATATGTTTTAGACTCCATAGATTCGACGTTTGTATCGTCGGTCGGAGCGTACGTTGACGAATTTGAAAGGCAATTCGCAAAACATATTGGCGCCCCGAAAGCGATTGTGACCAGCAATGGTACGTCGGCTTTGCACGCCGGCCTGCATTTGCTGGGCGTTCGCAAAGATGACGAAGTGTTAACCCAAGCTTTGACTTTTGTGGCAACTGCCAACGCAATTGCCTATTGTCATGCGCATCCGGTTTTTGTGGACAGTGATAAAGAAACTTTGGGGATGTCGCCGGCAAGCTTAGAGGAATTTTTATCCAGCCATGCGATCGTCGAAGGCGGGCACTGTCGCAATCATAAAACGGGCCGAATGATTCGCGCTTGCGTGCCCATGCATGTGTTTGGTCATCCCGTCAAAATTGATCAAATCGTGGCTATTTGCGACAAATACCAGATTCCTGTTTTGGAAGACGCCGCAGAATCTTTAGGCAGTCTATGGCAAGGTTCACATACGGGTCTTTTCGGTAAAGTGGGCGTTTTCAGCTTCAACGGCAATAAGATCATCACTTCTGGCGGCGGCGGTATGATCGTGACCCGCGACGAAGCATTGGGAAAGAGAGCCAAGCATCTGACAACGACAGCAAAACTTCCGCACCCTTGGGAATTTGAACACGATGAAATGGGATTTAATTATCGCATGCCGAATTTGAACGCGGCTTTGATCCTAGCGCAGCTCGAAAAATTAGATGAGTTTGTCGCTGACAAAAGGGCAACGGCGAAAGCCTATCAGGAATTTTTCGAGAAAAAGGGCATGGAATTTTTAGTCGAGCCCAAAGGCGCTCGGTCCAATTATTGGCTGAATGCTTTATTTCTTAAAAATCAAAAAGAGCGCGATCTGTTCTTAGAAGTCAGCAATCAAAGTGGCGTGATGTCGCGACCAGCTTGGCAGCTGATGCCAAGTCTTCCAATGTACCGGGATTGTCAGCGGACGGACTTGTCGGTTGCTGAAAATATTGTTCAACGTCTGGTTAATATTCCCAGTAGCGTGAGATTAATATGAAGAAGCAATTATTTCTTGTAGGCGGTGGCGGTCACTGCATATCTTGTATCGACGTGATTGAACAGACGGGAAAATTTGAAATAGGTGGAATTTTTGATCTGTCCAATAAAGTTGGCAGCCGAATTTTAGGTTATCCGGTTTTGGGAACGGATGAAGAAATCAAAATCGCGATAGAGCCGGACCGTTTTTTTCTGATCACACTAGGGCAAATTAAAAGTCCAGATTTACGAATGCGAAAATTTGCTCTGCTGAAAGAACTGGGAGCTCAAATCGCGACCGTGATTTCGCCAAGGGCCTATGTATCTTCACACGCGCAAATTGCAGAAGGATGCATCATCATGCACGATGCTTTGGTCAATGCTAATGTAAGAATTGGTGAAAACTGTATTATCAATACAAAAGCGCTAATTGAACATGACTCTCAGATTTCTGCTCATTGCCATATTTCAACTGGTGCGATTATGAACGGTGGATGTGAGCTAGGTGAAGGCAGTTTTGTTGGAAGTAATGCTGTGTTGCGCGAGACCTTTCATGCTCCAGCACGAACTATTTTAGGAGCAGGAAAATTTCATCAATGAAGAATTCGAAAACTTTGATTATTGCCGAGGCTGGAGTCAACCATAATGGAAGTCTGGAAAGAGCTCTGCAATTGGTTGATATCGCAGCCGCCGCTGGCGCAGATATTGTTAAATTCCAGACGTTTAAGTCTGAGAACCTTACAACCAAAACAGCCAAAATGGCGGATTACCAAAAAAAAAATATTGGACAAGAAGAATCCCAATTTGAAATGTTAAAAAAATTGGAACTGAGCTTTGAAGATCATTTTGCAGTCATTGAGCACTGTAAAACGAGAAACATTCGATTTCTATCGACGGCATTTGATTTGGAAAGTCTTGAGTTTCTGCGCGGATTGAAAATGGGCCTTTGGAAAATTCCCAGTGGGGAAATTACAAATTTACCTTATTTAAAAATTATCGCTCAACAAAATGATCCGGTGATCTTATCGACTGGAATGGCTGACATTCTCGAGGTCGAAGCAGCAGTGAATGCCTTGTGCGAAGCTGGGCTTACCAAGAACAAGTTAAGCGTATTACATTGCAATACCGAATATCCAACGCCGATGTCGGATGTCAATTTACGAGCCATGGTTCAAATGGGTAAAGACTTGGGCGTGCAGGTGGGTTATTCGGACCACACCATGGGAATCGAAGTATCCATCGCGGCAGTGGCTTTGGGTGCCTCGGTGATCGAAAAACATTTCACCTTAAATCGTGAATTGCCAGGGCCAGATCACAAAGCTTCTTTGGAGCCCGTTGAGTTGAAGGCGATGGTTGAGGCCATCCGAAATATTGAAGTTGCTTTAGGGGTATCGGAAAAGAAGGCGACCCAGAGCGAGTTGAAAAATCGCGGGATTGTTCGCAAATCCATCGTCGCGAAAACCGATATCCAGCCAGGCGATCTTTTGACAAGCGGGAATATGACTTGCTCGCGGCCAGGAACAGGGATGAGTCCAATGCTGTGGAATCAAGTTCTCAATAGCAAAGCCCAAAAAGCATATTCGGCAGGGGATTTGATCGACGAAAAGATTTAAGTTTTCGGATCCATCCCGAAATGATTTTCCAGAACCTTTTCTTTAAACTGCTCGAGATCCTTTAGAAATAGATCACGGTTATAGTATCGGATACCTCGATTAAAAGGTTTTTGCTCAGCGCCCATGCCTCTTTTGAAAAATGAAATGTCCAATTGCTTGGAATCTGAATAGTCCAAAAAACTTTCCACCCTGTGAGATGAGGCTGGCGGGCTCATTTGGAGATAGTCGCAGCCCAGGCTCTTCAATCGTTCAAATGAAGACCATAGGGTTACGTGATTGTATGCAAATTTTTGTTCAGCATATTCGGGATCATCAGCCGAGCTAAAATAAACTGCGGTTTTCTTATGGAATAAGAAATAATTGAAAGCGATAAATCGGTTTTTATATTTTAAGCCTGCAATTAAGCCGTGACCATTTTTGAGCATTTCAAACTGCGCATCGAAAGATGATTTGGGCCTGGTCTCGCGTCCGGCGGCCTTGATATGGGTCAAGCGGTAGTTTTCATTGACCGAATAATCAGCGTTGTTTTGATCAATAAAGACCATTTGAAAATCAGGATTTTTCAAAGTGCTATTAATCATGGCCTTGTAGCTTTTGCGCAAATTGGTCCAGAGCTGGGCAACTTCGGGCTTCAGACACAGAATTTGATCTGTCGACGAGGCATCGAGATATCCATAACGACGAAATTTATTGTAGTTATCTGTTTGCACGTCGACCAAGGGCTCGGAATAAAATTTGATCATTTGGATATTTTCTTGTGCTGCGATCTCCTCGATTTTTTGAAAGATCAGCTTTTCGGTTTTCAAATTTGCTGACGTCGGTCCAACAGTAAAACCACCTCCAAGAGTGATGCTTTTGATACCATTGATTTCTTCAATAGGTAAAAAACAGATTCCAGTGGTGCGACCATTTTCCAGAACCAGGAAGCTGAGGTCCTTGATCAGATAGGGGCTATAAAGCTTCATGTACTGAACGAAGTTTTCAAGATATCGAAAGCTCGAAGCATGCTCGTCGTTGTATGAATTCCAGCCACGCCAGAAACCGCTGCTATTTTCTGTGTTGAATTTGATATCCATATGCCATATCCATTTTCTCAGCTTGCCAAGAGACATTTATCCTATGGGCCTGGAGTGAATTTGGAAAGAAATATCGAGCCATTTTAGGTACTTCGACGTGTTAGACCCCAGAAAAGCCTTTACAAGCAAGGGCTGCATTGGCAAGGATGATTCTCTATGTCAGAAAATGCTCGGTTGCTTCAGCGAATCTATCGTCACGTGCGATCTATTCAAAAATCTGGAATGTCCTGTTTGCTTGCTTTCGATCTGGATGCAACCCTTTTTGATGTCAGCCACCGACATCAAAAAGTGATTCAGGATTTTACGAGCCTGCCACAAACACATGCGCAGTTTTCACATCACCTTGAAAAACTGAAAGAAGTTCGCTTCTCAAAGACGGACTGGGCCATTGATGGTCCTTTGGAGAGGGTTGGTCTACTGGGGCAAGAAGATTCCGCCGAGTTGTACGATCTGTTGCATGACTTTTGGTATGAGAAATATTTTTCGAACGAATATCTCGAATATGATCGCCCTTATGATGGGGCAGTCGAGTTCGTGCAAAAAATTTGGCAGGCTGGTGCGGATGTCGTCTACCTGACGGGGCGAGATATCCCGCGTATGGGTGAAGGGTCGTTGAAGACGCTCAAACGCTGGAATTTTCCGGTGGCCCAAGAGCGTGCACAGCTGCTTCTAAAAAAAGAAAAAGGTTTAAATGACGCCAGATTTAAGGCCGATTGGTTTTTGCACGCAAAGCAAAAGGATTATTCGCATGCTTATTTTTTCGAAAATGAGCCTGTGAACTTGCAAGTTATGGCCACGGATTGCCCGCACGTCGAGTTGATTTTTTTTGATAGCAGCCATTCAGGTAAAGCTCTGCCTCCGCAGCACGCGGCTCGATTTGATAGCTACCTTGTTTCGCTTGAAGAGACATTTTAAGAAAGACAGTTGACCGGATGCTTTTGCTGACTAAAAAAATTGCCAAAAATCAGGAAAGAAAGATCGCTTTGTTGGTCGTCCTGATTCTTGTTTCCAACATCCTAGAAGGGTTTGGAATATCATTGGTTCTTCCCGTTTTTCAAAAAATCATTCATCAAGACACTACGACCTCCAGTATCGGACAATATGTTGATCAGGCGGTATCCTGGTTGGGCGTCGAACCCAACTTGATGAACATTCTAATTCTTTTGAATGTCGCTTTTGTTGGCAAGACGTTGATTGCGATGCTGGCAAAATATTTTTCCACACAAATCGCATCCGATTATATGAACATGGTTCAAGACCGTCTTTTCTCGCACTTGATAGGCTCCAGAATTTCGCTTTTCCATCGTGAAAAGCAGGGCAGATTTATCAATGGGCTGACGATTGAAATTGCGCGGACCTCAAATGTCTTTGTTCAGGTCGCGAGCTGGATTTCGTCATTCATCACGGTGCTTCTGTATTTAGCCATTGCGCTGAAGATTTCGGCGAAGCTTGCAATATTGGCGGGTGCTGTCGGTTTGATTTGTCTCGCACCACTGAGAATTATCAATCTAAAGGCCACAAAATATGGAGCGCGCTGGAGCTATCTGAACGAAGAAATTCAAAGTCTGATCAATGAAACGTTAGCTGGGATCAAATACATCAAAGCCAGCGCCTTTGCCGATGAAAGCGTGAAAAAATTCGAAACGTTATCGCGCAGTTTTCGAGACAATTGGGCAATGATGGCTTTCAACTCGAATTTGGCAGCAATCTTTTCTCATCCAATCGGGGTTTTAGTTCTTTCGATCCTTCTTTACATGAGCGTTTCCTTGTCGATCAGCTTTCCTGAGCTGATCGTGTTCCTGCTGGCATTTGTTCGTCTCTTGCCGACTTTGACTAGTCTGGCAGGAATCAAAAACGATATTAATGCCAACCTGTCTGCGCTAGAGACTCTCGAGAGCATCGAAAAACAATGTGTTCAAGAACATGAAGATTTGGGTGGAGATAAAAAAGTTATCTTTCAAAATTCAATCGAACTTAAAAATATTCAGTATCGTCATTCGGCCGCGCTGCCATTGCTGGAAAACATTAGTTGGAAGATCCCATTTGGCAAAACTCTAGCGATTATTGGGCCCTCCGGTGGCGGTAAAACAACTTTGGTTGATTTGATTTTACGCCTTTATGAGATTCAGTCAGGCTCTATCGAAATCGATGGCGTTGCTTTGCGGGAACTGTCATTGAATGATTGGCGCCAACAGGTTTCCTATGTTTCGCAGGAGACCTTTTTGTTTCACGATACAATCCGAAACAATATTTTGTTAGGGGCCCCAGGTGCCAGCGATCAGGATGTGGAGCAGGCTTGTCAAATGGCTCATGCCCACGATTTTATCAAAAAGCTTGAGCATGGCTACGATACCGTCGTGGGTGATCGTGGGTCGAAGTTATCGGGAGGCCAGAAACAAAGGATTGCTCTCGCTCGAGCTTTGATCAAAAAACCGCGTTTGTTGATCTTGGACGAAGCCACGAGCGCCTTGGATTCGCAGTCTGAAGATTTTATCAAACAGACCATTCACGAATTGAAAAACCGTCGGGACATGACCGTTATCATCATCGCCCATCGCATGACAACGGTCGAAGAAGCCGACGAAATTTTCAAGATGGACAAGGCCCATTCATGAAGGCCTCTGTCCTTCTGATCCACTCGTCCCGAGAACTTGTGCAAATTCATCGTTTGGATCCAGCGCTGGTTGAGAAATCTGAGGTCTGCTTTCTAACGGCCGATGTGAGCTCGGCGGATTTGCGAGACTTGCCCGTCAAAACTTTTTTCTATCTGGACAGTCATCTCTCTCCACAGGATTTGAAAGTCATCGATCAGCAGGCATCTGAAATATTAGAAACTTGGTATTTAGATTCTACCGGAAAGGACCTAACCCAAATCGATGGGATCTCTTTGGGTCGGTGTTATTGTGCCTATCTCTACCATATTTTGTGCCTGGCCTTGAAGTCCCAGCGTCTGGTTCGACGGCTTATCAGCGAATTCGAAACTATTTATTTAACCGCGACCCCCGATCCTTTTCTGGATGCAGTTATTCAGAGCGAAGTCGTGAATCGTTTGCAATTGAAGAAATTGGACCTGCGGGATACGGAGTCAAGTTTTGTTCCGACGCCTACAATTGTATTTAAGTCAGCGGGGATGAAAGTCTATTTTGAATTCAGCAAAAACTTGAAAT
Organism: uncultured Bdellovibrio sp.; assembly: GCA_966211795.1. Lineage (GTDB taxonomy): Bacteria > Bdellovibrionota > Bdellovibrionia > Bdellovibrionales > Bdellovibrionaceae > 21-14-0-10-47-8. The sequence goes on along the minus strand of CBIHNW010000010.1, from coordinate 46,913 downwards.
TTCTTCTTAGAAATATATACGTCTTTCTGGGGCAGCTCCTATTTGGTTTTTTCAAAACTCGCAAGCGTGTGGTCATGGTTAGCGCAGGAAAAATTGACGATTGGGTGAACAGTCGTGTACGGATCAAAGCAGTACCGGAGAGCCTTCAATTTATTTTTCCACTGACCCGAAGTTCGATCAGTTTCAAGGCGGACATGTTTATTTTTATGAATCCGCTCCAGTTTTTTTATAAAAGGAAGATTGCTAAACTGTTGCTGGAATTTGATCGTGGGAAGGTGGCTCCAAAATACCTATCCCAAGCTATTTTAGACTTTGTTATTAAAAGCTACTTGGTGCCTTCGTTTGCTGGATTATTAGCCTACTACCATAGCTGCAAGGCTCAGTTGGACCGAATCAAACCCGATTTGGTTGTGCTGTCGGCTGAAAGTCACGAAACAAATTTGTCTCTGGCCCAGGCCGCCCGTCATCTGGGAGTTGCGACGGCCATCATGCCCCATGGATTGACCTATCCTTTGCTGCCGAAATCGTTTTACTCTGGAAAAAATAAAATTTACGATTCGGCATTTGTCTTTTCAGAATTTCACCGCGCAAAATACCAGGCCAAAGGATTTGCGATGGAAAATATATTTGTTTCGTCATTTCCTTATTTTCAAAAGTTTTTCAAAAAGAATGGGATATTGACATCCGATCTGAAATATCAAAGCGTATTGATTCTGCCCGTCGACTATAGCGATATTTCAAAGGTCGATTTTGTGACAAGGTCTTTAACTGAAGTCATTGATTGCTGCCAGGCCCTGGGTTTTAGGTCACTGGCGATCAAAGCGCGAATTGAAGCGCAGCTGAAGGCTATGTTTATTAAAGGCCAAGAAATCTATCACAATGAAACCAAGATACCGGTGTATTTTGGTTATACGGACTTTCCGAAGCTCGCCGTTAATTATGATCTGATCGTCGGTCCGATCTCCAGTGCAACCATCGAAGCTCTGCTGATGGGAAAAGACTATTACACCTATCATCCTGAAGAGGCATTGCTGGGATCTTTTGAAAATTCTCCTTATCTGGACATTATCTACGTCGCCAAGAGTTCCGACGAGCTTGCCGAGAACATTAAAAAGAGAAGAATATTTAAGCCAGGGCGATCGATTGATGATTTTATTTATATGACGAAATTGCAAACTCGCGAGCAAGCTTTTGACTTTTTCGAGGCCGCAATTTCGCGATGCTTGAGTCAGGAAAATGTATGAGCAAGATGTGGCAAGCTGGCACCTCATTTTTAAAAGAAGGCGCGAGAAATGATTGGCGTCTTTTGCGAACGCGCATGGTGCTATTTATTTTTAATTTGATTCCGGATTTTTATCTGCTGATGCCTTTGCGAAATATGATGCTAAGATGCGGTGGGGCCAGGGTGCCCTTGCTAAGCTGCTACATTCGATCTCCATTCTATTGCGTGAATTTGAAAAACCTGCAAATTGGATCCGGTGTGTTCATCAATAAATTTGCATATATCGAAGGCAATGGCCCCGTTCAGATCGGAAATGCTTGTCAAATTGGTCCATGGCTTAAAGTCGAAAACACAAATCACATCGTGTCTGATGGGATGCGGACTGAAATGTTTCCCGTCATCGTCGAAAGTGGAGTCTGGATCGGGTCGGGAGTGATTCTTTTGCCAAATTCACGGGTCTGTAGCGGCGGTGTGATTGCCGCCGGTGCGGTCGTGGCTGGTACCGCTGAACCAGGTGGTCTGTATGGTGGAGTCCCTGCAAAGCGAATTGAAAAAAGAAGGGCCGCTCATGCAAATCAATAAAGAAATGGTCCAGCGAATTTCAAATTTGCGCACCTGCGGAATTCTGGCCAACGGCCGTTCGGGCAGCGATTTTTTGCAGAGTCTATTCGATGGCCATCCCGAGGTTTTAACCTTCAATGGATTTTTTCTGTTCTATGACTTTTGGCAAAAATCTCTTTGTAACAAAGTCGAGAGGGTCGATCTGGTCGATTTCGCTGACGAGTTCGTGGGCCATTTTATCGAGAAGCTCAAGTCTCGCTATGATCTGCAAGAGCGTAAGGATCAGATGGGGCCGAATCGCGATCAGTCACTGGATTTGGAACTCGAGCAGTTCAAAAAATATGTTATCGATTATTTAAATCTGACTGAATTCAATTCGCGAAATGCTCTGCTGGCCACTAGCTTAGCCTATCATCTTTGTTTGGGGCGGGATTGGCGCACTTTAAAAGTTTTTTTGCACCACCCCCACGTTGAAGATGAGTGTGAATTCTTTCTCAAAGATTTTCCTGAGGCGCAGCTGATCTTGATGACCAGAGATCCCAGAGCCAACCTCCAGTCTAGCATCACGAATTACTCGAAATATTATCCGCGATCGGCTGGGAATTTTTTAATCCTGGATTATCTGAAATCGATTTTTCTGGATACCGACAGGTACACACCGAAAACCGCGAATGTAGTCGCGATTAAAATTGAGACTTTGGATCGTTTGGAAATTCACAAAAAGATATGTGCGGATTTGGGTATTCAATATGATACTTGCATGACCCATTCCACTTGGGGTGGTCTGTTATGGTACGGAGACCGGCTGTCACAAACAAAATCCAAAGATCCGAATTCTCGGGATATTTTGCGCAATGGCTGGGAAAGTAAAATTTCTTGGCGAGATTTAATTTTGATTAACTACTTCACTCGCCAGATGCGGTTCCATTATGGATATACGAGCAAAGAAACAGCGCCGATTTTATGGATTTTGGTTCCGCTGCTAATCTTGATGCCTTTGAGTTTCGAGATCCCTTATTTGATCCCGACGCAAATTCGTAAAGCCGGATTTTCTCGCTATGCCATGAATTGGTTTTATTATTTTAAAAGAATCCATTTTTTGATGGGTCTCTATATTCGCAATGCTCGCTTTACGAGTGGCAAATATTATTAACCAAAAGATGATATTTACGAGCCATCTGCTGGTCAGAAAATTTGTCTATGTTTTGCTGAGCTGCTATCGCGCGTTCTTTCCATACAGCTTGTCTTTGTATGAAATCGATTAAGGCTCTTGCAATTTCCGCTGGTGCCTGCGGAGGGATCAAATATCCATTGATTTCGTGTTCAATAAACTCGGGAATGGCACCTACGTTGGTTGAAAGTGTGGGGACCCGAACACCCATGGCTTCGATTAGCGTCAGTCCAAAACCTTCAAAATCCCGGGTCAGGACCAAAAGTAAATCTAAATTTACAATCAGGCTTTTCGCGTTTCCAGGGAGATAACCTAAAAAATGAATTTGCTTTTCAACACCCAATTGCTTGGAGATGACGTTGAGACGATTTTGTTCGGCTTCGCTAGAAGATCCGATAAAAACAATCTCCAACTGGTCCCGAAGGGCAGGGGGAATTTGTGGTAAAGCTAAAATTAGGTCCTCGTGGCCTTTATAGGCCTCGACCCGGCCAACGATTCCGATAATCTTTTTTGTCGGATGTTGAGTGCGAAATTCTTCTAAAGGACCACAGGGATCAACCTTGGTTTCGAGATCCGTGCCGTTGTGAATAACCATTAGCTTGTCGTCTTGTTGAATGGCGTGACGTTGATTCAAGATGGTTTGCTTGGTTGCATGAGAAACCGTCACGATGGTTGTTGCGCGCGCAACGGATCGATCCACAAATGTTTCAAATGCCGTTCTTAAAAACTGATACGGAGTTGCGTTGTGATGCACGATCAGCAGGTTTTTGATGTTGGATTGTTTTGCCGCAAGAATAGCAGCCAAGGCTCCCCAAGCGCCGGGATAGGCCCCATTGTCGGAAACTAAAAAATCGATCTGGCGACTTTTCAAGAGTTTCAATGCTTGAAGATATTGAATGAAAAAAAAGAAGGGCAACAACGGAAAAAGAAAATAGCGCATGAACCGCCCCAAGGGCCAGCTCATGACTTTGCCTAAAGTCGAGGTATAAGACCGTGATGAAAACAGACAGATGTCGACGCCCAGGCTACGATAGCGATCGCCGTAAGTTATCAAACCCTCATTGTCTGCATTGGTGAACAGGACGAAACGGTCGTCCTTGGCGGGCCACGAGCTTAAAAGGCTGATCAGATGTGTGTCGACGCCTCCGGATTGATATTGCTCGAGGTAAATTCCGATATTCATAAAATCGCTTTAAATATCGTAGGTGTTTTTCAAGCAATCAAAAACCAGCTGTACGCACTTTTCTGGATATTCTCCCACCGCAGTTTCTTCCGATAGCTGGATTCCAGTGATTCCACTTTTGATCGTCTTGTGCAGATCAACAAGCTCGGCAATATAAGGAACAGGATTTTTTTCCATACTTTTCAAAAACTGCGTGGCCAGAAAAACATTCTTTTTGGCGCGTATGGCAGAATCAATAATTCGATCTTGAATTCGCGGCAGCTTCAACATGCCGATATCGCTGGACAGATCGCCGCGGTCCACATTGATCATGTCGACTTCAAATAAAATAGAGCCTAGGTTTTCCACCGCTGATCTGGTTTCAACCTTGGCGATGATCTCAAGATGTTTGGCGTTCTTTTTTTCCAGGATCGCTTTGGCCTCTCTGATGTCGGCGGTATTTCGCACAAAGGACAAAGACAGAAAGGAAATTTCTTCCTCAATCGCGGTGTCGATCAGGCTCAGATCCCTGGCAAATAGAAAAGGCAATTTTTCATTCACACCCAAGGCGTGCAATCCTTTGTTGGTTTGCAACAGCCCATCCGAGTGGGAACGCAGGGAGATCACTTCATTTTCAATTTTTTCGACGGTCAGTTTATAAATTGAATCATTGGCCAGAATGACATCATCAGGCTGCAGGTATTTATAAAAATCCTGAAAATTCAAATTGAATCTATGCAGGGAGAAAACCTCGCCATTCTTGAGGCGAATCGGTTCCAAAAGATTAGCGGTGCGAACCTTGTTGCCAGGTAAATCGATCATGATGCGTGCATTGGGCAAAATTGAGCGAATGGTTTTGATGATATGACGGGCATTGGCCGCATCGGCATGGGCGCCGTTGATGCGATAAATACAAGATCCCAGAGCATTAATCTGCGTCAGCTTGTCATGGTTTAAAAGGGTGGGCCCTACGGTTACGATCAGCGTGAATTCATTCATCATTGGAGTACCTGCCTAATTCAATTCTAATTTTTTTGATAAATAGCTGAAGATTGTTTGATGAGACTGGTGAACGGGGATGTTTTCTGTATCAACCACTAAATCCGGATTGCGGGGGACCTCGTAAGCATCGTCAACGCCAATAACATGACTCAGTTGACCCGCTTTATTTTTTTGATAGTGGCCTTTCACATCCCGCCGGCTGACAGTTTCAAGTGAAGAACGCAAATAAATTTGAATGTAACTGGCGCCTAATTTACGACGTACAAAATCACGAACTTCGACAAATGGAGCAATGTTGGCAACGATCACGGTGATCCCATTTTGCGATAAGAGGTGTGCCGCAAAAGCGATTCGTTTCACATTTTGAATGCGATCTTTTCTTTCGTATCCTAAATCGTGCTCAAAAAAATCACGTACGACATCTCCATCCAGAAGAACGGCCTGCAGATTTGCTTGTTTAAGATCTGCAAGCAAAAGCTCGCCCAAGGTGGTTTTGCCCGCGCCCGATATGCCCGTCAGCCAGATGATTTTTGCCATAGTGTTTTGTAACTTCTCGAGTGCAAATTGCAACTGCAAATGACATCAGATGGCTCTTGGGCAACGCTGTGTGCTAGCAGGCCTGCTGGTTTGCGCTTGCGCGCCCTGGGCAACAATCATAAAACTCTCTTATGAAAACAGTGTTATTGTGCGGTGGGCTCGGAACCCGCCTCAGTGAAGAAACCAATCTTGTTCCGAAACCTATGGTCCGAATTGGCGAAACGCCCATTCTCCAGCACATCATGAACATTTACAGTCGTCATGATTATAACGAATTTATTCTGGCGTTGGGCTTTAAAGCGGAAGTGATCAAAGAATATTTCCTGAATTTCTACGCTCTCAGCAACGATTTGCGTATCAATTTGCGCAATGGTTCCGTTGAGTATTTGAAAGAGGCTCCTAAAAATTGGGATATCAATTTGATTGAGACTGGGCTGAATTCGATGACCGGTGGCCGTTTGGGTCGTTTGAAATCCCATCTTGATAAAGAAACGTTTATGCTGACCTACGGTGACGGAGTATCCGATGTGAACATCACCGAGCTTGTTAAGTTTCACAAATCACATGGCAAGATCGCGACCTTCACGGCAGTGCGGCCGCCATCGCGATTTGGTGTTATTGAATTCGAAGGCAGCCAAGTGACTTCGTTTAAAGAAAAACCGCAGACCCAAGATGGTTGGATCAACGGTGGTTTTTTTGTTTTTGAACCCGAGATTTTCGATTACCTGACTGACGGCGATGACACCCACCTTGAGCGCGCTCCGATGGAAAAACTGGCCGAAGATGGTCAACTGATGGGTTTCAAGCATGAAGGTTTCTGGCAGTGTATGGATACATTGCGTGACAAAATGTATTTGAATAAAATCTGGAACGACAACCAAGCACCCTGGGCCTAAGATGCATTTTCAGAATAAATTTAAAAACAAAAAAGTTGTTGTTATCGGTCATACGGGCTTCAAGGGGACTTGGCTGACTTTGTGGCTCGAACTCCTGGGCGCAAAGGTGTACGGATACTCGAAAGATGTTCCGACCACCCCTTCGCATTTTGAATTGGCCGATGTGAAGAAATCCTCTGAAGATTTTCGCGGCAATATTTTAAATTATCCTGAGCTTAAGAGCTTTCTGAAAAAGGTCGAACCCGATGTTCTTTTTCACATGGGTGCCAATGCCATCGTCAGCGATTGTTTGGAAAATCCCCAGGATGCCTTTCTGACTAACGGTATTGGTACGGTCAATGTTCTTGAAGCCATTCGACAGACGCCGTCGCTGAAGTCCGTGGTGATTGTCACCAGTGATAAATGTTATGAGAATGTCGAATGGGAATACGGCTACCGGGAAACGGATCGCCTGGGTGGCAAAGATCCGTACAGCGCCTCGAAGGCTTGCGCTGAGATTGCATTTTCATCTTATTTCCGTACCTATTTGCAGCACATTCCTCATTTGAAAATCGCATCGGCTCGTGCTGGAAATGTGATTGGTGGCGGCGATTGGTCTCTGAATCGCATTGTTCCGGATTGCATCCGGGCTTGGACGCAGCAAAAGGCGGTTCCGATTCGCAATCCAAAGTCCACTCGTCCTTGGCAGCATGTGCTGGAGCCTTTGAGTGGATATCTGTCTTTGGCGGCCGCTTTGCTAGATCCCGATTCCGAAGTGAATGGCGAGGCTTTTAATTTTGGCCCCAAGTCAGAGGTCAACAAAGAGGTTGGTGCTTTGATTGATGAAATGAAAAAGCATTGGTCTCAGGCGACAGTTGCCTATGATGAATCCCATGCGCTAAAGCCCAAAGAAGCTTCGCTTCTTAAGTTGTGCTGCGACAAGGCCCAGCATGAGTTGAGCTGGTCCGCGACTTTGACTTTTGAAGAAACGGTGGCAATGACAGCATCTTGGTATCAAGGCTGGATTCAATCTCCCCAGGCGGTGCGTGAATTCACCTTGAAACAGATCAATGAATATACCAAGCTTGCAGAACAGCGCCAAATCTCGTGGAGTGGTCGTGCTCACTGAAGGCAATTTGCAAGGTGTCCAACTGATTCCTTTAAAAAAAATCGAGGATGATCGTGGTGCCGTCATGCACATGCTGCGTGCTGATCTGCCTCATTTTCAAAAGTTTGGTGAAGTTTATTTTTCTTTGATTCATCCGGGTGTGGTCAAAGGCTGGAAGCTTCACAAAGAAATTCATCAAAATCTGGCGGTTCCCGAGGGAAAAGTGCGCTTGGTTTTGTTTGATCCACGCAAGGACTCGAAAACTTTTGGTCAAGTTCAAACCATTGATTTTGGCTCGAACAATTACCAGCTGGTGCAGGTACCGCCCAATATTTGGTATGCTTTCAAGGCCATTTCTGAAACTCATGCCATCATGTGCAATTGTGCAACGGCACCGCATTCTCCCGCCGAAAGCGAAACTTTGCCCCTGCAAACCGAGCTGATTCCTTACCGCTGGTCTTAGGCGCATTCTTGTTAGATGCAACACGTCAACGGGCGAATATTTATCATAATATTTCAGAATCAATTTTCTTCACCCTCTGAATTTTGTTAGTCTCTACAGCTCATATGAGGAAGCGGTTGATGAGGCATATTTCTCTCCGCAATGTCTTAGTTAAAGTTTACGACATTGCTGTGATCCTAATTGCATTTTATTGTTCAGTGGCCTTTTTGTATGGCGAAATTCATCCGGCTCCTTTTGGCTCATTGGTCAATGCGGCCCAGTTGCTGGGTTTGATCGTTGTCGTTCAGTTTACCGTCTTCTCTTTAATGGGTCTGTATAAGGCGATCCTGCGTTTTTCTAGCATTCCTGATTTGATTCGAGTGACAAGCGGGGTCTGCATTGCGGTTCCGATGTCTTATCTCGCTATTTATTTTTACGGACACTTTGAAAATATTCGTCGCGCGACTTTTGTTGTTGATTGGTTTCTTTTAATTTTTGGTTTGAATTTTGGTCGTCTGGTCTATCGAATTATGAAAGACAGTGCGATCCAAAAAATCAAACAGCTGACGCGGCAGACTCATAAGCGCACTTTTATCATCGGTGCTGGGGTTGCCGGCGAACGCTTGCTGCGTGAGATATCTTTGAACGCCAATTTGCCTTTAGAGGTTCTCGGATTCGTCGATGACTCGACAAAAAAAATTGGCAAGTCCATTCATGGCGTCAATATCTTTGGCCCCATTCAACGTTTGCCCGAGTTGATTTCGGACCATGATGTTGAGCACCTGATTATCGCCATGCCATCAGCCAGCACCGAGCAGGTCCGGCAAATCACCAACATTTGTCGTGATTTGAACAAAGACATCGAGCTGAAAATTCTGCCTAAAATGACTGATGTTTTGGATGGCAAATTGGCGGTCAATGCGCTTCGAAATATCGAGCCTGAAGATCTGCTGGGTCGTAAAGTGCACAATTTGGATATGCACAAAATGAGCGCCATGTTGAAGGACAAAGTTGTCATGATCACCGGCGCTGGTGGCTCTATCGGTTCTGAAATGTGCAAGCAGGTTGCAAAATTTCAGCCAAAACTGATTGTGCTTTTTGAGCTCACCGAGCTGTTTCTTTATGAGCTTGAAATGATGCTGAAAGAACAATTCCCGGATGTGCGCATTCAGGCCGTCATTGGGGATGTTCGCAATGTAAAAAGGCTTGCGCACGTCTTTGATATGTATCGTCCCGAAGTGGTGTTTCATGCGGCCGCTTACAAGCATGTTCCAATCATGGAAGAAAATCCGATCGAAGCCATTCGCACCAACGTGCTTGGCACGTACAATGTGGCGACACTGGCGACCAAATTTCGCGTGGATCGTTTTGTCTTGGTCTCCACGGATAAGGCCATCAATCCTACCAATATCATGGGTGCATCGAAGCGCATTGCGGAGCTGATCTGCATGTCGATGAATGAGGCGACGACCAAATTTACCATCGTTCGATTCGGTAATGTGCTTGGCAGCAGCGGCAGCGTGATTCCGTTGTTTAAAAAGCAGATCGAGCGGGGTGGCCCGGTGACCGTGACTCATCCGGAAATGCGACGTTATTTTATGTCGATATCCGAAGCGACACAGCTGGTGATTCAGGCCGGAGCCTTAGGTGGCGCATCCGAAGTGATGGTTTTGAATATGGGTGAGCCCACCCGAATCACGGACCTGGCGATGGAGATGATTTCGTTGGCTGGTTATAAACCGAACGTCGATATGCATATCGAGTACACCGGTTTGCGACCTGGCGAAAAACTTTTTGAAGAGCTATTTCACTCTGGCGAAACGATTTTGCCAACCACGCATCCGATGGTGAAAATTGCTAAGGTTCCACAACCGCAAAAAGATTTTAAGATGAATCTAGATTTCTTGATGACCTTGCCTGAGCATTCGACCGTGGACTCAATCAAGGAAGCAATTAAATGCTTAGTGCCTGAATACAAAAATGGCGAGCCCACCGAAAATATTCCAGAAAAAGTTCACTAGTTCTTTCATGCTTAGTGAGTGACGCTTTCATGTTTCAGAACTTTGATAAAAGTTCCGACGATGATTTTGCAGTCAAAAATAAAACTGCGACGTTCAAGATATTCTTTTTCGAAGCGAACTTTGACGGCAAGACTGAGCTCATCCCGCCCGTTGATTTGCGCCCAGCCGGTTAATCCGGGAATCAATGCGTCCACTCCAGCGGCACGTCGCAAGACCATTAAATCGTCTTGATTAAACAGAGCGGGCCTAGGGCCGACAAAGCTCATATCGCCCTTCAAAATAGACAAAAGCTGTGGCAGCTCGTCCAGGCTGGATTTGCGCAAAAAGGATCCCATAGGTGTCAGATAGCTACGACCATCTGAAAGTAAATGAGTTGCCACTTGCGGTGTATCTAATTTCATCGTGCGAATTTTAGGCATTAAAAAAAGGCTTGAATGAATGCCGACCCGCTTGGACCAATATAAAAAGGGTCCTTTGTCTGTCAGCTTACACAGAACATACAACACCAGCAGGACGGGGAGTGCGCAAAGCAAAATAATTGCAGCCAATAAGATGTCGAAAAGGCGTTTACAATGAGGATACAGGCCAGAATCTTTCATGATGTAAAATCTAAGATACAGTCTCTTTACAAAAGATCAATGTTTGGTCGATTTCTCGTTCAATTTCCAGCAGCGAATCCGTGCCGGCAATGCTTTCGATCTTTCTGATATCGTATTCGAAATGACCTTGGGATTTTTGATCATCGTTTTTATCCAGAGGTCTTGTCAATTCGGGAGTGTATCCCAAGACGGATGAGCATCTGCTTTGAATCATTTTGGCAACTTCCCAAATCGTGAAATTTTGAGGGCCGCCGACATTGAAAACCGGATTTGGACCAATAAGTTGCGGCTGCTTGAGAAGTTCTTGAACCGCATGAGTCAGGAATGAAATCGAGACGAAATTTCTTTCCTGATTTCCGGATGAATTCAGGGTCATCTTTCGGTTTTGAGTCGCTTGCCTACACAGATCATTGACCAAAAGACCCCATGCATGAATTTCTGGGTGCGCTGGCGCGCCCATCGCATTCGCCAAACGAATGATCAGGGCCTGAATTTTTCCCGTGTCATGAGCCTGCAATAGTTTTTGTTCGGCATCGAAATGAGTTTTGGCGTAAATTGATTTTGGATGCGGAATTGTATTTTCATTAATCAAAGCTGGTAGCGGAGTGCCGTAAACGTGAATTGTTGACATGTAAAGGAATCGACTTACTTGCGCCTGTATGGCGGCGGCAATCAGATCCTGAGTTCGATCGACATTGATTCGCTGGGCCTGCTCTGGATTCTTTTCGCAGTCCTGGTGGTTCATCGCCGCGAGATGAATGACGATGTCTATCTTCGCAAGTGAAGACGAGAAGGAAGAAGGCTGTTCCATGTCGAGATGAGCGAACGTCAGATTTTCGAAGGCTTTGAGGCTCGAGAGTTTGGTGGGCTGCCGGCAGCCCAGAATCAGATCAAAATCATTTTGCAGTTTTGAGCTCAGCCGCCCTGCAAGGTAACCCGTCGCTCCGGTGATGAGTACTTTTTTGCGAACATCCCTCATGTGTTGGAAACTCCTGTGAAATTTCTAACAGATCCCGATTGTCTGTGTCAAAAGTTATGCCTTGAAAAGGAACTCTGCCTTCGCTATGAATTTTTGAACAGTGTCTTTCTATAAAGAAAAATTTTTTTTAAAGCATCAAGCGGCGACGGCACTGTCATTTTTCAAAGCGCCCGAGACTTCACCGCAGCATCGCTGTCTCATGTACCATTCGCTTTATCAGCGGCCGAGCCGACCACAGGATGTGTATAGCCTTCCCATCGAAAAGCTAGCCCGGCAAATGGAATATATCCAAAAGCAAGATTGGCCAGTTGTTCCTTTTGAATTGCAGGAGTTGCCGGATCGAAAATCAATCTCGGTGACCTTTGATGATGGATTTGCGGATAATTTGTTGTTGGCCTATCCCTTGCTCAAGCAAATGGGCATTCCATTCACGATTTTTATGATTTCAGATTTTACGAAAGATAAGCCAGGATATCTGAATCCGACTCAGCTTCGGGAGCTGGCTCGAGATCCTTTGGTCACGATTGGCTCTCACGGCAAAACTCACCGACCCTTGGTAACGCTGGATTTAGCCGAAGCAAAAGAAGAATTGCGAGTCAGTAAACTTGAGCTGCAAAATATTTTGGGTCGTGAAGTGACGACCATGAGCTTTCCTCATGGAAGTTTTAATGAGACTCTCATTGGAGTCGCGAAAGAATTGGGATATCAAAAATGCGGCACCAGCGTGGCACTGGGAAACCCGGCCCTCAATTCCGGAATTCGTGTCGATCGCCAATGTGTTTTTCTATCTGAAACGTCACTCTCATTTGCGCAAAAGCTGAGGGGCCAATGGGATTGGCTTGCTCGCAAGCAATAGTCTCTACTGAATTAAAAAATCGCGAGGTAAATGATGTTAGCTGGTGAGAGTTCCATTCACGGCGGCTGTCTGCAGTGGGCTTAATGGGCCTGTTGGCTTGACAAAATTCTTCACGTCTCCCCAATAGGCTTTCGGAAGTGTCACGAACAAAGTCGTCGACATCAGTCTTGAATGACCTGCCGAAACTCGACTTCCCATGTGGTAACAAATGCTGGTATCGACCAGGAAAGCCGAAAATTTGCGTCCCTTGATTTGCACGGCCTGGCTCAATGGATACTGAGAATTCACTTGGTCATCCGGCAAATGACGAGGGAAAAACGAGTTTTGAATCCGATTCCGCGCTTCTTTCGGCAACAAGGTGAAAGGACCGTCCTGGACGGTCTCGACATCGCTGAGATAGAAAAAAAGTTTTAACATGCGATCATTGTCGTGATCTTGATGCCATAGCTGAGAGCTTTTAAGAGGTTGATTGCTGGGGAGAGAGTAAGTCAGCAGCAGATATTCCAGGAATGGAGCCTGACCCAAATAGGCTGACGCTACTTTCAGGATATCTTCCTTGAGGCTTAAAGCGACTAAAGGATGATCGCTGCTCATACCGTTGGAAAATTCTTCGTCTGATAAGCGAACCCAAAAATCTTTATGAGTCATCAGCTGTTGAGATTTTTTTGCTTCGATATCTTTTAGCTTTTCGTTCAGATAGCTTTGCAGGCCGGCAAAGTCTGAAGCTTGATAAAGAGAATCGACGCGTGCAAATCCCTGTTGCTTCAATTCGGCAGCGATTCTGGATTGTTCGGAATTGAGCGCAAGATCTTGCACCAGTTGGCGGCGGAACCTTTTGATTTCGGGTGCCAAAAAGCTGCGAAGAATCGCCATGGGATGAATCAGACGACTTTTCAAAAGAATCTGCCAAATGCGGTGAAAGTTTCCCTGGAAAAAGATGGATTTGAAGGCCGTCAGTGCTCGAGCAGACATGCAGACAAATCTAGTGCAGGACCCGCTCAAAAGCCATCGAGCGGCAGTAACGACATTGCGCATAAAATAACGGCTTGATCTTCTGAATCTCTTAAGAGAGCTTAGTTTTTTATTAAATCAGACTTCATCATGAACGAGGGACGATGTGCTTGCGGTTCGACGAATTCTTTCGGCAAAAAAAGCACGCTCTTCTCTTTTTTAAAAAATACAATTTTTCTAATAGAGAGTGACAGTGAAAGAAGCTCGCACGACAGAAGGTCAAAAAACAAGACAGCTCGGATTGCGTTTTTTCTCGAATGCGACTGTCTATGCCATTGGCTCTGCCTTGGTTCGAGTGGGCTCTTTGGTTGTGATGCCTCTTTACTGGCGAGTGTTGACGCCAGAAGATTTCGGTCTCGTCGCACTTTCTCAAATCGTCATTCAGCTGCTGGCATCGGTTTTGGATGTTGGTCTGTCGGGCAGCGTTCAACGGCATTTTTTCGAGTGGAAAGCGGAAGAAAGGCCGCGCCACCTGGCCGCCGTTTGGACCTTTAGTTTCTTTTTCTCTCTTGTGATTTGTATCTTCCTGACCTTGATTGCCGGATCGGTGCGAAAGCTTTTTGCGGCTGATATGGGAATGGACTTGATCTATTTTGGTATCTGGATTGCTTTTTTCCAAAACTTTGGGCTTTTGCCTTTTTCATTGTGTCGGATTCGTGAACAACTGCCACTGTTTTCGATGATGTCGATCGGGCAATTTTTGACTCAGACCATAGGCATTTTGATTTTTATTTTTCCCCTTCATATGGGCTATCAAGGCTATCTCTGGGGCATGCTGAGCGGCTCGGTTTTTTACTCGATAGTCAGTTTAATTTTCATCGTACGAGAAATCCGGTTCCCATGGAAATGGTGGCATCTGAAAGAGGCTTTGGCTTATGCGCTCCCGACAGCGCCAGCCGCAATTTTAGAAGGCTTGGGCGGAGTCTTGGACCGATTTTTTCTGCAAAAATTTGTACCTCTGGATCAATTGGGACTTTATTCGATCGGGCGGCAATTTGGACAGGCGTATAACTTTTTTGTCTCAAGTCTTAAAAATTCGTGGATCCCTCTGGTGTATAGAATGGTGTCCGAACGGGCTGATGCCTCTCAGGTTTTGGGACGGCTGGCGACTTACTATTTAATCGTGCTGATGGTGCCAGCATTGGGAATCTCGTTGCTGGCGCCGGACCTGATTCGCTGGATCGGCAATCCAAAGTTTTTCGGGATTGAGCCTTATATTCCTGCATTTGTCGCTGGGTTTATTTTATATGGCATCGGCAATATTTATGGCCGGGGTTTGGATCTTGCGAAGAAGACTCAGTATTATTGGATCATTTATGCGGTGAATTTTTTGGTCAACTTTGGTCTGCTTTGGACCTGGGCGCCAGTGTATGGAACATGGGGAGCCATTGCTGCTTTTTTAGTGGCTGGTTTGGTTCGCGAATCTCTGGCGATAGGCCTTGCGACTTATTTTTACCCGCGCCCCGTTGAGTGGGCACCAGCTTTGAAAGTTGTCGGCGTCAATGTGCTCTTTTTTGTTCTGGGGCGCCAGGTTCCCGAGATGCATCCTGTCGTTTCGATGCTTGTGAAAGGTGCGCTGGTGGTGGTGTCCGTGGTTATCACGTTTTTTCTGGTTTTTGGCACCAGGGGTTTTCAACGCCTTTGGGATATTGTCCGCCGTCGAGCCAAAGTCTTTGATCTTGCCAAAGATTGATGCTTATCTTTCGGGACTATGAAACATCTCAGGCAATTTATTTACGGTCTTCTGCAATCCGAATATATCAATCGCATTGTTTTTAAAATTCGCTTTCTTTTCTTTGTCTACATCAAGCGTGACATTCGCGTTTTTGAAAATGACAGTTCGGTCATCGCTAATAAATACAGCACGGATATGTTGAAGCGGGGTGTGACGTCGAATCGTCCGCTGAAATTCATCCGCCCATTGAGCGTGATTGAAGCCGTGAATAAAAAAGGCAAAACGCTGTCGATCGGCTGTCGTTTTGAAACTGAACTGTTATTTCTGGTCGGATACGGGTTTGCGCCAGAAGGCATTCGCGGATTGGATATGATATCTTATTCGCCATGGATTGATCTGGGAAACATGCACAAGATGACCTATGCCGACAGCTCATTCGATACCGTCTGTATGGGTTGGTTGATCACCTACAGCGAGACTCCCGAAGTCGCAGCCAAAGAAATAGTTCGAGTCTTAAAGCCCGGTGGTTTTGTCGCAATGGCGGTTTCGTATTATCCGCCTGATATCGTGAAAGAAAAATTGGAGACGGGCAAGTACGTGGCCAATCCCACAACACGCATTCAGAATGTTGATGGATTGTTGAAAATTTTCGGAGACTCTGTCGATCAGGTCTATTTCAAACATCAACCGCCGCCGAACCGCGAAGGCGCTTGCACGGTTGTGTTCTCGATTAAAAAATAAAACAGCTATTTTGATCGCATCAAGACGGCACGGCCGGGATATCCGGCTTTGTATTGCTCTTTTTCCGACGCCCAAATAATTTCAAAGTCTCCGCCTTGCAAAGCGGAAACAGGGTTGGACCAATTTTGAATATCTTTTGGCGTAAAATACTTTTGCGTCGAAGACCATTTTCGCATTCTCTGATTTTCAATTTTCCAAAGCATCGAAGGCGCGGCTTGTCCGAGAAGGTTTAAGGCATTGTAGGCCTGGCCTTTCAGACCCGAGCGATTGGCGAAAGTTTTGAAAATCAAACTGTCCGCCATTTTTTCGTTCAACTGCTGGCCATGATTGAAGCTTTCCAAAATGGCGTTGGCGGCACGCACGTGGCTTTGGCCATCCATACGGTACAGCCAGGTGTCGATGATCTTTTCAAGATTTGATTTTTGTCGCGCGGTCTGAGCCAAGCCTGTCGGTGACAGAGCGCTGTGAATCAGCTCGTTCATTTCCCCTGGCGTTTGAGCCAGAAAGCTGACCTCTTCCGCGTCGGGGGCAAAGGCCGAAGTTCGAACCCACATCGGTGCAATCGCTGGTTTCCCAGCCAACGCCGCTTCGATGGCGGTCGTGCAATGACGGTGCAGGATGACCGAAGATTGTAAAATCCAAGGTGTCACAGAGCCTTCGCGGTGCACGCTGATATTCGGATTTTGCGACGACAACAAAGGTCCTTCATAGGTTTTGTGATTTTCATGCGGATGCGGTCGCACCACGATGTGCGCTTGTCGGAAATCCGACGCCAGTCGTTTGGAAAAAGCGATCGTGTCCTCGATCGATTCGCGTCCGACACGCAGATAGAACTGAATCTTCTCTTCTGGCATTTTCAATTTATTGCGATACAGATCGATTTCGGTTTCTAAAGACACAAAAAGCGGATTGGCGATTGCCACCTTGGTGTTAACCAAAAGCAGAGGATCTTTTTTGAATTCGGCCGGAAGAAAATCCAATTTCAAATTCTGATAAGCTGACGAGTAGAAGTCAAAGCGCGGCAATCCCGTCAGAGCGATCTTGTGACGATGCGGAAATTCTTTCGTCCAAAAGTCCAGCATGCGTTGGCCCCAGACCAAATTGCAGCTGATTTTTTCGTAGAGATCCGCTCGATACGATAGATAATCCGAGTACCCCTTCATATCACCGTAAAAGCCGCCTTCGGTGTCCATGATGCCGTACTGAATGCCGGTCTCGGCCAGCTTTGTGACAAAGCTTTCATTGTTTTTTCTCAGATAATTTAAAAGGACAAAGTCAGGCTGGAGAGTGAAAATTTCGCGATCTTGGCAGTACATGGGGACGAAAAAGACATCTGCGCCGGCCTGGGCGAGCTGACGGGCAATCAAGACCAGCCCCGACAGGTCCCGCAATGGATGATCGACAATCAGAGCTATACGGGGGCGTTTCATGCTGTGTTTGCTTTCTTTGGGGGATAGGGATAAAAAATAACAAAGGCACATGTTGCGGGCAATCTTCTTCTTTATCGATCACGCTGAAGAAAATGGAGAATAAAATGAAATCAGAAATTCAAATTGGCTCATTTAAAGTCGGGCCAGGATCTCGTCCATTTTTAATCGCCGAAATGAGTGGAAATCACAATCACTCGCTTGAGAGAGCCTTTCAGATCGTCGAAGCCGCAGCCAAAGCTGGAGCGCATGCCGTAAAGCTGCAGACCTATACGGCGGACACAATGACCCTTGATGTCACTGAAGGTGACTTTCATATTTCTGACGATAAAAGCCTTTGGAAAGGCCGCAATCTTCACGACCTTTACAAGGAAGCCTACACTCCATGGGAGTGGCATGCGCCAATTATGAAAAAGTGCCAAGAGCTGGGAATGCTGTGCTTTAGCACTCCGTTCGATGAAACAGCCGTCGATTTCTTGGAAACGTTAAACGTGCCTTGTTACAAGATTGCGTCCTTTGAAAACACCTGCATTCCTTTGATCAAAAAAGTAGCGCGACTGAAAAAGCCGATGATCATTTCAACCGGTATGGCTTCCGTCGGTGAGCTGGAAGAAACGGTGAAAACCGTGCGCGAGATGGGCTGCGAAGATTTGATCCTGTTGAAATGCACAAGCACGTATCCGGCGACACCAGAAAATACCAATGTGCGCACCATTCCGCATATGCGCGAGCTTTTTGATGTGCAGGTCGGCCTTTCAGATCACACCATGGGTTGCGGTGTTTCCATCGCCAGTGTCGCCTTGGGTGCGACCGTGATCGAGAAACACTTTACATTGAGCCGAGCGGATGGGGGTGTCGATTCGGCATTTTCAATGGAGCCAACAGAATTCAGGATCCTGTCGACCGAAACGGAACGGGCTTGGCAGGGTTTGGGAAAAGTCGTTTACGGAGTGCAAAGCGCACAAGAGCAAAAATCAAAAGCCTTTCGACGTTCAATCTACATCGCAACGGATTTGAAAGCGGGAGATGTTCTGGATGAAAAGAACATTCGCTGCGTTCGCCCTGGTTTTGGTCTTGAGACCAAGCACTATGAAACAATTCTTGGCAAGCGCGTGAACCGAGACCTGAAAAAGGGTACGCCCATGCGTCTCGAGTACGTCCAGTCCTAGGCGTGTTTTTTAAGCAGTTGAAAAATCGTTTCGCTGGAATTCAGTTCCGGCAGATGCGGCCGGTTGGTCAGAGCGGTACGCAAAGCAAATGGAAACTCGGATGCATCGGTGACCACGGCGATGCCGGCCCGGTCTGTTGCGGGGCTAGCGGTCTTGCGATGGGGCTGAAAGCTGATCACGTAAACGCCGACAATGCTGGCCTCGACCAAAAGCATAGACCGATTGCCAAAAATAAAATCGGCCTGCGCTAAAATATCCATTTTTGATCTTTCGCTAAAACCAACCGTGACGTTCTCGGGGAGAGAGAGCTGTTGCAATGTATGTTCGATGCGAGATTTGTGATCGATCGGATGCAGTTTGATTTCCAGATGCCATTTTTTTCGATCGGCTCGTGGACTTTTTCCGAGACATTGAATCGCAAGCTCTAAGCTTTGCATATCATCGAAACCATTTATTTTGCGATAGGCTTCTTGTCCGCCGGAAGCGGATGCCGGTTCCGTGGCAAAAACCGCCAGGCCCGGAATTTTATTCTCCCGCGAGATTTTTTTTAAGACATCCCAAGCTGGCGTGCCAACCACCTGAATGTCAGATTGAAGTTTCAAGGATTTGACTTCAGGAACAATATTTTCTTCAGGAACCAACACAACATCCGGATGACATTTTGAATTTTCAAAGCGAGCGGCAATATTCACCCATTGATCGATAAAAGCTAAAGATGTGACGGAATTTTCATGGGCCCATTGCCAGTACTGAGAGTCCTCTTCACATTGCAAAGACGTTCCTGTAATCAAAAACCGAGTTTCTTTTGAAACCTTTGCCTGAAAGAAGGCGAGGTCTGGAGTCAAGATAAAATCAGCAGCCGCTTCCTTCGGATTCAGGTTATAGGCTTCGACCTGGCAACCTTGGCGCAGCAGATGCTTTCGAAGAATTTCAAACGCTCTCAGTGTTCCTGGCTGCCGAGCTACCAATGCGACGGAAATCAAATCTTGGATCCCTTCAGCTCTCCGATATTTTCATAGACCTTTTCAACCGCCAAAAGCACATCATCCAGGTCTTTTTCAGTCACAGCTTCGCGCACCAAAGGACAATGGAATAATTCTTTCTCGAACATTCTTTCCACGACCGGGCAGCTGCCTTTGGAATAATCGTATTTCACCTGCGGGTTCATGGTGAAGGGAAATCCTTTTTTCCCGATGGCCGTTTGGGTTTGATAGATTTGATTTAAATACAGCGGTCGAACATAGGCTTCGACGAGTGGGATTTGCTCCCAGTTCTGGGCGGGTGGCAGTTCTTTGGTAACGGCCTGCACGAATGCGTTTCGCGATATGCCCATGCGGGACTCATCGAATTTCATCGCATAGACGTAAAAGGCATGTTCGCAACCTTCTTGAATGGTCGGGGCCGTGATGCCAGGAAAACGACTGAGTTTTTCAGAAATGTAACGAGCCAATTTATTTCGATGCGCGATGTAACCATCCAGCAGCTGCATTTGCACAAGTCCGATAGCCGCTTGAATTTCCGTCAAACGATAATTCGAGCCGATGGTGTTACTGATATCCTTCACGTTCATCGCTTCGGTGCAGTTTTCACCGTGATTGCGAATCAGCTGGCATCTTAAGGCGATGTCTTTGTCATTCGTGACCAGCAAGCCGCCTTCGCCTGTGTGGATGTGCTTATGATAATTGAAGCTAAATCCACCGACATGCCCGATGGCACCTACAGGCTTTCCCTTGTAATGAACTCCTGGAGCATGGGCTGCGTCTTCGATCACTTTCAGATGGTGTTTGTTTGCAATTTTCATGATTGCGTCCATGTCAGCCGGATGTCCGAATAGATGCACCAGCATGATGGCTTTGGTTCGAGGCGTGATTTTCTTTTCGATGTCTTTTGGATCGAGATTGAAAGTGACTGGATCAATATCAGCGAAAACAGGAATCCCGCCGTAAAATAAAATGGCCGTGGCTGTTGCCGACATCGTATAAGGCGTGCAAATGACTTCATCACCGGGCTCGATGCCGACCGCACCGACCGCGGTCATCAGGCCTGTCGTCCACGAGTTCACGCTGATGGCATGTTCAAATTTATATTTCTGAGCCCACGCTTTTTCAAATTCTTGCACTTTGGGTCCACCCAGAAAGTAGGCTCCGGGGCTTCCAAAGAATAACGAAATATCGCCTTTTTCCAGCACGGCCATTGCCGCCGCTTTTTCGTCGGGTCCCATCGTCGTACGGGTTTCAAAAGCTTTGGTTCGAACGGGTGTGCCACCATGAAGAGCTAATTTTTTTCCAGACATTTCAACCTCACTTTAAGGAAATTTTGCGGCCCTGAGCAACTTTGGACTGTGTGACCGCTTCAACCAGTTGTATCAGCTCGACAGCGGCTTGAACCGTCGAGGAGCTTTCTTTTAAAGAACCCTTCCAAAGCTCGTAAGCCTCAGAGGCTAAATTTTCAAAATGATTCTTCAATCCGGATTCCAGATTTTGGGGAGCTCCCAAAATTCGGTAGCCCGGGTATTTTCGATCTTCTTCGACAGTCTCCAATTGAATGGACTCGCCGCGATTGAAAACCCGCAGACGGGCTTTTTCAAAGAAAATTTGAAATTCAAAGACGGTGTAATCATTGTGATTTACGCCGGTCATATAGATCGGGACTCCTGAAGCCGTGGTGATCAAAAAATCTTGAGTCGGATCGGTTTGAACGCGGTCATCGGGAACAGTGCCCAGCCAGCTGACGGATTGAGCATTGCCGAACAGAAAGTTCATCAGGTCCAACATGTGAGTGCCGTTGTTGCGAAGGCCTTTGCCATAAGTGGCGATCACCTTCTGCACGGGTCCCCATTCTTGCTGTTTCATCCGATTTTGAATGGCTTGAAAGCCCGAGCCATAGCGGCGGATGTAATTGACTGCTAATTTCCAGGAAGACTTTTGCACCAAGGACAGAATTTCCTGAGCTTCTTCTGGATTCGCGGCCAAAGGTTTCTCACACAGAATCACCATGGGCTTGCCTAAAGGAAATTGCTGAAAGAGAGATAAACGAACGGATTCAGGTGTGCAAATGGAGATGATATCCAAATCCATCTTCAAAAATTCTGTCAGCGAATCGGTCGCCGTGCCCTTTTTCCAAAAGCGCGAAGCTTCCTGGGCGCGCTGAAGGTCCAGGTCATAGAAAGCGCAAAGCTCAAAACGCTCGTCCGGCGCAAAGGCGCCGGCATGAGTCTTGGCCTCAGGTGTTGCGAAAGTTGAAGGCTGTTCGTCCCAAAGGCTGGCGATCTGCCCGCAGCCGATTAGACCTACGCGCGCAGCTGTTCTTTGATGAGCGGATTGATTTTCCATGTCTCTCGTTTCTTTTCGTATTCACTGCGCAAGATGCTCATGCGAATCACATCAAAGTAGCGTCCGTTGCGATAGACCTCTTGTCGCAAACGGCCTTCTTCTTGAAATCCGCCTTTGAGATAAGATTGATAAGCTTTTTGATTGGCTTCGTTCACTCCCAACCAAACCCGGTTGAGATTGAGAATTTCAAAAGCGTATGCGGTCAGAAGCTGAACGCCTTCTGTGCCGACGCCTTTTCCCCAATGTTGCTTTTCACCGACCAGAATGCGGAATTCGGCGTGGCGAGCAATCCAATTGATTGAATGCAAGCCCGTGATGCCAATGTATTCGGATTTCTCTCTTAAGCAGACCGCCAGCTGAATATCCGTATTCGAATTCTTCATCGCTTCGTATTCGTCTTGAAAACGGCCGGCATGCCCGGGAAAGGTGCCGCGCGAAAGATACTGAGTGACCTCGCGATCATTGGTCCAGCGAACCATGGTTTCGCCAAAGTCGCTCGGAATCACCGAGCGCAGAAAGATTTGTTGGCCGGTCAGGTAAATATCTTGTGACTTCATTTGGTCTCCTTAACTGCGGTCTCTTTCAAATACTGTTGATATTCGATGTTGCGGGCTTCCTGCGAAAACTCGATATCGCGGGAAGCTTTCAGGACGTCCTGCAGATCTTGGTAAAGAAAGAAATCTTTCTTCTGGTGAAGGCGTTTCAATAAAATTTCAGCGGCCCGCATATCTGCCGGATAGTCGACGGTCAAATGCGTGTGGGATAAGTCCACTGCCGACGAAAAAAGCCGCATGTTGAATCGGTCCAGATTTTTCTTCACGAACTCGACTGGAAATTCTCGCAGCTTTGGGTCGGTGACTTCGGCATCCATGGCCATCAAAAGATCCCGACGGTAAATCTCAACATCAAGACCTGGTGGAAAAGTTCGTTTTGAAATATCGCTATTGTGAACAAAGTGCAGATTGTGATCCAGCATCAAGGCCAACATTTCATCGATCACATCCGGGCAGACGAAAGGACAATCCCCCCAAATGCGAACCAGATAATCCGCCTTGCAGGTGTTCAAGGCCCCGGTCATGCGAGAGACGATGTTGTCGACAGGGCCACGGAAAACTTTCAAACCGATTTTCAAAGCAAATTCCGCCAAGCCATCGTCCGAAGATGCATCGGTGGTGTTCAGGCAGAATTCTTGGACCCGATTTGACTGCTTCACTTGATTGAAGATCTGCTCGAACATCGGCTTTCCGGCCAGATCATGCAAAACCTTGCCGGGAAGACGCGTGGAACCCAGGCGTGCTTGAATGGTGAGAGCGACTTTCTTAGTTGGGTGCACCGAGAACCAGTCTTTCAAGTTTACTGTATTTATCGAGATTCGGATTCTTCGCGTACGGAAGTTTTTGCCACCACTTGAAGGGAACTGAAAATGCGTAAGGAGTGAAGTATTGGAACGCGACGATGAATCGTGGTTTGGTGGCCTTGCGGCTACCATAGTGAAAGCATCGATCTGAATCTGCGATATAGACCGAGCCGGCGGGACCGACAAGGGCATGAATTTTGTCCTTTGCGACATTCCTTTCGATCAGCTCGTCCTCGATGCGCCGGGTGGCGCCTTTTTTGCGATAATTGATCAAGCGAGCGACCTTTTCGGATTCGGCCGCTTCAATCAAGACAAAGGGGCCACTGTTGTCGTCAACATCTTCGACAAATAAAAGCATTTGCAAGGTTCGAACATCTTGCGCATCCAGATGATAGCCTTGCGAGCTGCGATTGATGTTTTCTTTATTCGGAGAATACCAGAAGAGAATATTTTCGATCACCGGCAGCATTCCCAAGTAATCGCCAACCATTTTCAGAACAGATGGGTGCAAGGCCAGCTTCATAAATGGAGAATTCGGGTCCGCTTGAGGATTCAGGCCGAAAGTGACCAAGTGCTTATTCTCAGACTTGGCGTGCAAGTCATCGAGATCCAAGGTTTTCAAAATCCCTCGAGCGGCCTGATGAACCTGCCGGACCAATTCAGGATCGAGATCGTTCAGCTTGCGAAATCCTGCACTTTCCGAAATCGGTTGAATTGGTTTTTCAGGTTGAATTGATTTCTGCAGTTCAATGCGCTCTTTGACATGAGTGGCGTCGAAGCTTTTGAAAAGCTGATGCATGCGAAGACGTCCATCCAAGTTCTGAGCCTGAGCGAACTGCTTGGGTTTGACAAAAAATTTAACGAATTGTTTTGCCGAGTCGAGCATTTCCGGACTCACTTTCCGAGCCCGCGATTTTCAGAATCGAAGGCAATTTTCAATTCAGGCCACGAGCGGACCTGGCATCAAATGTTAGAGTGATATAATCCAACTCATTGACATTTGAGTCATTAAAAATCCGAAATCCTGCTTTCTCAAAACTGCGGCGGGAGGCCTGATTTTCAGGTTTAATTTGGGCGGTGAAAGGTCGATCCAATTGAAACTCTGCAGCATATAGCGAACAGCCTGCTTGAATGATTCGCGAAGAGAGACCCTGGCCGCGAAAGGCTTCCGCGATACCGATACTGGTTTCTCCGGAGAGCTCGACTCGGAATTGCGCACAAGGCTTTCCATTGGAATACGCGACATAAAGGCGGGTGCGAGGTTCTTGTAATTTCTTTTCCAGCCACTTGGAATGTGTCTCCCAGTCCACAGGGGCTGTTGACCGTGACATGGCCCGTGTCTGTGGATCATTTCGAAGCTCAAAAAGAAATCGGGAATTCTGCAAGGTCGCGGTCTTGAGCTGAAATGGTTGAGCGCCAATGGGCTCGAAGATTTCACCAATCAGATTTAACGGAAAAGAGCGAACCAGATTCAGGCCTTTTTCAGACATTTGTTTGAGCGCACCTGAATTTTTCAAAAGAATTTCAATTTTGGAGAGAATTTCTGAATATTGAATTTGAGTGTGAAGTCCCAGAAAAATCTGATAACCGGCATGAGCCAAGTCCTGGGCGATTTCGGTTTGATTTTCGGCAACGGAGATAATGGCACCTGGCAATCCGACCGCCATTCTTTCCCACGTCACGGTTCCGCCGCTACCTAAGAAAAGATCCGAGTTTTTTAAAAGTTCCTGCCAAGTGGGTGGCAAAATCAAAACCTCATAATTGCTCCCTTTTGGGAGAGAGCGAAACTCTGCGATTTTTGGATTTGAAGGTGTCACCACGATATGAAAAAAATGACGGGTCTGATGGCTTTTGAGGGCCTCGAGAAATTTAAATGTTTCCCCACTGTGATCGGCGCCGCCAAAAAAGACCAATACCTTTTTGGCCGGCTTTGAAAAATCCTTCAGAGTCTTTTGATCTGCAGCCAAGTTGAATAACGCAAATTGTGGCCCCAGAAGCAGTCTTGTCTGCGACGAGGTTAGGGCCCGATATTTGCTCAGCGCATTCTCGTGAAAATTCTGATCCAAAAGAATTTGGCCAACGTGTTTTCGATTCATGAGATCATCGATCACGAATAGGGGAACCTGGCCGTCGAAAAATCTCTCCCAACTCTCATCCAGGCCATAGTGGTCCACCACCAGCCATTTCGGTTTCAGTGATAAAATCACCTCTTGATCATTATCTTGGGCAGATAGCAGACTGAGGCCGAAACTTTGTTCTTGTACACGGGAAGAGATGTTGCCCGGAAGATCTCGACAAACAAAATGTGATTCCATCCCAAGCGAACGTAATTTCTGTGCCAAAGCCAGGTCCCTGGCCACATGCCCTGTGCCGATCTCGAATGAGGAATCACAACGAAAAACAATCATGTTTTCTTTTGCTCGATGTGCTGATTGATTTGTTTCAGTTCCGGGTGATCAAGCAAAACTTTGGCGATCTGATTTTCATTCATTTCGTCACAACCGTATTTTTGAATCAGAATGTCCATCAATTTGAAATCATCGGGCTCATCCACCGTCAGGCGAAAAGTGCTCATGTCGGGCTCGCGAACGATATGATGAAACTGCGTTTTGTGATGTTTGTTTTGATGGATATAGGGAGTGACATGTTCGCGCTCGGACACAGTCTGAGCGTGGATGAAAGCGGTTTCCAGCATCTCGAAGGAAAAAATTTCGAAATCAAATCCGCGCGGATAGGTTCTTTGGATGCAATTGGATGAATACAACCACGGGGTGCCGGCTTCGATATAATCCTTGACCGCTTGGCGGATCAGCGCGCCATCAATCAGCGGGCAGTCCGAGGTGACTCGAACCACGACGTCGAAGCCAAATTTTTTTGCTGCTTCATAGTAGCGGCTCAGGACATCGTTCTCGCTGCCGCGATGAAAAGGGATTTTGTTTTCCTGACAAGCCTGAATGATGGGATCATCGGTTTGATTGACTGTGGTTGCGACCACGACGGGTAAACCCGAGGTGCGCAAGCGGTCCCAATGATATTGCAGTAAAGTTTTGCCCTGGATGGTTTTCAAAACTTTTCCCGGCAATCGGGTGCTGGTCATCCGGACCTGCGATATGATTCCGACCTTAGGCACCGAAGAACTCGCGAATTTTTGCGATCACGAGATTTTGCTCGGTCTCGGTCATCGCGTGATACATTGGAATGCTCAGGCACTGAGAATAATATTTCTCCATGGCTGGCAATGACATACGTCCATATCTTTCAATGTAGTATGGCTGGCTGTAGATAGGGATGTAATGCACTTGACAGTAAATGCTTTGAGTTTTTAGGAAATCATAAAGTTCTTTGCGTCGATCCGTTTGAATCACATACAGGTGATAAGCGTTACGCACGTGGTCTGGAGCGACCGGAGTTTTCAGAGGTAAGCCCTTCAAACCCTCGTCATATCGTCGAGCGAGATGGCGACGTGATTTGAGATTTTCGTCCATGCGCTTGAGTTGAGAGATTCCCAAGGCACATAGCACATCGGGGATGCGGTAGTTGTAACCCAGTGATTGCATCTCCATGTACCAGCCCCCATGATTTTCGCTCATTTCGTTGGGGTCTTTCGTGATGCCATGAGTGCGAAGCTGGCGAAGTTTGTGCGCCAGTTCATCCGAGTTCGTGGTGATCATTCCGCCTTCACCTGTGGTCAGATGTTTGACCGGATGAAAAGAGAAGGTCGAGAGATCGGCGAATTGGCCATCGCCAGATCGAATCCATTTTCCAGTTTGTGCATCCTGAAATTCAGCACCAGGAGCGTGACAGGCATCTTCGATCACCCAAAGGCCGTATTTATTGGTGATCGAGCGAAGGGTTTTGAAATCCATCGGGTAACCAGCGAAATCCACAGCGACAACGCCCGAATAAGTTCCCTTCGGAGAGCTTGCGAGCTTTTCTTCCAAAAGATTGAGATCCATGCAGAAAGTCTGCGGATCGATGTCCACGAACTCGACATCGCCACCGCAATAGAGAATGCAGTTTGAAGAGGCGACGAAAGTATTCGGAGTGCACAAGACTTTTTGTCCAGGGCGAATCTTCAGAGCGAGCGCGCAGAGGTGCAAGGCTGAGGTGGCATTGTTAACGGCAATGGCATGCTTGGCTCCGATAAATTCGGCGAATTTTTTCTCGAATTCAGCGACGGTCGGCCCTTGCGTTAGAAAGTCTCCGCGCAATGTCTGAATGACCGCCTGGATGTCCTCGTCGGTGATTTGCTGTCGGCCGTATGGGATCATCGTGTCTCCCTAAAGTTTTGATGAAGAATCTGTGCAATCAGATGCTGAAATGAGGATCAACGTGCTGCTTAATTTGACTGCGGATCTGATCGATGGTCAACCATTCGGTGTTCGAGCCCGAGTTGTATTTAAACCCAATCGGAACCTTTTTGGCATTGAAGGTCTGCACCCACTCATTTTCATTCCAGTTCGGAACAGTCGGAGTGATGACATAATATTTTCCGCAATCATAAGTATTGAAAGAATCCGTCTCGGTGATCATTTCTTCATGGATCTTTTCACCAGGACGAACGCCAACAATTTCAGTTTTGCAACTTGGCGCCACTGCTTTGGCGATATCCATGATTTTATAGGAAGGAATTTTCGGAACGTACAGCTCGCCACCCCAGGCTTTTTCAATTGCATAGAGAACCATGTCCACGCCATCTTCCAAAGTGATATTGAAACGGGTCATGCCTTCGTGAGTGATCGGCAAAACGCCTTTGGATTTTTGGTTCAAGAAAAAGGGAACCACCGAGCCTCGGGAACCCAAAACATTGCCATAACGAACGACTGAAAAACGGAGATTTCTTTGGCCGCGAATGTTGTTGGCCGCAATAAAAAGTTTGTCCGAGCAAAGCTTCGTCGCACCATACAGATTAATGGGAGCTGCGGCCTTATCAGTTGAAAGCGCCACGACTTTTTCAACTCCACAATCTAAAGCGGCATTGACGACGTTTTCCGCGCCCAAAACGTTGGTGCTGATGCACTCCATTGGATTGTATTCGGCAATGGGAACATGTTTTAAAGCAGCAGCATGCACAATAATATCGATGCCTTCGCACGCCCGTTTGAGACGTTGCCCATCGCGGACGTCGC
Organism: uncultured Bdellovibrio sp.; assembly: GCA_966211795.1. Classification (GTDB taxonomy): domain Bacteria; phylum Bdellovibrionota; class Bdellovibrionia; order Bdellovibrionales; family Bdellovibrionaceae; genus 21-14-0-10-47-8. The sequence continues at coordinate 18,537 of CBIHNW010000010.1, read as the reverse complement.
CAATAAAGAAACGGACCTGAGGATATTTATCGCGTGGGTAAAGCAGAGACATCTCGTATTGTTTGAGTTCATCTCGCGAATAGATCGCCAGACGCTTGATACGAGGATATTTTTGCAGCACCATTTCGACAAATTTCTTGCCGAACGAACCCGTGCCGCCAGTCACCAGAATTTTCTTTTCTGAAAGCATCCTGATCTTTTAGCGACCCCTCTTTCGAAAGGCAATAGCGCGTCGTGTCTTTTGAGGCAATCCAGTCTGTCTTCTAGAAACAGTATGTCTTATAACTGTTAACTGTCGGTAAGGGGTCTATTTGAATCGCCAACACAAGTTTTTACTTTTGCTTTGTGATCTCGTTTTCTTTTTGGGAAGCGTGATGGTTGTTGGTTATCTCCGAAGCGAAATTCCTCCAGATGTTGTACTTGCGGCCCTTGGCACCTGGTTCATCACTTTTGTGCTTCTCATGTTGCTTTACATATTTGGTGCTTACGATATCAATCATTCCACTTCATCATTTAATCTTTTGGCTCGAGCTTTCGTCGCGATTGGTCTCAGTCTGGCCTTGGTTGTCAGCGTGCATTACTTTGGCGCGCGCGAGAGATCCGGAATCTTTGGTCGGGGAATTCTGATCGGCTCGATGATCCTTTTTGGAGTTGTTTCTAGCTTTACCAGATATGTGATCGTCAATTTGATGACGAGGGCCTTTGAAAAAGCACGTTGGCTGTTTGTCATGACTCGGGAAATTTTCGATCTTTTCCAAAAGGATCTGGAAAAAAATCCATTCCGGGGGCAGGCCTTCTTTCTGTTGAACGACGAACAAGCGCAGGACAGCAAAAATGTCATTGGCAGTTGGAGTGAGAAGCTGCAAACGAATTTGCAAAAGAAATGGTCTTCGATCGTGATTGCTTTGGATGACAAAGCGCCGGAAGAATTGATCGAAAATTTGATGATGGCTCGTTTTGAATCCAACCGGGTTCGGGACTTGGTGCAGTTCTACGAAGAAACTTGGCAAAAAGTACCTCTGTATTATCTCGGCTCTCGGTGGTTTTTGCTGACAGAAGGTTTCCAACTTTTGGGCAATCCCATTCGACAAAGATTGAAGCGTCTGATGGACGTTTTGATTTCGTCGACACTTTTGTTGCTGACAGCGCCGATCATGTTAACTACGGCCATTTTGATCCGCCTTGAAAGTCGCGGTGGGGCAATCTACAGACAGACCCGCACAGGAAAAGATGGGAAAGATTTTACCATCTTCAAGTTCCGGTCGATGCGCTCGGATGCAGAGAAAAATGGCGCACAGTGGGCCAGTCAAAACGATTCCCGAGTCACACGCATTGGAAATTTCATTCGGAAAACGCGCATCGATGAGCTTCCACAGCTGTTCAACATCCTGAGGGGAACAATGTCTTTTATCGGGCCGCGGCCCGAGCGCCCCGAGTTCAACCAGTCCTTGGAAAAGGAGCTTTCCTTTTACAATCTACGCCATATAGTTCAGCCGGGCCTGACGGGTTGGGCGCAGGTCTTGTATCCTTATGGAGCGAGTCTCGAAGACGCCAAAGAAAAACTGCAATACGACCTTTTTTATATAAAAAATTATTCTTTGTGGATGGACATTTCCATCGTTCTGAAGACGATCACGGTGGTTGTTTTTGGGCGAGGTCGCTAGATGCGTGTCTTGCAATTTGGTCGCTACGATTTTGAACAAACCAAGGGCGGCGTCCAATTTTATGCCGAGCTGATCGCCAAGCATATCGGTCCCGATGTTCAGATGGATCAGCTGGTATCGGGGGCGGGACCGCAGACTTTGGTGAAGCAAATGCCTTTTGGGACCAAAGTTGCCGTCGCCAGCTTTGGTCTCTTCGCTTCGGTGCCAATCTCTCCGACATTTTTTTACTGGGCTTGGAAGTTATTGCGCACGCGGAATTATCAAATTCTGCATTTGAATTTTCCCGATCCCTTGTCCCTGCTGACCGTGCTATTGCTACGGCCAAAACAACCGATTGTGGTGACCTGGCATTCCGATATTGTTCGCCAGAAACAAATGGTGAAATTCTATCAGCCCTTAGTGAAATTCTTCATGAAACGCGTCAGTCGCGTTTTGCTGGCAACGCCGAGACATTTGGAAAGCTGTCCTCAATTGCAAGAGGCGGACGTCGAATCGCGGATCACGGTGACGCCGTTTGGAATTGAAGAAAGTCGGTTCGAACTGACGCCTGTAAGACAAAAGAAGGTGGAAGAGATTCGGGCAAAGCACCAAGGAAAATTCCTGCTGTTCGCGATGGGCCGCCATGTTTATTACAAAGGTTTCGAATATTTAATCCAAGCGATGAAGGATCTTCCAAATTGCCATCTGATTTTGGGCGGTTCGGGTCCGTTGACTGAAGAACTGAAAGCGCAAAGCAATCTGTCGAAAATCGATTTTGTGGGCTCTTTGTCATTTGAAGATCTTGTCGTGCACTTGCATGCTTGTGATCTGTTTTGCTTTCCGTCTGTCGATAGGACTGAAGCGTTTGGTTATACCCAAGTCGAAGCGATGATCTGCGGCAAAGCCGTTGTCGGCAGCGACCTGCAAAACGGTGTGAGTTTTGTGAATCTGAACGAAGAAACAGGTCTGACGGTCCCACCAAGAGATTCAAAGGCTTTGGTTCAAGCGATCCGTCGGCTTCAGAATGATCCGATTCTATTAAAGAAGCTTTCTCTGCAGGCTCAGGCTCGGGCTTTTCAGGAATTTACGGCGCAAAAGACGGCGGATCGGACCAAAAAAGTCTATTTTGAGCTGGTCGGCAAATAGGCTCTCCTGATCTGCACAGCGGTCCTGGTCGTGGAAACGCGGCTTATTTGGAATTGAGCACTTTCTCAATGCACCGAGAGAAATCTTGCACGTTGCCTGGACTTAAATCGTAAAGCTCGGTCGGGAAGCTGTCGCGCCAAACATTTCCCAGAAAGTGCAGCCAGTTTTCAGAGACAGCTCCTTTCGATTGCAAGGCTTGATTGAACCAGGCTTCCACTTGTTTCCAATCTGCAAAATGGGGGGTGAGACCACGATTGGTGTAAAATGCATTTCCAAAAGTCAAAACCGGCATTCCGCGAGATAAGGCTTCGGCTCCCACCTTCGAGTTGATTGTCACCACTGCGTTTGAGCGATCCAAAATATCATGGCTATTGATCTGCGGATGCAAGAGTCGAAACTGTGGATTTTTCAGGACCCTCATCAATCGTTCCTGATCCAGGCAACCGATGGAAGCCGGGTGCTCTTTTGCCACTAAGATCGCATTTTTTGGTAGGTGCGGAAGCAGTTTTTCAATCAGCGCCAATTGATCCAACCACATTGGCGTGCGAATGGTCAGGGAGAAATCCAGCTGCACGTGAAAAGGAAAATAAAAAAGTTTTGCATCTGCCGGCAGGGACGCCAAAGAAGCATATACTTTTTCGTTTTGCCGGCGATTTTTCAACATGATCAAATATCGGCGAACATGATTCCAGATGTGGTCAAATTCTTGCCGTTGGCCTTTAACGTATTTGTAGAAAATCTTTTTTGAGAGCTTTTGAAAATTCATGGCGTTGAAAACTTTGCCGAAACCCATGTCTTTGTAATGGTGAGCGTCCTTAACCGCCGCGACGACAACTTTTTGCTCAATCGCCTTTTGCAGATAGGTGCGGACTTGGTTGACTGAATCTTCAGTCGAGGGCGTCTCGGGAATGTACAAGTTGAGATTGTTCTTTAGCACATGGATGCGGCCTTTGAAAAAGCTTGGTTCGGTGAAGAAGTTGGTCCATCCGCGTTTCATTGATGTGTAGAACAATGCAAGGGGACCGACAAATCCCGCAAGTTCTTGCAGGACATAGCGTTCCGAGGAAGGATACGTTTCTTCGATATTTCTTAACAAAACATCACAGGTGAAAAACATCTGTCTGAACTTGTCGAGAACGGCCTGATCCGAGGAGAGGCCGAAAGTCAGCTTTTCGTGAGCAATTAGCTCTTTCAAAGGCCATGTCTGGAAGTTTTGTTCAATAAACTGTGCATTCCAAGCCACAGGTAAGGTTTCTTCGAGAGGTTGATAGGGGTCGAACACTTCGAAGCCTTGCTGGCGAATGAGATCGTTGCCAGGTTGGTAGAATGAGAAAAAGAGAATCTTCAGTTCGGTGTCAGATCTCAGGGCATTGGCAGTCGCTAGGTAGAAATGAACATCGCGCTCGGCTATGGGTGTCAGGATCAAAAGTTTCATTCGGAAGAAGTTAAAAAAACTCGGGAAATTTGGCAATATGATTTCTTCATGAAAGCACTTCGTTGGTTTTTTCTTCTGTTTACGATTTCAGTCCTCGTGTCTCAATCGGCCATGGACTTTTTTTCAATTCTTCTTTGTGGCCAGTGGGCATGGTTGGTTTGGAGGTCCAGTCAATCCAATGGTCAAAACAAGCTGTCTTTGTGGCATAAGTTCGGCTTGGAAAAAGCTTGGATTGCGTGGGTGGTGATTGTCATCATCGGCTTTATCCTGAATCCTTTCGATCTTGCTTATGCCCTGACCCGGATTATCGAGTTCAAATGGGTTTTGATTTTATATATCCTGATCGAAGTTTTTCAAATCATGAAGCCGTCTCGCCGCAGTTTGAATTTCGTGCTGGGCTTTATTTTCTTTATCGGATTCGTGAACTTATTTTTGTATTTAACAAATTGGGAAATTTTGCACGAGTTTCGTTATGGTGGTGACATCATTGGCGACATCCGACGTGCAGGCGGTTTTTTTGTCAATCCAATGACATTTGCGCACTCGTTTGTATTGTTCCTCTGTTTTCTGCTGGGAATCTTTCTATTTGATCAAAAAAATTGGTCCAAAAAGCAGCGACTTTTCGCTGTGGTGACGCTGTTGATAGCTTCATGTGGGTTGTATTTTACGTTCACGCGTGGGGTCTGGATTGGCTTTATCATCGCGTTGATGTTGGGTTTGCTTTTGTGGCGGCCCCGATATGCGCTGGCATGTTTGACGGTTTTTGTCCTAACCGTATCGGCATTGCATTTTGGTTCAGCAGAGTTTCGCTGGCGCGTTGGCAGTACCATTTCTGAAGCGCAAGGGGAAAGCGAACGCAAGCTCATCTGGAAGTCGCATTTTTTAATATTCAGAGAAAATCCGATTTTTGGCTTGGGGTATGGCCAAAACACCAGAGAGCTGCCAAAGTATTATGAGCGCCTGAATGTGCCAAAGACCACTTTGGTCAGCCACGCGCACAATGAATATTTGCATTTGGCGGCAGGGACCGGAATTTTAGGATTAATTGTTTACCTGGTCATTTGGTATTTCTTTTTACTGCAAGCCTGGAAAATATGGAAATTCGAGTCGGCGGACTTGTGGGACCGCGGCGTTGCTTTTGGGTTCTTGTTGGGGCAAGGAACTTTTTTGATCGCCGGGTTGACCGAGGCTAATTTTGAACACTCGAAAGTGCGTTTTGCGGTGATGTTGATTTGGGCTTATACTGTTTATTTGGCCAAGAAACATTCATTGTTGGGCTGGAAGTTGCGGAGAGATACATGAAAATTTCAGTATTTGGTGTTGGCTACGTTGGACTGGTGACGGGTATGTGCTTTGCCGAAATGGGCAATGATGTCGTCTGCGTTGATGTGGATCCAAAAAAAGTTGCGATGCTGAAAGATGGTAAAAGTCCGATTTATGAACCGGGCTTGGATCAGATGATCGTAAACAATCTCAAAGCCAAGCGGGTGTCTTTCACAACCGAAGCCCAGTCCGCAGTTGAAAATGGTGACCTGCTCTTTATCGCTGTCGGAACACCATCAGATATCGATGGTTCGGCGGATTTAAAATATGTTCTGCAGGTTGCTGAGACCATGGCCACCTTTATGAATTCTTATAAATTGATCATCACGAAATCCACAGTTCCCGTGGGAACCTGCATGAAAGTCAAAGAAATCATCCAAAAGACCCTGAAAAAGCGCGGCGTGGACTTTAAATTTGATGTGGTATCGAATCCTGAATTCTTGCGTGAAGGCAACGCGCTGGAAGATTGTCTGAAGCCATCCCGAGTGGTGGTGGGTTGCGAAAGTGATCATGCCGCTGAGATGATGGTGCGCTTGTATGAGCCTTTCTTGAAGAATGGCAATCCGCATTTAACGATGGATCTTTTGTCGGCCGAAATGACCAAGTATGCAGCCAACGCGATGCTGGCGACAAAAATTTCTTTGATGAATGAGTTCTCGCGAGTGTGTGACAAAGTCGGTGCGGATATTGAAAACGTCCGCCGGGGCATTGGTAGCGATTTTCGAATTGGTCCACATTTTATTTTTGCGGGTGTCGGCTATGGCGGATCCTGTTTTCCAAAAGACGTAAAGGCTTTGATCAAAGCCGGTCGAGATCAAGATGAAGTTTTGGACATTTTGGAAGCTGTTGAAAAGACCAATCAATTTCAGCGCGAAAAATTCTTATATCAAATCAAAAAGACCTTTCGTGGCAGTTTGAAGGGTCATAAGATTGGATTGTGGGGAGTTGCCTTTAAGCCAGGAACCGATGACATTCGCGATGCTCCATCTTTGGATGTGGTCCAGGGATTGGTCGACGCCGGAGCGGAGATCACGATTTATGATCCAGTGGCAGCTGAAAACGCCAAGCGACACTTTGGTGGGCATGCAGCTTTGACCTTTGTTGAAGATCAATATGACTGCTTAAAAGATTCCTCGGCATTGGTTATCGTTACCGAGTGGAAGTCATTTAAAGAACCAAACTTTGAGAAAATGAAAAGCCTGCTGAAGCGTCCATTGATTTTTGATGGGCGAAATCTTTTCAGTCTGAAAGTGATGAAAGAAGCGGGCTACGAGTATCATTCGATCGGTCGCCCGGTGATCGGTCCTTCGGTGTCGGTATGAACGAAGCCAGTCGAATCCTAGCGAATGCGTACAATGAAAACCCCATTCTGGGGGCTTTGGCCGGCGTCACCTTGGATGGCGGTCGGGTCATCTCAACCGGCGAAATTTCCGAGGGCCTGCTCAATATGGTCCCGGATGTTTTGTTCTTCGAGAGAAAATCGATCGAAGATGTGCCCTTCTTGAAAAGCATTTCGGTGAAAGACCTGATTTTTGTTGAGAAGCTATCCATTGATCAGTTGTGGCAGTTGGCCTCACAAACCTCGGCCCAGATCGCCTGCATTGCGGAAAAAAATATTGGATTGGATCTGGCCGATTACCAAATTCAGGAAAAGGATCTTCGTTCGGCATTGCTGGGTCTTGGTGGCGTCCTGAAAAAAATTGCTCCGCATCGAGAAGACCTCTGCTTTGATGGTCGTCGCGATAACGGGGCGTTGTTCTTAGATCGAGATGGCGTTGTGATCGAAGATGTAGATTACATTCGAGATCCGGCTCAAGTCAGAATCCGTCCCGATATCAAAGAAACATTGCTGAGGGCCCGAGAAAAAAACTTTCGGATCGTGATCATTACAAATCAATCTGGTATCGGACGCGGAATGATTTCGTGGGAGCAGTACGACCAGGTGACCTTGCGAATGCAGACCTTGCTTGCGCAAGAGGGGCTATTCGTAGATCGCATCATGCGCGCGCCCTTTTTTGAACAAAGTCAGTTGCCAGAAGGCTTGGTTCGTCGAAGCCTGAGAAAGCCACGGCCAGGGATGATTCACCAGGCGGCAGGCGAACTTCGGATTGATCTTTCAAAATCTATTTTGGTCGGAGATTGCGCCAGCGATTTGATGGCGGGCGTTTTGGCTGGAATTTCGAAGGTGCATCTTTTGCGATCGCCGCGCACGTCGGAAGAACTCAAAAAATGGCGAGAATGGCCGTTACTATCTCGCAGTCCCATTGGACTGAATTCGGTCGAAATTTCTTCGCTGAAAGAAATCTTTCAAAGCTGATCGGCATCGCGATCAGCTTTGAGCCTGATTCTTTGAGACCTTAAACGAAATGGGTCTTCCAGATATTCTGCAGATTGGTCAGCATTTTTTCCAGATTGCGCAGGGGCAATGAGGTCGGACCGTCGCATAATGCTTTTTCCGGATTCGGATGGGTCTCGAGAAAAATTCCGTCCACGCCGACGGCCATCGCCGCGCGGGCCAGAGGCCAAACCATTTCACCGCGTCCGCCTGAGCTTTCGCCGGTTGCGCCCGGCAATTGGGTCGAGTGGGTGCAGTCCATGATCACCGGAAATCCCAGATTGCGCATTTCGATCAAGCCGGTCATGTCGTTGATCAAACGATTGTAACCGAAAGTCGTGCCGCGCTCGCAAAGCAAAATATTTTTATTGCCGGCGTTCACCGCTTTCTGCGCGATCGCTTTCATATCCCAAGGCGCCAGGAATTGACCCTTTTTGATGTGAATGATTTTACCGGTCTTTGCGGTCTCGACCAAAAGGTCAGTCTGGCGGGAAAGAAAGGCCGGAATCTGAATCACGTCGGCGACACGAGCCGTGTCCGCCACTTGAATCGTTTCATGCACGTCAGTCAAAAGTGGGACGTCCAATTCTTTTTTAATTCGCTCGAGACTTTTCAAAGCATTGTCTGCGCCCGGACCGCGAAAAGAGCTTGAGCTTTGGCGATTGGCCTTGTCGAACGAGCATTTCAAGATCCACGGAATGCCCAAGGCCTGGGTCACGCGTTTGATTTCTTTTCCGGTCTCGAGCACCATGCCTTCGTCTTCAATGATGTCGGGTCCTGCGAACAGAACCCATTTTTTAGCGTCACCCCAGGTGATGGTGCCGCTCGAGGTCTTCATCGAGACCGTGTTAGGAAGCGCCGTAAAACCAGTCATGATCACTTCACCGCTTTCAGAACTTGTTCGATAATGTAGGTTTGTGTTTTTTCATCCATGTCCGGATACATCGGCAAGCTGATCACGTGCTCGGCCGCCCAGCGAGCGTTTTGCAAATCACCAATGCACTTGTTTGCGTTTTGTTTGTACCAAGGTTGCTCGGGCATGATGCGTGGATAGTGAATGCTGGTTGGAACGCCAGCTTCTTGCAATTTCTTCTGGAAGCCCGCGCGATCTCCAACAGTCACCGTGTACTGAGCCCAAACGCTTTGATGACCTTCGGCCACCATCGGGTAGGAGAAATCTTTCGCCTTGATGCTTGAGAAGGCATCATTGAATTTGTGTGCGATTTTTTGGCGCTGCTCGATTTCCCAAGGATAGCGCTCAAGCTTTGACAACAAGATTGCACATTGCATGGTATCCAGGCGCGCGTTCATGCCCAGCCGGGTGTGATAGTATCGGCTTTCAGAGCCGTGCTCGCGGATTTCTTTCATCACGACCGCCAGCTTTTCGTCATTGGTGAACATCGCGCCGCCATCGCCGTAAGCGCCGAGCGGTTTCGCCGGAAAGAAGCTGGTGCCGGATGCAATGGTCAGGCTGCAGCTGCGTTTGCCCTTGTAGGTTGCGCCGAAACTTTGGGCGGCATCTTCGATGATATGAATGCCGTGCTTTTTTGCGATGCTTTGCAAGGCGTCCATGTCTGGAAGCTGGCCGTACAAAGACACCGGCATGATGGCTTTTGTTTTTGAAGTGATCGCTTTTTCGACTTGGGCTGGATCGAGATTGAAAGTTTTTGGATCGATATCAACGTACACCGGAGTCGCGCCCGCCAGAACAATCACTTCGGCCGTCGCGATGAATGAAAATGCCGTGGTGATGACTTCGTCGCCGGCACCGATTCCCAAAGCCATCAGTGGAATCAACAAGGCGTCAGTTCCATTCGAGCAAGCCAGGGACGCTTTCGCACCTGTGAATTCATTTAATTTTTTTTCCAATTCAACGACTTCGGGACCATTGATGTAAGCGCCATGCTCTAAAACTTTTTGAATGCGAGCATCAATATCTGATTTCAATGCTTTGTACTGAGTCTTCAAGTCGATAAAAGGAATTTGTGGTGTCGACATATTTTGCGTGTCCTCCGTCTGAATTCCAGATTGGGGTTGCCATGGTAGCAGGGCCGAAAACTGGAAGATTTGTGAGTGAGGTGTCAGTATCTCCTTGGATGCCCTGTCTTGTCTAGAGTCAATAAAGTCACGCGACTGGACATGGTTTTGCGGGCCTTCTGTGGCTCTGAAGCGACAGATCGACGACAGAGTTAATTTCAGATGACACACAGAGTTCGATTGTGTTTTAAATAATGCACACTTTTTTCAATAATGAAGTTTTAAAAGCGATGCCTAAAGCTTGAAATTGAGATTGAACATCTTGAATTTGATCGAGCCACTTGCGATATCTTGATTCAACGACGGCAAGTGCAATGAGAACGAAGGAGAAAATCCAGTGATTCCAGTAATTATGAGTGGTGGCAGTGGAACACGGTTGTGGCCCGTTTCTCGGGAAAAATATCCAAAACAATTTTGTGAGTTGTTCGAAGATTCGTTGCAAACGGCAACGTTGAAGCGATTGTCGCGATTTGGCGATCCGGTTATTTTGACATCCATCAGTCTCAAAGATTTCACCGAGAAAAAGGCGAAGGAAGCGGGGTTTCATCAAATCCGCGCGATTTATGAACCGGTTGGCAAGAACACGGCCCCGGCGATTGCATTGCTTTGTAAAATCCTGGAGCTCGAGGGGAAAACCCAAGAAATCGTCGGTGTTTTTCCTTCTGATCATTTGATTCAAAAAGAAGAAGTTTTTTTGGCGGCCTTGGATTTGGCAGAAACTTCGGCGCGGGAAAATCGCATCGTGACTTTGGGATTGAAACCAACGGAACCCGCGACCGGATACGGCTACATCCAGACCGAAAAACAGCCTTATAATTACAAAAAACAAGTCAGCTCTTACGCGGTCTTAAAGTTTCATGAAAAGCCGAATCTGACTTTGGCAAAAGAGTTTTTGCGAGACGGCTCTTATTATTGGAACGCGGGCATTTTCATTTTTCCAGTGCAGGTGATGATCGAGCATTTCGAAAAGTACCAGCCGCAGATTTGGGATGCGCTTTCAGTTTTGAAAAAAGATCTCTCGAACCTGAAAGAGATTTACGCAAACCTGCCTTCGATTTCGATCGATTACGCAATCATGGAAAAACTCACCAAAGATGATCTCCTTTGCGTGCCTTGCAATCCCGGTTGGAGCGATGTGGGCTCGTGGGATGCGGTCGCCGAAGTTTACGAAAAAAGTGGTCGCTCACGCGGCAATCCCATCGAAGTGGACTCGAAGAACAATTTCGTCCTGCCGAGCATGGGAAAGCGTTATGCTTTCGTGGGTGTTGATGACGTGATCGTGGTGGATACGGATGATGCTTTATTGATCGCGAAAAAAGGCGAGACCCAAAACGTCAAAATGGTTGTCGATCGTTTGAAAAGCGAAAGCCCGAAGCTTGCGAAGGAGCACACCTTTGAAGAGCGACCTTGGGGGCGTTTTGAGATCTTGCGTGATAAAGAGCATTTCAAATCCAAAGTCATTCGCGTGGATCCCAAGCAGCAGATTTCTTATCAGTCTCACGCCAAACGTGAAGAGCATTGGGTGATCGTGAAAGGTAAAGGCGAAGTGATCCTGAACGAGCAGGTGATTCCGGTTCAGACGGGTAGCTATGTAAAAATTCCCATGGGGGCTAAGCACCGCATTCGCAACACCAGCGATCAACCCATCGAATTCATTGAAGTGCAGCTGGGAAGCTACTTTGGTGAAGACGATATTGTCAGATATCAAGACGATTATAACAGGTAAAAATCTCTCGATTTTACACGCCGTGTTAAAATTTCTTGTCCGAAATACAGGGCTCGATTTAGAACGGTGACTTCGACATTCAAGTAGGAGTCACCCCATGCGCTTGCGAAATACGGCATTTTGGTTCGTCTGCATTGCCTTTCAGGCTTGTTTTCATCCCGTTCTTGCTCAAACCGCGATGACATCTCCCGAGTGGAAGATCACCAAGACTGAGTGGTCGGCCCAGGATGAAAAGAATTTTCAAGGTTTTGTGACCAGTATCGGTCGCGCGATTGAAGCCAATCAATGCGCCACCGTTACCCAGTGCATGAACAGTTCTGCAAATCCATACCGCAAGACGGATCCTCCGGGATTGTCTTACCGTTCGGATTGCGCGGATTTTCCATATTACCTGCGTGGATACTTTGCTTGGAAAAATGGCCTGCCATTTACTTTCGCGAACGACATGTCGCCACGGAATGTTCCCGGCAATGGCGGTGATATTCGTTACACCGTTTTTGGAAATATGGTTTCCAGCCGTTACTCGACCGCGGCCGTGAATGGAAAATACAAATCAGCAATCGATATTTTGAATGTTCAGATTCCCGATGGCACGTCGTCGGCGAATTTCCGGACTTATTATACGGATTCGACGACGGATTTTTATCCGGTTCGCATTTCGCGTGAATCGGTTCATATTGGAACCACGATGTACAATCCGGCGGGACACGTCGCCATTGTTTATAAAGTGACCGATGACGGAATGGTTCTATACATCGATGCTCATCCGGACAATTCGGTTTCGTTTGGCCAATTCGATACCGAGTTTGCGCGTTCGCGACCGGCCCACAGTTCAGGATTTAAGAACTGGCGCCCGATTCAATTGGTGGGTGCGCAAGCGGCAGCCGACGGTTCTTTGATTGGCGGCAAAATCGTGATGGCAACGAATGACCAGCTTTCGGACTATTCGGTTGAGCAGTACTTCGGGAACTCGGGCAAAACATTGAGCGACAATGACTGGAACAAAGGTCGATTTTCGAAAAACGGAATCGACATGGAATATTTTGATTACGTTCGTCAGAGCTTGGCGGTCGGAGTTTTGAAGATCAATCCGTTGGAAGAAATGAAGAGCCTGGTGGGCTTTTTGTGCGGAACTTTGAAAGACCGCGTGAATTCGGTTGATGCCGCTATCAAAGGCGGGATGGATCGCCAAACGCATCCGGAACGTTTGCCTTTGAATATTTATGGCGCGGATGGCGATTGGGAAGCTTTTTCGACTCCGGGTCGTGATATCAAGTTGAAGAATGCTTACAATGGTTTGGTAAATCAGTCGGCGGCTTTTATCAAACGATGGAAGGCGAAAGATCCAAACCTGATTTATTCTGGAACAAAGCTCGCCCAGGATTTGTTGAATGTTTATTCTGACGAGGCCATGAAATGCCAATTCTCTTACGTGAATTCGGCCAATCAGAAAGTGCCTTTGAACTTGGAAGTCATCCGTCAGCGAGTTTTCAAGCTGTCGTTCGATCCTTACCACTGTGTCGAGCGCCGGTGGGGCGCCATCACGGCCGTCGAGAAATCGACCTGTCAGGACGATGCGGAAAAGACAAAATGGTATGATCGCGAACAGCGATTGCGAAACGAGACGCAACGTCAGCATGAATTTCCGATGAACTTTTCGGTTGATGATCTGCTAAAATCGCTTCCTGGAAGTGGCAGCGACACCACTCCGGATGTCGACATCTTGGGATTTCTGCAATCGCAGAAATAATGTCCTGAAAGTCAAAAATATCTGATTTCGAAAAGCGATCCGGAAATGGATCGCTTTTTTTTTGCTTTGTTACTTGGGCAGTAGGCAGTGTGCAGTGTGGTTGCGTGTCTTTGACAGAACTTGGTCTCAAGAAATTCATAAACAAGAAGTGTAATCAAGATGGCGTTAGTTATGTCATGAAGTGAAAACCAATATGTTGGATTTTTGACCAACATATTGGACTCGCGTTGATGCCGATCTTTGAACTTCTCGTGAAAGTCGCTATCTCATCAGTGTCGATATATTGTCATTTTTGCCAATATATCGACATAACCGACAAGATCCTTCGATTTATTTCGCCGAATTTTTCTTTTGAACTGCGGTCAGCTTTTCTTCTGAATTGAGACCGGTTTTGTTTCTGAACTGTGAACAGCTTTGTTTCCGAGCTGCGATCAGTTTTGTTTTAGAAGAAGAGTCACAATTCCTGATCGGCAATGACACCCCTGTTTTTCCTGACTTTAAATAGATCAAAGACTTTGTCGAATTGCAGATTTCCGATCGGAAATGTTGTCATCATTCAATGCTGCTTTTCTCTTAGATTTGTCATCCATCTATGAATTTTCCAGAACGAATGCTTATTCGCAAAGCTTGGGTCATATCGACCACTTTGGATTGCTCCGGTCTTAGGTCGTGTGGAAAAGTTTTGAAACGGGGGAAAATCAATGACTTTGAATATCACAAAAGATGTGAAGCGTTATGCTTCTTGTGCCGGTCTTTTTCTTTTGATGGCCTGTGCGCAGGGTTCGGGTGGTGGATCCACTGATGGATCGACTGTCGCATGTGTTGAACCGCAAACAGTTAGCACCGCTTTCCAACAAATCGTCGCAAAAACAGCTGTGCAAGAACATAACGGATCCTTTCAATTGTTGGTCAAAATGACAAACATGGACGTGGATTTTGCTGATTTGAAAAATGGAATTTTAGCTGCTGATGCGACGGACACTGTCAAAGTTAAAAAGATCAGTCACGACACGGCCATGGTTCAATTTCCAAGTGGATCAGCCGCGCAAGGCGTGGTCGAAGATTTCATCAGCAAACACAAGATCAGCAATCTCGAAGAAGATCATGCAACTTTCGCTTTTGATTTGGATGAAAGCGGTGCGACCGCGGTGGATTTGAATCCGCCAGCGACGTTGACTGCTCCTGCAAATCCAACCGGCCGTGAGGTTGTCGTCGCCATCATCGATACCGGCGTTGATTACACGCACAAGGATCTGGCGCAGTTCATGTGGAAAAATCCGGGGGAAATTGCAGGCAACGGAATCGATGATGATCACAATGGATACGTCGATGATGTTTACGGTTGGGATTTCGTCAATGAAGACAATGACCCCATGGCCGATGATACAAAATCTTACCATGGAACCCATGTCGCCGGAATCGTCAAGCAAGCGGCAATGCTGGCGAATCAAGGAATCAATCTCAAGATCATGCCCCTCAAGTATTTGGATTCAAGTGCTTCGGGTCGCACCAGCAATGCCATTCGTGCAATTGACTATGCCATCAGCAAAGGTGCCGTCATCATGAGCAACAGTTGGGGCTCTTTTGGGACATCAACGGCCTTGAGCGATGCGATCGGACGAGCGCAGAAGGCAGGAATTTTGTTTACAGCGGCTGCAGGAAATGGTGATGCCAATGGAAATGGTGTGAATATCGATTCCTCGCCGTTTTATCCAGCCGCGGATACTCATAGCAATGTCGTCTCGGTCGCCGCTTCGGACGATGCTGGTGTCTTGGCCGGATGGTCGAATTTTGGAGTGAAGGGAGTTGATTTGGGGGCGCCGGGTGTGAGCATTTTGTCAGCCCGAAATGGAAATACTTATGCGCGATTGACGGGAACGTCGATGGCGACGCCCTATATCTCCGGATTAGCCGCAAGTTTGTGGTCAAAGAGACCGGATCTCAATGCGAATGAAATTCGCAATATTTTATTGTCCAGCGTGAATCAAAATTCGAGTTATGCGGGAAAAGATGTCACCGGGGGAACTGTCAATTTGTCGGCGGCGGTGCAATTGGCTGCCCAGTATCAGCACGATCCCAGTAACACAGGTGTGCCTGCGATCGTGCCGAGTGATTCCACCCAGTGCTCAACGCACTAGGGATTTTCGATAACTTCGTCGCCACTGGTGTTATCCGGTGGCACTGACGGAGCTGCTTCCACAATTTTTTTAATCACAGAATACAGCGGCACGCCCTTCACGGATGAGCGGCGCGCGGCTGCAGCCCAAGTGCTTGGCACGGGCTCGGTGACTTTCCAGTCATCAGCGTTGATGTCCGCATCACCTTCTGCATAAGCTTGTGCGTTTGGAGCAAACGTCCAAATAAAATCTGGATGCGCACGCGTGTACCACTCGCCACCAATGATTTGGTATTTTTCATCGAGCTCGAGATCGTAAACGTAACGAACGGTCAAAGTGCGAGGCTTGACTTGGATGCCGTGGCTGGCGCCCGATTCATTTAGATGAGTCACATCCATCGTCACGCCCACAATGTATTTGGTCCCAGGAGCACGATATTTTTTAAATTTATCGATGGTGAATTGCTCGACTGGGATCACTGCTTGGCGAATGTTTTTCGTTTGTTGAAAATTCTGGGGATTAAAGTAGATGCCGTCGTAATTGATGACCGAGTAATTCCAAACCTGCGCATCAAAGGTCGCATCCATCACGAAGCTACGGTTGTTCATCCCGAGCTGATTGGTCAATGTCAGAAAGAATGTGGCCGGATTGTTGTCCGCACATTCTGGATCGATAATCCGTCCGGTTTCGTCACGAGCGGGAACATGTTCGCAGCGAAGTCCCAGAAATCGAGTCGGCACATCAGCCTTCGCCCACAACATTGAGATCAAAGCTTTCACGTCACTTTGGTAGAAGCGAATCGCGCCTCCGCTTCGAGTTTTCAAAACAATCGAGCCGTAAGGAATTTTGGCCTGCATGTGAGCGGCACCCGACCAACCGTGACAGATTCCCATCCAACCCGGAACGCTGCCTTCCGTGTCGATGTAGATTTTGCCGCGACTCCATGAATAGTCCGTCATTCCCATTCCGGTGTCGCCGACCAACAGATCGTATTTTTCTGCGGGAGAGAGAACGCTGCTGTCTGTAATGGAGGGAGGATTGCCCATGACGAATGCGTAGTTCGCATTCCAATCATTCGTGTTTGGAAATCCCGCTTGCGCATAACGTGTCGCGATCAATCCCTTGGCAATCGCCCAGTAAGAGTCGGACCACAACTGTTTTGGTAGATTGTGGCTGATCAGTCCGCGCCGATCTAAATCCATAATGTCATAATTCACCACTCCGTTATCCACCAACGCAGCAGGTTGATCGTCAGGTGACATGACTGAGTACGGCGTTACGGCAAACGCTGACTTCTTCATGATTTCCTCACGAAGGGAATTTTTATCTCGAATCAAATTTCGATTTAAATATTCATCGTTTAAAAAACCACGGTTGATGACTTTGCCATCTTTAATTTCCGGCGGAAGCTGAGACATCATCTTGCTGGGATTCTTATGGAAGTTGCGCAGGAATTCTTCCACGTCCTTGTTTTCGGCATGTGCCATTAAGCTGGTTCCTAGAGCGAGTAAGATCAAAACAGACTTTCGCACGAGTCCTCCTTGGGTCTTTTAGACTGTTTTGATGTTTAGCAAGATAATGGCCGCGTTTTCCGGGGTATTTATTGGTAATTGGCATAAATTTAAGGAAATTTGCTACGAAAATGTAGGGGAATATTTCCACTGATTGTGAATTCCCTCTCCTCGAGTGGGTCTAATTTTCTTGCCAGCGAAATTGTGCTGTCAAAATAAGCATGGTCCGTGACTTGCTCAAATGCTGTCTGAACCGAACACAAGTAGCCACAAACGGCTCACGGATCACAACCATTCATAAGGAGGACTCATGTTCAACAAATCAAACCTAAAGCTGAGCTTAGCTGTTATGCTCGCATTGGGGCTTGGAGCCTGCACCGGAAATTCTGGTAGCAGCGGAAGCAACGATCAGCCAGCGGCTGGCACAACTTCAGCGCCTACACCAGAGGCGACGGCACCAGAATATTCTTCTGGTACGGCAATTCGCAACTCGAAGGTCACGGGACCTTTGTCTTTTATTGGTGCGAATGGCGAAAACATTTCGCGTGAAGAAGCTCTTGCTAGCTTCGGCGCCGAAATTTCAGAACTTGAGAGCATCACTTCTGTTGTTGAAACAAAAGAAGGATACCTTGAGCTGTACGCCGGCAACACTCTTGTTCATGCTCTGAAAATGTCAGAAGGAAATGTCACTGTTGCAACTCACGCAACAAGCTTTTCTCCTGAATCAATTCATTACATGATCGGCGAGACTGATGCCGCTCACCAAGCTAGCTCATTGTCATTTGGTTTGAAATCAGCTTCATGCGCTGCTGCAACAACAACAGTTGCGGCTGATGACAGCCAATCTCAAG
The DNA here is from genome assembly GCA_966211795.1 of uncultured Bdellovibrio sp. Classification (GTDB taxonomy): domain Bacteria; phylum Bdellovibrionota; class Bdellovibrionia; order Bdellovibrionales; family Bdellovibrionaceae; genus 21-14-0-10-47-8. Next base: position 663 of record CBIHNW010000010.1, on the reverse strand, counting down.
GTCAAATGGATCAAGGTAAAGACCAAAGCAAAGATACTGGTAAAGACACTGGTAAAGATGCAGACACTGGCAAAGACAGCAAAGATGCTGGCGACAAAACAGCGACTGCAACTGAAACTGCTCCTGAAACTACAATCGACGCTGCGGTTGCTTGCAACCACGTAACAGTTGTTATGGAATTGGTCGCTGACAATGGTCAAGGCCAAGGTCAAGCTGATCAAGGTAAAGACAAAGGCACCGATAAAGGTTCTGACAAAGGAACTACAAAAGCGCTGACTCGTGCAATGATCGCTGCTGATCAAGGTCAAGGCCAATCAACTGGCCAAGATAAAGGTCAAGACAAGGGTCAAGATAAAGGACAAGATCAATCGAAAGATCAGTCTTCAAAAGACCAATCTAAAGATCAAAGCCAAGACACTGGTAAGAAGACTCTGACTCGTGCAGCCGTTCGCGGAACTACTGGACAAGATCAAGGTCAAGACAAGGGTCAGGATAAAGGCCAAGACAAGGGACAAGACAAAGGTCAGTCTCAAGATAAAGGTCAATCTCAGGACAAGGGTCAAGACACTGGTAAGAAAGTAGCCGTTCGCGGAACTACTGGACAAGATCAAGGTCAAGACAAAGGTCAGGATAAAGGCCAAGACAAGGGACAAGACAAAGGTC
>CBIHNW010000009.1:0-166806 GCA_966211795.1 uncultured Bdellovibrio sp. | reverse complement strand
AAATGCGACCTCCGCGCCCGCACGATGCGGTACCACAGCGCGGCTGAGGCCGTCGAACCGGAGGTTCGCTTTCAGAAAGTGGCCGTGTCCATTTTCAGAGGGGAAAAACCCAGAACTCAGGAGACCGAGCCGGTCAGAGCGTCCATTCGAGATTTGCCATCCAGAGGGCGCCTTTGTTGCCGGCGAATGTGCCGACTCGTTGATTGATGGCGATGTCGGGGGTTAAACGCCAGCGGGTGTCGAGCATCAGGCCGATGGCGAAAACTTCTTTTTTGTTTACTTCGCCGCCACCGGGAGGATTGGTCCAATCGGCGTGGCGGACTTGCACAGGTACGGTGAAGCCGATGTTGACCTGTTTTCCTTCGGGTCGATAGTACCATCCGTACGAGGCACCGGCTCCGTAGATGGGAACTCGTTTTTGAAAGTAAGTCAGGCTGGCCGAGTCCGACTGAATGTCAGCTTTTCCGTAGAATAGATATCCTTCATACAGAAGTCCGTCTCTTGAATGATAATTTCTAGCGCCAAAATGCAAAGATGGCGCGTAGACTTGGACGCTCGAATCGAAACTTTGTCCGGTGCCGTCGGTGACCTGCACTTTTTCCGGCCAGCTCAGGATTCCGACGCCCCAAGATTTTTGCAGCGGGGCCGCCGAAGCGCTCAACGTCGAGAAGAGCGCCAGGACCAGAATCGAAAGTCTTACAAAGAAAGATGCAATTGGGATTGCAAAGACCATGCGTCTGCCTCCACTTGATTAGGTGCAAGCGTGCGGCCATCGGTGGCCTGCAATCGAAGCTCGACACGTTGAAATGGGAAATAAATAAAGCCAAACGAGTAACGGAAATTTTCCTGCGAAGACTCACTCAAGGAACTTTTCAGCATTTCCAACTGAGATTCAAAATCAAGGCCGCGGAACATGCGCATCGTGCCGACCAGGATCCCGTAACCGCCGGTGCTGGCATCCCCTGTTTTGGGTTCCAGCCGATTCAGTCCGATCTCGGTCATGATGCTGGACCCTTGCCCGACACCCACGCGCGAGTGAATTGCCGTCAGTGTTTGCTTTTGCACCTCGGTGCTGCCAGCCAAGGCTGAAAAGCCGACCGTCATTTTTTCTTTCACTTCGTATTCAACCATCGTGCTGGCGCCGCTGATGCGAGAGATTTCATCCCGAAGCTGATTGCCGGCAAAGGCATGCAAAGCGATGCTCCATTTTTCCGGAAAGTAATTGTACAGAATTCCGTGCACCTGGCTGTTCTGATCCAAGCCAATGCCGGCGCGATTGACCGCCGTGTGGTCCGCAATGCGAATCCCGTAGGCGATATCGATCAGGCCCACACTCAGGTACTGAGTGTCGGTCAGCTGGGTTCGCAGATAGTGCTCATGCGTGATGAGATTGTAATTCCAAGCGCCTTCTTTGATGTCCGCATTCAATGGCACTCGCGTGTAACCGACCGACCCGACAAAAATGTATTTATCATTCTCGTCAAAGTGCAAGGCCACCCCGGCATCAGCTTGCATAACATAGCGTTTGTAGGCGTTGTTGCCGCCCAGGCTGGGTGAAAGATACAGATCACGGTACTTGAATGACGGATGCAAAAAACGCGGCGTTGGTTCTTGAAAGGTAAAGCTTGCCGACTTGGTCAGTTCGTCATCACTGGCGTGCTGATTCCAAAATGGTTTCGCCGCAATTTCCGACGCAAAAAGGCCTCGACCATAATCAGTGAGCTGACCATTTCCAATCGGACTGTAATGGCAGGTCATGCAGGAAGTATATCCATAACCAATGAAGGAAGGGTAAGCCCAAGCCTTCCCGCCAACCAAGGCGAATCCGAAAATCAGGCCAACACAAACAAGCCAATCTTTAAATCGAGAGCGGGATAGAAAATCCATGCGACCATGATGGTAAATTTGCTTTCCTGAGGCAACTGCAAAACAGGAGATTGTCGTCAGCGAAACTTGCCTTCAACCGATTCCAGCCCGGCTTGACAGACTCCGTCAAAGTCATCAGCTTTTTCGGCGGCGGAAACCGGCCAAGCCCAAGCGACAGTCGCAATCGAAAACGAGCATTTCTTGAGAATTGCGATCTAGACCTTCAGCAAGCCAAGCAAGACAACATCAAATAAAGCCAGAACTCTTCAAGTCCCTGAACAATCATTCCGATAGTCCTCAAAAGAATTCAATTCATGCCATGGAGACATCATGAATTCGACAAAAACAAACGCCTTGAAAATTGTCGCCTCCTTTCTTTTGTTGTCAGGTTTGGCCTGCGAGAAGAAAAAAGATGATACTGCTGATCTCTCTTCGACGGGCGTTCGTTATCTCTATGTCAGCAGTGGCCTGTGCCAAGCTGCTTCCGGCGTCACGACTTTCTCCGCCGCCACGGCATCCAATCTTGTTTTTCGCATCAACCTTGAAACCGGCCAGCGAGATTCGATCATTGCCGATTATAACGCTCCCCCCGCTTCGGGTGGTGACACGCCAATTGGCCTGGTCGATTGGGATGCAGATCACATTGCGGTGCTAGTGGGAAACGGGACCTCGGGCCGGATTGAGCTCGTACCCAAAGATCAGAGCGCTCGTTCGAATTTTGGTCTCACCCCGGGACCGGCGACCATCTTTTCGGCGATCCCGCGTTTCATGACCAAAACAAATGATGGCGGTTTGTTCACCATCCGCAGTGGTGCGATCGACAAGATCAACTCGTCTGGCGTGCGACAGTTGGGACCCGCCGCCTCGGCCACCTTCGTGACAAACGCATTGGGCGCGACCTGTGGAAATGCGAACACGACTTACTCGTTTGCTTTGAACACCTCATCAACTTCCAATCGCGTGATTGCGGGCCATGCTTTCGCCGGCGCCAATCGCCTGATCAGTTTACCATCCACGGGGGCCAGCAGCGCCACTCAATGTGTTGCGGCTCAGGCCGCACCGGGCGCCGGAACTTCGTGGCCACTTGCCGCCACCTATGACAGCGTGAATTCCAAATTGATCGTGGCTTGGGCCAACAGCGCGACAACGACCAACACCAACATGCTGATCGCTTATGATTTTGACGAGTCTTCCGGAGCCTTCGGCACCGCCAACGTTATTTACGACATCAGCACCGGCACATCTCCCTACACACTTTTCAATATCTCGGCGTTAACATTGGATCCGACCACGAACAGTTTGTACGTCGCGACCGCGATCTCGACGGCCGCCACCACGGTAAATTACTCGATCGAAAAATTCACCTACGATGCTTCCAAATTGGGATCCGCCAACAACTCGGTCTTGACCCATGTTGGGTCGTCGTCATTTTACAATTATGGCGTCGATACGAAATGCATTTCCGGCATGATGATTAGCAATTAAGGGCCCACCAAAAACAATGGCGGGCTTTAAGCTTCTTCTGAAATTTTCAACAAAGTGTGAACGGTTTTTTTGAGCTTTTCGATTTCGAAAGGCTTCTTGATAAAATCATTGGCGCCGATTTCAAACGCCTTTTTGATGTCTTCGTCGCTGGTTTTTCCCGAAACGAAAATCAACGGAATTTTTTTGAGCTCTTTGTGATCCTTGAGCATTTGCGCAAGCTCAAATCCGTTCAACCAGGGCAGCCCGATATCCAAAAGAATCAAATCCGGAGAGACATCTTCCAACGCCACGGAAAGTTCGGTGCCATCCGCCGCCAGGCGCACCACGAATCCATCCATTTCAAAGATCTTCTTCAAAGCGGCGCGCATGGTTTCGTCATCTTCGATCACCAAGATGACCTTGGGTTCGATTTTTTTCTTGAGGTCGCGAAAGTTGTGCAACTGGACGACTTCGCCACTGGCCATTCGTGATTTGGCCAGCTTTTCGATTTTTGATATCAGATCCGATGCATTGATTTTCTTTTTTGCCATAGCTTCAAGTCGCCCGTCCTCGACCTATCAGAAAAATAGGCTCTTAGGCGTTCTGCCCCTCAAGCCATCTTTCCGCATCAATCGCCGCCATGCAACCAGTTCCCGCAGCCGTGATCGCTTGTCGATAGACATGATCCTGAACGTCGCCGGCGGCAAACACGCCCTCGACGTTGGTATAGGAAGAACCGGGTTTCGTTCTGATGTAACCAGTTTCATCCAAAGTCAGCACGCCTTTGAAAAGATCCGTGTTCGGCTTGTGTCCAATCGCAAGAAATAATCCCTGCAGTGGCTTTTCCTGAGTCGCCCCCGTCACCAGATTCTTCATCACGATGCCGGTCATCGATTTATCATCGCCCAACACTTCGACCACTTCGGTATTCCAGATCACCTGGATTTTTGGATTCTTCAAAGTTCTCTCCGCCATAATTTTGGAAGCGCGGAACGAATCGCGACGGTGAATGACGTAAACTTTCGATGCAAATCGAGTCAGGAAATTCGCTTCTTCCATGGCCGTGTCACCGCCACCGATGACGCCGACTTCGACGTTTTTAAAGAAAGCGCCGTCGCAGGTCGCGCAGGCCGAAACACCACGATTCATGTATTTTTTTTCGGATGCCAGACCCAACCATTTCGCCGATGCGCCGGTGGTGATGATCAAAGTTTGCGCGAGATAAAGATCTTTGCCGACCCAAACCTTGAAGGGCCGCTCAGACATATCCACCTTGGTCACATTGCGGGTTAGGAAACGAGTTCCGAACTTCTCGGCTTGTTGGCGCATGACCGACACTAGCTCGGGACCGGAAACGCCTTTGGCGAAGCCCGGATAGTTTTCGACGTCGGTGGTGATCATCAGCTGGCCGCCGGCTTCTTCACCTTCGATCATCAACGGTTTCAAATTCGCGCGAGCCGTGTAAACCGCGGCCGTCAAACCTGCAGGACCAGAACCAATAATAAGAACTTTTTCGATATTTGTTTGAGAATTTGTCATGGGGACGACTGTAAAACAAAGTGCTTGTTCACGTCATCTGCATTGTGAATCCAGGCCCACAGCATCTCTGCCACTTCGGCAGGCGATTTCACCAAACCCGCTTGTTGACGCGGCCAAGCATTCGCCGGAAGCATCGCTGTGTCCATGTAACCGGGACTGAACAGTCGCAAATCCAGCACAGACTTCTGCTCCGCCTGCACCGATGTGATTAAACCTTTTAAGGCGTGTTTGGCCGAGCTGTAGCTGGAAGCCCGCGGATCGGGATTTGATTCGGCAATGCTTGAACCGACGACGACGAACTGCCGCAGATCATCCGGCGTTCGCAAATAGGAATGCAGCAAAAATGCCGGACATTCAAACGACACTCGCCACCCCCACTGGTGATCTTTCCAATTTTTATTTTGGAAATCACCGAAGGGTCCACCTCCCGCAAAATAAAAAATCCGTTCGGGAGCAAGCTCGCGAATTCGCCGAGCGAGAATTTCCCACTCTTCGCTATTCGAAAAATCGGCAACGTGCGTTTGCACACCTTCACTGTCGAGAGGAGCGCGCCGAGAAAAATTATGTATCTGAATATTTTCAGCGCGAGCCTTTTGCAAAAAGCAATGACCCAAACCCCGAGAAGCTCCTAGCAAAACCCACGTTTTCATCACCAGTAGCTCGCATCGACTTGGACATCACCTAAGACGGAAACTTGGCAACTGATGCGTTGATTGGCTTTCAGCTGAAACTTTTCTTTCAGGAATTTTTCCGTCTCATTCGCCGGCGAAAGATTTTGCATGCCGCTCGTGATCGTCAGGCGGCATTTCGCACACACGCCATCACCGTTGCAGCTAGATGCCACCGGTGTTTCGGCCGCCAGCAAGGCTTTCATCAAATTGGTCCCCAAGGCGACGGCGATATCGGCACGATGCTTTTTCGTGAATGAAATCACCGGCATTCGTTAGGCCTTTTGCAGACGAACAAAATTGATTTCGACACCCTGGCGCATGAAGATGCTTTCGAACTGCGTGATGAAATTTTCTTTCGCCATCTCGGTGGCGTGCAGGTTGGTCGTCTCGTAAACGATCTTGTACTTGGACAAGCGAATCTGCTCCATCGACCACAAATAATATTCGCGGCTGTCGGTTTTAAAATTCAGGTAAGAACCCGGTCGTTGCAGCTCGTACAACCAATCCAGAACGCGTGCATTCACGAAACGATTCTTCGGTTTGCGTGGGCTGGTCCAGGGCTCCGGAAAGTGAATGTAAATGTCATTGAGCTCGCCAGGTTCGAACATCAGATCGATGTTCATGGCGTGATAACGGCAGATGCGCGCATTGGTCGCACCCTTTCGCAGGCAGCCGCGAATGGTTTGGATCAACGGTTTGTATTTCAATTCCAAACCCACCAGGCAACGGCCGGGATGTTTGACGGCGTGGTGCTGAAAATGAGTCCCATTTCCCGTGCCGATTTCCAGGTCCATCGGCGTTTCCACCGCGGTCTTGAAAATGTCCGATCGCCACTTTCCACGATTCAGCGGCGAGCGCTCTTCGTTGAAAGAATAGTCCCGAAATTCACCATCCATCGCTTCGGTGTAATAATTCGGAAATTTCAGCTCGCGCGTGAGATTGATTTGCGGGCGCTTGTATTCGTTATTTTCCATCTGGCATCGGTCCTCGGGTCAAACTTTCAACGGATAAAATTTTAACAGATTCAAAAGGTCGCTGCCGAATCGGACAATCTGGCATCTGGCAGTGCGAGCAATACTTGCGCTCGCAAGGATCGATGTGAAACGCGATTTCGCCATCAAAGGGATAAGTCTCAACCACATCGTGCTCAAACTTGCCGGCATACTGATGAGTCTTCGCCACATCCCAAAATTCGGGGACGGCCAAATGCCCATCGATGTGATGAAAATGTCCTGAGCGAATCACCTTGATGTTGTGAATGTCCACCACCCAAGGTTGGCGATGCGACTGAAAAGCTTTCGACAGTTCCAGCAAACTTTCAGGTTCGATTTCGTCCATCAGGGCGCCAGCGGATTTGCGCACGATTTTATAACCGGAATAACCAAGCTGTCCCGCCACCAACAAAGCCACCAAAGGATCGATCCATGACAGACCGGTCAAATGCACGATGGCCAAACCGGCAATAACCCCGGCGGTTGTCCACACATCCGACATCACGTGCAAGCCACTGGCGGCCAGCGCTTCCGATTTGTGCTTTTTGCCGACCGACTGAAGATGCAGACCCAAACCAATATTCATCAGACCCGCGACCATCATGATGCCAGCGCCGGTGTCCAATTGGTGCAGACCCTCGCCCCGCAACAGGGCGCGCACCGATTCAACCGCGATCACCAAAGAGGCAAAGGCAATCAAGCCGCCTTCAAAGGCCGCCGAAAAGTACTCGAGCTTTCCGTGACCATAGGGATGATCTTCATCGGCTGGTTCCGCCACCGCCCGCATCACGAAGACCGCAACCAAGGCCGCGATGACATTGACGATGCTTTCAACCGCATCGGATAGAACCGCCGTCGATTGCGTTAACTGATAAGCGCCAAATTTGATCGCCATGATCAAAATGCTCAAGATCAACGAAATCCAAGAGGAACGAATGGTGGCGCGATCTCGGGGTGATAAATTGGAAGACATAACCCCGGTTTTAAAGGCTGTTTTTTAAGGGAGCAAGCCCTATCTCAGCCGACGGCCTTTTTCTTGAAAGGAATCGGTTCGTTCTCGGCAATTTTTTGAATTTCGATAAATTTGACACAGTTTCGGCCACCGCGTTTGGCCTCGTAAAGTGCATGATCGGCTGTTCGGACCAAGCCGCGCGCATCCGTTTGGTTGTCGCCCGCCGGAGTGATGGCGAAACCGATACTGCAGGTCAGGCGAATTTCGTCTTTCCCGCTTTTGAAATTGTGGGCACCAATCGAAGTGCGCAAGCGTTCACAGAACTTGGCCGCACCTTCGGCATTTGTTTCGGTCAAGATCATCAAAAATTCGTCACCACCGTAACGGGCACCCAAATCAATATTGCGGATGCTACGGCGAACAATGGCCCCAACTTCGGACAAAACAAAACTGCCGAACAGGTGATCGTGACCATCGTTGACCGTTTTGAAATAGTCCATGTCCATCATGACGATGCAAACCTGACGACCAAAACGGCGCGCCCGTTGAATCTCGGTTTCGATTCGCTGATAAACGGACCGCATGTTATACAGACCCGTGAGATCATCCGTGTCGACCAGCTCTTTCAAGCGGTCATTGGCGTTTCGCAGTTGATCGTTCAAATCTTTGATTCGCAGCTGCGTTCGCACTCGGGCCAAAAGCTCAAGCGGATCAAACGGCTTCGGGATGTAATCGTCACCACCCGAATCCAGGCCGGCAATGACGTGTTCCGTGCTGGTATTTCCGGAGATGAACATGACCGAAACGTACTGCTCTTTTTGGCGAAGTCCATGAAGCGTGTCGATGCCGTTCATTCCCGGCATGTTGACGTCCAAAAGAATCAAATCCGGATTCCATCGTTGGATGAGATCCAAACCTTCATGCCCCGAGATCGCCGTCTGAACTTGATAACCGTCCCAACGCAAAGCTTCGGCAATGATCGACAGACTGTCAGGATCATCATCAACAACTAGAATGCGGCGCTCGCGCGGATCGACTTTTGGGATCTCAAGTTTCATATCTTAAGACTACCTAAAATCCGTTCTCGGCGCGAGACTCCCTGATTTTTTCCGGACTTTCGCCGCTCGAGATTCGACCTTCGTATAATGCCGCCTGGACTTGAGATCAGCTTCGGCGCGACCAAATCGACGGCGTTTTTAAGATTCCTATATAAAATCTAATTTAGGACCAAAAAGCGACCCTCGCCCGCAACCGTGTATTTCTTGAATGTCGGTATATTGGCCAAAATGACAATATACCGACATTCAAAACAAACACAAAACTCACCTTCCAGTGAAATCCAATATGTTGGACATTTGAACAATAGGCAGCGTTCTTACGGATGGAAGCCCTTGCGTTTGCGCCCCCTGCGGCTAGATGCTCAAAATCCATTCCTGCCGTCCAACGACGCGGCCATTGATCTGAATCTCGAGCAAGTGCTTTCCCGGATGATAATCACGGGTCGTGATTTTTTTGAAGTGATGGCTTTTCTCGATTTGAATTCGACCCCGGGCCGGGATTTCGATGCGTTTCAGTTTGAACACCTTCGGTGCCAGCCGGCGGTTCGCCTTTACAAAATGGATGATGTAATCAACGACCAAGGCTTGCGGCTTTGACGACTGAGAATGGACCGTGAATTGAAATTCCATGCGCTCGCCCAGTTTTATTTTCTTGCGCCGAACCTTCAGATCCACAAGCTTCAGTGCCGCGTTCGGCGAGACCCCGATCAGCACCAAAGCGCCGGCGTGACCGTTTTTGATCAGCGTTCGCAACGAGCGATGAATGATCCAGTCGATTTTGGCGGCATGCTCGGAGCCTGCCTGCTTCTGCCAATCACCTAAAACCTGGACCACCAGCTCGGGATGATCCTTCGAAATGTCATTCAAGTGATTGGCCACGCTTTTGCGGACATAAAGCTCGGAATCAAACTTTAAAATGTTCAAGATTGGCAGCGTCGGCGCGGGATCGCGAACGAATTCATGCAGCCGTTCTCCCCAGGGTAAACGCGGCCGGCTGCCCTCGGAAGCCCAACGTCGAAGGTGCACGTCCGAATCGCGCGCGCATCGCAAAAGAAATTTCATCGTCTCTTCCGGATATTTCTGAATGAAAGGTCGAATCGCCCACTCGGCGGTAAAAACCCGGGTCATTTCTTTCAAGGCTTCCAACGAAATCTGCGGATCGTCCAACCCGTAGGTCTGCACAAATTCGGTGTAGGGCCAAAGATCGAAGCTTTGCAATTTTCCGGCTTTCATCGAGCGCAATAATATTTCGAGAGCTTTTGGGAATTCGGCCGGTAGCTGCTGGCGAATTTCGTCGCGAAGCAGACGAACGCGAGATTTCATTTCCAATTTTTCAAGAGTCGGCATCAAACCCATGAAATGTTTGCGATCAAAGGCCGGGTGCGCGCCCGCCAGGCCGTCCGACATGCGTTTCAGCAGCTGGCGATTGAAAAGATGCTTCAAGGCATTTTCATTTTCCGGCTCTTCAACTTTGATTTTCTTTTGTGCATTTTTCTTCATTCAAGTCCCGGAGCATAAATTTCCTCTCTCGAAAACGCAAGCAACTGAACCGCGCTCGCAACTTTGCGGGCCATGAAGCCAGGCACCGTTTCCGAAAACAAGTGACGCTTTTGAAAAACCGACTATCCTCTCTGCCAATAGGAAGGTGCCACCATGAAAGAGCTTCCCAAAAATCTGCGCAGCTTGGTCCGTCAATCCGTCGCCTTGTTAGGCCAAGTCATCCAGCGCGAACTTGGTCCCGCCAAGTACAAACAAATCGAATCCTTGCGCACCGAAATGGCCGAGCTTCGTGACGCTTCGGCCGCTGTTGGATTTCAAAAACTGAAAGCTCGGTACCAAGAACTGGAGCCGCTGAAATCGGAAGAGTTGCACGAAATCGCCCATGCCTTCACGTTGATGCTGGAACTGATGAATGTCTGTGAAAATGCTTATCGCAGTTACCGCTTGTCATTGCATCACGCCACCCCTGAGCAGTCTGGCAAGCTCTCACAACCTGATGCCATCATCTATGTCCTGACAGCTCACCCGACTGAAGCCCGTTCGCCCCAGAACATCGCAGCCTTCCACGCCATTCAAGAAACATTGCTGCGCCTTTTGACAACCCGAGGCCCGCATGACGAAGGCGAGCTGGAATTTACTGAAGCCGAGAAAGCCGAACTGCTGCACGGTCTGCAGGTTGCGTGGCAAGCCCCCATTGTTCGCAATCGCGCACCAACCGTCAAAGATGAAGCCGAACATATTTATTCCATGCTCTTTCGCGAAGACATTCTCGCCGGACTATTTGATCGATCCGCAGACGAGACACCTTTGTACATTCGCAGCTGGGTGGGCGGCGATAAGGATGGACACCCGGGCGTGAATGAAAAGACTTTGACCCAGAGCCTGACCCTTTCGCGCCAAATGATTCTGCGCACTTTGCACAACGAGCTTTCCAAAATTCGTGAGACCTTGGATTTATTCCCCCACAAAGAACTTTGGAAAAAGCTGATGGCTTTAGAGAAATCCGCCACCCGCCTGCGTATCCTAAAAGTCTCTGACGCTAAAGCGGTCCGAACCTTTCGCGTGGATTTTGCGAATTTTAAAAATTCCTATTTGCAAAAGCTCGGCGCTCCTCATCCGCATCTCCAGCGCATCGGCCATTTGCTGCATGCCTTCCCGGCCTTGGTGGTCCCGCTCGAACTGCGTGAATCCTCGGATGTCTTGATGTCTCCCAAAGACCAGCGGGTGAAAAAAGAGAAGCTGGCGATTTACCGCATGCTGGCCACTGTCGAAAAATATTCGCGAGGTGGCGACCCCCGTTGGTACGCGCGAGGTTTTATCATCAGCATGGCCAGCTCTCTCGAGCACATTCAAGCCGCCGCTAGCTTTCAAAAAGCGGTCTTCGGTCGCAGCCGGCTGCCGATCATTCCGCTTTTTGAAGAGGCCGGATCTTTGGCCAAAGCCGATCAAATCATCACCAGTTTCGTGAATGAGCCCGCACTGAAGAAAGATGCGGTCGAGCTCTGGGAGGGTCGGCTGGAAATGATGGTCGGATACTCGGACTCTTCGAAAGAGGCCGGCGTTCTTGCCAGCCGTTTGGCGATCTCCGAGGCCTTACCGAAGCTTGAAAAAGTCTGCGAAAAGGCCAAGCTCACTCCCGTTTTTTTTCACGGCTCTGGCGGCAGTGTCGATCGCGGCGGTGGTTCGATCGAAGATCAAACTTCGTGGTGGCCCCGCTCGGCTCTTCGCCTGTACAAAGTCACCGTTCAAGGCGAAATGGTCGAGCGCTACATGGCCACGGCCGCGATCGCCCGCCAGCAGATCGAGAAAATTCGCCAAAGCGCGGCTCGAGGTCTCGAAAAAAAATTCACGGCAGAAAAAAACCGAATGCTGGAAGAGTTTGCGCAAAAAGTTTCCGCACAATACCGGGCAAGCGTGACCGCCGACGAATTTCTGAGAATGGTCGAAGCGGCAACGCCGTACTCTTATTTGAGCTACTTGAAAATCGGCTCCCGTCCGTCAAAGCGAAGCGCGCAGCTTTCGGTGAAAGGCCTGCGCGCCATTCCGTGGATTCTGTGCTGGACGCAAACCCGCGTCTTGTTCCCGACTTGGTGGGGCGTCGGATCAGCCTGGCAGCAAAGCTCGGCCGAGCAAAAAAAAGCGCTCAAAAAGTCTTTCCGAAACAATCCCGTTTTCACTTCCTATATCAAGGCCTTAGGCTTCACGCTGGCCAAAGTGGAGCTGGCGGTCTTTAGCATGTATCTCGAACAAAGCGGATTAGCTCCCGAACAAATCCGGAAAGCCCGACAGGACTTCGCCGCCGAGTTCGAAAAAACTCTTCGTTGCCACACCGAAATCAGCGGTCAAAAGAATCCGTTGTGGTTTCGCCCTTGGCTCGGGGAAAGCATCGTCCTTCGCTCACCGATGATTCACCCGTTAAATCTGTTGCAGATTTTGGCGGAGAAGCGAAAAGACAAACAGCTGCTGCGTTTGACCGTCACCGGTATCTCCAGTGGCATGCTGACCACGGGCTAAAATTTCACCCTTCCGGGAGGTTTATGGGTGTTTTTGACCCATGAACTTCCAAAAGGGTGCTGGTGCCCCACTCCTCCTGCATCTTTCGGCGGACCGGTCTGGTCTTTGAATTGCAAAAAGACATTCTCACTATGAAAGAAAAATTTCGAATATTTGCACATGCCATTGCCAGCTGGAGCGGATCCGCAGAAGCCTTTGTCATCGCGGTCCTTGGGATCGCAATCTGGGCGGCGCTAGGACCGACCTACGATTATTCCGACACTTGGCAGCTGGTGATCAACACCGGCACGACCGTCATCACATTTTTGATGGTCTTCCTCATTCAAAACACCCAGAACCGGGACGCCCGCGCCATCCACCTGAAGCTCGACGAGCTGATTCGCGCCAACAAAACCGCGCGCAATCATCTGATCGATCTCGAAAACCTTTCCGACGCCGAGCTCGACAGCCTTCATTCCGAGTTTTGCGAGTTTCAAAAGCAGACGGAAGAAAGCCTTGAAAAGCTCAACACTCTTCGCGATCGGAAAAAAACCAAACATCCAAAAATGCCGGCCGATGAGCGGACCATCACCACTTCGCCATCTGTCTAGCCTCAGTTTCTCGTGAAGACATCGCCACCGCGCGATCTGAAATTCCGACGACCCCACGAGTTACCGTTGGGAAGACAGGCTGAAATTTGCTAGCTTGAGTCATGGCATATTCACATCAGACAATTGATTCAAAATGGCAGCAGAAGTGGGCTCAGAGCTCGGCATTTAAAACCGAGCAGAACTCTAAAAAACCAAAATATTACGCATTGGACATGTTTCCCTATCCGTCAGGCTCTGGCCTGCACGTGGGACACATTGCCTCTTACACTCCGGCGGATATCATTTCCCGCTTCAAACGCGCCAATGGTTTCAACGTGCTTCATCCGATGGGCTACGACGCCTTCGGATTGCCGGCCGAGCAATACGCCATCCAAACCGGAATTCACCCGGCGGTGACGACGCAAAAGGCGATCGAAAGCTTCCGCAAAACTTTGCAGGGTTTCGGTTTCAGTTTCGACTGGTCACGCGAAATTTCCACCTGTGATCCCAAGTATTACAAATGGACCCAGTTCATCTTCACCAAACTGTTTGAAAAAGGCTTGGCTTATCAAAAAGAAGTGCCAGTGAATTGGTGTCCAGCCTTGAAAACCGTTCTGGCCAATGAAGAAGTGGTCGATGGCAAATCCGAGCGCGGCGGTCACCCCGTCGTGCGCATGCCGATGAAACAGTGGATGCTGAAGATCACGGACTATGCCGAGCGCCTTTTGCAAGACCTCGACACGGTCGATTGGCCCGAGCGGACCAAAGAAGGCCAGCGCAACTGGATTGGCAAATCCGAAGGCGCGCAGGTCAAATTTAAAATCGATGGCCACGATGATCTTTGGGTCTTCACCACTCGTCCGGACACTTTGTTTGGCGTGACCTTCATGGTGATCGCGCCGGAACATCAATTGACCCGCATCATTATGTCGAAGAACCAAGCTTCCGACGTCGAACGCTACATCGAGCAATCGTCTCGCAAATCCGAAGTGGACCGCAAAGCGGCGCAGGAAAAAACGGGCGTTTTCTCTGGAGCCTACGCCATCAATCCATTGAACGGCGAAAAGATTCCGATCTGGATCGCGGATTACGTTTTGATGGATTATGGAACCGGCGCCATCATGGCGGTCCCTGGTCACGATCAGCGGGACTTTGAATTCGCCAAGAAATTCAATCTCGCGATCAAACAAGTTTTGCACTCTGAAAATGCCGACGACAACAAGATGGAAAAGGCGTTCGAGGGCGAAGGCACCTTGATCAATTCGGATTTCTTGAATGGCTTGAAAAAAACCGAGGCCGTTCAGAAAATGTTGAAGCATCTGGAAGAGAAAAAACTGGGGACCCGTCAGGTGCAATACAAACTGCGCGATTGGTTGTTTTCACGTCAGCGCTATTGGGGCGAGCCGTTCCCGATCGTGCACATGGACGAAAAAGGCTTAAAAGCATTGCCGGTCAACGAACTGCCCGTGGTCCTTCCCGAAGTCGCCGATTACGAACCGTCGGAAGCCGGCGAAGCCCCTTTGGCCAAAGTCAAATCTTGGGTCGAGTACACGAGCCCCACTGGCGAAAAAGGAATTCGCGAAACCGACACGATGCCGGGTTCGGCAGGTTCGTCTTGGTACTTTCTGCGTTATGTAGACCCACAAAATGACGGCGAAGCGTTTTCTTTCGACGCGCAGAAATACTGGATGCCGGTGGATCTGTATGTTGGCGGCGCCGAGCACACGGTCGGTCATTTGCTTTATGCTCGTTTTTGGCAGAAGGTTCTTTTTGATTGTGGGCTGACGTCCCACCCCGAGCCTTTTCAGAAATTAGCGCATCAAGGTTTGGTCTTGGGACCTGATGGCGAAAAGATGTCGAAATCCCGCGGCAATGTGGTTCCGGCCGACACGGCCCAAGCGGAATATGGCGCCGATGCGACCCGCATGTACATTTGCTTCATGGGACCTTTTGAAAAAGACAAGCCCTGGTCGCTGACCGGGATCGAAGGTGTTCGTCGTTTCTTGGATCGCTTGTGGCGCCTGGTTTACGACGAAGACAAGAACCAGGTCCTTGCGGAAAACGCGGCGGCGCCCCTTGAGATCGAAAAACTTTTGCACAAAACGATCAAAAAAGTGACATCCGACATCGAAACGATGAGCTTCAACACTTCGATCAGTCAGATGATGATTTTGGTCAACGAGATGTACCGGCTGAACGTTAAACCCCGCGCCACTTTGAAGACCATGGCGCAATTGATGATGCCTTTTGCTCCGCACTTGGCCGAAGAAATTTGGGAAAAGTTGGGCGGCGAAGGACTGGTGTCACTGGCGACATGGCCTCAATTCGATCCTGCTTTGTGCACAGACGACGTGATCACCATGGGTGTGCAGGTGAACGGCAAAATGCGCGGCACGATCGAGCTCGCTCCTGACGCGTCCGAGAGCGTGGCTCTGGAAGCAGCTCGAGCAGTTGCTTCAGTCCAAACGGCTCTTGGTGGAAAGCCAATCGACAAAGTTATTTACAAGGCCGGAAAAATTTTAAATCTGATCGTCAAAGGCTAAAAGTCCACAGCAAACAGACGGCACATCCGTCTGTTTTATTTTAACCCGGGCTCGGTTTTTTTTTGAATCCCAGCCCGAAATCGGTTACCTACGAAGAATGGAAACATCTCTTCAGCAGAATTCGTCTTTTCAACGAGACGAACAAAAGGGGACCGAAACGATGGCTACAGCTCCACAAGGCTGGTCGACGGAACAAAGCGCCGAGCTTTATGGCATCAATACTTGGGGTAACGGCTACTTTCGAGTGAACAACCAAGGAAATGTCAGCGTCACCCCGAGCGGCGCCAACGGTCCTTCTGTAGATCTGAATGAACTGACGCAAGACCTGATGGATCGCGGAATTCGCGTTCCGATCATGATCCGATTTCCAGACATCATCAAAGCCCGCGTCGAGCTGATCAACAACTGTTTCGCCAAAGCCATTGCCGATCACAGCTACAAAGGCACCTACTGCGGCGTTTATCCGATCAAGGTCAATCAACAACGTCATCTGGTCGAAGAGATCGTACATCATGGCAAGCATCGCCGCCTGGGTCTCGAGTGCGGATCAAAGCCCGAGCTCTTGGTCGTTCTGGCCCTGATGAACACGCCGAATGCGTTGGTCATCTGCAACGGCTTCAAAGATGTCGAGTACATCGAAACCGCTATCCTCTCTCAAAAATTGGGTCGACACACCATCATCGTTGTCGACCGCTACGAAGAACTGAAGCTGATCATCCAGGTCGCGAAAAAACTGAACACCAAGCCACACATTGGATTCCGCGCGAAATTGAACACGCAAGGCGCCGGAAAGTGGGTGGACTCTTCCGGTGCACGTTCGAAATTCGGATTGACCAGCACCGAGATCGTTCAAGGTGTCGAACTTCTGAAGCAAGAAGGCATGATCGAATCGCTTGAGCTTTTGCATTTCCATATCGGTTCGCAAATTCCGGCGATTCAAAGTTTGAAATCTTCTTTGAAAGAAGGAGCTCGCTTTTTCACCGAGCTCTACGCACTGGGCGCATCGAATTTGAAATTCATCGATGTCGGCGGCGGCTTGGGTGTCGATTACGACGGGACCGGCTCTAGCGACAGCTCGATCAATTACAGCGAGCAAGAGTACGCGAACGACATCGTCTCCGCTCTGCAAGGACTGTGTGATGAAAAGCAGGTTCCGCATCCGGACATCGTCACCGAATCTGGCCGCTTCTTGGTGGCGCACCACTCGATCTTGATTTTCAATATCTTGGGCATCAATGATTTGCGCCAGCCGGAACCTCCGCGCACGGCGACCAAAGCCGATCACCCGTTGATGCAGGATCTGCAGTATATTTTTGATAAATTGACTCGTGAAAATATCAACGAATGTTTCAACGATCTCCAGCAAGCAAAGACCGAGACCTTGTCACTTTTCACTTACGGCGTTCTGAATTTGCAACAACGTGCGTGGGCGGAAAGCATGTACTTTGCGATTGCGACCAAAATGATCGCGATCGCCAAGACCGTCGAAGACACCGAAGATCTGTTGGCAACCGTTCAGCAGGAACTTTGTGATACTTATTTCTGTAACTTTTCGGTGTTCCAGTCGATTCCGGATTCTTGGGCCGTGGGACAAATGTTCCCGGTTATGCCGATCCACCGCCTGGAAGAAAAACCAAATCGCGAAGCGACTTTGGCGGATCTGACTTGTGATTCTGACGGTAAGGTCGAAAAATTCATCGATCCCGAAACTGGCAAATACAAAAAGACCTTGCGTGTGCATGACCTCAAAGACGGTCAGCACTATTACCTGGGCGTTTTCCTGACCGGTGCCTACCAAGAAATCTTGGGCGATTTGCACAACCTGTTTGGTGACACCGATGCGGTTCACGTGTCGTTGACCGAAGATGGTAGCTACACCCTGGATCATTACATCCCGGGCGACACCGTAACCGAAGTCTTGAGCTACGTTCAGTACCGTCATTACAACATGGTCGATAGCATCCGCTTGGCGGCCGAAGAAGGCATCAAGCAAAACACGATCAGCAAGCAAGAAGCGAAGCTTTTGATCAAGCATTACGAAGAAGGATTGTCGGGATATACTTATCTCGAAGATCCAGAATAAATATTTGTTCTAAAAAGGCGGGCCCAAAGCTCGCCTTTTTTTTTGAATTTTGAACTTTAAAATGTCATCAAGACAGCTTGCGAGACGAATGGATTCTGAAACTTCGAACTATCAGCAAATCAAACAGCAAATTCTGGATGCGCTTCTGAGCGGCAAGTCCACTTCGGCTTTGTCGCTGAAGCTCGGCTTTTCTTTCGACCAGGTGAAACGTTGGAAAAACGGTTCGAAACAATTGCGCTGGAATGAATTCTGCGATCTTTGTGTCCAGATCAAGGCCCCCCTTTTCGAAGCCCTGGCTCAGTCCTTGGGATTGGTCTTTCATCAAAAAGAAGACGTATTGGGCATCGCCCGCCACCTGAAGATTTTTTCACGATTGGATAGCACCTCCATCTTGGCCGAGCGCTTGGACGTCAGTCCATCGGCGTTGCAACGGTATCTCAATGAAGAAACTTATCCGGACTTAGAATTTGTTTTGGAAATGATCGACCTGCGACCGCACTTTCTCAATCATTTCATCGATCAACTTTTGGATCGCCAGCCGACGACAAAGCTATCCATGATCAGTCTCCCTTGGACTTCGGCCGTCGCCAATGCCGCCAGCCTTCCGGCCCACGCTCAGTTACCCGAGCATTCTTCGTCTTGGATCGCGCGATTTTTAGGAATCTCAGAATCGCAAGTGCAGCAAGCGATCGATCTGATGCTGAATTTGGGATTGATTGAAAGAAAGGGTTCGCATTTCGCTCCGACCTTGGCGCGCACGATTGGCGTTTCGCAAGCGGCGCATGTCGCCGATTACAGTCGATTCATTCGCTATTGGATTCGCCGCGCGGAAAATCGATTCGCCACCAGCAGCGGCGAACCGATCAATGTTTTACAAGGCCCCAACAAAGACGCCTTCCGTATTTTTGCGGCCAGCCCCAAGGCCGCCCAAGAGATCACGCAGATCTTAATCAAGGCTGAAGCCGAGATTCACGACCTGCTTCAGCAGTGCCGCGACGAAAAAACAGACGTGCGCGTTCTGCTTTTTCATCACTTTTCCGCTCAAGATTTTGCGGCGACAAAGTCGTAACAATTGCCGGACATTTTTTCGTAAACAATCTGGAAGCCATTTTCCTTCAACAGCTGTTGAATTTCCACAGCATGATAAGGCCGGTACAAAATTCCTTTTTTGATACCCCAATTGTTGATCCACGTGGACAGTCGATCCAGCATTGAATTTCCTTTTGGATACAATAGACAATTCCCCGCCAAAGTCCCGTTCGGTTTCAGCACGCGGTGAAGCTGCTGCAACGAGCCCGGCAAATCCGGCAGGCAATGGATGGCATTGGCGATATTCGCGGAATCGAATGAATTGCTGGGCATATCCAATTTGGCCGCATCGGCTTGGACCAACTCGATCTTGGATTCATTTTGAAATCGCTTGCGGGCCCCCGCCAACATCGAAGGCGCATAATCAAACCCGACGATAGATTCGCCTTGGTGACCACGCAACTTGTGCCATTTCCAAATGATGTTGAACAAAGTGCCGCTGCCGATCGCGACTTCTAAATGTCGTTGGCCAATATTTTTTTCGAACAATCGAATTTGGCTTGGCAAAGTGCTGCGATAAGCGAAGGTCAAGATCATGAATCCCCGCAGATCATACCACCAGGGTTCAGAATCATAAGCCTCATCGACGGGAACAGAAGATGTTTTGATTTTCGTGTGTGGTTTTTCAATCTCCATGCTTTAAAGCGTAAGGAGAGCGGAAATATTCGTCACAGCATCTTTAAAAGGTCCTGGTAGATACACGTACAGAATCGAAACCGCCGTTCGATTCTGTACAGCCCCTGGATTATTGGCGAGAGCAATCAACGTCAGAGTCGATTTTGACAAGGCTCCCTTTATGATAACTATCAGGAGTGATCAAAGTTAACACCGCTTTGAATGTGCCCTTGTTTGCTGGCGAAGAATCCAGAAAAGGTGCGATCGCCAAGGTCGATCCTTGGTTTTGATCGTATCTCGATACAGCTTGGGCCAGTGTGCCGGCGCCGGTCACGTCCATCGAGTAATTTGCAGATCCATTCACGTAAGCAGCAGGTTCCGTATCTCCAGGCAGGCCGAGATATTCATATTGAAGTTCGGCATTGAAATAGAGCGCACCATTTCCGCTGGACGAAGGCGTGAGAACAACGGCTTTTGGTTTCACCGTGTATTGAGATCCAATTTTTGAAATTTTTTGCACCTTGCAACTGATGGAGGTCTTCAATTTGGGATCCGACTCGCTTTTATCAGATGCTTTAGCGAAAGAAATCGACGTGCACAAAAGACAAAGTCCTATCACTTTGAATTTCATCTATGACTCCCGTTCATCAACAAAGTCTTAAGGCAGTTTATTGGTGCGAGCTTTGACGCATTATTGCTACAAAAAAAGGGAAGGCACTTTTTTACGGTTGGATCCACCAGTACTCGAGGCCGAGATCGTATTTAAACGAATCTGCTGGTCGACCCACGCGTCGGGAGACGGCATACAGGCTGTACTTTTCGTTGAATAAGAAAACGTAAGGCGCGTCGTTGGCAATGCGTTCGTAAACTTTGCGCAAGGTTGCGATACGCTTGTTGCGATCCATTTCCAGTCGTCCTTGATCAATCAGCTTGTCGACTTCGGGAACTTTGTAGCGGATAAAGTTCGAACCACCGCGAACCGCGCTGGAAGAGTGCCACTGCAGCTTCGGATCGAAATCAATGCTCGTGGTCCACGCCAAAGACATGGCATCGAATTTTCCGTCGTCCAGCAGTTTCAAGAATGAATTCCACTCGAGATACTTGATCTCCATGTCGATGCCGGCGGCCTTGAGATCTTCTTTGTAGACCATCAGATATTTTTCGTACTCTTTATTCGAATGGACCAAGGTGAATCGGAAATCAGTTTTCTTGCCATTAATAACTTTTTCCAAGACCCCGTCTTTGTCGGCGTCTTTCCAGCCTTCTTTGGCCAGTATTTCTTGCGCTTTTTTAGGATCAAAACCGATCGGCTTCACGTCGGGGGAAGCGTAATCCGAGTAAGCATCCGTCGGACCGGTCGCCAAGATGGAAAGATCGTAGCGAAATTTTTTGATCATCTCTTCGCGATTCATCAGGTGCGCCAAGGCCACGCGGACCTCGCGGTCTTTGAAGAGCGGCTGATCCAGGTTCCATCCGATATAGCGATAATTCTTGCCGACTTTGTTCTCGGCTTTGACCTTTAAGACGGACTTGCCCCAGTTGCCGCCCTCTGTTTTTTTCACGTACTGCTCGGGGCTCAGTTCAGCAAAATCCAATTCACCCTTGTTCAGCTGGTCCAGATACACATTTTCATCGCGGATGAATTTGAAAATGATCGTTCCAAAATTGTAAACGCCTTTGAATTCCGGCAGATCGTTTGCAAAAAATTGCGGGTATTTTTTAAGCACGATGCGATGACCTTTTTCAAATTTCTCGAGCTTATAGGGCCCCGAACCGATCAGCTCTTTGGTCATCTTTTTCGACTTTTCGACATCCGAATAAATGTGTTTCGGAATGATCATCATGCCGACCACGATGTCGAAATTTTGAAAGTAGGTGTCGCGAGTGTAAAATTTGACTTGCAGAGGATCGACCACTTCAACCTTGCTGATGCCCTCGAGATAAGGCCGGCGATGGGCGCCGTTGTATTTAGGGTCCAAGATGGCGTCGAAGGAAAACTTCACGTCTTCCGCCGTCAGTGGATGACCATCATGAAAGGTCAGATTTTTTCGCAGCCAGAAAGTAAAGACCTTGCCGTCTTTCGAAATTTCCCATTTCTCGGCCAGAAAAGGTTTCCACTCGTAGGTTTCCCAGTTCTTCGTCAGCAAGGTCGCCATGGTGAAAGTGTGGATGTTTTGCGCGTACTGATCGATCGCCGAAATCGGATGGATCGTTGGCGGTTCGGCCAGCAAATGAATGTTGATCGTTCCGCCTTGAGGAGCTTCGGGATTTCCCAAAGCCTGCGCCGATATTGACGCAGCTGACAGAACGAGAGAAAGAACCGCGGCAGCGATGCGAATCATGAGAGTTTCTCCTTCATTTTGCCGTCCCAATTTCAGTTAGAAGGTGATAAAGATCAAGGACTTCGGCCAAACCTGCGCCACTTCGCGCTAAAGGACATTAAAAGGAAACTTTTAAAAGGAATTACTGATGAGCTCATTCGATCCCTCGCAAACCATTTCCTCTGAATTCGGAATCTTCGGCATCCCCGTGCAAGAACAAGACGCCAAGCTGATTCTGCTCCCCGTTCCCTGGGAAGTGACGACCTCTTACGGCAAAGGTGCGAGCAATGGACCCCGCATCATTCGCCACGCTTCGGAACAAATCGATCTCTTCGATCTCGAAACCGGCAAGGCCTATGAAGCGGGATATTTCATGCGCGAAATTCCCGAAGACTTGGAAGATAAAAACAAACGCATGAAAGCCCGCGCGCAAGAGCTGATCCAGATGAAAACCGATCTGATTGATGACCCAGCGACCGAGAAGAAAATCTTGAACGAGGTCAATGAAGCCTGCGACGAAATGACCGAATGGGTGTATGAACAGTCGAAAGAAATTTTAGCGCAAGGCAAGTATCTGGGTTTGGTCGGCGGCGATCACTCGAGCCCTTTGGGATCCATCCGCGCCGTCAGCGAAAAGGTCAATGGTGACTTTGGCGTTCTGCACATCGACGCACATGCGGATCTGCGCGTGGCTTACCAAGGCTTTCGCCAATCGCACGCTTCGATCATGTACAACGTGATGACCAGCGCCTTCAAACCAAAGAAGCTGGTTCAGGTTGGCATTCGCGATTTCAGCGAAGACGAATACAATTTCATCCAGAGCCACCCAAAAGAGGTAAAGACCTTCTTTGATCTCGACAATAAACGCCGCCAATTGGAAGGCGAGACTTGGGCGAAAATCTGCAAAGACATCGTCAATGAGCTGCCCCAACAAGTTTATGTTTCATTTGATATCGACGGTCTTGATCCGGCTCTCTGCCCCAGCACCGGCACTCCGGTCGCGGGCGGTCTTTCGTTGAGCGAAATGTTCTATCTCTTCCGCACCCTGGTCGAGAGTGGACGACGCATCGCCGGCTTCGACGTCAACGAGGTCTCTTCCGGCGAGGAAGAAGATTCCGAATGGGACGGAAACGTCGGCGCCCGCGTCCTCTACAAACTGTGCGGCTGGACCATCAAGTCCAACCAGTAATCAAATATATATTTAGAATAAAAAGAAAAAAATCTCCGAATTGTGATGAAGACTCCACTTCAGACAACTCGGAGAATGATTCGGAAATGCCGTCAGCCAAGGCGCGACCGAGGTGAGCGTGCTCACTTGGTACGCCGATCCGTTATCCGCCGCGGGCGTAACGTTTTGTGATGGACTCTCGGATCTCGGCGCCTTCAATGCTCAGGCGGGTCCAAGGAATCGCGCGCAATCTTTCAGGTTCGATGAATTCTTCGGTTTCTTCGCAAACACCGAAGCTGCCGTTTTCGATTCGGGCGAGGGCGCTTTCAATTTCCATCAATTGGGTTCGCAGTCTTTCATGCATCGACAGGAATTCTGCTTCTGCCAGGACTCGGACAGTTTGGTCGGCTTCATCGCCACCGCGGTCGTCGTTGTGAAGATCGCTACGAGCGTCTTTCACGCGGTTCAACAGCTCTGCTTTGGTTTGAAGTAACTTTTGCCGACATTCAGTCACGAGTGACTGCGAAATTTGAGACATCTTTCCCTCCTTAGATGGCCCCAGTTAATGATCGCTGCTTTCCCTGCAGCACTCAAAAGTCTTGCGGATTTTTGAGGTTCCATTTTGGAACTGGTACATTAAAAGCACTTCGTTCATCGAAGGCAACAAAAATCTTACACGAACTTAAACCTATTCAACTGTTTGATTCTTCTCATAGTTTCTTAACTTTGTGCAAAATAGTCGCGAATTCTCCTCTGAAACGGGCCTAAATAAGGACAGAATCAAACAGGATCCTAACATTTCCGCCTCTAATTTTTGATCCGCGTCATTGCGAAGACACAAATCCGAAACCAGACTTTTGTCAAAGTCGCCTGACAGTTTCTCGAATCAGAACAAGTTATTTATGTAGACCAACATGAATCGGGGAAAAGTTAATTTCCCGAATATTTTTTAAATGGATCGATTTATTTCGAGATCACGATCATGGGATCGATTTTATTTGTCTGGATCAAAGACCATTCGCATTTTCGAAGCTGGGCGCCAGGTGTGATCGAGATTGATCCAAGCTTTTTCGCCTTTTGCGTTCTCAACGCGCGTCCACCCATCTTCGCCACCGAGATCTAAAAACACATCGCCTTTTTGCGCCACCGGCGCGCGATCAAAATTTTCGCCGGGTCCACTTCGCAATCGAGATTTTTGCACTTGCACGGAAAGGCATTTCATATCGAATGAAATATCGCGGCGGCGAACCCAATAGTTTTTTCCGTTCATATCTTTGACTTCAAGCCAGCCGCTTTCTTTTTTCCCGGTCCAAGACAGCGGCGTGTACTGAGACAGCTTCACCGAGTCATCTTTGTTGGCGGACTTTGCTTTTTTTTTGGATTTCGATTTGGACTTGGATTTTCGTGTTTTTTTATTTCCGGCCGGTATCCGGAGACTGAGTTTAGCGCGAATTTCAGGTCGCTTCACGCAGGCCGGAGTCCCCGCTTGCGCCAACAGCGGAAACGAAAAGACCATGAATATACTGAGCATGAAATTCCAAACAAGACGCATGCTTTAGTTTTCGGAATTTCAGCTCTAAAAGGACATTACCTTTGGCCCAGTTTTTTGTAACTGCGCTCGTCTTTGCTCAGGCACTTTTGCACCTGATCCAGAAGCTCGCCCGAGGCTTTCTCAAAGCGATCTACCAGCGCCTGCTCCCTGGCATCATGCCCGCGAAAAGTCTGGGCCGAGACCCGCAAGGCTTGCAGGTCACTGCGCTTCATCGCGCGTCGCTGAATCAGCTGCGTTTCCAGACGATCTGCATTTTGCTCGAGCACTTGAGCCATGGTGTCGTTCTTGCGAATGAACGATGACATCAATTGTTTTTGCGCTGCCTGCATGGCCTTGAGATCTTTTGCCAGACTGTCACATCTGTTCGAAGCGGCCAAACTTGAAAGAGAAAAAAGGAATACGAGCACCCCTGCCTTAAACCCCATCATAGAACCCCCGTTCCATGCGCCAACATACCTTGCTGGCCGAACCATGCCTATCGCCACTTGGCCTAACCTTTGGATTTTGAACTGTTGATTCTTTTTTCGAGAGTTTTTTTCTGGATCGTCCAAATGTTAGACAGCGAATTTTACACGTCTGACGGCATTTCAATTGCAATCCACTAGTTTCGCTTCATTTCTTGATCCGGAAACGAAAGGAAGAGGTTTCAATGTATGAGAATTGGTCACTGGCTGGCCATCTTTGGCTTCCTTTTCACTGCTGGCTTGGCCAATGGATCCATTTCTAGATTGTCTTGCAAAGAAATTTTCAAGGACCTACCGACACAGCCAAAAGTCAAAATCCGCTATCGTCAGGTTGAAGATAAGATCCCACAGTTTGTCGTCGACATCGATGACATTTCGGTCCGATTTAAAAATCAAACAAATTATCATTTAGATCAGTCGCAACTTGAGCTGATGGCGGTCGCGGCTTTCCTGGTGTGGAAGAAGGCGATGAACTTGAAACAGGATATTGAGATCGACCTCACCAATCACCTAGGTCGGTTGCCAAATGGAATCGAAATAGCCGGGTCCTACTTCCCAGATAATGGTAAAATTGGAATCAGCCTGGATCGGGTCTTTTCCGGGTACATACCTGGCGTGTCGCCCTTAGCAACTTTGATTTTCATCGTCTCACACGAAATGACTCATAAAGTTCAGCAAGCTAGAGGAGAAACCATGCTGTTTTCCTCTGAGAACCCAAACTATGATTGGGACCCTCAGGAAATCGAAGCTAATTTTGTCGCTTTGGATGTATTCAAAGCAGTGTATCCGGGCTCTCGAGGACATTTCACAATGGGAGCTGTGTCTTACATCATCCCTCAAAAAAGTTCATACACGTTTCCAAAAGCTGCCGATTGATATTTGGATCTGCACGTGATGACAGCGCCAGCAAACGCCGTTGAAGCGTTTAATTTAAAAAATGTCGGGCGACCAAGTACGGAATCAAAACGTAGATGAGCAAATCGCGGATCAGGTAATAGATAAAAAAAACGGCAAAAATTTTCCAGCCATAGCGACGAACGACCGCGCGAAAACCACCGGCTTTAAAGGTCGCGCGACACTCGTGAAGAGCGCTCTTGATCGTCGCGAAAAAGCCAGAAGTCTTGCTCTCGGTCATTTGCTTGGGCCGGAAAGATAAGCGGCAAGGTTTGGAATTTCTTTTTCCAAATGTGGCAGGGCCACCATCGTGTGGGTCTCACGTTTCGGTTTGTAGCCCGCTGGATATTGCGCCCTCATCACGCGGGCTTCGATCAATTCTTTCGACGAGCCCAAGATCGCCGGCCCGACGGATCCATCGAGAGAAGGATCGACATTGTGGCAGGACGTGCAGTTGGACATGTAAATGGATTTTCCACGCTCGGCCTGTTGCTCAAGCGTCAGCTCGGTTTTCGTTTCCACCGTGGAAGAGTCTGATGATTTCTTTGTGCAACCCATGAAGGCCATGGCACAAGCGATCGCGATAAAAGCAAAAAGGAGCATGGGATTTTTCATGCTCCTGTACTTGCCATCAAAATTTAGGAATTTCAATCAAACTAAAGAATCGCGGCAATCAGTCCGTAAATGATTCCAGTCAGGACAAAACCAGAGGCGATCACGCCGTTGACTGTTTTCATTGGGCCCAATTTTCCTTTGATCGCGTTGCCTTCTAGCACCAACCAAAGAACAACCAAGACCGCAACCACCGCACCGATATTTGATTCCGGTGTGACGGCGATCGGAAGATGGCTTGCAGCTCCCATAAAGAACAACATTGGAATCGACATCAGCGTATTGGTTCGAGAAGCCAACAATCCACGTGGGCCGGCCGCCGCTGCCTCTGGCAAAGCTGCTCCACCAGCCGCAACCTGAGTTGCCGAAGCAATCACGATCTTCTGAGCTGGCCAGATGATGAACCAAACGTTCGCCCACATGGTCAGACCCAAAGATGCACCCGTCAGGATGGCGATGCCCCATGAGCTTTTGAAAACTTCGAAACCAGCTTGGTGACCTTTGATCATCAAGATCAAAAGACCCGTAGCCATGGTCCACATCGCACCCCAACGAAACCACCACATCGCCTTCGGTAAAAGGATGCGCAGAATTCCGGACTTGGTCGCCGCATCGGCTTCCGCCATGGTCGCGCCCTGAACGAAGTTAAAGTAATACAGATGACCAATCCACATAACGCCGAAAAAATAGTGCAGCCAGCGCAGGATAAATACCAGGCCGTCCATAGTGAAAAGAGGTGAATTCATGATGTGACTCCTTTGTCGTGATTCGTAACGTAGGCTTATCTTGAAGTTACGTTAACACTCGAGTCATTTCGTGCTGTGTTAAGAAAACTTTCAAATTCTGAACGCATTGTTCCCTGAGTGTAGTGAATCAGGAGCCGCGCAACATAGCGTTTTCCCGTCTCGACGTGCTTTTTCGCCGGCGTGCGCTCAGCGGACTCGAAGAACTGCAGAAAAGTCGAAGCGGTCGCCAGCATGACATTCACCAAGAATTGAATCTCGTCCGCTGCTGAAATTTGAGTCATCCAACCCTCTTTCAACCAACGTTTGTACATGATCGTCATCAGTTTCAAAATTTTTGCGATGTGCGCCTTCCACATTTTGGAAAGCTGAGCGTCTTTGCGACGAAGGTAATACATTTCCCGATGAAAAAATCGGTATCGCCAGAACAATTCGAAATTCTTCTCGATCAAATCCAAAGGATGCATCAACTTGACGCTCTTCTTCGTTTTCCACAGAGCGTAAGTCTCTTTCGACATCTGGCGGAAAATTTGCCGGATGATTTCTTCTTTGTTGGCGAAATGAAAGTAGAGATTGCCGGGACTGATGTTGAGTTCTTTGGCAATGTGATTGGTGGTCACGGCCACGATCCCGCTGCGGTTGAAAAGCTCGATAGAGGTCTGGACGATGCGGTCTTTTGTTTTCATAGGTAGTTTTTTCAGCTCTGTCTTCGTATACGGCGGCTTAAAAAGCAAACAAAAAGGTACCAATTTGTCCAACAATTGGTTGTTCGAAAATATAGCAGTGTTTTTCGGTTCCTAGTTGAAACCCGCGCCCACTTTCCTTCATAATAAGGGGATGCGATTATTCCAGAAACGGAAGTGGGTTTACGCCTTCACAGGGATGTGTGTGCTATTCGCAGGCTCCAGTGTTTATTGGACCTTTCGAGAACTGCCTGAAGAAGTCAAAGAAGTAGCCCGAGTAGAAAAATTGAATCAGTTCCGCGAGCTTTTGGTTGAACAACTGGGCCCCGGAATTTTGTCTAATCAATGGGCATCCGAAGTGACGATTCCGTCCGCTTTAGGCCCGGTCAAAGGTACCGTTCAGTACACTTTGGACGAAGAGATGCAGAAAGCATCCGAAAAGTTGCTCAAAAGCTACAAGCCTGATTACGGGGCCATCGTCATGATGGATGCCGAAACGGGCCGTATCCTGGCTTTGACCAGCTTTCAAAAAAACAATCCCAATGGTGAAAACCTGGCGCTCAAGGGAACTTTCCCGGCGGCCTCGGTCTTTAAGATCGTCACCGCGACGGCCGCTTTGGATAAATACAATGTGACCCCCGACACTCAGGTCGCTTTCAATGGCGGTAATCACACTTTGTACAAAAAGAACGTGATGTCCGACAAAGTGAACCGCTGGACCCGCAACATGACTTTGCGGGAAGCTTTTGCTCGCTCTATTAATACGGTCTTTGGCCGTTTGACTCTCGAACGTTTAGCGCCAAAAGATCTGGAAGACTATGCCATGCGCTTTGGCTTCAATCAGCACATCCAGACCGACATTCCTTTTGACCAAGGCCGCACCGAAATTCCGAAAGAAAAAAACTTTCACCTGACCGAGATGGCGTCTGGCTACAACACCATCACCCGCATGAGTCCCCTGCAAGGCGCGATGATCGCGGCTTCGATCGTGGAAGATGGCGTGATGCGAATGCCTTACGTCGTCGAAAAGGTTCATGGCCCCGGTGGCGAAACCTTGTTCAAGTCCGAACCGGTTGTGGTCGGCCACACGATGACCCCGCAAGGCGCCGAAAAATTGCAAGAGCTGATGGAAGCAACGATCCGTCAGGGCACTTCACGCAAATCCTTCCGCACTTTGGTGAAAGATAAAAAACTGC
Organism: uncultured Bdellovibrio sp.; assembly: GCA_966211795.1. Taxonomy (GTDB): domain Bacteria; phylum Bdellovibrionota; class Bdellovibrionia; order Bdellovibrionales; family Bdellovibrionaceae; genus 21-14-0-10-47-8. The sequence continues at coordinate 137,718 of CBIHNW010000009.1, read as the reverse complement.
GCGAGCTGACGGTCGGTGGAAAAACCGGCTCTCTCACCGGCGACAATCCGAAAGGCAAAGTCGACTGGTTCGTCGGCTACGCCACTGACGATCGCCAAAAGATCGCGATCGCCGCGCTCACGGTCAACGTCCACTTCTGGACCGTGAAATCCGCCTACTTGGCCCAATCCATGTTCCGCGCCCACTTCAAAGAACAATTCTCTCGAGAAAACGAGAAATTCTTCAACGCCTCAAACGAAGTGCAAGCCCCACGCGACCCCGCATCCCACTAAGGTGCCTCTCCCTTTTCTGTAGCAGCAGCGCGTTCAACGCGCGTTTGCTACAGAAAAGGGAGAGGCACTATTTCAACTCCACCACGACGGGGCAGTGATCGGATCCGAAGACTTCGTTGCGGTGATAGGAAGTCTTGAGGCGGTCCTTGAATTCTTCGTTGGCCATGAAGTAATCCAGACGCCATCCCACATTTTTTTCGCGCACTCCGGGACGATAGCTCCACCAGGTGTAATGTCCGCCTTCGGGTTGAAATTGGCGGAAGACATCGACGTAACCTTTGCCGATAAACTGGGTCATCCAGGCGCGCTCTTCGGGTAAGAAGCCCGCGTTCTTTTGATTGGATTTCGGATTTTTCAAATCGATGTCTTGATGGGCGATATTCCAGTCGGCGCACATGATGACGTTCTCGCCTTTTTTTCGCAGGGCCTGCGCCGTCTTCAGAAATTTTTCGCAGAACGCAAGCTTGTACGGCAACCGAGCATGATCGCGCTGGCTGTTGGGAAAGTAAGAGTTGATCAGCGTGAACTTGGGATATTTCACGATCATCACGCGACCTTCGTTATCGAATTGCGGATCCCCAAGCCCCAGCTTGACCTCGAGCGGTTCGATCTTGCTGAACACGGCCGTCCCGCTATAGCCTGGCTTCTGCGCCGGATTCCAGATGGCGTGATACTTGAGCGGATTGCGAAATTCGGGCTCCAACACCTCGGGAGTGGCCTTGATTTCCTGCACGCAGACGATGTCGGCCTTCTCGTTCTCGAACCACTTTAAAAAACCATTCTTCCCGCAAGCACGGATGCCATTGACGTTCCAACTGATTAATTTCATAAAGCCCAACCCTTGTTCTTCGTGGCAATTCTATTTTTTATTCAGATCTCAAAATTATCGCAATTCTTTGAATTGATCAATGCTCACCAAATTCATCACAGAAACAGTCCGCAGAAATAGAAATGGACAGTGCTCAACAAATTTTGGCTCTGCTGTTCAACAAGGACTTAAAAGCGCATTATTTTGCATTCAATCTTCCAACATCAGCTGAAATCTGGCCTGTGATTTGCTGAACAGCCACAGATAGACATCTCAAATTGAGCAGGAGACCACCGTGAGCTTCCGTACTGTGCGACAATTAGCGAAAGCTTTTCTATTCACATCGCTGCTCTTGACGGGTGTTCAGGCTTTTCCAGCCGATGCCTGCAGTGGTCTTTATCAGAGCTATTCAATCGAGAAAATTGGTGACCGTATTGCAAATGCCAGTCGTCAGGATCTCGCTCTTGAAAAAAAAGGATACACGATCGTTGATCTGAAAGATTACGTGACCTCTCAAGAGACCGAGGCGGCCCTTCAAAAACTCATTCAGGCATTGCCAAATGGTCAACGCAACCTTCTCGATGAGAAAGATGTCGCCTGGCTCAAAACAACTATAGGTCCGGAATTCGTCGATAAGCTGACCCGACTGTTAGAGATGCATCGGAAAAAAATCAGTGACGTCTATAGTGCCGAGGTCGCAGGCGAATTTACCACGAAGCTGGCGCTATTGCGATGGACCAATGGAAGCTCAAACTTGGCCTTTGCCGATCGTTGGCACTACGATGGATTTTGGTTTACGATTGGCACCACTCTTTTCGGAGAGGGAACGAATTATTCTTTGGCGGATCGACACCAAGAAGCTCGATGGGCCCAAGGTTTTTTTCCAAATCATGAGATCAGCGAATCTTCCGTCGCTCCGGCACTGGCCTCGATCATTTACACGGCAAGAGACCGAGCCATGTTCTATCAAGCAAAGTCTCAGACCATGCCGCCTTTGCTGCACAAAGGTTCCGAAAAATTCCAACCAAGACTTTTTCTGGTGCAAAGCCTGCGCTAAAAAACGACCGGCGTGAAGCCGCCGTATGGAGTCTTCAGATTCGTCACTTGGCCCTGGTATAATCTGGCGATCACCATTTGCACCTGATCTTGGTAAGCGTAGAAGCGCAGATCGTATTTGAAATTCTGCTCCCCTTCCGCCGTTGAAAACTTGAGCTCTGGAGCCGGAATGAATTCTTGCGCGATAAAGTCTGAATGAATAGCTTCGTCGAAAGCTTTGCGGGTGACCGTCGAGCCGCGATAACTTTGCTTTGCGCCGAAAGCTCGTTTTGGTTTGAAGAAAAATCGTTTGCGCTCGGCCCAAACTTCGTCGGCCAATTCCAATCGCATCTCTTTCGCCAGAGGCAAATTTTTCTGAATCGCGGTTTTCAAGGCTCGCGCCTCGGGGCTTAGGCCCGTCCAGAAATCTTCGCGGCTCCAATCGATCATGCGCTGCTTGTCGGCCAGCAAAAAATATTCGTAAGGGTTCGGCGAAAAACAAACGCTTCGATCCAGGTATTTTTCGCGAAGCTCGCGAGATTCAGGATGCTCGAAATAAAAATCCGTCAGGCGATTGTAGACAAAATCCGAAGGCGGAAGTGCGCGATAGTCCGCGATCTTCGTCGGCCATCCCCACTTTTCAAAATAGGATTGATAAACCAGGAACTCGGCGAACAGTCTTTGCTTCTCGGGTTCTTCATCGATGATCGCGACCCGCATGCCAGCGGCCGATCGGCCCTGAAGCTTCATTTCGGTTTCAATGCTCGCACGCAAGTCTTCCATCGAAAAGCCGGCAACCGGCAAAGGAAGCTCGCGCATTTTATAAGATTCATAGCCCAGCGCCAAGAACGCGGCATTGGTGTTGATCTCGATCAATTTCAAATGTCCCTGTGGATCCACGTGAAAATCGTAACTCATGCAGATGGCTTTGTTCCCCGGATCTTTCAATCCGCGAGACCGTGCTTCGTCCGCCAAAGCCGTTTGGTAACTGGAATCCTGGCGCAGCCGATAACAGGCGCGCACAAAATCTTGCGCTTCCTGCAAAACAGAAGGCGGCAGCTTCACCGTGAAGGGAGATAAAAGCAAAGGCGAGATGAGCTCATCCAACGTCTCACGTTTGAGATTTGGATGAGCCTTCAAGAGATGAGAAAGAAATTTCTCTTTCAAAGATTATTTTCCAGGCTTGACGTGGCTTTTGCCTTTTTTCCAACCGGCGCCGCAAAGCTCACCCGATTGCAAGCCGTTCAGAACACGAATGATTTCGTCCGCATCACGGCCGACAGATGTGTTGTGAATGCCCATGTACTGGATCTTTTGCTCTGGATCGATAATGAAAGTTCCACGAGTCGCGATGCCCGCCGCTTCCATCAAGACGCCGTAATCACGAGAAATGCGTTTGGTCAGATCGGCCATCAACGGATAACCCAGATCTCCCAAATCATCTTTCAACCAACGCTTGTGCGAATGAACTGAATCCACCGAGCAACCGATGACTTCCGCTTTCGCCGCTTTGAATTCGGCCAATTTGTCGCGGAACTGAGTGATCTCGGTCGGGCAAACAAATGTGAAATCCAGAGGGTAGAAAAACAAGACAACCCATTTTCCTTTGTAATCGGAAAGTGCAATTCTTTTGAACTCGCCACCATCGACGACGGCCTGAGTTTCAAACTGTGGTGCGGGCTGATCGATCATCGGCATAATTACTCCTTGCGTTAATGATGAGTTTTGAAAAAGCAGCTCTCATGTTGTTGCCATAGAAAGAGAAATAAGCCAAGACTTGGCCATGTCTGATAAAGTCAAACTGGTCTCTTGGAATGTGAATGGCATTCGAGCGAGCTCGAAAAAAGGTCTGCTCGATTTCGTGAAGGATGAAAAGCCCGACATCTTGTGTTTGCAAGAGGTGAAGGCCAACATCGAACAGGTTGAAGAACCTTTGCGAAAATTAGGTTACGCAAACAGCTACTGGTCTTCGGCCGTGCGCAAAGGATATTCCGGGGTCGCGACGTTCGTGCATCCGGAGCCTTTGAGTGTCTCGACCGGTATCGATGTGCACGAGTACGACTCGGAAGGACGTTTCGTCATCACCGAACATGGCTACTTTGATCTTTACAACATCTATTTCCCGAATGGCGGCTCCGGTGACGTTCGCCACAATTTCAAACAGAAATTTTTGAAAGATCTGAATGATCACCTCGCCGAAAAATTGAAAAAAGGCCGTCCCGTGATCGTGGTCGGAGATTACAACGTCGCTCACCGCGAGATCGATATTTACGATCCAGTTCGTCTGGCCGAGGAAAGCGGTTTCTTGCCGGAAGAGCGCGCCTGGTTCGATAGCTTTCTGAAGCTTGGCTTTATCGATACCTTTCGCCACTTTCACCCGAAAGAGCAACATCGCTACAGCTGGTGGTCGTACCGCGAGCTCGCGCGACCGACCAACCGCGGTTGGCGCATCGATTACGTCTGTGTTTCGAAAAACTTGGAAAAAAATCTGCGCTCGGCGGATATTTTAGATCAAGTCGAAGGCTCGGATCACTGCCCCGTCATCGCCGAGCTGGAGTTCTAGATGCTATTCCTGTTTTTGCTTTATCCCTTCGCTGAACTGTACGTGTTTTACAAATTCATCGAAGCTTACAGTTTTGCCGACGCTCTCTTTCTGGTTTTTCTTTCGGGAATCCTGGGCATCCTGATCATGAAGATTCAGGGCAAAGCAACGCTTCAAAGTTTTCAACAAAACATCGTGCAGGGAAAACTTCCCACCAACCAGATTTTGCATCGATCGCTGGTGGTGGTCGGCGGCTTGCTGCTTTTGATTCCGGGAATTATCTCGGATGTCCTGGGCATCTTGTGCATCCTGCCTGGCACTCGTCATCTGCTGGTCTGGTATCTCAAAGCGATGTTCGCCAAAGGCCTTCTTCGCGGACGAGTTTTCGTTCACGGCTTCGGCCGACCTGGCGCCGGCGGACCGGGTTTCGGCGCTGGCGGTCCAAGCTTTGGCACGGGTGTGGAACGAGACGCACAAGTCGTGGACATCGAACCCATCGAGATCACGCACGAGCGCAAAGATCAGGACTAAAATTCAAGTCCACCGGCGGCGACTTTCACCTGCACTTTTACAACTTCGAGATTGATGGCGCATTGTGTGACAACTCGGTTATGCCGGGAGTCTCGCTTCTTCTCATGTCGGGTCTTGGAGTTAAATTTCAGGCCTTAGAGTTAACTCAACCAATTGGTTGAGTTAAAAGTAAGGGCCTTCGACGAGACATCCGGTCTTCAGCTGAAAGACTGCGGCCTCGTCCGGCTCGAGCATCCAAGTCAGGCCGGTCCATTCAATCTGAAATTCGAACAAAAGCTCGACTCATTTTCAATATTGGTCATAATCAAATATTTCTTCTCAAGCGTTGGGGTCTAAGCTAAATTTTTGAGCTGCATGAGCAATCTTCAAGATCTCCAATCTCGCATTGTGGTTAAAAAATACGGCGGCACGTCCGTCGGTACCTTGGAACGCATCGAAGCGGTCGCGGATCGCTTGGCTGGCGATCTCAAACGCGGCGAAGTTCCGATCGTTGTGGCCTCGGCCATGTCGGGCGAAACCAATCGATTGGTGGCGATGGCGGAAAAAATTGATGCCGACTATCGTGGTCCTGCTTACGATATGCTAGTGGCCTCGGGCGAGCAGGTTTCGATCGCGCTCTTGGCGATTGCCTTGCAGAAACGTGGGATCAAAGCGCAAGCCATGCTTGGTTTCCAATTGGGAATTCAAACGGACAAGGTCTACTCGAAAGCGCGCATTCAAAAAATCGATGGCGATAAATTATTAAATCTCTGCCAACAAGGCATCATTCCAATTGTCGCCGGATTTCAAGGCGTCGACGAAGAGGATAACATCACGACTTTGGGTCGCGGTGGTTCGGACACGACGGGCGTAGCCTTGGCAGCAGCCATCAACGCGAAAGAATGCGAAATCTACACCGACGTCGCGGCCGTTTGCACAGCGGATCCCCGATTGGTTCCGGGCGCGAAAGAGCTGTCCAAAGTTTCGTTCGAAGAAATGATGGAGATGGCCGCCCTGGGCAGCAAAGTTTTGCACATCCGCTGCGTCGAGATCGCGGCCAAATACGGAATTCGCATTCATTTGCGCTCGACATTTGAAACCCGCGAAGGAACTTGGATCGTCCCCGAAGGAGAAATCATGGAACAGGCTCTTGTCACCGCATTCACCCACGACGCCAACACTTACGTATTTGAATTGCACCCCATTCCGGCGGGCACGGGCTTCCTGGGCGAGTTGTTCGAGAGACTTTCTACCAAAGGTGTCATCGTCGACATCATCACTCAGAGCGACACCGGCAGCGGTCAACGACTGGCCTTTTCGGTGACCAAAGAAGACGTGGCGTTGACGAAGCAGGTGCTAAAAGAATTTCTGACCCCTTCGATCAAAGTTGAAACCATGGAAGCCATGGCGAAAATTTCGGTGGTCGGTGTGGGCATGCGAAATCATCCCGGTGTGGCCGCCACTTTCTTTAAAACTTTGGCGCAAGAAAATATTCCGGTGATGTTGGTGACGACCTCTGAAATTAAGATCAGCGCCGTGATCGCCAACGAGCACCTGCAAAAAGCCGCCGATAAATTGGCAACGGCTTTTAGTCTTAGAAACTGATCAATTTTAAGAACCATCAACCGACCGTCCATCCGGATTAGGAACTCATCTTGCGAAGTCAGACATTGCTCGCTCTTATCTGTGCTGCGTCCGTTGCTTGGGCAGGAGACGGACCGATCGACCGCTTGGTGGCCAAGCTGACAGCCAATCCACTGTGGTTCAACAAAGTGCGCGATTGAAATGTCACTTTGTCGAAAGTGTCGACAGCTCCAGCATTTCAGATGAATTTTAGAGCCTCACCAAGAAGGTCTTCAGTTTGCTTCCATGCCTGCGGGAACGAAACCCGAGGTGTCCATGCTCGCTCGAATTATAATGGCCTTATTTTTATTATTCCTGAGCTCTTTGGGATTTGCGGCCAATGACGCCACAGCAGCGGATTTACCTGAGCCGCTACAGAAGCTGATGCAACAAGACCGGCGGCCCACCATTCTGGAATTCGAGAATGCTTTGCTGGAATCATTTCATGGCAATCTGCCCCCATCGAATGTCTTTGGTTCCTCGAGATCTTATCGCCCGGCCCATTTTCAAGACTATGTGAAATTGATCGTTGAATCCGAAATGATCACGCCGGGCGCGACTTATTACGTGATGGGACGAGATGCCGGTTTTTATGGAGATGCGCTTCAGTATTTTTTTGAAAAAACTTTGGGACAAAGCGGACGTGTCCGTCTTTTGGATGTCAGCAACCCTTCGTTCGCCAATTTAGCCCGCGAGGTCGGAATGGGAACGGAAGAGTATCATCAAACTTTGGCAAAATTTTTGAAGACGGCCGGCATTGATGTCACGGTTCCTCAAGAGTATCCACAAGTGCTGACTGACGTAACCAGCTTCCGCCCCACAAGCCAAACAACCCAATTGATGCGCGCCTTGTTCACCGAAGCCAACCGTGCCGGTATCAGCCCCCAAGAAACCTTGCAACGAATCGGATTTTTAGGTGTGTATTTAGGTTCATCAGATCCTTTGCCGGAAAATATCAGACAGGTCCAACAGCTCGAAGCCCAACAGCTGAAAATTTTCAATCAGAATGGACAGGAAGCCTACCGTCCCGTCTATCTTCGAACCAATCTCGCCTACGGAGCTGCCTGGCATGAAATGTTCGATGGTTTTATGAAAACAGAAAAGGGCGTCGAGGCCCGACCACCACCTCAGTTTGCCGAATCACGAGTGGAATCTGAAAGAATGAGTTTGTTTGCAGAGATGTACCAGGCACTGCAAATTATGAATGATCCACAGTTTCTACCGGCCGTGCAAAATCTCGCCCGCGCTAAAGGGTTCGAATTTCCGATGACACGAATCACCCGCTTAGCGCATGTTGAAATTCCCGTTCCCAAGCCAGCTCCCGAGCGAGTGGCCGGGATCAAATCCGAAAAATTGTCTTCGCCAATGGAAGCAGATCCAGTTCAACCGGTCGCCCGAACGTCCACCCCGAAGCCAGCGCCTCGGAAAAATATCTTTCAAATGGTTACTGACTTTTTCTTTGGTTCCGCGCAATCTCAACCGCCATCTGAAAAGGCTCAAGCCTTTCCAGACAGTCGGGTTGAAGCCATCTGGCAAATGGCTCATCAGGATATCGACAGCACGGATTCAGGAAGCTCACGTCGCCAAGACCGATTGGCCTTCTGGAATGACGACATCAATGGAATGAAAAAAAATGGAAGCTTATCTGAGAGTCAAGCTGGCGAGCTGATCGGACGCCTGCAAGGCTATGCAGGCTCAAAGCCTGTTGTCGTCTCCTGCCGAGCAATTTACCGATAAGTCTTGTCACTTTGGCAAACGCTCGGCCGCGGTCCTAGAACAAAGCATTGTTCGGCGTTCGTGGAAACGGAATCACGTCACGAATATTGCTCATGCCGGTCAGGTACATCATCATGCGCTCAAAGCCCAAACCGAATCCCGCATGCGGAAAGCTGCCGTAACGACGAAGATCGAGATAGAATGAATAATCCTTGGGATGCAAGCCAACGGCCTTCATGCGCTCTTCGAGAAGCTCGAGATTGTCTTCCCGTTGCGAGCCGCCGATGATTTCGCCAATTCCGGGCGCCAACAGATCCATCGCGCGCACCGTTTTTTGATCTGGATTGAGCTTCATATAGAAAGCCTTGATCTCTTTTGGATAATCCGTCACGAAGACCGGTTTCTTGAAATGCTCTTCGGCCAAGAAGCGCTCGTGCTCGGACTGCATGTCGATTCCCCATTTGACCGGGAATTCGAATTTCTTTCCGGACTTTTCCAGAATCTCGATCGCCTCGGTGTAAGTGATGCGAGCAAATTTATTGTTCAAGACATTGTTCAGCTTATCGAACAGGCCTTTTTCAATGTACTGATTGAAAAAATCCATTTCCTCGGGACATTCCTGCATGACGTAGCCGATGATGTATTTGATCATCTCCTCGCCCAGGTCCATGTTCACGGAAAGATCCGCGAACGCAATCTCGGGTTCGATCATCCAAAATTCGGCCGCATGCCGAGAGGTGTTCGAGTTTTCGGCGCGGAAAGTGGGACCGAAGGTGTAGATGTTACGGAAAGCCGCACAGAAAGTCTCGCCGTTCAATTGACCGCTGACGGTGAGATTTGTTTCCTTGCCGAAGAAATCTTTCGACGTGTCGATCGTGCCGTCCGCGTTGCGAGGAGGCTTATCCAGCTTCAAGGTCGTGACGCGAAACATTTCGCCGGCACCTTCCGCATCCGAGCCGGTGATGATCGGCGTGTGGACCAGGACAAATCCTTGATCATGGAAAAATTTGTTGATGGCGAAAGCCAGAACCGATCGCACGCGAAAGACCGCCGAAAATGTATTCGATCGTGCGCGCAAATGCGCGATCTCGCGCAAAAATTCGAAGCTGTGGCGTTTGTTCTGCAAGGGATACTCGGCCGAAGCTTTTTGGTAGATATCGATTTTCGAAGCGATGACTTCGAACGCTTGACCCGCGCCTTGAGATTTCACGAGCTTTCCCGTGACGTAAATAGAGCTGGCGATGGAAAGCTTGGCGACCTCTTCGAAATTCGCCATCTTATCGTCGAAAACGACTTGCACACCCTTAAAGAAAGTTCCGTCATTCAATTCAATAAATCCGAAACTTTTCTGATCGCGAATCTTTCGAACCCAACCAGACAATTGGACCTCTTGATCCAGGTATTTTTCAGTTTCTCGAAACAGTGATTTGACCAGTGTCGTTTTCATTTCATGCCCCTTGAAGAAGCTGCCAAATTAACTGTCTTTACCCTGAAAGTCACATTCCTCAAACCCGATTCAGACCTTCGACACGCCCCACCACTCGTCTCCATAGACAGCGGGCCGATCCAATGTCGAAATAGAAATATGCAAAAAATATCCAAGTCTGTCGTTTCGAGTCTGGCCGTGATCTTAACCTGTCTTTTGGGGTCAGCAACCTGGGCCGGCAGACCGGTCTTTGAAACCATCAATCGTGACGAGCTGATCGTCAAGAGCGACTTTATTTTCTCGGGCTACCCAAGCCCACAAAAATCAAAAATTCAGTGCAGCAACGAAAGCGGTCGCTGGCAGGTCCACAAAGTCTATCGTGGCGACAAGTCGCTGGAAGGATCCATCATTTCCATCGCCGATCACGGCTATCGATTCTTCCGTGATTCTCAAGGCAAACCGATCGATCCTCCAAGCTTCCGGGCGTTCAAGTTTCGCGACGGCATGCTCAACCGAAACTCGTTCACTTCCATTCTTTTCACCACTCGAAACAAAGACGGTTGTTTTGAGTTGGCCGCGCAAGGGGCTCAGGAATCCTTTTCCAAAGCGGTCGAAGTCCAAAGCTTGCTTTCACTGCCGCTCAATTGCGAAGAAACGAAGCGCGCATTTGAATTCCGAGTTTCGACCTTTCCTAAAAGCTGCAAACAGGATTCGGACTGTGGATCTTTCTACGTTCATCCCAATTCTTGCGAACCGCCGATGATTTTGAGCCAAGCCGCAAATGCGGATATGAAATCCGACGAGTTTATCAGACTGCAAAGCAATTTTCGTCTGGCCTGCGCGCAGCAGTGGTCGCAACAGCCTGCCTGTTCCCCGATTCAACTTCCTTTTCGCTGCAAAAATTCTGTGTGCGAAAAAGGACTGTCGGCCGCCAAGGCGGTCGCCGTACCGCCCCTGAACAAAGCGCGCATCACCGACAGCTGCGCACCGAACGACGCAACGGCCGCACAAATCGTGGTTCAAGCCGGCGAGCAAGAATATCCCATGCTTTCCGTCAACTGGTGGAGCGATTCCCACCCGATTTCAAAAGGTGGAGTTTACCAGTTGCAGTCGAAAGGATCACGATCGTATGAGCAAGGGTACCACGCCACATATTGTTCTTTCAAAATGGGTTGCAAAGAATTGAAGGACATCAAATTGAAGGTCGATCTCAAAACCGGCGGCACAGATGGAACTTTGGAATTTGAATTCACCACGCAAGACGGAGAAAACAAAAAAGGCCAAGTTCCCGTTCATTATCAAAATGGCCCAACGGTCTATTGCGGATAAACCACAGTTCTCGTTTTAGCAGCTCTCGATCTATCTTGATTTCTTCTCAATTCAATCTGTCCCAAGACAGATCTACCATCCTTCGCAAAGAGGTCATCACCTTGGCCGCAGCCGAGAACGGTTTCCGATCTGGCACCGAGCTGCCTTGGTTTTTGCATTAGCATTCCACGTCAATTTAATCAGACTCTAAAAGGAATAGGATTGCTATGAAAGACAAACGAACGTCAAAGTATTTGGCAGCGGCCCTGGTTTTGTCACTCTTGCCTGTGGCAAAGGCCCAAACGCCTCAAATCTCTCCGGAACTTTTGCAATCGGCATCTTCGCTGCTGAATGAAAAAATTTCGGGGAAAAAACAGAAGAAGATCGAAGCCCATTCGATCGGATATTTGAGCGCGATCCTAGGAGTCAATCCTCTGCAAATCGCCGAAACCAAACAAGTTGACCCGGCAACCATCCAAGACTTGTCTCAGCTGAGCACCACCGATGAAGAGCAGGACGCAATTCAGTCTTGGGCCCGCATGTATGACGAAGGCACTTTGAAACAGAACATCCAACATTTGGTTGAGACTTTGAAATCCAGCCCCGGCGAGCTCGGCGACACTCTTCGTGGTTTGCCCCCTGAAAAACAAGCTTACGCCGTCAATGCCTTGTCGTCTTCGGTTGAAGCGGTCATTAAAATGCGTGGCCTGACCAACGATGCTCAATACAATACTTATCGCGAGTGGACCAAGCTTTCAGAAAAGATGCTGAAACAGGTCGACAAGTCTCAAAGCAAACAACGCGACATCTTGGATATGGCTGACAGCTCGTGGATTCGCACCGAAGCGGTTGAAGTTCTGGTGAACGGTCCGGCCTCTTTCGCCAAACGTGATCAGCTGATCATGGGCGCCACCAAATCTATCAATATCATGACCTGGTCTATTTATGACGACGTCACCGGTAAACAGCTGGTGGACCAATTGATCGCGAAGAAACAGGAAAACCCAAACCTTCCCGTTCGCGTGATCATCGATGGACAAGTCGGTCTGACCGCGGGTCACACGACCGAAGTGAACCGCTTGGAAAAAGCCGGTATCGCCGTTGTTCGTTGGTTCAGCCCAGATTACTCTTACGTTGGCCAACACCGAAAGATGATGATCGTCGACAATCAGCACATGGTGGCGGGTGGTCTGAACTTTGGTGACGTTTACAGCCATAAAAATCCAGATCCAAAGATCGCTCGCTGGAGAGACACCGACGTTTATGTTAAGGGTGCCGGCGCCGTTCAGGGCAATCAGTTGTTCGCGAAGATTTGGAACGCCCAGATCGACACAAAGCAGTACTCGTACCTGAAAGGGACAAGACTGAATGTCGAGAACCCAACACCGGATCAAAGCAATGTTGAAATCAGCGTGATCAACAATGATCCGATCAAGAATCAAGAAGGATCAACGATCATGTTGACCATCTTGAAAGCCATTCGCGAAGCCAAGCAGCAAATCGATATCGAAAATGCTTACATCATTCTATTTCCAGCCTTGAAACAAGAGATCCAAGCGGCCAGCCAACGTGGCGTTCAAGTTCGCGTTTACACCAATTCTGGTGAGAGCGTGGATGAACCAGTGGTATCGGTTCCAATCTTGCGCAGCGTGGGCGAATTCCTGAAAATGGGCCCGAACGTGAAAGTCTACACCAAAAAGGGCGCGACCCTGCATTCGAAGTTCATCGTCGTGGATTCTCAGTTCTCGATGATCATGAGCTACAATCTGCACCCACGATCTGAGCGCGTGGAAGGCGAAATGGCAGTTGCGGTTCGTGGCGTTGATTTTGCGAAAAGCATGCACCAGGTTTTCGACCAAGACGTAACGCCTGACAAAGCAAACGAGCTTCGCTCGTTGCAAGACTTGACCATCCCGAAGAGCGCGGTCGTTGTGCCAACACTGCGAGTTTTCTTCGACATGTTGTAATCGCATCGCATTCCGAATAGTCCTTCGGTTAGAGGGATTATTCTTCATTAGAACCTCCTTTGAACACGAGGAGATTCTTGCCTGAAAGCGAGATTGGGAAGCCGGTCTCGCTTTTTGCATTTTATGGGCTCAGCTAAATCCGCATGACGGATTCAGTCGGCCGCTATGACGAGACTCCGGTGTTTACATTGTCGAACTGGCCTTGCTGGTTCTGAGCCGGATCGAAGAATGGAAAGAGCCTTTCCACTTTGATGTTTAAGACCGGTCCGTTTTTTTCCAGACTGCCGCAGACATGCAGAAATGAAGATCGGTAAATCGTCAGGCGATCTCGTTGGTAGACATCCGGGCTGATCACCAGATTCATAAAACCAAACTCGTCTTCCAGGGTGATAAAGCACATGCCCTTGGCGGTCGGTGGCCGCTGGGTCACGCTGCGCAAACCCGCCACCCGGATCTTTTGCTTATGCCGGTTCTGCGAAAGCTGACGGGAATCAATGAACGGAATGTATTTGTTCTTTCGGTAGCCATCGTTCCATTCGTGCACCAATGCGCGTAGCACCTGCATCGGGTGATGATCCAGGGAAAAACCTTTGGCGTTCGTTTCCCGCATCATCAATTCCCAATTGGATTCAAAAGGAATCAGACTTTTTTCATCCCGATCTTTTCTCGTTTCTCTGATTCTTTCACTTGAGTCCTCATCCCAGCCTCGTCTCATTTCCCTGACGGTTCCGCCCAAGTCCTCATAGCAGCTCTCGTTGTCCGTTCTATCTTCATCTTGGTCTTCGTCTGTTTCCTCGGCATCCTCAAACTCTTTCCCGTTCAGGCTTGCTGACGAGGGCGCGAAGCTTTCTTTGGCGTGTCCCCACAGGAAACTTTCCGGATCCAGTGATAAAGATTCGATCTGCCACAACAGATGTCGCGCGTTTTCATTAAAGCAAGCGAAGGCCCCGGCGGTCGCCAGTTTCAGCAAAATCGCTTTTGGCAGCGAGCAGCGCTTGATAAAGTCCTCGAGACTTTGAAATACGCCATGTCGAGTCCGCTCGGATTCGATCAGTCTTAAGAATTTTTCCGGCACGCCGTAGACGGACAGCAAACCCGTGCGCACCGCATGCCCCCATTTGGATTCACCGTCCTCTTCCAGCGTATAGTCATAGGTTGATCGCTGCACATCCAGCGGCAAAAACTGCACGCCGTTTCGTTGCGCATCGTTGATCAACACGCGGGGTGGATAAAATCCCATGGGCTGACTGTTCAACAGGGCGCAGGCAAAAACATCCGGATAGTGACGTTTGATGTAACAGCTGGCGTAGGTCAAAAGCGCAAAGCTTGCCGCATGACTTTCGGGAAATCCGTAATTCGCAAAGCCTTCGATCGTGCGGTACAATTGCTCGGCATACTGTTCGGAAATCCCATGCTTTGCCATGCCTTGCATGATTCGCTCGCGCACGCCTTCCATGGTTCCTTGTTTTCGCCAGGCATTGGAGAGAATCCGCCGAAGCTCATCCGATTCGCCAGGAGAGAATCCCGCCACCGCCACGACCATCTTCATCACTTGCTCTTGAAAAATCGGCACGCCGTAGGTTTTCCCTAAGACCGGGATTAAATCTGGATGCGGAAAGATCACTTTTTCTTTTCCCTGTCGCCGCTTCAAGTAAGGATGAACCATGCCCCCTTGCAGCGGCCCCGGACGGACCAAGGCGACTTCGACCACCAGGTCATAAAATTTCCTGGGTGCAAGCCTTGGCAGAGTGTTCATCTGCGCGCGGGACTCGATCTGAAAAACACCGATCGTCTCGGCCTTGCAAATCATATCGTAGGTGGGCTTATCATCCGCCTTAATATTATAGAGTTCGTAATTTTTCTTTTTATACGTGCGAAGCATTTCAAAACATTTTTTCAAAGCGGTCAGCATTCCCAGCGAAAGCACATCGATCTTCATGAGCTTCAAAGCATTGACGTCATCCTTGTTCCACTGGATGACGTAACGGCCATTCATCGTCGCCTTTTCGACCGGCACCATCTCGGTGATCGGATCCTGGGTGATCAAAAAACCACCGCTGTGAATTCCCAAGTGACGCGGAAATCCTTTTAGCTGTTTGGCCAAACGAAGAATCATGTCTAATTGCGAAAATTCCACCGCAAATCTCGTCGGCGCTTCGGCGTCTTCCAATCGCCGAACCCCGTCGCGCCCCATGAATTTCACCATCGAATTGATTTTTTCCAGTGGCAGGCCAAAAACCTTGGCGGATTCGCGAAACGCCATGCGCGAACGGTAACGAATCACCGTGCACACCATGGCGGCGTGCCGCTCACCGTATTTTTCGTAGATGTGCTGGATGACCTCTTCGCGTCTGGCATGCTCAAAATCGATGTCGATGTCCGGAGGCTCGTGCCGCTCGACGGAGATGAATCTTTCAAACAAAAGTTCCATTTGCACCGGATTGATCGCGGTAAGCCCCAGGCCATAACAAACGACCGAGTTCGCGGCCGATCCCCGCCCCTGAAAGAGAATTCCCTTCTGAGTCGCGAACTGGCAAATCTCGTACAAGGTCAGAAAATAATCTTCATATTCCAATTGCTTGATGATTTGCAGCTCGTGTTCGACCGCTTTCTGCAGATCGACAGGAATCGGATCTCCGTGCTTTTTTTTTAAGCCTTCGTGGACCAGGTGCCTGAGATACTGGGGCGGATTCATGTGGTTGGGTAAATTGGAATTTGGATATCGATAGCGAATTTCGTCCAACGAAAACCGCAATCGATCGGCGATTTTTAAAGTGATCTCCAGCAAGTCCAAGCGATCCCGCCACAGATCTTTTAGTTCCTCTAAAGGCTTCAGATGGCGCTCGGCATTTTGAATCAAGATGTCTTTCGCGCCTTCGATGGTTTGATGATGCGAAATGCAGGTCAGGACATCAAACAGGGGCTTTCGTTCCGGCACATGCATGAAAGGCCGATTGGTGGCAAAAAGCTGTGCCCCCAAATCCCTTTCCAAACGCAAGGCCACTTTGAAAAATTCCCGGGACTCCCAAGTCAGATCCCGCCAAACCGGAACGTACAAGCGATCGCCAAATATTTTTTGCAGCCTTAAGAATTTTTCTTCATCCAGCGGAGGCAGCGCAAAACACAAAAGCCCTTCATTATTACGGGCGATATCATCGATGGAGAGTTTCGAAAACCCTTTGGTCGCTTGCCGCTTTCCCAAAGTCAGCAATTCACACAGTCTGGAATATCCGGTCTTGCAAGTCGGCAAGAGAGCGACCGAGCTGAGATCCGTCAATGTCAACTCGGTGCCGATCATGTAGCGAAAGCCTTCATCAATGTGCAAGGAAGCCGTGAATGCGGATGGAGAGCGAATGGCCGCGAACCCGCGGGCCACACCGTACAATCCGTTCAAGTCACAAATCGCGATGCCATCATATTGCAAGCGAACAGCCTGCTCGACCATTTCTTCGGGGTGAGAGGCACCTTGCAGAAAGGAAAAGTTAGAGCGAGCCAATAGCTCGACGAAGCCTTCGATTTCACGAGGCTGAGTCCCGCTGGACGCAAGGGGACGCGACACAGAAATAAGACTGTTGTTCTGATCCATGGGTGGTGGTTTGGATATGGATCAGAAATTCAGTCGAAATAACCTTGCAGATAGTAAGATTCCGTCTGCAAGTCTTGGTAAACCCAAAGCAGCTGTCCTTTCCTGGAAACCGCGAAATAATAATCCCTGATTTGTTCGTTCTTCCACCAGGCCGATTGAATTCGTTCGGTGGGGAAACGGGTCAAGAGCTTCATGGTTTTCATCATGATCTTCGACAGCAACAACGGCTCTTTCAAGAGCAGCGAAGGCCTGGGGCTTTCCGCTAAGGCCTTGGCGTGGACGGCCTTGACCTGAACGGCCTGATCCGACCATTCCACCAAATCCTTGGGGGAAAAATCTTTCGGCCAATCTGTCTTAAAGGCGTAGCTGGTCTCGGGCAGGTGCGAAGGCTCGATTTGCAGAAACCCCATTTCGATTTCCGCTTGCTGAGCAAAACTGATCAGGCGACGCCAGCGATCTTCGCTGGAATCGCGCGGTTCAAAAAAATCCAGCTGCTGCACCTTCTCGGGCTGATCGGTGATTTGAATTTCAAAGTCCCGAATCGGATTTTCCAGATCCAATTTTTCAAGCTTTTGCAGAAACAAATCTTCAAACAGTTTCAAATCCCGATTGGGCGCGACCGGCTCGATTTGAATGTGATACCTTTTTTCGGAATACTCGCAAAACAAAGTGACATCCACTTTTTGCGCAAATCGGGCCAAGCCTTCCAATCTCAAAAACAGATATTGAAATTGCGGATGCAGCTTTTGCATCAAAACCGAGGTCAAAGAAACCGGCTCATCGAAATAAGCGTAACCCATCAGCGGATCTTGAGGATTCAGTGGCGAGATGACCTGAAAATCCAGATTGTGCAGTCGCTTCCACAACAGCACCCCCGCATCTCCCCATCTCTCACGAAAGGAAGCTTCCTGAAAGTGATAAACGTCTTCGATCCATTCCATACCCATGACTTTGAAGAAATTCACAATGTGCTCGATCGGACGCTTTTTGTTCCAGGATTCTAAACCTTCCAATTCACACAGCGCGATCACCGGAAACCGCGAGAAAGTTTTAATTTCTTCACCAGCTTTGGCGATGTCAAAAGGCCGATGATGGACCATGACCTGCGCCATCGGCGGCGAATCCGCAATCGCGCCGGTCGCCTGCGGAGCAAAGGTCCGCGCCAGCGCCACCGCTTTTTTCAGCAAGGCGTGCTCGCCACCAAAAAGACCCGCCGTCGATTCGATATCCAAGAAGACATACTGAGGATAACGAAACTGCACTCGCGGCGTGAACTTCAGAAAAACTTCAGCGCAGGACGCTTCTTGAGTCTGTTGTAAGTTGAGACATAAGATCCGCATGGACAAGTCCTCCGGGAATGGTGAACGGTGTCGGCCGGTGGGCCGCTCGTTTGATGGTGTAAAAGTCGCCTTGGCAATCAATCACCAAGCTGAACAGGGAAGCTGATACAGGTCGTGGCGAGTAGCTGATAAAAACCAGAGCGACCTGATGGGTGCGCGCCAATTTCTTCAGCTTGTGCAATTGATGATTCTTCAAACTGTCTTCGGCCAAGTGACAACCGATCATTTCGAAGAGCGAGCTGGAGATCATCTCTTGCAAAATCCAGAACAGCTGCGAGTTCTCGGCCGGCTTGCGCACGACCAATAACTTTTGCAGGTTGAGATGCTTGTGCACCAAAGAGCTGGGCAGAAGTTCCCAGTCTGAATTCACCCAAGCCACCCATTTTTTTTGCGCCTGCACCCGCGCCGCCGTCTGCAACCACAATGAGGTGGCCCCCGTGCCCGGTGCACCTGACAACAAAGTGAGATCCCCTTTCGGGAAGCCTCGCCAAAGTAAAAAGTCATCGATGACATCCACGCCGGTCTCGAGCCCCGCCGGAGGCTTGAGCTGATGAAGAGGCACCAATTGCGGAGATAATTTTTCTTTCAATTCATCGAGGGAGAGTGCGGCAGAGTCTTCCACATCTTCCTCAGGATTTTCCACATTTGAATTTGCGGCAACCGGCGCATACCGAGGACTGTCGCCAAAATCCCAGTCATAGCTGAATGCAAGACCGCTGTCGAAATTCAATTCCGTTTCACGTTCTCTCTCAAATTCAGACATAGGTTCCCCTTTTCAGAACTGCACTCGCAGTTCGAATCATGATTAAAAAAACCTGCAAACGCAGATCTCCACTTTCGTGCTCACCACGAACACGAATTAAAATAAAAAATAAATGTAAAGGATCTTTAGCGACTAGCTCAGCGGCAACTACTCAGAAGAATCAATATTCAAAAGCAAAAATCTCAATCCAAATCTCAGTTTCATAAAATCCCAACAACTTTCTTCCCATATTGTCCTTTTTGCCGTCGAACCGAAGGTTCGCCTTTGGCGAAACGGCCAAAAGGCA
This sequence comes from uncultured Bdellovibrio sp., assembly GCA_966211795.1. GTDB lineage: Bacteria > Bdellovibrionota > Bdellovibrionia > Bdellovibrionales > Bdellovibrionaceae > 21-14-0-10-47-8. Next base: position 118,536 of record CBIHNW010000009.1, on the reverse strand, counting down.
GCCTTCAAACGGACTGATGCACCAACAAGGTCACCCTTGACTGCTGTCTCCATCACGTTTTCTCAAATTTTCCGCCACACTCAGCAGTGGCAGAAAAAAGTACGGTTCGACTTCAAAATTTTCTAATCAATGCGACCACCACGCCTTGGATTTCGACTTTATCTGGCGGATACCACATCGATTTCATCGAAGAGTTGGCGGGTCGAAGCTCGATGACTTTGCCACCGCTTTCAAGACCGCTGACCTCTTCTGAACTGTTCTTCATAAAAAATCTTTTCACGGTCGATTCATTATCAATGCTGGCAACAATGATTTCTCCATTTGTTGCCGAAGCCTGTTTCTGAACCAAGATGATGTCACCGTCAAAAATTCCGTCTTCAATCATCGAAGATCCGCTGACCTTCAACGCGTAAGATTTGGAAGGATTGCGCACCATCGAAGGTGGCACCTGGATGAATTCGTCATGCTCGAAAGCCTCAATCGGGGCTCCGGCTGCAACCTTACCTAATAAAGGAAGAGCCAGAACCTCCTCGCGCCCACTGGGTGTCTGGAGGAGCGAACTGCGAGAAGGTCCTGTCTTGGAGGGCGAAACCTTGGATTGAACAATCTGTTGCACAGCTTGCGACGAATTCAAAATTTGAATCGCGCGCTTCTGATTGTTCGCAATCTGAATGTAGCCCTTGGCCACCAACTGCTTCAGATAATTTTGGACCGAGTTGAAGGAGGCAAAACCGAAGTGATCTTTGATCTCTTGATAAGAGGGGGAGACCCCAGATTGCGACAGTCGTGTCTCGATCAACTCGAGAACTGCTTTTTCTTTTTCTGTTAAAGGGAGAGGCTGCTTCATATACATACAACTTACAGTGTAAATTATATGTAAGTCAATGGACGTTTTGAGAACTGTCCATAGGTCCTGCGTCGAAAAATATCCAAGTAAAATCAGCTATTTAAAAAAGCATCACCATTTTGTGTCAAATAAACATTATGGACGAGTGAGCAATGTCACAGTGAAAATAGAGATGTTCAAACAGAAGTCCCAAGGAGGATCCAATGAAAAAGATTTTTGCCGTTCTCGCAGTGATGATCGGAATGTCATCAGCTGCGCATGCCGGAATTTTGATCGAACCCTATCTCGGATACGAAACCGGAGATTTCACCTATAAATTTGTAGGCGCCGTTGACCCCACAGGCACTGAATACAAAGATTCTCTTTCCGGCGTGAGCTACGGAATGCGCTTAGGTTATAAATTTTTATTGCCTTGGATCGCGTTGGATTACACCTCTGGCTCGGGAACGGACAAAGTCGACTCAAAGTTTGCAAGTAGCAATCAAGATTTCACGCGCTCCAGTCTTGCAGCCGTTGTCGGGGTGAACCTTCCTTTGATCCGCGCTTGGGCCGGATATGGATTCTCGAACGAATTGACTCTTAAAGGAGCGAACGGCGCAAACGATACCAAATTTAAAGGCACCTATCTCAAAGCCGGTGTCGGTTTGGGATTCATCCCCTTCGTGTCGGTGAATTTGGAATATAAAATCAATGATATCAAAAAGGTGGATTTAGGAGCCGGAGTCGGCGAACAAGACAAGTCCGTGGTTTACGACTCGACAAAGAACGATAGCATCATGCTTTCGGTCAGCGTGCCTTTCAATTTGTAAACGCCTGAAGAAAAAAAATCTCAAAACCCCAGCTCGCAAGGCTGGGGTTTTTATTTGGCGTACACCAAATAAGAAACTGCTCCGGGCAATTTTCTTTCAATCGCGGCTTGCACCTGCCTCATCATCGGAAAATTAGCCCATGGATTCATCCAACCCTTCGCTAATCTGAGCAAATAATGGCCTGATGGATACTTGGCGCAAGGAGCGACAAAAACGATTGTCCCTTCCCGCTTTAAATGCCGAGCATGGCGAAGAGAATTGAACTCTTCAAAAGCGTAATTGAGCCCGACATTCGCCAAAGCCCGCACCACTTCATTGCAATAAAAACCGCGCGTCCACGCGTGCTCTTGAAATTCAAAGAGCTCGATCGCACGCCCATACCGCAAGTGACAGAGTGAGGCCACGCAGGCAACGGCACATCCCATCGGATGCTCTTGCGAAACGGGACGAAAAGTCGAAAACTTTTTTTCCATAAAGCCGCTTAGCTTTGCCCGTCCAAAAAAAATTATCAACCAACGACATATTTAATTTTTGTTTAGTCAAGATTCCCCTTAGAGGTTTATTTCCTAGAATTCCGGGATTGCCCCGGACTTTTTTCCCAAGATTCTCGTTCCTTCAAATCATGTGAAAAAATAAAATGACTCTTGAAACAAATCATTTTCACTGCCTGCGATCGATTCAAAACACATCCACGGTCCGGCCTGGAACTTGTTTTGCACACGCAGTGCTCGATCTTTGACACAATGTCGGTCCTTAGGATCGGCACGTTTCTTATATTGGAAAATAAAAACGGTGCGGCAGCATGAATAAAAAAGTTTATGTCAGTGGAATGCACTCGGGGCAAAACCCTTGTGCCGGCGTTGGAATTGCCAAATCTTTGCGAAAGGCTTTTCCAAAACTGCAACTGATCGGCGTCGATCACTGGCAAGGCAGTTCGGGCCTTCACCACGAAGCCGTCGACGATGTCCTGTTACTGCCACAGTGGTCACAAATCGACAGCGCACGCCACGCCAAATTCATCCGCGGCCTTTTAGACGAAGGCCATATATGGATTTCTGCCCTGGACATCGAGGTCTATTGGCTCGCGCAAAATTTTGGCTCTCATCGAAATCTCTTTGTCCCCACCGGAACAGCGCTCGAGCTCACATCGAAGCCGGCCGTCAAAGCTTTTGCCAACATGGAGTTTCAGGTCCCTGATTTCATTTCGGCCTTTTCCTCTGATGCAGACCTGCACAGCTTTCTCAGACAGAATTCATGGCAATGTTGGCTGAAAGGGCCTTATCACGAGGCCAAACGAATCACATCTTGGGATGTCTTCGAACAGCACCGCGAAAAAATGCAGAAAGAATGGAAGACCAAGCGCTTATTTTTGCAAAAGCATATCGTGGGCAACGAGGAATCCATCTGCTTCTCTGCCTATCAAGGAAAACTGTTGGCCGCAGTCCATATGCAAAAGCGCCTGATCACCGGCGAAGGAAAAACATGGGCCGGCAAAGTCACTGCGGTCAGCCCTCCGTTTTTTGATGAGCTCAATGCCGTCATTCGAAAATTGGAATGGTCTGGTGGAGGTGAAATTGAATTCACCCGTGATCCTGACGGCCGGAAATGGATCATCGAATGCAATCCACGTTTTCCCGCGTGGATTTTCGGTTCGGCCTTGGCCGGAATCAATCTACCGGCGCGCTTGATTAGCAATGCGTGGGACATTCCCTTCGTCGAATCTCTTCAAGGCTATCCCTGCTTCACGCGTGTCATTCAAGAAATCCCGGCGAAAGAATCCATCGGACTTCCTTATCCACCCGATCCCAGCTTGATGGCGTGGACGATGGATGGCGGCAAAGGCAAAGGCGGCGCAACCAGCCCATCACTGATGCCAAAGCTGCGGGACCATATGACCTACGATACTGATCAACTGGAAAAGCCATCACGCGGATCGGTCGCGCAAAACATTCCAAAAGAATACGCCACCGAAATCCGCAACAAAGCTCTGTCCTATCGAGGAGAAACACCGGCGCGCATCCATTTGGAAGAGTGGACCTTGTCGAGGTTTCAATCCGTGGTGGACCACATCAAGAGTGCCCATCCCTCGCCAGAGATTCGCATCGGTTACAGTGTGAAAACCAGCGCCACCGACGACCATCTTCGGCACGCAAAAAAATCTGGCTTCCTGACAGAATGTATCAGCCAGATGGAGATCCAACGAGCAATGCTGGCCGGGGTACCGGCGAACGAAATCATTCTCAATGGTCCGGGAAAATTTTGGCCCATGACCAGCCCCTACGTCACCGGGCTGCACATGCTATTCTGCGATTCCATCGAAGAATTCGAACGGGTGATCCGCATTCCGAAAATCGCCAAGGTCCTGGGGTTTCGCGTGCAGCTGCCAAAACTGCAATCACGATTCGGGATTCCGGTCGATAAAATTGAAAATTTTCAGAAAATCGCGGGCTGCATCCGAAAAATAAAAGGCAAAGCTCAGTTGGGATTTCACTTCCACATGCCAAGCTGGGCGATCGGTGTCCAGCGCTGGAAAGAAGCCGTGCGCTCATTGTTGACCTGGTGTCAGGCAATCGAGCAGCTGACTGGCGTTCCGATCAAACATCTCGATCTGGGTGGCGGATTTTTTCCTTCTGATCTCGAAAAAATAAATTTCAAATGGCTGCAAGAGTCCGTGAACCAGGCACTTCCACAAGTCGAAGCGATCTACTTTGAACCTGGGCGATCGTTGACTCAGGAAGGTGAAGTTCTTTTCTCGCGCATTTTGGACATTCGCCGCAACAAGGACGGCGGTGTCTCGGAAGTCGTCGTGGACGCCTGCATTGCGGAGCTGCCGTTGATTCAATCTTATGCCCACCGGATTTTCTATCAGCCTCAGCTCTTTCCGAAATCTCAAAACTTTCGGCCCCTCAAAAAAGGTGAAACCAAAGTTCTGGGTCGCATCTGTATGGAAAACGATGTCCTCAGCAAAGGACTGGATCTGCCGGACACGGCCCAACTGGGAGATTTTATTATTTTTGGTGATGCGGGAGCTTACGAAAGGAGCATGAGCTATGATTTCGGACGGGGTTAATCTGCGGTTGGTCACTGATAGTCCCAAGACACATAAAAATCTCGTCGATTCGGAAGAGTTTTACTCGAGGTGGGTTGAGCATCCATCATCGAACATCCTTCATCACGAAAAAGATTGCTGCGAAGAAGCTCGTCTTTGGTTTCTGTCTTACGCCCGTTCGATGGAAGGTTGGACCTCTTCACAATACCAGATGAAACCGCCAACATGGCTTTCGCAGTTGTGCACGTGGGGCCCATCGCCATGGCCCATTTCCTGGTGCCAGATCTTTAAAGAAAAAACCGTCGACTGCGGAGTCTTCGCCGCCCTGGCACGCGAGATCTTCACGGCCCAAGGCTTCACCGCCCATCCGGCGCAGGCACTGCTGACTTATAATGAAAATTGCACCGAACATTGGAAAGATCTTTGGAAAGCCGGCACCGGCAAACCGGAAAAGCAAGGTGGCAGTGAACTCTTTCCTTGGGTTGGAAACCAGATTGTCTACCACGAGGTCTGTCTTCTGGAAATGCCAAGCGGGAAAGCGAAACTCTATGATTCGACATTCGGCAATTGGCTTGAACCACAGAAGCGAGTGGGCTTTGCCGCTTTGCTATCGGTTCGCAGCGAATGCCCGCGACTGTTGAATTGGGGCGAGAAAATTTTAAGTTACGGAGAATGGGTGGACTTATGACGATGGCGATGAAGCTCAAACAGCATTTACGAGACTACTTTGAAGGTCTCAGCCAAGTTTTGTTTTTCAAGGACGCCTATTTCGGCGCTGCTTTTTTATTTCTATCCCTTTTTTTTGAACCCGAACTTTTTATCTTTGGCTTCTTCGCATCGCTTGTTGGGTATCTGTACTCGACAAGATATCGCACGCCGAAAGTGTTAAAGTCTTTAGGTCTTTTGACGATCAATGGCTTTTTTTTCGGAATTGCCTTTGCTAGCCTTTTTCACCCATCACCACAATTTTACCTGTGCCTGGTCTTGGGAGCGATGGCCATTCCCTTGGTCACCAAGGCCATTTACGAAGTCCTGCAGCACTGGAAATTAAACCCCTTGATTGCGCCCTACATTTTCTCGATTTGGGTGATCTATCTTTGCGCCGACGGAATTTCTTTGCACCCTCTGGCCGCTGGACAGTTTCAATCGACCTCTTTGCTGTTGCAGTTTCTGCATCTCTCAGGCCTGCCGCTGAAAATCTTTTCTTCCCTTTTTCATTCCATGAGCCAAATTTTCTTTCTGCAAAACATCGACTATGGCTTCTGCCTGCTCTTACTGATCTCGCTCTTCAGATGGCGCAGCGGCGTCTTCTTCTTTCTGGGAACGGGTCTGGCAACAGTTCTTTTCTACTTTTTTTCCGGAAGCTCCTATTCCTGGCAGTTTGGCTATCTTGGCTTCAGCGCCGGTTTGGTTGGCCTCGGATTGGCTTCAATGCAAGAAAAGTTCAGCCCGCAAACCATTCTTCTGTTTTGTGTGCTTTCCTTGTTTCTAACCTTGGCGGCAGATCACCTTCTTCGCAGCTTTGGTCTTCCGGTTCTCAGTTTGCCTTACGTTGTGACCTTCTGGTTTGCCCTGCTCAGTCGAGTTCCGCGCTTGAATGTCAGCTGGGCCCCGGCAGAGATTTCATAGACTGTTTTCGTTTTTGGAGGTTCACTTGCTCCCAAAGAAAGCCCGCATCCTGATCTGGATCTTCGAATTTTTAATCGTGACCTTAACCGCGACCGCCGCAAGATCATTTGAAAATTCCAAGCTGGCCCTCACGACCGATATCACTTGGGCCTCGAAATACATGATCAGCGGCTATAACGTTGCCGGAAACCACCCCGTCTGGCAATTGGCAGGCAAAGTTGATTTGTACTCAAGCGGTTTGTCTCTGATGTACTGGACCGCTCTGCAGGCCGAGCGGCAGAACAAACAATATGATGAGCAAGATTTTTTCCTGCTTTACGCTCGAGATTTTTTAAAAGATCGACGATACGCAATCAATCTTCACGGCTTTTACGATTACTGGGTGTTTCCAAATGAGCAACCCGTGGTCGACGGCTTTGGTGATGTTGTTTCCTCGAGCAAAAAGCAGGGAAATAAATTTCAGCTCGGTGTTTCGATGCCCAATTTGTTTCCTTTGGCCGGATCTTATGTCGTTCCCACTTACAATCTCTACTATCTTTATTATTGGGCGCAGGACCGCGAAGACCAGTATCAGGGCGGCACCCAACACGAATTGCTGCTCGAGTACTATCGCGCCACAAAGATTTGGATTCCAGGCGCGACCTATCAATACGCGGGACTGACCGCAAGCACGAATTATCACAGTGGAGATTTCGGGGTCCGCTCGGCCCTCAGTCATTCAACAGCTGCGCTGGTCAGTGGCATTTACGCTCTCAAGTCCATTTTTATCCTCAGTCTGAATCAGCAGTGGTCCTACGAAAAAACCGTCAATCCCAACAATGAGTTTTGGACCACGTTTTCTTTCGTCAAAAAGTTTTAAACTTCAAGTCCCAAATCAGGTCCGGAGGTCGAATGAAAATTCAAATTCCAAACCTTATGATTCTGATGGCTTTGTGTCTGCTCTCTATCAACGCCTGCGTGAAACCCAGCGCCCCCGTGCCTGCCGATGTTGCGCAGTCAGTTCCAGAATCTGTTCCTTCGCCCTCGCCCGAGATTCGCACCGACGTCCTGATCTATGGCGGACCGGGCTCTTGGAAAGATGAGGTCCAATCGCTAAAAGAAATTCTCTACACGCATGGTGCAACTTACGAAGTCCTCACTCCCGGACAGATCGATCAGTTAACAGTCGATCAATTGCTCAAGTACCGAATGCTCTTGATTGCCGGCGGAGACGCCCCCACGGTTCGCAAGGCTCTCAGTGTTGAAACTCATTTTCGCATTCGCGAGGCCGTGCAGAACCGAGGACTGAATTATCTCGGATTTTGTGCAGGCGCCTGGCTGGCCGTTGCGCCGGCACCTCCTCCCAACGAAGACGTGGTCTACGGATTGGGTGTGGTCGAAGGGCCGATCCTGACCGAAAATTATCTCTGGAAAAGTGGTCATGCCTATGGACTGGATCAGACCCAGTTCCCCGACGGCAGACGGATGCCGCTTTTGTGGTACGGCGGACCGATCACGCCCAATGCTTCATCCGGAATTGTCGCCAAATATGCGGACGGCACACCCGCCATCTCGCAGCTCTGGTCGGGCAAAGGATTCGTGATCTTGTCGGGTCTGCATCCGGCAGCCAACAAGAAAATTCTAAACCAAATTGGAATCTACAATCGCGAAGCCATCGCCCCCGAGTTCGCGTGGTCGCTGCTGAACGGAGCGATTCATCAGCTTCCGCTCCCCACATTCTAATCTTCGACTCCCATTTCTCTGCTTCACATCTATCCCTGATTCTTCCAAATAAGTCCTGTGCCAAAGATCGGCTTGCATTGGTCGCGCGCGGCGACAACGATGTTTCTATTCGACTCCAATAAATTTTAACTTGCAGGCGCCAATTCTCCACCGTTGCGTTTGCCACAATCGACAATGAGGTCCTCTATGATAAAAAGAACATCTGTTCTTGGCCTTCTCTTTTTTGTCTCGCTGGCGGGATTTGGTTGCTCTCAATCAGGCTCATCGGGCAGCACCGATTCGGCCAGCGTGGCCAGCGAACCGAATCCTCAACAACAAATTTCGAATGCGAATCCGGATACGTCCCTGACAGATCCGGCAAACCCGCTCGAGGACGCAACGACCCTGACCACTTCCGCGCAGATTTTACTGTTCAACGGCGTCGGCACTTCGACTTCGGATTGGCAATCTCTTGAACAGATCATCAAATCCATGGGGGTCAGCTACCGTCTGATCAACACCGCGGCTTTGACGGCGATGCCTTTGACCGACATGCAAAAATATAAATTGATCCTGATTCCGGGCGGAAATTCCAACACGATCAACAGCAATCTGTCGTTGGCGACAAAAATTCGCGTACGCCAAGCCGTTCGCGATGGTGGAGTGAGTTTTCTTGGAATCTGCGCCGGTGCTTACGCTGCCGTCGGCATCGATACCAGATCGAACACCACGGCTTACTATGGCTTCGGTGTGGCTCAAGGCGACTATCTGACAAGATGGTATCCCGCCAGCAACCCTTCGGCGATCGCCACGGTTCCGATGATTTCCTTTGCGGACGGCACTCGCCGAAACATCATGTGGTATGATGGTCCGTTCACTCCGGAATGGTCTGGTGGTGTTGTCGCCCGTTATCCCGATGGGAAACCGGCCATCTCTCAAACTTGGACCGGCAACGGCTTCGTGATGGTTTCGGGACCGCATCCCGAGGCTCCTCCGAGCTGGCAATACGATTCAGGAAAAGATCCCGATGGTCTGGATTACGACATCGCGATCAAGCTGATCCGCGCGACTTTGGATCGAAAGCCTCTGCCGGTCTACTAAGAGCCCGTTATTTTCTCTCACTGTCGGCAGACGGGATCGTTTTGGTCATAGTACTGATACTTGGTGACGCAAGGATTGTAACTTTGATAGGCCCAATCGATCCCCTGCCACACATCGCGAACGAAATAATCTTTGGCGGGTTTCAAACTGGCGATATGCCCGTATTTGAGACTGAGCATTTTGATCGCATCGGGTTTTGCTTTCCCCATAAAGATCATCTGGTAAATGGCGGAAGCTTCCCCGGTTCGGTCGGCGCCGGCCTGACAGTGAACCAAAATCGGTCGCGGCGCATTTTTAAAAGCATCCAACAAAGTGATCAAATCTTTCTTGTGTGGCAGCCGATCGGCCGACATCGGGATGTTGATGAAATTGACGTTCAATCGATGCATCACTTCGGCTTCATCTTGGTACCATGGCTCGCCTGGATTTTCACCGCGCAGATTGATCACCGTCTGAATCTTATACTGCGAAATGTACTTTTCAAAAGAGGCCGCCGAGAGCTGAGCCGAGCGATAATATTTACCGGCATCGACTTCATAAAAATTGTCCCCGAGAATCCAACCTTCATCCGCCTTGGCCGAATGTGGAACCGAGAAGGTCAGGCATAAGCTTGCAAATAAAATCAAAATCGATCTCATGATTCCCCCCGCTTTTCCAAAGCCTTGCAAGTTTTCAAGTTGAAGTCGAAGAATTTCCACGACATTCTGAGCCGAGGAGTCACCAGAATATGGCCAAAATCTACATCGATGCCGACGGTTGCGCCGTCAAAGAAGAGGTCTACAAGGTCGCCGAACGCTACAAAATGTCGGTTCTGCTGGTCGCCAACAAGCGATTGAATCTTCCGCTCAACCCTTTATTAGAGATGGTGGTTGTCAACGGTGGATTTGATGCCGCCGACGATTGGATCGTCGAAAATTCAAAGGCGCATGATATCGTCATCACCTCTGATATTTTATTGGCGGATCGATGCATAAAAAAAGCAGTTCGCGTTCTGGGACCCAAGGGCGAAGAGTTCACCGAAGACAATATCGGATCGGCGGTCGCCAATCGGGAACTGATGCAAAATCTGCGGCACATGGGTGAAATGCGGGGCGGACCGGCCCCCATGGACAAGAAGGACCGCTCACGATTTTTAGGAAAGCTCGACGAAATCATTCAATCGATCAAACGCGAGGGTTATTTGTAACCCGCATGCGAACCGAGAACACGGCCTTTTGATCGGCACTGCGAAGTCCTTGAAACTGAATGACTCGCGTTTCGCCTTCGACAACATCCTGATTTGTTTTTTGAATGATGATCACATCACCGGATTTCGTCTCGGCCAAAAAGTTCACTTCATAATCGAAAAGGTCCACACCCTCACGCAAAAGTTCTAATGGGATGGCATCCAAAATCCACTGCGAATATTTGGTGTTGTTGACATGATTGTTCATATCCAGATCACTGTTTCGAACCTGGAACTGCGCGATGGTCTCGGCATCTGCATTCCAACTGATTTTTTCAGGCGTGAGCGCAAGCGTCTCTTGTTGCCGCCACACATCGGCGAACTGGCTCCAGTCAACATTGACGATCTTTCGCGCCGTCATGTCCATCACCGCAAAAGTGCTGGTGCATTCACCGATCTTGCGATCGCCAATAAAAAGCTCATAGTCTCGCAGCAGAAAAGAATTGCCGGCGGGTGGTCGCAACCACGTGCGAATTTCGACCGTTTCATTCCATTTGGGCCACTCTTGCATCTTTAGCTTCTGCCGGGTGAAAATCCATCCCTGATTTTTTTCCAGACGAACATTCCAATGAATCGCGTGCAGCCAACCGACATCTTGAATGAGATTTAAAACCGCAAACAATCCCGCACGTCCACGCAGGTTCACCAGGTACGACGAGATCTTATATTTTTCTGCAAACACTTGCTGTCGACTCATTTTGCCAATTCTCCGATTCTTGCCACGGCTTTTTCAATGCGCGAATCCCAAGGATTGCCGCAGTTGATACGAATGCAATTCTGATATTTTCCCGAAGCCGAAAACAAAGGACCCGGAATGATCGAGATCCCCTCTTTCAAAGCCTTCTGGTGAAGCTCTAATGATTTCACATGATTTGGAAATTCAACCCATAAAAGACAGCCGCCCTTCGGTTGAGTCACCTTGGTTCCCGCCGGAAATCTTTCCGCGATCACCTGTGATGTCAGGTGAATATTTTGCGCCAAGGTCTGTCGCAGCTTGCGCAAGTGGCGATCATAGTTGTGATGCTGAAGCAAATCCGCAATCGCCATTTGCCCGATGGAATTGGTCGCCACAGTCAGTGAAAACTTCAGGCGCTCTAAGGTCTCGGTCAATTTCTTGGGTCCAATCATCCATCCGACCCGGTAACCGGCCGCCAAGGTTTTGGAAAAAGAAGATACGAAGATCACTTCATCTTTTTTATCGAACGATTTCAGCGCCGAAGGACGCTGCCCTTCGAAATTCAGCTCGGCGTAAATATCGTCTTCGATCAAGGTGATGTTGTATTTCGCGCAGATCTGCACGACTTTCTCTTTGCCCTCGTCCGACATCAAACTGCCCAACGGGTTTTGAAAACTGGGCGTTAGAATCATTGCTTTGACCGGAAATTTTTTGATCTTCTCTTCGAACACATCCAGGTCCACTCCGGATTGAGTGCAGGTCGGCAGTTCCAAAACTTTCAAACCCATGCTTTCCAGCGAGTGCAGAATCCCGTAATAAGTGGGACTTTCGACAGCAACGATATCTCCCGCCTTGGTCACGGCTTTCAGCGCCAGGTTGATTCCCTCCATCGCACCGGTCGTGGTGAGAATCAAATTCGGATCAATCTCGCATCCCATGTCCAAGCTTCGGCGCGCGATCTCACGTCGCAATCCCCAGTGGCCGGGCGCCTGTTCGTAACGAATCGCTTCTTCCGGATTGTCGCGCACCACGCGCGCAAGACTGCGCTGTAAACTTTCAACCGGCAAAAGTGCGGGGTGAATCACGGCGCCACCAAGCGGGACGACATCGGGCGCTCCGCAAGAGCGAATCACATCCAGGAAAGCATCTTGGCTTTGCACAAATCTCGGAGCGCCAACAGGGCGACTGACCGAAGGCTCTTGCATCAACGATCGAAGTTTGACGTAGTAACCGGATTGAGGTTTCGCTTCAATAAATCCTTGGTTTTCCAACATGTCGTAACTTTGTAATATTGTCGAGATGCTCACATCCAGTTTATCGCTCAGCTCGCGCACCGAGGGGACTTTGGTCCCCGGCAAATAAGTGCCGTCCTGAATCCAATCTTTCAACCGATTGGCGACGCGAACATACAATGGATTTCCATCTTTTTTTAAAAGCTGCTCTCTTGCCATAGTGATTCAGAGTAGAACTCTTCCCTTCTTTGTTCCAGATACAGTGGCTGTGCCACTTACCATAACAGTTTACTACATCCGAACTGTTATGGTTACAATTTTTATTTTCTGCATCTGTACCTAACAGCAAAACAGGCCGATACTGGATGGCAAGGGAAAAGGGGTGTTTTATGGTGCACTTTCAATATCTGAAAAAGGGGCAATTTTTAAAACTGAACGAGCAAGGTCTATCGCTGCGAATCTCTCGCGGCCGCATTTGGCTCACGCGCAGCGGAGATCAAAAAGATTACCTTCTCAATCAGGGCGAGACGATGAGTTCCGATATGAATTCATTATTTTTGATTGAAGCTTTAGAAGATGCGACCGTGCTTTATTCGGCGCAAAGCAATGAAGCTCTGCCAGAAGTCACACAAGCCGGCGCTCGCTCGGAAACAGTCGCCGCCGTGGAAGAAACTTTGCGCTCCGCTTCGGGTCGCTGAGCCGGGGTCCAAGCGCAGTTTTGAAAAAGCAGAATGACGATGGGATTCAAAACCCAAAAAATCACGAACGTAATTTGACCACGCGCCAACATGAAAGAACCTCCGCAGACGAGCCGTGATTGTTCAATGTCCAGTGGTTTCATTTTAATTGAGTTCCTCGTCATTCCCTAATCGAAGTTTTCGGCATGTGTCAGTCAGAAACAAATCCATTCGGCTTTTCCATTTCTCATTTTAACACGTTCATGCTTGAATCGGTTTTTCGCGGGAAAGAGGTTCGACGTGAAACGCCTTTTTATTTGTCTCATCCTGATGTGCTCTTCAATGGCGATCGCCCAACAGGCGCTTCCTTCTTCTCCATCGACATTGAATCCAGATCCCAGTGCCACACTCCCGACAGAGCCCACTCCGCTGCCGGCCGAGCCCCAGGTGGCCGTCGTTGAAGCCCCAAAGGATCTGCCAACACGCTCTGTTCGCGCGCTGTCTCAGTACACATTGAATGGACATTTTTCTTACCTCTCCACTTGGCTCCCGGTGAAATACGGAATTTCCGCGGGATACATTAAAAACGACAATTGGACCATTGAAGCCGAACTCACGCGCCGATCCATTTCGGCCAAACTTCTCAGTGTGGATTTTGGGCAGGTGACCGACCAACGCTACGGCGTGCAAGCCAGGTGGTATCCATCTTCGAATTCTTTCAACGTCATCATGGGCCTTTTCAAAAGCGAATTTTCCTTTGAGCTCGGCAACACCTACCTCAATCACATTCCGGGAAAACCATCCAACACCAAGTGGAAATTCGAGTCTCTCGGTCCGCAGCTCGGACTTTCCAACCGCTTTCAATGGTCGAATGGTTTCACCTTGGGCGCAGATTGGTTCATGATGTACATCCCACTGTTCAGTAAGAACGTCGATGACTCGGCTTTAGAGTCTGTGACGAACGCCAGCGACCGCGAAGATTTGGATAACGCCACAAAGATCATTCGCAACACTCCCCAATTCGACATCCTTCGCCTGACATTGGGTTACACTTTTTAGCGATCTCTTCTTCGGCCCTCCGGCCTCTGCAGATTCACCGATGGATTTTACTGGCACAGCCGTTGCTTTGAAAAATTCTGTAAACGATCTATTGCAAATAAATTTGCGATGAGCACCCCGTCTGGTTGCATGTTGAAACTTTTGATTCCAACTTGGAACTGGACACCACTTACCAGGAGGTCATCATGAAGATGATTCAACAACACGGAAAACTCTCAGATGCGAAACTTGCGTCTCTGAAGGATATGCCGGTCGTGACCTCCATCCTGACCGACCGCCCGAACCCGGCGGATATTTGCGCCTTCTAAATATTTTGATCCGTCAGAATTTCTAGAAGCACACCCATTATCAAATTCAAATTTCATTTTCAAATTGCGATATCGCGATTTGGAAGTCCGTTCTCCACGGGTTCAATTTCTGGGCCTGGGGATTTGACCAATCAGAGCCTGAATGGAGCTCGCTTCTTTAGGAGGAAGCCATGTCCGCATTTAAGAAACGCCACGAGCGTTGGGAATATCACAATCAACAAAGGCTCGAAAAGTTCACGCAGCTTTCTCAGGCCCAAATCCGAAACACAATGGTCGTTATCTTCCACTTTCTCAGCTTCCTCCTGTACCTCGCCTATGGAGCCGTGCGCTGGTTGGTTGGATTCTCGACAGTCCTTTGGATTGAGCCCCAGAGCCGGGAAACAGGGCTTCAGGATGCAGAAAGACAGCGTAGAAAGCTGAAGGAAACGGCGTCGTTTTGGATTAAATAGACTTTAAGCGCTCCCCCTTGGGATTTCCCGATGGGGAGCTTCTTTTGCTTTGCCCCTGCCGGAGAATCGCGATAGGATGAAATTCTATGGGATCACTCAGTTTTACTCACTTACTGCTATTGGTAGTTGTTCTTTTGCTTTTCTTCGGACCAAACAAGTTGCCTCAATTGGGACAATCCTTGGGTCGAGCCATTCGTGGCTTCAAAGAAGGTTTGAATGAAATCGACGGTCAGGCTCGTGACTTGCCACCAAGCAATCGCGACCAACAGTTGAATCATCAACAACAAGCTCAATCCGAACAGCACCTTCAGCGGGAAACCTCAGACCAAAAGAAGTCCTAAGACCGATGCGAAGTCTCATTCTTGGGAGCGCCCTCAGTCTTATCTTCACTGCCTGCGCTTCCAAATCTGAACAAATTTCCACCGATCCTTCGACCACGACTGCTGTTTCTCTTGCTACGGCCCCGGCTGCCCACGCAAGCGTTGAAGCTTCTGCGCCTGTCACATCCACGACGACAACGACAATGCCTCCGGCTGCTCACAAAGCACCGACTGAATCCTTATTGCAAATTTCGGATCTCTGCGAAAAAGCTCTGTCTAAATTTCCAGGGAAGACTGACGCCAAAGTTCTGCACGAAGCTTGCGCCAAAGTCGACGTTCTGCCCGGTTGCCAAAGCGTGAACGGCACCCCGATTTATCATTACGACCGAAAAGGTGACGCAAAGAAACCGGCGAGCATTCTGGTTCTGTCATTGATTCATGGAGATGAAACTCCTGCTGGCAGTGTCGGCCGATTCTGGATGGAGCGTCTGGAAACGATCGCCCCCCGCAACAACTGGCGAGTGGTGCCCATCCTGAATCCGGATGGTTTGCTCAAGAAAACTCGCACCAATGCCAACAAAGTCGATATCAACCGAAACTTTCCGACCATGGATTGGACCGAAAAGGCCCGGGCATTTTGGGAAAAAGATGCGAAGGCCAGCCCCCGTCGTTTTCCTGGAAACCTGGCTGCCAGCGAACCTGAAACCCAGTGCGCGTTGAAACAATTTGAAGATTTTAAGCCTGACTTCGTTGTCTCGATTCACACGCCACTAAAGGTTCTGGATTATGACGGACCGAAAGTGAAACCGCCGAAATTTGATTACCTTCCCTGGAAGTCTTTGGGACATTACCCGGGCAGCGTGGGTCGATACATGTGGTTCGAACGCAAGGTTCCGGTGCTGACGATGGAATTGAAAGAAGATCTGCCTTCCAGCAATGAACCATGGTTGAAGCTTCAAGATATCATTGGTTTCTTAGTTCGCTTGGAAAGCATGAAAAAAGAAGGCCCGCCCTAATTAAGCGGCCTGGAAATTTCCTTCCGGCATTTTCTCGGGGAAATACATCGTAAACACGGTTCCCGAATCACTTGAAAACAGTTCCATCCAACCGCCGGCTTCTTTGACGAATTCTTGCACTTGCGCCAGACCCAATCCAGATCCTTTGCCGGTTGCCTTGGTGGTGAAAAATGGTTCGAATATTTTTTCCTGAATTTCAGCAGGAATTCCGGTTCCGGAATCGCGAACGGCAATCGCCACGTAGCTTCGCTCTTCTTTGTGGTGACCCGATATTTCAATCGCAATCTCGCCACCATTCGGCATCGCATCCCGCGCATTCACGCACAGATTGATGATCGCATTTTCAAAGCTGCCGGGGTTGGCTTCGATCACGGCGCCCTGACCATCGGCTTTTAATTTCACCTCGATGCCGCTGCCGACCGCCGTTTTCAGAAGATCTTTCAGCTCGTGCAGGTTCTGTAACGGATCAAAAACGTGTTGTTCAGTTTCTTGGTAGCGGGTCATGCGCAAAAGCTTTGTCGTCAAACCTTGGGCGCGAGTGACCGCTTTTTGGATGTCGCCCGTCAGCTTTCGCTGCGTATCGCTTTGCAATTGCTTCTCGAGCATGAAGATCTTGCCGTTGATGATCATGACAATATTGCCAAAGTCATGCACGACCTGCGAAGTGATCTGTCCGATAGAGTCCAGGCGCTGGGTCAGCTTGAGCTTTTGTCTTTCTTTTTCCAATTGCAGTTCGGCCGTCAGTTTCGCTTTTTCAGAATCCCGCTGCTTTTGAAAGGCGTTCTGAAAATTGATCTGCAATTGATGAATATCAATTAACAGGGCTTCCAGTTCAGATTTTTCGGGGTTCGTTTCGGTGTGACATTTAAAACCCAGAATCGTGCTTAGCTGCTCTTCGCTGAATTGATGGGTCATGCGCTGAATTTCCTGAATCGGCGCCGTCACTTTGTGATTGAAAATCCAAATCAAGGTGATGACCGTCATTAACAGTTTGATTAAATTTTGAAAAACCGACCAACCGATATCGCTCAAAAAATGACTCAGAAACATTTTTTTCGAAAGCGATATCGACAAAGTTCCAAGACGGTGGGTCTTTCCGCCTTCGCCGAAATACAATGGATAATTCTTCACGGTCCAATCGGGTTCAAGGCCCGTCGAGATTGGCGGCACTTCGAACTCGGAGCCCGTCACTTCGACATTGGCGACGTTTTGATCATTGGATAGGGCGGTTAAAGTCTTGCGCACGGACTCTTGGTCCACGCTCCAGAGCTGACTTTCCAACTGGGGCTGCAAGGCCTTGGCGAGAAAATCAATGCGGGCGATGATTTGTTCCTGACCGTTCAAGTACGATTGAAAGGTGTGAACCGCCGACAGCAACATCGAAATTCCAAAGCCGACAGCAAAACTGATAAAGATAATTTGTTGGAGCAATCGCGATCGCTTGCGTAGCAAAGTCATACCAACTTTTCGACACATAATGAGATTTTCTAAAGACCCTTTGCTGAATTATCCATTGGAAAACAGAGAAAATTTTGCCGGCATCTTGAAGACTCGGCGACATTTTTTAAAAACCACCCAATAAGACATTTCCTCGAGCGTCAGGCTTTCGCCATTGCGCGCGCCACAGACGAGGCTCGCATCGAGGGCTTATATCAAAGGTGTGGCATCGGCTCGTTAGCGGTGTGCCGAGAGCTTCCCGCTGGCTCTTCGTGTGGAAGCGGGATGGGCGTGAACTTGGAAGATATGACTTCATAAAGATGCGAGGCCACTTGGCGACGCTCTTCTTCGGAATGGACATCGATTTCTTGGCAGAATTCCAGATCAACGTCCACTGAACGAATGGAAAAAATCCGCACCAAGGCCGAGAAAAATGTTTGATCGCCATACCAACAAACATAGTCTCGCCACTTGTGCGACATGGGTTCATCATTGACCCGACGGTAATTGATCACGACCGGCAAGACCGGAATCCCGGTGCCCACCGCCGAGGTGAGCAGACTTTTCTTGAATGGCAGCACGCGCTCTCCATTCGTCGAGGTGCCTTCTGGATACAACATGACGCTGAATTTTTGTTGAAGAGCTTCGCGAATCTGGCCAATCTCCCGCAGGATGTGCTGGCGACTGCGCCGCTCGACATACAGACAGCCGCCCATTTCTGTTAAAAAGCCCAGTCCGGCGGTTTCTCGCATATCCACCGACGTGATGAAAAGTGTCGGATGGAAAGCTGAAAGAACCAGGATGTCCAGCATTCCCAAATGATTCCCGACCAAAAGAAAGGATTGATCGGCGGCCGGCGCGCGGATTGTGCGCACGCGAAAATTCATCAGCCGCAAAGCCAAGCGACAAAAAAATGAGACCGTGTGGGTGTAATGGTGACGACGACGGGCGAGATCTCGCGTCCACACTCTCCAGAACAGAGACACCAGGACATACGCCATGACCGCAAACAGGAAGAGAAAGGATTTGTACAAGATCCGCACTGTATTCATAGGCTCTTAATCTAAAATGAGTGATGCCGCTTTCGTCAAGCGATCCAACAGAGCTTGCCAGGATTCTCCGGTGTGGAACGCTTTCATTCGAAAATAGATCAGGTCGGCTTTTCCGTTTTCGCCCAATCTTCTCAGCTCAGAATAAAAAGCGCGGGCCGCAAGCCCCGCATCTTCAGGAAGCATCAGTTCGACCATGTGCTGAATTATCGCGGGTTTACGAATTTCTACACCTTCCACTTCGCTCGGGATTTCCTTCAGTCTTTCTTCGGTCGCGGCGATAATTTCGCTGTCCATAAGACTTTTGGATTTGATCAAGACCAAAGGAATGTCCGGCATGTAATGATGTTTCATCTGACCCGGCGCTTTGTTCTTTTCAATATTCTGACGAAAAGAAAACGAAAACTTGTGCGCACCCAATGCCTTTTCCAATTGGCTTTGCGTGATCTTTCCCGCACGAAGCAATGAAAGATTGTAATGCTCCCCTTGTCGCTCTAACAAAAGCACGGTTGATTCCAGACCGACTTCGCAGGGTCCTCCGTCCAAAATTAGAAGATCTTGATTGGGAAATTCAGCCTGCACGTGTTCCGCAGTCGTTGGGCTGGTGCGACCGAACCGATTGGCGCTCGGGGCCGCCAGTGGCGCGCCAGCCCGTTCGATCAAGCTCAGGGCCACACTGTGACGGGGCATGCGCACGGCAACAGTTTGCAGACCCGAGGTGATCAAGGGATTGACGGCGTTTGACTTGGGAAGAACCAGGGTCAAGGGACCGGGCCAAAAATGTTCGGCCAAAAAATCGGCCATCGGGCTCCAATCCGTGGTCAACGGATAAGCCATGGATTTCGAGGAAACATGCACGATCAAGGGATCAAAAAAAGGACGACGTTTGGTCGAGAAGATTTTTCGGATGCCTTCATCAAGATCGATTCGTGCCGCGAGACCATAGACGGTTTCGGTCGGCATCGCGACCACTTCACCTGACTGCAATCGCTGAACGGCTTGATCCAAAGAGAGAGACTTCATGCCCTCAGTCCTACACAAAGTTCAAAACTCAAGCCAGCTATTTTTGCTGCAGGAGCTCAACCGGACGCTCTTCAACGACCTTTCGCGAGACCACCAACAGAATGACCATCGAAAGCAGGGTCACGATCAGCAGGCTCAGCAGCGGCCACGTCAGTTCAAATTGGTAGGTGCCCTCGAAAAACAGATCAGAAATCAGATAGCTAACCCCCATGCTGACGACGACACCGAAAAACGAGGACAAAAATCCCAAAAGTCCGAACTCGAATAATAGATACTTAAAAAGAGAGCCTCGGGATGCACCAAAAATTTTCAAAAGATTCAGATCCCAACTGCGCCGGCGAACTTCGTAATTGGCGATGGAAAAAAGCACCACGAAACCGGCAAATATCGATAGCGCCGCCATCAACTCGAGCGACCAGCTCATTTGGTTGGTGATCTGTAAAACCTTATCGATCAGGTGGGCGACATCGACCATCGATACGTTGGGAAACTGTTGCACCAGCTCGTTTTGCAGTTTGATCACTTGATCAGCGGGTAACGCCGCGATCGAGGCTAAAAAAGTTTTCGGCGCATCTTCCAAAACACCGGTTTGAATTTGAATGAAAAAATTCGGTTGGAACGAATTCCATTTCACCGTGCGCAGGTTCACGATCTCACCCGGAATTTCGACACCTTGAATGTCGAACAAAAGTTTATCATGCAGCTTGAATCCCATTTGCTCGGCAAATCTTTGCTCGACGGACAGCTCGACCGGCTTTCCGGATTTGGCGTCATAGGGCCCCGAAAAATCGCGTCCTTCTTTCAAGTTTTCGGCAGAGGTCAACTTCTCTCGGTAAGTTAAATTAACGCCGCGATTGCGGAACCGGATTTTATTTTCCTCTTCCCGACTTTGAAAGGACGTATCGGTTTGCGCCCGTTCGTAATCTTGGTCGTTCACCTTGAGAATCCGGGCGCGAATCAACGCCGATGGATTTTGCAGCTCTAACTTCTTCTTTGCCAGGAACTGCTTCAAAGGATCCAACTGCTCATCTTGAATATCGAACATGAACAGCGAAGGCAGCTTCATGTTTTCCGGAGCCATGAGATCTTGCTTCAAACTGACTTTCAGCTGCGGCAACAAGTTCATCAACAAGGTTCCCAGCCCCAACGAGACGACGACCGCCAAACTGGAAAGCTGACGGCGACTGAGAGAAAGCAAAGCTTGTCGCAGAAACCAAGGCGAGACCGGCCGCACCCAAGCTAGAATTTTCAAAAGCAGCCAACCCAAAACCCACAACAAAGCCAGCGAGCCCAAAAAAATCCCGACAAATTGTGAACCCACTTTCGGCGAGTTGGCCTGCCAGATGCTCAGCGCCCAATACAAACCCAGGGCCGGTAAAAACCATAACAGATCCTGCCACCGAATCGGTGCGCGCACCTCGCTGCCCTCTTGCAAGAGCTGTGAAGTTTGCAGACGTTGGGTCGGTTTTAAAAAGGGCCATCCCACCAGAAGGCTACCGGCAACGCCCATGATCAACGACAAGCCGATCGTCTTCCAAGGCAAACTGACGGAAAAAGTAACGGGCGTGAAAGCTTGCAAGATATCGGTCAGCAAAGGCAGCAATAATGTCGCACCCACCATGCTGATCAAAGAAGCGCCGAAGCCTAAGATCAAAAGTTGCGCCAAATAAATTCGTTGGGCCTGCACTTTGTCTAATCCCAAGGCATTGAAAATGGCGATTTGGTAAAAACGCGAGAACATAAAACTGCGAAACAGGTACGCAGATCCCAGTGCCGCCAGAAACAAAGCGACCAAGGACACCAATCCCAAATAGTCCGAAAGATATTTCAAAGTGCGTCCTGAATCTTCCGCGGCTCCTTGAAAATTCGTCACCTGCACGCCAGGGTCTTCGATCCGTTTCTTCAAGGTCTCGACATCAGCGTTCAAATCCGCCTGGGGCGGCATCTGAGCTAAAAATGTATCCGACATCGTGGTCCCGGGACCTATCAAGGCCGTGCCCTGCAGCTGTTGAATGCCGACATAAATCTTCGAAGCGATCGAAGCCATGCGAAATCCCTGTGTTGGATCTTCTTTGACCGTACCGGCAACCCGAAATTTCTCTCCGCCCACCGAAATGGAATCACCGACCTTCAAACTGAGCTGGGCCAACAGTTCTGGATAGACCCAGGCGATTTTAGATTGATTCAATTGCTGGCCATGAGCGGTGCTGATTCCTTGAGGTGTTTCAATTTTCAATTCACCGTACAAGGGGTAATTGGAATCCACGGCCCGCAGCTGAACCAATCGCGAACTTTGCTCGGCTGCGACCATTGAGAAAAGTTCCCAAGTCCGACTTTCGCGCAGCTTGTTCTTCAAAACTTGGCGGGCTTTTTCAATCTCTTCGTCACCCAACATACGTCGCGCACTAACGGCCAAATCCGCCGAGAGACTGGCCCGAGCGTTGTCTTGAAAACTTTGGGTCAGCGAGGTCTTGAATGCATCCAAACAAAGAAAGCCGATCAATCCGATGCTAAGATTCAGGATAAAAAACAGGCTGAACTTTATTTGGTTGCGGATTTCCCTGGCGGCCCAACGCCAAATTTTCAGGTCCATCACAAAATTCCGTTTTCTAAGACCAACTGCCGATCACAAACCTGCGCTAAGGCCTCGCTGTGGGTCACCAACACGGTGGTCACCCCATTTTCACGCACGGCCTGGAAAAAAACATCCATCACTTTGCGTCCAGTGGCGGTGTCCAAGTTTCCGCTGGGCTCGTCCGCCAATAAAATTTCTGGTTTGACCACCAAGGCTCTCGCGATGGCGACACGTTGGCATTCGCCGCCACTCATTTGACTGGGAAAGTGGTGCAGCCGGTGCCCCAAACCCATTTGTCCCAAAACCTTTTCCGCCCGCGCTTCGCGATCTGGCTCGTCCCAAATTTCCAAAGGCAACATGACGTTCTCGTGCGCGGTGAGGTGCGGTAGCAAATGAAACTGTTGAAAGACGATACCAATCTTTCGCCCGCGAAAGGCCGTCATTTCTTGTTCCGTCAAATTTGAAATTTCCTGTCCGGCCACAAAAATCTGTCCCGTCGTCGGCCGATCCAATCCCGCTAGCAAGCTCAGCAAAGTGGACTTGCCGCTGCCGGACTGGCCAACAATCGCAACGACTTCGGAATTGTGAATTTCCGCTGACAACCCCTTTAACACTTGAATTTGAGAGTCGCCTTGTTGGTATGTTTTCGTGACCGCATTTAATTTCAGGCTCATATTCAATCCCCAATCGCGTGGCAGGCAGCACGGTGATCTTAGCGCACAGCCTTATAATAAATCTTTGATGGCGGCGTAAACGTGGGTGGCGATGATTTCATGCCCTTTTTCATTGGGATGAATTCCATCCGCCAAATTCAATTTTGGATTTCCGGCCACGCCTTCCAATAAAAAAGGAATTTTCTTCAGTTGATATTTCTTGGCCAGCCGCTTGTAGATCGCTTGAAAGTCTTTGGTGTACTGGGCCCCATAATTTGGTGGCAACATCATGCCCGCTAAGATGACCTGAATTTTATCTTTCTTGGCGATCTCGATGGTCTCGGATAGATTTTTTTCCGTGCTTTGCAAATTGATTCCCCGAAGCCCATCATTTGCCCCCAAGGCCAGAATGATCATTTGCGGTTTGCTTTTCAACTGCCACCGCATGCGTGAGGGGCCGCTGGCCGTCGTCGCGCCGCTGATGCCCGCATTGACCACGGTCCATTGCTTTCCGTCGGCTTGAATTTTCTTTTCCAGCAACGCCGGAAAAGCCAAAGACCGAGCAACGCCCAATCCTTCGGTTAAAGAATCACCCAATACGACAAGCTTATTTTTATTTTCCGCAGCCGCTGCGGAGCCAAAAGTGAGATGAGTGCAAAGAAAAATCGCGAGAATGAACAACTGTCTCATAGCCCAAACATTAGGTTACAGACAGTTGTAAAAGTCACTGGGTTATTCGAACCCGAGATTGATTAATGCACGCGCTGAAGATTGATAAAGAGATTTTCTTTGCCCATTTGCAAAGTGATCGCTTCGCCACTGCACTGAATAACGTCGATCACGACGCCGGAACCAGGACTCAGTGGCACTTGACGGGATTGACCCTGAACGGTCATTTCCACCGAAGTCGCCGTCGCCATGATTTCGTCATTTACCATCACGTAAGTTCCACGATAGACGCTGCTGTATTCGACGTTTTCCAATTGCATTGATTGTTGCATCGTAAACTCGCCCTGATTGCCAAACTGAAAAGCTCGCGTCAGTTGATTTGCGCCTTCAGGGGCACTTTTCCATTTTCCGGCGATATCGGATGCCGTAAAGGCAAAGGCCGAATTGGCAACAAACAAAGCCATGATCAGAACAAACGATTTCATGAATTCTCCTTGGTCAAAGGAACCGTTCTACCGAAGAAGCCAAGAAAGATAAAAGTGCAATTTTCGTCTGCCGTTCAATCTTAAAATAACTTGTAACAAAGAAAAGACCGACAAATGATTAGACAGTAATTTTTTGTTTATCAACGCACTCTCGAAACTGATGCAGGGATCGCCCGCCGTGAATGTGGGTCTAGGAAACACGATCCCCAAAAATAAAAGGGCTGGTGTTTGTGGCACCAGCCCTTTTTCAATTCATAAATTTGAATCGAGTGTCGTCTTCGAATGGAGAACGATTAGTATCGTCCGCCACCACCGCCGCCACGGCCACCGCCGCCGCCACCGCGTCCGCCACCGAAACCACCGCCACGGCCACCGCCGCCACCGAAACCACGACCGCCGCCGCCACCTTCACGTGGAGCTTGAGGACGAGCTTCAGATACGTTGATTGCGCGACCACCCATTGAGAAACCGTTCATTTTCTCAATAGCAGTGTTGGCTTCATCATCAGAATCCATTTCAACAAATCCGAAGCCTTTGCTTCGACCTGTTTCACGGTCAGTGATGACTTTTGCTGAAGAGACAGATCCGAACTTTCCAAATTCTGATTGGAGAGCTGAATCATCTACGGAATAGGGAAGGTTCCCTACATACAATTTCTTACCCACGGTACCTCCTGGGACTGTTAAAAACCGACGGAACCATGAGTACAAATCTTTGACTATGGAACGCGAACGGGACTTTTCTAATTTATCAAATTTGTTGTTTTTCATCAAAATTATTTTTTTCCTAGTTTGATTAAAGGAGTCAGATTCGAGGCCACACACCGAGCTAGCCCCAGACGTGAGCCTATACGACGCAGGGCCAAGCCAATGGTCCCCCTTAAGGGGCGGATATCAGCAGCAACGAAGGAAATGGCTGCTTTCATCAAGCTAGGACCTCATATTGTTGAATTGGAGCGGAACTTGAAAGCCCTTGCCCTTGACGAAAGCCATGGTTTCTTGCAGCTCGTCGATGCTTTTCGAGGTGACACGGACTTTATCGTCCATGATCTGGGCCTGTACTTTCAACTTGGAATCTTTTACGGCTTTGGTGATCTCTTTCGCAACCTCTTTGTCGATTCCTTGCACAATCTTCACTTTTTGGCGAAGCAGGCTGCCGCCAGCGGGTTCAATTTCAGAAAACTCGAGTGATTTAATATCGATGCCGCGTCGGTGCATTTTCGACTGAAGAACATCCTTCATCGCACCCATTTTGTAATCGTCATCACCGATGACCGTGATTTCTTTTTTGTCCCATTGGATTTCGCTTTTGCTGCCGCGAAAGTCATAACGCTGTTCGATCTCTTTGATCGCTTGGTTCACAGCGTTGTCAACTTCTTGCATATTCACTTCGGAAACAATATCGAATGAAGGCATAAATCAAAAAAACCTTTAGTGATGGTGATGTCCACCAGGACCGTGGGCGTGACCGTGTGCCAACTCTTCGTTGGAAGCATCACGTGAATCCACCAACTCAACATCGAATTCCAAATCTTGTCCCGCCAAAGGATGGTTGCCATCCAAGGTGACGGTGTCATCAGTGATTTTCGCAACGCGAACAACTTTGACGGAATCTTGCAGTTGCAATTGCAAGAAACTGCCGACTTCGATCTGCAAATGAGCGACTTCTTTTTTTGGAACGTCCATCACCATCTTCGCTTCGACTTCGCCGTAAGCGTCTTTGGCTGCCAATTTCACATTTTTCTTTTGGCCAATCAGCATTCCAGAAATTTGTTCTTCCAACGCCGGAATGATTTGTTGTGATCCTTCTAGAAACGCGAGAGGTCCGTCAGTCGAGGCATCCAGGACCTGGCCTTTGGTGTCTTTCAGAGTGTAATTAAAGCTTAAAACGCGTCTTTTCATATCTGGCTCCCAACAAACCGTTAAGTGATCCATAAATCATTCTTATTCTGTCTCATCAAGTGAAATCGACTTGAAAATGCCTCAATTTGCAGCAATCCTATAGGAGTATGCAGGCAGATGGCGACAGGCCAGCTTCACCAATTAGAACCATCGGATCAGCCCGCTCATTGCTGCTGAATGCTAGCTATGAGCCGATGAAGATTATTTCTTGGCAGAAGGCCCTCATTCTATGGTTCCAAGATAAAGTCGAAATCATCGAATACCACAATGTTTTTGTCCGCAGTGTCAGGACCAGTTTTCAGATCCCTTCCGTCATGCGCTTGAAGCACTATGTAAGACCCCGAAGCCTGGGCGCCGTGCGCTTCTGCCGGGAAAACGTCTACATTCGGGACAATTTTACCTGCCAATATTGTGGTGACCAATTTCCAAACAAGCTTCTCACTTTGGATCATGTCGTGCCGGTGTCGAAACAAGGACCGAAGAATTGGACTAACGTAGTCACCGCTTGCCGCGACTGCAATCAACGCAAAGCAAACCGCACACCGCAGACGGCGAACATGCCATTGCTGACCGAACCCATGGTGCCGACCTGGCTGCCGTCACCCGAGTTGGACGTCAAAAACGGCCAAGTGCCTTCGGTGTGGATTCAGTACTTGCAATACAAAGCCGGTTGATTCAAAAATCTTCAATGCTTCAAGTAGACATCATTTCGGCCGCCGAAGCGCAGCCGCTACGACACCGAATTTTACGACCCCATCAAGAATTTAAAAGCGCACTTTTTCCGCAAGATCAATGGCTCACGACTTTTCATGTCGGCGCCCGTCTCGATGGAAAAATTATTGGTGTGGCGACTTTTCACGAAGAGGCTTTTGCCGAACTGCCGGCCCTGCTGCCGTACCGCTTGCGGGGCATGGCCACCGAAACCGCCTTTCATGGCAAAGGCATCGGACGTCAAGTGCTGGAAAAAGGGATTCAGGAATTGAAATCTCGTCATTGCGATCTTCTGTGGTGCAATGCTCGTGAAGCCGCGTTTTCGTTTTATGAAAAATTGGGGCTTTCTTATTTGGGCCCGATGTTCGACATTCCGGACGTCGGACCCCATAAAGTCATGTACAAATATTTGCGCTGACCATTAACGGTACACGGCCTTGCAACTGTTCACCGTCATTGGATAATATTTTTGTTCGTACAACTTCGACAAAATGGCGGCCGTAAACTGGCCCTTGTCGATCAAAAATTTTTCTGCCGAGTAAGCTTTGCGCTTGAAGCCAAGCTCGTGGCCGCGAAAAATTTTAGTGTCGGTAATATCGGCGCTCAGTTCGAGTGTCTCGATCTCATGCAATATTCCGTTATGCAGTCTTGGATCGATGTCGGCCAATTGAATTTCCATTTCCTTTTGCTTCATATCGCTTTCGATCTTATTGAGATCGTCAATAAAAGCCGGTTTTGGTTCGACATGCTCGCCCCAAATTCCGTAGAGCTGCATGAGAATGGACTTATCGCCTTGATACCCCAGCTTATCGAGCTGATGTTTGGTCATGGTTTTCGGAGCATCATGAAGTGAAATATAAGCCGTGAGCAAACGGATCGCCGTTTCCTTTGGCAATTGACCCAGGGTCGGGAAAAGTTCAGGGTGCTCCTGATACATGATCAGACTGTGCTTCAGAACGCGGGCGCGATGCTGAAGGATCTCCTCACGAACCGTCAAGATGGGTGGTTTTGCCGCGATGGCCGAACTTCCGAATGAGAATAATAGAATTGTAGCAAGAATGTGACGTACCATTACCGGCTGTATTGGAAGAATCGGGCCAAAGGCTTTACCAAATCTGAATTTTATACGACTTGAAATGCAAACTAGGAAGGTTTTGAGCAGACACCGAAAATGGTGTGTCGAACTCGTTTTCACTGAGACAAGTTTCTGGCAGTCTGGACACTTTTGAGTTGTACAACTCTGTTGGTCGAAGCTACTCTTTGGAATGGCAATGACATCTCCAGAAACACAGAATGCTCTACTTCGATCGCTTATAGATACCATCAGCGAAACAAATGGCATCTCTCTCGCCGACACTTTGGAACTGATGGCCGAAAGCTCTCTTAAAAAAGTAAATAAAAACGCCTACCAATTGGTGGAAGAGTTTCGCGCGCGGCTTTCAGATTTTCATCAGAACAAACTGACCATCCATGATTTGATGGATCATCCGGTCAGCATGGCTTTGGCAGAATTCTTCAAACGTTTTCCTTTGAAATATTCCGAAGAGCACATTCATCTGACAGGAGCGATGACGGCCGAGTTCATTTATCCTCGTCTCAAGAAATTAATCGAAGGCCCCAATCAAGAGCTTTACAAAAAGAAGATCACCGAAGTCTACGGACCTGAATCCTGGCCCATCCGCTCAGTCGAAGATGTCGATAAGCTGATTCGGTTGGAAGAAACTGAAGGCTTCATGACGTATCTCAAAATCTTGTATCTGCCAAAATTGATTTTGGTCGACAAGGCCGCGCATGAAGACAGCACTTACCATTTGGCCCAAGAGCTCTACACCAAATACAACGTCGGCAAGATTCGCCTGAAATTTTCCCTGAGCCGCGCTTCTTCATCATCGACCGAGCAAATCCCAGGTGCCGACAGCGTGTCTCCGGAAGATGTCGTTTTGGGTTTGTACGCAGGCTTTAAGAAATTTCAGGAACAGCATCCGGATTTTGATTTCATCTTGTCGCCTTCCTTTCGCAAAGAAGCGAACTTTTTCGATGCCAGCAAATACAAAACCCGCAAAGAACATTTCGAAGCCCAGGTTGACGAACTGGTGCGCATGCTGGACAAATATCCTTTTCTGCAGCGGCACATGACCGATGTCGATACGGTCGGCAGCGAAAACGAGCTTTACCGCAAAGAACACTTCAATGAATTCCAAAAAGGTTTCCGCAAACTTCAGTACCGGGGCTTTAAAATTCGCTCGCATCACGGCGAAACTTTCCACACGCTGAAGAAGGGGATCCAGGCCGTCGACAATGCCATGAACATTTGGCACATCGATACGCTCGAGCACGGCCTATCGCTCGGGATCAATCCGAACTTTTATTTCCACAAGCTGCTGCAAAAGGTGCTCGAGAAAAATGCCGAAGGCCACGCGATCACTGAAAAGGATCCCGAATACCGCGAACTGATCGAACTGGACTGGCGCAGTTACAATTCCGTTTTGGATAAGCTGTTGGCTGGTCAAAAATTGAACGAAGACGAGAAGATCAAATTCGTGAAAGCCAAATTCCACACCGCTCGCGAAGTGGAACATTACCAACACGACGTTTTGAACCGCCTGATCCAAAAGGGCGTTTCGCTGGTTTCCTTGCCCTCTTCCAACAACAAACTGACCGGACAATTTGAAGATTACAAAGATCATCCTTTTTCATGGTGGGAGAAAAAAGGTGTGCAGTTGGGCGTCGGCACCGACAACTACATCACGCTGAACACCAACTTCCTGCAGGAAATGTTGATCGTGCTTTACACCGATCCGACCGATTTGAAGATCACCAAACTTTTGATGGTGACGACGGGCGAGAACCGACGACCCTACATCAGTCACCTTCTCTGGAAGATGCGCAAATCGCTTGGAGCGTAAAATTAAATGAGTGAATCCAAACAAGTGAAAAAGAAGCAAAGCTGGAAAGACGTCGCCCGCTCTTTGACCAATCCCAAGGTGGCCGTCATGCTGGGCTTGGGTTTTTCTTCGGGCCTCCCCTTTATGCTGGTTGGAAACACTTTGGGTTTTTGGCTGCGCGAAGGCGGCATCACGCTCACCACGATCGGATTTTTATCGTGGGTTGGGTTGGCTTACTCTTTTAAATTTCTCTGGGCGCCATTGATCGATAAAGTTCGCGTGCCCATTCTCGGAAAAATGATTGGCTTGCGTCGCGGCTGGCTTTTGATTTCCCAGGTTTTCGTCATGATCGGTCTCTTCGGCATGGCTTACCTGAAACCAGAAGGCGGCATCGCGATCTTCACGGCGCTTGCGGCCGTGGCGGCGTTTGCGTCTTCGACTCAGGATATTGTGGTCGATGCTTGGCGGATCGAAGTATCCGAGTCTGGCGATGAAATGGCGTTGCTGTCGTCGGCCTACCAATTGGGATACCGGGCGGCTCTTTTGATCACGGATGCCTTAATCCTGATTCTGGCAGCGCAAGTCGGCTGGCCGACATCCTATTTTGCCATGGGGATCACGATGGTGGTTGGCTTAGCCGCCACCTTCTTCGCGATCGAGCCCATCAAGAATACGGTTCAGTCCACGGCGGCCGTTCCGAAATTTAATCTTCAGGGAATTTACGACGCGATCGCCGGACCTTTCATCGCGTTTTTCAAGCAACATGGCTCGAAAGCTTTGGTTATGCTGGCCGCAGTCAGCCTGTACCGTCTCGCCGACTTTTTCATGGGTCCGATGGCGAATCCATTTTATAAAGACTTGGGCATTTCGCCGGAAACAGTCGGGACCATTCGCGCCTCGGTTGGGATTGTCGCATCGATTGCGGGCGTAACTGCCGGTGGAATCAGCGCGCTTCGCTTGGGCCTGCCAAAAACTTTGTTGATCGGGGCCGTGATTGGGCCGGCATCGAATCTGGCATTTTCGGCGTTGGCGTTGATGGGTGCTTCGAATGAAACTTTTGCGGCCGCGATGGCCATCGATAACTTTTCCAGCTCTTTTGCCGGAACCGCGTTGATCGGTTACATGTCCAGCCTGACCAGCATGGGATATATAGCGACTCAGTATGCTTTGCTCAGCTCCTTTTACACTTTATTGGGTAAGACGCTGAAAGGCTTTTCGGGTCTTTTGGTCGACAGTCTGGCTGTGGGTCGTGACCTGATGCAAGCCTACGCCATATTTTTTGGAATCACCGCCTTGATTGGCTTACCGGCATTGATTCTTTGCGCGTTTCTGGTGCAGCAGAAAAAAGAGACTTAGAATTTTCCAACATTTTCAAAGCAAGATTTTTATGGCGGCGGCAACATCCGCCAGCAATCTCTAAGAAGCCTGACTTTCCTTCGATAAAACATAGTTATCGCGAATCCAGACACGGATGTGTTTGAGAAAATAATCTGTCGCCCCGAAAAAGACGAAGTGGCAATTGTAGACACCTTTTTGCGCGGCATTTTCTTCGACAAAATTGCAAGTGGCCAAAAGCTCGGGCGCACCGATTTCGTAGGGCTGCCACAAAACCACTTCGCGAAAATTTCCGAGCTGAATCGGACGATAGTATTCCATGATAAAGCCGGCTTCGGAAATTTCCGTGACCTTCACCGGATTCACCGTCTTCAGGGTTTCGGGCAGCGCAACCGTGGTCACCGGGATGCGTTCCAATCTTTCTGACAATTCCGGAAAGAAAGCCTTTATTTTCTGAGTAAAATAAGTCGGGTCCACCGGTTTAAAGAAAATATCCTGAATCACCGCTCCCAGCTTTCGCTCTTCGGCGTCGGAGAAATCTTTTTTCGAGGTCATCACGATTTTGGGTTCGATATTAAATCGTTTTTTCAGGATCTCTTTGACGGCGGTCCAGCGTTCAACCGCGCCTTCACCAAACAGACGATGGCTTGCCAGGATCAAATGCACCGGATTTCGCAATCTCGAATTTTTTTCCAACCACTTCACCTGCTCCGCCTTGTTAGGTTCGGTGATGGTCAAATGAAACCGACCTGCCTCTTTATGGACCGCGGTCACTTGCACGACGTAAGTGACATCATTCAACGTCACGGTCAAAAGACTTTCATCCGTCAGATTTCCAGTTTGGGCGTATTTGCGAAATCTTTCGCGTTGATCCAACGGAAGCGCGTGAGAGAACCAATCGTTTTTCGCTTTCAACTCGTTCACCGTCAGGCCAAACAAAGATGTCAGATCCTGTTTGTCAGAAGCACAGTCCAAGTAGGTGTGCCCGGTGGCATCGAAATGCAACGTCACCGAAGTCGCTCCACCTAAGGCCTTGATGGTCGAGTCCCTCTCTTCCAGCGACCGCGTCGGATCCAAGTCCGAATAGAAATCGCCGAAGCTTTGGTAGTGGCTGGAATGCACGCCGGAAAATGTCTTTTCTAATTTGGCGACAAGCCCCGAGGGACCGACTTCCTCTTCATCCAGAAGAATCACGTGCAAATCGGTGAGCAAACGCTTTGCTTTCGGTGGCGCCCACGAGTACGGAAACTCTGTCGCGTCTTTGTTGCGCGTTTTCTTTCGCATATTGCTGATCTGGGTTTGATCAATCGCAAAAAATGTAAAGGAAGCCCGGAACATATCCGGAAGTTCCGGATGCTTGACGCAATCTCGGCAGATCGCAAACAAGGAACGGTGGCGATCGGACATAAAGGATTGGCTATAGTATTTGCAGACCACACCGGGTTTAATTTCTCGATCACTTTTTGTGATGAAACCGACTTCCGAAACGGCTTCCATCTCGATATCTTTCAAAAGTTCGACCACGGCCGTTGTCTTTTGGTTGGTCACGGTATTTTTCGATGGAGGATGCCGACCATCAATGGCGAAAGTCAGGTGCTGAATCAGAATCAGTTGATCGAAAGGTTTTAGAATCACATTGTTTAGCACCGGATCTTCAAATTTGCGGATGTCAAAATCCGGATTGTCAAAAGCCGTCAACACAAACGCGGTCGGATCCAGCGGCGAACAAACTTTGCGGTCGATGAACATGCGCCGAGTTTTTCGCATCAGTCCCAACTGCTCTTCGCCTAAAAATTCGACCTTATAGACGACCAAAACCAATTGGTGTTCCTCGTCCGG
Organism: uncultured Bdellovibrio sp.; assembly: GCA_966211795.1. Lineage (GTDB taxonomy): Bacteria > Bdellovibrionota > Bdellovibrionia > Bdellovibrionales > Bdellovibrionaceae > 21-14-0-10-47-8. Next base: position 85,876 of record CBIHNW010000009.1, on the reverse strand, counting down.
GACTTCTTCCTGAGGAACAAAGGTCTGTGGCAGTCCACCGGCCGCGATCGCCTTTGGACCATCCGTCATTAAAACTTTGAGCCAATCGACAAATGTTTCTAGTTTTGGGAAAAATCGGATTTGGATTTTAAAATCGACCGCAGAAATAGCTTCAGCTATTTCTTTCTGAAATTTCGGATCATCTTCAAGCACATACACGAATTTCATTGTTCGGCCTTTATACTCTATTATAACTCAGATTGAGCCAAAGTCCTAATAGAGCAGTCTCATTGCGAGACGCAAGACCGACCAAAGTCGAATGAGCTTTACAACCCAGCTGGTGCTAAGGAATCTGTGACAAGGCATCGAATCGGATCGACAAAACCTCGTTGGTTTTATCGGACTCGCGACTGAATTGAATTTCAAATTGATCCCGTGAGATTTGAATCACTTGGATCTGCGCGCCCGTTTTGGCCAAACCGCTTTCCAGATCTTTTGATTTTGAAAAGACCCGGCTTTGTTTGTTCCAGATACCGAATTGTTTCTCGTTCGCGATCATGTGAAATTGCCAGTAACTGTCGCCGATGCTTTGATCGCCGGTCAGATCGATCAATGTTGGCGCGTACATCGAAAAACTTTGAGAACTGACTTCGGGCATGGTGGCACAGACGATGCGGCTTTGTCCTTTCACAAACGACTGCTCACCGACCAAGCGAAACCCTGAGTTTTTATTTTCAACATAGTAAATAGCCCGTTTTCCGATCAGGACCACTTTCGGCAGATCTTTGATGGACGTCAGGACTTTGCCGTGGCTGAAAAATTCGGGTTTCGTGCGGCATTCGGATACGGGGTCATTCGCCCAAGAGTTTGCCAGGAAGGAGAAAAAAACTAGAAAGTAAATCAGAGGTTTCATGTTTGAAAAGTTCCTTTTCGGCTTCCGAATCATCACCAAGTGGGGAGCAATAAGGATGCCCGGCTGCCTGTCCTTTTATCGGTATCTGGACCAAAAACCTGACTTGAAGTTGTCGACAATTTTGAAATATGTCTACGACTTTTGTCGAAAAAATGGCCGTCTCATTCAAGGACGAAGAAATTGCGCCGATAAGAAGTGGCAATCGGCTGTACCTTGAAGGGGATTTTTTGAAACGAGCACAGGCCACCAAAACTGCCAGCGATTTTTATGTTGCGTTCGAGCAACTGGATGGCAGTCATCCGTGGATGGATGTCATTTCCGATGGGCACGTGCCTTACCGCGTGCGCGAATTGCGCGCCGGAGAAATCGCCTACTTCAACTTTGCTTTGGCGAAAGAAATGGGACTGATACCAGCCACTCATCCACATGAAATCACCGAAGGACTGCAGCAGAAGTTGATCGAAACTTTCTCGATCCAAATCATCAACGAATACGACGAGCTCAGCAAACGCCGCATCGATCCCAGCACCATTAAGCCCAAAAAATACATGGCCTCTCGCTACCTGCAATTGCAACATTCCAACAAGCAGGGAAAAACTTCGGGTGACGGTCGCGGTATTTGGAACGGCATCGTCGAGCATCGGGGTCGAGTGTGGGACGTCAGCTCTCGTGGGACCGGCGTGACCTGTCTTGCTCCGGGCGCCGTTCAGGCCAACCGACCTCTGAAAACTGGGGCCGGAACTTTTGGTTACGGTTGCGGGATGGCAGAAATTGACGAGCTTTACGGCGCCGCCATTTCCGCCGAAAGCATGCATCTGCAAGGCATTCAGACCGAACGCGTTCTTTGCATCATCGATCTCGGTCGCGGATACGGAATTGGCGTCCGTGCGGCGCCGAATCTACTTCGCCCGGCCCATATCTTTTTGTACTTGAAACAAAATCGCCTGGAAGATCTGAAAAAGAGCGTCGACTATTTTATCGAACGCCAAATGAAAAATGGCGTTTGGAAGAGCAAAGCCAAAGGCGCCTCCAAGTATGATGACCTGGCCGCAGAAATTGGGCGCTCCTTTGCCGAATTCACCGCCAAATTGGATATTGATTACATCTTCGCTTGGTTGGATTGGGACGGCGACAACGTCTTGGCCGATGCCGGCATTATTGACTATGGAAGCGTTCGCCAGTTCGGCCTTCGCCACGATCAATACCGCTACGACGATGTCGAAAGATTTTCGACCAACTTGAATGAGCAACGATTGAAGGCGCGCTTGATGGTGCAGGTGTTCGTGCAAATCGCGGACTATCTGAAGACCGGCAAGAAAAAGCCGCTCAAAAGTTTTGCGAAGCATTCCATCGTTGCCAACTTCAATCAGCAATTTTCTCACTATCGCTCGCACCGCCTGTTGTACCGAATGGGGTTCAACCAGACCCAACGGGAAAACATTCTGAAAAATGCCAGACTGTTTGAACAGTTTGACCGCGAATATTCTTATTTTGAAAAAGCCAAGATCAGCGGCAAGATCGAAAAGGTCGCCGACGGCGTGAACCATCCGGCACTTTTCAATATGCGGGCGATTCTGAAAGATCTTCCCGAGTACTTTCTGAAAAATGGTTTCGAGTATCAGCAAATGAAAGAAACCGAGTTTTATAAAACCATTCTTTCAAGCTTCGCGAAACAGCAAGATGCTCAGCTGCGGTCGAAACATGTGCAGCACATTCAAAATTTTCAGCGCCTTTACAAACAGCTGATTCGCGCGGCGGCCGGAACTCAGAAACCCACGGCGATCCTTCGTGGATTGACCGAGCGTGCACGGCTGACCAATCGCGAAGACCGCATCACGGGCAACGCTTTGATTCAAATCGTTTTTGAAATCATGAACCAAGTGAAACGCGGAATGTCCCATTCTCAGGTTCAAGGCCTTATCGATCAATTGGTTTGCTCGCATCTTGGTCTCCCCGAAGTGCAGGCCTCTCGTTTCTACGAAAGAAAGCCGCACCACTTGGCAAGCCCCGACGTCTATTTGAAGCTGATGAATTTCGTCAGCGAATACGGCGAAGACATTTAAAATTCATGTTCCCAATTCAAATCCGTCTTCATCCACGATCTTGACCGTCGGGACGGAGCAATATCGAGGATCCAAGACCACATGCCATACCAACGGCAAAGATCATGGATGAGTGCGCATTGAAGGCACCAACTCTGAGCTCTTGTGTTGGCGAGCTCCAAGCACAGACAAGCCAGCGGTTCATTCATCAAGATATCAGCGGTGCTTTTGCATGCCCGTGAATTGGTCACGCACCCATTTGCGGATGATGGGGTACTCTTCTTCTTCGAGAACATGTTTTTTTCGAGATTCGACAAAGTCGACCTTGAGGCCGGCAGATTTTAATTTTTCGACGCCGAAACGCGTGTCTTCAATGGGCAGGACGTCATCGCGGTCTCCGTGCGTCAGCAACCAAGGAGTCAGGCGATTTCTACGCAGTGCCTGCTTCCAGCGCGGAAAGAAATGAAAATATCCACTGATGCCAACCACGCCGCCCAATTTTTTTGGGTAATTCATGGCGATGTCGGCGCTGACCAAACAACCTTGCGAGAAGCCGAAGAGAAAAATATTTTCTGGCTTCCAACCCAGGGATTCAATTTCGGCCAAGAGCTGAAACATCTTCTGGCGAATCCGCAGCACGCCGTCTTTTTGAAAGGGTGGATCTCCATACCACGAATAGCCATCCAGAAATTTTTTCGGCGCGTTCAATAAAAGATAGTTCATTTCTGGAATGCGCAACTCTTCATCAAAGGATTTGAAAGGGCGAAGACTGTCGCCTTTGCCGTGCAAAACGATCATCAGTTTATTCGAAGCTTTCGCCGAAGGGATGAATGCGGATTTAAAGAGAGCCGTTTCGATCATTTCTCGCTCCGCAGTTGAGAAGGGCTTGCGCTTTTTGCATTTGGGGATCATCCCCGATCACCGCTAATGACGACGACACCGATGCCATCGACAGGTCTGGCATATCGAGATCGCACTCTTTTTCGGTCAGCCATGACAAGCTTTGCGGTCCACTCCATGAATCCACTGGAATCAAAGGATTCAAGAAGGACTCGTCTTCGCGCATGCCATCGGAAAGGTTGAAATTAACCTGCACGTCCGGCTGCAACCCCACCAATTGCGGCGTCCATCCGGATGCGAAATAATAAAATCCTTCCGTTTCGAACAACGCGATTTTTGGATTCGCTCCCCATGCCCGACCATCCTGAAACGATCCTTTTCCGAAGGATCGCTCGCCGACCAGCTTCGCGCGGCCATGATCTCGCAAGGCACCGGCCACGATTTCCGAGGCGGAAGCCGATCCGCTATTGATCAGAATCGCCAAGGGTCCGCCGTAGATTTTATCATTTTCGGCCATGTAGCGATCCGAAGGTTTTGAAGTGTCCAGATACCTGGTTTCAAATAAGAATGTGCCGCGATCTAAAAATAAATTCGCAACGCATGCGGCTTCTTCAACCTGACCGCCCGGATTGTCGCGAAGATCCATCAGGATTCCTGACACTCGTTGTTGCTTGAAGGAAATCAATTTCTGGCGAACCGAAAGACAAACATCCTTCGAGAATTTATGAATCGTGATCAGACCGATGTTGTGCGATCCTTCGATCAGTTTGCTGACAACACTGGGGTAAACGGTTTCGGTGCGCAGGATTTCCAGATAGCGCGTCTCGCCTTTTCGCAGGACAGAAAGTCCCATGCGATCCATGCCACGCATTTTCAAAATATCCGAAATCTTCGCCGAAACCATTCCGGCAATGGTTTGCCCATTCACCGAAAGAATATGATCACCTTTGCGCAGTCCCGCTTTTTCTGCGGCCGAGCCTTCGTAAACTTTGCGAACAATCAACTCGCCATTCACCCGGCGTGCCACCATTCCCGCATTGGCATTGCGGTTTTCGCTGTTGGCAATGACTTCTTCGTACATCGCCAGCGGCATCAAATAGGTGTGTGGATCTTTGAAGATTGAAAGGAAGCCGTTGATTCCCGAGGCGATGATCGCGGAGCGCTCGCCTGGCTTGATCAGCTGCGCATCCATCTGCTTCCAAATTTTCAGGAACGAAATTTTCTCGCGCAGCTCTTCAAATTTTGGCGACCACCGGCTCAACTCTTTTTTCTCGGTCAAGCGGTTGTCGACGTCTTCGTTGGTCAAAGGACGAAGCGTGCCGTCCATCAAAAGGGCCTGGTCCAAGCGCTCGGCCATTTGTCCCACGGCATTCACGCATGCCAGAAAACTTTGCTCGTCGGTATGGCAATTGCCGCCTTCGAGCAATGTCTCAAGCTCGGCTGAACCCAACCCGGTTTCAGCCCAATATTGATCGTTAGATTTGATCCCCCGATCGACTTTTTGCTGAATGCAGGTTGGTGCCAGTAACAGAATCTCAAGATTGAGAACAAGGAGAGCTTTCACCAGTCGCTTCATGGGAACTTGACAATAGCAAACGAAAGGCCACCGAAATAGGTTATAAGCCTTTGATTTTACGACAAAATCTGCCATTTATTTGAAGCCGTTTCAGGCTTGTCTACAAGCTGAACAGCATGACTCGGAGACCGATGACTTGGGGGCTGATTCTGCTACCCTATTTGCATGGTAATTGTGACAGGCGCAAACGGATTTATTGGCAGTGTGATGGTGTGGGAGCTGAACCAAAAAGGCATCCCTGTTTTAGCGGTCGTGGACCCGATTTCTCTGGAAGCCCGCCCTGATCTTTTGAAGGATAAAAAGTTCGAGCATTTTCTTGGAAAAGATGAGCTTTGGGATTTCCTGAACCGTCCTTCAACGATCGAGAAAGCAACTTGGATCGTGCACATGGGCGCCAACTCTTCGACGACGGAAACCAATGCCGAGCACCTGTGGGAAAACAACACCTTCTACACGCAACGAATTTGGGAATGGTGTGTTCAGCATCAAAAAAATATGATCTACGCCAGCAGCGCGGCCACCTATGGTGCGGGCGAACTGGGCTATGATGACTTCTTGGATTCCGAGCAATTGCGACCCCTCAATCTCTATGGCGAATCCAAAGTGAAATTCGATCGCTGGGCCCTGAAACAAGGCGAGACTCCGCCGCACTGGTACGGCCTTAAATTTTTCAATGTCTACGGGCCGAACGAATATTTTAAAGGACCGATGACCAGTGTACCGTTCAAGTCTTTTCACCAGATTCGCGATGTGGGCCTGGTCAAACTTTTTAAATCTTACCGGTCCGGGTACAAAGACGGCGAACAGATGCGCGACTTTGTTTACGTCAAAGACGTCACCGGTTGGATGCGTGAGCTGATCGAAAAATGTCCGACCAATGGAATTTATAACATGGGATTCGGCCGCGCCCGAACTTGGAACGATCTGGTCAACTCGGCATTTTCGGCACTGAAAGTTCCATCGAACATTCAGTACATCGACATGCCGGAAAGTCTTCGCAACCAATATCAATACTTCACCGAAGCCAACATGAATAAATGGCTGCAAGCCGGAATGTCCGCGCCCAAGTGGTCCATCGAAGAGGGAGTTCGGGATTACATCCAAAACTATCTCGTCAAGGACAACCCGGTTCTCTAAGGGGGAACGATGACAGAGACTCTTCCCAAGCATCTGAAAAAATACGTCGTCGAACAACACTACGAAAAGTACACACCCGTGGATCAGGCTTGCTGGCGTTACGTCCTACGGCAATTGCGCAGCTTCTTATCGGTGCACGCGCACGAATGTTACCTGGACGGTCTGGAAAAAACCGGCATCGAAGTCGAGCGCATCCCGCACATCAGCGAAATTGATCGCAAGCTTTCCAAATTCGGCTGGCGAGCCTTGCCCGTCAGCGGATTCATTCCACCGGCCGCTTTCATGGAGCTTCAGTCGCTGGGATTTTTGCCCATCGCTTCGGCGATGCGGACACTGGATCATTTGTTGTACACGCCGGCTCCGGATATTGTTCACGAAGCGGCCGGTCACGCACCGATTTTAATTCACCCTGAATTTGCCCAGTACCTTCGCGAATACGCCCAGGTCGCCCGCAAGGCCATCATCAGCCGCGAAGACGTCGAGCTTTATGAAGCCATTCGCGTTCTTTCGGACGTGAAAGAAAATCCCGATTCGACAAAAACTGAAATCGAACAAGCGCAAAAAAAATTGGAAGAAACCACGGCCGGCATTTCTCATGTTTCGGAAGCGGCGGAATTGGGCCGCATGAATTGGTGGACCGCCGAGTACGGCTTGATCGGTGATCTGAAGGATCCGAAGATTTTTGGCGCGGGCCTGCTGTCTTCGGTTGGTGAATCGCGATGGTGTCTCAGTGAAAAAGTTCAAAAACTGCCGCTCAGTTTGAAATGCTTGGAAACTAGCTACGATATCACCGAGCCGCAGCCGCAGCTTTTTGTGGCTCCTGATTTTAAAGCTCTCAGCCAAGTCTTGCAGCAAATGGCCGATAAGATGGCCTTTCGCAAAGGCGGTCTCGAAGGCGTGCAGAAAGCCATTCGCGCCGAAAATGTAAATACCATTCAGCTGGATTCAGGAATTCAAATTTCTGGTCAATGCGTCGAAGCGGTTCTGGCACCAGATCATAAAACAATCGTGTACCTGCGCTTTCATGGTCCCACCCAATTGTGTTACCAGGATCAAGAGCTGCCGGGACACAACCGGCAGTATCATGCCAGCGGATTTGGAACGGCTCTGGGCCGATTGCAATCCACTTCTTGGCAACACGCTCTAGAAAAAATGGGATCTCAAGTTCAATTGGAATTCAGTTCCGGCGTTCGCGTGAACGGCATCCTGAAGAATAAAATCGAAAAAGATGGCAAGCTCTTGGTCGTCAGTTTCGATAAATGTTCGGTCTTTTACAAAGACCAAGTTCTTTTCGAACCACCTTGGGGTACGTACGATTTGGCCGTCGGCACCCAAGTGACGTCGGTTTTTGGTGGACCCGCCGACCGTGAAAAATATGGCGAAATCGATGACTTCGTCGCCTCCCGCGTGCCCGAGAAAAAACTCAGTCAAACTGAACTGGATTTGTATCGCAATTATCAAAAGGTCCGCGACCTGCGCGAAAAAAAGGCGCAAGGGACCGAGCTCGAGACCGAGCTGAAACCATTGATCGATTCGCACAAGATTCAGTTCCCGTTCGATTGGCTGTTGCTTTTGGAAAGCTACGAAATCCTGCTGAACCGGGCTCCGGAAGCCTTTTTGACGGAAGAGACGCAGATGGATTTGAAAAAATTCTTTCACAACCACCCCGACAAAAAGGGCGTGATCGAAGATGGACTTTCTTTAGCACACCAGCTATAGCCAAGGGCCATGAGACCCTTTGACGTCAAGGTTGTCCTTGTTCGCACCATCTACGATTCCAATATCGGCGCCAGCTCGCGCGCCATGGCCAATATGGGCATCGATCACCTGATCCTGATCGACCCGAAGACAGATATCACGTTGAAGGCTCAGCAATCGGCGGCCACCGGACAAGCGGCCCTGCAAAACCGCAAGGTCTATGATTCTTGGGCCCAATTCATGGCCAGCGAGTCCGAAGGCATCCGCATTTCATTCACCGCCCGCGATGGCAAAGGCCGCCTGGTTCAAGATTGCCAAACCACTTTGCAGTGGCTGCAGAACGAGCATCCAGTTTTCAAAAAAGATGAAACGTCGGCGGTCCCCGTTTACCTGATTTTCGGACCCGAGGACTGGGGCTTGTCGGCCGAAGATCTTGAGCACACGCACTTCGCATGCTCCATTCCAACTTTCGGCGACAACACCAGCTTGAATTTAGCCCAGGCCGTTCTGCTGGCTCTCTTTATTTTACGAAGCACCTGGGGCGGACAACGAGCCCAATTGGAAGGCCAACAACCAGCCAGATCCACATCCCAAGTTTTTCCTGAAAAAGCCCTGCAAACCTGGATTCAAGAGATGGGCTTCAACATCGAAAACCGAAGAATCAACGCCTACTCGGTCTTAAAGCGAATGCTCCTGCACAACGTCCCTAACAGCAAAGAACTCAAAATCCTAGAAATCGTCCTCCACCAAGGCATCCGAAAACTAAGAGAATACAACACCCTCAGAAAACAACTAGGCCTCCCCGCCATCGAACCAAAACAAAATTCAGATCCAAAATAATTTGAATTAAACCCTCTCGAACAAAAATCTCAAAACAACACCAGCCCACCAAAGCACCAGAAGAGTTTTTTTTCCTCCACCGTCAAATACCACCACCCCGACAAGTGCTAAAAGCGCTCTCATAGATCCAAAGTCGAGGCGCAACGACGAAGGCGTCCGCATGGACGTCGAGGAGGCGGCAACGAAGGATTTGGATCTATGAGAGCGCTTTTAGAAGCGGTCTTCCCATTGGAGGCGTAACTTTCTTGTCTGTTGGTCTTCTTCATTTGGTTCGACGCCGGCGCTGACCATCCAGCGGTCGGACAAGCGTTTTTGCAGTTCCAAACTGGCAGCTTGCTCCCAATTCGTCCCGACCGAAAGTGAAGTGTCATCACTGATTTTCAATTGCGCCGAATACTGCTGACTCAACTGATTATAGGAAAAACTTTGAATGGGCGTGCTGGAGAGAGCCCACAGTCCCAAAAGCCCAATCGCGCGATCGGCAACCGCCGCATCAAAACTTCCGACCGCCTTGGCATCGGCTGAAACCAGCTGATCATTGGGACGACCATACAACAGAACCGAGATGATATCCGACCGATCCAGATATGGATCCGAGCTCAGGACGATCTGCGGTTTGGCCAGCGTTCCGAGCAAATCAATATAAATCTTGTAAAGTGCTTGATTGATGCGGAAGCGGCCCTTGGTCGGAAAGTTCCCGACGGGTTGATTGAGCTCTGCCTGAAAAGATTCAATCGTCATGCGCCTTCGCAGATATTCGACCTCGAAGGGGCTGAGCGAAATCTTTCCGCGAATTGGTGAGCCGGATTGATAATCCAAGCTGACACCAACCGGGATCCACGGATGCGCCAAGGGATACAGCAAACGAATGCTATCATCCGACTGCGATCGCACCTGAATCGCCAGATTCAATTTAAATGGAAACTTCTTTTTCTGAATGGCAACCGGTGGTTTGATTTCGATTCGTTTATCAGGCGTGACCTTGGGCATGCCATAGATAGGATCCAGTGGCGGTAATTGCAGGACGATATTTTTCAACAGCACTTTCAGGTCGACATCGATCCATTTGGTGGGAAGATCGACCGTCACGGTTCCATTCGAAGTCACGTCCACCTTTTGCTGGCTCGAGTGCAAATCAACTTCGGTCACGACCGGAATGGTCCATTTCTCGAAAGAAGGATCCAGAGGGCCTTGCGCTTTGAACAAAATCTTGCCATCCAGTTCTGACAGCGGCGCCGGCACACCAAAATTGTATTCCTTTAAGAAAACTTCGAGCCCCTGAAAGCTGGTCAGCTGTAGGATGGCATCAATCTTCGGAGCCAAAACAAAATGACCGTCTTTCTGGTCAATGACCAAAGACGCCTGCGTATTGGTGTTGAGAAGACTGTTGTTCAAACTTTGAATCTTTGCCTGAATCGAAGCGAAGAAACCGTCTTTCGCTGAAAAATAATTATGGAGATTCGCTTCAGCATCCACGTTGGCTTTCAGTTCTTGCGGGATCTGACATTTACAGGCTTTCTCCAGGCGAGTTCGTAAGCCATCGGTCACGAAAAAAAGCGGCGCTAACGCCGTCACGTGAGCTTGCGCATTTTTCTTGGCCCATAAATTTCCGGACTGTTGCGGCAGTTCGAAGGTGGCGTGCAAAGGCTTGATGTCATGAAATGGCTTTGGCAAACCCTTCACCCGCGTGTCCAGATTTCCTTCCAGGGCTTTTGGGCCCAAAGTGGCGGAGAGTTTGTTATCGAAACTCATCTTCGCGATCTTCAAAATGCCCGCCATTGTTAACTGCAAGCGATCTTTTTTCTCCCAACCCACTTTCAAATCCGAAACCAGAGCACGTCCCTTTTTAAATTCGGCTTTCGCTTGCATCTGCAGGGCCGTTTTTTCCGCCTGCATCCAATTTTGCAGATTGATGGTCCCATCCATCTCACTGTCAAAAAGGTTTTCTTTTTTCACGGCAAAACCGAGATTCGCCGTTTCCAGAAAATGTGGGCTGGTCAAGTCCACCTTCATGATCAGCGGTGGACTTTGTTGCGAGCGCAGTTCAAAACGGCTGACGTGAACATCCACCTGGCCCACGTCCATCCATTTGGAATAAAGTTTCATACGATCCCGCCAAAGAGCCGCCATTTCGTAAAAGTCGGACTCGTCACTGGATGGCTTCTTTGGATTCGGGCTGGGCAGAAAATAATTCTGATGCTGCGAAGTCAAAAGCACCCGCTGAATCTGAATCTGCGGATGAAGCAACTCTTCCAGATTCAAATGCCCTTCAGATTCAAAACGGTCCGCACAAAAATCCACTTTGGGATCCTGCTTGCGAATGCAAAGGCCTTCGAAGGCGATGTTCGGCTGCCAGTGCCGGTTGGAAATCGAAGGCATCTGAAATTGCAGATCCTGCCAAGTCACCTTGAGGTCTTTCGGCAAAAAATGTTGTTCGATGAAAGCCCACGTTTCCTTGGGATGGTGAATGACGTAAAAGCCCGCACCAGCAACAGCCACCACCAGAATCAAACATAAGACTAAAACTGCTTTCAACGCCGTCTTCAGTTTCTTCATCAGAACTCTCTTCCAAAGCTAAACAGGAAAACCCACTGCTGGCGAACCGCTCCTGAAGCTTCGTCATTGTTATGAATCTGGCCCTTCGCCACCGTGAAGCGAATCGGCCCCAGAGGAGATTTCCATCTCATCCCCACTCCATAGTCTTCAAACACCGGTCCATCCCAGTGCCAAGGCGCTTTACCCACCGTGGCTCCATCCCACAAAATCAATGGTTCGAGATTATAGGGAAGCTCTTCAATCAATCGCAGCTCAAGGCCCAGATACGCCGAAGTCAAATATCCAAGACCGCCATTATTCAGAGCCTGGCGAGTGAAACCGCGCAAGTTTTCTTCACCCCCCAACGAAATTCGATACTCTTGCGGCAATGAGGCCCGCTCATCGCTTTGGCCAAGGGCATCCGACGTGGTTACGCTGCCTTCGAATCGCGAACCCAAAACCAAAAGAGGGGGCGAAAGCTCTTGCACATTCCAAAGGTTTTTCGCATTCACCGTCCAACGATCGGCGGTCAAAGGCGAACCTACGCCTTCGCGCTGACCCTGATACTGCAAACCGATCCGATATCCCGAGTCTTGTTGCACCCCAGTGATTTCGTAATCGTTATTCATCAACGAGGCCGAACCTTCCAGTGTGAGATAGGAAACATCATCGGGACCAAAACCGGCGATGGTATTGACATAGTTCGCGGTCGGACCGACGCGTGCTTCAAATCGAAGCCCATGCGTGTCCCAGTAGCGTCCAATATCGATGCCGGTCTTTCCGCTCAAGGCTTCGTAGGCGTCTTCGACATTTCGAGCCACGCGAAATCGGGGTCCGACAAATGTTCTCCTTGAGAACGGCAAGATGTAGAGCTCCGACGAACCTTCCAAACTTTGAATTCGCGGCGAAGCGTGCAACAACAACCAATAGGAAGAAGCCATGCCATCAATGCGCGTATTCTTAAACCATGCATCGAGAAACGGAAACTCTTCAGTCGAGGCACCAAAGGCGATTCGCAACAAACGCGGCTCGCCCAGCTCCACATGATGCACAAGTTCGACACCGGTTTCGCCACAGGTCTGAGTAAAGTAAGAACTTTGTGCTAATCCATCGCTGAGCAAGCGATTGGATGTGATTTGCAATTTCCGATTGTCGTAAAGCTCTCCCATTTCAAAGGCTTCAAATCTTTTGAAGGCGTCATCTTTGAGATTGGCCATATCCTGTCGCTGCAAGGATACGAAATTCTGCTTGGGGCCCGTCTTGTAGCTGCTTTCAATGCCTTGATTCCACACCTGTGCTTTGGTTTGAATCACGGGGCATGCATAGCCTTGCGACTTGAGTTCGGACTCGACCCATTTTTCGATCTCGTTCATTTTCGCCGGCGTCATCGCTTGGTTGATGACTTTTCGTTTTCGGCTTTGATCGACGACCGTATTGTCACCTGTGAGATTCCAGTTTTTGATTTTGGTGACGTCTCCCATTTCAATGAACATTTTTTCATCTTTGATTTCAAATCGAGGAGAAAAGTATCCATCCCTTTGAAAGAGGGCTTTCAATTCAATTTGCGCTTGCTCGAGGGGGACATCTTTCCACCCGCTGGTGCTGTTGTCACCGCAGACCATGATTCTTTCGTTCTTATTCAGGCGAAATGAACCTTGCTTTAAGAAAATACGGGGACAAAGTTCTTTGTCATCGGCATGGGCGAATGAAAGTCCCAAACAGGTACATAGGCACACGAGCACCAAGTCCCATTTTGTCTTGAATTTTGGTTTTAAATTAGACTCAGTCACACCCGTCCCCAACTGGCTCCTTCAAAGCAAGAAAAAGACCAACTTTGAGAGGAGTTTCGATACATTTTTTCGTTCTGACTGGCAATGCTTTCCCGCAGTCGTCTCAATTTGAGACGGGGACGTTGATGGGCTCAGGCAAGGCATATGAATTGAAAGTTTACTTCATATGCGAAAGCACGTTCTCGTTTTCATTCTCAACTTGATTTTAATGGCGACCGCCGCTGCCAATAGCCCTGCTTCGACCAATAAATGCTCAGCTGTCTATGCAAAATCGGTCTTGGATATTTTTGCCGAGGAAAATTCGCTCCATTATCAATGTTATCAATGCGCCGACAATATCTATTTCTTTCTGAAGCAGATTCGCAATTTATCACCCGAAACAGATCTGACCCGTTCCAAAGTTTTGTATATCTACGCCAGGGCGTACGAGGCAAAAAACGGATACACCGGCCTCACTGTCACCCCACTTCGCAGTCGAACTGGAACCGTTCGGCCCGATTGGAATTTCCACGTCGTGCTTTTTCACGAAGGCCAGATTTATGATTTTGATCACAACAATGAAGCGCGCCCCGTACCAGCACGCCAATATTTCCAGGAAATGTTCAATGTTGGGCCGAGACAGAAATCAAGTTGGCTCACAAAACTTCGGGAAAGAGCATTGTACGAATTGGGTCAAACTTACTATGGGGCCTTGATCGTTCCCGCACTCGAATACACAAGGCAGAATTATCCTGAACAGAACTTGCGGCACATGCCGATCGAAGGGATCCGAACATCCAAGAATTGGCTTAAAAGCGCAACTTCGATGGGAAAAAATCTCGAAGACTTTATCGAAGAGATCGAACACGATCCATCACCCCAGACAGGAAATTAAATTCTGACTTCTGTCTGTTGAGGTCGACTGGGCTGATTGACGGAACCTGTCTGTCCCAAGACAGACAGAGCCAGTTGAGAGAGTGCGTCTGTCCCGGGACAGACGGCGCCAGCTGGCAGAGTTCGCCTGTCCACGAACAGACTTCCACAGGATTGGACAGATTCGAAGGAACCAAGTTTGAATCGTGAAATGTGAAATGAAAACCACTCGCTCGGGCGAATGGCGCTCTAAAGCTCGCGGGCCGCTTTTTTGATTTTGTCTTCGCGGGATCGCGCGATTTTCAGGCGCTCGTTGATACGATTGAGCTGCTCGGACAAGGTTTGGCCGATATCGTTCAATTCATTGATTTTTTTGACCGTCTCTTCGGGTTCGCCGCCAACCAGCTTCAAGCTTTCCAGACGCTGCGAATTTTCTTCGATCTCGCGATTCAAGAGTTCCATGCGCTGGTTCAGTTTACGCCGATCGCTAGACAAAGCTTTGGTGATGGCCTTGATCTGTTCAAGGCTCAAGGTTTCCAATTTTCCGGTGATGAATGGATCTTTGATCGCGTTTTCGGCGGATTTGTCGGCGTCCGCTTCAGGTTCGTCACCCAGAATGGTTTCCCAAAAAAGATTCCATTCGGTCTTTAAACCTTCAACAAAGCCATGTGATTTTATTTTTTTCTTACGTGAGGCCGAAGCGGTCATCAGTTCAATTTTCCTGTTACCAAAAAGTCTTTATCCAGTGAGATGTATTGTTGGTTTGCCAAAGCAATCCGCTCGCTCATAGATCCGATACTAACCTGTTCTGTCCATGCCTTGCCACTCTTGGCCCCTAGGATCATTGGCGCCTGAAAAAGATACAGCCGCTGAGCCTTCTTCTCACTTATAATTGAGCTGAGCACATGCGCACCGCCTTCAACAAGCACCGATCGCAGCCCCAGCTTCCATAGCTTCGTTAATAGCAAATCCAGGTCCAAACCTAGACCTTTGGCCGGGAGCCCAATGACGTTCGCACCCCAAGGATTGGGCGGCGAAGAGATCTGATCAGAGATCACAAAATAAACATCCGCCGGGTTATGGATTTTCGCGAGCTTCAATTGATCGGCGCGGGACAAACACAGAGCATCCGAATCCAGAATCAACACCTTCAGTTTTTTATTCTTAAAAGCTTCAACCCGAATGTCCAAGGATGGATCGTCAGTCAGCACCGTGTTCGCACCCACCAAAATCGCATCGTGAGCGGCCCGTAAAACATGCGCAATCTCGCGAGATGTTTCGTCGGTGATCCATTTGCTTTCACCAGTGGACAACGCCAATTGGCCATCCAGAGAACTGGCCACTTTGGCCGAGAGAAAAACTTTCTTCTCGCGAAAGTTCCACAAGAAATGTTCGCACACTTGCTCGAGCTCGGTCTTCATTGCGCCGTATTCACGCGCTTTGATTCCGGCCTGACGGATGATCGCAGCACCCTGGCCGGCGACCAAAGGATTCGGATCGACGAGACCAAAGATCACTTCTCTGAGCGGCAGTCGCGCCAAAGCTTTCGCGCAAGACGGTGTTCGCCCCTCGTGCGCGCAAGGTTCCAACGTCACAAAAACTTTGGCATCTTGAAGAGCCTCGCTGTCCAGGCCTTTGAGGGCGTTGATCTCGGCATGAGCCTGACCAACGCGGGCATGATAGCCCTTTGCCAGGAAGCGGTCTTTCGCATCCAGAATCACGCAACCCACCAAAGGATTGGGACTGACGGCACCCAAGCCTTTATAGGCTTCCTGGATGGCAAGCTTCATCGCTTGCTCGTCGGTCATGGGTTGCAGGTGTTCAGGTTCCGAAACCAGCAGCCCCTGCTGAATCCATCGGGATTGCAGGCGCTGCGGAAAAAAAAGAGCAGGAATCATTTCATCCAGCTTTGCCAGTATTCTTTCACTTCGGTTTTCTCCAGCAAAGGATCGACCTGCAGTGTCTGCCACGAATCCACCATCACGGCGTATTCGTCCGTGTGAGTCTTCGTTCCGATATTCTTCACCGCTTTGGGGTGAGGCCCGTGCGGAAATCCGGCCGGATGCAAAGTGATCATCCCCGCGTGCAGATTATCTCGACTGAAGAAATTTCCGTCGTGATAGAACAGCACTTCATCGTAATCGATGTTCTGATGATAGAACGGAACTTTCAAGGCGTCGGCATCCTGTTCGAGCGGTCGAGGCAAGAACGTGCAAACCACGAAACCATTGGCCACG
The DNA here is from genome assembly GCA_966211795.1 of uncultured Bdellovibrio sp. GTDB lineage: Bacteria > Bdellovibrionota > Bdellovibrionia > Bdellovibrionales > Bdellovibrionaceae > 21-14-0-10-47-8. The sequence goes on along the minus strand of CBIHNW010000009.1, from coordinate 69,437 downwards.
AAAGTCGTGTGCGCCGATGGCGGCAGGTGCACGCGCGCGCTCACCAGCGGCATCAAATCATCCACGTGCAAAGTCACCGGAAAGAAATCACCCTTCCAGCCGACAGTGTCGTAAACGTTTTCGCCGTAAGAGAATTTCGTTTCCGTGTTCCATCGCTTCACCACGATTTCACGAATGTCGGTTTTGGTTTCCTGCATGAAGGCATGCAAGCGATCCAAATCCGGCTTTCCGAAAGCCGCCGAATCATAAAAAGCATTTCGTCCCACCATGCCTCGATCGGGCTCGCGGAAAAAACTGCTGCGCGATTCGATCACCAGGAACGTGCTGTCTTCATTGAAATGAAAACTGTGCGTGATGCATTTTGGAATGTTGACGTAAGAGCCTTTGCGAAATTCCAGCAAGCCGTACTCGGTCAAAACTTTGCCCGAGCCTTGATGACAGAAATACAAAGTATCCCCGTCCGCATTGCGAACGGCTTTGGTCGCGGTGCCGTTCGTCTTCAAATCCCAATACATGAAAATCTCGACGTCCGAGTTGAATAGCATGCGCTGCCACTTGCCGGGCGTCTTCGCCATATTGATCGCGTCGAACAGGTGCGGCTTCAAAGGACCTTCGATGTTGGTCCATCGAGTGCTGGGCTTTGGCTTGATCAAATGAGAGACCGGACCGAAAAATCCCTTTCGTCCTTGCTCTTCTTCAAAGTGTCCTTCCGGAATGCCTTTGTGTCCTTGGGTCGTGTATTTCCCTTGGTTGTACTGATGCATTTAGAGATACCCTCTTTCGCGTTGATCTTGCTCGATGGCGTCGAACAGAGCCTGGAAATTTCCATTTCCAAAACCGTCGTGGCCTTTGCGCTGAATCACTTCGAAGAAAATAGGCCCGATGATATTTTTTGAAAAGATCTGCAGCAGGTAACCTTCGTGATCACCATCGACCAGGATCGCGTTCTTTCTCAAACGATCCAAATCTTCGGTCACCATCGGCAAACGATCCCGAAGCATTTTGTAATAGGTCTCAGGCGGAGGTGACAGGAATTCGAGCTGAGAATTTTTCAAAGCTTCGAGCGTGTCGACGATATTCGGTGTCAGCAAAGCCAAGTGCTGAATGCCCGAGCCCTTGTATTCATCCAGATATTCTTGAATCTGAGATTTGCCATCGGAAGGTTCGTTGATCGGGATCGCGAACAATCCGTCCGGCGAGCGCATGACTTTGGAAATCAAGCCCGTCGATTTTCCCTTGATATCGAAATACAGGGTCTCGCGGAAATTGAAAACCTTGTGATAGAAATCGCACCACTTCTGCATTTCGCCTTTGGGCACATTGTTCGTAAAGTGATCGACGATCGTAAAGCCCATGCCCTTGTGAACCGCATTTTCAGGTTTCACCTTGAAAATCTGTTCGTACAATTGCTTGGTATTGGTCGCGTCCATGAAGAAAATCAGAGAATCACCGATTCCGTAAACCGCCGGGAAAGGTGTCGCACCTTTTTCCGCATCTGTGCCCTTGTAGGGTTTCGCGCCACGGGACACAGAAATTTCAAAAGCCTTCTGCGCATCCTTCACACGAAAGCCGGTCGAAGAAATCGAAGGACCGTGAGATTTCGCAAAATCAACGGCGAAAGTTCCCGGCTCGGTATTGAGAATAAAGTTGATATCGTTTTGTCGGAACAGCTTGATCTGTTTTCCGGCCACGTTGCCGATTTCTTTGAAGCCCCATTTGGTGAAAAGAGTTTCGAAATATTTGGCGTCGGTTCCGGAATACTCGACGAATTCGACACCGTTCAAGCCGACAGGGTTCGACACGGATTCAGGGACCGGACTGTTGGAATTATGAGAAGATCCTGACATGCTGAAAAGCCTCCATTTTGAGAGCACACAATTTAGCAGTTTTCAGAGTGAAATTCGAATGAATTGAAGCTTTATTTAAACACGCGTCAGACTGTGCAGATTTTGGTAGAAGCTGTTCACTGCGGGATCAGTGATGACCGAACGCGGGCTCCAGCCCAGCAATTTCAGGCCATCTCCGGTGCGCAGGCGGCTCAGGGCGACGTAGGCATGGCCTGGCTCCCATAACCGAGACAGGTCCACCCAGATTTCATCCAAGGTCGCGCCCTGTGATTTATGGATGGTTGTGGCATATGCCAAAGTAAGCGGAAAATTGATGACGGACGCCATGGTGCGGCCTTCGGCGTTCTGCAATGAAAACTGGGTTTTCTCGACGGTCACGTGTCTCCAGGTGTCTTTTTCGACCGTGATCTTATCCGGCGTGATTTCCACAACCGTGCCCTTGGTGCCGTTCACCCAACGCTTGTTTGGATCATTTTGCACAAACAACACCCGACAGCCGACTTTCAAAATCAGTTCTCCTGGAATGGGCGAATTTTTTTTCAAGGCTTCGACAAGCTTGTCTTCGCCGAGATAGATCGACGGAATTTTCACTTCTTCCGCAGGAATTTGCGCGAGCTTCTTTTGATTGAAAAATTCGGATTGGTCTCGCCGCGGGAACAGGCGAGTCGTTTCGTCTTCTTCATCGTGCTCACGGATTTTCAGATCCAAGTACTCTTTCACGAAGGGAGACACCCGACCATGGCGGACATCATTCAGCACATCCAGAAAATGCTGGTCGTAGGTTCTTTGGTTTTTCGTGAGCTGTACGATTTGAAAACCGCTTTGCTCCCACGTCGAAGATTGAAAGGCCCAATCCCGCTTCTGCCCGTTTCGCGTGACCGGTGGAAGCTGCGCAAAATCGCCGACCACGATCACGCGCATGCCGCCCCAGGGAAGTGAAGACTGGCGCGCGTGACGAGCTAGATTCTCGGCGACCTCAAGGGCCGAGGCCGGAATCATCGAAATTTCGTCGATGATCACGCCTTCAACCTGACTGAGACGTTTCATAAGCTTGGCGTCTTCTTTCACGCGGTGGTAAGTTTCCTGCGGACCGCCCTCCATGATGCCGAGACCAAAGAAGCTGTGAAAAGTTCGACCGCCCAAGAGAACAGCGGCGGCGCCGGTGCTCGCTAAAATCGGCATTGTTTTGCTGTCTAAACTTTTCATGAAGTGGCGAATCAGATAGCTCTTACCGCTACCCGCTCCGCCGGTGACGAAGACGTTTTCTCCGCTTTGCAAAACGTCGTAGGCGATCTTTTGCTCGACATCGAGACTGTCCATCTCGACTTGCGTTGCGTCAGTTGCGGTGTCCGTTTTCGGAGTTTTCTTTTTCGTCATCAGGGCGTTCAATTTACTCGATCTGAAGAATGAGAGCCAGAATCCTTCTATGACACGAAGCAATGGCAAACGTGGCCGAGACGATTTTGTGGTATATCTCAATACCTTACGCGAAGGAGCGCTTTATGATGGAAACAAAATCACCCCAAAACAGAAAGTTAGAAGGTGAATCTATGTCCGGAAAATTTGTGCAATTTGAAACACAAGAAGACAATCTCTATTACCACGGCGTTCAAGACATTGATCCCCGTGAATTGTCGCAGAAAAAAGACCAAGTCGTCTTGATTGATGTTCGTCAACCCGAAGAGTACCAAGGTGATCTTGGTCACATTCCGGGATCAACATTGATCGCATTGGATACTTTGCCAGAGAACATGTCTCAAATTCCGCAAGATCGAACCGTCGTGTTCGTCTGCCGAAGCGGTAGCCGCTCAGCTAAGGCCGCAGCTTTTGCCATCGAACATGGATTTAAGAATGTCTACAACCTCAAAGGTGGCATGATCCTCTGGAACGAGCTTCATTTGCAGACCGAAGCTGAAGAAGAATAAGAAAAAAAATGAACGGAAAAGTTTACGTTAATCGCACGCTGAATCTGAAAAGGATTCGTTACATCGGCCTTGATATGGACCACACCCTCATTCGCTATTACAGCGAAGAGTTCGAACGTCTTTCGCACTCGGTGATGAAAGACAAGCTGGTCAAAGGAAAAAATTATCCCGAGGCCGTTCGTGCTTTGCATTTTGATTACAATCTCGCCATTCGTGGCTTGGTCGTCGATCGCGAGAAGGGCCATTTGCTGAAGTTGAATCGCCACTCGGCGATTCGCGCCAGCACCCATGGTTTGGCGCCATTGGATTTCAAGACGCAGCAAAAGATTTATAAATCCAAGTACATCGATCTCAGCGATTCGTCTTACATGGCGGTCGATACCTCGTTCTCGATTTCGCTGGCGACTTTGATCGCGCAAATCATCGAGCTCAAAAAGGCCAATCCGGCTTTGTACCCGGATTTCGCCAAGATCGCCGACGACGTGTTGTACGTTTTGGATGAAGCGCATCGTGATGGCTCATTGAAAGAGGTCGTGAAGAACGATCTTTCGAAATACATCATCAAAGATCCCGAGGTCGTCGCGGGTCTTGAAAAGTACAAGCGTCACGGCAAGAAAATCTTCGTGCTGACGAATTCGGATTTCGCTTACACCAAACTTTTGTTGGATTACGCGATCAATCCGTTTCTGAAAGATTGCAAATCGTGGACGGAGCTTTTCGAAATCGTGATCACGATGGCGCAAAAGCCGCGCTTCTTCTATGACAACTTGAAATTTTTGAAAGTGGATCCCACCAACGGCACCATGGTCAATCACTGGGACAAATTGGTTCCCGGAATTTACCAGGGCGGTTGCGCCGAGATCTTCACCAAGGATCTAGAATTGGAAGGCGATGAGATTCTTTACATCGGCGACCATATTTACGGCGATATTCTGCGGTTGAAAAAAGATTGCGGCTGGCGCACGGCCATGGTGATCGAAGAGCTCGAAAAAGAAGTCGAGATGAACAAGAAGAACGAAAAGCTCATTCTCGAAATCGAAACTTTGATGAAGAAGAAAGAGCCTTTGGAAGAAGAGCTGACGGATCTGATGACCCGCAAGATCGAAAAGATCGGCACCATCGACGAAAACCGCATCGATACTTTGCAAAAACAGATTTCAGAGGTCGATGGTCAGATCAGCGGTCACATCAAGGTTCAGCAATCAGCCTACAATGCTCACTGGGGACAGCTGATGCGTGCCGGAAACGAAGAAAGCTACTTCGCTTACCAGGTCGATCGCTACGCCTGCGTTTACATGCCGAAGATTGCCGACTTGCTCGAGCTCTCACCGCGCACGTATTTCCGCGCTCCGCGACGTCCGCTCAGTCACGAGTTCTAAAACCTGCCTTGAAATCAAAAGATATTCGAACCTTGGGGACAATCCTGTCCTCGGGTGCTTGAAGATTCAAAGCGGTTCGAAGAACGGCCTCACCGTTGTCACCTAAAAAAACCGCCGATAGCGGGGAGCAGGTTTTGAGAGAGCTTCCCCCAGAGCCTTCAATTCACGCCACACTTCCTGTCGGTGAACGTGATCTGCAACAAAGGCATTGATCACTTCCTTGGGGTTGAGCTGGCGAAGCTTGGTCAAATTCTGAAGCTCGGTTAAAAAAGCTTTCTCTTCTCCCGTCACTTTCCCATCGATTTTGGTTCCCAGCCCGAGCAATCGAAACATGGGCTCGAGATCTTGATCCTGAACTTGTTCGAAAATCGCATCGATCAAAGGATGTTTTTCCAGATCAGCATGCAAGATATCTCGCTGCTCTTTTGAAAGATTGTGCTTTCTTGTTTCATGTACAAACCAGTTGGCCTCCATGCGGCTGAGACCACCTTTGCGATGAGATAACAGCAGCAAGAGCAAACGCAAGACTGCGAACTGACTTGGATCCACTTGGCCCTGACTGGGTTTTAAAAAACGATTCATGATTTGATTCTTTCATGGAAAAAGTCGCTCGCCCACCTCAAAACCAGTTTTGATGAAGGTGAGTTTTCATGTGGAGAGAAAGCGTGCAGTCATTTGCGAGCCCGTGGGGCGGTTCGGGAGTTTCGCATTCTCTCATAGGATTGTTATCGAGGGTCAGCCAGCCAACGCTTTTCATGAGGACGAGATTGACGAAGTCTAACGATTTTCATTTTGCAGGACCACAACTGAATCGACCGTCTTTTAGAAGCGGTTTGACGATCGTATCGCGAGCTATCGATCGCAAAATCCCCGGCTTAGGAATTGATAGGTATTCTGAAGAATGCATAAAGGGAAAACCAGTGAGTCTTAAAAAATTTTTCAGTGTTATATTTTTGATGCCAGGGCAACTATAGTTGCCAAATTCAAGGATATCAGCAGAGTTTCAATTTCATTCACTGATGCCGACGGAAATCAAAAAGTATCGACTGACTTTTTGCATCTGCCGCATGGAATCCTGTCCGTCACGAATCCAACCGAGATTGTCACAACCTTGACGGCACTTTTAAGTCGCCCAAGAATAAGGGCTACAAAGTTAGGCATAACCTTGGCTATGGCCTTCATGATTTCAATTCGCTGTGGGTTAGGACCATCGCCCATCGGCTGACTCGCTGGTGATTGCACCTTGAGGATTGCGGAGACGCCAATCATGGTCAGGTCCTTTATATTCGCACTTATTCTGACGAGCTGTCTGGCTGTTAGATAGGTGACTGCCGTCGAACGCTCCTGACTGCGGCATCGCCCATCAGTTATTTTTCCCAACGACAATAATTTTGAAACCGGTTTTCCTGAGCTTGGCTCAGGAAAGCTTGGCAGGCACTGGTGTTGGTCTCCAGAATGCCTGATATCGCCATCAATCGGTAAAAGCCGGACGAGTGAGTGTCCTCGGCGTTTTCGTTCTTGATGCTGGCTGGGCTCCATCCCCGCTGATCGCGCGGCAACAAGGAACACGCGTACTGGGCCGAAACCTGAATCCCGCCGACTTGAAAGCCCATTCTTTTTAAGAGCTCGATAGAGAAAAGATCCGCAAAATCTTCTTCGCTGTATTTGTCCGTGCCTTGCTTGTCTTGGAGACATTTCTTTTCTTTCTGCACCAGGTCCGGCCACTGTCCCGAAACGATGTGGCCCAGTTCATGGGCGGCTACGCCGGCACCGTACTGGACATGCGTGACCGTTGCCCAGCTCAGGTGAATGAGATTCATCCCGCGCAAAGTCGCATCGTCACGGTCTGGTAAACTGGCTTGATCGCAGAATTCCAAAATATCTTCGAAAATTTCGTGATCGCTGAAAAATGCCGCCACGATGAACATCGCCTCCAAGTTCTGAGAGTCCGATAGATCAAAATTCTTCAGCAAAGTGACGGAAGTATCGGATGCGGCCACCGCTGCCTGCAGGGCCGCGGCCCACGAATCGATGGCTTTTTCTCGAGGTGGTGGCAGCAGCAAATCGACATTCAGCGAATCCTTCGTTGAAATTTGCTTTTTTTCTCCGACCATTTTTAGCGCGGCACCTTGAAGATTCTGAAAGATATTTCGGAATTGATCCAACTGCGTTTGCGTCGGAAAAGCGGCATACGAATATGATAATTTGGTCGAACATGTCTGGACGGCATCATTTAAAAGTTTTTTGTAATCCTGAGGCTGGGCCGCCGTTTTCGCTTGCCGGCTAGCGAGGTATTCCTTCTTCGCGTTTTCCAAAACCTTGGACACATCCACAGGAAGCCTTTGAAAGGCCGCCTGCACCTGAGAATCCAACAACTGAGCGTAAACCAAATGCTCGGTGATCTCGCGCTTAAAGATGTTTTGTTCGGTGTACGATAGAACTTCACCGGCAATTGCTTTCGTTAATACCAGGTCTTCCGGATGAACCATAATCAACTCCGGAGCCAAGGTCTGAATGTATTTTTGAATTGTGACCGCGGCCAACGCTTCTTGTTTTTGCGCGTCGATCAAAGAAGAGTTGGGATAGAGTGCGCGCAAGACAACCTCGACCGGTTGTTGTTCGAGAGCGCGGCCAAAGTTTCGCTGAAACTGAATCAGGCCGATCAATTTGCTGACCGCCTCGATCTCGTTTTTATTTTGCGAACCGATCAGTTTCTCGAGGGCTTCCATATCGAAAGCCGCTTCACCTTTTTCGTTCGACACCACCGCCGGCATATAAGTTTTGATTCGTTTCGCGTACAAAATCGATTGCAACAACCCGGTCTTTTCGGGACTGAAGGTAACCTTGTCTTGTTGGGCAAAAAGCTTTTTAAAGAGCTGATCCTGCAATTGGTTTTTATGAATCAATCGGCCCATGTAATTGTAGAGGGGCTTTTTGATCTTGGCTTCGATCTGCTCCCAAGCTGCCGCTTTGGCTTTCTCCGAAGAGTCAAAGGGATGCGCCATTGGATCCTTGTCGCCACACAGGCTCTGAATGCACATCTGATCCGGACGAGACGGATCGACAGGCGCCGAAGTTTGGCCTGCCACTGCGGGTGATGGACCGGTGGTTGGCGATTTCGAGTCAGAGACTGCGCTTGGATTGGAGTCGCCGCCGGGGTTTGCAGATGTCGGCGCAGGCAATGCGGGCCCTTGATTCGGTAAGGCCTTGGCATCAGCGCCTGACGCCGTGACCTTGCTTTCCCATCCGGGACGGCAAGCGGTGATCGACCAAAAAATGATCAGTCCTAAAAATAATTTCAACCCCTGCAACATATGTGAGTCCCCATTTGTTATGAACAAATTTGGACTTGGATATTGCAGTTTGAAGGCCAACGACGTGCTCGACGACGGAACGACAGTGAAGGATTTCCATTCCCAAGTTGGCTTCAGATTTTGAGTTTTTTACGTGGCGGAAACTACGGACCAACTCCTGATCGCCGAAGGCGGATTCAGGAGCTGGTTGGAAAATAAAGACTATTCGATATGAAGATCTAAAGAGCGGAGACCAACAGAGCAGTGGCCTTTGAATTCGTGATTCTCAGCGCGGGTCTGAGGTGCGATTTCGAACATCTTGCGCATGTCAGGAATGTTTTCCTTCACCAACGTGTCCAGATCTTTCGCGCTTGGTGTATGCGAATGGCCCACTTCAAAAAGAATCGACCACACACCTTGTTTCCAGAAAGCGTAATCTTCGAAGGCACCGTCCGCAGGATAGATGACCTCGGTCGAATTTCCGGTTTGGTACTGGTTTGAAGCCGTTGCGGCCTGAACCATACTCGTGAAAGTCGGTGTGTAAGCTGTCTCAACATCATTTGTGGAAATGCCCCAAGGATACACCACCGCCGGCCAGTACGTGTGCAAGGTCGCCGAAGCAACGATGTTTTCTTTGACCAAGAAATCAGCCAAAGCCTTGGTGCTGGTCGAATTGAAAGGGCCTTCGGTTCCGCACGGTCCTGGATAGTCACGATTCTGATCGATGTACTGTCCGTTGATGCGCTCCCATCGTTGGCGAGCGTTGTAACCATCAATGTTCAGAACCGGAATCACAAACATGGTCTGACCTTGGATCGGATTGGCGGCCAAGGACTCGGCAAAATTCAATGCCACTTCGGTGGAACCGTATTCATTTCCATGATGGGTTGCGACCAACAAGTTGTGAACCGGGCCGTTTCCGATCTTGAGGCCTTCAATGGCAACTCCGGCATTCGAAAAGCCCAAGGTGAACAGTTCGGTGGTTTGCGGGTTGTTTTTAGCCAGGTTGTGAATGTAATCGGTCACGTCTTTGTATTGTCGAGACGTAGAAACATTCGCATGAGCGATGCTGACGATAGAAAATAGAATGGCGATAAGCGTGGTTTTCATGAGCCTCCTTGCTCGCATTTCCCGTACTTCATTACGGTGTTTGCAAAAGTGCAAGGATTTACCGCATTAAAATTACTTTTCTTTGGTATAAAAGACCAAATAGTCGCGCTGACCGATTTGATTGACCAAGCCGACTGCTTCACCCGGCTCGTAATGTTTGCGATAGTTTGCCCGGGCCGTCTGCACCACCATGCAACCAAAGGGACCCAAACCCGTCTCATCCACGCCTTCAACTATGCATCGATGATTCATGTCTTTTTCCTGATCACGGTTGCGCGGAAAGTCCGTCAGACTGAAGCTTGTCGCGACCTCGGGTGACTGAACCTGGGTGTTATAATTGCGAGCCACGTTTCCGCGAATCATCTGCACAGAATAAATCAGAGGTAAAATCACGGCCACTCGATGCCCTTGTCCCACCGCAGCCTGAATTCCATGCATGAAAACAGGAAAGTCCTCTTTGGTGGCAACCTTTTGGGCGGTCGGAAACAGATCCGTCTCGAGCGCTTGCTCTTGAACCAGGATATCATAAGCAAAACCCTGCTCGTGATTTTGCTTCAAAAATTCCTGCCAGATTTCGTAATGCTCGGGGTGAGTGGGATCGACACCTAAAAATAGCACAGGACTGTGTTTAATTTCTTCGCGCAAACGCAGCAGCAATGAATTTGCCAGCACCGTGTGACTTTCAAATTTGCTCAGTTGGATTTTCGAAATCGGCCGTGGCTGAATTCCGAAATAAATCATGGTTGTCAGACCAGCCAGCGCCACTAAACTCACTAAAACCCAAAAAATTCGCTTTCCCATGCGCCATCCTTAGGCTATTGACATGCTTTTGAAAAGGACTAAATTGGGTCGACAGGACTTGATCTGAAAGGACAGGTACCATGCTTCACAATCAGCGGTATTTCATTGTCGGTTCGGGACGAACCGCGCGACATTTTGCCCATTATTTCCATACACTTGGTTTGGCTTTGCACACTTGGGATCGATCTCAAGATTTGGCTCTTTTCCGGGAACGACTGGCGACCAGCACACATGTGCTTTTGTTGATTTCAGATTCGGCGATTGAATGCTTTTATCGCGAGCAGCTGCGTGACTTTTCGGGCACAGTTGTTCACTTTTCTGGCGCTTTGGAAATAGCGGGTGTCCAGTCCGCTCATCCCTTGATGACCTTTGCGACCGACATGTACGAACCTGAAATTTATCGACAGATTCCTTTTGTCACGACTTCAAAAAAATCCGCGAGCGAACTTTTGCCGGGACTTCCCAACTCCATTCATCGCATTTTGCCTGAGCAGAAAGCTTATTATCATGCCTTGTGCGTGATGAGCGGGAACTTTACGACCTTGCTGTGGCAGAAAATGGCGCAGGGATTGCGTGAGATCGGCCTACCAGCCGGGATCGAGACCGCTTACCGCCAGCAGATTTTTAAAAACATGGACGCGGACCTGACCGGTGCTTTGACCGGCCCGATTGCACGTCGGGATCTAACGACCGTCGTGCGCAATGATCAGGCCTTGGAAAACGACGCTTACCAAAAAATATATCGGGCCTTCGTGGCCGTTCACTTTCCCGAAGCTTCACAAAAGCTAGAAGGGCACTTATGAAAATTCATGATTTCGCCATCAAAAAACAAAAGGGTCAGAAGATTTCGATGCTCACTTGCTATGACTATAGCTTTGCGCGAATTCTTTCGGATTCAGAGGTGGATGTCCTGTTGGTCGGCGACAGTTTGGCCATGGTGATGCACGGTCATACGACAACCTTAAATGCCACCGTGAATCTGATGGCCTTGCACACGGCGGCCGTCGCGCGTGGGGCTTCAAATAAATTTATCGTCGGTGATCTGCCCTTTTTGTCATACCGAAAAGATCTCGCTAGCAACATGAACGCTATCGGCAAGATCATGCGCGCCGGCGCCAATGCGGTGAAGCTCGAAGGCGCCAAAGGAAACCTCGAGCTGGTGGGACACGCGGTGGATTCAGGCGTGCCGGTGATGGGTCACTTGGGGCTAACCCCACAATCCGTCAATCAATTGGGCGGCTTCAAAGTTCAAGGCAAAGAGAAAAAAGATCACGACGAGATTTTCAAAGATGCGCTGGCTTTAGAGAAAGCGGGCTGCTTCTCCTTGGTGCTCGAATGCGTTCCGGCGGCGTTGGCGGCCGAAATTTCGAAAGCTTTGAAAATCCCCACGATCGGCATCGGTGCCGGGGTTGGCTGTGATGGCCAGGTTTTGGTTCTGCAAGACATGCTGGGCATGAATAAAGAGTTTCATCCGAAATTTCTGCGCACCTATTTCAAGGGTGTCGAGGAATTGAAAAACGCTTTCAATCAATATCATCGCGACGTGGTCACCGAAAGGTTTCCGGCCAAGGAAGAGAGCTACTGATGCCACAAATCATTCGCAGTGCCGAAGAAATGCTGCTTTGGCGACAAAAGGTTGAGCATAAAAAAATGATTGGCTTCGTCCCGACCATGGGTGCCCTTCATCGCGGGCACGAAACCCTGCTTGAAAAAGCGCGGTGTGAAAATGATTTGGTGGTTTTAAGCATTTACGTGAACCCCACCCAATTCAACGACAAAAAGGATTTCGAAAAATACCCGATCACTTGGGATGCGGATGTGGCGTTGGCGGAAAAACAACGCGTGGACGTTATTTTTGCGCCGACTTTTGATTCCATTTACCCTGATGGCTACAAATACAAACTGCAAGAGACAGAGTTCAGTCTGGATCTTTGTGGAAAGAATCGTCCCGGACATTTCGATGGCGTTTTGACCGTTGTCATGAAGCTTTTGAATCTGGTACGGCCAACGTCGGCCTACTTTGGAGAAAAAGATTTTCAGCAGCTGACGTTGATTCGTGGAATGGTGCAGGCCTTTTTTCTCCCTTATGATATTGTTCCCGTACCGACGGTTCGCGAAACGGATGGCCTGGCGATGAGCTCGCGCAATGTGCGGCTCACCCCCGAGCAGCGCGAGCAAGCTCCGTTGATTTATAAAACTTTGACGTCCGCCCCATCAGCGGATGAAGCGCGTGCCGTCTTTGAAAAACAAGGTTGGAATGTCGATTACGTGAAAGATCTGAAGGGACGACGTTTTGCCGCCGTTCATGTTGGCGAAGTGAGGCTGATTGACAATGTCCAAATTTAAGATCCTTTTTCAAATGTCGGGATCGATCGCCTGCTACAAAGCTTGTCAGGTCGTTTCGCGCCTGGTGCAGGCGGGGTACGATGTGCAAGCCGTCGCCAGCCGCTCGGCATTGCAATTTGTTGGCAATGCCACATTGGAAGGACTGACCGGACGACCGGTCGTTCATGATTTGTTCGAAAGTGGCAATGTCATGGATCATATTCACTTGGTTCGCTGGGCGGATTTGATTTTGACGGCACCGGCGACGGCGAATTTTATCAACAAGGCCGCCAATGGGGTCGGTGATGATTTGCTGACCACTCAGTTTTTAGCTCATGATTTTAAAAAGCCTTACCTGATTGCGCCGGCCATGAACACGATGATGTACCTGCATCCGGCAACGCAGACTTCGATTCGCCGTCTTCGCGAAATGGGGATCGAGATTTTGGAAACGGCCTCTGGCGTTTTGGCTTGTGGCGAAGTCGGCTGGGGGCGATTGCTCGAGCCCGATCTGATGGTAAAGGAAGTGGAAAAGTTTGTGGGAAAAGCCGCGGGCTCTGCTGCCGCGGAAAAATCGGCATCACAGGATACAGCGGGCTCTGGTTTATCGGAAAAAGCGGAATTGCGAAAGGCTGCGAAGCCGGCGACAAAGATTTTGGTGACGTCCGGTGGAACGCAAGAGGCAATTGATCCCGTGCGTGTGATCACGAACAAGTCCACTGGCACCACCGGGGCATCGATCGCGGACGCGCTGACGAACTTTGGGTTTGATGTCACCTACTTGCATGCGGAAAATGCCAAGCTACCGACCTTGGATTGCGCGAAAAAATCTTTCTCGAGCTTTGCCAGCCTGGAAACTGAATTGAACGGCCTGCTGCAGGATCGCTCTTATCAAGCCGTCGTGCATTTAGCGGCGGTCAGTGATTTTTCACCGGTCCAATCATCTTTGAAAAAAATGTCTTCGAATCAAGAGCTGGTGCTGCATTTTAAACGAAATCCGAAACTGGTGGATCAATTGCGACAGATGGCCGGCAATCCCCGTTTGAAAGTCATTGCCTTCAAGCTGACGGCAGGAGTAAGCAAAGACGAACAAAAAAATGCGGTTCGAAAATTGTTTGACCACTCAGGCGCCGACCTGGTTGTGCAAAATGATATGTCAGAGATGACGCCTGAACATATTTTTCACGTCTACACCCAGACCCAGTCGTCTCAGGATTTGCGTGGCAAACAGGAACTGGGATTTTATCTCGGAGAATTTTTGATGAAGGAGCTCTTATGATTCTTGCGTTGGATGTCGGTAACAGCCAGATTTTCGGCGGCGTTTTTGAAAAGGAAAATCTAAAATTTAGATTCCGAAAAACTTCGAAGACCGGTGCTTCGTCGGACGAAATCGGAATTTTCTTGCGCTCGGTCTTGCGCGAAAATGGCATGGATCCGACCAAGGTCAAACACATCGTGATGTGCTCAGTTGTACCGGATGTCGTTTATTCTTTAAAGAATGCCTGCAAAAAGTATTTTAATCTCAATCCGTTCCTGCTTCAGGCCGGGGTCAAAACTGGTTTAAAAATTGATTACCGCAACCCGCTCGAAGTCGGTGCCGATCGCATCGCCAATTCGATCGCGGCGACCCATTTGTATCCGAAGAAAAACATCCTGATCGTCGACCTGGGAACGGCGACGACCTTCTGCGCGATTTCGAAGGAAAAGGAATACCTGGGAGGATCGATTGTGGCAGGTCTTCGCTTAAACATGGAAGCTTTGGAAAGCCAGACCGCCAAACTGCCGTCGGTGGAAATCGTTCCGATGAAAGAAGCTTTGGGCCGATCGACGATCGAGAGCATTCAATCTGGATTGTATTTCGGTCATTTGGGCACCATGCGTGAAATTTTACGCCGAATCACCGACGAATGCTTCGAAGGTGAAACTCCTTTTATTATCGGCACGGGCGGTTTTTCTTCGTTGTTTGATAAAGAAAAAATATTTGATGTGACCCAGCCGGATCTGGTTCTGCAAGGTCTGATGCAAGCTTTGAAAATGAATTCTTAATAGAGGTGATGATATGACGCTGAATATGTTGAAATGTAAAATTCATCGAGCCACGGTCACGGGTGCGGATTTAGCATATGAGGGTTCGATCTCGATCTGTCCTAAATTGATCAAAGACTCGGGCCTTCGCTTGTACGAACAAGTGGATATCTACAATTGCAATAATGGCGCTCGCTTTCACACTTACGTGATCCTGGGCAAAGAAGGCGAGATCTGTTTGAATGGTGCGGCCGCTCGACATGTGCACCGGGGTGATATCGTGATCATTGCCGCTTACGCCGGATACACCGAGCAAGAAGCGAACAATCACAAACCTGTCTGCGTTTTCGTGAACGAGAAAAACCAGACTAAAGAAATTCGCGCCAACGGGTAACTGTTTGCGCAAAGGCCCGGAATTCTTCGGGCCTTTTTCTTCCGGCCGCTTTTTCAGAAGCCTGATTCTGAAATCCAGATTTCAAAACACTCTCTGACTTCTCAGACTTCGGCTTCAAAATGTCAGGCAGAGTTTGAGTTTAAACTTTCCATCGTTGGCGCGATGGAAAGTGACTCATGCAAATGCTTCAGCAGCCGGAGCGATCGAGTTCTCGGTTTTTCTTTCCTGTTCCAAGCGAAATTCCGATTGAATCAACGATAAGGGGCGATCGAGGTGCTGTTTCCAGTCGACTCCGATTAAATTCTTGGCTTTCTTTCCCCGCTGCCAGCCGCGAATCAGGGATTCCAATCTGAGATTCTTTTTGTCGTTCGCGAAAAAGACCGTGTTCAAAAGTGCCGCGACCCAAATAAACACCGGAAGAAAAGCTGGTGTGTGCGACATGTAGAATGCCTGCAACTCGAGCTCTTCTTCGATTCCCGTTTCATATCCGGTCAGCACGTGCCACAGATCATGGGTCTCGTACAAATGCATCACCATGTAATCGGCTTCGCTTTGAATGCGATAGTCCGGAAAGCTGGCCGGCGAAATTCCGTTTCGCAATAAGAACTGCCCGTACTCGTGACCCAAAGTGCCGGGTGAATATTTTAAAAATGCTTGGCCGTTATCTCGGGGAAATCGAAACTGCTTTTCGATGGCTTGCACCGCGACGGGTTCCTTTTTGATTTGATCAATCACGGCCTGAATTTCGTCTTTTTTTCCGATCTTCATGATTCCGTCCTGCATTTCGAGCACGTAGTCGAGATTTTCAAGATTTCGGGTCAAGCGGAACAGCGATCCGATAAATTTTAAAAGATAAATTGGATTTCTCATGGGCGTCTCCTTGAAAAAATTAATAAAACGTTCGTTTGATTAAATCAATCGGAATTTTGATTAAAAATATTGCGGATGCGACGAATAATTGGTATCTACCTGTTTAGATTGGAGATTTTAACGACTTGGCGACCGCGAAACCGAAGCGAAAAACTCATCAAGGCCCCATTCGTTCACCCGAAAGAACCAAGGGACA
Organism: uncultured Bdellovibrio sp.; assembly: GCA_966211795.1. Lineage (GTDB taxonomy): Bacteria > Bdellovibrionota > Bdellovibrionia > Bdellovibrionales > Bdellovibrionaceae > 21-14-0-10-47-8. Next base: position 53,272 of record CBIHNW010000009.1, on the reverse strand, counting down.
TCTGATTGCGGCAGCCCGAACACTTTTTGCCAGGCAGGGTCTGCACGGAACGACGGTTCAGGAGATCGCCAAAGAAGCGGGCGTCAACGTCAGCTTGATCAGTCATTATTTCCAAGGCAAAGAGGGGCTTTACCAAGCTTGCATCGAAGACTTTGGCGAGGCTCGATTGAAAGTCTTGGATCGCATGTTGGAAATTCCAAACACCAAAGATGAATTTCGACTGCGCCTGGAAATATTCGTGAACGAGCTTTTGGACTTCCATCTCGAGAACAACGAGACCACGACGATCCTGTTGCGAGACTTGATGTTTGATTCACATCTGTGGGGACAGAAAAGTCATAACAGCTTGTTCGCCTTCGCCACCCGCCTGACCGAATATCTGAACCAGGCAAAAGAAAGAAACCTGCTCAATGCCGATGCGGATCCGACAACGATCGCGGGCATGATCTACCTCACATTCTTGGGATTATTTCAAGTGAGCCACATCACCGAAAAACGCTTGGGCCTTTCCATCAAAGACGGCGATTTGCGAAAACAAATCGTGAAACAAGTTTTGGATACGGTTTGGTTCGGAGTTCGACCTTAAATAAGGGTCTGTCCGCACTTCGGAATTGCGACTCTTCATTTCGATTTTATTCATCACTGAGCCTGTGCCATCATTTGCAAAAGAGAAAAGCGACCCTGGGGTCGCTTTTCTGAGAAACGGACTTCTCCTCTTCACAAGAGAGGAGGTCGAATGCGCTACGTGCATAAGACAAATCGGTTGTTTTCAAAGAAAACTCGAGAGCGCTTGGAGTTATACTTTTTGTTGCTTGAGATTTTTTCTTTGGTCTTGCTGATTTTAGATCAAGTTTCCCGGGCTTAAGTCGAGAATGTGTCTGTGCTACGGACTCAACATCCTTGTGGAGATTGTCATGGTTGACGGGCGATTCTGGGGTCACCGTTTCAAGTTATAACCGGTACCAGTCCACGATTTCGATAGCGCTATTGGCTCGGAAAGCTTTCATGCTTTCATCGTAGGTGGGTTCTTGCCAGCCGAGGGGTGATAACAGATCCTTCTTCTTTTCCGCGACTGATTCGATCGGATGCAGTGAAGGGGCTTTTTGCAAGGCCATCATCAACGAAGGCATGTGCAATTCCGCGAATTTGATTTTCGGGTTTTGCATAGCGAAGGAGGACACTCCTTTTTGAATGAAGCCATCCAAACGGACCTTGTCGTTTTCGCAAGCGTTCACGTACAAAAGCTTTTGCACGCGCTTGGAAAAAGATTTGAGAACTTGCAATGAAGGTGTCCCGCAATGAAGCAAGATCCCGCTCGTTGCCTGAATCGGACCCAGCACTTTCAAGCTTAAGGGTTCATTTTCAAAACCCATTTGCAATTCACCCTTGGATTCGAAGCCGATCAGCTTGTCGGTTTTCGAATTCAGCTGCTTCTGGATCTCTTTCGAAATTTCTTTCGAGGAATTGTCAGAGACGATCAAAATGTCCAAGGCTGTTTGCGGAGAGGACTCGTTGAAGCCACGACGCTTTAAGGCGGCATCAAAATAATGCGCGAATTTGAGAGTTATGCTGTCCGAAGGATTGAGCTGGCCTAGAAAGTAACTCCAGTTGTCCAAATGCGTGACGGCTTCATGATAAGTTTGCTGGTGAGGCTCGAGATAGCTCATACCGAAATTATCGTCATGAAATTCAGCTTTGGCGATTAGGGCCGGAAGCATGCGGAGGAAATCCAATCGTTCCTGGCTGCCTAGGCTTTCGAATGCTTCCATCAAAGATTGAGATAGCAGGGGGCGCAGCACGGGCTGATAGATTTCATCAGCTCTGGCATCCACCAGGCTGTCTTCGCACAGAAGCTCGTGCTCGTTCGATTTCCAAAGGCTTTTGCAATAGCCCTTGAAATTCATCAAAACCTGCGGCCAGCGCGCCTCGCTTTCGTCATTGAAGATGATCCCGGTTGCTGGGTGCTGAATTTTGAAATCGCCCAAGAACGAATAGTACAAAAGATCGGTCAGGCTTTCTTCGACCGAAAACTGAGACTGTAGACTGAGGCTGGCATTTTCGCGAAACCAGATTTTGAAAAAAGCTTTCTCGAGCTGCCCCTGTCGTTTCAGAATCGACTCGCTGATGAAAATTTCGTGATCGCGGATGCGGTAGTGTTGGCCTTCGCCTTCGATCACCGTCAGGTTGACCCGACTTTGCAGTGGCTTCAACCAATCCAGAATTTTTTCGAGCTTCTGCAGTCGGCGCCCGAGATCGCGGGTTTGAGTGGCTAGGATTTGGTCGTACTCGACATGGCGGTGCAGTCCGCAGCGATAGGCCGTGGCCATTCCCTGAGTCGAAACACTGTCGATTTTCTCAACAAGCTTGGAATCAATACAAAGAGGACGTCTGGCCACATAGGCAAAAACCACGAGAAAACAGGTAAAAGTGAGCACGAGCAGACTGGTCCACCAATGCATACTGCGACGTCGAATCATGCATTTTTACGAGCAAGATGGGGGCCACAAATTTTCGAAAAAACGAGCTCGAAATTTTCGTGAAAATGAATCCGCGAGCATGGCAAAAGTGTTGCGAGATGCGCGAAGGAAAACGATTTCGACAGCGTTCGAAGATGTTCAAAACAAGCGTGAATTTCGGGTTTTGGCGTGAATACCGAGGGAGATGAGAATGCGCGAGAGGAGGCCGCGGTCAAAGATGAAGATCCATTTCCCTATCTCAGAAGAGAAATGGATCTTTCAAAAATTAGTAATTGCCTTCAGCTGATTCGAAAATGATATCAACCAAGCTGTCGGTATATTTATCGATCGTGAACATGACGTTGTAAGTTCCATTCCAACGATCGCTTTCGGTAAAACTGATCGAGCATGCATAGACATCGGCGATTTCTGTCGATTCAACGCCTTGTCCGACTTCGATCGACTTTCTTTCGCAAACGGGTTCGTAAGTCACCGTTGAAGGATCTTTATCAATCGCGATCGCGCGATCTTCTAAAAGTTTTTGAATTGCCGCTTTGTCAGATACCGCAATCGGCTTTACCAATTTCTCAGCTGCAAATGCTGAAGACGCAGCCGTTGCCACGAGACCAAACGCCAATAAACTCATCATTGTCTTTTTCATAAAACACCCCTGTTCTTGATCGGCGCAATATAAACCATCCCTGGCGCAAACAATAATTCAATCAGCGAATTGTATGATTCATCTGAAATATAGTGAGGCCTGTAAAGACTTTGGACAACTCAGACCTGTGGGCTTAGCTTAGGCTTCCAGCGCTTCGTCACCCACGTCTTCGAAAGCTCTTTTGATGTCTATGCGAGCGGCGTCCCGCTTTCTCATTCGATCCATCAACGAGTACACGCAAGGCACCACGTACAAGGTCAACAAAGTTGAAACCAACACTCCACCAATCAAGGTGATGGCCATTGGCTTAAAGGTCTCAGAACCCGCGCCGGTGGCCACGGCCGATGGAATGGCGGCGGCAACGGTTGCAAATGAAGTCATCAAGATGGGACGCAGGCGTGTCGGGCAAGCCTCCATCAACGCCGCATGGGCCGTGCCTGCTCCACGGTCCCGACAGGTGTTCGTGAACTCGATTAATAAGATCGAATTTTTTTTCACGATACCCATCAAGAGCAGGATTCCGATCATCGAGTAAATATTGATCGATTGCCCCGTGATCAAAAGCGCAAAGAAAGCACCGCTGAAGCTGAAAGGTAAGGCCATCAAGATCGCCATGGGATCGATGTAAGAATTAAACTGCGCGGCCAGGACCATGTAGGCCACCAGGAACCCCAGAATCAAAGCGAAGATCAAACTTTGGAAAGATTCTTGAAAGGTCTTCGAGCTTCCGGTTTGCTCGACCGAATAATTCGGTTCAAGCACAGTCTTGGCCTTCGCGAAGATAAAATCCAAAGCCGCTTGTTGCGATGCTTTGCCTTTCAGATTGGCGTAGATGGTGATGGCGCGCTGTCGATCGACGCGAGAAACGGATTGCAAACTGGATTTCGTTTCTTGCTTCGTCACTTGCGTGATCGGAATCAGGTTGGATCTGGCGTTTCCGATCAAAAGATTTTTGATCTCGCCGACTTCGTTGTTACTCTTTTCGATTTTCACACGAATGTCGTAGCGATGTCCTTCTTTCGGATACTGTCCCGCTTTCACTCCGCCGATCAAGGCGTTAACCGTGGTGCCGATCGAGCTGACGCTGATTCCGTGCAGGGCCGCCTGCACGCGATCCGGCACGATTTGAATCTCGGGCATACCCAGCAAATAGTTCGAGTCCACGTCGGTCATCAGCCCGGACTGGCGCATGGTTTCCATTAATTTTTCGCTCTGGTCGGCCAGCTTGTTCCAATCAGGGCCCGTCACGCGAACTTCGATTGGAAAGCCACGGCCCCCGCCACCAAATCCACGCATCGAAAGATCCTGCATGAAGACCTTGAGATCTTTGATCTTGCGCAGTTCTTGGCGAGCGACCTCCATAAAGTCTTGCTGGGACAGACGGCGCGTTTCTTTCGGTTTCAACGTGACGAAAGTGATGCCCGTGTTCGAGTCATTGGACTGTCCCGAAAATCCACCCAATGCCGCGTAGACGCGATCGACTTCGGGTTGGCTCAACAGCCAGTCTTCGATGTTTTTCATTTTGTCATTGGTGAAAGCCAACGAGCTGCCGATCGGTGTTTGGAATCGCAACAGGAAAAGAGATTGGTCTTGAACCGGAACCATTTCTTTCTTCAGCAATTGAATCACCATGAAAGAAGCGCCGACAAAAATCAAAGAGCTGAGCACGACCTTCCATCGATGCGACAAACACCAAGTCAGTGATTTTTCGTAGACGTCCCTGAGCCGGTGCATGCCACGCTCAAAAGCTCGGCCCAGTTTTGTCGTGCGTTCGGATAGATGAACAAAAGTGGCGCATCGCATGGGGGTGATGGTCAAAGACTCGACCAGAGATAAGAAGACCGCGAATGAAATCGTGACCCCAAATTGCAGAAAGAATTTTCCGATCACGCCCTTCATAAAGGCCACGGGTAGAAAGATGGCAATGACGGCGACACTGGCGGCCAAAGCGGCAAATGTGATTTCGCGGGCACCAATGATGGCCGAGGCGATTTGGCCCCGTCCTTTTTCGTTGTAGCGAAAGATATTTTCCAAAACCATGATCGCATCATCGACCACGATACCGATTGCCAAGGTCAAACCTAGCAAAGTGAAGGTGTTCAGGGTGAAGCCCATGAAATACAAGCCGATGAATGCACCCATGATCGACGTCGGGATGGATAACAAAACATTGAAGGTGGCCGAAAAGCTTCCCAAGAACATCCAGCAGACCAACGATGTCAAGATGACGGCCAGAATCAAGTGATGGGTCAAGGCATCGACAGATTGCTCGATAAACACCGTGCTGTCCGAGTTAACGTTCAGCTGCATGCCTTCGGGCAATTGGGCGTTGAGCTCTTTGACTTTTTCTTTCACACCGCGGGCCACCGCCACCGCATTCGAGCCGCGCTGCTTTTTAATTCCCAAGCCCAATGCCGGCTTTTTATTGAAGCGCGAAAGGCGGCGAACTTCGTCCAAGCCTTCTTTCACTTCTGCTACTTGGCCCAGGCGGACGATATTCGATGTATCCGCGATGTTTTGGCCGGCGCGTTTGCTGATCACGATGTTTTTAAATTCATCGACAGATTGGGCTTCCCCCATCGTGCGCACGTTAAAATTTCGGGTCGCCGTCTCAACAAAGCCACCAGGCATTTCGGCATGCTCACTCTTGATGGCATCGATGATGTCATTGACCGACATATTGTAGCGGGTCAGTCGGTCCGGCTTCACCCAGACCCGAAGCGCCGGTTCGGTGTAACCACCCAGGCTGACTTCGCCGACGCCGGGAATGGTGGTGAAACGATCTTTCAAAACATCACGGGCGTATTTATTTAAAAATTCTTGATCGCCTTTATCATAAGTCAAAGCCAACCAGAGGATCGGTTGATCGTCCGGATTCGTTTTGGAAATGACCGGGGGATCGACTTCGGCCGGCAGCAATCGCTGAGCTTGCGCCACCTTGGTTTGCACTTCTTGCAGGGCCACGTTGATGTCGCGTTCGAGCTCGAATTCAACCGTAACGTTAGCGATCCCGCTTTTGCTGGTCGAGGTGATGCTGCGGATGCCTTCGACCGTGGACAAAGAATCTTCCAATGGATCGACGACCGTGGTCTCCATGATTTCGGGCGCCGCACCTTCGAGACTGACCGATACGTTGATCACCGGAAAATCCACATCCGGCAATTGGCTGACACCCATGCGCGAGAACGAGATGGCGCCGAAAATAATAAGGGCTGCCATCAACATCCAAGCAAATACGGGATTGCGAATGGAAACGTCCGAGATACGCATATTGTCTCCTTAGGCTTTGGGCAGTCCGGCTTTTGCGACTTTCGAAGAAAGCTCTTTGTGCATTTGCGAACTCATCCAGCGATCGATTTCGATGTAGGCTGAAAGATCCAGGCCCGTTTGCACGCCCATGCGCTGAAACATGTACGCCACGTCTTCGGTCGCGACATTTCCGGCGCTGCCCGGAGCATAGGGACATCCACCCAATCCGCCCAGGCTGGCATCAAAAACGCGCACGCCCACTTCGAAAGCGCGCAAGATATTGGCGATGGAAGTGCCACGAGTGTCATGAAAATGCCCGGCCAATTTTTTAACCGGAATCTTAGACTTCAATTTTTTAAAAAGGCTTTCCACTTGTTTTGGGTCGGCGACACCGATGGTGTCGCCAATGGAAATTTCGTAACAGCCAAGCTTGTGCAGACGCACCGCCAGCTCGACAACTTTTTTCTCGGACACTTTGCCCTCGTAAGGACAACCAAAACAGACTGACAAGTAACCGCGAACTTTGATTTTATTTTTTTTCGCCAACGCGATCACCGGCTGAAAACGTTCGAAGCTTTCATCGATGGTGCAGTTGATATTGGCTTTCGAAAAAGATTCGGTCGATGAAGCAAAGACCGCGATTTCTTTAACGCCCGTTTCTAAAGCTTCCCGCATGCCGGTTTCGTTTGGCACCAAGGCAGAAAATCCGATGTCTTTGCCGACTTGTTTTTCTTTTTGCAATTTCAGAACGGCCTGGACGACTTCTTTCGAGCCGGCCATCTGCGGAACTTTGTCGGCGCGAACGAACGAGCCCAGCTCGATGCGTTTCATGCCGGCCTGGGAAAGGCGTTTGGCCAGTTCAATTCGTGTTTCAACGGAAACCGAGGTCTTTTCATTTTGAAGACCATCTCGCAATCCCATTTCCACGATTTGAACTTTCTGGCTCATACACCCTCTTTGATCTGCGCGAGCAATTTCCCCAAGGCCACCTGATCTCCGACCTGACAAGCAAGCTTCGTGACTTGGCCGGCGACGTCGGCTTTCAGCGTGTATTCCATTTTCATGGCTTCCATCACCAGCACGACTTCGCCCGCCGCGACCTGATCTCCTGCTTTTTTCAAAAGCTTGGTCACCTTGCCAGGCATCGGCGCTAAGAGATCACCCGATTTGGCTTTCCCCGCCCCTTTGCTGCCGAATTTTTTTTGCGAAGGATTCTCGTAAATAAAAGTTCGGCCTTCAAAGTGAACCCAAAGTTGGCCTTTGACCATTTGAGCTGTGTTTTTCATCTACACACCTCTCCAATAAGACTGCCAAGGTGAATTGAAATTGGAAAGACCAGATTCAATCGTTTTCGGAGTCATTTGTTTCCATGCCTGAATGGCAAATTCTTTTTCGGCCGCCGACAATTCTGGGGCTTTCAGAGCCTCGGCAAAATGTTTTTCGATAAATCGCGTCGTCATCGTGCCGTTCACGAATTCGGGATGACTGAGAATTTCCAAAAGATAAGGAATGTTGGTGTGCACCCCGAAAACGACGCACTCTTTTAAAACTTGTTTCATTTTTTGGATGGCGCGAGGACGATTTTCATCCCAAACGATCACTTTGGCGATCATTGGATCGTAAAACGAAGTGATCTCGTCACCGTCTTCAAAGCCGTACTCGAAACGACGGCCAGGTCCTTCGGGCCATTCGACCTTACCGAGCAGCCCCGTGGAAGGGACGCCTCCCAAGTAAGGATTTTCGGCATACAGTCGACATTCGATGGAATGTCCACGCTGCGCGATGAATTGGCTTTCTGGAAAAACGGGCTGGCCTTGCGCGGTTAAGATTTGCGCTTTAACAAGATCGACCCCCATGACCATTTCGGTTACCGGATGTTCCACCTGCAATCGCGTGTTCACCTCGAGCAGATAAAACTGATCATCTTGCAGTAGGAACTCGACGGTCCCGGCACCTTTGTACCCGGCGCGCGAGCCAATCAAGATCGCGGCTTCCCCCATCTTGCGACGCAGATCCGGGGTCAACGATGGAGACACGGCCTCTTCAATGATTTTTTGGTGGCGACGTTGAACCGAGCATTCGCGGTCCATCAGGTGAACCACGCGTCCCGTGGCATCTCCGAAAATTTGAAATTCGATGTGTTTGGCGCGATCCAGATATTTTTCCAAGAAAACTTTGGGTGAACCGAAGGCGCTTTGCGCTTCCCGCTGGGCGGACTCGATCAGTTCTTTGGCCTCAGCGGTCGAGCGCAGAACTTTCATGCCGCGACCACCACCACCAGCTGCCGCTTTCACGATCACCGGGAAACCAATTTTTGCTGCCTGTTGCACCAAGAAATCGACGTTTGGATCTTCGCCTTCGTATCCTGGTACCAATGGCAGTTCCAGTTTTTTTGCCAGCTCTTTGCAGCTGACTTTATCGCCCAACGTACGCGTCGCTTTCGGTGAAGGACCGATGAAAATCAATCCCGCTTTTTCGCAAGCTTCGGCAAAATCAGCATTCTCGGATAAGAATCCAAATCCCGGATGAACGGCATCGGCGCCACCGGCGATCGCACCATTGATGTTCGCTTCAATGTTGAGGTAACTTTCGGCCGTCGGTGCGGGCCCGATGCAGATTTTTTTGCCAGCCAGGCGATAGGCGCGGGTCTGCACATCCGCTTCCGAGTGCAGCAGCAGAGTTTCAATTCCCAGCTCTTCACAAGCACGAATGATGCGAACCGCGACTTCACCGCGATTGGCGATGGCGATGCGTTTGATGGGCTTCATGGGTTGACCTTCCAGTTGGGATCGCGTTTTTCGAGAAAGCTTTTCAGGCCTTCTTGTCCCTCGGCACTGACCCGACGTTCAGCAATCAACTTACCGGTCGAGGTTTTCGTTTCCGACCAATTCAGATTTGGTAATTTTCGTAAAAGTTTTTTCGTCTCGCGTACGGCTTCGGGTGCGGCCTCTTGAAAAAGCTTGATGGATTTACTGAGAGCTTCCGCCAAGTGCGCTTCGCCCACAGTTTCGTGCACCAATCCTGTTCCCAGAACATCTTTCGGCGAGAAGACTTTGCCCGAGATCATCAAGTGCGAAATCACGCCGGGGCTGACCTTTTGCAAAATAAATCCGGCGATCACCGCCGGCGCAATGCCGATGCGGACTTCGGAAAAACACATTTGCGTTTTTTCTTCGGCAATCACGTAATCGCAGGCCGCCATCAAACCCAAAGCGCCGCCAAAGGCCGCGCCGTGCACCAAGCCAATGACCGGCATGGGGCATTTCCAAATGCTTTCAAACATTTCGAAAAGTTTTTGCGAGTCCTGCTCGTTCTGCATCAGGCTGTAATCCACCATGCTCTTCATCCAATTGAGATCGGCACCGGCACAGAAAACTTTCCCTTCGCCAGACAGCACGATCGCCCGCAGATCGTTTCTGCGTGAGAGATCCTGAAAAGTTTCGGTCAGTTTCTGAATCAAGGCCGGATCAAATGCATTTCGAACATCAGGCCGATTGAGACTGACAAGAGCGATATTTTTTTCTTCGGTAATTTTCAACATGACTTGCTTCTTTCTGCACGAACCTTACATTCGAAAAACGCCTTGCACCTGGGGACCCCAGTCTTTGTTCAGGCTTGCCGCAATTCCCAGGGCCAAGACCCGCCGGGTGTCGACCGGATCGATGATTCCATCATCCCAAAGCCGAGCGCTCGAATAATAGGCCGAGCTTTCTTTGTCGTATTTTTCCAACGTTGGACGCTTGAATTCGACTTGCGCCTCGGGACTCATCTTTTCGCCCTTGGCCGCTAGCTGATCCATCTTTACGGTTAATAAAACATTTGCCGCTTGCTCGCCGCCCATCACGGAAATGCGCGCGTTCGGCCACATCCACAACTGTCGCGGTTGAAAGGCGCGTCCGCACATGCCGTAATTGCCAGCGCCGTAAGAGCCACCAATCACCACGGTGAATTTCGGCACGCGCGCGTTTGAAACCGCCATCACCATTTTGGCGCCATGCTTGGCGATGCCTTCATTTTCATATTTCTGCCCGACCATAAAGCCGGTGATGTTTTGCAAAAACACGAGCGGGATCTGGCGCTGTTCACAAAGCTCAATAAAATGCGCGGCCTTGAGAGCGGACTCGCTGAACAGCACTCCGTTGTTGGCGATGATTCCAACCGGCATCCCCCAGATGTGGGCGAAGCCACAGACCAAGGTGCGACCATAGTTATGTTTGAATTCATGAAATTTGCTGCCGTCCACGATGCGGGCGATGATCTCGCGCACGTCGTAAGGCACGCGCGGATCTTTGGAAATGATGCCGTAGATTTCTTTGGCATCGTAGACTGGCTCTTCCGGAGTCTGCGTTTTCATCGCCACCACACAGCGCTTGTTCAAATGCGAAACGATGCTTTTTAAAATTTCGATGGCGTGTTCATCGTTTTCAGCAAAGTGATCCGTCACTCCTGAAATTTCACAGTGAACAGCGGCACCACCCAAATCCTGAGCGGACACTTCTTCGCCCGTTGCCGCTTTCACGAGCGGAGGCCCACCCAAGAAAATCGTTCCGTTGTCTTTGACGATGACGTTCTCGTCACTCATGGCGGGGACGTAGGCGCCACCGGCCGTGCAGGAACCCATCACCACGGAAATTTGTGGGATGCCGGCCGCCGACATGCGAGCTTGATTGTAGAAAATGCGACCAAAATGATCGCGGTCCGGAAACACATCCGCCTGCATTGGCAAGAAAGCACCGCCGCTATCGACCAGGTAAATACAGGGGAGACCGTTTTCATAAGCGATCTCTTGCGCGCGCAAATGTTTCTTCACGGTCATCGGGAAATAGGTCCCACCCTTGACCGTCGCATCGTTGGCGACGATCACGCACTCGGTGCCGGAAATGACACCGATGCCGGTGATCACGCCCGCGGCCGGGGCTTGGCCTTCATACATGTCCCAAGCGGCTAAGGTCGAGAATTCAAGAAACGACGTTCCGGCGTCCAACAAAGCTTCGATGCGCTCGCGCGCCGTCAGCTTGCCGCGGGATTTGTGTTTTTCCATGGCTTCGCGGCCACCGCCCAATTTGGTTTGATCGATGCGCTTTTTCCACTCGGCCAAGGTGCCCAACATGGCTTCCCGATTTTCTTGAAATTCGCGCGAGTTCAGATCGAACTCTGATTGAATCACGGACATGTTATTTCCATTCTAGCAGTTCTTTGAACAGCAATTCGCTTTCGATTTCGACTTCGGTGCAGATCTGATCCTGGCTGTCGAAAATGTGCAGGGTCATTTGGTGACGACTTCGTTTGTTTTTCTCAAGCTCCGCGATGCGGGCTTCACGGGATAGATCCCCCAGCTCACCACGAACCTTGAGATCATCTTTCGTGAATTTCAGAAATCGCGACTGAACATTTTTGATGATGATTTGAAATTCACCTTCCGGCGCATTTCGTTTCCACAACAGGCGATAGGCCTCGACCGCGGCTGATACCTGCACACCCGGAAGAATCTGTCCGTGCTCATCCAAGTTGCGAGCCTTGCGCGGCAACGTCAGCTGGATTTTTGCCGGAGACAAGACCGAAATTCGTGCACCCAAACTAAGAAAATGAGGGCGAATCACATCTAACGCAGAGTTTAAGACCTTTTTCGTTCGGGGGGATGTCACCTGCTCGGCAACATCAACCACTACGCTCTCCACCAGATCGGTTATCTTGTTGAAGTTCTTATTGAAGTCCCGTTGAAAATCACGCAATGTCATGACTAGAGAGCTAAGCTGAAATTGCTCTCGAATTCAAGTCTGTTTGCATGTAGATGATACCTAGAGGATACAAGGATTACGCGCATGAAATACGTCAGTTTGGTTCTTTTCACGATCGCTTTGGCATGGACCTGGAATCTAGTGCACTCGAAATCGGACATCAGCTTCGAGACGCATTCCGGCATCCAAGAAAAGCTCGCAGCTTTGATCACCGAGACCATCAAAGCGAAGAAACCAACCGCTTCCGAAATCATTGTTGAAAAAATTTGGACCGAAGTGATGTCTTCCGAAAAAGTGAAAGCGTTTTTCATTTACTCTTTCAAAGACAATACCGAATCCGGAATCGTGTCTTCTGAAATTCATGGCGATGCGATCCTTGAGCGCAAGGGCGCAACGGCGGAAGGTGATGACCACTGGGTTTTGTCCGACGTTCATGCTTCGAGCGACGCCATTCAATTTGACGATGCGACGATCGTGACGGGCTCTTCGAAAGCCAGCGAAGAATCAACGACCGCACCGGCGACGACCAACGAACAGGCTCCGGCCACAACCGAAAATCCGGAAGCTCCAAAAACGGAAGAGCCTCACGAATGAGTCTGCCTGACAAATACATCGCCATCGATGAAGAGGGTTATCCTCTTTTTGGCGAAGTGCGTGTCACCGACGTCAAGACCGGCGCCGAGCTTTTAAGAAATATCAAATTTGCCGAGAACGGCGCGTTTCAAACCAGCTTGCAAGACACGGTCGCCTTGATTGAAGCCTTTGACGAGCCTTACGTTGCCGCCCAGGTTTTGAAATTGGCTTCTGGTTGGCGCATCCTTTTGCCCTACAGCCTCGAGCTTCCTTTCGATCCAGCAACACTGTCTGTTGACGAGTGGGATCGTTTTCATGGTCTTACTTTATCGGGCATCCCTTTCGTTTTTTCCCGCAAAGCCCAAGCCGAATTTTTCAATCTCGTGGACGAATTCGATGACGATTCGGTGACCATCAATGGCCATCGGCTCGCAGTTCCCGGTTGGTTCCAAGCTCGTCCCGATGTCCGCACCGAAAAGTATTGGAGCCACATTTACAAAACCGAAGAGCCCAAGTGGGAACTGAATCAACCCGCTCCCGCTTTGGTGGACATGCTGCCGCGATTGAAGCTTCCCAAATCTCGCATCCTGATTTTGGGCTGTGGCAGTGGCAATGATGCCGCTCACTTTGCTGAACAAGGGCATGTGGTGACGGCGGTTGATATTTCTCCGGAAGCCCTGGCACGGGGCAAAGCCAAGTACGGTCACCTGACCAATATCACTTGGCTTGAAAAAGACATCTTCAAGATGGGCCACGAATTTGATGGCAGCTTCGACATTATTTTCGAGCACACCTGTTACTGCGCGATTGATCCTTCGAAACGAAATGATCTGGTGAACACGTGGCTGCGGCTTTTGATTCCAGGGGGCTTTTTGTTTGGCGTTTTCTTCGCGATGGAAAGACGGATGGATCCGCCTTTCGGTGGCAGCGAATGGGAACTGCGCCAGCGCCTGAAGAAAAATTTCCAATTCGTTTTCTGGGGCCGCTGGCACCAATCAATCGAGCGCCGCAATGGCAAAGAGCTTCTGGTCTACGCCCAAAAACGCACGAGCCTTTAATCGCCCATTAAAAGAGCAAAAATCGAACTTACAGGCTTGTCTTGCCATCCGAGACCCACTACATATGGGTCCTATCCCATGATCGCAATTCGGAGGTCTTACATGGTTCAGGTCGATGTTTTTTGGTCCTATGGTCTCAATGCCGGCTTGGCATTGGCCGCGAGCCAAACACTGAAAAAAGAGACGGTCTTCTGGAAAAATCCGGCCTTCACCCTGAGCCTTCTGTGGACCGCGATTTTCTTTTCGCCCTCGGGAATTTACCTGCTGTGGAATTTTCCGGGCTGGGAAACCATGTTTGTCGCCGAAAATCACCTGTCGCTGCCGGCATGGCTGGTCTGCATTTTCGCGGTCACCAATATCACGCAAGGAATTTTGGGCTTTTGGGTGACCTATCATTTCATTCGCAAGGGAAATCAAAAAGCGGCCATGTGGCAAACGATCTGGTCTCACCTGGCGATGTTATTCGTCTTGGTGGTTGGCTGGGACGGCACCGGTTACAAGCGATTCTTTTACGCCGGTACCGGAGCTGAATGGCATTCCGGCGTGACCTATCCGATTTCGGATTTCTTCTCGGCACCCATCTTCTTCACTTTGTTAGGGATGGGCGTCTTCTTGATTCCGACTTATGTGTTTCTCGTTAATTATTTCCGAAAGCTGTCATAAGGCTGCCGCAACTTGAATCTGCCTTGAGCTGCGCGAACTCGCATCGGGGTAGATTCTCGTAATTCTTGTAATCCACATTCGGGCAATTGGACTGAGTGAGCTCGTTCACTGTCGACTGGGCCACGGCTTTATCCACACCTTGCGAAACCATATAGCTCACCACTTCGGCCGGTCGCACCAATTTGGTCGCGAATTGAATCAGCTGCGGCGCCACGGTCTTTTGCCAGGTGGCGATGTCGACTTTGGTGGAACTGAAAAAATTTGCGAGCGGCATCGGATTCTTTTTCAAAGCAGCAATCTGCTCAGGCGCACAGTTTCGCATCTTCAATCGGTACAACATTCGGGGCGCGCACATTTCGATGCGCTGACACTTGCCGACCAAGTCCGTCGAAGCCTGCTTCAAGCCCAAGAACGCGGGCGGCACACCTTCGAAATTATGGTGGCACATTCCGCAGCTATGAATGAAAGCGTTCACCGGATTTTTATAAGCCGCTAAAATCTGATCCGGAGTGAAAACATCCGCTTCAATATTTTTTTCCAGTGTCGCCATGCCCGCATCCGGATCGATGAATTTGACTCCCAATCCTGTGGCCAAGCTTTTCATGATTGCAGTCCGATTGAAGGGCGTTCCCATGGAAGGCGCTAAAATCGGATCCAAGATCGAGATGTCATCCACGATCATGACTTGCAGCTGGTTGGTTTTGAGGTTCACCTGGATTTTGGCGACACGACGGCCATCGATCAAACGCGCACTGACACCGGTTTTCAAATGATACGGCTGCAAAGTCAGGATATCCCCGTTGAGACTGCCCTGCACTTCGGTTTGGATCACCGCGGGGCAGGCGGTGCCATTCACGCGATTTTCAATGTCCTGACTGGCTTGCCAGTCACAATCAGCGCCAGCTCCATATAGAAACAAGTTTTCCATCAGTCCAGTCTGCACTTTTTGCCCCTGGATCTGAAAATATCCCGTCTCCAATGCCAAGCCCGCTTTGCCTTTCGGCTGACAGGTCATCTGGATTTCAATGCCGCCAGCCGCCTCAGACTTTTGAATCTGGCAATCTCCCTGCAGTTGCCAAGAAGGCATCTGCGCACTGTTCGTTTTCTGGATGATCCAAGAATCAATCAGGCGAGCGTCTTGAGCTGAGAAAAGATTTGCGAATCCCACCTGCATCAGATTGGTGTTGCGTTTATCTGGTTCGGTTCCCAACCACAGTTCCGAAGGACCCCGGACCATCAACGGTTCGAATTCTCCCGACACCGCCGAACGAGAGATCACATCCTGAAGGCTGGCGTGAATGGCTCCGTCGACGTTCTTCATGCTGGCTTCGATCTCGGCCTGGGTTTTTTTGCGATCTTGCAGCGGATCCCGATTGGGGATGTTGGCGCTCGGGATCTTCATGCCGTTCGGGAACCTTTGGCGAAAGCGACCCTCAAACGCCACAAGCTCGTTGTCTTTGGCACTTTTCGGTTGGAACACGCCCTCTTGTCCATTCAACAAATAGGTCAAAATCGATTTCAAGTTTTTCTTCTGGCAATCATCAGTCTGACACAGGGTCAGCCACATTTTCTGAAACGCGTGAAAGTAATTGTTTTTGTCGGTCAAAGTATCAATCGCGTACGGAACGGCCGTATCCACCCGGGTTGGCGCGCCAAAGTATTGATATTTTTTATTGGCGCCGGTGCCGGTGTAACAATAGGGCTGAGTGCGAGAGCCATCACAAGGCACGTCACCGAAGGCGGTCTGCATTTGTTTTTCAAGCACTGAATAAATTGGCAGATGCGCGTTCGTCTCTTGCCAAGGACCGGTGGAAAAAATTGGTGTTTGATTTTGGTGGCAGCCCAAACAAACCTGGCGATTGGCGTAAACGACTTTCGGGGTCTTGCCCGCTTCGTAATCGCGAACGACTTGGTATTCGAAGCGGCCCTCTTGATCATTGTAAGAAATGGCTTCGATGACTTTGGATCTTTCATGAAACCCCAGGTACATCCGCCCTTTCAGATTCAACGCCAGGGGATTGTTCGCATCCTTCGTCTCTCGATCGATGCCAACGACAACCCGTGGATAGCGAAAGAATAAATTGATGTCATAGGCTGCATTGGCATTTCCACCCAGCGCCGCATTTCGCTGTAAAGAACGGCCAAGAGGAAACAGCACCGTCTTCAAGGCATTGTCATTGTCTGTTTGTCCCGAGTAACCCATATACTGGTTCACCCGGTCCAAAACTTTTTGAAAGGGATAAGGGACGTTGTAGATTCGTTGATCGCCGTTCATTTGGGAAAAAACAGTATCAAAATAAGAGCGGCCGCGACCTGGATTCGAAGTTTCAAAATCCAACGCCGAGACGGACCATTCCGCTTTGTTGATTTGCTCTGGCGAAAAATCGGTGATGGGCGCTCCGGCTGGCGCCCGCTCAGGAGCTATGACCTTCGAATGTTCCGGATTAAAAAACCAGAGCCCTCCGACCGCAAGGCCGGTCAGGGCCGCGGCTTTAATTACCGAGTGCTTTTTCCATCGAAGCATGCGTTGGCAGCGACTCCTACCGGTTCAGAATTTTGCAGAACAAAATTCAGCAAGAAAATTTTGTTGGTGTAAGCGCGTCCGAGATACAATCCTGGTTTGATCATGCGGACTTCGTCGCGAATGTTCAGGTAACCAGGCCCAGCCAGGATATCCACATCTTTATTGTAAGGCTCGAATGACTTGCCCCAAGCGTAATCGATGATGACCGATTCCCGTCGATGATCCAACAGACTTTGCCCGCAATAAACATGGGCGGGAAAAATCATGGCGCTGATTTTATTGGTTCCCGGAAAGATCACCTTGTCCGCCACTTTATCTTTGGTGATTCCCAACACATCCGTGATATTTCCAAACAACTGACCGACGGTATTGAGCGGATTTCCGGTCAAGGTTTGCACGCTGGCGTAAGTCGCGTACTCGATCGCGTTGCGAAGCATGTATTCACCCTCGGCGTTCTGAGGATAAATTCTTTTTCCGCTCCAAATGGTTTCGGCCAGGCACTCGACCGGATCGCGGTTGGAACAAAAGAGCTTCGCGAACATTCCCAAAGCCGGAAAGTCACCGGCGATTTTCGTGTAAGCACTTTTCTTGATATCTTTCGCAAGCTCGCTATTTTGAACGACTGAACCGTTGTAGGCGCCCGGAATGATCGGGCCTGATTCCAAGCGAATGTACAGCTGATCGATTTCCTCTTGGGTCATCCGTTTGATGTCTTCAGCGGTGATCGCGTTTCGCTCTTGCTCGGTCAGTGGATACTGATTTTGCAAAAGGGCTTGATCCGGCTTTTGATTGGCCGGAAGTTTGCTGAAGAGCGCGCGGTCCATGCCTTTGGCCGTGCCGTCTTTCAGGGTCACGAAGCTCACGGTTTTTCCGCTGATCATCGTTTGGTTGTAAACCTGGAAGGCGGCCTGAGAAGCCGAACCCGCGAGTATCACCAGAGCTGATAATATTGTTTTCATCTTGTCATCCCCTTAGAGTGTCGCCAGGAAGGCCTTCAAAGCAACCTTCGCGTCCGCTGAAAGTTCAGTTCCGAAATCGTGACCACCATTTTCTTGGTATGCATCACAGTTCGAATAATATTTCAGATAGGTTTTCAGTCTTTCATTTTGGCCGGCCGCGAATTCATTGCGGTAAACTTCCAACTTTTTCTTGATATCCAAAGCCATCATGCTGCGAAAAGTGGTGAAGGTCGCAACACTTGCCGCGGACAAATCGGTCGCCGCCGTCGTGTCGTTGTTCACCCGGCTCAGCCAGTATTTATAAAACTCGGTCCAAGTCGCATTTTTCGCCTTGGCCTTTTGGTCCGCGTCTTGAATCTGCTCGGCCGCTACCATCGCTTCGTATTTTTCCATCGCGCCTAACAGATCGCTGGAAAAAGCTTTGATATCGAAGCTGGCCAACTGGGTCACCGGAATTCCGACCGGGAATTCAATGAACAAAGGTTCGGCAGTCTTGAAAAGATTCAAGCTCATCGCCAGCGGGAAGCGGATCGCTTTGTCGGTCAACGCAACTTTCTTGCGGCGTTGCTCGGAAGGTGTCAGCAGCTCATCGACCGATGCTTCAAACAATTTCAAACGTCCATCGGTCGTCGGATCAAAGTTTCGATCGCAAGTGTATTTCTTCGCAGGATCCGTCTGACGGCCATCGATGGTCGAACGCCAAGGATTGAAATTTGGATCCGAATCGTAGCCGCAAATTTCAGGTCCCACCGAATTGTTATGCAAGAACGGAGCGTGCGCCCACAGATTCAACAACGAGATGTTTCGATAATAACCGCGACCGCCTGCTTGTTTCTCGGAACGGATTCCAACCAGGGATGTTTTTCGCTCATGATAAGTATCCGAAGCGAATTGATCCCAAACATGGCCGACCATGTGGTTGCTGTGCAGGGAGCGGCACTTGTAAGTGCGGACTCGCTCGACCGGCGTGGACTTGTCATTCCCCATCCAATCGGCGCGAAGAATTTCGCCATTTTTCAAAGTCGTCTTCTTGAAAAAGTCCGCATTCAGCGACACATCATCCTGGGTCATGTCATTCTTATTCGGATTTTGCGACGAGTGGCAACCCGCACAGTTTTCCGCGAACACCTGGCGACCCGCTTCGACCAATCCTTGGCCGCCGTATCGTTCATCCAAAAATTTGGCCAATTCCATATCCCGTGCCGGAGCGGCCACTTTCTTAAAGTCCTTATCGGCCAACGTCGCATCTTTCAGATCCGTTGGACGTCGAGACAAGATGTAATCAAAAACATCTTTGATGCGATCTTCGTTCGCACGCCAACTTGCACAATCTTGACGGCATTGGCGAATATCAAATGGTGTCTGAGTGTAACCTCGTTGGGCCGGATCCAATTCCCGCAAATTGCTCAGGTGATTCACCCAGCATTGCTCGGCGCACATTCCGATATTAACGTAAACCCGTTGGGCCGCCAGGTCAGAGCCGACCGAATCCTCGCCACCCTTTAAGATGTGCATGACCTTCATCGGTTTTGACTTGTGGAATTCCCAGTATTTGACGCCGCCATTTTTGTATTTGATCACCTGACAATTCGGACCTGGCGCACAAGTGTCGACGTTGTCCCAACGACTGACCTTTTCATCAAATGCCGTTTCGCTTTGTCTTTGTTCAATATTGATCAAAGCATTGATGGTTCCAGGATTGTTGACGAAATCATGGGGGACCGCCGAAGTGTCCACTGTTCCGGCACGCGTGTGCACGAACATCTGATATTCAATCGTGTTTTCTTTGGCCCCGCTTCCCAGGATCGAAGAAATATTCAGGTACTGATTTCCAGTTTCCCCTTTGATGTTTCTCCAGGTCGGATTGTGAATATCCGCGGGTGGATTCAATGGATCGAAAGCCGCGTGACAAGAAGCACAGGCTTTACCGACGCGGAAAGGCGGTTCGATTGAAGCGTCGACTTCGCTTTCAGTCATCTTTTTCTCGTATCCATCCCAGCCGCCGATTTTATTCCAGCGAGCCAGATTGAATCGAGGATTCGGAAATTTTCGGTAACCCACGGCACCGGTCGGATTTCCGAAAGCCAGCTCGCAGCGGTCTTCACGAGGTTTTTGATCCAAACCATCGGCCGCTTTCACGATCGGATTTTCGCAGGCCGGATCTTTCCACGCCGTTTTATTTTTCACCGCATCCAAAAGTGCTTCGTCACCGGCGCAATACTCCCATCCAAAAGTATCATTCATGCTAGGAGCTTGGCCGTGGTAGGTCAGTTTTTTATCGGCGCAGTTCACTCCGGGAACGCAGCAATCCGGATCATTGATCAAACCAAAATTCTGAAAGCGTTTGTCATGGCGATCGGCGCGCAAGATTTTGTACCACGCGATCGGCGAACCCAATTTTTGCGGAAAATAATAAGTGTGAAAGCGTTCATTCGGCGCAGACTTGAACCAAATCTCGCGACCTGCAAGCTCTTTGATTTCCTGATCTTTCGGTAGACTTTTTCCAAACTGAAAGTGCCGATTGCTGTAGCTTCCGTCTTGATTGTGATCGTAACCATCGCGAGAAAAAGGATCTTGCGCCAAGTACTGACCCAGTTCTCCATCATATTGATTGGTGTACTGAGCCGATGCCGGAGTACGTTCTGCTTCTTCTTTCGGCTGACTGGAATTGCAGGCAAGCAAAACTAGGCTGCATAGAACCATGAATAAACGATTCATTTCTAGACCTCTTTGATTCAGTTGGAACACTGAAACAGGTTAACAAATTCAAATTTACCAATCGGGAAGTTTTCGAGTTTGCATTGAAATCTAGACCCAAGTTTTGCCAATGCCGCGTCACGATCCGCATGCGGTGCAAGGTCACCTGGTCTGGAAATTCAGGACCTTCATCTTGGCCCATAAGGGGCCACTGTCAAAACTGTAGACAGTTCAACCATGAAATCTTTGTTTAAAACCTGTTAGAACTTGGTCAGAGTTTTGAATGGTATGCAGTGGCCCTACTTTAATATGAGCCATCGGAGCCTTCAATATGACGACTTGGAACATTCAGTCTGCATTCAAAAAGACCCTGCTTTCAGCAGCCTCTGTCTTACTGTTGGCGATGCCCTCGCAAAAAGCTCAGGCCTACGGATTTGAAACTCATTTCTACGAGACCGAAACGAAACTGATCTTTGCCGGCATCCATCCGGCGGTCGCCGAAAGATTGGCAGCTTACGCTCAGTGGGTTGATACCAGCAAATTCAATTCAGCCATGAATCCAATTTTGGGAATGCATGCGCGGGTCAGCCGGATGATGCACTTTCCAACAAAGGGCGTCTCTCCTTTGTCGGCACTGTGGACCAAACTGACGAAGGATGAAAATTCCGCGGCCCATGGCGATATGAAAAATGCAACGAACGTCGCCGTCCGCGACAGCATGGTGGCTAATGAAATTTTCAACGAAGCCTTGAAAACCGGAAATCCCTACTTGATGGGAGCCGCCTTGCACGTGTTGATGGATTCCTACGCGCATGAAGGTTTCAATTACATCACCGGCCATGGTGATCGTGGTCACTGGCCGGACCGTCCTTGGATGTTTATTGAAAAGCACAATGAAATGCGAAAAAAATTGTTTCACGCCATCATCCGCATTCGCGAAGTCTTACCGGCGTCTGCTTTGACCGATATCGTCGTCAACGATCAGGGCAAAATGAATCGCACGCTGAATCAGGATGAGCTGTACGAAGCTTACGTCAACAATCCTAACATTAAAGCCATCGATTCTTCGATTCCCCACCGTGATCCTTTGTACACTGGCGAAGCGGTTCGTTTGATCATCGATAACATGCTCAAAGAAGGCACCGCTACCGAACAGCTCGCACCATATGTTTTCGAAAATCTGAAGCATCTTTTTTTCGAGAAACAAAAAGATGGTCAAACACGTGATGGGTACGAGCTCATGCGAGCGATCATTGAACACGTTTACTCTTTAGACCCGGCGAAACGGGCCGAGCTCATCAACACCAGCAAGGTGATCGAAAAGTATGGCCATGTCCCCGAATCCGTCACGCTGAAGGGAAAAAATGGTTCGAAGGTCACGGTTGTCGCCGCCGATATCTTGCCGCAGATCGATCATAAAAAAATGGTCGACGAAATGCTTCGCGAGTTGTGCGCAAAAGTCATTCCGAAGCCAGCGCTGGGTGACCATGATGTCGAGCCAGGTGCAAAGCAGTCCTTTGAAACCGAACGTCTTTACCAAGTCCCAGAGGCAAAAATTCAAGCCACCAAATGGCAAATGGCCCGCCAAAAAATGTTTGGCTTAGCCCCGCACACTTTGGACCAAACCACATCGCTGATTCGAATCTTTAAATTCCTCAGCAAAGACGCGAAGAATTTATTCGAAGATCTGGATCAAATGGACAACAACATTCGCAAAGTTCAGGTCACCAAAGGTGAACGCCGAATGTTCATGTTGAGTCTTTTCAAATACATCGTTCTTGATTACGCTAGTTACCGGGTCACCTGGCCGTTGTATAAATTGGGACTGCTTGAAAAACCAATGGGCAATCTGCGTCTGACAGATGAAGACATGAAAGACGCCAAGTTCTGGCAATTCGACAACGTCTTTGAAAAACTTCGCGAAGCCGGCGTGTTCAAACAAATCTACAGCGAAGAGCAAGTCGAGAAGCTGATTCAGAAATGGAAACAGAACGAAGAAAAGTACGTGAAGGCTCAAGAGGCCAGCGGCACGAAAGAAATGTCTCCGCAGGAAAAATTGGATCTCCGCCGTGAAACTTTTTTCCAACGACAATCACCCGTCGTGCTTTCACCTCTGCGCATGAGCTGTTCAAAAATCTACAATCCTTAAACCAGAATCATTTCCACCAAGAAACATTGCAGCAATAATGCGTCTCGTCTGAGACGCATTATTCTTATTCATTTTAACCGATTCGGACAGTCATTGCGTCGCAAAAGGGGGCACGACCAGAGTCTGTGATTGACTCGATATGGGCAAAGTCCAAAATCGATACCGTGCTTGGGGGGATTTATGAATAAGATTCTTTTTGCGTTTGTTTTCTGTTTGGGTCTTAGCGCACAAGCGGCTCTCACCAACCTGGTTTTGGTTCCGGGCTTCTTCAACTCGGCCATTCCGGCCCCAGATCATTTCGGCGACCCTTGGGCCCAACCCTACTTCAGCCACGACATCGTTCGCCAGCTCTCAGCCATCGCCACCAAGCTCTTGGTCGTTGATAATCTCAACCCGGTTGGCAGCGTCTCTGATAATGGCACCCGATTGATCAACTTCCTGAAAGCTCACCAGAAAGACTTTGGCGGTAAACCCATCACTCTCCTCGCCCACAGCGCCGGTGGTTTGTACTCGTTGTATGCCGCCGCTTATTCGGATCTGCCGATCAATCAAGTGATCACGGTCAGCACGCCATTCCGTGGCATGCGCCTGTTCGCCGCCATCGAAGAGCAAGGCATTCCGATCGAGACGCTGACGGCACCATTTTGTCTGCGAAATCTGATGGGTCTGCGCGAAGCTCCGGTGCAAAACTTCTTGAGCAGTCTGCAATTCAAACATCCTTTGCGGTTGGACGTCTTTGGCGGCTATCAACCAACGGGTCTGGCGTTCTGGGACTGGCGAATTCTTTCGACGCCGCTGGTGCCTTTCCAAGCTTTGATCAACGAGCCTTCCGACGGAATCGTCACGGTCGATTCGGCATTGAATCCGGCCGGTCTGGCGACCCTTGTGACCCGCAATCGCAGCATGTTGAATCTTCAGATCCACAAAGATGTTTTGAATTTAGAGCATTGGGAAGTGATCTTGGATGCTGAATTGACCCGTCTGTACGGAATTCTGAATGTCGATAGCCTTCGACAGGCACAAAAGAAAATTTACACGTACATTCTGCTGCAATCGGGATATTGATCCAATATCCCGATTGATTCTGATTTCAAACTTACTTCATGAACATGTCGACATATGTTGAGTATGTCGATTTCACTTTCGCGACCACTCGTCGGCTCTTCACGCCCGGTAAAGCAACCTCGAATCGCACCGGCACACCTTCGCGAATAGCCGCTTCACCAACCGCTTGTTGCTCAGGCTTGGCTTTCATGCGACCCACGAAAAACACGCGCAGCACCTTGCTGTCCGCATAAGACGCCAGGTCCGCATAGGAACTGATGACCTCGCTGGGACGAGCGATTTGCAGCTCGTAAGGATTCATGTTCAGATCCAGGCGATTTTCGTTCCAAACACCAGCGCCATGATCGACGAATTGGAATTTGAAGTACTGCATGAGATTTTCTTTTTGCTCCGCCGTCATTTGAAAATTCTTAGGCAAGCGAATGTTCAAGGTCAGCACAAAGCTTCCCAACTCGTCCCGCAAAGCATTGTTATCATCAAGACGTTTGCCGGCTTCCGTGACGTGATAAAACTTGTTCATCAGGTCTTGATTGCAATAGGTGTTCGCCGTCGGTCCCACTTCGCAACGAGACAGCGCCTGAAGAATGTGTTTATAGTTCGGATGTTTACAAGCATCCGGATCCGCACACTCTTTATTGACGATCACCACGTCTGTCCCAAGGCTGGCATCAAAACCACGCATCTGCCCTGAAAGACTGAGGCCGGCTTTGTGCAATAGGCCTGGCAAAGCTTCCAGTGCTGGGGCCACGGTCGCATGCATGTTTTCGACGAAGATTTCTTGGTTCGCCACGGAAGCTGTTTTTGAATCATCCATGGTGTTGTGAAATTGCTCAAAAGAAATCGAGCGAGATTCGTTCCCGGCCGCTTCTGAATAATACATAAAGTCCGCGACCGCGCTCGGGCTGATCACCGGTCCATCGGTCTCGCGTCGATTCAATCCCGAGAACAAAGTCACGAGACCATCGTTCATCGCCTTAAAGTCCTCTGGCAAATCGTGGCAGGTCAGGCCCTTGTCTCTTTTTCCAAGACACGGAAACACACCGACAATGCTGGTCCATCGAGTTTTGAATCGGTTGCGCAATTCTGGGTTGATCATGTGCTTGATTCGGCCAATGCGCATGTCATTGATCGAAGTGCTGGTCAAACGCATGTTGTTCATTTCACGAGGGCTGACATTTCCGAGACTTGTCATGATGTCTTTCACTTTGCCTAGGATCATACCGTTGACCGAAGTTAAATTCTTCGTCACCAGGCTGGCCTTATTTTTCAAAAGATCGACGGCCTCACAAGTCGCAACGATTGAATCGCGAACAACACGATCCCGTTTTTCCTGCGCGGTCGCATCCTTACCGATAAACGGAAGGCTTGATACCAATTGGCTGGTATAGCTCGTGTCCGAGATGATTTTTTGCGCAACCGGCGTCAGGCACAGCTTCTCGATCTTCGGAACAGCCTTGCGGATTTCGCTTAAATTTCCCTTATCAAGAACTGACCATCCTAATTCAGCGTCCAAAGATCCCCAGTACACCGCACCCAAGCCGATGACGTTTTCGACTCTTTCAAGGATTCCCAAAAGTTTCTGGTGATCCACTTCCGAATAACGAAGCTTCGGCTGATTGGCAAAGTTGAACATGGTGTCGTAGTACCAAGACATGATCATCAATCCACCCATCGAGTAAGCGACGAATGAGATTTTATCCTGCGGTCCCAGGCTCGGTATTTTTGGAGCCACGCCGTTCCCGCCCAAGAAGAATTCTTGATTCAACTTATTGGCAATCTCGTGCGGAGTCCACTCGGTGACCTTACCACCTGGCTCTTCCACCATTTTACCAACGGGATAAGTCCAATTGTGCGTCTCGACTTCATAAGAAGGATCAATCTTCTCGAGAGTTGGTCTCACGATGCTGTGAAAATCCCCATAGGATTCCGCATTTCCGCGCACGCCATGCAAGGTGATCACGATGTGTTTTGGTTTTGGTTCCGAGTTGGGATGACGGCCCCCAACTGACGAACACGAAATCACAAACAAAGTCGATAAGACTAAGTACAAATACTTCACGATCCCTCCATGGAATATGATGTCTTTTGACTCTTTCAGTGTATCGGTTGTGCAAGGGCTTTCAATTGGCCCAAGGTCTTAAATTGACCGAGGGGTCAGGACCGTCGCGCGCAGTTTGTGGATGAAAGACCAGGTCCACCTGGCAAATGCTGTCGATTTATTTGAGCCTCGGAGTTCATCTGTCCTGGGACAGGCAGAAATACAATTCCATGAAAGTTTGATCTCTTCGGTCCAATTTGAACCCAGATCACCCTTAAATTTTCGCCCTTCATTTTAGATCAACCAATTGGTTGACTTAAAACTGAGGCGAATTCCCGACTCCCTCTCAACTTAGGCGGATAACGTCGAGCTCAAAGTGCTACAAAGAAACCCCTGTTCGATTTTGTCTGCAGGTGCCCCAAAAAGGAAACCCCCGTCAGGTTTAGCCTGCGGGGGTCACACGAGATCCGCCTTTGCAGGCGAAAATGGGATATTCGGTTTTGCTGTAAGCCGGATTCTGTCCAACGGTCTCAGTCCCACTGAAACCAGATGGATGATCATTCCTCTAGGATCGCCATTGCTGACGACCTCAAGCGACCTGACCCGGAAGCTCTGCACGGGTCGTGCTTTCTGTGCTTCCCTATTTGGTCTTGCTCCGCGCAGAGTTTTGCTGTTTTCACTCCAGCAGCTGGTCTTGCGACCACCCTTTCGGGTCGCTCGGTCCTCCCGTTCCCGGTACCGAGGTCATTGCCCTGGACATTCTCTCTGTTCCACTGTTCCTCAGCCTGCAGGGTTTAAAGCCTGCAGCCTGGAAGGGCGTTACCCTTTGCGCTACCCTACGGAGTCCGGACTTTCCTCCCTCGTGCTCCAACTGACGTTCCACAAAGCATGACGGCGATCATCCACAAAACTGAATTGCTCTGGGTTGTAACACGGCTTATAAACCGGCACAAGGGAAGCTCTTTCCGATTGAGATTTTCCCCCGCCTCCCCTAATTTAAGGGCTTGAAATCATTGAAAGGAATGTAATCCATGACAACGTTCAAAAACCTCCTTTTTGTGCTCGGATTCCTGGTTGTTGGCCTTCACGTTCGTGCCGAAGAGCCAAAAGAAGAGCCCAAACACATGACCGAAGAAAATCACGAGAAGCCTGATTTTTTCCCTAAAAAGCAAGCCGACAAAAGCAAAGCCACTCGTTTGCCGATGGTCGAATTGCTTGAGCCCAAAGCGCTTTCAACCGTGACCGGAACTTCGGTGACATTGAAATGGAAAGCCGTTCCGGGTGCCGAGTCTTATCGCGTGCAGGTCGCAACCGATCCAAATTTCAAATGGTTGGTTGAAGGCCCGACAAAAGATTTTGTGAAAGAGACTTCAATACAAGTTTCAGATTTGAAACCAGGCCTGCATTATTTCTGGCGCGTTTACGCTTGGAACACAGCTGCTGATGCTGGCTGGACTTCGAGCTTCGCCAACATGTCCTCATTCGCAGTGAAATAGATTTCAGCTCTCACGACGTCTCCCACGAGACGTCGTTTTTCTGCCCTCAGTCTGCACTTCCTTTTGCAAAGTCCAAATTCAATTTTAGGGGCAACCGGTCCAAGTTTATTCTGCCTGAGGTTGAGCTTCACCCGGAACACCGCAGCCACATTTGATTTCCTGCATTCTTTTTGGCTGATTGATTTCTCTTTCTAAAAACATCGCTTTTTTCTGAGCTTCTCTCGGCATATCATTTGGCTATGTTTCCGCAAACCGATCTTCAACATGTGTCAATCACCCATGCCGGTGGAACGACGGACTACTTTTACTCGAAAGAGAAAAAGAAAAAGTGTTTGGTTCACATCAGCGGCGTTCACGGCGTTGAAGGCTATGTCGGGTCCATGATCCAGCAAGAGATTTTAAAGAAGTCTTTGTCCAATCTCCCATTTCAAGTCGTCGTCGTGCATGTCGTAAATCCCTTTGGCAAAGCGAACAATTTACGAACCAATCAGAACAACGTGGATTTAAATCGAAACTCACTGCCAAGGTACCAGATCGAAAATCCAGATTTCAAAATATTCAAAGCCTTTTTTGAGACCGGCAACTATTTGGATGCCGGCCCCATTGCGGCGCTGGTCTTTCGCAAAGGGCTGCAACACGCGTCTATCAGTGCAGCCGGTGGACAAACCGAAGATCCCCACTCATTATTTTTTGCGGGCCACGAACTGCAGCCCGAGCTGATTTCATTGCGGCAAACTTTAGAGTCCCTGATTGCGCCCGATGCCGAGCTCTTTGTCTTAGACGTGCATTCAGGCCTTGGAAAAATGGGAGCAGAGTCATTGATCGTCGACGGTTTTGAAAGCGAGGCTGAAGAAGCTTTCTTCAAGGCTGCTTTCCAATCACCATTGGTTTGGCCGGGACGAACCAAAGGGGCTTACCGTGCGGAAGGTCCCGTTTCGCAGCTTTTGAAAAAGCGTTGGAAGTGCTCCCATGTTTTCCAAGAGTTTGGCACATATTCATCGACAAAAGTGTTGAAAGCTTTGATTCGCAAAGATCCCGAGCAAATGCTCGAGACATTTTTTCCTCGCAACCCACAGTGGCAATCGAGATGTACCGAGTTAGGACTCCTCCGATTTGATCAGTTGGTTCAGAATCTCTCTTGAAAGAGAGGTTTCTGACATCATGAAAACATATTCAGACATCACCAAAACAATCGGCCAAACACCCTTGGTCGAAATGCAACGAATCGGCAAAGATTTGCCCGCCAAAATTTTACTGAAGCTGGAATTTTTCAATCCCCTGAGCTCGGTGAAAGACCGTATTGGTTTGAACATGATCGAGCGCGCGGAAATCACCGGTCGCTTGAAAAAGGGCATGACCGTCTTAGAGCCCACCAGTGGAAACACCGGCATCGCTCTGGCTTTTGTTTGCGCCTCGAAAGGATATCCCCTGACGCTCGTGATGCCCGAGACGATGTCTCAAGAGCGAAGAACACTGTTGTTGATGTTGGGAGCCAAACTTTTGCTCACCCCGGGCGCCATGGGCATGAAGGGCGCGATCGCCAAATCCATGGAGCTTGCGGAAAAAGATCGAAATTATTTTCTCGCACGACAGTTTGAAAATCCGGACAATCCCGAAATTCACCGCGAGACCACGGCGCTGGAAATCTGGCACGATACCGACGGCAAAGTCGACATCGTCGTCTCGGGTGTTGGCACCGGTGGCACCCTGACCGGCGTGGGACAAGTTTTAAAATCCAAAAAGCCTTCGGTGCAAATGATCGCGATCGAACCTTCGGAAAGCGCCGTCTTGAGCGGTGAAAAGCCAGGCCCGCATAAAATTCAAGGCTTGGGCGCCGGATTCATCCCGCCGGTCTTAGACCAAAAAATGATCGACGCCGTCGAGAAAATCTCGAGTGAAGAATCCGTTGCCATGGCGAAGAAAGTGATTCGCGAAGAGGGCATCCCGGTTGGCATCAGCTCGGGTGCGGCCATCGCCATCGCTTTGCGAATCGCCGCAAAACCCGAAAACAAAGGAAAGATCATTGTCTGCGTGATTCCCAGCTCGACCGAAAGATATCTCTCGACCGTTCTTTGCGAAAAAGAGCGAAATGAAGCGATGTCGCTGCCGCTCGAAACGATTGACGAGTCCTATCTATCGAAGATTCCGAATCAGCCTTTGAGCTGAGCGACAAAGTGCCCTGAAAATTCGGCACAGACCTGATCACCGAGCAACACCTGGGCCCGCATCAAGACGCGGGCCTTGCTTTTGGCTTTCAGACTTTGAAAAAACTTTTTCATCTCGGCTTCTGAATTCCACTGTGCCTGAATGATCGCATCCCGATCGACCGGCGCCATGTATTTCATGCCGCCTTCGGAGATCACGATATCATTGGTCAGAATGGATTGCCCGCGCAGCCCCGCCAGAAAAAGCCCATAACAAGCCAGTGCTCCGGCCGCATAAAGGCTGCCGCCAAACATGGTCTGCTTGTGATTGATATTGGGTGAAAGCGGAAGCTTCAGAGTCAGTTTATAATCCTGAATCTGCAGATCCTGAATTCCCATTTCCGCTGCGATGGGAATATCTTTTTTCAATGTTTCTTCTAATTCGTGTGCGATCATCCCAGCTGATAGTGCTGGAGCAATTTTCGTTTTTCAAGCTCTGTGTTCTGCGCTAAAGGGCCGGGATCATCTTGGAAATAGACAACCCGAAGGCTGTCGGGATCTTCCGCCATTTCGACAATCATTCCCGCACACATGCGACATGGCTTCATCGACACGTAAATGCGCGCCTGTTTCGGCAATTTTTGCCCAAAGGTTTCAAAGTATTTAAGCACCGCCGAAACCTCGGCATGTAAAGTTTTGTTCTTCGAATTGTTATTGATCGCCCACGACAATAGCTTACCGCTAGGAGCGCAGATCAAAACGGCAATCGGCCGATTGAAATCGTGCAGGACCTGGCCGCGCGGAATCTGGGTCACCAGATCTTGCAAATAGTACTGTGCTTCGATCGCATCGTGCACCCACTCGGGCGCTTTCCAATCGACTTTGTCATCGAACCGCGATTTGAAAAAATGCTGATCCTTGGAACCCATCTCGAGCATCTCTTTCGGGACTTCCGCCAGATGATCTCGAGGTTGCACGCCACCCGTCGCCCGCTTTGCCGCCAACTGCACCATGCCCTCGGACATCGAATTTAATTTTTCCGTGGTGAAAATTCGGTTGCGAAGAATGAAAAAGGATTGATCGACGAATTCGTCGAATAAAAATTGGATCAGCTTCGTCGTTGCGCAGGTCGGCCCCGAAATGTCTTTGGGACAGCGAGCGAAGTACAGACGACTTTGATGGACGACCCAAGCATATTGAAAGTCGGGTCCAAACTGCCGTTGCAGGTCAAAGGCGACTTGCTCGGCAATCTTTTCTTGAATGGCTAAGTGCGGTTCTTTCATACTTCTCTTAACTATGAAATCATATCGCCAAATCATCAAGATCCATCATCCAGAACGATTCGGTTTTTTGAATCTGACACCTCAGGTGGAGCAGGCGCTTCAGTCGAGCGGTATCCAAGAAGGTTTGTGTCTTGTCAATTCCATGCACATCTCTTCTTCGGTTTTCATCAACGATGACGAGTCCGGCTTGCATCATGATTTCAAGGTTTGGCTCGAAAAATTAGCCCCGCACGCACCTATTAAGCAATACAGTCACAATGACACCGGCGAAGACAATGCCGACGCCCATATCAAGAGGCAAATCATGGGTCGAGAGGTGGTCGTGGCCATCACCAAAGGACAACTGGATTTTGGCACCTGGGAGCAAATTTTTTACGGTGAATTCGACGGTCGACGCGAGAAAAGAATCCTGGTAAAGATCATCGGCGAATAAAACGGCCTTTGCCAGAAGACAATTCCGTGACCGATATCATCCTGACAACATTGAACTCGAGCTATAAACACACGGCTTTTGGCCTGCGCTACTTGCACGCCAATTTGGGAGATTACAAATCCCGCGCGCGCATTCAGGAATTCACGATTCATAAACCTGCCGCCGAAATCGTGGCGGCCTTGGTTGCCGACAATCCAAAGATCATTGGCTTTGGTGTTTACATCTGGAACACCGAACAGACCCGACCCGTGGTCGAAATTTTGAAAGCACAGCATCCCGAAATTCTGGTGGTGCTTGGCGGCCCCGAAGTCAGCTTTGAAACGGCTTCACAAAAAATCTGCCAGCTTGCCGATCATGTCATCTGCGGCGAAGCGGATTTCTTATTTCGCGATTTTTGCCACCAGGTTTTGGGCGAACAGAAACGGCCGGAACAGAAAATCATTTCGGGTCCGCTGCCAGAGATTTCTCAAATTGTTTCCCCTTACGGTCTTTACGATACCAATGACATCCAGAATCGAATCGTCTACGTTGAAGCTTCGCGGGGCTGTCCCTATAAATGCGAATACTGTCTGTCTTCTTTAGACAAGTCCGTGCGCAACTTCCCATTGGACTCTTTTCTGGGGGATCTCGAAAAATTAATCGAAAGCGGCACGCGCCAGTTTAAATTTATTGATCGCACCTTTAACCTCAGTCCCAGCATCAGCACCAAGATTCTTCAATTTTTTCTGGACCGAATTCAGCTTGGGCTGTTTCTGCATTTCGAAATGGTGCCGGATCGATTGCCCGAAGAACTCAAGGTCTTGATTCGGCAATTTCCTGCCGGCAGCCTGCAATTTGAAATCGGCGTGCAGACCTGGAATCCGGCGGTCGCCGCTTTGGTCAGTCGTCGCCAAGATTACCAAAAAGTTCGCGAGAATTTAAACTATTTGCGCGAACACACCGGGGTGCACACGCACGTTGATCTGATTGCGGGTCTGCCTGGCGAGACGCTCGAAAGTTTCGCCATGGGCTTTGACCAGTTGGCGACTTTGAAACCCGACGAAATCCAAGTGGGAATTCTCAAGCGATTGAAAGGCACGCCGATCATTCGCCACGACCGCGAATGGGAAATGGTGTATGATGTTCAACCACCTTTTCAGATCCTGAAAAATAAGACCATGCCTGCCGAAACGATTTTAAAATTTCAGAAATTTTCAAAATACTGGGATCTCATCGCCAATAGCGGTAATTTTCAGGACACGGCTTTGCAGATTCGCCAACACTGCGAACAAACGGCGGGATCGCTCTTCAATTTTTATTGGGAGCTGACGGACTTTTTAAATCAACGGCACGAAACCGCGCACTCGATCCACTTGTTGAAGCTGTTCGAATCCCTGCTGGCCTTTTTTGAAGCAAAAAGCTGGGACCTGAAGACCTCTTTGGCCAAAGACTATGAACGCGGACGCCCCGGCCCGCTGCCAAAATTCTTAAGAACGTTAGAAGAAAAAGCAGGCCCGCGGCCTGCCCCTCACTCTCTCGGTGCGCACATTCCAAAAAGACAACGATTGCATTTGAAAGAAGAGGGTGGGGAAGGGAAAGTGGCAACATGAAGCGCAACTTGAGTTCTCGTCTAAAAGCTTTCCCTGAACTGTAACATCAACGTGAGTGTGAACTTGAATTTTCCCCTGAGAACTCACTCAGTATATCGCTGATCGGCTCGTCTGTGTTGATTTTTCAGCGATGTCGCGAACTCTTCGCAAGCGCTAAAAGTATTTAGCTCCGCCGGCGGTAATTGACAGTCTTTAACGTAAAACTGCTTTTCGTGTTTCAAATTGTCCACATCAATCAACACAGAATGCATTTCAGCTGAAGCAGTACAGTTCTCAGAGCGCAAAAACGTCACTGCCAAACTGAATTCAAACTATTTCAGCAGCAAGGCCGAGCTTGCCGCGACGGATTGTCAGCGCGTTAACGGATGTCCTTGCCCCGACCGACCTGCCGGTGCCATCCTTGGATCAAGCTATCAGGCGAAGGAGCTTCACTATGAAATCATCCCACAAAGTTGCAATCATCGGCGGCCTCAGAACACCTTTCACCAAATCCTCGGGACACTATGCACGGGTGCCCAATCAGGAATTGATGACGGCCGTGGTGCAGGCTCTTGTGCAAAAGTACAAGCTCGAGGGCAAGCTCCTCGGAGATGCGGCTTTTGGCGGAGTGATGAACCACTCTTCAGATTGGAACCTTTCTCGTGAGGTCATCTTGGGCACCGGACTTCACCCCGACACTCCAGCTTACAATGTTCAGCGGGCTTGCGGAACCAGTCTCGAGACCACCAATCATCTCGCCATGAAAATTGCCCTGGGCCAAATCGAAGTCGGCATTGCCGGCGGTGTCGACACCAACAGCGATCTGCCGATCGAATTTCAGCGCGAATTTTCGTGGAAACTTTTGGACGCCCGTAAAGCCGGAACGCCGGTTGAAAAAGTCTTAAGTCTTTTGAAGATCACCCCGCATGATTTGAAACCAAGCTTTCCCGCCGTTCGCGAACCCCGCACCGGCAAATCCATGGGCGAGCACTGTGAACTGATGGTTCAAGACTGGAAAATCTCGCAGCGCGAACAAGATGAAGTCGCGCTTCAGAGCCACAAATCAGCGGCCAGCGCTTACGAAGCTGGCTTCTATAAAGATCTTTTGATCGAATTCAAAGGCCTGCAAAAAGACACCTTCGTTCGTCCCGACACTTCGATGGATAAACTGTCTAAACTGAAGCCCGCTTTTGATTTCTCGGGTAAAGGAACCATCACGGCGGGAAATGCAAGCCCACTGACCGACGGCGCCGCGGCCGTGCTGCTGGCATCCGACGAGTACGCGCAAAAAAATGGATTGCCGGTGCTGGCCCATTTCATCGATTGTCAGGCGGCGGCGGTGGATTACGTTCACGGCGAAGGGTTATTGATGGCGCCCACCATGGCGGTTTCAGAACTGTTGAAACGAAATGGACTGACGCTACAGGATTTTGATTTTTACGAAATTCACGAAGCTTTTGCCGGTCAGGTTCTTTGCACCCTGAAAGCGTGGGAAGATGCCGAGTACTGCCGAAAGAAATTGGGCCGCGATAAACCGATGGGCTCTATTGATCGTTCCAAAATGAATATCAAAGGCGGAAGCGTGGCTTTGGGTCACCCGTTCGGTGCGACCGGAGCACGTATCGTCTCGACATTAGCGAAGATGATCGATCAAAAAGGATCCGGCCGCGGGTTGATTTCAATCTGTACCGCCGGCGGCATGGGAGTGGCGGCGATCATCGAACGATAATCGCGCCCTTTTTAAATCCCAGAGTCCGCTTCGCAATGCGGACTCTGACATTCTAAATCTTACAACAGACCTTCGCCCTTCATCGCCGCGTGGACCGGTGAATGAGCTTTCATTTTTTCCATGTAAGCCATCAACACTGGCCACTTGGTCAAATCGACTTGCAGAAAGCCATGCCAATTCAGGATGGTGAAAGCATAAGCATCAACAGCTGAAAAATGTTTTCCCAAAATAAAGGGATGGTCTTTCAGATGTTGTGACAGGTAATCGAATTTTTTCGCCAGACCTTTTTTCTGATTTTCCTTCAGCTCGGTATTGCCCTGCTTATCGGAAACCAAACGATCTGCCGCAAACAGAAGACCCATGCCCTTATGCAGTTCGGTCGCCACGTAATTCAACCATTCATTGGCGCGGTAGCGCTCCCAAGAGCCAACGGCAGGCAGCAGATTTTTCTCGGGGAATTGATCCGAGATGTATTGCAGAATCACGGCATTTTCGGTCAACAGCTGACCATCCATTGTTTGCAGGGCCGGAACCTGGGACTTGGGATTGATTTTATTGTAATCCTCTCCACCGGCGGTCGTTTTCGTTTTCATGTCGATGCGGACCGCTTCGAACGTTGCTCCGGCCGCTTTCAACAAGATATGGGGCGCTAATGAACAGGCACCAGTTGAAAAATACAATTTCATTTTCATTTCTCCTTTGTAGGGTGAAGAATTCTCACTCGAAATAAAGCTCATTCTAATGGTTGAGCTGCATTCTGTTCCTATTTTTTAATTTTGGCCAGATCCGCTTCTCGCCATAGATACAGCGAGACAATAGTTTGATATGGCGCAAATTTCTTTTCAATTTTTTTCAAGTCTTTGGCCGTTGGCATTTTTCGTTTTCGCTGCCAGACCTGATAGCCTTTGCGCACGCCGAAATCATCGACGGGCCAAACGTCCAATCGCCCCAGCTGAAAGATCAATAGCATCTCGACCGTCCAACGTCCGACACCAAAAATTTTGATCAATCGGCTGATGATCTCCTCGTTCGTGAGATGAATGATTTCCTTTGAGGTTGGCACCACTCCCAATTGGGTGTGGGCTGCGATATCGCGAATCGATCGCGTTTTCGAAGCAGAAAATCCACACTGTCTGAGCTGCGTTTCTTCCAGCCCCAGCAGATCATCCGGCGACGGAAATTCTTTTCCCGGAAAGAGCGCCAGCATTCTGCCCAATATGGTTTCCGCCGCTTTGCCATGCAGCTGTTGGTGGGCAATGGCACGCACCAGTGATTCAAATGGCGATCGCCGCTCGCCTGGCTCAAATTTAAATTTATCATGACGGGCAAACAGTGCTTTTAGAGCCGGATCTTTGGCCAACGCGCGCTTTCCATTTTGGAAAAGCTTCGGATCATAGGTCATACGGTTTCGCCCGATCGTATTGCACCGGCCACGAAATTTCGGCCCCCAGTTTTTGCGCTGCCCGCAGTGGCCAGTGCGGATCTCGTAAAAATTCGCGCGCCAGAAAAATCACGTCGGCCTGTTTGTTCGTGATGATTTGCTCAGCCTGCTCGGGCTGGGTGATCAGCCCGACGGCACCCGTCGGAATGTCCGCTTGCTGCCGCACGCCTTCTGCGAAGGGAACTTGATACAAAGGCTTGTTTTCAATTTTTTGCTCTGGCGACAAACCGCCGCTGGACACGTCGATCAAATCGGCTCCCCGTTTTTTCAATTCACGGCAAAGCACGACACTTTGCTCGAGATCCCAGCCGCCTTGAACCCAGTCGCTGGCAGAAATGCGAACAAAAACCGGCAAATCTGAAGGCCAAAAAGCCCGCAATTTTTCAAAAACTTGCAAAGGAAAGCGCATGCGGTTTTCCAATGAACCACCATACGAATCATGCCGGTGATTCGATAGCGGCGATAAAAATTCATGAAACAGGTATCCATGCGCCATGTGAACTTCGATCACTTGCACGCCGATGGAGCGGGCTCGTTGCGCCGCCTGCAAAAAATCATTCTCAACTTTTTTGAGACCTTCATTGTTCAGCTCGGTTGGGGTTGGGTAACCAACGCGATAGGGTAAGGCACTGGGAGCCACCGGAATCCACCCACCTTTGTCTGGCGCAACTGGTTTTGCGCCTTTCCAGGGAGAAGCGGTCGAAGCTTTCCTTCCGGCATGAGCAAGCTGAACCGCACTGACGGCAGCTTGCGAGTGAATAAATTCAATCACCGGCTTCAGGGCTCTGGCGTGGTCGTCACTCCACAGGCCCAAATCATCAGGCGAAATTCTTGCCTCGGGCGAAACCGCTGTCGCTTCCGTCATCACCAGGGCTGCACCACCGACGGCAAAACCGCCGAGATGCACCAAGTGCCAGTTCTGAGCCATCCCGTTTTCCGAAGAGTACTGACACATCGGCGAAACAAAGATTCGATTTTTAAATTTCAGACTGCGCAGTTGAAGAGAAGAGAAAAGGTGTGACATAGTCCTGCGATCATCGCCTTTTCCAAAGAGAGGATCAAGACATGACCATTCCGGTCTTGCATCAAGAAGCCGACTGGCTAGCCGTCAATAAACCGCCGGGTCTTTCGATTCACAATACGGAAGATGGCGAAAATCTTTTGACGATTCTTTCCATCCAGTTGAACACCTCGTCCCTTTATCCGGTGCATCGATTGGACAAAGAAACCAGCGGCATTCAAATTCTCGCGCTGACTGATCGGTCTGCGGCTCGCTTGGCAGCACAGTTTCAAGAGCGAATTGTATCGAAATATTATCAAGGCGTTGTCGCCGGCAAATTGCCCGGCAGCGGAATTTGGAACGATCCTTTGAGCGATAAGGGCGAGGGCCAAAAAAATCCTGTAGGCCTGGCGCAAGATCGCAAGCCCTGCGAAACGTCTTTCAAAGTGTTACGACAATCAAACTATTTTTCCTGGGCCGAGTTTCAGATTCACACCGGCCGCCAACATCAAATTCGCAAACATTGCGCTTTGCATGGTCGCGCATTGATCGGCGATCCGCGCTATGGAAATCCAAAATACAATCAAAAAATTTCTGAGCTTTATCAATTTCGGCGCATGGCTTTGCATTCGTCGCGTTTGATTCTGAGCGACGTTGAAATCTCATGCGATGCACCTTCTGATTTCCTTTTGTTGTTTCCAAATTCTTGATAATTTTTCGACAACTAGGAGGTTCTTTATGGTCAAAGCATTTTTGTTTCTCTCTTTGTCTCTGGGTCTTAGCATCGCTCAAGCTTCGGTTTCGGCGGCACCCATGGCTCACACGCAAAACTTCACTTTGAAAGAAAATTTCGTTCCGGGCGAAAAAGTTTATTACAACTGCTCAAGCGCAGAATCTGAAATTCAAGATCAGTTGGAACGCATGGGTGCAACCCACGTTGACGTTCGCTGCACGGGCGGTCTGGACACCTTCAATCCCGCTATGTCGATGCCTGCTTTTATCAGCATGAGCTACGAAGTTCTTCACCCCGCTGCCGACGCCAGCCCCGCTGTTTTGGCAAACTGGAAACAAATCAGCGTTCGCAGTTTCGACAATTGCGCGATGATGACACAAGTTTACAATCAGGTGAAAGGCACGATGGAAATGCAAAACGTGAATGGACCCAACACTTGCGCGAATTCAAATTCAGCGTTTCGTCTGACCTTCACAGGTTTGGTTGCCGAGTAAGCTTTGGCCCTGCGGTTTTGCCTCGAGCGCCCATTACGGGGCTCGAGCACGCTCGTATTGTCACGAATTATTGAATCGAAGAACCCTTGTCTGGGTTCGGTGGCTTGTGGCCGCGTTCGAGATTTTTCGAGATAGCGCCATAGAGCGCATTTGAATCCAAAGGTTTTGTCAGATAATCATCGCAACCAGATTGCAAGCATCGTTCGCGATCTTCTTTCATCGCGTGGGCAGTCAAAGCGATAATCGGTTTTCCGTAACCCTTGTCACGCAATTGCTTCGTGGCTGTGTAGCCATCCATCACGGGCATTTGCATATCCATCAGGATCAGATCGAAATCTTGATCCAAAGCTTTCTGAACACCTTCAACTCCATTATTCGCAAATTGAACTTCCATCCCTTTTCGCGCGAGATAAAGTTTGGTCAGCATTTGATTGTCCAAAACATCTTCGACAACCAAAACTTTCTTTCCCGTCAATATGCCTTCGGTGGCTGTTGTTCCGTTCATTGCTTTCGGCTCCGACATCTTACGACTCTCTTCTATATGATCATTATGAACGGTCACTAGAAAAGTGGAACCGCTCTGAACATAGCTTTCTTGTAAATTGACATCTCCCCCAAGGGCCTGTGCCAATCTTTTCGCCAAAACCAACCCAAGTCCCGTGCCTTCCGGTTGCAACGCTCCTTCTTCAGCTTGATAAAATGCTTGAAACAAGTGCGCTTGCGATTCGGGTGCAATTCCCACCCCGGTGTCTTTGATTTCGAAATGAATCATTCGATCCTTTTCCCAATAAGAAACCGTTACCGAACCGTTTTGGGTGAACTTAAGCGCATTATTTATAAGGTTGACCAGAACCTGACGCAATCGAATTCGATCTGTCACCACTCGGTCCCGTGCCTCACCCCTTCGCACAAATTTAAGCTGATTGCCGTCTTTTTGCGCCTTCACCTGCATCATGGCTTCCAGGTCTTTCAGGAATTCAGAAATAGAGAACACCGTCTTTTCGATTTCAAAATGACCGGTTTCAACTTTGGAAATATCCAAAATATCATTGAGGATGCGTGTCAGATTTTGCCCAGTCTTTTCAATCGTCTCGATGTATTTCATTTGATCTGCACGATTGAGATTTGGATCCTTGAGAATATCCGCCAATCCCAAAATCACGCCCAGTGGCGTGCGGATTTCATGGCTCATGCTCGCCAAAAACAAGGTTTTCACCTGATTCGCATTTTCGGCTTTCACGCGCCGACCTGTATTTTTTTTAAGATCTTGAATCATTTTGTTAATGGCTTCGGCCAGCTGCCCCAGCTCATCCCGCGACCGGACCGGCGCCATTTTGGTAAAATTTCCCTGACCGACTTCGTGGGCTGTTTCACTCAGTTCATTCAAACTGCGGTTCAAGTTCCGACTGAAGGTGATGGTCAATAGCAAGCCAGTGGATTCAACGGTCAGAACGGCCAAGACCAAAAGCAGCATCAACGCTCGTTCCATCCACCGTGAACCTTCACCCAAAACGGCCGAAAATTTTTCTTCCAGCACCGTCAGATCAGCATTGGTCTGATCGATTTTGGCAAATGTCTGATGGATTTTTTCAGGACTTCCTTTGCCAGAAGAAATCAAAATATTTAATTCCTGAGCAGACGTGATCAGGTCATCAAACATCACATCCGCATCTTTCCAAATGGTCAAAGCTTCAGCAATGTAACGATTCGAGTGAAACTTTTGAATCAGGGAAATGACGCCAGGAACGTCATCTGAATGAATTTTGCCTTGTACAAAACCAGCCCGCACTTGCTCAAGATTTGGATTCGGTTTTTCCAATTCATGGCGCGCGTGCCGATCACCCAAAGGCACTTTGATTTCATTGTTAAACGCTTCGTAATACTTGGCGTCGCCGGTCGCGACGTATCGTTGCAGGCTGTAAATCGCATTTTTTTGCGCCTTTGACCAAAGGCCTTCACCGCCAACAAAGGAACGAACTGCCGATAATATGTTCATTGCAAATAGCAAGGTAAATAACTCTGTCGCAATGAGCAGCGCCATCACTCCAACAACGACGTAGAGCTTTTTCGATACCGAAAGATCCTTCCAAAACCGACGCATATTCCCCCAAAGAAGGATTGACCATTTTAGTCTTAACATTCAACAAAAAAGGCTCTCCTTCAGGAATCTCAGAAGCTGCTTTGCATTAAATTTCCGAGTCAAAATGACAAGCTGAATGCGCAAAATACATTCTATTTTTATTTCAATCTACATGTCCCCCCTTTGTATGATGGCGGAAGGAGGATTTATGAACGAAAGCGTCCAAAGACTGGCGGAACTGATTCGGGATATTAAGTTTGCGATGTTTACCACAGTCGACCTCGATGGCAGCCTGTACAGCCGACCGATGGCGTGCCAACAAGTCGAATTCGACGGCGACCTTTGGTTTTTTTCAAGCCGCTCCTCGGGAAAAATCCGTTCCATTGAAGCCGATCAACATGTCAACGTGACTTATTCAGAGCCCAACGAGAATCGCTATGTTTCTGTTTCGGGCCGCGCGCAAATCGTTCCTGATCACCATAAATTTGAAGAGCTTTGGAGTCCTCTTTATAAAGCGTGGTTTCCCTTGGGTCTTGAAGATCCAGATTTGATTTTGATCAAAGTGCATGTCGAAAGCGCCGAATACTGGGACTCACCTTCAAATATGATCGTGAAATTAGTGGGCTTCGCGAAGGCCATTTTATCGGGACAGCCCGCTCGTCTCGGTGAACATCGAAAGGTGAATCTGCCACATTAATTTCAAATACAGCGCGCCATCGCCTTGTCCCGCTACCCCCAGCGCTAGATCTAAGCTACCAGTAGAGTATGGACCGACAAAAAATCTTTCGCTGGATATTGATCATTCTGACAGGCCTGGCGTGCCTGATGCTTTTCTTACCTTTTGTTAAAGAAATACTGTTAGCTGCATTTTTTGCGTTTGCCCTGTCGCCTTTGACCCAATACCTGAGCGGAAAGAAATTTTTCCGTCGGCGTGGATGGGTGGCCGTCACTTTGATCGGACTGATTTTCGCGATCATCCTGCCTATTGGACTTTTGTTTTACAGTATCTACGGCTTAATCCACGACATGAGCTCGGAAGGTTTTCAGCACTCCGATCTTTATACCGATCTGATGCAAAGTAAAGATGTGGCCCTTGGTTGGATCAATGGCATGTTGGAAAGATTCAATCTCAATGACAGCGTTGATCTGGGTGCCTTTACCAATCAACTTTTTTCGGGGATTGGCGCCAAGGTCATGGGATTCTCGACCTCACTTGCCACCCAGTTACCGGATATCATTCTTTCACTTTTCATTTTTTGCTGTGCCCTTTATTTGTTTTTAGCAGAAGGAAGAAAGATTCGATTCTTACTGACGAAAAATCAGCTCCTTCCCAGCCATGAGTTGAATCAACTGATTCCCACATTCCAGCAAGCTTGTTATTCGACTCTGATTGGCTCGATCATGGTGGGCGGCGTCCAAGCGCTCAGTGTGGCCGTTGGCTCTCTGGTTTTAGGCTCGAAACATGTGTTTCTGATTTTCCTGGTGACATTTATTTTCTCATTCATTCCGATTTTAGGGGCCGCGCCGGTCGGATTTTTTCTGGCCTTTATCAGTGCGGTCAAAGGCAATTACGCGATTGCTT
This sequence comes from uncultured Bdellovibrio sp., assembly GCA_966211795.1. Taxonomy (GTDB): domain Bacteria; phylum Bdellovibrionota; class Bdellovibrionia; order Bdellovibrionales; family Bdellovibrionaceae; genus 21-14-0-10-47-8. The sequence continues at coordinate 11,459 of CBIHNW010000009.1, read as the reverse complement.
TAGGTTACGTCATTGTCGGCGTCTTCTCTGGTACAATCGATAATTTCATTCGCCCTTGGTTGGTCCGCGGTGATCAAGATATCAACTCCATTATCATGTTATTCGCGATCATTGGCGCCATTGTAATTCTGGGATTGCCCGGTTTGTTCTTGGGTCCCATGTTTGTTTCTGCCGCCGTCGCAGTTTTCGATCTCTATGTTTTTCCGGCGCAGCCCGCACCTGCCGGCGAAGAAAAGGATTTCTAGTATCGGGGTTCAGGAATATTCGGTGGCGGCGGCGCCAGAGGATCCGGATATTCATCCGAAGTATCCTGTGGTGGCGGAATCGAATTGATCTTCAATGCCCCTTCGCCGCCTTCCAATCCACTTAATGCCGGTCCATTCATCACGCTCCCGTCAACGGCGAATCGAGACCCGTGGCAAGGGCAGTCCCAAGATTTTTCCACCGTATTCCAATGAACAATTCCGCCCAAATGCGGACACACGGCCGACAGTTCGGTCACTTGACCCTGAGCATTTTTAGAGACGGCCACTTTGCGCAGACCTTTTTGGATGACGGCCCCTTCACCGTTGGGAATGCTGTCGATATCGTGCGTTTCCGAACCTTTGATGTAATCAGCATACTGCCAAGCGACGTTCAAATTTTCTTTCAAGAATTCTAGGCTCGCGTTGATCATCTTACGGGAAGGATCGTAAATTTCGACGTACGGATTTGAGCGGCCTTGCAAAAGATCCGTCAGCAAGACGCCGGCGATCGTACCGTGGGTCATGCCCTGGCCCGAATCACCCGTGACGATGTAGACGTTTTCCTCGCCCGGATTTTTGCCAATAAAGGCGACACCGTCGTTCGGCTCCCAAACTTGGCCAGACCATCGATATTGAAAAGATAAAATCATCGGAAAGTGTTGGCGGGCCCAGGCTTCCAGATTGATAAAGTGTTTTTCTGGCGCATGGTCTTGCCCGGTCTTGTGGTCTTCACCACCAATGATCAGCAAATCATAAATGTCTGACTCTTCATCGCTCGCAATTCGCACGTAATGATAAGGATCATAGGTATCCCAGTAAAGCCCAAGCGGAACACTGTTTTTGGGGATGTTCGCGGTCACCACGTAAGTGCGGTATGGCGCTTGTTTGGTGTGAATGGCGAAACGGTCATTAATCGGGGTATTTGTTGCCACGATGATTTGTTGAGCGGTGATGACATGACCATCTTCCAAAACGATTTTTGGCGTGGGGGAACTTTCGATCTTATCGACTTTGTAATGAATGTAGATCTGGCCACCGTAGCGTTCAATTGCTTGCGCCAGCCCGTTCATGTATTTCATGGGATGGATTTGCGCTTGTTGCGGAAAGCGAATCGCTGGGCCCGAATCGAAAGACAAATTTGGGATCGAGTTTTTCATTTCAACATTTTGAAATCCCAAACGATGCAAGGTCTCCAGTTCTTTTTGAAGATAGTCTGGAGACTTTTCAGGATCTAAAAATAAATAACCGTCGACTCTTTGAAAGTCGCAATCAATGAGCTCCTCGGCAACAATGGCTTCGATTTTATCGATCGCTTCGCGGTGACTTTGACCGAGCAAAGCCGTTTTTTTCTCACCATGATAACGGACCAGATTGAAAAAACGATCGTCCAAGGCCCATGAGAGATGAGCTGTTGTGCGGCCGGTTTGTCCACCGGCCAAGGGACCCATGTCAACGACGATCACCGACCGACCTTCCTTGGCGAGCAGGTAAGCCGTTGTCAGTCCCGCGATCCCCGCACCCACAATGCAAATTTCGCAGGTTGAATCTTTCTGTCCCTGAGGGGGCAAAAATGGATCCGTGTCCATCCAATACGAAATACTTTCCCCTGAAAACGTCTTATCAGTATCCACGGCAGACCTCCCCTACACCGGAATGAAGAGTGCATTTTTTGTTCCGCCTGTTAAAGATCAATCAAGGAAAATTTTCGAATTTGGTTGACCGCAAAATCCAGCGGTTCCAACTTGAACAGGAAGGATCGACTATGAATGCAAACTCTGTTTTGTCGTTTTGGTTTGATGAACTCAAACCTGCTCAGTGGTTTCAAAAAAATCCAAAATTGGATGAACAAATGCGCTCGCGTTTCGAGAGCTTGCATTTCAAAGCCAGTCGGAGCGAACTTTTTGCTTGGCGGGAAACAACGGCTGGACGATTGGCAGAAGTCTTATTACTGGATCAGTTTTCTAGGAATATGTTTCGGGATTCGCCACTGGCATTCGCGCAAGATCCGTTGGCCTTGGCAATGTCGCAAGAGTGCATTCGCACCGGACTGCATTTAAGCAATCTCTCCCAGTCTCAAAGAATTTTTCTGTACATGCCGTTCATGCACAGCGAATCCTTGAGCATCCACCAAATTGCCGTCAATCTGTTTTCGGAAAAAGGCATGGAATCCAACTTGGATTTTGAAATGCGCCACAAAAATATCATCGAAAAATTTGGCCGCTTTCCCCACCGCAACGAAATTCTGGGACGAGTCTCCACGCCGGCCGAAATTGAATTCTTGAAGCAACCCGGAAGCTCGTTCTAAACATTCATTCTCATAATTTAGTTTAAAGGCTGTGCCCAGAATCAGGACTGGTCCACCAGGTCGCTCAAATACGATCAATGAAGTGTTTTCTTTGCATTCTACAGAAGTGGAATTCAAACCCTCATGTTTTTATGCTTGGCTCTTAGGATTTTTTCTCGCTGACGGTTGATTTGCTTTTTGCATCGCGGAAGTACCAGACACCCGCTTGTTTGCGAAACTTTGAAAGCTCGTGGTGCAATTCTTCGGGGCCGTCGCCCGTTTGGTACCAAGCTTTGAATTCGACGGTGCCTTTGTTACCCTCTTGCGAAGAGTGAAGAATTTCTAATTTTAGAAATTTCGAATTCTTGGCCCAGTCTGCATTGGCCTTCATATCGTAATCACCCTTGGTTTGCGGATCGGTGGTCTCTTCGATGTAGGCCATGTTTTGTTGACAAAAGGCCGTATACCGAGAGCGCATCAGCTGTTCGGGCGTGGCTGGCAGTTCGCTCCCGTCGATGAAGGGCTGGCAGCAAGTTTCAATTTCTTTTCCGGTTCCGCAAGGGCACTTCATGGCTTCCTCATTGTTAGATAGCAGGGGTTAGTTTCCCCGACCTATCATTATTGAAAAGCCAATGTGATGGCAAACAATATGCAGCTTTGTTCAAAGTCATAGCAGAAGGATGAACCGTGGACCATGTCTTTAAAAATCGCACTGAAGCCGGCCAACTGTTAGCCGAAAAATTAAAACCAATGATCCAGGAAAAGCCCTACGTTTTTGCTCTCCCCCGAGGCGGAGTTCCAACTGCGGCTCCGATTGCCAAAGCTTTGGGAACCGAAGTGGATCTCTTGTTGGTCAAAAAAATACCCGCTCCCCGGCACCCCGAAGTCGCACTCGGAGCCATTGCCGAGGAAGGTCCGCCATTATGGCAAGAACAACAGTTTGCCGATTTGAAATTGGATAAATCGGATAAAGATCGCTTGCTGATCAAGGCGCAGAAGTCGTTGGCCCGACAACGAAGGCTCTGGAAAACGGACTCACACGTCACGAATATTCAGGACCACACGGTCATTTTGGTGGATGATGGGTTAACGACTGGCGCTTCGACAATGGCGGCAGTTCGCTTTCTTCGTCGGCGCAAGCCGGGGAAAATTATTTTGGCGATTCCCGTCGCTTCACGGACGGCACTGGAAAGGATCAAACCTTTGGTGGATCAAGTTGTTTGCCTGGAAATTCCGGCCGAGTTTGAAAGCGTCAGCAGTTTTTATAACGACTTTACCCGCGTTTCAGATCGCGAAGTTTCTGAAATCCTCAAACCATTTCGCGCCGCCGAGTTCTAAAAAGCTGCAGATTCGTGACTTTCTGCCCCAACGGAGGACGACTTTCCTATGAGCATTGTCACTCTTGGAACTGATGGCGGTACGAATTTGGCAGAATTAGACCAGCAGAAGAATTGATGAACAGCATAAATATGCAAGGGGGTTGCAATGGCTTCAAATCAACACGGAACTGCAAGCTTCACTCAAAGTGCTGGTGCCGAAATTTTTGAGAATAAGAAAGACGAGTCCGATATTCTCGCGGATCAAGATCAAACGGGTCTCACCGATCGCCTGACTCAAGACGAAAACATGGGCGCCAAGAGCACAACGATGGAATCTCTGGAAGAAGAGCCAGGGGCCTTCATGCGCGGTGAAGTCGATGTCAAAGAGCAGATGGATCGAGCTGCGGATGCCATTGAATCTTCGATCATGGGTCTGAGCAATCAAGGCGACGAAGACAGCCCGCGAACCGAAATCGGTGCGGCCTTCCAGGACACTCCCGGCGGTCTCGAAGAAGTGGAAGCGAAAACGGATCAAGATTTGGCACTCGCACATCGAAAGAAAACGAGAAAGCCAACTCATCATTAGCATCAGCAAGCATCGGCTTGGCTGCTAAAGATCAACGTTGACCGGATCAGAGACATTCACATCTTTATCTCACCGGGACCCAGATTGAATATCTCTCTCCCGGATGATTGGATGAAGACCCTGCAATTCGTCCGATACAAGTATAAGCCGAAGAACCGGGACTCCTATCTCGGACTTCTTCAAACCTAGCTAAGCGTCGTCTTAGCTAGGTTTTTTTATGGGCACGATAACAAGTGCTTTTAGACTGCCTCTTTTTTCTCTCTTTGGCGTTGCGTTGCAAAGATACTTCATTGACCGAATCTGTATTGCCTTGGTCTGCTTGTCACACCACGAATAAATCACTTTTATTCATGGGTTTTCGCTGAGCAATCTCTGTAATCAAGGATGACTCTGTTCCAGGGACCTAGCGAAGAAAAAACCAACAGGAGGGAAAATGAAACTAATGAGAATGACTTGGACAGCATTATTGATGTCCCTGAGCCTGACGGCTTCAGCAAACATGGGAACTTTGGATTTGAACGTCGTGCCACGCATCGTGGGCGGAAGCGAAGCCGTGAAAGGTGAATTTCCATTCATCGTTTCTCTGCAAAGCTCTTACTATGGCCACTTCTGCGGCGGATCTTTGATCAAGCCTGACTGGGTTCTGACTGCGGGTCACTGCTCTCAAGCGACAACGATCAGCTCTGTTTTGGTTGGCTTGCATGAGCAAGGCGTGATGACTGGTGTTGAGACTCTCAAAGTTCGCAAGATCATTACTCACCCTCAATATGACGGCAACACGGTTGATTATGACTATGCTTTGATCCAATTGGAAACTCCGTCAAAATTCAAACCCGTTGCGATCAACACGGCTGAAATCAATATTCCATCTTCTGGTGGCCAAGTGATGACAACAACTGCAGGTTGGGGCGTTCTGACAGAGAGCTCTTCTTCTGTTTCTAAAAAATTGCAAAAAGTGGCCGTTCCTTTGGTGGATCAAGCGACTTGCGCTAAGGTTTACGAATCTTTCAACCAAGTCACTGACCGCATGTTGTGCGCTGGTTACGCTCAAGGTGGCAAAGATGCTTGCCAAGGCGATAGCGGTGGCCCATTGGTCATGAAAAATGCAGCTGGCGAAAACGTCCTGGTTGGCGTTGTGAGCTGGGGCCAAGGTTGTGCACGTCCTGAACTGTATGGCGTTTACAGCAAGGTCAACGCTGTTGCTCAATGGATTGCGGACACCACAAACACAAAATAGTATTAAAAGTTGAAAACTTTAAAAAAAGAGGTTGTTATGCAGCCTCTTTTTTTTTGCCTTTCAAAGGGTCCATGAACCGTGCTGCATCTGCAAAATCTATCCAAACAATTCGGCTCGAAAGTTCTATTTGAAAACGCCGATGGCCATATCGGACACCGATCCCGCGTCGCCCTGATCGGCCCGAACGGCGCCGGCAAAAGCACACTGATCAAAATCATCATGGGCCTGGAAAGTCCGGATGAAGGCCGGGTCTCGAAAGCCAATCACCTGGCAATCGGTTACCTGCCACAAGAAATTCCCAAGATGTCCGGCCGATCCGTGCTTGAAGAAGTGATGCGCACCGATGGCCGTCGCAATGAACTGTTACAGGCAAAATCCGAAATGGAAGCCAAGTTTTCGATCGAAGCTTCTGACACCGATCTCGAACGCTACGGCCGTATCATGGAAGAGCTGGAAAATCTGGACGAGTACCGCCTGGAATCCAGGGCGAAAGCCATCTTGGGTGGTATGGGCTTTAAGACAAGCGACTTTTCCCGATCACTTTCTGAATTCAGCGGGGGCTGGCTGATGCGCGTGGCCCTGTCGCGAATTTTGTTGATGGACCCTGATCTTTTATTGCTGGATGAGCCGACCAATCACTTGGATCTCGAATCCGTGTTGTGGCTCGAAGAATTTTTGAAACGCACTCAGGGTGCCCTGCTGATGATCAGCCACGATTCGGCTTTCCTAAATCGCATTGTCAACGAAGTGATCGAGATCGATCAGAAAAAACTTTGGAGTTACAAAGGAAATCTCGACGCCTACGCGATTCAGAAAGAAGAACGTCTCAAAGTTTTGCGCGCGCAGTACGCGGGTCAACAGGCGAAAATTGCCGAGATCGAAAATTTTGTTTCCCGTTTCGGTGCCAAGGCCACAAAAGCCCGACAAGCGCAAAGTCGCTTGAAGCAGCTTGAAAAAATGGAGCGGATCGAAATCCCCGAAGATCGACAGACTGTCCGCTTTCAGTTTCCTCCCGCTCCCCACAGTGGGAAAGACGTGATCCTGGTTGAAAATGCCGCGGTTCGCTTCGGTGAAAAAACGGTGTTTAAAAATTTGAATTGGCTTTTGCGCAAAGGCACGCGCACGGCCATCGTCGGCGTCAACGGAGCCGGTAAGACCACCTTGTTAAAATTATTGGCGCAAGTGCAGAAGCCTTCCGAGGGCCTGGTGAAACTGGGCCACGAAGTCAAAGTGGGTTATTACTCGCAAATGCAGGCCGAAACTTTAAATATGAAAAACACGATCCTGCAAGAGCTCGAATCGGTCGCGCCGGACATGCCGATCTCTCACGTGCGGGCGATTGCGGGCGCCTTTCTTTTCACCGGAGATTCGGTCGAAAAAAAGTGTCAGGTTCTCTCGGGCGGTGAAAAAGCGCGTGTCGCCTTGGCCAAACTCTTACTGTCTCCTTCAAATTTCTTAGTGCTCGATGAACCCACCAATCACTTGGATGTAGAGTCGCGTGGTGTGTTGCTGGATGCTCTTCAGGATTATTCCGGAACCTTGTGCTTGGTCTCGCATGACCGCGAGTTCGTATCTCCGCTCGTGGATCAAGTTCTGGAAATCATTCCGGACGTTGGGGGATCTCAGGTGCTGCACCTGACGGAAACTTATGCGGATTATCTCGAGCGAAAATTGAAAGAAGCTTCGGGAGCGTTATCCAGTGCAGAAGCTTTGTCCGTGAAAAAAGCGGACTTGACGGCTGCAAACAGCGAAGTCAAAAAGGGTCCCTCGAACAATCAAAAACGCGCCTGGGAACAAGAAAAACAAAAACTGGAAAAAAAGATTTCGGCTTTAGAGACGGAACAAGCAGAGCTGCGCGCGAAAATGCAGAATCCCGATACCTACAACGACAAGTCTTTGATTCAAGATCTGCTAAACCGGCAGCGCCAAATCGATGTCGAGCTTGAATCCAGCTTCAGCCGCTGGGAAGAAGTCAGCCTGCTTCTCGAATAGCGTCTCACTTTGAGAAAACATGATTTAATTCTCAAATCGCATCAGTTTGAGAACGCTCACCAGTTTCTAAACAGGTGTTTAAAAATTGATGAACATGTCAGGCTGTTCTCGCAGAGGTTGGCTTTGAACTGGTCCCGTCATTGCAAAGTTAATGTGGAGTCGGGGGACAAGATGAAACAGATTGAAAATAAAGAAGAGTGGTTTTACGAATTTCGACCGCAAATCATTCTGTGCATCGGAATTATCGGGTTGTTCGGCAAATTGCTGATTCCGAGCGGCGGCGAATCCATCCTCATGAGAATCAGCCAGGTTTGCGGTGTTACGCTCGTACTGATCGCGATCAAAATCATGGACTGGCGAAAAGACTATCGCGCGGCTTATCGAAAAATACGCTCACGCCAATTTTAACGACACCAAGATCGCGGCGTGATGATTTTATTCACTTCACCCGCTCGCAAATAAAGAAAGTCATTTTCCACCGTCAGTTTGAGGCGCTGTTGCTTTTGCGACTGGGCGCTGATCACCCGCAGCTGGCCCATTCCTTCATAATCCGTCGTGGTGGCGCCATTCATATTCTTCAGACTCCAACGCACATTTCGATTTGAATTCGCTTGCAGATCCGCTGGCCGAACGATTTCCGAAACTGTTCCTTCCGAATCACGACACATCAACTGAAAGTGCACGACCACCATGTAGAGCTGTCGACAATTGTGTGATTTCGAATAGCCATAACCCACATCGCAGGTCCCAAATGCCCGCTCTGCATATCCAAGTTTTGTGGCAGGTCGATCCAATCCGAGCGCCCTTTGCAAGGCGACAGCATCGACGGATTCTTCTGCCTCGTCCCGCGGACTGGCTGTGGCGGTCACGGGCGCTTCTTTCTTTTCCACATTTTTCTGCACAGGCTCGGTTTTCTTTGGTGCGCTCGAACACGCCGTCATCCACAAAGGAAATAGTATCAGCAAAAGAAGTCCAATTTGTTTCATGTCTAGAAATTGAAGCATCGCATTTTGCTTTTTCCAAGGAATTTTACGACCGCATTTTTTTTGTCAACCAAAGTCTTAATTCGAGTGAAAACCCTTACTGCTCGCTTGCCTTTCCAATCGATTTGGCGAATGCCAAGAAACAAATCATGGTTTGTTTCCTTCACCCTTATTCCCTGTAAAAATCGATCGCAGCAGCAGTCTTGCAAGGAGATGATGTATGTATGGAACAAAATCCAAAGATGTCTTGGAAGCAGGAACCGGATTCATGATGCAATTGCCGGAAGCGCTTCATTGTTTGCAGGATGCTGGATACGCCGAAAATCTCATTCCCCGTTTTGATCACTTTGAATGCAGATCGGGCGAAATTTGGATCAACCCCGAAGACATTGTCATCGATGATGTTTTGAGATTTGAAAATACGTCAGATCCGGACGATCAATCGATTGCGTACGCGATCACTTGCACCAGACAAAATATCAAGGGTGTTTATGTTGAATCCTACGGACTGTATCACGACGACTTGTCGCCAGAATTGAATTTGAAATTACAGGACCACAAACATAGCACCTTGAATGAAGATCAAGGTGCTTTTGTTCATCGGACAGATTGTGACTCAAAGACCTAATTTCTTAAAGAATGCATCCGAGTTTGGCTCGCGACCTAAAAATTCACGTAGCAAATCCAATGCATCTTTCATGTTTCCTTGCTCCAGAATCGTTTTGCGATAACGAGCGCCAACTTCGGCGTTCATCAAATCGTTTTCCGGGAACATAGTGAACATGTCCTGGGCATACACTTCAGACCAGAGATACCCATAATAGCCGGCATCGTAGCCGCCCATCAAGTGACCGAAAGTTCCCGGGAAATGGTTGCCGGCGATCGGCTCTTGCCCCACGATTTCACGGTAAAGATCGTCGTAAGTCTTCTGGATATCAACCGGACCGTTGTTCGTATGAATGGTCATGTCGAAAAGCGCGTACAGCAATTGTTTGGTGTAAGCAGCGCCCTGTTGAAAGTTTCGGGCCGCCAACATTTTTTGCAAAAGATCGTTCGGCAACTTTTCGGTGGGTCGCAAGTAATGACCCGAAATGATTTTCAGAATGCTTGGATTCCAAACCCAGTTTTCCAACATCTGCGAAGGTGCCTCGACAAAGTCCTGGGCCACAGCGGATCCGGACAAGCTGGCGTAAGGCGCACGTGTCAAAGTTTGGTGCATGATGTGCCCGAATTCGTGGAAGAAGGTATTGACATCATCATGAGTCAACAATGACGGCTTACCATTCGCAGGCTCCGCCAGATTGGCAACGATCGAAGCAACTGGATAACTGTATTTTCCAGACGAAAGAACTCGACCCGAAATCAATGGGAATGCGGCCGCGTGACCGTATTTACCAGGTCGTGGCACCAAGTCCGCGTAAAAATATCCAAGCAACAAATCATCCGCTGCATTGTGAATCGCGTAAAGCTTGACGCCTTCGGCCCAGACTTTACCGTTTTCAACCGGCACGAATTTCACGCCCAAAAGTTTGGAATAGACTTGGAAAATACCGGCAACAACGGTGTCAGCCGGAAAGTATTCCCGAATTTTCTCTTCGTCCAAACTGAAGTCGCGCTTTTGCAATTGATAGCTCAGATAGGCGATATCCCATTGCTCGACAGACGTTGCCGATGGATCCAATTCTTTTTTAAACTTCAACAACTGTGCAAAATCCTGCTGATTGCGGACCGCGAGCTTGTCTTTCAGGCTATTCAAAAAATCCAAAGCCGTTTTGCTGTTCTTCGCCATGCGGGTCGACATGCGATAATCCGCCCAGTTGGCATAACCCAAGAGCTTCCCGATCTGCGCACGCAAAACGACCGCGTCTTGCAATAGCTGCGTGTTGGCCAAACCACCGCGGTTCAGATAAGCGGTCATCATTTTTTTTCGAGATTCTGCCACCGTCACGTTTTGCATGACGTCCAAATAATCCGTCGATTTTGTCGTGACGATGAATTTTCCATCCGCTGTTTTTTTCAACTTGCTCAGGAAATCAGTTTGCGCGCCCGCCAGCTCCTCGGCCGTGAAAGTCACGGTTGAGTTGTCGGCGTTCAAGTTAGTGGAAAACTGTGTTTCCTTGGCCGCCAACTGAGATTTCAAATCTTTCACTTTCGCCAAAGTTTGATCATCCAGTTTCAGACCATTCTGTTCAAAGCTTTGCAACAGCTGCGACAACAAGCGAGACTTGTTTGCATCCGTCGTGCTCACTGATACCAACGCATTGTAAAGTCCCCGACGCGTGAAAACGTCGACGTTGTACTGACCCATCTTTTCTTCGCATGCCGAGCCTTCAGCGCTCACAGCCTCATCGGTTGAAACATAGCCCATGAACGTCAAGGGAGAAGTATCGTCGCTCAGGTCAGCCATGGCCGTTTCAAAAGCCATCAGCGTGTTGTCGACCGTCCGTTCGCCGGCCGGCAGATTCGCAATTGTCGTCAAGCGTTCTTCAACTTTCGCAACCGCCTGCGCACAAAGCTCAGTCACTTGACCCGGTGTGTATGTGCTCGGAATCGGTTCGGTGTTCAGTGGCGTATCGACACTGGTTGATCTCATTTTTGGTGTGGATTGATTCTCATTTCCGCTGTTGGTGCATGCTGCGACCATGACCGACATGATCAAAGCGCCCCAAAGCGAATAGGTTGGTTTTCTCAAGATGTGCCCCCTTATAGGTTCGTGGAAATTTTGGCTCCAGCCATCAATTTAGCAAGGGTCATACCGCGCTTTGGGCGGACACTCAAGGCTCGCGGGAGTTGGAGTTGGAGTTGGAGTTGGA
>CBIHNW010000008.1:0-194220 GCA_966211795.1 uncultured Bdellovibrio sp. | reverse complement strand
TTTCTTCTTTTGCGCACTCCTTGTTGAAAAAGAGAGACCTGACTTAAATTGAGCTCCCCACTTTTAAGGTCCGCAATCAGTGTCGGTACTTCTTTCGACAATCTTGCCGCATCGATCCTTCTTTGAGCCGGGCCGTTGGCGTAACCCATGTTTTTCGTGAGATATTCGAATAAGCTCGCACAGTTCATTTTGAAGTAAAGCCTGCGCGATGCCACTTCTTTGATATGCAAAAGAATCTCGGCCAAGACTTCATTCTCTTTTTTCACCAAAGACTTTAAACTCAAATCCAATTCTTGATCCGACAAAGACTTTAAATTCCTGACCGATCGACTATTTTCAAAATGATTTCGCATCTCACACCTCTTCTTGAAAGAAAGTAAGATCGATATATCACGGCTTTTTAGATGAAGAATTTCGATGATTTTGAAATGCAACTGCACTTCAGCAAACAACACCCAGGCGGCTCTCTGAGATGGCAGACTGGCTCACCACAAGACGGAAAATTTCCAAACAAGACCGGACTCGCAGAAAGAATACACACAGCCGAAACAAAGGATTAAAGCACCGAAAAACTCGTCAAGCAGAATTAAATAAAATATACGCTAACGCATTTCGCGTCACAACTTCAGTTCGAGAGCTATTCCCACGCTAGAGTTCAAGCCAACCGCCTCGCGCGAGAATCAGATCGAATCCGATCATGCATCCCAAGTCTGTCGCACCACTGAAGGCCAACATTCAGAGCCGGGTTTTTAAACTTGAAATTTACTACCACATGGAAGTCGAGACAGTGGAAGGAGTACAGCCGCCGACCAACCAGTTTCTGCCGACACACATCCAACCGCAAACCATGCCGAACCCGCAGCGGGAAGACCCGCCAGCGCCAGGCTCCTAAATGCTCCCCGAGCCGCACTCCGCCCGTTAATCCATCTCCTCAAAATCACCCTGACCGGTGATATAGTAAACCTTCGATTCAATCGCGGTCTTCAGTGGAGTCTCCACCGTGTAGGTCACCTTCAAATTCATGCCCGCAACCGGCGATGATTGGCTCCCCGTATTCAAAACAGATAAAACTTCGGCGGCGATTTTGACATCGTAGCCCCAGATCAGGTCCACCATCGGATCGACCGCCGCGTAGCCGATGTAGCGACCCTTGCCCTGGTACGAGCCGCCTGAGACGAACATCACGCGGTAGCGAAGCTTGACCACTTCGGTGCCGAACAGATTGGTGAAGGTCACGCCAAACACATGCGATTGCGGAGCCTGCCAATTTTCAAGCTGCGTCCAGCACAGGTGCTGACCCGGCGCCGGTGTTGGCAGCGCGGTGGCGACATCGGAACTGAGATCGACCACGGGTTTTCCCGCTTCAACCACGGTCCAAACTTTCTTCCCGATGTTCAGAATCTGATCCAAGATCGCATCGATCACCGCAAGCTCCGGCAAACCTTCGGCTGCCTTCAAAGGACTTTCTTTTTTCAAAGCGGCAGGGATGGAAACTTTGTTGGCAAGGCCAGTGCTGAAAGCACGAGTCGAGCTGACCGCACAAGTGCCGGAAGCGATCGCGCCCTTGCTTCTCACCGCGGACCGCCCTTGGCTCTTGCTGAGAGCGACACCAGGCCGACCCGAAATCTGAGAATGAACCGTTTTCGCCGGCGCCATTTCGAAAGCATCTGCAGGAAGTTCCGTGACCGTGAATCGGCCCGGCAGAACATCTTTGGCAAAGGAAAACATCGGAAATAAACCGATCAAGACCACGAATTGAAATCGCAGAGAAAACATCCGAAACCCCCTGTTTGGCCCGCCAGTATTGGCAAAGCGCCCCTGCCCGGGGTTGTAGCCTAAACGCAACTGCCTTCGCAAGAGGCAGCGCTTCAGTTAAAATCTGGTGAGGTGACAAAATTTGTGACAGGGAGAATCTTCAAGCGAAGAGCCGAAAATCAGTACCGCCAAGCCAGAGCGAAGGTCGGATAAATCAGATTGCGAGAGTAAGACACGTCACTGGCCGCCGAGCCCACGGTCGACTTCGAATAAGCCAAAGAATAATAAGTCAGGCGAAATCCCACGAACCAGTTCTCGGCAACTTCGGGCATCACACCTAAGCTTCCCCACAAACTGGTGCCGGTCAAAGTCGCGGCACTTGAGCCGGTAACGCTGAGACTGCCGTTAGCCAAAAGATTGTAACCGGCCGACAAAGAGAAGATTTTCTTGCGGTCCATCAACCACATCGCCATCGGTCCCATATTCAGGCTGGTCAAAGTCACCGTTGAACCCGGCGCTCCTTCTTCAGTGGCACCGACTTGGTCCACGTGAAAGCCCGCGTAGAATTGATTTTTATTTTCCAGATTGGCGTAGATATCTAAAGCGTAATAGGTCTTCGAATAATTTGCCGTCTTTGCGGTGGTGAAAGCGTCGGTCGAATAAAATCCATTGAGCTCGGCGTACACACCGGCCTTTGCGACCGCGACCACCACGCTAACAATAGCAAAAACGAAAAATCTCATACTGATAGATCGGCTATTTACGATTTTCGTAAGAGTCTGGCCGCGAAAAATCCGTCACCCCGACCTTGATCAGGATCCACACGAAGCTGATCTTCAAGCTTCCACGCATCGCCTTGCGCTTTCAAAAAGCTTTCGACCTGCCGTTCGTTTTCGGAAGGAAAAAAGCTGCACGTCGCGTAGACCAGACGGCCCCCGACTTTGGTCATCTGCGAATAGTCGCGCAGAAGCTCGGCCTGCAATTTCTGAATGTCGGCGAAACTTTCGGGCTTCATTTTCCATTTGTAATCTGGATTCCGGCGAAGCACGCCCAGTCCCGAGCACGGCACGTCCAGGAGCACCCGGTCCGCCGTTTTCTCGAGACGCTTGATCGTCTTGCTGCCCTCGATCGGCTTGACCTCGATGATGTCGATGCCGTTTCGGGTGGCGCGCGTGCGAAGCTCTTTCAATTTCCATTCGTGAATGTCCATCGAGATGAGCTTGCCTTTGTTCTTCATCAAGGCGGCGATGTGCAAGGACTTGCCACCCGCACCGGCACAGGCGTCGATCACGCGAAGACCGGGTTCGACTTTCAGAAAGGGCGCGACCAGTTGCGAGGCGCGGTCTTGCACTTCGAAATGTCCGGCCAGAAAAGATTTGGTGATGAACACATTTTTGCGGCCTTCCAGTGACAGTGCCGTCTCGACATCATCGACGGGATCGGTGATGATTTCTTCTTTTTGCAACTCCAGCTGCACTTGCGGCACGGTGGCTTTCAAAGAATTCACGCGCAGATCCACGGGTGCCGCTTCATTCAAAGAACGGACGATCGAATCCCAGCGCCCGCCCAATTCACGCGAACCTTTTTCGTCCAGCCAATCCGGAATGGATTCGCGGATCACGCGGTTTCTTTCAAGCTCTTCCAATCGCGAAGCCGACAAGGCCAGGCCCTGCAGTTCGGACCAATCCGGAAGTGCCTGCCCTTTTCGCAGCTGATGAATGCCCCACAGGCGAAGCACGCGACGAGGCTCGAAGCTCGGCTCTTCGCCGAGAAGAAACCAGTACTGTCGCCACCAACGAACACAGTCGTAAACCTGCTCGGCGTAAAAGCGGCGATCGCGCGATCCCCATTTGCGTTGATTTTTCAGATTCTTGCCGATCACTTTGTCGGCGTAGACCTGGTCTTTGAAAATTTCGATCAGGGACACGACGATCGCGTCCACCATGTGGCGATGCAAAGTTTGAGTTTTCATCAAAATGTAAAGGCCACGCCGCCCGACAAAGGCATGCCGTTGAATTGGCCGTCAGATAAAATGTGCAGATGATTTTTCATACCGAACTCGACGAAAGCGCCCAGGTTTTGGTAAAGATCCAGAAAGCGAGCGCCCAACACCAACTGATAATCCAATGACAGATTCGATTCGTCCTGCAGCTGAGTGAAAAACACCCCCGCCCCGGCACCAAATCCGAAATAAAGAGGGAATTTGGTTTCCGCCCGCGGAAAAGTCAAGAGCGGAAGCACGCTCAGTTTCGAGGCACGCTCGTCATCGATTTTGAATTCGTTGAAATCAAAGCGCAGATTCACATCCATGCCGCCCCACTGATCCAGCAAGTACGTCACTCCGTATGTCGCCTGACCGACACCCGTGCGCTTGGTTGAATCTTTCCACGCGTAGGACGTGCTCGAAGAGTAACCACCAATGTGCAACATCAACAAACCATCGCCGCTGGATTTGCTATCCGAAGATGCAACTTCACGACTGGGTGGAGGTGAATCTGAAAAGTATTTCGCCGCCGCCCGACGACCGACCTTCGGCGCTTCGGCCCATGTCAATTGAGAGAGAAGAGCAACGCCCACCAGAGTGAAAAAACTGATTTTTCCCATCTCTATGACTTAGCGCGAAAAACACCTTGGGTCAACGCGCTTGACCCTGTGTTAGGACTCTCGCTACCGTAAAGAGAGCAATCTCTCTGGACTTTCGTCGAAGAAGCGAGCGGAAAAACGAATGAAATGCCCTTACTGCGGACATAACGAAGACCGGGTGCTCGACACTCGCGAACAAAAAGAAGGCGAAATGATTCGCCGTCGTCGTGAATGCCTCAAGTGCAAGTCCCGCTTTTCCACGGTTGAAACTTTGAATTTGAATTTTCCGATGATCGTCAAAAAAGACGGACGCCGCGAACCTTTCAGCAAAGAGAAAATCTTCAAGGGGCTGCAGGCCGCCTGCCAAAAGCGACCGATCAGCCAGGGTCAGCTGGAAGCGGTTTTGGATCGCATCTCGACATGGGTTTTGGGACGCGGAGAGAAAGAAATTCCAGCTCGTTTGATTGGACAAAAAGTGATGATGGAGCTTAGACTGCTGGATGACGTCGCCTATGTTCGCTTCGCCAGCGTTTACCGAACCTTCAAAGATGTGCAAGAGTTCGTCGAAACCCTGGAAGGCCAAGAGAACATGGACGTCGTGGATCCAACGCAACTGTCCCTGACTTCAACACTGACACCGGAAAGGCCCGCAGAAGATGCGCCATCAGTCCCGAGAACTCGCACTCCAGATCCTGTTCCAAATTGAATTTGCACCGCAAATTGAATACGCCGAATTTCTCGAGGTCTTCGAGCAATCTTTTTCCCAGGACGTCATCGATTACGCCGATCTGTTGATCAACGGAGTGAAAAGCAACGCCGAGAAAATCGATGCCCTGATCCAAGGCGTGAGCTCACACTGGAAAATCTCGCGCATGGCGATCGTCGATCGCAATATTCTGCGAATGGCGGCTTTTGAAATGCGCGTGATGCCGGATGCCTTGAAGCCAAACATCGTGATCAACGAAGCGGTCGAGCTGGCGAAAAAATACGGCACGGCCGAATCTTCCAGCTTTGTGAATGGCCTGCTCGATCAACTGGCCAGGGAATCCTAAAAGCATGGCTGCCATGACGGTCGATCCGCAAGCCTTTTCCGCCGGAGCCGATCTCTGGATTGTTCCGGAGAGAAAAAAGTCGCGGCTGGTGCAGAAGATCGATTGGTATCTGAATTTTCAAATCGCCAAATCCGTTCAGCATCAAAGCAAGGTCTTATCGACCGACCTGCTCGAAATTTTAAAATCCTGCGCGCTCGAGGGCGAAAAGGGCTATGACTTTATCCCCGCACCCGATGCCGACGCCTTGATGATTTTATCTTCGCGAAATCTTCCCAATCGCTGGGTGATGATCATTCGTGGCAGCGAAGATGTCGAGACTTGGCTCAAGACCGCGATCGAAAAATGGAAAAAAATGAACTCTCCCAGCTTGCGAATCTTTCTTCCCGAGGGCCAGTCCAAAGCCGACATCGCCAAGCTGTGGAAACGTCTGGGCGGCGATGACAACGTCAGCCTGATCGAAGAGGTGCCAAATGGAAAATAGACTGAGCCGACTTTTTTTCAACCAGGTCCAAATCCTGCAAAAACAGCTCGAAAATCTTCTCGAGAAAGAACCTTTGCGCGAACCCAAAGCCCCGGTCGCCGATAAATCATTTCACGTGCTGACCGACCTCACCCAGGTCGACAGCATGGGCGTGGGTCTCTCAAGCCTTCTGTCGGAACGCGCGCCGATGTTGTTCTCGAAACTTTCGGTGTATTTCGATTCGGGTCTTTTGTTTCAACGAACCGGCGCCGAGTGGAAAGCCACGGCCGGCTTTGATCGTGGCGAATTCTTTCCCTTGAAGGGCGTCGAGATCCAAGTGCCGTTTAAATTTCCCGACATGACTTTAATCGAAGTCCGCCGCGTGCATTCGCGTGAGATCTTTTCGCAGCTGATGGACCTGCAGGTTCTTCGCAGCGAAAAGGGCCAAGCCCTGATCTTCAAACCGCATCCGGATTACATCTTCATGGTGACCTCGACGCTCGCCGATCCATGGCTCAAACCGCATGTCGAGCGCATCCAGCGTGAGATCCTGATGTTGCTGGGTGATTACTGATGGACGCAGGCGTGATCTACATCATCTCGGACGGAACCGGCGAAACGGCGGCGACGATGATCCGCGCCGCCTTGGTTCAGTATCCCGATAAAGACATTCAGCTGGTCCGTTGCAAAAACATCCGCACCGAAGCGCAAGCTTTGCCGCTGGTGGAAGAGTGCTTTGAACGCAAAGGCATCATCGTCTACACGGTGGTGAGCCTGCAGCTGCGAAACAAAATTTTCGAAATGGCCAACCAAAAAGCGATTCCCTGCATCGACCTGCTAGGCCCGGTTCTACAAACCCTGGATACCTATTTCGGCGTTGCCAATCATCCTTTGCAAGCCGGCTTGCTTCGCACCGTGGATGAGCGCTACTTCAAACGCATCGAAGCGATCGAGTACACGGTCAAGCATGACGACGGAAAAACTTTCTCGGAGCTTGATAAAGCCGACATCATTCTGGTTGGCATCAGCCGCACGTCAAAGACTCCGCTGTCGATTTTTCTGAGCCACAAAGGCTGGAAGGTCGCCAACATCCCGCTCGTGCTGAACACGCCCTTGCCCGAGCAACTTTTCCAGGTCGATCAACGCAAGATCGTGGGCTTGATCATCGATATCGAAAGCCTGCAACGCATTCGCAAAAACCGCCTCGAAAAATTCGGCCAAGACCCGGGCGGCGAATACGCATCGCTCTCACACATCGTCAAAGAGATCGAATACGCCCACTCAATCTTCAAACAAAACAAAAAGTGGCCAGTCTTCAACGTCACCGAGCGCGCACTCGAAGAAACTGCGACCGAGATCACGAGAATTGTCGCGGCTCGCATGGGCTGGCCAGATTCCGCGATTTTTTAAAGCCGCGCGTTTGGAGGGGTGGCTTCCAAAGCCACTTCCATCTGGAAGTGGAGCCGCTCTTGACTCCCCATTTTTGTGAAATGACGCAATTTAAAACCGACCTAGAACCGACCTCGGAAACAACCGAACACCGCCGCCGCCAAATCCTCACTTTCTTGTCTACTGATTCGTCTACAAGACTTGTCTACGGATCTGTCGACAAGAATCTGAGTGCGTGAAGACAACCCAGGCGCGTTCCAATTCAAGGCCATCTTGAACGTCCGACCAGATCGAATGGAGATCCCCAAAGAGATCGAATGGAGAGCTCCACATAAATAGACAGTAAATTCTGCAGAGCTTTCTTTACCTGTCTAAAATCTCACAGCTGTGACCGGCCTTCGAATCGACTAGAACTGTCTGAATGCAAAACATCTTCTTGCGCCAGTTGAGCCACCTTTCGCCTTCCACAAAGCTTGCCTTTGCAGCGCTCACCGTGGTTGTGGTGACGTCACTTGCCGGATCCTCGTCGGCGCAAGCTCAGGTTCCGGACCTGATCACCATCTCGGCGGTTGGCGATATCATGATGGGAACCACCTTTCCCTCGAATCTTTTGCCGGCTGATCAAGGCAAGTCCTTGTTTCGTGCGGTCGCTCCTGACATGCAGGAATCGGATATTCGCTTTGGAAATTTCGAGGGCACGCTCTTCGATGGGCCGCCGCAACCGGATGGCAAAGCAACGGGACCCAAACGCTACCTCTTTAAAACTCCGGTCACCTATGTCGAGCGTTTGACCGAGGCCAAATTCAATGTCGTCAGTCTGGCCAACAATCACGCCAAAGATTTCGGGCAAGCGGGCCTGCAGTCGACCAAAGATGTCCTTTCGCTGGCCGGGATTCAGTGGTCTGCCAAAGATGGCGGTGTTGCCAAATTCAGTGTCCGCGGCACTTCGATTGCTTTGATCGCGACCGATTTTTATCCGGGGTCTCGAAGCATCACTCAGCCCGAGCGAACCCTGGCTGAAATTTCGGGTTTGAAAAAGAAATTCGACGTGGTCATCGTCTCTGCGCACGTCGGTGCCGAAGGGCCCGGGGCGCAAAATACGCCCAATCGAAATGAAATTTACCTCGGAGAAAACCGCGGCAACTCGATCGCTTTCGCCCGCGCCGCCGTCGATGCGGGCGCGGACCTGATCGTCATGCACGGTCCCCATGTGCCCCGTGGTCTTGAAGTGTATCGAGATCGCCTAGTGATCTACAGTCTCGGAAATTTTGCCACCGGTGCCGGCATTGATGTGTCCGGAATTGCGGGCATCGCGCCTTTGATCAATGTTCAGATCGACCGCGAGGGTCGCTTTGCGCAGGGTCAGCTGATCTCTTTTATTCAGGATCGTCAGCGCGGCACCGTTCACGATGCCAAACAGCGAGCCCTGCACCTGATCGAGCAAGTCTCGGCCAATGACTTTCCAAGCTCAAGCCCCCGCTTTAGCGAAGACGGACACCTGACACCTTAAATTTTCAACTAAGCGCGCTCTTGCTGAAGCAGTGCTTGGTAGAAAACTTCAGTGATACTCTTCAGTTCCGGGTTTTTCTTCGAGTAGAAGAAGAATTCAACCGAGTAATCAAATCCGCGGGTCAAGACATGATTCAAGCGGCCCATGCGGACCTGCTTTTTGATTGCCAGTGATGGCAAGAATCCCCAACCCAAACCGGATTCGATCACGCGCTTCAGAGTTCCCACGTTGGTCGATTCGAAAGTGGGTGAGAGCTCAACTTTGGCTTCATCCAATTTCTTTTGCAAAGTCTGATTGAAGTTTGGATATTCACCGGTAAATAAAATGATCGGATAGCGCACGTATTCGCCAACATCAATTTGTTTTGGCATGTCGCTGTCCTTGCCGGTGCCGACCAACCACATCTCTTCTTTGAACAGGAATTTCTTCTCGGACTCGGCCAGCTTCTGCGAAAATTCGTGCTCGACCTGCGGCAAGATCAAAAGGTCCAGTTCGTCCTGATTGAATCGGCGAATCAGCTCGTCGCCTTTGCCGTATTCGATTTTGATATTCAGTTCGGGATTATGTTTCAACAAACGGCTGACGATCGGACTCATCAGCTGCACGCCGATCGAATCCAAAGTTCCGACTCGCAATTGCCCCTGAAGCTCGGCGCCCATCGCTTTGACCGCGACCTCGGCTTGTTGCGAGAGCTGCAAAATTCGTTTGGCGTAATCAAACAGGACCTCGCCTTGCAAAGTCGGCTTGATCTGGCGCACACCGCGAACCAAGAGGTCAACCCCAAGGTCTTCTTCGAGATTGCGAATCTGCTGGCTGATGGCGGGCTGAGTGAGGAACAACTTGTCCGCTGCCCCCGTCATGCTTCCTTCACTGATCACCGTGACAAAAGACTGAAGCTGATACAAGTTCATCATAAGTTTCACCCAATCCAATTCCGCTCTAATTCAGATCCAATTCCGCGCGACCGATTATGGTGGTCCTTGTTTTCTCGGATTGTTTCTCCTATCCTCAAAGAAGCGTTTTGAAAACGTGCTTGAAAACAGGAGAACCAATGAAAATCTGGGCCGCCTTAGGGGTTATCTTAACCACTTTGACCTTGGAAGCAAAAGTTTTTCGCAACGCTTACGTGGCCTTCGAGCTTCCCGACACTTGGTCCTGCAACCTGGAACACACCGAATGGGTGTGCCGAAGCCAGTCGAATAACGAATCCAAAGAGGCTATCATCATCCTCACTGCCAAAGAAGTGGGCCCCACCGACTCCTTTGACGCTTATACTCAGCACTTGGCGACAATTCAAAATGCCCCGGGGAAACCGGCTGGCTCGCGGGTCATCTATCCCCCAAAGCAGGTTAAGATCAATGATCAGGTCTGGATCGATGGCTTGCATTTGGGAAGCGAAGTTCCGAATTATTTCACGCGCTACTTGGCAACCATCAAAGATCGCATCGCGATTCTGGTGACCTACAGTGCGCATAAAAATTTCTACACCAAGTACAGCCAGGACTTTTTCAAATCCATCCAAAGTCTGCGCGTGATCGCGAGCAAAAATCTTTTGGACAATCCGCAGGCCGGCTCGCTTCGCCCCGGCGGCGAGACCTTGGGTGCCCCGATCGGCACCGCCATGCCCGGAGACATGAGCATGCAAGAGGGCCAAGCCGGTGGCGCCAACTCGCAAGGCCAACGAACGAAGATGATGATGTTAGGGGTCGCCGTTCTTCTGGCCGGCATGGCGATTTATATCTTCATCAAGATGAAGCAAAAGAAGTAATTCAAATTCCAAAATCCGCATTGCTTCAGGTCAGCCAAAGCTGCACTCAGATTGCACTATCCAATTTCCACTGGAATCAGGTTTATTAAGATGCTTTATTTTTATCATAGGGCCCCTGAAGTGTCTTAGAATTTGACACCTGTAAAACAAAATGGATAACGTGATGCTCAAGAGACCACTTTCGGAACCAAAACTTCGCAAGCTGATATTGCAGATGACAGCAGCATGGTTGATGCTTTCGTTGACGCCTGCGTTTTCCAACGCACAGGTCGTGTGTCAGAGAGTCTATTCGGTTCAATCATCGATCTCGCAGACACCGTATGTCTCGATCATCATGGCAACTTACAACCGGGCGCACACGATTGTTGCCGCAATCGAATCTGTTCGCGCTCAGACATTTCGCAATTGGGAGTTGATTATTGTCGATGATGGAAGTCAGGACGGCACCTTGGGCAAAGTCGCCCCTTTTTTAGAAAAAGATTCGAGAATCCATTATATCAAACAAGAAAATGCCGGCCAAGCGGCAGCTCGAAATGTCGGCATCAAAACCAGCCGCGGTCACTATGTCGCTTTCATCGATTCAGATGATCAATACCAACCGGACCATCTCAAATACAGGGTCCATTTGGCGAAGACAACTCATCATCTCTTTTCGTATGGTGGGATGACGGTGATTGGTGATCCCTGGGTTCCAGACAAATACAATCTTTCCTCAATGATTCATGTCAACACTCCGCAAGTTGCCACAACGGGCACATTTTTTATCGAACGCAATTTTCTGGTCGAGCTGGGTGGATTTCCGAACCAGCGTTATGCGGAAGACAGCGCTCTTTTTGACAAAGCTAAAGAACATGGGGTTGATCCAGTCTGGATTGAACATCCAACCTACATCTATGATCGCACTGGCGAAGATTCGGTCACAAAGAATAAAGCCCGCGAACATCAATAATTCACTGCATTCCTTTTTTGCTCTGTCCTGCAATCTAGCCGCTCCCCAAAACGCTTTAAAATCGGCATGAAAATAAATTAATCAGCCTTTCATTTGCCTCTTAGGCCTGCTTGGTAAGCTGGAATCAGAACGGCAAAGACCGAAAGGAAAAGGTTATGAATTTTCAACCGATATCCAAAGTTCTGTTTGTTCTCTTGCTTCTTGGTTTCCAGATTTCGAAAGCGGAATCCATCACTGGAAATTTCGAAATCTTAGATCTCACCGGCGAAATCCGCGGCGAACCACAGCTCGCTTCGGATGCCGCCCGCAACTCTTGGCAACGAGCCTGTAACGAGTGGAAAACCGAAACGAAAGACCTCAACAAGAAAAACGAAATGATCGCCATCAATTGCGAATCCCCATCTTGTGCTTTGGTGGATTCGGCGAAAACTCAGTGCACTTCGACTGGCACCTACAAAATCAAAACGGCCGGCACCCGCGTGAACAATGCGCCAGAGCCCGCGCAAGCTCAAGCTCCGACCTATGCTCCGCCACAGCAAGAGGTGATCACCGCACCTCCACCCGTGATTGTCGAAACGGTACCCGCTCCGCGTATGGGCTTTGTTTGGATTCCCGGCTTTTGGGGCTGGCAAGCCCGTCACCACATTTGGATTCCAGGCCGCTGGACGCACGATCGCCCTGGATCCTACTGGGTGCATGATCGCTGGAGTCACTCGGGACATGGCTGGCGTTTTGAAACGGGCCACTGGGCCCATCGGTAAGAGCTTGGCAAACCAGCGGCCCAAGGGCCGCGGTTACTGAACCTTCTCGACTTTCAACTGCGGATAGTCTTTCAGCTGATCGCCAAGCGCTTTATCATCGGCGAAGATGACGACTTTCATTTGCTCGGCCTTAAAGTGCCGGCGGATGGTTTCATTCAAGTCTTTCAGACGAATGCCGTTCACGTTATCGAAGAAATTCACCAGGTAAGAATCCGGAACTCCGTACACCCTGAGCGCCATCAAGTTAAAGGCCAAGCGATCGACAGTTTCGATAGCGGCCGGAAATTGGCCCACCAGCAAGGCTTTGGCGGCATTCAGTTCAGAGTCAGTCACGTCACCGGATTGAAATTGCTTGGTGACCTGCAAGGTGTTCTTGATGGCCTCGCCGACTTTTTCGTTGCGGGCGAAAGTCGAAATCTCAAAGTCGCCAGTTCCCATGCGGGCATCAAATTGCGAATGGATCGAATAAGTCAGACCCAAATCATCCCGCACGCGTTGATTCAAGCGGCTGGCGAAAGCGCCACCCAAGATCACGTTGGCCAAACGAAGCTTCAAGAAGTCCGGATCGTTTCGCGAAATGCCCAATTGGCCGATGCGAATCTGCGTCTGCTGCAATCCGGGCTTGGTGAAAAGCTTGACTTCCATTTGGGATGGAGGTGCCGGTGCTTCAAACTGATTCTTGCTCACGGGTGAAGACGCCCACTGCGAAAAAGTCTTCTCGACTTGCTCTTGAAATTTCTGGTCGAAATTTCCCGAGACTGCCAGCATCGCGTTGTTCGGTCGGTAATTCGAGAAGTAGTTTTTAATGATCTGCGAGCGAGTCAGCGATTTCACGCCATCAACCGTTCCGAAAACCGGTCTGCCGTAAGGATGCTTTCCGAAAAGCTCTTGATCAAATAACAGCCCCGCATATTCAGTTGGCTGATCTTGCAACTGCGCCAGCTCGGCCAAGGTCTGCGAGCGTTTGCGTTCGACTTCCGAGTTGGCAAAAGACGGACTCAAGACCACTTCCGAGTACAACCCCAAAAGTTTGTCTTTGAATTCCGACAGTCCCGCCGTCGTCATCATCACGTAGTCGCTGGAAGCGGACTCGCCAAAGTTGGATCCCAATTGCGCGAATTCATCCGCGATCTGCAAGGCCGAATGCTTCGTCGTCCCCTGCTCAAGCAAAGACAAGGTCATATCCGCCAGACCTTCAGAGCCCGCCGGATCCTGAGAGGATCCTGACAGCACCATCATCTGAAAACTGATTCGCGGCAAAGTCGTGTCTTTGATGTAAAGAATTTTAAGGCCGTTCGCCAAAGTCTTTTCTTCCACCGGCCGCATTTTGAAGGGGCCACTGGATTTCGAGCTCAGCGAAGAGCAGGCAGAAACAGAAACAACGAGAAGGAAGCTTGTGATCAGTTTAAATTGATTCATTTGGTTTTAGGCTCCAAGATTCCGACAACTCGGCGTTGCGGTTGAAGGTATTTTTTGGCGACGGTGCGGATGTCTTGAACTTTGACTTTGTTGTAGCGCTCAAGGTCTGAAAACAGATGTCCGTAATCACCAAAGATGATTTCGTTGATCGCTAAGGCTTGCGCCTTTCCATCGATCGTGGTGAGACCTTCCATGAAATCCATCATCGTCTGGTTTTTGGCTTTCTGCAGTTCCTTATCGCTGACCAGAGTCGTCTTTAAATTTTCAATTTCGTCGGCGATCACCTTTTCGGCTTCGGCGGTGCCCTTGCCCGGTTTCATCGTCGTCATCACCAGAAAAGCACCCGGATCCGCATTCGTCATATTGAAAGCGCTGGTGTTCGAAGCGATTTGCTGCTGGTACACCAGTTTTTTGTGCAAACGACTTGAAAGACCGCCACCCAAAATATTTCCCAATAAATCCAAGGCGAACGCATCGTCATGCCCGGCCGGCATGCCTTTATAAGCAACCATGAATGTTTTCGTCTGAACGTCCCACGGCATCGTCTTTCTTTGCGGCGCTTTTGCTTCGGGCTCAATCGGATATTTTCGTTCCGGTAAAGGTTTTGATTCCAACTGGCTGTAATACTTTTCGATCAATGCTTTTGTTTTCGCCGGTTCAAAGTCGCCGGAAATCACCAGCACCGCATTGTTCGGCAGATAATAGGTGTCGTAGAATTTGCGCAGTTTCTCGACGGTGTATGCTTGGATATCGGTCATGTAACCAATCACCGGCCACTTGTAAGGATGCACCTTAAACAAAGTGCCAAAGATCATCTCACGCAAAAGTCCGCCCGGATTGTTATCAACGCGCCAGCGGCGCTCTTCACCGACCACTTGCAATTCGCTGGTCAGGTCCTGTGGATTCAGCGCCAGACTCCGCATGCGATCGACTTCCATATCCATAATCAACTCGAGCTTGTTGCTCGGAAGATTTTCATAGAAGCCTGTATAGTCATTGCTGGTGAAGGCATTGTTGACGATGCCGTTTTCGTGCAAGACGTGATCGAATTGTTTACCAGAATATTTTTTCGCGCCCTTGAACATCATGTGTTCCAACATGTGCGCGGCACCCGTAACACCCGGGCCCTCGTCTCGCGAGCCGACCCGGTACCACGTGTGGTAACTGATCATTGGCACCGCATGATCTTCCGCCAAGATGACGGTCAGTCCGTTTTTGAGAGTGTATTTCTCAACCGGAAACTGAATCTTCAGTTGGGCAAGGGATTGAATGGAAAAAAGGAATACGACGCTGGCGATACAAGTGTTGAATTTTCTCATGTCCCCAAATTATTGCACGACGAATTCAGAGAAGTAAACGTCCTTGACCACACCTCGGTCGAGAAGCGCGTTCACGTCGGTCGCGATGCGATCTTTCAGAAACAGTTTTCCTTGAATGCTTTCCAGGTCACCAAAGGTCTTGTCGTTCAAGATGCGCACGATCGAGTCCCGAGCTTTGGCCCGGTTGTCGGTGTTGATGATCTCTTCGAAGCCTTCTTTACCGAGCATTTCCAAATTCACTTCGATGCGGATGGTTCGCTTGGGCTCGCCCGCAAGATTCACCGTGAATTTGTCCATGGTATAAACCAAAGGTCCGGTCTCAGCGCCAGAGCTCGCCTGCTTTTGCTCTTCAGCAGCTTTCTTCGACGCCAGATCCGCTTCGGTGATTTCCGGCGCATGCCAGCCAATCGTTGCCGAATACACCCAATAAGCACCCAGACCCGTGACGCCCAGATTCAGAACGGCGAATAAAGCCTGTAATATCAGACCAACAGGGAGTTTTTTGCCTTCGGGTTTTTGCTCTTTATTCTCTGCCATAGTGACTCTCTATCGGCGTTCTAGACGGACGTCTGAAGAGATTTTGCAGCCAATTCCTTAAGCAAATGGCGCGAACTGTTGCACTTTTTGTCAAAGTTTTCGCCGCTTTCCACCAAGCCTTAAGCCCACAGCAATTGACAAGAAGGCCTTTGCTACGGTCGAATATAAGTATGCGACTGATGTTATCGGCCCTGGTAGCGGTTCTTACCGTAGGGGTCACTTTGCAATCTCATGCTGAGACAGAAACCTCTTCACCCGAGGCCAAGAAATATCCGGCCGGACTGATCGCGCTTTCGAGCGAGCCTCAGTTCGCCAATTTTTCTTTCGTCGTCGACAAGTCGAAACGGACTTTGTACGTCTACGAATGGAAAGATGGTGACTTGAATGTCATCGCCGAATACCCGACCGACATGGGTAAAAACTCGGGACCAAAAACCAAAGCGAATGATCATCGCACACCTGTCGGAATTTATTTTCTGCAGAAAGAGATGACTCAGCCCGAAATTCCTTTTGGTCTTTACGGCAACATCGCCTTCTCGACCGATTATCCAAACATCTTCGACAAGCGTGACGCAAAAACCGGCTCCGGAATCTGGCTGCACGCCGTTCCCGACACGGTTCCCTTAACTCGCGGATCACGCGGCTGCGTGGTGGTGCGAAACGAAGTCATCAAGCTTTTGAAAAAGTACGTCCGCCTTGAGCAAACACCGATCCTGATCATGGACGAAGTGAAATACTTTTCGAAAGAAGAGCACGACGCCCAGAAGAATCGCTTCCTGGCTGAATTTGAAAATTGGCGCAACGCCTGGGAAAAACAGGACGTCGACACTTACATCAAGTATTACGACCCGACTTTCAAAAATGATCAGATGAATTACAAGCAGTGGTACAACCACAAAAAGAAACTGAAAGCCTTGTATTCGTACATCAAAGTGAACTTGGGGCCGCCTTTGATTCTGCAGAACCAAGATCAAGTGGTGATCCGCACGATCCAGCGCTATGACTCGAACATGCACCACGATTACGGCGAAAAAACGATCCACGCTCGCTATTCACCCGAAGTTGGATTCCAGATCATCCGCGAAGACTGGAAACCCTTGTTGGAGCCTTTGGCCGCAAAAGGTGCTGAAGAGAAAAGCGCTTCTGCCGAAACCAAGCGCCCCGCTTCTTTGCCAGATCAACCTGCGGTCGCAACACCAGACGAAGCGCCAACCGACGCCGCTGCTAAAAACTAAATCCAAATCTTTTTTTCCATCTGCGCCCATCCCTTTTCCCGACGGAACTTGGTATGGGTCGCAAGCCAAGCCGCAATTTTTCCCAAAATCAAAGGCTTGACCTTGTCCGATCCCGTCCGGCGTTTGTAAATCTCAAAGGCCTTCGGCACAGTGTCTTTCCACAAAATCTCTGAGAATAGCCGGCGCGATTTGGGCCGCACACAATAGATGAGCTCACAATCCATGGCCGCGGCCGCCTTACGGAGATTCTCAATCGTGATCTTACCCGTTGCTTCTTTCGACTCGAGCTTGTGGTAGCCATCTCGCGTGATCTTGAGGCGCCTTCCCATCTCTTCCAGCGTCAACCACTGCCCTTCCCGACAAAGCTTCAACCAATTCTGTTTGCAATCGGTTCTTGGAAGCTGGATCGCGCCCCGAATTTCCTCATCACGCGACTCGAGCTGGCAAATTTGCCGCCAAATATAAAACGCCTTATTCATTTCCGTAGCCACTGAGACCTCCCTTTCAATGCCCTCACTTTCTTGTCTACGGATCAGTCGACAAGACTTGTCTACGGATCCGTAGACAAGAAAGTGAGTGTGCTTTTGCCTCACATCGCGACGGACCGCAAATTCGATCCGGTCACGATGGCAGCTTGGTATCTGCACGTAGCAAGTTTGGTGCAGACACCAATTCAAAATGAAGGCTCGTCGCTTTCGACCCTCGGAAGATCCGACCACCAGGCGGCCAGAAACCGACGATCATGTCCGAAATTGTACTTGGCAGAGTGAAAAAATTGCAGGTGTTTTGAGAGGGAAGAATGCCTGCGAGTAAGAGTGTAGAAATTTCCTCGTATCAATAATTGCCGCCGCTGTCGAAAGTAAAGTCGTGAAAAAAGCCTCGCGCGCAAATCAAAGAGCTTTGAATGCTGGCACGAATTTCGAATTGCGACACCCGGACACTGTCAAAGGAGCCATTCATGACGTTTACGGGACGAGCTCAGCGATTCAGCGGACTGCTGCTGGCGTTGGTAATTTTTTCAAGCGCCACCCACGCGCAAAACAAAGTTCAAAAAGAACTCATCAGCAAGGAATTGCAGAGACCGACTGCGACCGAGATCTTGTCGGAAGCTCCGGACACTTTAGCCACCGTCCTTCCGAACAACACCGGATTGTCGAATCACGTGATCGCCATCCGCAATGGTCTGCCCGAGCTGATCGCCACTTTGGAGAAGGCATTTCCCAACGGCATTTACGGTTTTCTCGGCCGAGACACCTCTTTGGTCGCCAATGGGATGGAAGCCGTTTATTTTCAGTATGGTCAAAGCGACCGTGTGAAGTACATCAATTTAAGCACTCCAATTTTTTCGGCGATGACTCCGACGCAACTGGCGCTCTATATCAAAAGCCTTGGATTGTCTGACAGCAAAGTTTCAGATCAACCTTTCATCTTGATCGATCGAACCAGCTACAATGGGGTCTCACAATCGAACAAAGTGACGAATGCGGTGACGGCTTACCTGAAAGGTCTTGGCTTCTCAAATGATGAAATCGTTCAAAGGTTCAATGTCGTCACCATCGATGGCAATCGCACCCGGCCGCTTCAGTTAACAGATGCTCAAATTCAGGCGACGAAACTGCAACAGGCCAATGAGCTGAACAGCTTTGGAAAAATCCAAACCATTTTCTCCACTACGACGAATCTTGGTACGATGGCCTACAGCAGTGAATGGCACAATACATTTGCCACGGTGCGAACGGGATCAGATGGCGTACCGGTTCCTGTCCCCATCGCTTACACCGAGAATTACCGAGTGCTAGCTTACCAGGAAATTCTGAATCTCCTGGGTGAGGTGACCACCCCACAATATCTGACGAACCTGGAAGTGAGCCTCAAAAATTACGGAATCGATATCGCTGCCAATGCCGATCCGGTCAAAATCGCCGAGGCGAAAGAGCGCATGCGCCAAGAGCGAGCAAAATACAAATTGCAGACCGAGCGTGATGGAAAAGTCGCGCGTCTGGCGCAAGAACAAAGAGCGAGAGAAGACAAACAAAAGCTGCAGAAAGCGCGAAAAGAACTCGTGACGAATGCTTTTGCAAAATTGGCATCGACTCTTTCGCCATTGCCGGAACACGAAGTCGAGATGGAAAAAGGCTCGACACAACTGACACGAAAGATCCGTCTATCGAAGAACGGAAATGAGTTTGCGCAGGTTTACGCCAATGCACAAACCCAACTCCAAGGTCTTTGGGGCCAACCTGGCTTGCCAACTCCTTACTCGCCGCTCACCGAGGTGTCCCTGGTTTCGTTGATGGATTTGTACGATCAAGGAAAATTGAGCGATCGTGATTTCCGTCGTCTCTTCGAGGTGGTGTTGATGATGCCGGCTCATTCCAATCAGATTCCCGAGAACATAGAGAAGATTCTGGAAGCTCGGGTTCAGACTTCACGCGGTCTGCGCTATATTTTTGGCACGGAAAAAATGCGCGAGGAATTCCCACGCGAATTCAACGTTCCACAAATGCGCGCCATGTACGACCGAGTGGTGGCAAAAACCGGAATGGGCCTGGCCTGCGAATATATTTATAAATAATTGGCCGGCCCGCCGTGGCCGTCTGGAAATTTCTAGCGTTGAACCAAACTCGTATGACAAGGGTGAAGGCAGTGCACTTTCGCCCTGGCAGCGCTCTTGTTGCCGACGGCGGCTTTGGCGCAAAACAAAGTGCAGCAAGAACTGATCAACCGCAAGATGCAGCGGCCGACGTCGCATGTGACCGCCATTCGCGATGGGCTGCCAGAATTGATCGCCTCGCTTCAGAAACTTTATCCGAATGCGATCTACGGTTTCTTAGGACGCGACACTTCGCTAGCCTCGAATGCCATGCAGGCCGTTTACGACCAATATGGCCAGGGTGAGCGAATTCAGTTCATCAACCTGAGCACTCCCATTTTCTCGGCCATGACGCCGGACCAATTGGTGCAGTACCTGATCAGTCTTGGTTTGTCTCCTGGAAAAGAATCAAATCGCCCCTTCGTGATCGTCGATTGGACCAGCTTCAACAGTGGCTCTCAATCAACGCAGTTGGCGCGAGCCGTGACTCAGTATTTTAGAAATCGCGGACTGAGCGAAAGCGACATCATCGAGCGCTTCAATGTTGTGACCCTGACCGGCGAGCGGGTGAAAGTTCTTCCCCTCACCCCAGAAGAAATTCAAGAGAAGAAAAACACGCAGGCCACCGAGATGAAAGATGGCCTGGCGATGCGGTCCATTTTCTCCACCTCCACAAGTCTCAGAGGAATGGCCTACAGCTCGCCCTGGCACGACACCTTCGCGACTGTCACCACCGACCCAAATGGCAAGCTTGTGGCCATCCCCAAGCAGTCATTTCAGCTGTCGAATCGCACCAATACTTTTCAGGAATTCATCAGCCTGATCAAAGAGGTCACGACGCCGGAATATTTGTCTCGGCTCCAATCCTATCTGCTGGAGCAAGGTCAGACTTTGCATCCCGTTGATTCGCCCCAATATGCCGAAATCAAAGAAAAGATCCATTTGGCCCAGATTGCCCTGAAGGAGCAGAAAGAGAATGCGGAAAGAGAAAAACGCCGTCTCGAGGCCGAAAAAGCGAAGCGAGCGGAAGAAAAACTATTTCATGAAGCTGGAATCTAGGCTTCCCGAACTGTCAGATCTGGAAATCAGGACGGCCGAGGGGCATCTCATTCCAAAGTTCCAGCTGAACGCTTCGAACAATGGCAGCCAAATGCTCACCGCTTTCGAACACTTCTTGGTCGAACAACGAACTTTATTCGCCAAACCAGAAGGAAAGGAACTGACCCAAACACTTTATCCCGCCATGATCGAACATTTTCTAAACACGCTGCTTGATTACTATGATCATAGAAAATTGACCGACAATGATTTAGGCCGGATTTTCGAAGTTCTTCTCTACAGTCAAATTTATAGCAACATTCCCAGTGGAAATCTTGAAGCCATCCTCGAAACACGGACAAAAACGTCGAAAGCGATTCGCTATTTATTTGGAACCGAAAAAATGCGTCGGAATTTTCCGATGACAGCAGGCGCGGGCAGCACTCTCCGGCCGGTTTACAACCGTCTGCTGACAAAAATCAAAATGGGTGACGTTTGTGAATTTATCTATCGGTAGATGATTTCCAAGAACCTATGCCAAACTTGGATCAATTTTTCTGATCATTCAAACAAAATAAAAAAGCCCCGCGAAATGCGAGGCTTTTTTAATTACAGAGCCTGTAACATCTGGAAACTAGTGCTGAGTATCGTCTGAAGAAGAACCGCGGCCCTCTTCGATCGACAGTTTCTCAGAGTTGTTGCCAGAATCTGGCAACTGGCTCAGGTGAGCTTTGAGCTCATCTTTGGTGATCACACCGTTGTTCACGTTGAATTCCGTCATACGAACATCAAACTTCAAATTTTTCAGTGCTTTATCCAAAGACATAAAAACCTCCAAAAATGTAACCAAGAACCCCCAGATCTAACAAATCCATCACCAAAAAGCCAGCACAACAACCCAAGCCCCCCAAAACCCGCATCAATTCCCGCTTCCGATCCCGCCTCGACCGCCAAGAAGCGGAGAGCAGACTAAAAGCTGTTCCAGGAAGCCAAGATCAAGGCGCAAGGATGACGGCGTCCGCATGGACGTCTAGGACGCAGCAACGCTGAGCTTGGCTTTCTGGGACAGCTTTTAGTTCCAGTATTTGGGGCCTTCGCCTGTCTTTGACGGCTTGTCGTTATCGACAACCAGGCGCAGGTTGCGGTTCTTTTTCTTGGTCTTGCGGGTCCACAAAACTTGCTGCAAGCGAGTCCAACCCAGAAGCGTGATGTAGCCTGAGATCAAACCACCCAAGTGGGCCAAGTATGCGACATCACCGCCATTGACATCGGATGTCAAAAGCGACGCCAGCTCGACAAAGCCCATGATCATGACGAAGAACTTGGCCTTCATCGGAATCACGCCCAATGCGTAAATTGTGCGCTCGCCGAACAGGATCCCGTAAGCTAGCAAAAGTCCAAAGATCGCACCCGATGCTCCCATCACAGGCACCACCAAGGCGGTCGTTCCGGGTTTGATCAGGTAATAGATCCAAGTGCCCAAGCAGTAGATAAATCCAGCGCCGACACCCGTGATCAGGTAATAAGCCAGAAAAAATTTGCGTCCCCAACGAGCTTCGAGCTCGGCCCCCAGGAACCACAACATCAGCATATTGAACAAGATGTGCGTGACCTGAAAGGTGTGCAAAAACATGTAGGTGAAAAGCTGCCAGATCGAAAAGTCATACAAAACTTTGGCCGGATAGAGCGCGAACCACTTGGAAAAAGCAATACCACCCACCAAAGAACCAACATACTGCTCAAGGATCACCTGGCATCCCAACCACACGACGACGTTGATGATGATCAACCATTTGACCGTTGGAGTGATGGAGATGTTCATTTGCATTTGATTGCGGCTCATAGATCTCGCTTTAAGTTGCTGCCTGGAAATAGGCTACCAGACGATCAAAGGTCATCTCAAGAGATTCAATCACCGTCTTCGTTTCCGCGACCAAGGGGAAAAAGTTCAGATCCCCCGACCAACGTGGGATGACATGATAGTGCAGATGATCCGGAATGCCGGCGCCCGCCACCGCTCCTAAATTCAGACCCACGTTCATCCCACCTGGCTGATAGACCTGGCGAAGCGCATCGATCGCGAGCTTTAGCGTTTGGTGAAGATCTTTGAACTGGGCATCTGAAAGCTTCAGCATGTCGCCTTCGTGATTCTGTGGAATGACAAGCAGGTGACCCGAGTTGTATGGGAACTTGTTCAAGATGATCATCGAGTGCTGGGATTTATAGATGCACAAAGTGTCAAAACCCGCTTTTTCTTTGGCCGCCGTACAAAAAACGCAGCCTTCCGGATGAATCAATTTGCGCACATATTTAAATCGATCCGGACGAAACAGAACATCTCGTTCCAGGGGCCAAATCTCTTTCCCCGCTTGCACGAAAATTTCGCTGTGCCCACCGTGATGGACTGGCGCAGTCTTGGCGCCAGACGATTTTCTCGCCGCGACTTTCATTTTTGCTTTGGGTTTCGGAGATGATTTTTTTGCCACGATCTTTCCTAGCGCCAGTATCCCGGCATCAAGAACAGAGGTTGATTCATCAAGTTCGCTTTGAAAACACGGTCCATCACTTGATCCGTCACGCGATCGGCGAGCTTGCTGACACTGCTGGCCTCATCGTCGTTGCCACCGAACATTTCCAGAATGCCAGGACGATGTTTCGGAACTTCGAAAATTTCAAAATCACCCATCTTTGCAAGCTCGGCCGCCACATCAAAGGCGTGATCGACAGTCCCGACTTCGTCCGCCAGCCCCAGCTTCACGGCTTTCGCGCCGGTGAAAACTCGGCCATCGGCGTAGGGCTCGATCTGCTCTTTTTTCATGTTGCGACCTTCAGCGACCGCATCTTTGAACTGCTCCCAGACTTCATTGATCATCTCTTGGAAAAGGGCGCGCTCGTCTTCGCGCATGCTGCGGTATTCGGCACCGGAATCTTTAAATTTTCCGGTGGTGATGCTGTAGCGAGAGACCTTGGCCCAATCGTACAGTTTTTCGAGATTCGCAAATTCCATGATCACGCCGATAGATCCCACCAGTGCCCCCTGAGCGACGATGATTTTATCCGCCGCGACCGCCGAGTAGAAAGCCCCGCTGGCCATCATGCCTGAAGTCACCGCCACGACCGGTTTGTGAAATTCGGTGCGCGTGCGTTTGATCTCTTCGTAAATTTCCTGAGAAGGACCCACCACACCGCCGGGCGAATTGATCTCAACAA
The DNA here is from genome assembly GCA_966211795.1 of uncultured Bdellovibrio sp. Taxonomy (GTDB): domain Bacteria; phylum Bdellovibrionota; class Bdellovibrionia; order Bdellovibrionales; family Bdellovibrionaceae; genus 21-14-0-10-47-8. The sequence continues at coordinate 170,642 of CBIHNW010000008.1, read as the reverse complement.
CGATGGCCTTGATTTCTTTTTCGTCGCGATATTTTTTAAGCGCCTTCAAGAATCTTTCGCCGTCGATGATCACGCCCTCGAGCTTGAGATGCAGGATCGAGTTATTCGACATCAGATGCAGCTTCTGATCACTGCCGCCGAAGAGCGAAATCGCCGAGCTCCCGACCAAGAACACGAACAGCGACATAAACACGAAAAGCAAAACGCCCAACATCATCCATGGATTCTTCTTCATAGCTCGAAACCTCGCGGTCCTCATTGTAAGCAAAGATTTCGGGTCAGGTGAAGGTATTTCGGTTCCCAGATTTAACGTATCTGGCCATGCCCGTCGATGATCCATCTTGGGGTCGTGAGCTCTCGCAGCCCCACGGGGCCGCGAACGTGCAGTTTCTGGGTGCTGATCCCAAGTTCTCCGCCCAAACCGAACTCAAAGCCGTCGGTGAAGCGGGTCGAAGCATTCCAGTACACAGCGGCGGCATCAATATCTTCTTGAAACCGTCGCGCTTTTTGTTCATTGGCGGTGATGATGGTTTCAGAATGCTTTGAGCCATACTTTTCGATGTGCTCGATCGCTTGTTCGAAGCCGGTGACAATGCGGCAATTGAGAATTTGATCCAGGTATTCCGTGTTCCAATCTTCCCCGGTCGCCAGCTGAACCCGGGCCCGGCCTTGCAGAATTTTTTCGCTGGCGGCATCAACGTGCCACCGAAGGCCAACGGGATTCGTGATTTCATACAATTTTGGCAAAAATCTCTCGGCAACAGCTTGATGAACCAATACGGTTTCCAATGAGTTGCAAACCCCCGGTCGCTGAGTTTTTCCGTTGTTGACGATCCGGACCGCCATCTCGAGATCGGCTTCGTCATCGACATAAGCATGGCACAATCCGCGGTCGTTCTTGATAATCGGCATCAAGGCGGTTCGTTGCACAAATTCAATCAGCTTCTCTCCGCCACGCGGAACGACGATATCGATGAGGTCTTTCCGTTTCAGCAATTCTTCCACCAGCGAACGATCGTAATCTTCGATGCCGTGAAAAGCACTTTCCTGCAGACCCTGCTTTGCCAACTCTTCTTGCATCAACCGGTAAAAAACTTGGGCCGTGTATTTGGAATCCGAGCCCCCACGAAGCACGATCGAGTTTCCGGATTTAAACGCCAAAGAAAAGGCTTCCAGAATCACGTTGGGTCGTGATTCAAAGATCATCAGGATCACGCCCAGGGGCGCGCGAACCTTGCGAAGTTTCAATCCATTGGGCAATGTTTTTTCTTCGACCAGCTCTCCGACCGGATCGGCGAGCTTCGCCACTTGGCGCAGACTTTCGCTCATAGCTTGGATCCGCTGCGGATTTAAGGTCAGCCGATCGCGAAAGGCCGGGGTGGTCTCTGCCGATAGATTCTCGAGATCGATTTTATTTGCCGACAAAATCTGAGGGGTTTCCGTTTCCAGTTTTTGCGCCAACTGCTGCAGAACTTGGTTTTTCAGTTCTGTTTTCAGCTTTCGTTGCTGCCGTGAATTTTTCTGAAGCTTCAGCAGCGCTTGTTCAACCCCCGGTTTCATGGTTTGCCGCCGATCTGCGTGCCGACCGGTTGCCCGACCGCGACCTCGAGCAGGTTTCGCGGCCAATCACCGCGGACCATGTGCGTGACGATGCCGGCTTCATTGGCGCGAGATGCAGCTAAAAGTTTCGAATACATACCGCCGGTGCCTTGGGCGGATTTGTTTTTCTGATGGGCCATTTTCATTTCCGCAGGGCTCACTTTTTTTCGGTAGGTGATCAGGGACGCTTTGGGATTTTGTTTCGGATCGTCATCATAAAGTCCATCCACATCGGTCATCAAAATTAATTTTTCGGCCTTCATCATCACCGCCACGTGCGAAGCCAAGGCGTCGTTATCGCCGAATTTGATTTCGGCCGTTGCGACCGCATCGTTTTCGTTCAGGATCGGGATCACTTGCCATTTCAACAGTTCGGTCAACGTGTTCTGCAGATTTTTGCGGCGGACCTTGTCGCTCATATCACCTTCGGTCAGCAGAACTTGCGAGCCTAGCAGATTGGTGGCGGCCAAGGCCAGGTTGTACTGGTCCATAACCAGCGGTTGACCGATGGCACTGAGGGCTTGCTTTTGCGGAAGCGTGCGTTTTGGATTTTTAAAATTCGTTTTCTGCACGGCCCAGGCAATCGCGCCCGAGGTCACCCAAATCACTTCGATGTTGTGTTTCTGCCGAAGATCGGCCACCTGTTGCATCCAAGCGCGCATCAAAAGGGGGCCCCCTTCACAAACCATCTTGCTGCCGGCCTTGATGACCCAGCGACGAAGTTTCTGTTTTGAATGGCGTTTGGTTTTGGTCCCGTTCTTTTTTTTCGATGCTTTTTGAGCCATTTTCTTTCCCGTCATGTACCGAGCTCTCGAGGTTGCAGATGGTGGCTCGGCAAAGATATTATGACGGAAGCTCACAAATCTCGGTAGCAAGATTTCAGCTCACGGATACATTTTAAACCCGGACCATTTCCACCTTTTCTTGAGAGGTGAAAAAGAATTCGAAATTCAATTCCTTCTCCGGATTCAAGATGATATAGAGCCCACGTGTCAGACACGAAGATTGTGTACCAAGACGAATACTTTTTTGTGATCGATAAGCCCGCCGGCTATTTCGTTCACCCGCCCGAAAGGTCGGCCTTTCCCACCCCACCCGAAAAAATCTGCCTGTATGCTTTGCGGGAAAAGTTTCGACAACCGGTCTTTCCGGTGCATCGCCTGGATGCGCCGACCAGCGGACTGGTGATCTTTGCCTTTGATAAAGAGGCCACCCGTGGTCTTTCAAAACTTTTCGCCGACCGAGAGATGCAAAAGACCTATCAGGCCGTGGCGCGCGGCCACACCGCCCTGGAGGGTCTGATCGAGCTTCCGTTAAAAATCGCGGGCTTCGCGGATCCCATCGATGCCCGGACCCGGTACACAACACTCAAGCACATCGAGCTCCCCGTGAGCGTCGGGAAAAAGTATTCCAGCGCTCGCTATTCGTTGGTGCAGGTTCATCCCGAGACCGGGCGATGGCACCAAATTCGTCGCCACTTTGATCAGATCGCGCATCCCCTATTGGGCGATATCGAGCATGGCGACTCTCACCACAATCGCTTCTTTCGTGATGACTTGAAAATTCCGGGGCTGTGCCTGCGGGCGACCGCACTTTCGTTTCGGCATCCTTGGTCCCAGCAGCAGCTGGAAATTCAGGCCCCTGATTGCGAGAATTGGCAAAAAATCGAAGCGCTTTTTCAGATTGGCGGAAACCTAAAACTGCCCGAGGACTGATACAGTCGGTGAACGCGCTCGTGCAGGGACAGGTAATAATAATTCCAGTCTTCCATCGATTGCATGTAATCAATCAAGGTCTCAAGATTTCGAATCTGCAAGACAGTCTTCGCGCTGCCTTCACTCATGAAAGCTTCAACTAGAAACGCCTGATATTTTGCATCGATCAACTGTGTGCCCGATCGAAATAGGATCCGCAGGGTCGATTCCAATTCGGTGGTTGGAAATGCCTCGGGTAACCCCAATTTGCTTTTTAAACTTTCCATCGCCTGTGTCGAGACCGCCGGCGCCGGCGTCGAATCTTTCATCGAAGGCACCGTGCTGTCGGCTCCATTCGGCGAGTCGAATAAAAATCGGATGGCGGGATCATTTTTTCGAATCAAAATATGAGCTCTTTCAAAACTTACCCTTGGAAATCGAGCACCGAATTGTCGTTCCTGACGGCTCAAGATGTCCTGCAGATTCAATCGCGCTTCGTCCAGTGATGGCGCGAGCCCGGCCGCGTCCCAAGCCCCGGCCGATCCATTGGTGGAATGTAGATTTTCAAGATCTTCCTCGAGAGTGTTTTTCACTCGTTGCAGCTGCACAAGGTCCGTCATTATCTTTCTTTGCGTGTCGGTCACGTTCGGATCCAAAATTTCGTACAGGCGCAAAAAAGCCAAACGCGGCGGCAATCCCAGTGGATACGGGGGCAAAAGGAAAGCATTAAACAAAATCCGAACCGAATCAATCTCGGGTCTTTCGGGGGCCGGAACGGAAAGAGTGTAATTTCGGTTGAGCCATTGCAGATAGGCATCTTTTCTGGCGGATTTCTCGGCATGAGCGATCAGCTCTTGATGCTGGCGGGGTCCCAGCCTCCACACGTCAGGACCAAATGCGGACTGCAGTGCGGACAAGGTCTCTTTCGAGATCAACACGTTTGGAATCTGTGAAAAATCCAACGGAATGCCACCAACACTTTGCGGGGCCGTTTTTTTCAGATCCTCTTTTTGCTGCCACGTTTTGGAAATCTCAGACATCAGTTTGGCGATCAGGCTCTCGCGAAGGTCGGTCGTCTTTCGCAAACGGGACTCGTAAAAAGTCTGAATCTTCTGGCGCATTTCGATGGACCGCCGCAGGCTGATCGCCGAGGGCCCGTATACGGTCTTGCAGACCGTTTCGGCCTGAGCCAGACAAGCCGCCGCAAGGATGAGCAGAATCGACAGGGCTTTCGTGAATGACAACGGCTTCATGACGAGACCGCTTTTGGAGGCCTGCTGTCTAAAACTATGACAGCCTTGACGGCATTAGATCGAGAAAAACGGACCTGCATCAACATGCTCGGTGATCAATTCAAGATCAATGCCCATCAACCATCAATTTCCAGCTGCCGAGGGCGCCTCACGCAAACGGTTCAAGGTCTCGGCATCCAGGGTCTTAGGATTTTGAATGCAGGTGCCCCGATTCCAACATCGCTCCGGTCCGCAATCGCAGCCCTTGGTGATTGCCTCACCGCAAGCCCGTGTCGCTTCGAAGCTGCACTCATCCACACAGGTTGAGGGCAGATCGCCATACTGACCACCCACTCGCGCGCACTCTTTCTCGGTGTCGCCGAGCACTTTCGAGAAATCGACTTTCGGATCGTCCCACTGACAAGAATTTTGGTGAACGCTGCCCCCCGAAGCCACGCAGGCGCGCGCTTCGAAATTCGATTCACCGGGGCTCACATTTGTCACCCATTTGCTCTTCTGCAATTTGCCGATCAAGGCATCTCGTTCCGCCTCGGTTTGCACCCGTGGGGCGAGGACCGCAAGACTGAGACGGCCCCGCGAAGATTCGAGAATCTTCAATCCGTCGCTTTTTAAAATATCGTTCACCTGCTGAACCGTGGCGCCGGTTTGAAACGAAAGACTGATGACGTTGTTGCGGTTTTTCTTTTCCGCCGATGGGGCTGAACCGTCGACTGAGACCGTCGCGATCATGCTGCGCCAAGAAGCGTTCGGCGATCCTGTCAGTAAGCCTTGAGGATATTGGAACTGGGGGGCCTGCACGCACACTTTCTTTTCGCAAATCAAGGCGCTCGATTGGGTGTCGATGCTATCACGAATGGCTGCCTGTCCCGAATCCAGCTGTGACATCAAACCGATCATTCTAAGCTCGGACGTTCGATTGACGGCAAACTCTTTGGTGCCAAATTTGATCACGTGAGCGGCGCAATCGTCAAAACGTTCGCAGACCGATGGGTTCGGGATTTTGCTAAGCTCAGCGGTGTAAAATTCGTTCTCCCCTTGCGCAAAAGACAGCGACACGTCTTTCAGGTAAACGCAATTGGGCTCGGGCTTTCGCATCAGTTCCTGCGCTTTGATCGGATCCTTCGTTCTCAGCAGCAAAGTTCCCTCACGCGAGGTCACCTTGGTCATCAGCGCGGTCATGCGGTTTTCGACCCCATTTTGGATCGGCTGCAATTCAAACTTTCTCTCGAAGACGTAGGGACCTTCGGCAAACTGGGACTGCAAGCTCTTGAGCCAATTCACACAGGTGTCCTGCTTCAGGGCCGCCACTTGATTGGCCATGCTCAGGTCCGCCAAGGTGTACACCCGATTCTCGGCGATCAGGGCGTCCTCGCCTTTCCAAGATGCTTTGTCGACCCCGAACGGCGCCGTGATCCATTTATCATTTGCGAAATCAAAAACTTTGGTGACGTCTTTTTCCAATCTCACAAATCGATTTTCGGAAGCGGTGAAAATATCGGTGTCCATGACTTCGCCCAACGCGCGCAAACACTGGGGATGGAGAGTGTCGAGCGAAACGCGACAGATGCCAGTTTGCGATTTTGAAAGCGACTGCCAGTAGAAGTATTTTTCGGTGGCCAGAAATCTTTGGAATTGGTTCAGATTAAAAATCAGCATCGCGGGCTTCATGGCTTTATCGTAAATGTAAAGCGTATGGGCCGAGTCCTTGGTATTTTCTTGAACGCGAAACTGATAATTGGGACCAAAGGGAAAAAGGACTTTCGCGCTGGCCGGCGGAAAAACATCTGTCGCTTCGGCCTTGCGAAACGAATGCTCCAAGTTTTCGACAGGCGCGCGGCTTTTTCCGGCCGTCGGCGGATGTTTCAGCAACACCGGCAAGACCGCATCCAGGCGCTTTCGAAAAGCCGGGTCATCCAATCGCGAATCGCCGGCAGTGGTCGGCGGCTTGAGCGGCGTTTTGCCGTTGGCCAGATCCGTCGGTTTCGTTCCCGTCTTCTCGGCATCCACAGCAGTTTTGCTTGCGGCCGCGACCGTCGGTGACTGCATCTCGAAATTTTGATTTTGAATGGGCGCGGCTTTTCCGATAAATTCGATATTATAACCCGTGGCGTGGGTTTCGATTTTCAATTTGCCGATTTTATCCAGATGCTCCGGAACGACCAGGCCGATCGCCTTCAAGTCATTCGAGTACGATCCGTGTTCTGCACGGTATTTTTTCATCGCCCCATCGGCGGTCTTGAGAAGATCTTGGATTTCACTTTCTAACTTTTTATCGGCGACGTTTTGACTGGCACCGTTGATGATGCCCGCTTCGTTGATCGAGTACTTTTTGCCCAAAACCGGGTCCGCAATGCCAATCATTTGGATCAGCAGCGAATTCTGATTGATGCTGATCGAAAGTTTCACGGTCTTATCAAGCAGTCCCGGCAGCGAATATTTCAGCTCCGGTAAGGGTTTGTATTGGCGAGTCGAGGCAAAGCTTTCTTTCTCGAGGTGAAGCAAGGCCTTGAGCGTTTCTTGGATTTCAAACTCGACCTGCGATAGCGAAGTCGTCTGGGCACGCGCGACTTTCGTCGGTAAAAAGAAAGCTGATCCAACCAAAAGGCAAAATACAAAAACCACCCTCATCCGCGCTCCCGTGTGACCATTTCTAGACAATTCTAGTTTGATCACATAGTCACTTCAAGCAACACTTCTCCAGCACTCGGAAAGCGAAACATATTTGGCCCAAATACGAGGCGCAGAAAACACCGGTGTGCAGATTTTTTTATTTACCGGACCCACCATTGGTCTTGCTGGTCGGTGCGGCAGCAAGGCTTAAGGCGCTTTCGGCGGCAGAAATTTAAATCTCTTTCCCTGAATCGGAGCGGCGGTTCCAAGGTACTCGATCGAGTAGCCGGAATTGGTGAGTTGAATGTTGAGGTTGCCGATTTTTTTCAAGTGGGCCGGGACTTCCAATCCGATTTTCTGAAAATCGGTCGAATACATATTCCACTCGGCAAAATAACTTTTCATGGCGGCATCGGCGCCTCTCATCAGATTTTGGATTTCTTGATCCAGTCCGGTGTCCGTCACAAATTGGCTGGCCCCCGAAATTGTGCCGGTTTCGTTGATCACATATTTTTTTCCCAAGATCGGATCTGCAACGCCATCGAGCTGAATTTTGATTTCGCGGTTCATACCGGCAAATGAAATCGATAATTTGACGAGCCCCTCAAGGCTGGATGGCAAACGATAGTTCAATTCGGCTTGGGGTTTGTAGCGGGCCTCTTCGGCGTAGTTCTGCTGCTCGCGAAGCAGAAGATCCTTCAGGGCTGCGCGCACATCGGTTTCGATCTGCGTCTGAGAGCTGACTTTTTTGCCAGTCAAAACTTGCGACGGCGCCACCGGTGCGGATTTTTGGGCCAGGCCCGTAGCTCCACCCATGATGATGAATAAAGAAAGACCCCAGCTTGTGACAATTGATTGAAATCTCATTCGGACTTGGACCTCAAAAGAAAATTTATCAGCCACGGCTTTTCAATCAAGCGCGGCTGAGGGTGTCGATTACCGGTAGGACCGCTTTGAAATTACTTTCGGTTTAACTTTGAAAGAAGGCGTAAGATTTCCATGTACAACCAAACCAGCGTCACGAGCAGAGCAAAGCCACCGTACCACTCCATGTATTTTGGAGCTCGTTGGTTGCTGGCGCGCTCGATCATGTCAAAATCCATGATCAGGCTAAAGGCCGCAACACCGGTCACCACCAGCGAGAAGCCGATGCCGATGGGCGAATTATCATGAATCATCGGGATGTGCGTACCGAAGAAAGACATAACCATATCGATCAGGTAGGTCACCGCAATGGCAGACACCGCAACGGTCAAAACCGAGCGCAGCGTTTCGCTGGCACGAATGATCTGAAATCGATAAAGCGCTAACATTAAGCCCAGGCAGCTCACCGTCAGAATCAGGGCATTGGTGATGATCCCCGGATAGGCCTGAGAAAACATCAAAGAGATCGAGCCCAGCAAGATTCCTTCAGCAAAGGCATACATTGGTGCCAACATCGGAGCTCGCTGCGGTCCAAAAATAATCACCAGCGATAGCACCAAACTGCCAATCAGGGCCCCGATCAAAAGAGGCATCGAAACCGAATTCCATCCGACCATCGCCCCCAGCACCGTGATCACCATCAGCAGACCTGCTTTGTTGATGGTACCGTGGATCGTCATGACGCCTTCACCAGTCACCGACCGAGACTGCATCACCTTTTCCAATGTCTTTTCACTCAATGCTGGATTCGCCATCATCGACCCCTTTCGAAATTAGAATTTCCCACCAGAACATTAAACCGGTGCCTCTCCCTTTTTGGTAGCGATATCGCGTCAACCTCGACTGGAACCACTAGACCTCACCCCAAAGAGCACTTTGGTTGCCAGCAATCCATTTTTGGTTTAAGGCTCGAAATTTCGGACCTAGATGCTAGGCATGACTTTTATGAAGGCAAGCATCCCTGAACTTCGGGTTTGGGAAATGAACAAAATCGGGTGGACCACCCATTTTTGTACAAGCTTTTCAGCTCTACGATCTGGGATCGTCTTACAGCGAAACATATATCTGTTTACCGAGCCAATCGCCCGAGATTGTAAGACGAGAAAAATTTTTTTGCTTCGAACTGGAACAGCAGGTTCGCAAAACTGAATTATTATTTCAATTTTGCCAGAAAGAGATCCGATAATTGTAAAGGTATGACCAAGTCTTGCGCACTCTTAAAAGCTTCTGTCTTCTTCCTCAGCATTTGCTGGTTGGGCGCATTCTCATCAATCGCTTTCGCACTGAATGAATCTCCCCAGAGCTTTACTCTGGATGGCCAGCTATTCCAGCGTGGCACCAGCCTCCCTTTATTGGATGGCGCGGCCAAAATCAAAGTTCAGATCATCAGTCCCGACGGCACTTGCCTGCTGTATGAAGAACAGCAAACCGTGAACACCCTAACGGCCGAGGGCCGCTTCACCCTGCACGTCGGATCGGCGGTGGGTTCGGCAAAACGCACGGTCAATGATCCAGGCCGAACCATCAGTCAAGTTTTCCAAAACATCTCGGCGATTGCCGCCAACAGCGTGCCAGGCCAAAATTGTACCGGTGGCAGCTACACGCCATCACCGGCCGAAGTTCGCTACTTCCGCCTGACGGTCACGCCTTCAGTAACCAACGTCTCGGATGTTTTGTCACCGGATTTGGTCATCGATTCCGTTCCCCAAGCCTTGGTGGCGCAAAGCCTGCAGGGTCTTGAACGAACCGGAGTTTTACAGGTGAACAATTCGGGCGCGACCGCGCTGACCCAGGCAAATCTCGAAGCGGCCTTCTCCACTCCGGCTTACGGGAATTTGCAATCCATCCTTGCCGGAAATTTTATCAAGACGGATTCGTCAGGAGCCACTCTTCCAAGCTACGCGTCCAACCCGGCCGGAGCATCGAATGGCGATATCTGGTTTGACTCGACCACCAGTCAGATCAAATACCAAACCAGCGGCGGCGTGCAGACCGTTGGCGCCGGCGGCTCAGGAATTTCATCGCTCACTGTGAGCTCCAGCATGTCGGTCAATGGCACCATCGCGGGCACCATCAGCAGCTCGGGAACCATTGATCTCGCCAACACCGGCGTGAGCAGCGGCACTTATGCAAAAGTGACAGTCGATACCAAAGGGCGAGTGACGGCTGGAACCGTTTCTTTAGTCGAAGCCGATATCCCCAATCTCACCGCTGCCGGAAAAGTTTCCGGCGACACGATCACGGCCGGAACGATCTCGGGTTCAACCAATATCAGCAGCTCTGGCAACATAATGACCACCGGTACCGTCAGTGGCGGCACCGTCCAAGCCACAAATTTGCGCGTTTACAACGGCACAAATTACCTTCAATTCGTCGCCCCGACGCTGGCGGGAATCGTGAACTTTACTTTACCCGATAACGATGGAAACTCGGGGGATGTCCTGACCAGCAATGGCTCTGGAGTTTTATCCTGGGCGCCGATCGGATCGCTGGGCACCGCGCTCTTAATCAGTGGTAACAGCATGGGAGCCGACATTTCGGTTGGAACCAATGATAACAAAGCCTTGAACTTCAAAACCAACAACTCGATCGCAATGACGATTTCCCAAGGCGGCTTTGTCGGCATCGGAACATCGACTCCAGGCGTGCCGCTTGAAGTGAGCAATGCAACCTATGGCACAATGCGGGTTACATCCAGCGTGACCAGCAACACCGCCTTCGAAATCAAAAACTCGAGCTCTGGGAAAACTTGGTCTCTTTTAACCAGCGGCTCGACCGGCGTATTTCCGGTCGGCTCCTTTCACATCTACGACGGCTCGCCGCGACTCTCGATTACCACCACCGGCAATGTTGGCATTGGGACCACGTCACCGCAGACCCTCTTGCAAGTGGCTGGCGTCATTTCTCCGGCGACGAATAACACCTACACTCTCGGCAACGCCACTTACCGATTCACCGAAGTTTACGCGACGAATGGAGTGATCAATACGTCCGACCGACGCGAAAAGAAAGACATCCGAAACAGTGACCTTGGCCTGCAGTTCATCAATGACCTGCGCCCCGTTTCCTACCGCTGGAACACTGGCGTGGATTCGGACATTCATTATGGCTTGATCGCGCAAGAAGCTGAATGGGTTCTGGCGAAGAGTGGAAAAACGGAAAAAACTTCCATCGTCACCTATGATGAATCATCCGATCGATACGGCGTCCGGTATTCAGAACTGATCTCACCGTTGATTCGCGCTGTGCAGGAGCTTTATCACAAGGTCGTCGATGTTCAGGATCTGCAGTCCATTCAGGACCACGAGCTTGCAGCCGTGCGGGCGGAAAACAAAGTTCAGAGCCAAGAGATTGCCGAGCTGAAATTAAAAATTCAGGAAACGGAAAAGGCAAACGCCGCAATCAAGGCCTATCTCTGCAGCAAAGACGCGAGCAATGTCTTTTGTCGATGAGTGCAGCGTTGCCGCTCTCTGAGTCCGGCGGGGCGCTGGCGTTTTGATCACTTCTTTTTGGCGAATGTCTCGATCAATTCGGGGTGTGGCTGCAGATCAACCACTTTGATTTTTCGTTTGGATTGGCGAAGGATTTCATCGGCGACGAAGCTGCGGTGGCAGTCAGTGGCGTCGGCTTCGTAACACAAAATCGCCGTGTTCTTCTCTTTCAACAAATCCCGCAGCACCTGAACTTCCTTTTGCGCTCGGGGCAGGATTTGCTCAACAAAGAGCTCGAACATTTTCTTGCGGGTCATGCGTCCCGCTTTTTCCATCTTCCGCCAGTTGGTCGGCGTCCCCAAGGCGACATAATGGACATAATCGATTTTCTTTTTGGCCAATTGCTCGGCCAGTTTATGCTTCGAAAACCCACGCTTGCGCGACACCGGATTTTTGCGAAGATCGGCGATGATTTCGATTTTATTTTTTTTGAGGAACTGGACAAATTCTTCGACTTCGCAGCCCTCATAGCCAACGGTATACAAGGTCATTGAACATAAATGTAATCCATCGCAAATGGCCTCGAAAGAATCGCGGCCACTCATTGTGAAAGTACATTCCGGCTTTACGCCGCGCTGCTGCGCCGAAAATAGACACGGACACTTTTCGGTAACGCGCAATTGCTACAAAAAAGGGAGAGGCACCTTCAAAAAAAAACCCGGGGATTTCTCCTCGGGTTTTGTGAGCAAGGCCGCTTTTGGCGGCTTTGCCATTTGGTTTTGAATAACGCAGTCTTGCTACAGACAAGGCTGGCGCAGTCTTAGACGGCTGCGCACACTCGCCTGCAAGGCACCTTTACTGCTTCTTGAACTGGTCGCCGAACAAGTCGCCGAGAGTTGATTTGGATGTCGAAGTTGCCTTCTTAACATAGTCATCAACGTCCGCTTTTGATTCGCGAAGCTTCACAAGTTTAGAAGACAGACCGATTTTGCGTGCGTCCTTGTCGATCGAAATAACTTCGGCCTTCAAAACGCCACCAACCTGTACGAAATCTTCTGGCTTGTTGATACGCTCAGTTGTCAGTTCAGAGATGTGGATCAGACCTTCGATGTCGCTTTCCAGCTCAACGAAAACTCCGAAATCAGCGGTCTTAGTGACCTTCACATCATGCTGAGTTCCGACAGCGTATTTGCTTTCGATATTTGACCAAGGATCGCTCTCAAGCTGTTTCAAGCCCAGAGAGAAACGCTCGTTCTCGATATCGACGCCCAAAACAACCGCGCGAACTTTTTGACCTTTGGCGAACATCTCGCTTGGGTGATTCACACGTTTTGTCCATGAGAAGTCAGAGATGTGAACAAGTCCGTCGATGCCTTCTTCAACGCCAACGAAGATACCGAAATCAGTGACTGACTTCACTTCGCCTTCGATGATCGTTCCAGGCTGATAAGACTCTTTCAACTCGACCCATGGGTTTTGTTGCAATTGCTTCATGCCCAATGAAATACGGCGTGTTTCCGGATCCACTTCCAAAACCTGAACTTCGACTTCGTCGCCAACGTTCACGATTTGTGACGGATGCTTCACGCGCTTTGTCCAGCTCATTTCTGAAACGTGGATCAAGCCTTCAACACCTTCACCGATTTCAACGAATGCACCGTATTCAGCCAAAGACACAACTTTGCCTTTGAGCTTCGCACCCACAGGATATCCAGCTTTCACTGTTTCCCAAGGATCCGGTTGCATTTGCTTCATGCCCAATGAAACACGTTCTTTTTCAGTGTCGTATTTCAGGACTTTGACTTGGATTTCGTCGCCCACATTCAACAGTTCTGAAGGATGCTTTACGCGGCCCCAGCTCATGTCAGTGATGTGCAACAATCCATCCATACCACCGAGATCAATGAACGCACCGTAGTCAGTGATGTTCTTAACAACACCGGTAACAACTGAACCTTCTTTGATTTGGTCCAGAGTTTGTGTGCGCATGCTCTCGCGTTCTTCTTCAAGCAGTGCACGTCGTGAAAGCACGATGTTGCCACGCTTTTTGTTGAACTTGATAACTTTGAATTTGTACTTTTTGCCGATGTAGACGTCCATGTTGCGAACCGGACGCAAATCGATTTGTGAACCTGGCAAGAAAGCTTTAACGCCGATGTCGACTTCGAGACCGCCCTTAACTTTGGCGATAACTGTTCCTTCGATCACTTCTTCGTTTTCAGCAGCCTTGGAGATGTCGGTCCATGCACGCATCATATCAGCTTTGTTCTTCGACAAGCCGATCATTCCGTTTTCGTTTTCGATACGGTCGATCAACACTTCCACAGTGTCGCCTGGCTTCACAGAGCGAACGCCATCAACAACGCGGAATTCATCGATTGGGATGAGACCTTCAGATTTGTAGTTGATATCGACGAGAACGTAGTCGGATTGGACTTCAACGACTGTTCCGGTGACCACGTCACCCATACGGAAATCTTGCTCTTTCATTGACTGTTCAAAGAGCTTCTCAAAATCACCTGCGTGCTTTTCATTATTGAGGCCGGGATTGCTCGCGACATCTTTGTCAGCCTGATCAAGGAAAGCCAAAACCTTTTGTTTCTCAAGCTGAGCTTTGTTCATGTTCTTACTCATATACAAACGTATACCTCCTGCTGAGTTTTCGAAGTTGCAATTCCAATGCGCATGTTGTCCAGACACGCTCATTTTTATTGAAATTCAAAACTCAAAAAATTTCTGCAAGGTTCAAGATCCCGGTTGCAGACAGATAATCCTGTCATTTTAAGGGGTTGAGGTCCTCGAAGATGAATGACCATTTAGTGGCGCCTCGAGGGCAAAGTCAAAGGGGGAATCGGGTTTTTTATGCCCGTTATTTAAGCATTTTCGAAGCACTGTCGATCTGATCAAAACCAGGACAATTTTGCGCTTTTAAGAAAAATTTTGTGATTTCAAGGGCTTATTAATCAAAGAAGGCCTGACCTCAAAAATCCCTAGAACAGGGCCAGAGACAGGATTGAGATGATGGATCTGAACGTCGAGAAAGGAACCCCCTAACAACGTGTTAAGAGGGTTCCGTTTTCCAGGTCTTAAAGACCAACAGGAGCGTGTTGCAGAGACATCAAGGGAGCGGTGGTGGTGATTTTGATGTAACCATCTTCACAGGCACCACTGTCCATATTGGGAGATGTCACCAGATCGCGAGCGCTGACACCACTTGCGACCACAAGGCCCACAGGTGATGGTTCATAATGAGCGCTAGGTCCGATCATGCCGACCGAATAAGTGTCGACCTTCAGGCACAATTCATTTGCCGATCTTTGATTGCTGCCAGTTTGATCTTTCAAATACTGGTCCGCTTTCGGGCCGGCGTGGGCGATAGAAGCACCTAAGATAGCTCCGATCATCATCGTTCTTTTTTTCATAGACTCTCCTTTGTTAAGCCAGTTTGGTTGATTGTTGCTCTTGATTTAAAAATGGAATCAATTCACGGGTGACCGAAGTCATCTCGTCCGACAAAATTTCCGCAAAGCGAATGGCGGTCAGCGCATCTTCGCGCGAGATCGGTTTCAGATGCTGGATCAGATCCAGCGAAATGCTGTCATGATCGCCACCATCATTGATGTTTTTATGTTTCTGCAGGCAATCGGCAGCGATATCGCAGTGGAAGAACTTGAGCAAACGCGCCAGCGGATCTTCCGACTGCAGCGTCGGCTTTTCGAAAAAATCGATGGCAAGACAAAATGAAAGAAAATGCCATGAGCCGATTTGGCGAAGCAAACGCATGATGTTCTCGGTACCGGCCGCGAGGTAGAGGCCTTCTGCAGAGGCTCCCATCGAAGTCAAAGCCCGGAGAAGCAAAAGATCGTGTCCTTCTTCGTCACTCATGAAATCTTCCAAGATGGATCCAGCGGATTGGGAATTCGCCATTGCTGGAGCTAAACTGTCTTGGCAGTTTTTGGTGACAAAATAATTTTGGTACACAATTGTCGCCAGCATCTTTTTAATACCGGTTGCCGATACGGCCGCGGCCGATTTGCAACGCGCATACAGCTCGGCGGTCCGGTCATTTTCGGCGCAATCCAGAAGATGATAGCGTCGCACGACGGATAAGAGCGCGCGTGGAGAGTACCGATCTTCTCCGACCTTCGAGAATTCGAGAATCGCGTCTTCATCCCAAGCCCACTGTGAATTTGCAAAAGAATTGGCTCTTAAGCCGAAAACTTGACGAGCCTTACTTTTCTCGCCGCTCGCAAAACGAGAGCTTGCAGGAATCAGACTGTGGTGTGGATCGTTGCCAAAATCGGACGATGGTTCTGGCGAAATATAGAAACAAGGTTGATTCATCTGTTTCAGAAAACCCGAAAGAATCTTCCAATCGACGTGTTGATAATCCTTGTGTGAAAAAGCTCGCAATGTTTGGTGAGTCGCCGAAGACGCTTCGATCTTGGTCTGCAACGCCAGCCAAGGCGTGTGAAGCTGATATTCATTCACGCCTGTTGGCACGATGTTGAGCTCTTCATACGGAAGTAAGAATGAATTTTGAAATGAATTTGTTTGCATCAACCCCCCGGTCGACCTCTCCGGCCTTAGCTCGAAGAGTGCTTCGATCTATAAAGGAGTGAATTTCGAAATGACAGCCAAGTTTTTTTCGTTCCGTGAATTTTACGATATCTAAACAAGATTTATGTTCTTAATTCCGGTTTGATCATTGTTTTGACGGCTAATTTTTACTCGGAGGACAAGGAAGATGCCCTGCTCTCGCGGCAGTCTGACCGGAGAGGTTAAGGCTTACGAGGATGTCTCTGACAACAGTCTGGCCGGCAGAAATTAAGGCTTTAATTTTTTTTGGATGAACTGCAGGCTTTCGGGGGTGGCGCGGACCTTCAGGGTCACGCCTTCGCCGGTGTAGGATTCGCCGAGCACGCGCATGCGGGCGCGGATTTCGCCGATCACTCCTTGAGTCGAATAAGGAATGAAGAGATCTTCATCGACCATGTCGCTTTCGAAATGCGCCATGATTTGATCGCGCAGCATCTTGAGATCATCTTTGTCCCGGGTCGAGATCATCACGGCTTCGGGAAATTCTTTTCGCAGAGCCTCGGCCTCTTCCGGCTTCAGGCGATCGCGCTTGTTTAGAACCAGCAGGCTTGGAATATCGGTGGCGCCGACTTCGGCCAAAACTTTCTGAGTGACCTCGAGCTGCGAGCGAAAAGCGGGATCCGACGAATCGACCGTGAAAAGCAGCAACGAAGCATTGAGCGCTTCATCCAAAGTGGATTTGAAAGATGCGACCAGATCATGCGGAAGCTTTTTAATAAAGCCGACGGTGTCGGACAAGAGAACTTTGGGTCTGGTTTCTGGATAAAGCGGACGCACGGTCGTGTCCAGGGTCGCGAATAATTTATCGGCAACCAGCACTTCACTGCCCGTCATGGCCCGCATCAACGAGGATTTTCCGGCGTTGGTGTAACCGACCAAGGCGACACTGATTTCCTGTTCGCGGCGGGCGCGGCGGATTTGATGTTCGTGGCCGATGCTGGCGAGCTCTTGCTTTAGCTCTTTGATGCGGTCTCGGATGTGACGCTTGTCCAATTCCAGACTGGTTTCGCCAGAACCTTTGCTGCCGACGCCACCACCTTGACGGTCGGCACTGGCGCCGGTTTCACGCAGACGTGGTGCCACGTATGTCAGCCGGGCAATTTCAACCTGCAATCGGGCCGCTTTGGTGCGTGCGTGGCGGCTGAAAATTTCGATGATCACACCGGTGCGATCCAGAACTTGAACGCCGGTGGCGCTCTCGAGATTTCGCAGCTGCGAGGGCGTCAGGTCACAGTCCGCGATGACGATCTGGGCCTGTTCTTTCGGCGCCTTCGCCTGGTGCATGCCTTCATCGCTGTCAGCGAGATCGTCAGTCGTGTCGGTTAAATCTTCATTTTCCGCTTCCAGCTCTTCGGCGCGTTCTTGCTCGAGGGCTTCGCGTTTCAGCGCCGCTTTGGTTTTGACCACTTGAACCATCGGCGCCACTTTGCCGGTGCCGCCCGTCCAGGTTGCCAGCTCGCCCAGTTTTCCATCGCCGAGCAGGGTCGCTTTTTTTTCCGAGCTTTGTTTCTGAGTCACTTGGCCGATGACTTGGTAACCCAAAGTCGTCACCAATCGGGTCAGCTCGGCCAGAGAGCTTTCAACGTCGGCGACGGTTTGTCCCGGCAATTGCAGAGCAATCAAGACGGCTTTTTGGATCTGGGGCTGAACGGAAATGGTCATAAAAGTTTTTGGTTCCAACTGACACGAACGGGAACTTCTTGCAGGCGATGAACCAGAATGCTGGCTTTCACCGGATTGAGCTGAGAAATTTCCAATCGGCCTTTTTCAATTTTTTGCAACAGCTCGACCACATCCCATTGAAATTTGCTGTCTGTCAATGCTTCGGCCAATTTATTTCGAATGTCACCGGTATCGATGTTCTCAATCAGGAGAGTGTAAGACAAAGCTCCGAAGTCTTGTTCGTTGTTCCCGAAATCGCTGACTTCGGAAAGACCTTCGCTCGCAGATTGCGGTACGGAGGCAGCTGAGAAACCGCCGTTTGCAGATTCGCCACCGAAAGCATCATTTGTCACTTCATCGCGAGCACTGTCATTGGCAGATTCGCCGTCAACAGCAATATTGGCAGACTCTGCGGTCAAGCCTTCGCCTGAAGATTTGGAGGCAAATCCGTTGCCGTTTTCTTGTGCGTCGAATGAGCCGCTGGATGTTGAATCCTGCGAAGGTTGCCACGAAGGCATCGCCGGATCAGCGTCAGAAGAAAATTCTGGCGAGGCCTCGGGATTTGAATCAAAGCTATCAGTGCCGCCGCTTCCGTATTGACCCGCATCCGCCGAAGCGCCGGAGCTTGAGCGATCGTCGCCGGTGGTGGAGCTGTCTGGTGACGCAGCTGATTCGGCATTGGCCAGTTGCACTTGGCCTTCCATATCGATGAACAAAACCGTGTGACAGCGACCGCAGGTGATCACACCAAAATCTTGTTCTAAGGAATTTCCACATCGGGGACAGGTTAAAGACATATCCTAGACTGCCATGATTTGGCGGCAAAGGCAAAGCCCGGGCCTTCCTCGCGCTCGGTGCCACCTTCACAGACAAGACTCGACCTTCGCACTCTTTTTCCGCAAGTCTCGACCAAAGGCCCAAACGGGCCGCGACGTTCTCGGGCGAGCCTCGTTTTCTCTCTAAAAAACAGGCCCTTTCCCGGTCCAGTCGCCTTTCTTTTTGTCGCGATTTTTCCGATACGAAATCACAGCGAGGTCTTCATCCATGCGAGCAAAAATTCAAGGTATCACCGAAGCCGCGTCCCAGATCGTGTTGGGAAAACAAACGGAAATTCGCCAGGCCATCACTTGCCTGCTGGCCGGCGGACATCTGCTGATCGAAGACGTTCCCGGGGTGGGAAAGACGACGCTGGTGAAAACGCTGGCGAGACTTTTGGGTCTTGATTCCCATCGCATTCAGTTCACGATCGATCTTCTGCCTTCGGATATTTTGGGCTCGCCGATTTTTGATCCGCGCGATCAGAAGTTTCACTTTCATCCCGGCCCCCTGTTCGCGCCGCTGATCTTGGCCGATGAATTGAACCGCGCCTCTCCCCGCACCCAGAGCGCTTTGCTGCAAGCGATGGAAGAAGGCGAAGTTTCGATCGACGGCACCGTTCACGAACTGCCGAAACCGTTTTTGGTGATCGCGACCCAGAATCCGCATCACCAATCCGGAACTTTCCCCTTGCCGGAAAGCCAGATCGATCGCTTCTTAATGAGTCTTGAACTGAACTATGCCGAACCCAAAGTCGAAGTGCAGATTTTTTCGCAGGCGGATCCGCAACAAAAGTTGAAAGATCTAAAACCCTTGCTCTCCGGTCCCGAACTTTTAGACATCCAGGCCGCCGTTCGGCAGGTGAAGGTTTCTGAAAAAGTGGCGACCTACGTCAGCGCCTTGCTGTCGGGTTCTCGTAACGCCAAAACCCAGTGGCTACCGCTTTCGACGCGCGCGGGACTGGCTTTGATTCGCGCGGCGCAAGCGCACGCTTATCTTGAAGAACGGGATTTCACCAGACCCGAAGATGTGCAAGCCGTTTTGATTCCGGTTCTTGGTCACCGATTAGGGGGATTCCATGGCATACGCCAAGGCCGAAGCTTTGCTTCGACTCTTCAAGCGTCCACAGTGGTTCCGATCTAAAACCGGCATCACGGGGGCGACGAAAAGACCCTTTATTTTTCCGACCGGCTTCGGATTCGCATTCGGATCTTTGGCTTTTATTCAGCTGATCATGGCGATCGCGTCGCAGAACAATTTGATTTACCTTTTTGTCTTCTCGGAAATTTCAATCGCCTTGGCCAGTATGTTCTACACCAACTTGAATATTCACCGCGTGCGCCTGGATGAAATCAAAACCACGGACTGTTTCGCGAATGAAGCCAATTGGGTCGAGATTTACCTGAAAACTTTGAAAGACAAACCGATTTACCAAACCTCTCTGCGTTGGAATTCTGAAAAAACGGGCCTGTCGCTTGCGCCCAACACCCTGTTTCTTTCTATTTCCTGGACACCTCGAAAAAGGGGCTTGCAGAAGCTTCCCGCGCTCACCGTCGAAAGCTCATATCCTTTTGGTCTTTTGCGGTCGTGGAAAATTCAGCGCTCGCATCAGGAAATTCTGGTGTTTCCGGCACGACGTGGAAATGTCGCATTTCCCCCGAGCGCGATTGGCGACAAAGCGGTCGACAAGCAGGGATTGTTTTACGATCTTCGTCCCTTTCAGCGTGGCGATTGGCCGCGACGAATTGATTGGCGGGCCTCGCAGCGCGCGCAGAAACTTTTGATCCGTCGTTTTGAAGAAGAATCCTCGATGCAATTGGCATTCGAGTGGAGTGACACCGCTCATCTGACGAACGCCGAAGAACGCATTTCCCAGTTGGCTTTATGGGTGGATACGGCCGAAAAACAAAGCTCTGATTACAGCCTGCGCATCGGCGCCTGGAATTCGGGCCGCGGACGTGGCTATGCTCATTGGCGAAAATGCATGGAACATCTGGCCCTGATGTCAACCAAGGGGCTGAAATGAATTATGCGTTTTTTCAACGCCCCACTTTGGTTTTCAGTTTAGCGGGCCTGACACTTTTGACTTGTCTCGAGGTTCCCGTCCTCGTTTCTCTGTTCTGCCTGATTCTTTGGGCGTGGAAGTGGCTTGCGAGCCAAAACATGGTCGTCGTGCTCTCGCGAAGGATCACCACCATCTTGAGCTTTCTTCTTTTCGGTTTTATCTTTTTTCAGTACCGCACCATCTTTTCTCAGGAAGCTTCAAGTTCTTTGCTGGTGGGGCTTGCCGCGATTAAGGTCATGGATTACGAAAATCGCCGTGACCACTTGATGTTGGTGTTGTTGGGATTTTTGCTCCTCACTTTAAAACCCCTTTACGGGCTTGAGCTTTACTGGCTCCCCGTGCAGCTGATTTGCATGATCAGTTTGTGGTGGGCGCTTTCGCAAGATCCAAGGAAAATTCCCCGCTCGGTGATTTTCACGGTGATGGCGACGGCGGTGCCCATCGCTTTGGTTTTATTCCTGGTTTTCCCGCGGGTTGTTTTACCGTGGGCCATGTCGCAGAATCGTTCGGGTCCTTCGTCGGCCCGACTGGGTTTTACGACGGATTTGAAACCTGGCCAAGTCGCCGATCTCGCGTCCTCGACCGAACTTGTGTTTCGAGCGACCTTCCCGCCGAGCGAAAATATCGACGAGAAAGATCTTTACTGGAAAGGCGCGCTGCTGACCTATTCCGATGGATTGGCGTGGAAAGATCCGCTGACGTTACCGAAAAGCAAATCTTCGCAACCACCACCCATGCCGACCGCCACCAGTCGACTGAATTACGAATTGATATTAGAGCCCATCAGCGGCATTTACATTTTCACTCTGGATCCCACGACGACCCTGGCTTCAGATGAAAGCAAACCGATTCAGCTTGAACACTATGCTTGGCGACGCTCGATTGCCGTCGGGCATTCGCAAAGATTCACCGCGCAATCGTCTTGGTCCTTTGTCGACACGCAACCGCCGACGAACAAGGACCTGCAAGTTCCCTATCTCCCTGCCGAAACCAAAGCGTGGGTCGAGAAAACAAAAAAAGAATTTGCCGATCCCATCGCGCGCCGACGGGAGCTGCGGGAGCTTTTTTCGCATGCTGATTTCGTTTACACTTTAAAGCCTGGTGCCTACAGCAGCATGAAGGGTCTGGATGAATTCCTGTTTCATCGCCGCCGCGGATTCTGCGAACACTATGCCGGCGCCTATGCCACCGTGGCCCGCGCTTTGGGCATCCCGGCGCGAGTGATCTCGGGTTATCAAGGTGCTGAATACAACCCTTTGGGACGATTCTGGCGAGTGACCCAGAAAAATGCGCACGCCTGGGTCGAAGTTTGGACCGGCAGCAACTGGTTGCGGGTCGACCCGACAACATGGGCATCGACCATCGAATTTTCGAGATCCCGCGAAAAAAGCTGGACCGAGATGATCGACGAAGGCATCGACGTTTACGAGGCCTTGAATTACCGATGGACGACGTTCCTGATCGACTTTGATCAAAAATCCCAGTCGCTGGCGATGAAGCAAATGCTGCCGCAGATCTTCTTTTTCGCGGTCGGCATCTTGACCTTGTTCTTTCTTCTGCGCTTGTTGCGCAATTGGATGCTCGCCCCTCGAAATCGACAGCACCAGCGTCGCCAAAGTCAGCTCTCGTTGTTGGTTCAGGAAATCAAGAGTGCCGAAGAAGAGGCGACCCATCAGGATCTTTCAAGTCTTGCGCCCCTGCAAATCCTGGCAACCGCACCGAAACATCTTTTTGGTCCGCCCACTTTTTACAAGCAGGTAGCCGATTTGTACGAACGGGTTTTCTACCGCGAAAGCATCGAAGAGGAATCTTTGAAAGCGGAGCTGGCGGACCTGCAACGCAAATGGGTCGAGATCCAGGTTTTGCAGAAATGATTGGAAAGAGTCGTGGCTTGATGGATCCGGGCCGAGCGGCTTCGGGCCGGAAAAGAAAAAAGCCGATCCTAAGACCGGCTTTTTGAAGAGGGCTCTTTCCTTTTATATATCTTTCAATTATTGCTGAGCTCCGAGCGCACTTTTGCGGACGAACACTTCTGTTTTCAAAATATAGTGCTCACCCTTCCCGAATTCGGAGCATTCATTTGCCTCATCTCGGTGGCAAACGGATGAAAATCGAATATCGTTGTTGCTGACCTGATTGAGAGCGATGGCATCATGTGGACAGTCGATTTCGCCGGCTTGAAACACGCTGACGTTGTAGCAAACCGACAGGGCCTTGACACTTACGAAACTGTCACTTCTCTCTGCAAATGCCATGGATGATAAAGCCAGTGCCATCAAAAAAATTACATTTTTCATATCTTTCTCCCGGGAAATGATTCCCTTTATTGATTGTTGTCTCGTTTCGAGTAAACGATTGTTTTTCACTTGCCAGTGAATATGCCACCATTCATTTGACTTCACGATTCTCAAAAGTATTCAAAAGGATCGATATCGTAATAATTTATTACGAATTAAAATATCCAGTTATTCCAACAAGATGCGGACGCCGCCACAAACACATGTCCAAAGATCGAACGTTGTAACAAAAGTCGCGCTTGAATCGGCATTCCAGGCACCTTAATCTTGAGTAAAACCGAGGGCTGGATGAAATCCGTTTATTATTTTAAAGATTACAAAAAATATCTGTTTCATTTGGTGTATGAAGAAAACATCTCCATCACCTCGCTGGCCGAAGGCGCCGGATGCCACCGCCCCTATCTCTCCAAAGTTCTCAATGGATCTCAACATCTCACCCCGGACCAAACCTTTGGTATCTCAGAATTTTTGCAACACCTTCCGGATGAGCGCGAATACTTGAAACTGATGGTTGAATACGAGCGTTCGGCCTCGAGAAACTTTCGCTCGCATTTGCATCAGGACATCGAAAGGCGCCATAAGGATTATTTCGAACTGAAAAATCAAGTCAGCAACTTACAGGTTCAGGTGCAAAAAGACCTGGGCAATGAGCCGTTGTATTACTCCAGCTGGCTTTATGCCGCCATCCACATCGCGACCAGCATTCCTGAACTGCAGACAGCCAAAGCCATGGCTCAGCGGTGGGGACTGCGAGAAGCCGAAATCGAAGCTGTTTGCCAGAAGCTTGCCGACATGAACCTGATCAAACGAGAGCGCGCCCGGTGGGTTTGGCTCTCCGGCGATATTCACCTTCCCCGAGAGTCGCCCCTGAATATTCCCCTGCAGGCCAACTGGCTTTCCAAGGCGCAACAGAACGTCCAACTGGGGCGCAGCGAATCAATTCATTACTCGGTGGTTCAGAGCCTTAAAAAAAGCGACATCGACCGGCTTCGGATTCAAATCAGTGAATGGATTCGCGAATTCAGCAAAGTCGCGGGCCCCTCGAAACCCGAGGAGCTGGTTGTCTTCAGAATCGATTTCTTTCTTCCGTAAAATAGTAAATCTCATTATGAGACAGTGCACACTCTTTGCAGCTTCTTTGAGGCATGAAGCAGCTCTTTGCATTCCTGGGACTTCTAGCTTTATCAGCTTTGGTTCAGGCGCAACAATTAAAAGCCTCTCTTCCCGCCGACCGGCTGATCTTTGACCATCAGCGAGAGCTCAGAAACTCGCCGCAAGATAAACCCACGTCCGAACTCCGCGAATTGATAACGGCTGAAAAGAACTTGAACGATAAGGACCCCGAGCGCATTCAAATGCGCCTGAGAGATTTTGACCCGGACGCCGTCAATCCACGGCGCAAAGAGGATAAGCTCGGTCTCAAAATTGAAGAAATGAAATTAGGCCCAGGCTCGGGTGGCGGCGGAAACTTCTGTTTGCAAAAGGTGGCCCGTGAAGCGGAAATCCTTAAGGCAAAAATGCAAAATAATCCGATATTGCCCTTGCCTGCCAAAGCCGCGTCGGCGCTGCAATTTATCTTAGATAACGCCCGCCTTTTCGAAGATAAAGGGCTTTATCGCAACGGTTCCAAAGTGGACGCCTTGATTCTTCCGGAGCTGGGTTCGATCGTATTTGATTCGACAGTGTGCAACTCGATCCACAATGCGCCTTCGGCCTTGATCCAAGCTTTCATCCTTCACCAAGCATTGGGTTTGCTGGGAATTGACGATTCGGATTTTCTTTTCTCGGGAACCTATCTTCGAACCGTCACCGCTGATTCAGCTTCTTCCCTTTATCGTTCTTTCGACCTGGATGACGGTTTCGATTTTCGCCAGTTGCCCGTCGAAGCCCTGATCCAAGCGGGCCGCAATTTGATCGGCGTTTTCCGAGTCTCGCCGCTCCAGTTTTGGCCACGCCCTTATATTCTCAAAAATGCGATCTTCAAAAGTTTGGGTCCTTCACAAGAATTCCACCTCGAGCTTTTCGACGACAATGGCAACGGTAGCACTCTGAGAGATCGATCCGCTTCAGATGTTTACATGACGTCCAGCTATTTTCAATCTTCGGGATCAGCTCGGCTGGCCGAGGAAATTTTCACTTACCCGTGCCTCAAGGACGCAAAAAAGAAAATTTGCGCCGACGATACGGTCACTTTAACCGATGGCTACAAAACCCAAGTCCTAGGCTTCAGCCTTTCCCCAACCGGAACTCACACCCGTATTTTGGTGAATCAAATTCGATCGACAGGTCGGCCGGATCATATCGACATGAGGGACATCCAGGAAATCATCGAAAGTCCCTTGCAAAACAAACTTTCCAAACAGATTCAAATCAAGCCCCAATCCGAAAATGTGCCGGCGCCAGAAACAGTGGAAGAACTTTTCAATTCCGTTGATCAGCGACTGGCTCTCGCCCCTGCACACGTTAGCGAATCGAAAGGTTTAAAAACTCTTTTTGAAACGGCCTACCGAACTTCGGATGCAGGAAACAGCTGCTTGCTGCGCATTCGAGAACACCTTATCTCCTTGGGTGCCAAACTTCAGAAGTGGTCTCTTTTTTCCGGTCACGAGGACCTGGCCAAACGAATCGTTGAAAGCACCCAAACGGTCTCACTTTTTGCTGAAGAACATTTGAGCTTGGAAGGGCACAAGATGGTCGATGCGATCAATTATCCTTCAGCCCACGCCATTCACTTCGATTCGCATCTTTGTGAACAGCCTCTTTTGGCGAAGGATCCCCTGAATTTTGAAACTTTTCTCGCGCACGAAATCTTTGGCCTGAATTTGGTCGACGATCGTCAATACAAGATTTCCAATTCTTTTTATCTTGAGCAAAGGGGACAAATCTCTTCCACCAATTTCAAACGCTACCATCCCGTCCTCTTTGATTCGGAAGTGATGGCAAAAATTATTTGGAAAGACCGCTCTGTCTTGCACCTGTATCAAATGTCGCCGATTTGGTCCGTTTCTGAATTCCTCAATCAAATGAATCTACGCGCTTTCAGCGAATTCAGAACCTTGCGAATATTCAAAACTTTTTGGCGCGACAACGGCAGTCCTTACATTTCTCAAAAGAGCTACTATCTCAGCGACAAGTCAGAGTCCTATCAAGCAGAGCCCGGTTCTATTTTCTTAGGACAAGATTTTTTCAGCGCTCCGTCGGATGCGACCCAATTCATTCCTTGCGCCTCGGCCACTTCTGAAACACAGATGATCTGCGTCGGCGACCAAATTGAACTGAAAGATCATCAGCAATTTGAAGTGATGGGAATGCCACTCCCAGGCCCCTTGCCAGCTCCCGTAATTCTGTTCAAGAAGCTCGACGGAAAAAACGTCTCTACATTCGAGATTCGGCCATTGAAAGATTTGGATTTCAAGTTGATCAACCGAAAGTTTTATTTCTAAAGCTCCGGTTGATTGAATGGCCGCCTTCTCCCTCAGAAAAGAAAAAAGCCGATCCTAAGACCGGCTTTTTGAAGAGGGCTCCTCGAAGTTTCCGTGGGAGCCATCTGGAGATACTAAGAATCAAATTACTTGTTCAATTTTTGCAAGAAGCTCAACCAGTCAGTTGACTTGTTCACTTCCAGAGCCGAATAACGAGCGCTGTAAGTAGACAAAGTGCTCGCCGAAGTCGGCATCCACACCGAAATTCCTTTGGCGGTGTTTGCGTACATGCCAGTCGCGCCGCTTGAGATGACCAATTCTTTGATTGAAGAATTGATATCCGACAAGATTGAAGAGTTCACGCCGATCGAAGTCGCCGCGATCTTGCTGGTGAAGTGAGACAAGTCACGATAGTCGCTGTAAGTGAAGCTCTGAGTGCTGCTCGCTGCCGTCTTGACCGTCTTCATGTCAGCGGCTGACAAGCTCGCCATTGAAGTCTTCAAGTTTTTCATCGCGTTGAACAGACCGTCCAATTTCGACAGGTCCATGGCCGAGAACGTCACGTCTTGGTCGCCGTAGATTCCGCCGTCGTAAGCTTTCGTGTACTCTTCCGTCAAAGCCGTTGCCACTTCAGCAGCCGATTGCTGAGGACGCTCGGACCAACGAGCCATGAAAGTGTTGTAAGGCCAGCCGTAGCCGGGCTCAACTTCTTCCGATCCAACCATGAAATCAACAGAAGACTTCATTTCGCCCGCCACTTCGGCCATCGCCATCAAGCAAGCGTCGCTACCGTAAACGTCAACTTTGTGACCGATGATTTTTGCCGACTCTGCCATCGCCAAGCCCAATTGCTCAGTGGTGATGTGGTTGCCGGAGAGATCGTCATAAGAAATGTCACGAACGATCGAGTTTCCGTTCGTGTTCATGCGGTGCCAACCATTTCCATGGTTCCAAACCGCGATGAAGTAATGTTTCGCGGGATACTTTTCCACTCCCCAACGAACGAATTCAACCAACTGTTTATAGTCACCCATATCGACAGGTGCCAAAGTCTCAACCGCCGGCGAAGTCACCTTCGACGTGTCGTTGTCTTTTTGAATCAACATGCGCTGAGTTTTCTTGTTCGCCAAAGATGCCCACTGCACCACCATATTGAGGTCGTTCGAGGAACCGACTTCTTCCATCTGGTTGATGTTATAGGAACCGAATGAGTCAAGATTGTTATGACCATTCAAAAATAACAGAAAAGTCCATTCTTTCTGCTGGGGTGCTTTTTCATCCGCAGCGTTGGCGTGAGTCGTGAGAAGCGCTGTCGATAAAAGAAATGCGGTTGCAAACAGCATCTTTTTCATCAGACCGGGGCGATTCGAATAGGAACGGTGTTTGTTCTGTAACATTCGGCTTCCTCCTTGAAGCTTTGTGTAGTGGCAAAGAAAAGCCTACAGAACTCATAATATGCTGCCTAACAAATGCGCTGGTTCCACTTTAGAACTAGACTGATGTCGCGGAGGAAACTGGACGAAGGACTTAGAAAAACTTCTTCAAGTCTAGACCCTTGTACAGGCCCGCGACCTCTTTTTCGTAGCCGTTGAACATCTGGGTCGGGATGGTCGTGGGGAAAAATTTGCCGTCCAAGACCCGCTCGGTGGCCTGACTCCAACGAGGATGATCGACCTTCGGATTCACGTTCGCATAAAATCCGTACTCATCTGGCGCACGTTCATTCCAAAGAGTCTTCGGTTGCTTGTCCGAAAATTCGATCTTCACAATAGACTTAATACTCTTGAATCCATACTTCCACGGCACGACCAAACGCAGGGGCGCGCCGTTTTGCTTCGGCAATTTTTTCCCGTACATGCCGGTCGCGATCAAGGTCAGGGGATGCAGAGCCTCTTCGATGGTCAGTCCTTCCTGGTAAGGCCAGGGAAATTGCGAAATTTCGCCCATGCCGGTCCCGATTTTTCGATCATTGAAGGACTGAAAGACCACGTATTTTGCCGACGCTTTTGGTTTCAGAGCCTTGATCAATTTCCCCAGTTCAAAGCCGTCCCAAGGGAGCACCATGGACCACCCTTCCACGCAGCGAAATCGGTAGATGCGCTCTTCCTCGCCACCCGCTAATTTTT
The DNA here is from genome assembly GCA_966211795.1 of uncultured Bdellovibrio sp. Taxonomy (GTDB): domain Bacteria; phylum Bdellovibrionota; class Bdellovibrionia; order Bdellovibrionales; family Bdellovibrionaceae; genus 21-14-0-10-47-8. Next base: position 142,144 of record CBIHNW010000008.1, on the reverse strand, counting down.
TGAGCTCATCGACAGTGAAAGTTTTTTTGGTCTCCACCAGGCCCGTGACTTCGATCTTCCAGTCGGTGTCTTTCAAGTTCCAATTTTCGACCTTGTTTTTGACTTCGCCCTTTTCCAGACTGAATTCATAAAAGTTATTGTAGCTGGTGGCGTACTTTTCATCGGTGAGCGCTCGTCCGGTGTCGACCTTGGCAAAGTTTGGATTCACGGCAAGTCCGGCGACCGCGGCCATTCCTGTTTGAATGAATTGGCGACGCTCGAGATAGACCTCTTCCGGAGTGACTTGGTTTTCCGAAATGGTCCAGGATTTTTTCGAAGACTTGCTGTCATCAATCATGATTTGCTCCTTTTTCTTTTCTTCTTCAGAATAAAGAGCATGAAGTGGCCCCACAAGCTCTTTCGTTTGGCATTACTGCTCCCGCTTTTTTGGTGGGGCTACCAAATCTTTTTTGGCAACCTAGGCGCCGAGCCCGCCAAAGAATTAAATCACAGCACCGGACTGATCTCCTTGATTTATCTCGTGGCCAATCTTTGGATCGGCATCATCTGGGCTTTCTGGAAAAAGTGGCCCGTGTGGCTGCGGTTTCTTTTGCAAGCGCGAAGATTTCTGGGAGTGGTGACCTTCGTGTTTGTTTGCGGTCACATCTTTTTGTATTTCGCGCTCGAGTCTTTTCAGAAGAAGGGCTTCACTCAGCTGATCGAGAAAAATTATTTGATCTGCGGAGCGTTGGCATTTCTGGGCCTGGCGGTGTTGGCCGCGACCTCGAATGATTTTTCTTTGAAAAAGCTCGGCGGCAAAAAGTGGCGGGATCTGCACCGCATGGTTTATATCGTCATGGCGCTGGTGACGGCGCATATTTTTCAGATCGAAAAGGGAGACCTGGTGCAATACGCGCTGATCACGTTCCCAATGTGGATCGGCGAGATCATTCGGTTTGCGCGCTGGATGTTGAAACTTCGCTCGGGGAATCCGACTGCGAAGACAAAGTAAGTTTTCACGAATCTTCGCAGGGCCCGCGAGCACCGCGACTTCCCTCCACAATTTCGAATTTATTTCAAATCCCGCACCCGCAACACCGAAATAAGCCGGGCCAATTCTGGCCGGCCGACTCAAGCCTGAATTGCCTCTTGAATCACGCCGAAGAGATGATCCATCGTGACCTTAAGCCTTGCCGAGGAATTCGAAGACATCGGTGACACCAGCGACACGGTCCAACCGGAGCTGCTCCACTCGGGCAGAACGCGGATCAGCTTTCCGGATTCCAGTTCGGGCTTGCAGACGAATGTCGGCGCCATCGCAATGCCCGCTCCGGCCACGGCCGAGCTCACTAAACTCGACATTTGATTGCAGATCACCCTTGGGCGGATCGGCACGCGGACGGAACCTTTTTTGGATTGCAGGTTCCACTCTTTCGCCACGGCATTGATCGTCATGCACTCGTGCTCGGTCAGGTCTTTCGGTGCGCGGATCGGGTTTCGACTTTTGAGATAAGCCGGCGAGGCCACAAAGATCAGTTTGTTTTCGCCGATCCGCTTGGCCTTGAGACTGCTCTCTTTGAGCTTTCCGACCCGAATGGCGAGATCGATGCCTTCTTTGACCAGATCCAGAGTTTCGTTGGTGTATTTCAATTCAAATCGCAGATTCGGATGTTTCTTCAAGAGCTCGGTCAAGGCCTTCGCCAAAACAAAATTTCCAAAATCATCGGGCGCGGTCAGCCGAATCACGCCGGATAAAATATCATCGGCGCCGTGCAGGGATCTTTGCGCCTCTTCTAGAACTTGCACCGGCCCCAGGCACGTCTCGTAGAACGCCCGCCCCGCCGCGGTCAGGGTCAGACTTCGCGTCGTGCGCAGCAAAAGCTTGGTGCCGGTCTCTTTCTCGAGCTTTGTCACCGCCTTGCTCAGGGTGGATTTGGGGATCTGCAGCTGTTGGGCGGCTTTCGAGAAGCTTCCCTGCTGAATGACTTTGACGAAAAGACGGGAGAGTTCGATTTCCATCTGGATTGTTTCCTATTGGAAACAATGTAATTCAATTCATGCGTCTAATCAACAGTCCAAAAATCGGCGATACTGGTTTCAATGAATCAACACGCTTTGGGGGCTGTTGCACCCAGGGCTCGAAAAACACTAGGAGTTCGTTATGAAAACAAATCGCATTCTAATCATTGGCGCTTCCGGCCTCGTCGGTTCCGCCGTCGCGGCCCAACTGAAATCACAAGGCCAATCCGTTCGCACCACCACCAGCAAAAAGGCGGCGGCCACCGCGGACAACGTGTACTTGAACCTGCAAACCGGCGAAGGCCTGAAGGATGCCTTCGAAGGAATCGACCGCGCGTTCTTTATGTCTCCCGCGGGGTACGCCGATCCATACTCGCTTCTTGCACCGCTGATTCAAGAGGCCAAACGCCGCGGCTTGCAGAAAGTCGTCCTGATGACGGCGATGGGCGTGAATTATGATGAGAGCACTCCATTCCGTCGGGCCGAGGTTGAACTTGAAAAATCAGGGCTTGGCTACAACATCATCCGCCCCAACTGGTTCATGCAAAACTTCCACACGTTCTGGATTGGCGGCATCAAAGAGTTTGGCAAAATCCTGCTCCCTGCCGGCGACGCAAAAACGAGCTTTATCGACTCGCGCGATATTTCCGAAGTCGCGGCCAAGCTTCTGCTCGACGACAGTCAGAGCGGCAAAGCCTTTGATCTCACTGGCCCCGAAGCCCTGACCCATGCGCAGGTCGCGAGCCTAATCAGTCAGGGCACCGGCCGCAAAGTTGCGTATCAGGAGATCGAACCCACAGCCTTGAAAAAATCCCTGCTGCAAGCGGGCCTGCCGGAAGATTATTCCGACATGCTGCTCTTTATCCTCGAAAAACTGAAAGCCGGCTACTCGGCCGCGATCACGGAGAGCGTGCCGCAATTACTGGGCAGACCTGCTCGCAAATTCGCGGGGTATGTTCAGGATTACAAAGCTCAGTATTGACTCCGGAACGGGTGGTGTGAACGCGAAGGCTTTCGTGGGAGTGGAGGCTTGGGAGTTCAGGCCCAAATTTATTGGGGTCACCCCAGCCACCCGTTGCGACTGAATTCCCTGCAGCTTTACCGCATGCGAATCCCTGCCTGCTCCCTATATTTCTGCCGGTTGTGCTGAGCACACAGGATCGTGAGTTTCTCAGGCAAGTTTTCGCCACCCGCCCACCGTGGTTTGATGTGCTCGGCCTGCAACTTCCAGGTGGAAGTGCATTTTGCTTTCGTGCTTGGATCCACATGCTGGCAGGAGTGGTGCTCTCGCAAGAGATCCTTGCGGAGTTGGTAGTAGGATTTTAATTTCACTGCTTTAGATTCATCTTTTTTTAATCGGGTTTGGATCTCCAAATCCCGGTCCCGACTGAGATCTTGGCTTTCAGAAGAAGACGACGGTGAGTTTAGATCTTCTTCAAGTGATGAAGACGTTGTCGTGATTGATTTCGACGTTAACTGTGTTTTCGATTTTAATTTCGATTTCGTTTTTGATTTCGATTTCGGTTCCTGATCTTTGCCCGGTTGAGAAGCATCACTTTTCGCCCGCACCTTCGTTTTGCTTGCAATCACCCGGTCGGCCACATATTCCAAAACCTGATCCCAACTACCATCTGGTAGTGCATGCGAGATAAGAGATCGCATTCGTTCTAGCTTTTCCCACTGCTCTTTGGTGAGAGTGATTTCAAGCCTTACGGATTCATCAGCTTGGTGAGTGACCTTAGGACTTAACTGCACCTCAACTTCGAAAGCTTTCGATACTAAAACTTGGGATTCAGTGATGGATTTTTGTTTCAGATTCTCCAACAAATTTTGTTTCATCTCAGCTGAAAGATCAGCTTTTGTTTCAGCCTCCGCATGGAGCCCTGCCTTTACAAGCTTTTGCTGCTCTCTTCTTCTTTTGCGCACTCCCTGCTGGAAAAGAGAGACCTGGCTTAAATTGAGCTCCCCGCTTTTAAGATCCGCAATTAAACTTGGCACTTCTTTCGACAATCTTGCCGCATCGATTCGTCTTTGAGCTGGGCCGTTGGCGTAACCCATGTTTTTCGTGAGATATTCGAATAAGCTCGCACAGTTCATTTTGAAGTAAAGCCTGCGCGATGCCACTTCTTTGATATGCAAAAGAATCTCGGCCAAGACTTCATTCTCTTTTTTCACCAAAGACTTTAAACTCAAATCCAATTCTTGATCCGACAAAGACTTTAAATTCCTGACCGATCGACTATTTTCAAAATGATTTCGCATCTCACACCTCTTCTTGAAAGAAAGTAAGATCGATATATCACGGCTTTTTAAATCAAGAATTTCGATGATTTTGAAATGCAACTGCACTTCAAGAAATCACATCCAGGCGCCTTTCTGAGACGGCAGACTGGCTCACCACAAGACGGAAAGATTCAAAACAAGACCGGCCTCGCAGAAAGAATACACTCAGCCGAAATGAAGGATTAAAGCGCCGAAAACCTCGTCAAGTGGAAATAAATAAATGTTCTGTAACTTCGATTATCTCAGCAGAAATAAATAAAAATAATTTTAGACCTTGTGATGACTCAGGCAAGGAGGTGTTCGAAGCCAACCTCACTTCCAGATGGAAGTCGATTCTCGCTTCGCAAGCAAGCCATCCCACCTCCACACATCCCGCCGCTCACGCACCGGCCAGCGCACCTGCCAACGTCCCCGCCCCGCTCACGGATCAGCCACCGCACAACCAGCATCCCACCGCTCACGCACAAGCCACTGCACGCCCATTGCCTGCTCACTTCCACATGGAAGTGATCGGACAGGATGCGAAGACTGCCAGCAAGCTCGTCAAAATAAAAAAGGCCTGGGGTTCACCTCAGGCCTTTTCAATTTCAATCTCAAGCGCCAGACATGGAACCAGCAAGCTTTCGCCCATTGGCCCCTGCACAGCTCAGGCTTACTTCTTCAACACCGCACGCACGTGTTTTTCGACCGCGGCGACGACCTGTTCGAAATTCATTTCGCTGGTGTCGACGACGTAGGCTTGATCCGGCACCTTCATCGGTGCCGCTTTGCGGGTCGAGTCCTGATGATCGCGGCGGTTTTGTTCTTCGATCAGGGATTCAGCGGAAAGACCCTGCTCTTTGGCCCGGCGCTCGGCGCGATCTTCAGAGCGGGCGGTGAGATAAATTTTCACTTCGGCATTGGGAAAGACCACCGTGCCGCAGTCGCGGCCTTCGGCCACCAGGCCTTCGGTGCGTTCGCGGCAATCGCGTTGACCTTCGAGCAAGCTTTCGCGGACTTTGGGAAAATGAGAAATTTTGCTGGCCACGTTGCCAACGTCTTCGCGGCCGATGTCATCGGTCACGTCTTCGTCACCGAAATAAACGCGGGTTTTGCTTTCGGCCATCTCGACACGCCATTGGTGCGAGCGCGACAGATCGCTCAGCAATTCTTCGTCTTGCAGATTCAGTTGCAAACGTTGAGCAGCGTAAGCCAGTCCGCGGTAGAAAGCGCCGGTCGAAACCCAGTGCCATCCCAATCGGCGCGCCAGTTCACGACTGACCGAAGTTTTTCCAGAAGCCGCAGGTCCATCAATTGTCACCACTCGTCCCATATCAAGCTCACCCGTTAGATCTCTGTTTTGCTCGTTCAAGCCGTCTAAATTATCCACGTTGCCTAAATTCATCGTTTGTACCAACTCAAGTGTTTCCAAAATTCCGTTTTCGATCTTCTCACTCACAACCAAACCCTTTCCTGAAAGCCCGAAAGCTTAAGGAGCGGATTTGATCGGCTTGATTTCTTTGATCACTTCCCGAAGGGCCTCGATCGCGCGCTTGTTTTCTTGCGGCAGACCCACGCTCAGGCGAATTTCTGTTTTGAAACCGTAATTGAGGATCGGTCTCAGAATCACACCCCGACGTAAAAGCGACTCGTTAACTTCGCCCACATCGCGAAGAGTGTCAAACATGACAAAGTTTCCTTGCGATTCAATGTATGGAAGCCCCATGGCTTTGAGCTCTTGGTAAAAATAGTCCAAGCCTTGCCAGGTCGCTTCACAAGTCTGTTTGATAAAATCGAAGTCATCCAGCGCGGCAATAGCGGCCGCCTGGGCAAATTCATTGACATTAAATGGAGTTCGAACTCGGTTCACGAGCTCGATGGTGGCCGCCGGCGCCAGCATCACGCCCACGCGAAGGCCCGCCAGACCATAAATTTTCGACATGGTTTTGAGCACCACGATGTTTTTGTAAGTCTCCATGTAGGACTGCGCTGATTGATAATCTTTGGCGCGCACAAATTCGGTGTAAGCTTCGTCGAACACGATCAGCACTTCGTCGTGATTGCCAAACTCTTTCAAGAATTCTTCAACTTCCGACCGAGTGTTGTAGGTGCCCGTCGGATTGTTGGGATTGGCGATAAACACCAGACGAATGCCCATGGCTTCGCGATTTTTTCGCAGGAAATCAGCCATCGCTTTCAGATCAAAGTGAAAGCCTTGAGCCAGCGGTGTTCTTTGCACTTTGACACGCGAAGCGCCCGCTCGCACCGAGTACGCCACGAATGCGGCTTCGCTGGTCAGAATCGAATCACCGGGCTCGCAATAAATACGCACCAAAAGATCGATCAACTCATCTGAACCATTGCCGATGGAGATGCGTTCGCGAGGAACCCGCCACACTTGTGAAATTTTCTGCACAAGTTCGAAGCATGACGCGTCTGGATAACGGTGAGTTTGAGAGATGGTATCAATAAGCGCTTGTTTAACCTTGTTTGAGATGCCCAAAGGGTTCTCATTACTGGCTAATTTGATAACATCGGAAATTCCGTATTCACGCTGAGTTTCGGAAATCGGCTTCCCAGGCTTATACGGAGTCATTTTTAGAATTTCTTCTGAGACTTTCACAGTCAATCCTTGATGTTAAGAATTCCTTTATCTACACTGGCGATAAGCAGTTAGTTGTAACTTTAATTTGAACTGAATCAAGTAGAAACTGAAACCCAGATGGCACTTCATGCATATCTCCAAGTCGGTCTTTCTTTCGCTGATCTTGGACTTTTTGAGAACAAGACTTTAAAAGCGCATCGGCGTTTCTACCTTCCGCAAGAACCTCTCGGCGCGGCCCTGAAAAAGTTCTGGCTGGAAAATGGCACTCCGGAAAAGTTGTTTGTCAGTTCACGTTTTTTAGAAAAAATTCTGGATGCGAAATTGGGCGGCACCGTCGCGCAAGTGGTGACCTCGGGCTTTGAAACTTGGGCGATCCTTCGCCAACCGGTCCTGCCCGATCGCTTCGACATCAAACCGTACCGTCAAGAACCGCTCGCTTCACAGGAATTGATCTTTGGTTTATCCGAGCGGATCGATCATCAGGGTCACGTGGTGAAGCCGGTCGAAATTTCCGAACTTGAATTCATCAATTCAAAATTGAAATTGATGGGCGTTAAACGTGTCTGCGTGAATCTGCTTTTCTCGCATCAAAATCCGACTCATCAAGAGCAGGTGGCAAAATATTTTCTTGAGCAAGGCTTCGAAGTCTTAGCCGCCACCCGCTGTGAAAATTCTTCGGACGAAATGCCGGCCTGGCGCCGCAACGTGATCAACGCCTGCTTATCGGGCGCCTTCAGCGAGCATCTGGAAGACATCAAAAAAAGCTGGCCCGATCACGAGGTCCAAATTTCTTTCCTGAGCCGCACAGGCGAAGGTTTTGTGGAAGATAAAAACCAAATCGCGGGAAGCCTTTTTTCATGGACGCATGTTTTAGCCGAGTCCCTGAAAAACCAAGCCGATCAAGTTTTGTACCTAGGCCTGGAAAGTTGGTCCCTGATTTCCACCAAACACAAGGCCGAGTACTGGAAAAGCCCTTGGGGCTTGATCGAAGGCAAAATTCCTTTGCTGCACCAGCTTGACGTGCAACCGACGCAGGAAGTGAGTTCGGGTTTTTGGGGCGGCATTCAATTCTCGAAAAAGGAATTGGGATATGAACCGGGCCCGATGGCTTTCGGCCGCGCCTTAAAGCCGACCGTGTTTGACGTTCTGAATGAAAAACACAAGCTGCCGGTCACGCAGATTCAACCGCATGGTGCGCAGAAGTTCAAAGATCACCTGACGGCAATGATCAAGAACATTCCCGAGCTCAGCCACACCAACGTTGAAAAGCTGACGCAAAGTTTGATTGATCATTTGGTTCAGATGCTTTCGATCGAATGTCATTTCAAAACGCACAAAGAAACGAAGAAGACGGTTCTCACCGGCGTCTTCGCGCCGTTCTTTCATCCCTTACTGCAGAAAAAATGGGTGGGCTCCGAATTGATTTTGGATCCGCAATCATCACTGCGTGAAATTCAAAGCATGATGGCGCTGAAAGGCGGCGTTTGATGAATAACTTTTTGCAGATGACCGAATTGAATCGATTGTTGAATGAAGTGCTTGCACCCTTCGAATCCGCGGCCCTGATGAACGGCGACGGCGAGCTTTTGGGAATCAAGTACGAAACGATCACCGACATCGGAACCTTTGGTCCTTGCATCCAAACGGCGCGCAAATATTTTCAGCCCAAAGAGGGCGATGTCATCCTGTCCAATGATCCTTACAGCGGCGGTACGATTTTATCCGTCATGAGCTTGGTCACTGGATTTCAACTGGGTGATCAGAATTTTTATCTCGCCATCCGCACCCGTTTCAAACCGCGCATGACCAATGCCACCCGTTTGGAAGACGAGGGCATCCGCATTCCGCCAACCCCGATCGCCAGCCGTCGGCAGCTGAACGAAACCATCATCGAAGCGATCAGCGCGCATCCGCAAGCGCCAGCGGGACTGAGCCCGCGCTTCAATGAGCGTTTGCAGATGCTGTGGCGACAAATCGATTTGTTGAAATCATGGGTCAGCCGATCCCCCGGAATTTTGAGCAAGGCCACGCAAAAGATGCTTTTGACCGAAACGCAGAATCGTCTTTCTCACCGGATCATGGATCTTCCGCACGGCGATCAACGCTTTGATTTGCAATTTGAAACCGGCGAAGTCATTCGCATGCACACGGAAATTCAAAATGACGGAATTCATTTTGATTTCACCGGTAGCTCAAATTCAAAACGTCTTTTTCTAACCGACGCCGCGACTTATGGAACCTGCATGGCCGGCGTCCTGGCATTCCTGGGCGAAGATTTTCTTTTGAATGAAGGTCTTTACTCGTTGGTGACGGTGACCACTCCGGAAGGTTGCTTCCTGAATGCGCGCTACCCGTCTCCGCTTTTTGAAGGCGTGGCGGAAGCCTCGTCACTGCTTGCAGCCGCAACCGTGCAGAGCTTGGCGAGCATCACCTCCAGTCGCTCGACCGGATTGAACGGCGCCATTCCGACCGTCCTGTCGTTTGAGTTTGCCAACGGAAAAACTTATTTCGATGGCATGTCGGGCGGCACCGGCGCATCTTCGGATGGCGCCGGCATCGATGGTTATTTTCACTGGTCGCTGAACAAACTGCAGCCTTCGGTTGAAGAGATCGAACGTCAATATCCTTTGCGCTTGTTGCAGTCTGGAATCCGCCAAGGCTCTGGCGGCAAGGGCAGCTTCCCTGGCGGCAACGGCGTCTTGCGCGAGACCGAAGTTTTCGCCGACTGCACACTCAAGTGGCTTTTGGGTCACCGAAACACGCAGATCAAAGGCTTAAAGGGTGCGACCGGCGGCATGGCCAGCGAAATCACCGTGCTGAAAACCACGGGCGAGAAAATTTCGCTCACCACCAGCCGTGGCGAGATCAAATTGCAAAAAGGCGATCGCGTCACCGCAGCCAGTGCGGGCGGCGGCGGCTTCGGCAAAGCCAACGAGTAATTTCAGCTCAGGACCGAACGCTGCCAACGCGTCCTCCAGCGCCGCCTATGACACTTTAAAACGTTCGACGACGTTGTAACTGATTCTTGGTTTTAAACTCGGAACCGTTGGCCGGATGGACGAACGGTTCTTTTCAGAGAGGAAAACTCAACTCTTTTCGTTTCAAAGCGAGTTTCATTTCGAGATGGAACCCAGCAGATGCAGAAGGCCCCAGCTGTCTTAAAATTCCCCACCAGCCGCACAAAACCTAGACAGAAAAGGACCCGCCTCTCATGTTGAGACGGTTTTAAATCAATAAAACCATTCGCGGCGCTCGGACTTGAGCACGATTCTTGATCTATAGGGATTGTATCAAGGAGACGCTATGAAAGAGCTGCTGTTGATTTTAGGTTTGGCCCTGGTGTTTACGATGAATGCATTTTCGAGCGAGCTGATCTCAAGTTCGGAACCCGCGGCTTCCGTTGCGGCGTCGAAATAATTTGTCGACCTGTACATCCAGCGCAGAGCCCACCACCGCTTCTGCAACAGAGCCGTGGTGCATAGAAGACCCGATAGCGGCGCTTATAAAATGCGACCGCCGGTTTGGATCAGGGCTTGTCGAATTTCCTGCGCATGCTCATTGGATTTTGTCTCGAGCGTGAAATCGATTTTGGTTTCTCGTAGCAGCAAACCTTCGCTGATGCGGTCATGACGAACTTCGAGCACATTGCCGCCCAGATCGGCGATCGTCTTGGTGAGACGATTCAGATTTCCCGGCAAATCATCCACGACAACCGAAAGTTCGGCCAAACGACCCTTGCGGATCAAACCAAGGTTGATGACTTTGGCCATGATATTCAGATCAATGTTGCCGCCCGATAAAATCACGCAGGTTTTCTTTCCGAGATCCATCTTTCGATTCATCAAGGCGGCGACGCTGGCCGCACCCGATCCTTCGCACACCGTTTTCGCGCGCTCGAGCAAGAAGACGATCGATTCCGCGATTTCATCATCGCTGACCGTGAAGATTTCGTCGACCTGCTTGGAGATAAAGCTTTCGCACATCACCGCGCTGGGTTTTTTGATGGCGATACCATCGGCAATGGTCGCCACCCGCTTCGGCGCATCCGGCTTCTGTCCGTGAAACATTTTTTCCATGCCGTCGGCCTGGTTGCTTTGCACGCCGTAGATTTTGCATTTGGGGTTTAAGGCTTTCACGACCGTCGAGATTCCGCTGATCAAGCCACCACCACCGATCGGAATGACCAGCGAATCCAAATCCGGAATTTTTTCCAGGATCTCAAGCCCGATGGTGCCTTGCCCGGCAATGATCAAGGGGTCTTCGTAGGGATGGACAAAAATAAAGCCGTGCTTTCGCTCGAGCTCGCGCGCGTGTTCGTAAGCATCGTCGTAGGCATCACCGTGAAGGACGACTTCGGCGCCGTAATCCTTGGTCGCTTGCACCTTCACCAGCGGCGCGCCCAAAGGCATGACGATGGTGGATTTCACTCCGGATCGGGAGGCGCTCAACGCCACCCCTTGGGCGTGGTTGCCGGCAGAGCTGGCGACGACACCGCGTTTTTTTTCATCGGCGGACAAGGAATTGATTTTGTTCAATGCACCCCGGATTTTAAAACTTCCGGTGTATTGTTGGTTTTCGTATTTGAAAAAAACTTCGCAGCCCATCAGTTTCGAAGCGCTGATCGATTTCGAAAGTTCGGTCGGAAGAATCTGGTGTTGAATGATTTCGCGCGCTTTACGTATGTCCTCGAGACTGACCTTCATAACTCTCCTGCCAATAAGTGCTAAGCCCCCAAATGGGGTTGTAGGCTCCCGGCAGAAGCTGCGTCGTTTTCCAAACGCTCAAAAAGGGTCCAAGCTCGCCGATGCCCTCGAGCTTACTTTCATCGAAATAATAAAACGGAGCAAGATGCTTTCCACAGCTCTGGCATTTGTGAATGGCCGAGTCAGCTTGCTCGGTCACGGCACCACAAACATGGCAGCGTCGAATGTGAAAAACTCCGCTTGAGGAATCGGACATCGGATCGGTGTCTCCTGATCCTTAGGATAACCCTAGACCTTGGTCCATACAAGCTGTGTGATTTCCACAACCATATGAAATCACTTGCAAATGCTGTATATTGACTTGACGCATCAATTACTGCTGAAAGGAAAACTAGAGACTTAGCGGGTTTGCTCGGAAGGTAAAGCCTGAGATTTCGATAAAGTTTTGGACGACTCTTTCTGAGAGATTTTCTCGGCCGTCCATTTCAGATCGTACATGTTGAAATGACTCTGCGGCGCAAAAGGATACACCTTCACAAAGTAGATTCCGGCGGATGGCACCGTGAAATCGATGTAATCGTCATCCCCGATATTGGCCGAAGACGCGATCACTTTTCCCTGAGGATCCATCAAACGCATGTCGACATCCCCGTGACTGACATCATAACGAAGATCCACCTGCACGCGCAATTTTCCGGGCGGCACCAAAATTTTATAGAAATCGTCGTCGGCGGCCACACCTTCGCCGCGATACTGGCTGAGCCACACGCCGGCTTGCTTGGTGAGATCGGTCGCCGTTTTCATGGTGTCGTTTTCTTCGTAAGCATCGTCACAACCGCCGGTGAAATAGGTCGAATATTTCAGATCATAGCGATTGCCACGATTCGAGCCGACGACTTGGATAAAGTAAGTTCCGTCCTGATCCAAAATCAGATGCAAAAATTCATCTTCTCCGGTGCCCTGCGAGCGCGCGATCAATTTTCCTTTGCCATCGTAAAGATTCATATCGATATCGCCCAGGTAATGCTGATATCGCAAATCCACCATCAAGCGACGGTAAAACGGCGACACGGAAATCTGGTACCAGTCCTCGTCCCACTGCACGCCTTCGGTGCGCGCCTCTTTCGGACCCAGCAGCGCCAACCAGCGATCTTCGGCATTTGAAATATTATAGGGATGCTGAAGATCATTGTTGGGTTCGAAGCGATCTTCCTTGCCGGCCGTTTCCATTTGGTAAAAGGGTTCGCTCGGAATCTTGTTTGAAGGCAGAGGCAGGGCTTCTGATTGTTTTAGCGGAACGGCAAAGTAAGCCATGTTCATGTTGCTGAAACGAGCCTGATTTTCTTGGATGTGATCGGGGTTTTGGTAAATGAGCTGGTGCCATGGCGAATTGTCGCTGATGGTGCAGGCTTCGCTTTTTTTAAGGGCCCGATTTTTGAGCAGCATGTTCTTACCGGTATCGGGAAAGGCCGAGGCAATGTTGCGAAAAGCGTACTCTTTTGACTTCTTATTTTTCACCGAAGCTTGGGCGCGATTGGGCCCCATCACTTCGTCCCGCGTGATTTCCGGGATGCGCGTGATTTGCGGCGTGGCGCTCACAACCGGTGGCGTGACGGGCTGAGAACTGCAGCCTGACAAAACACCGGCGAGAAGGCCGGCGAGAGATGATCCGATCAAAAGTCGTGTTTGAGCTTTCACATTTATAGAATACAAGTCCCCTAGCGCCGAGACGAGCCAGATTTCCCCAGCTCTTCCTTGGTCGAGGAAATTATTTCCCGGCCCCCATTTCATTTCAGACGACAAAGTTTGGCGATGTCTCTCACTCGATTTCCAATTTAATTTGAGGTTTGGCACGGTTGCCCTCTTCCATCTTTTGAATGCTCTTTTCCGCTTGGCTTGAAATCTGATCCAGCTCGACGATGGTCTTCGCCATTTGCGGCAAAGCGTTCACGCGAAAGTTAGAGACGTCTTCCATCGCCGTCTTCAAATCCGCGAAAGCATTTCGCAAAGAATCCAGATTCAATTGCGCCGAAGAGGCCTGCTTGTGAATTTCTGTGCCCTGGGTTTTCAGCCGTGCCGCCGTGTTGGCGATCAGATCCGAAGTCGTTTGGCTGACCGAATTGATTTTATCCAAAACGATTTTTTGATTGGCCAGCGCCAAAGCCACCGTGGCGGCGGTCTCAAGTGCGGTCACGGTCACATTCAAGGCCCGATTCACCCCGCGCGTGAGCTCCTTGTTGTTGCGCATGATGATTTCGGTCGCGATCACGCCCTGCTGACTGACCGCCAGTTGTTGCTGCAAATCGATGATGCGTTGACGAAGCGGAAACAAAAGCTCCTCGCTGACGAAGCGATGTTTGGGATCGTCCGGGGTGATCTCGCGATCCAATTTGTATTGAATCTTGGTGTCCATCATCTGTCCCAGCTTCACCGCTTGTTCGAGCTTCTTCGAGATCTCGCGCATTTGCTTTTGATCTTCCGACAAAGTGAGATTGTCGCGAAGCAATTGATCACGTCCATTTTCCAACGAGCGAACAATCGCCGCGATCACGGTCTGCGCGGATTCGAATTTTGAAAAATAGCGCTTGATCGGCGTGCCGACACCGGGCAGCTGCCCCAGGGTGCGCGCCAACCAACCCGGTTCAAAATCGAATTTTCCCGGATCCAGTTCTTCGACTTTCATTTTCAAATTGATCAAAGCATTGGCGACATCGCCGCCATCTTCCGCCGATTGCGAAAGTTTTTTCACCGGCTGCTTGAGCATTTCGCTTTGCTTGGCCGCGCGTTTTTGGATCTCGTAACCCATTTGCTCGACCGACGTTTTTTTGTCGTCCTGAGCGGCCATGTCTTCGACCTTAAAGTTCAGCAGCATGTCGACGAATTCGCTGGCCTTGGCGTCCAGATTTTTTTCGTCCACCACATCCAATTTGATGTCCGCAGGCGACGTCAGGGCGAGATCCTTTTTAATCTCTTGAACCGAAGGAGCGGTCAGTTTGTCTTTCTCGAGAACCATGGTTTCTTTGCTGGACATGCGTGGTGCCTTTCTTAAGACTTCGAATAAATTTTGGCCCGGGTGGCCAGTTCTTTGATGTGATTCATGGACTGTTCCAGCTGATCGCGATGCGCCTCTTTGGTCGTGATCTCGCTGAGCGCTTGAAACAGGGCTTCGAGCTCGCGCAGGGCTTCGTCGGTCGCGCGCAAAAGACTTTGCGCTTGTTCCAGTCTTTGTCGACGCAGATCCGCCTGAGACGGTGCGGTGATGTTCAGGTTTTCCAACAGCGATTTCAGGTGCAAAAGATTTTCGCCGACCGCGAGACAAGAGGCATCGACCGCCGAAACATACCGGGCATAGGTGAGCTCGGTGGTTTCAAATTTCTGAGCCAGCAAGGATTTCAAATTTTTATATTGCTTGAGCAATTGATCCGCTTGCGCCGCGGCCTGCGTGCCTTCGGTTTCGGCATTTTCAAGAAACTTGCACTTGCTCACCTGTTTGCGAATTTGCTCGATCTGCTCCGCCGTTTCACTGGTGATGCTCGATGGGGCTTCGGTGGTGGCGGCCAAAGATTTTTGCACCAATTGCCGGGCACCGAAAAATCCCATTGCGACCAACGCCAGAATTGCCGCCAGCAAAACTTGATGGGCGGTGGCGTACACACCAATCGCCGATACGCTCGCGATCAAGCCCGCACCCATCAGCACTGGTGGCGCTCTTTGTGGTTTCGCCGACAATGCCTTTTCGGAAGTGGTGACCGACGTGACTGACTTGGTTGCTGGCAATTTTGAATCCGTCATGAGTCTCCGATTTTCTTCCTCACCCAACACAGCGCAAAATAAAAAGTCGATGATCTTTGCACTGGTGCGCCCGGAATTTTCTCACTATCATCCTAGCTATTCAGATTTACCAAAGCAAGAAGAGGGGTGACGTCATGGGTCTTTTTGATCTGTTTAAAAAACAACTGCTCGACGTCATCGAATGGGTTGAGAGCGAACCAGGTGTTTTAGCTTACCGCTTTCCGATGGCCGATCGTGAAATTCAAAATGGCGCGCAGCTGACCGTGCGAGACACGCAACTGGCCCTTTTTATCAACGAAGGTCAAATCGCCGATCTCTTCGAAGCCGGCATGCACACATTGGCCACTCAAAATCTGCCGCTGCTGACCAATCTTCGCAACTGGGACAAGGGCTTTCAATCCCCTTTCAAATCGGATCTTTATTTTTTCTCGACGCGCGAACAATTAGACCAACGCTGGGGCACGCCCAGTCCGATTCTGATTCAGGATCAAAAGCTGGGCCCTATTCACATTCGGGCGCATGGCACTTTTTCTTACCGGATTAAAAATCCCAAAACTTTTTTCACGAAACTGAGCGGCACCAAAGATGTCTTTCGCACGGAAGATCTGGCGCAGCAACTTCGCGCTGCGATCTTGACCCAATTGGGAACCTTGCTGGGCCAACTCCCCGTCAGTATCGTTGAAATGGCCGGCAACCAGCTCGAACTTTCCAAAACTTTGAAAAACAATTTACTGGTAGTATTTTCGGGCTACGGCCTGAGCCTTGAATCTTTTTACGTGCAAAGCATTTCCCTGCCTGAAGATTTCAAGGACAAGCTCACGCCGGCGGATCCGATGCAGGCCATTCAAAAACTGCACGACATGATGAAGAATGGCATCATCAGTCAGTCCGAGTTCGAAGCGAAAAAAACCGAACTCCTGAAAAAGGTCACTTAAGCCATGCAGTTTCAATGTCCGGCCTGTGGCGCCGAAGTGAAATTCAAATCGCGCTCTTCGGTTTTCGGCGTCTGCTCTTTTTGCCAATCCACCTTGGTTCGCCAGGATCTGGATTTAAAAAACATCGGCAAGATGACCGCGATGCCCGAAGACATGAGTCCCCTTCAGGTCGGAACGCTGGGCCTGTTTGAGAAAAAAAAATTTGAAGTCATCGGTCGCCAAAAAATCGGCTGGGAGAACGGCTTCTGGAACGAATGGTACCTGTGCTTTGAAGACGGACGAGACGCCTGGCTGGGTGATGCGCAAGGCTTTTACATGATGAGCTTTCAGCTGCGAAAACCTGAACTGATCCCGCCACAACAGGGCTTGCAGGTTGGAAGCCGGGTCAGCTTGCTCGGAAATTCATATAAGATCGACGACATTCATGATGTCTCTTGCATCGGCAGTGAAGGCGAACTGCCAATCCAAAGCGTCAAGGGCCGGCTGTCGACCAGCGTGGACCTAGTTGGGGCCGATAGCCTGTTTGGAAATATCGATTACGCTGCGGATGAAAACCGATTGTTTCTTGGAAAATACATTGAATTCGATGATCTTCATTTCACAAACCTAAGGAAGATCGATGGCTGGGACTGATCCGAAGGATGGCACTCCTGCGCAGCATGTTTCACCGCATGCCGTTAAAACTTTTCAGTGCCCGTCTTGCGGAGCACCCGTCACCATCCGCGCCATCGGCCAGTCGCTGTCGGTGGTTTGCGGCTCTTGCTCGGCCATCATTGACCCGAACGACGAAAATTACAAAATCCTGCAAAAGATCTCAAAGTCCGGCGAACGCCAACAGTTGATTCCTTTAGGAACGCGCGGAAAACTTCGTGGCGTGACCTGGGAAGTGATCGGTTACGTTGAAAAAATGGACGAGCACAGCAAGTACCAGTGGAGCGAGTACCTGCTTTTCAATCCGACCAAAGACTTTCGTTGGCTGACCGAATCCGATGGCCACTGGAATTACGTGCTGATGATCAAAAATCCCCCGCTCACGGATAGCGACCTGACGGACCGGACGATCGCCAAGTACATGAACAAGAAGTATTTCCTGTTCAACCGAGGCGCCGCCCGCGTTGAATTTGTCGTCGGCGAATTTTACTGGCAAGTCAAAATCGGCGAACGCTATTACGTCGAGGATTTCGTCAACTCTCCCGAAATTCTTTCCTTGGAACAAAATAAAAACGAAGCCGTGTGGTCGGTCGGTGAATACGTCGACGCTCAGGAAATCAAAACCGCTTTCGCCATCGAGCCGGAAATGCCGCTTTCGACAACGGTGGCGCCCAATCAACCCACCTCGGTCACCGAAATGGCCAAGTATTCCAATGTGTATTGGTCTCTGTTTTTGGGACTGCTCTTGATGCTGCAGATCGTGTTCATGATCAGCTCAAGATCCACAACCGTTTACACGGAGACCTTCAATTTCGATCCGGGTGATGCGGAAAAAATCAAAGTCACCACTCCCTTTGAGCTGAAGGGCGGCATGAGCAATGTCGAGATCAAGCTAAGCTCTCCAGTCGTTAACAACTGGTTGTCCGTTCAAGGTGACCTGGTCAATGATGGCGACGGCGAAACAGAAGAATTTGAGCAAGGGGTCGAGTATTACGCCGGCTATGACAGCGATGGCTCGTGGAGCGAAGGCAGCACCACCAATAGCATCATTTTGTCTTCCATCCCGGCCGGCACCTATCATCTGAATTTTGAAGCGACCGCGGGACAACCCGCGCTGACAAGATACGAAATCGTCGTCAAACGAGATGTGCCGACCTGGAGCAACTTTATCTGGGCCTGCATCCTGCTTTCGATTTTTCCGCTTTTCATTTGGTGGCGCAACCGCAGTGTCGAGATGGAGCGTTGGTCGCAAAGCGATTTCTCGCCTTTCTCGGCCCATCACGAAGGCAGCGGGGGATTTGACGATTGAAAAAAGCATTTCTCATCTACGGCATCACGATCATTCTTGTCTTCGCTTACGCCAATATGAACGGCTGGACCGTTTCCGACTCTTTTTCGTCTGGAAAATGGGGTCCGCACGTGCACACGATTTATCATAAATAAAACAGGAGGATTCTCACAATGGAAACGTTTATCAGCATCAAGGCCATCATTTCGGCCATCGTTTTTTCAGCCATCGGCATCGTCGTTTTAGGAATTTCGTTCGTCCTTTTTGACAAAATCACCCCCGGTAATCTGTGGAAAGAAATCGTTGAAGAGCACAACTTGGCCTTGGCCATCACGACCGCCGCCGTGACGCTGGCAATCGCCCAGATCATCGCCGCTTCCGTTCACGGTTAAAGAATTTTTGAATGTCGTACGTTCTCTTATTCTCCGTATTCGTGATCGCGACCTGCGGCTTGGTATACGAACTGATCGCGGGCGCCTTGGCCAGTTACCTTTTGGGGGACTCGGTCACGCAGTTTTCAACGATCATCGGTGTTTATCTTTTCTCGATGGGGATTGGCTCTTACCTTTCGCAGTTCATCAATAAGAACCTGATCAGCAAGTTCATTCACGTCGAGCTCTTGATCGGTCTGGTGGGCGGCTTCACCGCGGCCATCTTATTCGTGTCGTTTGAATACGTGACTTCGTTTCGCATTTTCCTTTACGGATTGGTCTCGGTCACCGGCATCTTGGTCGGATTTGAAATTCCGATCCTGATGCGGATCATGCAGACCCACTTCGAATTCAAAGAGCTGGTGTCGAAAGTTTTCACCTTCGATTACATCGGCGCCCTGCTGGCCTCGCTGCTGTTTCCGCTTTTTCTGGTCCCGCACCTGGGTTTGATCCGTTCGGGATTTCTATTTGGCATCTTCAATGTTCTGGTCGGCATCTGGACGCTTTATCTTTTTAAAGATGAAATCCCTTGGGTGAAATTGCTGAAGGGCTCGGCCTTTGCGATCTTGATCAGTCTGGTGTTGGGATTTATCTATTCGGACCGCATCCTCAGTTTTTCGGAAGCGGCCAGTTATCAGGACAAGGTGATTTATTCCAAGACTTCGAAATACCAGCGCATCATTCTAACCAAATCGCATGATGACTTTCGCCTGTTCCTGAATGGGAATCTGCAATTTAGCTCGAAGGACGAATACCGATACCACGAAGCGCTGGTGCACATGGGAATGGCTTCATTGGATCAACCCCAGCACATCTTGGTCTTGGGCGGTGGTGATGGCTTGGCGGTGCGGGAAATTTTAAAATATCCTTCGGTCGAAGATGTGACCTTGGTGGATCTCGATTCCGAAATGACCCAGCTCTTCACGACCCACGAAGTTTTAAGCGAGCTCAATTCGCATTCGTTTCGCTCTCCCAAAGTCAAAGTCATCAATGACGACGCTTTTCTCTGGTTGAAGAACAATCAGCAAAAGTTTGATTTTATCGCCGTGGATTTTCCAGATCCCAGCAATTTTTCTGTCGGCAAGCTTTACACGGACTCGTTCTACCGCCTGCTGAAATCCGCCTTGGCGGAACACGGTCTCGGCGTGATTCAAAGCACCTCGCCTTACGTGGCGAAAAAATCTTTTTGGTGCGTCGACAATACTTTGAAATCGGTGGGCTTTCAAACAACGCCCTATCACGTCTACGTCCCCGCTTTTGGCGACTGGGGTTACATCATGATTTCGAATGAACCCTTCAAAGTGCCCTCTCACTTCCCGGATGGGATGAAATTCATCAACGAGCAAGTGGCCCAGTCCATGTTGGTCTTTCCGCAGGACATGATCATTGCTTCGCATGACGTGAATAAATTGAACAACCAAATCCTGGTTCGCTATTTCGAAGAGGAGTGGGCGGATTATGTCCACTAGGCCCTGGCAGGTGTCCCGGCGAAATCTGCTCAAAGCAGGTGGCGTCACCGCTCTGGCCGCATCGGTCTGGGGCTACCGGAAAATATTTCCTGCACCCAAATACCCTTTCTCGGGACAATTGATGGGTGCGAACTCGAAAGTCGGACATCTTTTGCGAACCGGGGTGACGGCGAAACCGACACGCACCGAGCACTTGAACACCGTGATCGTCGGCGGTGGAATTTCGGGATTATCGGCGGCGTGGTGGTTGCAGAAAAATCAGCACAAAGATTTTATTCTTTTCGAAATGGATTCGGATGTCGGCGGCAATTCGACCAGCGGTGAAAATGCCATCAGCAAATACCCCTGGGGTGCGCATTATGTACCCTTGCCTTCGCTGGAAGCACAGCACGTGCAAGAATTTTTCTCCGAAGTCGGAATTATTAAGGGCCATGAAAACGGCCTTCCGGTTTACGATGAATACTTTCTGTGTGCCGACGCCCAGGAACGACTTTTCTTTCAGGGTCAGTGGCAAGATGGTTTGGTCCCGCAGCATGGCATCTCGGGCGCGGATCGCCAACAGTACGACGAATTCTTTGCTTTCGTCGAAGGCTTGAAAAACAAAAAAGGCCAAGACGGCAAAAGACTTTTTAGCATTCCCTTAGAGCTCAGCTCGCGGGATCCGGAATATCTGAAGCTGGATGAAATCTCGATGGCGGATTTCATGCAAAGCCGCGGTTGGAATTCGAAATATCTCAATTGGTACATCAATTACTGCTGCCGCGATGACTATGGAATGCCGCACTCCCAAGTCTCGGCCTGGGCCGGGCTTCATTACTTTTCTTCGCGCGCCGGCGTGGCCGCCAACGCCAATTCGCAAGCCATCGTCACCTGGCCCGAAGGCAATGGCTTTCTGGTGCAGAAGCTGAAAGAGCGTGTCGGCTCTTATGTGAAAAAGAACTCGTTGGTTTATTCGATCGAAACGAACGAGACTGGAGCTGCCGTCCATGTTTACAATCCGGAAGATCAAAGCTGCGTTCGTTACATCGCTCGTCACGTGATCTACTGCGGTCCGCGCTTCACGGCCAGCAAAGTCATCAAAGATTACGAAAGCCCGGTCAGCTTGGATTATGCCCCTTGGGCCATCGCCAATATCTCGCTCACGCAAAAGCCTGTCTCGACCGGCGCACCGCTGTCGTGGGATAATGTCAGCTATTACAGCAAGTCTCTGGGCTACATCGTGGCCACCCATCAAGATCTCAATTTCAATCACAAAGAAACGGTTCTCACTTACTATCTCCCGTTGGATGATAAATCACCCAAGGAAGAACGTCTTGCCGCCTACCAGAAGACCTATCAGGATTGGTTGGATGTTATCATTCCAGATATGGAAAAGATGCATCCCGGAATCAGCAAAACCATATCAAATGTCGATGTCTGGATTTGGGGCCACGGCATGGTCAGTCCGGGCATCGGCTATCTGTGGAGTGACAAACGACAAGAAGTCTTAAAGCCTTTTGGTTCGGTCCACTTTGCCCATTCGGACATGAGTGGCATTTCTCTTTTCGAAGAAGCGCAGTACCGTGGGGTCGAGGCGGCCAAAGCCGTGCTCAACAGAGGAAGATCCTGAATGCGTCGAAGCCCCGCTCGCTTGACACAGCCTTGGCTGAAAAGCTCGTCCTTCGATTTGGTTTTTATTTTATTACCGTCTTTTGTTTCGGTGCTGATCGCGATGCAGTTATCAAGGCTGTGGCCTTCGCGCGATAGCATTCCGCTCTGGGTTTGGTTGGTTTTCATTCTGGGAATTGATGTCTCGCACGTCTACAGCACTTTGTTTCGCACCTATTTCAATTCAAATGAAGTTCAAGAAAATAAAGCGCTGCTGACACTGATCCCGCTCGGTGTTTGGTTGATGGGTGTCGGCCTGTACTGGGCCGACCCACTTTTCTTTTGGCGAGCTTTGACTTACGCGGCAGTTTATCACTTCATTCGGCAGCAATACGGCTTTCTGCGGCTCTACACTCGCGGCGCCCCGGGCTCGATGATCGATCAGTGGCTCGCGAAGCTCACCATCTACATGGCGACCGTGTATCCCATCCTGTACTGGCACACTCATCAGCCGCGAAATTTTCATTGGTTTGTGGATGGTGATTTTGTCGTCGGCCTGCCGCTGTGGGTGTCATGGCTTGCGGGCTGGTTTTATTTTGCACTGGTGGTTTCGTATGCCGTGAATGAAATGAAAAATCTCATTCGCGATCGCCGCTTCAATCTGCCGAAGAACGTGATTCTGTTGGGAACCATGCTGTCGTGGTATCTGGGCATCGTGCATTTCAATGGCGACATGATTTTCACCATCACCAATGTTGTTTCGCACGGCATTCCTTATATGGCCTTGGTTTGGGTTTACGGAGATCGCCAGAAAGACCGCGCCGATTCGCCATTGATCTTAAATCGATTCTCCTATCGACTTTTTTTCTCAAAGGCTTCGGTCCCACTTTTTCTGGGTGTGCTTTTGCTATTTGGTTATTTGGAAGAGGGTCTGTGGGCCGGATTTGTTTGGCGAGAGCACCTTCATGCTTTTGGATTTTTATCCGAACTTCCGCACGTGACGGCTCGCGACACTTTGACTTGGCTGGTGCCGCTGCTCACTTTACCCCAAGCCAGTCATTATGTTTTGGATGGATTTATCTGGAAGTTGAAAGATTCGGAAGCGAATTGGCAAAAGGTTTTATTTTCCGGCCGATTTGGTATTCAATCCTCTGAAGCGGTCAGCCCAGGAGCATCACCCGAATGAGTTCAAACCACGGTTCTTCCAAAGTCATCATCATCGCCTTTTGCGCCAATCTTGGAATCGCCATCGCCAAATTTGCCGGCGCCATCATTTCTGGCAGCGCCTCGCTTTTGGCCGAAGCGATTCACAGCCTGGTGGACTGCTCGAATCAGATCTTGCTTTTGATCGGCAGCAAAAAATCTCTAAAACCACCGGACAAGAAACATCCTTTGGGATACGGACGCGAGGCTTTTTTCTGGTCCTTCATCGTCGCCATTCTTTTGTTTTCCATGGGCGGACTGTTCGCGATCTACGAAGGTGTCCACAAGCTGGAAGAGCACAACGAAATGTCATCGCCCTGGCTCGGGATCGGCATTCTTTTGGTGAGTTTGGTTCTCGAGGCTTACTCGTTCCACGCCTGCTACAAAGAGGTCAAAGTCCAAAACAAATTTGGCAGTCTTTGGCAGTGGTTCAAGAACACGAAAAGCTCTGAGCTCTTGGTGATCTTCACCGAAGATGCGGCGGCGATCACGGGTCTCACGATCGCCACCGTCTGTCTCAGTCTCGCGATGATCACGGGACAGAGCTACTGGGATTCGATCGGTTCTATCATCGTCGGCGTGATCTTGGTGGTGGTCGCCATTCTGCTCGCGACCGAAGTCAAATCCTTCATCATCGGCGAAGCGCCATCGCCCGAAATACAAGATTTTGTCACGGCCGAAACTTTACGCTTGTTCCCCGCCGGCCGAGTCTTAAACTTTATCGCCATCCAAACCGGCTCGAACGAAGTCATGCTCAGCTGCAAGATCCACCCCGGCTCGGTCACCGATGTCGACCAGGCGATCGCCTTGGTCAACAAGCTAGAAAAAAGCACCAAAGCCAAATTCGAGTCAGTGAAGTGGCAATTCGTCGAGCTCGATAAGGAAGACTGAGGCCGTTTCAACAAGTCAGGTTTCTATTCACTTAAAAAGTTTTGAGATAGCTTTTTCGTTTGGATGAATGCCGTCAATGAAATCTGCCGTCACCAACGCGTTTTGAGTCGAATCCAGCGAACCGTAGAATTTCAAATTTTTTACAACACTGCGAAAGTACTGCTCAGCCAACAAAATCGCATTGATACCTGTTCGCTTTTCCAAAGATCATAATTGCTTTGCATGCAACGGGGAATGTAAAGAATGACCCGAACACCCATTTTGTCCAAACAGAGAAGGAGAGATTAGAACTATTTTCGGGAACACGTATCGAGTTGATCGTGGCTGTCAGTTCTTAGATTAAACATTTGCATAATGACCAATTGCAGTTCGTAGGTCTCGAACAGCAATTGGTAACGTTTAATGACTTAGTAATTTGGGATCAATAAAATCATATTTCTATTTATTGATAAAATTCTGTAATTTCAATATATCCAGTTCCTCCGGCCCCACCCGCAAAGCCGCTCGTACCAGCCGTGCCTCCCGTGCCGCCCGCTCCAACACCATAAGCATAAGAAGCAGATGGACTCGAAATGATAGCTTCAATAAATCCACCGCTGCCGCCTCCGGATCCCGAGTATCCTTGAGATTGCCCATTGATACCGCCGCCACCACCACCGGACCCTGTATTGGCAGCGCCTGCACCTCCAGTTGCAGTCCCAGTTGATCCAGCATATCCACCGCCGCCAAAAAATGACGAACCGCCAATTCCACCTGTTATGTTAACAGCCGCTGCCGAATTATTAGAACTGGATCCGCCACCACCTCCACCTGTCAATGCCGTACCAACTGGGCCAGTGCCTAGAGACGCCGTTCCACCAGTCCCGGCTGGATTTCCCGCTCTGCCTTTTGTGCCTCCATTCGCAACTAAAAGAGTCGTCCCAAAATAAGTTTGACCACCATCGGCTCCATCTGTTCCCGCGGAAGCAGCTCCAGCATAGCCCGATCCTCCACCTCCAGCACCACCACCGACCATTCTCACTTTTAGGTACAAAACTCCTGCTGGAGTGGTGTAGGTGCCGGTCCCCGCCGAGATATATTTAGTGATTGTCGGAGCTGTATTTGCACCTGATCCTGCAAAAGCCACCCATGTGGGACTCGTTACAGTGCCTGAGTTTCCGTAGAAAGTTCCATCACTTTCGTCGAAAATAATTTCTCCACTCTGTGGTTGAGCCACATTTGCTTTGTTGTCGGCGGTAGGCGCGACCAAGCCCAATCCTTTAGCAGACAATTGAGCTTTCGCACTCACACTAGAAAAAATAAGTGCAGCAAAAGCAAGTACAAGACTCTTTCTATATTTCATTTCATCTCCTTATGGTTTGAAAGTAGTAAAATAATATTTTATTTTATTGGAAAGAAAAGTAGAAAAATTAAATAAATTTAAAACTAGACAAAAGACAGCTATTAGAAAATTTCAGATATCATGTCGAGCAAATTGCAGCAAGGCGAAGGCTTGTGTCGCAAGCCTCCAACCCGCCAGACATTTCTACTTGTCAGTCACAAGCTCACAATTGATTTTCTGCGACTGAAATGGCCCGGGTCCGAATGGATCGTAGCTGCGATATTTGAGATCGCTGGCGTAAACGGTTTCGGCCTGAATGAAATCTGTCGGCATCTCCAGAAAAAATTCGACCTTTCGCAGACAGTTGGAAGTGGCGTGAAAGATCAGATGATCGTGCTGCGGAACCTCGGTGATGATATTTCCGTACAGATTCCCGCAATCAACGCCTTCGGTGTCGGCTTCGAACATGCCTTGGAACATGGTCACGCCGCCCATCGGGTGTCCTGTCGGATAAAGATCGACATTGAAACTGGAAACGGTTTCGCCAGGTGCGGTGCATTTCACCGAGGTCGAAGGCTGCAGCACGTTTTTTGCCGGCGCCGCTGAAGCGAAAGCCAACAGAACGAAGAACAATACTTTTTTCATGAGAACTCCTTTTTGTGAGGATTGGATACTGCAAGTTTTTCGAATTCTCGAGCGATGCCGCCCTTGGCAATTGAATTTCAGTGACGTGGCTACATAGTTTAGGTCATAAACTGTCAATGAAAATTCAAAAATTTATTTCGAAAAGTCCGATCGTCCCCGCACTGCTGAGTGCAAAGTGGATTGAAACCAAGCTATCGTCCGCTTTGGGTGGGAAAGATTTCTCCATCTGGGAAGGCTTGATCCTGTCGGCGGTTTTTTTCGAAGATCGCGCCTGCCGACCGTCAGAAATCGCTCGCACCTTGCAAATGAGCCGATCTCAGATGAGTCAAATCCTCAAGCGACTGGAAAAAAGCGAGCTGCTCAAACGAGAGCTTTCCAAAGAAAGCGCCCGGTTTATCGATCTGTCCCTGACGGCCAAAGGGCGCAAGGCGGCCTTAAGAGCCATCAAAGTTTTTGACCGGACCACAGACGAAATCGAGAAAGGGCTTGGCACCCACGCCGCCGAAGTTCTAGCTTCGGGTCTTTTGAAATTACCGCAACTGTCTTCGTCTTGAAATGAATCCTGCCAACGTCGATTTCTCATCTATTTCTATTGAACTTCCAATTCAGCCGAAATAGATAGAATTCCATGAATCGACCTGCTTTCATTTTTCTACTCATCTTCGGCACGCTGAGCCCGCGCGCGCAGGCGTTTGAAAAAACTGAAGCCCAGTACGATTCGACGCTGCAAAATTTTGAACAGCATTTCCTTTCCGAAGTGTCCGCCGCTGGTGGTGTTCTTAAAGTCGAAAGAAACTGGGATGGAACCATCTTAAATGCTTTTGCGGATCGCAAGGGCGAAATTTGGTTCATTGAAACTTCAGGAGAAATGTTTCGTCATCCTGCCATCACGGAAGATGGATTTTATGCCATGCTCTGCCACGAGCTCGGTCACCACTTGGCCGGAGCACCTTTCAAACCTGACATCCCCTGGATGTCGAGCGAGGCCCAGGCAGATCTTTTTGCAGGCCAAAATTGTCTGAGAAATCTTTGGGAAAATAAAAACAACTCCGAGAAAGTCGAAAGCATCCCGAATGTCTCGACATCTCTCAAACAAAACTGTGTCGATGCTTTTTCTCAGCAAACCAGCGCCAATCTCTGCATCCGCATCGGCATGGCAGGACTTTCCTTTATCGAGTTCAATCGTCTAGAACACGGCTACGCCAGCGAGACCAGCCCTGTTCGCTTCGACACGCCAGCTCCACCATCCCCGATGAAATTAAATTATCCACGTTCCCAGTGCCGCCTCGAAATTTTCTTGGCTGGCGCGTTGTTGGGCCCTAAGCCTGCTTGTTGATAACTAGGACTCTCACCACTCTGCGCCACCGGCGTCGGTGTTGATCATTTCCCGATTCTTGATAGTCTCAGGGCATGAAAAATCAACTCCCCATCAAAAGTTCCATCACTGCCGAAAATGTCGCCCGCTACGTTGTCGAGGGCATTGTTCTGGATTCTGAAATCGAGCATCAGCTGAGATTGGAAACGTCTCGGCTTTCATCGGCCGGCATGATCAGCAGCAGTGATGTCGGTTCTTTTCTAGCGCTCTTGGTTCGCATGATCGGCACCAAGAAAGCTCTCGAGATCGGCACCTTCACCGGTTACACGGCACTGAAAATCGCGGCGGCTCTGCCCAACGATGGCAAGCTGGTTTGTTGTGATATCAGCACGGAATGGACCGACATCGGTCGTCCCTATTGGAGCAAAGCCGGGGTTGCGGCAAAGATTGATCTGCGAATCGCGCCCGCTCTGGAAACGCTGAATGCTTTCATCAAGAACGGTGACAGCGGCAGTTTTGATTTTGCGTTTATCGACGCGGACAAGACGGGATACGATTCCTATTATGAAGCTTGCCTAAAATTGCTTCGCCCGGGCGGATTGATTGTCCTGGACAACATGCTCTGGGATGGCGCCGTTGCCAATCCTGAAATCCAAGATGAAACCACAAACGCGATCCGGCGTCTGAATGAGAAAATCAAGAATGATTCACGCGTTCACTTCTCGCTGCTGACGGTCGGCGATGGCTTGATGCTCGCGACGAAAAAATAAAAAGCGCTAGCTTGTTTAAATCAGTTGGACCGTCGTCATACCGAAGGACGTGGCCTGAAATAATTGTGGGTTAAAATTCGAGCTCAAATTCAGTGTACTCATAAATTTGCCGTCTCTTTTGGGCTTGCCCCTGGTTATCCTTGGCATTGCTGAGATCGGGCCCCTTAACGAAGGAATTGAAGCAGCCGCGGAATGGACCATGATAAGGTTCTTTTTTTGCAAAGTTCAGAAATTCTTTGTTGGTGAAAATCGGATTACTCAAAACCTTTGGCCGACAACGAGGTCCCGTCTCACCAGACCGGAAATCTTCTTGCTGACAGCTTTCCGGAAGCCCATTGGGTTTTTCGTCGGAATGATTCCATAAAGCATAAAACAAATCAGCTTTGCCCGAGCTTTCGATGGCGCAAACGACGCTATGAAAGCAGCCGGCAGCACAATCATTTGCCTTCCCATAAGAAATCATCACGAGGTTTGCTTTCGCACCATCAAATCTCTGATTCTGAATGCATGCTATCTTCAAATTTTTCGGAATCAACTTTGTTGCGAGCGCCCCCGACCCATTGCAATTGTCAGCTGCCGAAGACAGCAAAGGTGCTAGCGCAAAGGCCACCAGGAAGAGTGAAAAAACAAAAATCTCTTTTGTCATAGTGGCAGTTAAAACGAATTGTTTCGAGGTGAACAGTCCAGGTTTTCAGACATTGAAAGCGCTTCTCATCCAAGATCTTGCTCGCAGTTACAATGCAATATCTTAGCTTCAGGATAACATGCCATACCAACGGCCAACATCGTGGATGAAGGCCTTTAGAAGTCACAAGTTGGCCCACCGCTCGGAACGCAAGCAGGCTGGCCACAGTTCGACACGGAAATAAATTACAGCTTTTCGACTTTCACGTCCATGGCAGCGCGCAGGGCTTTGACCTTCTCGCCGATGATGCGGTGATTTTTATCCGAGATGCTGGTGTTGACCAACGCATAATCAATGTAAGGCAAGATCGTGTGCACGTTTTCGGCTGACACGCCAGAGGCCGCACCCATCGGATAATTGCCGATCACCGAGCGCGCATCACGAGCGCGATCTGGATCCGTTGCCACTCCGGTTTTTGGTCCAGTGATGACGATGCCATCGACCCAGCCCATGGCCTGAATCGCGGATTGTTCGATCGTCTTGTTCGGATCAACGGGGGTCGAGTATTTCATGTGGATGCCGCTAACATAGAAAACATCCGCAGGCTTCGCCGCCAGCACGCTGTGCAAGCTGATTTCCGGAGCTTCCTTGATCAAGTCAATCCCAGAGAAATCGGTCCAAGCGATTTGGCAGTGATGCTTTTTCGCGAGCTCGAACGTTTCCTTGTAAGTGTTCAAATTGTCGTCGTCGCCAAGAACGTTGACGCCGATGACGTGTTTTGGAAAACGCTTTCGAATTTCGCCCAGATAGCTGTCTAATTTTTTAATATCGTGGCCTTCGTAAACGATGGCGTCGGCGCCATTGGCGAAAGAAATCTCCAAATCACTGATCGCCTCTTCCAATGTTCCATTGGTGTAGCCCACGACCCAAATTTGTTTAGCGTGAGTGGACAGTTTTTCGAGAGCTTTTCGTGGATGCATATAAGCGGCCGCTCCTAGGCTAGAGGTGAGGAGAAAGGTACCAAAGACCATGATGGAAACGATCAAATTTTTCATAAAGACCCCTTCTTGATGCATCAAGTTTCAACACGTCCACCTAGACCGAGTCAAGCGAGCCGAGCATCGGGAAAAAGAGCGCGTCACGTCTGACCATCGAGAACTTTCTGGTCTAACGACCCACTGGACCGCAGCCAGTTTTCAGTCGCTATTTCCCTCTGAAATCATAAAATAGAAGGAACAACTCAAGAGGAAAATGATCATGAAGACGTCTCGGTCCCTGAACCTAGTTTTGGTTCTCTCCATTTTCTTGGTGCAATGCACGCAGGCTCCTTACAAAACCACCGTCCATGCGGGAGCTTCCCGTCAAGTGGCGGCCAGTGCCGCCGCAAAAGATTGGTTGGAAGAGCTTCCAGGAGATGCCGCCGATTTTCAGCAGCTGGTGGATTCGAAATTGGATCCTTTGGTTAAAAAAAGAAAAGTTCGCCCCGAAGTCGCTCCCCAGCTTTCAAAGCGATTGGCCAAGTACATGGCATTCTTGCTGTACAATTACGCGAAGATCAAACCCAATGCCGCGCCCACGGATCGCGACGATTTAGCTTCAAAACTTTTGACTCGCCTGTTCACTTCGTCCACGCAATTCATCATGTGTCCGGATTTGGCGGACTTTGTCTGTTTGGAAAAAGTCCCGCCGGTTGAGCCAACACTGCCCATGCGGGTGGAAGATCCAGACAAGAAGCTGGGTGACGTGATGACCGTCAATCAAAGTTTGGACGAAAGCTTAGAGTGGTATTTCACCGAGCAGATCATGGTTCCCGAAAGCAACGTGGATCTGAGCAAAACATTGGCCAATGTTCTGGCCAATAAAATCCGCTCCGAAGGTCAAACCTCGATCTACATGGCTTTGTACGGAATCGATGACATTCAAAAAAGCATGAAGCCCGTTTATGATGCCTTGACCGAAAAGATTCAGGCCGGCGTCGACGTCAAGGCCGTGTTCGATGAAAAAGGCGTTGATCCCAAGGCGCCTCCGGGACTGCTCTTCACTTATGTGCAACCCACCAATCCCGCAGATTTGAAAAACTGGATCCTGACGCCAACCGTGGGGGACAAAACAAATCTGTCCTTTCAGTACAATGTCGGGACCCAAGGCTTGATCCACGCGCTATCAAAAGATGCGAAGACGGATGAAGATGCCAAAGGCCGCATCGAGTACAAAAATGACGGAATCATGCACAATAAATTTTTCGTCTTTCGCAACGGCAACAACTTTAGCGTATGGACCGGAACGGCCAACGTCGCTCGAACCTGCATGGGTTCTGAGCGAAACTCGAACATGGGTCTTTTCATCAAAAGCACCGAAGTGGCCATGTCCTTTATGGACGAGTTCAAAGAAATGTATGAATTCCAAGCGCCGAATGCCGCCCGCAAAGCCGATCCCAAGTTTCGCGGCCGCACCAATGCGTTCTTTCCCATCGGACGTTTTCATTCGGCCAAAACTCCGAACACTCACCGTCTATTTCACTTTCAAAAGGACAATTCTGACTTGAAAGTTTATTTCTCACCAACCGATGATGGCGAACATCGCGCGATTCTGCCGATGCTGCTTTCAGCCCAGCCCGGTGACGTCATCCGCATTTCGATGTTTGGTGCGGCCGGCACCGAATACGTGCGGGCTTTGCAATACGCCGCTTCGAAAGGCGTGAAGATCGAAGTGTTGCTGGATTCGCCGACGGCGTTCGGCAAAAGTTCCTGGGCCGGAAAGCCTGATGCCAGCGAATCGACTTTGCTGGAAACAAATCCTTACGACGCCAGCGCCACCATCGCGCTCAAGAAAAATGCGCGTGGCGATGGCCAAGTCTGGAAACAGAATCACCAAAAAATCGGTTTGTTGCTGCGAAACGTGGATGGCACCTTGCGCCCCGAGCAGCTCATCGTGGGCTCGCAAAACTGGAGCTCTAGCGGCAATGACAAGAACGACGAAAATCTGATCGCCCTTCGCAATGATACGAAAGGTTTGCGCGTAGGCACGGATTTCGACAATCACTTTCGCACCTTCCTGTGGAGTCACGCACTGGATATCAATCAGCCAGAGGCCGTCCCTGCTTCCGGGGATGACGACGACGAAGAGGCCAACTAGATTTCATATCGATGGCCATCATTTCCCGCTTGGAAGTGATGGCCTTTTCTCTCCGGGCGATCAGCTCAAACAAGTCAGATCAAGTTAAAACCTATCTTTCAATAAAAGTCGTACCTTCTGTTTGTCAGGAGGAATGACATTATGAAAACAAATCTAAAGCACTCGGCTCTCGTTCTCTCAATCATCTTCACCGCCGCTGCGGCCATGGCTCAGGGCCAAGACCTGGTCGGAAGCTTAAAGCAAGACGAGCTCAAATCAGCACCCAACGGCGCGATTCTCCCCGCGTCCGCCAATGATAAGGTTTTGCGAAGCCTTTCGATCGGCGTGCCGCCAAGCTCAGAAGGAATTCCGGGTCAAGAAAGCGAACCCAGCGCCAGCGATCTGCTGAACACTCGTTATAACACCAGCACCCTGATTCGCCGGGCGTTGGTCGATGCGCAACGAAAACCAGTCGGCCCGCGCATTCAGTTTTACGAGCAAAAAGCAGCGCAGATCATCAAGAATTCGGGACAGCTTCCGGATGAGCAAGCGACACGCATTGTTTTAAATCGCGCGATCGATGTCGTACAGACGACATTGAAATCCGCCGGCAACAATTCGGAATTGATCGCCAATATCGTGGCGCAGTTTTACAAAAACAGTTTCGAAATCGCCTTGGCTTACGTCAACAATCCTCCCAATAGCATGGAAGGATTTTTTCCCCGCGCCGAAGTCGGAATTTATTTCGCTCGATTTTTGTGGAGCAATCAAGCAGGTCTCACCAGCGACTCTTTGAAAGCGATCACCTTGATCAAACTTTTGGGCTACCTGGGACAAGATCTCAATTCCGATTTGCAGCGACGAAAGACCCTGTACCGCGAAGCCTTGGTGGACATCTACGATATCCAAAATAACGAAACGGCTTACAGCAACATCATGGATTCTCTAAAGAACCAACAAGAGCCGCGCTCTTCGGATGTGGCGGGCCTTCGCGTTCGTGTGAACAACATGCTCGAGCTCTTGTCACCAGCTCGCTAGTTGTTGAACTGTCATCAGTGTCTAGAGATTAAACAGTCCCTGCGCCCTCAAGGTCACCTCGAACCCTCCGAGGCTGGTCGCACCCCCAGAACAGGCCTGAGGGCGCAATATTCCACGGAATTCGTGGCCCGGGACTTGAAATGCAATGAACAGAACCCTGACCGAGCCGTCTGCGGCCCGGCACCTGGATTGGAGATTTTATGAAAAAACAAATCGCTTTCACCTTCTCGCTCGCCATTTGCACTTTGCTGAGCTTTAACAGCTTCGCGCAAAGTGAATCGGATGACAGAATGTCGCTGCAAGTGGTTCGAGAAATCGACAACCAGCCTTCCGATAAGAAAATCCTGTTGGTCGATTCGAGCTCCCGCCGCGAAAGCCGCGATGGCCGTCTGCAATTGGGCGCGAAAGAAAATCGCGAAGACGCTCGTTCGCTCAAACTTGGAGCGAGTGCGGACCTTGAAAAAAATTCGGGTGGTCGCCAGTCCGACCGCCCCGCAAAATTAGAAGTGAACCGAATGATGAATTCCAGCGGAGGCTGGCTTCCTGAATTTGCCGAAATGTCGATGAACATTGCCGGCGCCTTAAACGAAATTTCCCACAATCTCGGCAGCAGCTGCACCTCACAAGAGCTCACCGAAGTTTTACAAGGCTCGGATTTTTCGCTGACGAAGACCGTGGTCTTGGACGTCAAAGATCTTTCCGTGCAATCGGCGAACTGCTTACTGCGAAAGTAAACGGTCGCAGTCCGGCTAAGCTTTCCATTTGTATTTGACGGCGGGTCCCTGTCCTTCACGCTGGATCAGGGATTGCTCGAGCAGTGTCGATAAAGCTCGCTTCAAGGTCGAATCCGTTGTGCCGACCATCTCCAGAAGATCTGATTTTTTCATCCAACCATCACCAAGCTTGGATCGCTTTCGCAATGCTTCGAGCACCAGACTTTGAATGCGATCTTCGCTGCGGGCTTTGATCTGCGGCGTGCGCACCAGCTGAAAGGGCATCTTGGCGCTCAGGCGGTAACCTTGCTCCCAGTTTTCGATGACGTCCGTCTTCAGCAGCGTGCGAATTCGCTGGACACTCGTGTAAATGCGCGAATCATGCACCTGCGGTGAGTAGCTCTCACCCCACACCGCCGCCGACAGGGCCGCTTTCGACAGCGCGGTTGGAAACGATTCCACGAGCTGAATCAAGATCTGACGAAGCACGGGTTTATTGGAAAATTCTTTGACCTTTTTTCCTTTCAGCAAGATTTCGCCCGCCGCTTCATCGATGTGCAAACCCGTCTTTAAAGGTTCGGGCTTCTCGGTTTGTTTGGTTTTCTCGCTGGCCGTGAATACGGTGTACTCTTCACCCTGTTGGGGCATTTGGAAAACCCAGGCCGACCATCGCTTCGCAAGTTTCAAGTTCTTTCGATCTTTCTTCGACGAAGCTAAAAATGAAAGCCACTCTTGCAAAATCTTTTTGTCTTTGGACTGCGAAGGCCAGCGACTGATTTCCATTTCCGCCATTTGCAAAAGCTCAGACGATGTGTCCGGCGATCCTTGCAGACGTGCGCACAACAAAGCGATCCGTTCGGCATTGGGCTCGGGAAATCTCTCGAGACCATGCTCGATCTTCATCAAAGCCTGCTGATAAAGTCCGGCATCGCCCTCGGCGCTGGCTTTCGCCAGGGCCAGTTCGGCCGCCAGCAACTGCTCGCGCGGTGTAACCGCCTGCCATTCAGGAATGACGGAACCTTTTCGCAAAAATTGATTTTTCCAGAAAGGATCTTTGATGTCGCTTGGCTTTGCAAACAGATCCATCAGCTGATCCAATGTCGCGTCTTCAAAATTTTCCAGGATTTTGAGCTGCGCCCGCCGTGAATCATTCGCGCCGTATGACGTTTTGAGCTCTTCCAGCAGTTGATGGGCCTGACTTTGCTGCCCCAGCTGCAATAAAATTTTGATTTTCTCAAGGGCCGCATCTTCCCACGCTTTTTTAATTTGCATCTGCCGCGCTTGCGCTTCGGCGCGACTGACCAAACGCAGAGCTTCGCTTTCACCACCCTCTTCAAACCGCAGCAGGGCTTCCAGCAGGTAAACACCGACCTCAAGGTAGCGATAACCAAATTGGCGAATCGTTTCCTTGAGATCCTGGACTTCGGACTGAAAATCAAACCAGCGGCGCTGGTAGAAAAAAATCCAGGCTAAATTCAGACTGCAAAATGCCGCAAAGTAAGGATTGTGAATTGTCTGGTACTTTTTCCTGGCCTCGGCGTAATGCAGGCGCGCCTGTTCGTAATTTTCCATGGCGTAGAAAGCCGTGGCCATCAAGAAGTTCGCCTGCGCTTCCGCACTGGCGCGAATCTTTGCGTCTTCAATCAGGTGCAAATTGGCCAACGCGCGATTCAAGATTTCGATGCCACGGGCCGGCTCGCTGGCGACGAAAGGCAACGCCTGCTCGATCGCCAGCAGCTGCTTCACCGGACTTTTCGCTTTGTTGATCAATAGCGAAAGCGGGACTGCCGCCAAGGCTGCTTGCCCCGAGCGCATCAGCCAGTAAATGGCTTCGTACCCGAGAAATAATTTTTCTTCGCTGAGATTTTCGAAGAAATCCGGCACCAGGTCTTCTTGAATCAGCTTCACCGCCTGTTTGCGCTCGCCCAGATAAATCTGACTGGCAAGCTCGAGGCGGATCAAGCGATACAAGCACTCTCCCTGACAGCGAGCTTTGGCTTTGATGATCAGATTTTGATAATGGCTTAAAGCTTGCGCTGAAAGACCCTCGATATCGGAATTGGAAACTTGCAAAATGGCGTCGCTGAAGGCGCCCGGTTGCTGACTGGATAACGAAAGGCGAAACCGGGTCAGCCGATGAAACCGCGCGCTCTCGGGCAGTTGCAGAATCTGGTCCGCCAGTTTTCTTTGGGTCTCTGCCGCCGACCATTTTTCAAAAACGCGAAACAAAGCCGCATGCGGGACGTACAGGCCCTCTTGCCGGCTGATCAAATTTTTTCGCAAGAGCTCGTCCCACGCCTCAAGATCCGGATGGATCTTCTCGGCCATCGAGCGCTCCAGTCCTTCGGGAAGCAAAGCCAAAACCCGCAGGGCTTGTTCGGCCCCGGCGCCCAGGCTCTGAATCCAAATCTCGGGATCGAGCTCTTGTCCGCCCGTCTGCAAAATCATTTGCAGCAACAGCGGCACGCCGCCCGTTTTTTTAAACACCGGCAGCGGCTCTAGATTTGATTTATTTTTCTGCAAAAATTCTTCGACTTCGTTTTGCGTAAAGCCCGGCAGAACAAAGCAGGGTACTTCGAAGCCCACCTCGGCGCTCAGATTTTCTTCGCTGATCAGAATGTGTTTTTGCTCGCCGCCCAGACCCTTCAGAAACTGAATGATTTGGTAGCGCACGTCGGGTTTTAAAAAATGCAGATCATCCCAGACGATGACATCAAAGCCCGTCCACGTTTTGGCCGCGGCCTCGAGCGCTTCTTCCAGGCTCGCATCCTTGGATCCCAAGATCGTCGAGATGTTCAGGATTCGAACACATGTGTGCCATTTTGCTTTTCGCTGGCCCTGGCTCAGGTGATGGCGGATCAGACTGGTCTTACCGGTTCCCAAAAGCCCGGTGATGTGAATCAAACGCGAACCCACTGAATTGAGCCAATTTGAGACGATCTGTCGTTCGATCCACAAGTTCATAACTCTAACTATATGAACTTGGTCGGTATTTTAAAAGGACCGGCGGCCGGGATCTGGACTGGCCCAGGCCTTGAATAGATCAAAGATGAGCTCAAGGAAGTCAGATCGAGTCAGCCCTGCTAGGCCTTGGTTTGGCGTACTTTGACCATGAAGGAGGTCTCATGAAATCAATACTGAAATCGATGACCCTTTATGGAATCGTCACTACCATCTGTTCTTTTTCATCGCTTTTTGCGATTCCCGCATGGGCTCGGCCCCAAGCCAAGACCGCGGCCCGAGTCACCACGAAACCGGCCGTCTCGAGCAGCGCTCAGAATATCTCCAATCGCTTGCCCGTTGCTTTCGTCACGCAAATGATGTCGGAGAATATTTGGCAAAGTGAGTTCGAAACTCCCGGAACACCTGCGCAATCAGATCTTTCGGACTTCTTACGCGGCCTGACCGATGCTCAGACTTCCACCGAAAGCCTGGCCGAAGCCATGGTGAAAAATGAGACCACTTATCGCATCAAGATCCAACTGGTTCGCTATTTCGAGTCCGCCCCGGCCCACGAGCTTGCGTCCTATCGTCTGCCAACGGCCCGCTTGCAGAATCTGAAAAAACAGATCCTGCAGAAATACGTTGATATGACGTTTTCATTGATTCGCATGAGCGGACTGGCTGAATACAATCCGGTATTGACCGAGCTTCGGCGCCAAATGGCGAGCAATGAACTTCACATCGTCGATCTCAAGCCCGACACCCGCCGTCTCTGGAACGAGGAAAAATTAAAAACCCGCGTTCACCAATACGAAAACTTCGGACTTGAAGAAAAGCGCGATGGCCAATACCTGATCAACGGTCTTTACATTCGCGATAAAAAAACCTTGGCCCTGGATTTATCCCGCTCCGTTTTCGAAAATCTGGTGACCTTCTCTCACGAAATCGTGCACGCGGCCGATCCCGAGCTGATCGCACGGCAAGAAAAACTGAATCAGCACTTTTCAAAAATCGTCGACAAGCTGGCGGGACTGATTCCGGTGGAAAATGCCAGCCCCTTCATTCGCAATTTGATTCAGGATACGTTTTTAGAAATGAATCGCGTCGATTTGCTAGAAACCTTAAGCAAGCTTCGTGATGTGCGCGTCGAAAAGCTTAAGGAGCAAGCGCAAAAAGACAATCTGGAAGGGCTCGTCAAGGACGCAGACTTTAAGGGGTTCATGCGAAACTTGATCGGCGTCACCGTCGAGAACGAATACAAGGCCTATACCATGTCGCTGGCCCTGTACCGTGTCCTGTCCGGCAAATACCACATTCTGCCACCCAGCCAGTCCCGCGAAAAATTTATCGAAGCGCAGTTCAAGCACCCGCATTCGCTGCAATTCACGCTCAGCGTAGCGATGAATCCTTTCACGCAGGGCACTTATTTGGAATCGCAACATCAAGCTCCTTCTCCGCAAATGGTGACTTTGGTGAACCAGCTGAAATCGATTTTCGAAATTCATTACCTTGAACAATCCAAAGTGATGATCAGCGAGACCAGCACGGCTTACCAAAATCTCTTTGCGATCATTCAAAGCAAAACACCGACGGATGATGCCGATCGCGACATGCCTGTTTGGACGCGGCCTGGAAAATTTGATTCACTCGCCAATCCTTATCAGCTGATTGCCGCCAAGGTCCTTTCGACCGCGTGGGTGGTTCGCTTCAAGCTGCAGATGTCCGGTTTTTTGAGCAAAATGTTGGGCATTCAAGAATCTCTGATGGGACTTCGCGCTGGCTTCATCGATTTGCACGACACCAATTTTGGCGAACTGCGCTTGATCGGCATTCAACCCGAGCAATCCACTCAGGCCATGCCGGATTTTCTGCCAGCAAAATGTCGGCAAGATTTGGACGACCAACCGACCGAGTACCTGAGCTACTTTCAGGAAACCCGCTGGACTCCGCAAACCGACATCACGGTTCGCGATGCTTCGGCGCCGCTGCGGTCCGTGGTTTCGCAACAAAGCGTGATGACCAACCTGGTGCGCCTGAATCTTTTGAAGGCCGTTCGTTGGTTGCGCTTGGAGATGCCGCAATCTCAGGAAAATTTTGTTTCGATCAAAGCCTTTCAGGCCAAATTATACGAAGGCCAATACGACAAAAGCGAAATCTCTCCGGCCCGTGCGCAAGAGCTGATGACTGAGCTTGCAAGCTACGTCAAAGCGGCCGAAGTCACCGTCGATGAGTTGAACCGCATCGATTCCCTGATGACCGTCGTGTCGCAAATGTATTACCTGGCCATCGAAAACAAATGGCAGCCTGTGGCGGAAGAATTTTACAAGCGCTTGATCTCCTCGAAGCGATTTTTCGAGAACATGGGATTTTCCGCCCGCTTCAGCATGCCGCAAATTGAAACTCAGATGAAGCAGGACATCCAGAACTTTCACCAGCAGATTCGCAGTCGCTTCCAAGCGTGCAGCGCCTCGGACCGCATGGATTTCTACAACGGTCCCGAGAAATTTCGTCTCGGCATTTTCCAATTTCCAGTCACGGCTTTGTGTTACAACCGGGAAATCTACCTGTTCCGCCAGACTTGCGATTACAACACTTCGGCCACCACCATGGTTCCAAACGGCCGCCCCGAATCCCGCATCTTCATCGGAGGTCGCGCCATTCGCCTAGATCCATTCGAAAGCTTCGGTCGCTCACGATGATTCCAATGCCCGCGCCCCTGCGGGCTTCCGAACTTGCAATTTAACTCCCCTCTCATCCACGATGTTGGCCATCGGGACGATGCAATATCTTGGATCCAAGATAACATGTCATACCAACGGCAAAGATCATGGATGAGGACCAATTCTCGCCAGAGTTGCCCTTCGGAATCAGGCCAAACAAGTCAGATCAAGTTTTCCCCTCGAGAAAGTCGACTTTGTTATCTTCAATTTCAAGAACACACCCCCTCTTTGAAAGGAGATTTTATGTTTCAGAAAATATTGATGACGACTGTTTTAATGACCGGAATTTTGGCTGGCACTTCTCAGGTTTTGGCCGCTGGCGGAATTTGTGGTGGATCACCCACTCCGACTCCTCCGACACTGCAATCCATTGACTGGAGTGGCATGGGTCAGAATTACATGAATTATTACTCACGTTGTGGCAGCGCCATTGGTGAATTGAACCAGGCCTCGGCTCGCGCCAAGCTTTACATCAAATCCGGATCCATCGACAAGGCGGCGAAA
This sequence comes from uncultured Bdellovibrio sp., assembly GCA_966211795.1. Classification (GTDB taxonomy): domain Bacteria; phylum Bdellovibrionota; class Bdellovibrionia; order Bdellovibrionales; family Bdellovibrionaceae; genus 21-14-0-10-47-8. The sequence continues at coordinate 102,621 of CBIHNW010000008.1, read as the reverse complement.
GTTTTGATCGACACCTTGATCGCGAAAGCCGCGACCTTGCCTTCGAGCGATTTCGATATGGCTTATCCCGTCACCATGGAATCGATTCGTCAGAGCGCCGAGATCGCGCAGACGATCAAAACCGCAACTCAGGCCGTACAGGCACCCGCTGTGATGAAAGCGCAGATCCAGTACATGACGGTCAGCCGACTTTACAACATTATCGGATACGCTTACTCGAATTTGGATACGCCTTATTATCAAAGTTCGATCGGTCACTGCTATCACGGCGGATGTTACGACAATCAATTGCCCGATATGTTCGGCGCTTATTATCAAGGAGTCACCGAGCTGGCACGCATGCTTTTGAATGTGCAGCAATCTCAGGGAACCGCGCAAGGTTTGGATGATATCGAAATCAGCATGACGGCTGCGGTTGCCAAGGCGACACGTTTGGTGCTGCAAAGTTCACTGTTCGGTCGAAGCTACTCTTGCGCGATCATGGACCTGTACGCGATCCAAATGGATGCGGAAGAGTTCACGTGCCAAAATCCGGGTTACAACCAGGCGACGTTTGTCGATGATCTTCGCTCGCGATTGGCGAACGTCTACATTCCCTCCAATCACGGTTGCGGCCAATACTAACTTTAAGCGAAATGAAATGACGAGGCCTATATGAAAACTCAACTCTTTTTACTGGCAACACTGATGATGGGATTCGCGCATGCCGCGGACAAACCCCTGATCGAAACAAATTTGAACAAAGTCTACGGTGCCGGAGTGTCGGCACCGACGCTCGCCCCGAAAGTGAAATTGAATCCGGGCGTCTACGTGATTGGTGACGACGACTCGAAAATGAGTGGCACCCATTACCTGATCGTTGATGAATACAGCAACGATTCGGACAAGGGCTTGGCATTGATGCTCGAGCAAGACAGTCTGAAAGACGGTCGTCGAGCGGCGGGCCAGTTCTACATGGTCAAGTCGATCAAAGGCGGAACGAAGCTGATGCTTTCTCCGGTCTTCATCGACATGCATGGAAACCTGAGCGTGCAAAGCGAGCTCAACAGCAATGCGCAAGTCCTGGTGATCAGCCTGGCGCCGAATGCCGACAAACTTCGTTACCCTTACCAAGTCGTCGGTCAAAACGGCGCCTTGGGTGGCGAGATGAAGGGCATGCGCGCCAAGTCCGACCAGAATCCCGTGTTTCGCCCTTGGCCGAAACAATCGGTCTTCAAATCAGAATCCCAGCGCGGCAAATTGGTGGTCAGCGGAACGACCGTCGGCATCTACAATGGCTCAACGCTTGGAAACGAATTCGAACTGGTTCCACTGAACGGTGACTTTGGCAAGATGGCGGCCCTGACGCAAACAAGGCTCGACACCATGGCAGAAGATTACGTCTCTGACACTGCCATCAAGAAGCTCGCGTTCTTCATGAACTTGGATCACGAAGAGGTTTTCTTGGTCGCGCAACCGACGGCCCTGCCTGGTCAGTTCATGTTCGACGTTTACAGCTCTCAGCACCGAACGTTCTTGGACTTTGTTGCTCCGGGAAAACAGAACCCTTAATGGACCGGCCGTCCTCAGAAATTCCGCCGCAAGAAGAATAGACTTTTGATTTTTGCGGCGGGTTCTGACTTGGGCGGCGAATTTACGGTGTCCAAAAAATTGACAGAGGGCTCGGAAAAAGAGCCCGCTTCTCTTGAAACCGAAAGTCTTGAAGAGAAATCAAATACCGAAGCTTAGAACCCTGAACCCTGGGCCGGTCTTGGCCCGAAACTTTCATGAAGCTATCTCATAAATAGCTTCATCTCTGGATTGAAAGAGAATGGTGCCCTATGAAACGATTCTTAACTCCACTCTTGATGGGCTTGACCTTGGTGCTCGCCCATTCAGTGCTCGCTGCGGGCAAAGCCCCCCGAGCTTCGGATTACGATCGAAGCCCGGAAGAGGTTTTTAATCCCACCGCCGTGGTCGAAGATCAAGACTCGGGACGAGTGAAGCAGCTGTCGCGCATTCTCTCTGGCCCCGTGAGCGGCAAATTGAAATCCTACAGCCGAGTCAGCGAACCCCAAACATTCTCTCTCGAATACGATGCGGGCACGCAATTGGATTGGGAAGCTTTGGTGGAACTGAACAATATGGCGAGCATGGCGTGGGACAGTCTCTTGGCTTGCAATGGTGGCAATGCCATGAAAGCGCTAGCACAATATGTTTCGGGATCTTTCTGCGAATCCGCTGATGGCCTACAATCCCAAACATGACCGTGAGATGTCGATGCACGATAGCTCCTTTTCGATGAATCAGATGCTGGGGCAGCTGCCGGCGCAATCCTTTCACCCTCTGCTCATTCAAGCCTTCTTGGAAAATCTGGCCGCCGGATACCCCCTGCATTACGGCACTTACACTTGCGGTGGGGCTCGGTGTGCTTTGATGTTGCTGGCAGGAGGTCCGAGCCGGATCGTTCTCGACTCGGAGGATATCGGATGGTCGCTGCGGGGATTTTCGAAGAACCTCGAGGGCGACGCCAAACGCATCCACACTCTGCAATGGGTGCAAAGTCTTCTGAACGGCGAAAATCTGCCGGTGATTCCACCCTCGCTCAGTGACAATCAAAACCTGCAGCTCTTGCGCCGAGCTCTGACTGCCGCTCGATTCTTAAATCACATGGGCCTGGGCCGATTGCATTTTTCGGATTGGGGATTGTGGCCACGGGCGAGCCTGAACATGATCGGAATCTTGGCCGAGTCCGAATACCAAATGCCGGGCCGAGACTATATCAACCCCGACGTGAATTTATTGGCCATGCGCCTGAGTGATCTGTCGCAAATCACCATCGCACATCAAATCGTCGTCCCCGGTGCCACGAATGATCGCGAAGGTCTCGGTGGCCCCAACGCCCTGTCCTTCATCGGCGCCTGGCGAGAACTTTACAACCGGCATTGATTTTTTCGCGTCGCTCAGCGCCGGGCGAGTCACTCCGCCGGCGCTTGTTCGATAAAACGGTTCATGAATTTGGAGACTTTCTGAAAGATCAAAGACGCAATTCCAGAACTGGGAAGCTGGCTGGACCGAAGCCGAATTTCTCGTAAAGGCCTCGGCCTTCATCCGTCGTTCCCAAATGAACTTTCGCGACGGCACCGAAATAGGTCCGATTCGACAAGCACTCGTTGAAATAGTCATGAACGGCCTTTTCAAATTCCGCCGTTCTTTGGTTTGGGTCCATTCCGCTCGTTTCCGAAATCATCTTGAAACGCAGTTCGACCAAATCCGCAATGTCTTCAATTCTTGCAACTCGAAAGATATATTCATTCATCGCCAGAAGTTTACCAAGGCAGTCCGCAGAGTCACCTCAAGAAATGATTTCGGTCTGTATGGTCAGGCTGACGAAGTAAGATCAAAAGAGTCCCCAAGCGCCTTCAACCTTCGTCTGATTTTTTGAATCAGTTTTGGCAGCGCATGATTTCTCTCGGAATAAGCGACAAAGCCAATTGCCTCCTGGCGATTCTTCTCAAGGTACTTCAAAACATTTCGCCACTGTCGCCCAAATTTCACAAGTCTCGTATAGGGCCGCGCCGACCAGAAAGTGACTTGCCCTTGAATTCCGATCCTCTTCGCCTGAGCCCATTTGCGCATGCGTTTCGCGAGCACGCCAGCAAAAGATCGGAGAAAGTCAGAGACGGCATGACGTCTCTTTGCATGCATTAAAAGATGAATATGATTATGAACAACGGCAATCTTATAGAGCTTAAGCCCAGATTTCTTAGCGAGAGCCCGCGCCATCTCGATAATTTTCAATCGCGCCAATGGATGGGTAAAATTCCAATCCGGCCGGCACTGATCCGATTTTAAAACAACATGTAATGCCTGTTTTGAATCAAACGGCCTTCGACTTTTGCGATAGCGAATGTCACCACCCATCTGCCCCAGTCGACTGAGCTTCGCGAAACTGGGAGTTGTCTCCCATCGCAAAGTTCGTCGATCCAACTCGCCGTTTCTCTTAAGTGGTTTTAGCAATTCCTGTCTCATCCGCATTTGTCCTGCGTTTTAGGGCACTATGATCTTGCGGTCAAACAAATAACATCGCTTCCATATTATTATGAAAATGATAATTTGCTTAGAAATGAATTAAAGAATAACAGCTCATGATTGAACATCGACACCGCCGGCGCGCGCGCCCCAGAAGGCTTACATCAAAACATATATTCGTGAAGTCACCATCGCATTCGAAATCACCACCTACGCCACCACACTGAAATCCGTCGCACCTGGCCCACAGCTCTTCAGCCTTTGCTCCCGTCAGCACTCAATTCTACGTCCCAAGCCGCAATCCCCAGCCCTGGCCCCGTGCCCGGAGTCGCCAAGCCCACGCCCCGGTCCCCCGAGAGCCTTCTCCAAAAAACAAAAGGCCCCGTCACCGACGAGGCCTTTGTAAATTCAAATTTCATTTTCTAACTGAAGGCTCGAATCAAGCGCTCGAGCCGGGACATCCGTCCCGCACTGAGAACGATACTTTGAATTAATTCAAAGTATCGTTGGCAATCGGAACGCCGCTGCCGGATTGCAGGTTGTGTAGATACAGGATTGTGTCCAGCTCGGTTTCCAGGGCTGTACCCATGCGGTCCCAGGCGCGCTCACTGTCGGCCAGGCCGTCGGTTCCGAAAGTCGTTTCGTCGAACCACATTTTGTCGAAATCGATCTTTTGGTTCTTCATCAGGTTTTCAGTGTTGTACCAGTTGTTCTTGTGAACTTTGAAAACCAACATCCACGCCTTGCGTCCGTCGCCTTCGCACTGAACGGTCGTGCCGCACTCGGTGAATCCGTTCGAAGCCGACATCTCGTAAGAGCTCGCAACAAAGGGTGAATAAGCTTGCGCGCGCAGGCTCTTCTCGTGACCCAATTGATCGTCAAAAGACGAGTTGTACCAGTTCGTGTGACGATTGACCGCGTTTCGCAAACGTTTGAAAGCCGAAGACAGATCTGCTTGCGAAGTGCCAAGCTTGAACATGTCGTTGAAACCCAAAGTTCCGTCTTTCATGCTGAACTGGGACTGCGCCAAAGTTCCGTCCGACAATTTCATCGAGAACGGCGTCACGCCCAGATTCTTCAAATCAAATGAAGGGAAAACGGTGACGTTCAAACTTTGGTTCTGGAAGCCACTCTCCTGTGATGGAGTGTACAGCAGCCAAGCGCTCAATCCCGAACGAGCCGCATTGTAACGGGTCATGAATGGCTTGCGGAAATAGTTTTCGCAAACTTGGTCGGTGATGACCGCGCTCTTACCGTTGGCCTTGGTCGGCGTTTGGCAAAAACGAGCGATCGAAATGGCCTGCCAGATCATGGCGTTTGATTCGGGACTGTACTGCTTAAAATTCGAGTCTCCGCGGAAGTCGTAATAATAATCACGATCATCACGTCCTTGAGCATCGACACCGCATTGGCTTTCAAAATTTTTGTAACCATTTTCGAATGTCGAGAGATCATCAAAGGCTCGTCCTTTGGCGACGTACTCGGACAAGATGTACTTGGTTTCGCAAACGGTGGCGCCTTGAGCTGGCTTCTGCGCATCAGGATGCAGATTCTGTTGCAGGTAAGTGTCCGAAGCAGCTTGTGCACGACGGGCGTAATAGACACCGGCGCTAACGGCCAAATAAGGAGTGTAGCTACGGCCAGAAACTTGCGCCCAAACGTTGGTCGCTTTGGGATTGATCGGTTGCTGCGCATCGCTGCCAAGCAAAACCATGTTGTTCACCCAACGGATTTTTCCTTGAACCATTTCGGCACGATCCCGAAATTCACCGCAAGTCTGAACCAGAAACATGTGCGCGTTGTCGGTGTAACCATTGATAGAAGAAGCATACTGCGGAAACAGGTTCGCCGCCGCCGATTTTGGAGCGCCGTCTTTATAGATGCGCTTCAAATCACCATAGTAATAAATATTCAAGTCCGCCACTTTTGACATGATTTGAGCTGCACGTCGCACTTCGGATGAAGCATAGTTCGGCTGCGGAACCTGCGCCGAGTTGGCATTGCCAACGCAATAAGCGGAGAACAAATTCTGATTGTCCGCCTCGGATTGAATACCGGCCGTGCGCGCCGGACCTTGGTAGCCAGACTGAAGATACGTCGGAACTTGCGGCTGCGGTTGCACTTGCGGAGTCGGCGGCGGCGTCACCGGCTTTGGTTGAACCTGCGGAGTTGGTTTCACCGGTGGCGGTTGCACAACAACCGGCTTCACGGGTTCAGGTTGAACTTGCGGCACAGGCTTCACCGGCGCTGGCTGCACTTGCGGAATAGGTTTCGCCGGCGCAGGTTGCACCTGCGGAGTTGGAGTCACCGGGGCTGGTGGTGTTGCCGGTTTATTTTTCGCCTGCTGCTCCTCGACCCAAGCCATTGCTTTCTTCAAAGTTTCCGGATCCACTGCGTGCACAGTCATTCCGACAGACTGGCTCAAAAGCATTCCTGCCAATAAGACCTTCGACACCTTCATAATAGGACTCCTCGCTGATTAAAATAAGCCGAACGCTCCGGGTGCACGAACCTCACCATCTGGCAGCTCGAAATAAGCCCGCAAACACCGGCTCACCGCTGTCGAAGTCTCAACAAAGTGACAAAATTGCGCGTCGTTTGCGGGCCTCAAAAGCCGCTGGATTTCGTCACATCACCAAAAAATCGACAGGTCTTAGAACTCCGTTTGTCTTTATTTCACATTTCAAGCTGGACAGCTTTGTGCACAAGCGGAGCGCTTAACGGAAAAAAGCTTTCAAACACCAAAGGTAGGAAAACATGAAAGTATCAAAAGTCATTTTGGCGGGAATGGTCTTGGGCCAAGCTCTCAGCCTGAGCGCTCACGCAAAGGCCGATCTCGACACCCTGGCGAAAGCCAAGGCTTGGGTTGAAACTCAACAAACAAAAGCTCAGACAGCAACGTCCGTCTCGACACCGCTTCCTATCAAGCAGGTTTCGTTGCAAACTCCGGCGCCCGTCAAAGTCACCGGCCAGGAACCGAAAGAGATTGAAAGTCCGAAATCAACGACCGACAAAGATGGCGACGGCATTGACGATGCTTTGCAGGCTCAATCGGCAACCGTTGAAGTTCCTGCCGCAATTGCAAAACCAAGTCTTTTGAATCCAGGCGCTTTCTCATTTAAGACTTCAGTGATCGACTTTGGTTTCATGCACACCAAACAAGACTGTCACGTTGTTGAAAATGGCATCGAGCACAAACCCACCTACTGTAACATGGAAGACACTCAGGCCTCGACCGCACTGTCAGGAATGGTGGATGCCATCAATGCTCAGTTGGACACGGTGAAAGACAAAGCCGCGACCGCGCAAGTTTCTGTCGCTTACTTTAGCTTTTCAAATAAAGGTGTTCAGCGAAAATTGTGTGAGCTCAGCAAGCTCGGCGTGCAAATTCGCGTGTTTTTGGATGCAGGATCCACCGGCCAAGCCGACGATCTTTTGATGAACAATCCGGACTGCCGCGATGCCAACGGCAAACTGAACGTTCGCCTGAGCTACCTGGGCGGATCAACCGACGGCGGAGCGGGCGGCATCTGGCGCTTGCACCACAATAAATTTCTGATGATCGATCCGGGCACCGGCGAGAATGTGCATTTCAATTTTTCTTCCGGCAACCTTTCGACTTACGGCACCAGTTTGCATCTGGACCACTGGGTGACGACGGTCGCTCCGGCGAATTCGAATCTGATCCGCGCTCAAAAATGCGTGATGAAGGGTCTCGAAGTCGCAGCTCGCATTCACGATAACGAAGTCGCAGGTCTGGACGGAAAGACGGCGGACTATAAAATCTCTCAAGGTTACATCGACACGCGTGCAAAGTGTTTCGATGACAATCTAGTTCTTCCACGCGTCAGTGGAGTCAACACTCAGGCTCAGATCGACCAGGTCCTGAAAAGCGAGGAGATCGCTCCCCTGTTCTCGCCAAACAACGATCGTTACGTTGAAAAGTCTTTCATCACGGCCGTTAACAAGATCCCTTATGGTGGATACTTGTACATCGCCATTCAGCACTTCTTGCATGGCGGAGTGAAAAGCGCCCTGTTGGCAGCTGCGGATCGCGGCGTCGACGTTCGTTTGATCATGGATGACGATGCTTTGCGCGGTGAGAGCGAAGTTCCAGGTGTTGATACGATGATCAATGATCTGGTCGTGCAATCTTCTGGTAAAATCCAAGTTCGTTTGGCTGAAACCAACCATAACGCCGGCGGCAATGGCGCGATGATGCACAATAAGCTTGCGATCTTGAACGGTCAGATGAGCTTCTCGGGCGCAGGTCACTACACCAATGCGGCCATGAGAAACAACTGGGAGAACTTTTACTTCGTCACAAATAAGACGGTTCTTTCAAGCTACGCCAAGTACTTCACTTACTTGTGGCAGCAATCCGTGGACATCAACTACACCAAGTCCCGCGGACAGACTCCAAGCTCGGCGCCTTCTGAATTGGCTCCGGCTTTCGTGCAGCTCGCTCAGTAATTTCCTGGTCCCCGTTCTCGAATCTCGAGAACGGGGATAAACTGTCTAAAAATCACCACTCTGTTTAACTCCTACCAACAGCATCTCAAACTAAGACGATCAGCCTCTCTATGTTCCTTTAAAATTTTTTTTCACCGGCAAGCCGCTTGCATCCTCTACACTGCAGAGGGTGGGTCACATGAAAATACATCTCTATCTATTGGCATTAACCTTGGCGCTGGCGTCTCAAGTCGAGGCACAAGTCATCCGCGGTCCTGGCACCGACGTCACCGATGCGCAGGTGTTAAAATGCGAACTGCGAAATGGCGTTTCAAAATCCATCGAGATTCCGCTGTCAAAAATCGACCGTCGCAGCAAAAAAATGAAGCTGGAACCGAGCACCTTCAAAAGCCCCTACGGCGAAGTCATTGAGATCCGGCCGGAAGACATCAATGCCGATGGAAAATTGGAAATGGTTTCGATCCATTTCAAGAACAAACAAGTCCTTCGCAGCTCGCTCGCCGATGGCGACATTGAAATCGCCGAGGGATTCGGCAGTGATCTTCGCAGTTGCTCAGTCATCACGATGAAAGAAAATCTCCAGCAAACTTTTAACATGGCTGGTTTGAACGCCGGAAAACCAAATTCGACGTTGTCTCAGGAAAAAAAGATGTATGACGGCGGGATCTTCAGCAACACTCCTGAAAATAGCCCTTTGCGCAAAGGTCGGGCGCAAAGACAAGCCAGTGCGGCCAGCGCCGTTCCGACACATCAGCTCAGTGATGCTGAATTGGCAAAACTCTTAGAGAATGGAGAGGCATCTCGCTCTCAGGGCGTACGCGCAGCTCCGGCCGAAGGCGCTGACTCGGACTGATCAATCCGCGGAACGAACCACCACAAACACCACCGGGCCTGGCCTTCAACCGCCAGGCCTTTTTTTTGAGCACGAGCAACAGTGCAAAATCCATTTCGCAGAGCGAGATAGATGCTCGACTTCTGTCGCGCTTTTCCTGCTGGCATAGCAATCAGTTTCTCATGCGCTGAGCGAATAATGAATTTCGGTGAAAATATTCAGCAAAATGGTTTTCCGGGTGTACAAGATTTCCATTCTCTTGATGAGAAAAGGAAGTCTTATGAACGCAATGATTGCATCTCAAGGCTCGGCACCGAAGAAAACTCTCTGCTCAAGCTTCAACCTGAAATCTCTCGCAAATCTGAAGTTCGGCCTGGTCGCAGCCCTTCTGTTGGCCGCACCCGCGTCTTTCGCGATTTCGCACTCGAACCGAATTGCTCTCAACCATGTGCATCTGAAATTGGCGCAGGCCGAATCTCTGCAAGGACAAACACCTGCCGGTGAAGCTTGCGAGGTCGTCATTTCAGACGAGGCCGTCAGCATTCTCAAAACGGAAGACACACAGGTTTCCGTTGATTTTTTGGATTACGATATGTCCATCAAAAAGCAAGCGGGCCGGCTGCATCTTTTCGCGCCAACCTGTGACGGACATAACGAAGTCTCAATCGAGGAGCTGACCAATGAAGGCCAATTGGTGGTCAAGCTTCTGAATGAATTCCGCTCGGAAGAGACTGAAGAAGCCTGCATTTTAAAGCTGCGCCAATAAGGGTTGCCCACAAGTTGATCGATTTTCGATGACAAAATCCGAGACAGTCCTGCATTTATTCCAGGGCTGTCGAATCCCAATGCAAACACATGCATCTGCGGGCCCTGGCCCTAGAATTGTATAAGGAATTGACGGGAGGTCCGCTGCTTCTTTAAACGGAAGCTCGGTCGAAAAAATGACAATATTCAATGAAGCTGTGAGAATGTTCTTCGCGGTTTCAGCGTTGGTATTGGTGGGTTTGTTGTCAGCTCCAATGGGTGGGTCCGAAATTGATGCGTCAGAACTGACGGCGAAAGCCGAAGTTCCCGCCATCATCAAAACATCCGTTGCCAAGAGCAAGAACGCCGTCAAGATCGCTGATCGCAAGGCATCTCGAAAAATAATTCTGAAAAAGAGCTAATCACTCTGGCAGATCCTGCGCGCCAACCGAGACCGCGATTCCAATCGCCATCTCGACTTCTGCCCGCGAAGCCTTTGATGATTACGCTTGGAAATCAGATTCGAACAGTCTGATTGGGCAACCATCTGTGCGGCGGTTCCGCCACAAGCTTGCGTTTGCGACAAGCTTGCGTCTGCAGCAACCTTGTGCCCGGAAGATCAAGAAGCTGCAAAGTCCAAGATAAGGTTTGCCAATTCAAGAGGCGCTCATCCACGATGTTGCCCGTCGGGACGATGCAATATCTTGAAACCAAGATAACATGCCATACCAACGGCAAAGATCGTGGATGGACTCCCCTGCTCGATTCAATTTTGATCTCGAAAAATTGATTGCACCCAAATGAAACGATCTGCATGCAGGAACCATCTGTATTCAGAGACGATCTTCGTTCATAATGGATCTGAATTATCAGAGTCCTTCGCTGATTGAACGGGAATCTGACCGCGATCGCGTCGCGGGTCTAAGCGCTGCAGATGGCGAGGAAGCTTGGGACTTCGAGTGAGGCGCCGCCGACCAGGAATCCGTGGACGTGCGGGATGGCAATCAGTTCTTTGGCGTTGTCGGGTTTCACACTTCCGCCGTACAAAAGCGGGAGGCTTGCCGAGAATCCCAATTCGACCACCATTTGTTGAACGGCTTGATGGGCTTCGCGAACCTGCTCTGCGGTCGCGACCTTGCCGGTGCCGATGGCCCAAACGGGTTCGTAAGCGACGACCAGGTCTTTTTGGCGATCCGCTTGCGAGAGGCCTTTTTCCAATTGGGATTTCAAGACGGATAAAGTTTTGCCGGCTTCTCGCTCGGGCAAAGTCTCGCCAATGCAAAGCATCGGCACCAGACCGCCAAGGCCTTGCACCAGTTTCACTTTCTTGGCGATCAGTTCGTCAGATTCACCGAAAACACTGCGACGTTCGCTGTGTCCGATCAGAACGTAACGACCGCCGAGATCTTTGACGACCTGAGCGGAAATTTCGCCGGTGAAGGCACCTTTCACGTCACTGTAACAATTCTGCGAGCCCCATTGAAATGCAGTGCCCTTGAGGCTGTCCGATGCCGCTTCGAGATTGGTGGCCGGGGGAAAAAAAATCACTTCGCTGCCGGCGGGCGCTTTGAATTGCTGATTCCACTCGGCAAAAAAAGCGCGAGTTTCTTTCGGATTCTTGTGCAGCTTCCAGTTGGCAGCGAAAATTTTCTTCACGGCATTTTCTCCGATGTTTTAGGAGGTCGCAGGACCTCGAGACCTGGCAGACGATCGCCTTGCAGGTATTCCAGCGAAGCTCCCCCGCCCGTCGAAATGTGAGTCATCTTCGAAGCGTAGCCCGACATTTCGGCTGCCGCCGCGGAATCGCCACCGCCGACAATTTTATTGCCTTTGCTCTCGGCCAAAGCTTGAGCCACGGCGAAAGTTCCTTTGGCGTAGGCCGGATTTTCAAAAATACCCATCGGGCCATTCCAGAAAACCGTTTGCGCCTCGGAGATTGCTTTGGCGTAATTGCGGATGGTTAAAGGACCGATGTCGACTCCCATGTAGCCTTCTTCGATCGTCTCGCCCGCTGTTGGCTTGGCTTGATTTGAAGCCAAGTCATTGGTCACCATGTGATCCACCGGCAACAGCAATGTTTTACCGCGCGCTTCGATTCGTTTCATCATTTCGCGGGCGTAAGAAACCTTATCGGCCTCGACCAATGATTTACCAACGGCCAAGCCTTTGGCTTTCAAGAAGGTGTAGGCCATGGCGCCGCCAATGATGAAGCCATCGACCAGATCCATCATCTTTTCGATGACGTCGATCTTATCGCTGACCTTGGCGCCACCCATGATGGCGATGTAAGGACGCTTCGGATTTTCCAAAAGCTGATCCAGCATCTTGATTTCTTTTTCGATCAAAAAGCCAATGCCCTTTTGCTTCACCAATCGTGGCAATGCATCGATCGACGCGTGCGCGCGGTGAGAAGCGCCGAACGCATCGTTGATGTAAACCTGAGTGTAGCTTGCCATGGCCGCCGCGAACTCCTCCGAGTTTTCGGTTTCACCCGGCTCGTAACGAAGGTTCTCGAGCAGAATCAATTGATTCTTGCGCATCGTGTGCAGCAAGTGTTTCACGGCATCGGACTTTGGATCTTCGACCAAAATCACTTCGCGACCCAAAAGTGTGGTCAGGCGATCGGCCACGGGCTCGAGAGAATATTTCTTATCACCAAAGGCTTTCGGTCGGCCCAAATGGGAAGCCAAAACGATCTTCGCGCCTTTTTCCAGAGCGTACTGAATCGTCGGAAGACTGGCCGTGATGCGGGTTTCGTCGGTGATCTTGCCGTTTTCGATCGGCACGTTCAAATCCAAACGCAAAAATAAAACCTTATCGGTCAGTTCGAAGTCACGAATCGTTTTGATGCCCTTAAGCCCCGCCGCCATTACAGACCTCGGCTTCCCATATAAAGAGCCAGATCCACCATGCGGTTTGAAAATCCAGTTTCGTTATCGTACCAAGACATGACCTTTCCCAGGCGCTTGCCGATGACCATGGTCGATTTCAAATCGATGATCGAAGAATACGGATTGCCGTTGAAATCAATGCTCACCAATTCTTTTTTCTCGACCGCCAGCACTCCCTTCATCGAACCCTGAGCCGCTTTGGTCAGCGCTTCGTTGATCGCTTCGATGCTGAGATCTTTTGTCGAGTTGAAAGTCAAATCCACCAGGCTCACGTTCGGAGTCGGAACGCGAATCGAGGTGCCATCAATTTTGCCTTTCAATTCCGGCAAGACCAACCCCACAGCTTTCGCCGCACCGGTTGTCGTCGGGATCATGCTGACCGCCGCCGAGCGCGCGCGACGCAAATCCGAGTGAGGCGCGTCCAAAATGCGTTGATCATTGGTGTAAGAGTGGATGGTTGTCATCATGCCGCTTTCGATGCCGAAAGTTTCGTGCATGACCTTCGCCAAAGGTGCCAAGCAGTTCGTCGTGCAAGAAGCGTTGCTGACGACGTAATGTTTCGAAGGATCGTAAGATTCGTGATTGATGCCGAACACAACTGTCGTGTCCGCGCCATCCGCCGGAGCGGAAACCATCACGCGTTTTGCGCCGCCCTTGATGTGCAACATGAAATCTTCTTTTTTCTTGAAGGCGCCAGTGCACTCGAGAACCAGATCTGCACCCACGCTCGCCCACGGAATTTCCGCCGGATTCTTCGATTTGAAAACCGGGATTTTTTTACCGTCGACCGTGATGCTGTTGTCATCGGCGGTCACTTCGCGGTTGTAGATGCCATGAGCGCTGTCATATTTCAAAAGATGAGCGGCACCTTCGACGCTATCGAGATTATTGATCCCGACGATATCAAACTTGTCGAAACCCGCACGGAACAAAACGCGACCGATGCGACCAAAGCCATTAATACCAACCTTCAGTTTTGCCATATTGCAATCCTTTGAAATGAGAATTTGGGAAGCTTATTTCTAAATAAAACTAGGCCGTTCGAAAAAAGACGTCAGCCGAGGCGCAACGAGGAGAGCGTACACACGTACGCCGACGAGGCGGCAACGAAGGATCACGGCTTTTTTCGAAGGGCCGGACTGATAATGACTTACCAGACGATTTTAGGGAATAGTTGACGCGCATTTTTGTTGGTGGCGTCGGCTAATTCCTCGACACTGACACCCTTCAGTTCGGCGACCAGTCCTGCCGTGTGAACCACGAAGGCCGGCGTGTTTTTTTTGCCACGCTGGGGGATCGGCGCCAAGAATGGAGAGTCCGTTTCGACATGCATGCGATCCAGTGGAACCAGCTTGCAGGTTTCCCGCAAGGATTCGGCATTCTTGAAGGTCACGACTCCGCTAAATGAGATGTTGTAGCCAAGATCCAGACACTGCTGCGCCAGCCATGTTGAGCTCGTAAAGCAGTGGATCAGGCCCGTCACTTCACCTTTGAATTCTTTTAAGATTTCGACCGTGTCTTGCTCGGCCTCGCGAGTGTGAATCTGCACCGGCATCTTGTGTCGGCGGGCGATGTCGAGCTGCTTGCGAAACGCGAGCTTTTGCTCTTCCACCGGAGATTTCGTGTAATAGTAATCAAGGCCAATCTCACCGACGGCCACGACTTCGCGCTCGGGCAAATGCTTTTCGATCCAGGCGCCGACTTCGTCTTTCCACATCATGCCTTGATGCGGATGAACGCCCAGCGTGCAGTAGATATCGGGATAAAACTGCTTGGCCGTTTTCAAAACAAATTCATGATCGGAAGGCTCAGTGCCGATGGTGACGATTTTCGAAACGCCGGCGGCTTTCGCTTTTTGCAAAGTGATTTCGGGCGAATCTTCCAACATGTCCAAATGAGCGTGTACATCAATCCACATATAAGGATTATGTTACCACATTTTGCGGGCTGGTCTCAATCCAGAACTGCTCAAACACAAGTGACGAGTCCTGATTGGCGTCCAATTTCTTTTCAATCCACAGAGACTTTTCGCAAGAGTTCATCAGAACGTCCGCCGACAGGTTTTCCGTGATCTTTTTCAGGGCCGACATCTTGTCTGAATTCAGAACCTTTTGCTCGGCTCCCATTTTCAGGTACAGAGCGTCCCGTAACAACCAGGATAGATGATGAGCCAGACTGCGCGCCGAACTGCGATCACGAACCAGTTCACGCACCTCGGGCTTTAAATATGCCATCGGCGTCTCGGTCCAATCCTTCAACCAATTGAGCGCGCTGTCGCGAATTTCAAGCTCGTCTTTTTCCAGAAGCTGCGCCAGACGCTCGAAGCTTCCCTGGCTGGCGCGCAAAGCCCATTCCGGAGCGTGCGCTTTCACGCGCATCTCTTCGACCGATAGCGGTTGAAAAGCGACCACCTGAGCGCGCGACCTCAAGGTCGGTAGCACGTGCGCCGCACTGGGGGCGATCATGAAAAAGTAAGTCCCGGCAGGCGGCTCTTCCAGAGATTTCAAGAGAGAGTTCGCTGCCTGCGGATTTAAAGTTTCGGCGGCATCGATGATCACCACGCGATTGGGCTGCATCGATCGAAGGCTTAAGAAATCCAAAACCTGATGCGCCTGCTCGATGCGAATTTGATTTTTTTCGGGCTCGATCACCAAAAGGGATTCGGTGCCCGAAGTTTTGCTGGTGATGCTTTTTTCCAAACGAAGGCAGCTCGAACACTGACCGCAGGCCCGCTTGTCCCGCTCACAAACCAAAGCTTGCGCCAAGGCCAAAGCCGAAGTTTTGCGACCCACGCCGGAAGGACCGACGAATAAAAATGTGTGCGGAAGTTTGCCGCTTTCCATGGACTGCAGAAAGCGTTCGAGAGTTTCTTGATGCCCCAGAACCGAATCTAAGAGGCGAGCCATCTCAGGCTCCGGATGTGAGAGAGCAGTTTTTCCAAAAGCTGCGCCGGTGTTTCCGCCGCGTCTAAGACCAGCCAATGTTTCGGATTGCGCTTGGCTTGCTCGAGAAAGGATTTGCGCACGCGCTCGTGAAAGCTGTCGGCTTCAGATTCAATGCGATCTTCGCGATTTCCCGTGGTCGATTGTCGCTGATTGCGACGACGGCGACTTTCATCAACCGAGAGATCCAGCAAAACCGTGAGATCCGCCTGCAGACCATCGGTCGCGAATTCGTTCAATCGCTCCACCCACTCTTCGGAAATTTCGCGACCACCCGCTTGAAAGGCGACCGAGCTTGCGGAAAAGCGATCGCACAAAACCCACGAGCTTTTTTTCAGCGCCGGCCGGATCACCAGATCGACGTGCTGGGCACGGCTGGCTTCGTAAAGCAAAAGTTCGGTGCGTGCCGTCGGGGCCGGGCCATCTTTGGTCAGAATCATTTCACGAATCAAATCCCCCAAAGCGGTGCCGCCGGGTTCACGGGTTCGTAAAACTGAAAGAGATTTGCTCTTGAGTTCCGTCTCGAGCGCTGACATCAGCGAACTTTTGCCGGAACCATCCAAGCCTTCAAAGACTAGAAATGGCATGCGACTCAAGTTGTCCTTCGTTTTCAGAGAGAAGTCAAATTCAGTGGCTGACCGGTGACATAATCAATGGGCACCTGGTCGAGAAGTCCCGCCGTCACCAATTCTTGCGCCGAAGTGGCCGCTTTTTTGTGCTGCAGTTCAAATTCCGCTTTCGCCAAGCGCAGCTTCATTTTCCCGATGCGCGTGATCTCTGTTTTCATCATTTGAATGTCCGAATCGCGCCAAATTTGTTTTAACAGCTCGGCCGATTCGCTCTGCCCGCCCTTCACTTTGGCCAAAGCTTGAGCACTGGTTTGGTAAGGGTTTTTTTGGAAGGCTTTGGCGGCCGCGGTGGCCACCGACATCATCGGTGGTTTCAATAATCTTTTGGCTTCGGTGATCATCACCCGATCCACCGGCCACGGTGCACGAATCTGCAGGAACCACTTTCGAAAATCGGAATTGCGGGCGATTTCGGTTGAAAATTTAGACTGCAGTTTTTCCGCCTCATCCAGCAGCAAGGCCCGAATCACGCCCACCGTGCGCAGGCCCACCAACGAGCTTTCTTCATAAGGAAAATCCGCCGCAAACAGGAACCAATTGGCGAGATTATTCTGCACGTCCGCCCAGTGATTTTGAAAGGCATCCGAGCGCGCCTTGATCAGCGATAACTGCAACCAGCCAATCACTCCACTTAAGACTTTTTCGTCTTCAATTTCACCGCGCACGAAGGATTCCGAGCCTTGAAAGGATTTCTGCAGTTGTTGAAAAGGACTCTCATTGCTCTTGAAGAGGGGCGCCAGCGCCGGGGTGGGATCTTTTTGCAGGCTTTGACTTTCTTTGAACAAGCTGCGGATTTCTTCAGGGGATTTGAGACTGCCGGCAAACTGCTGCAAGCTGGGACGTGGTGCCGCCCAAGTGAGCACCGGAAAAAGCAGGCAAAGAGTCCAAATTTTCAGCATACAGCCTCCGACATTTTGCATTATCCCTCTGGGGCCTCAAGCTTTTCAAGTGACTTTTGACGTTCGATTTTCCTATATTGGCAGTTCTTTTCGCTGATTGTTATTAGGAGGCTTACACTATCATGGATACACTTATCGCCGTCGTGCATGTTTTGACCGCACTTTCTTTGATCGCTTTGGTCTTGTTGCAAGACTCGAAGAGCGATGGTCTAGGTGGAGCATTCGGTGGTGGCGGATCGAACTCGATCTTAGGTGCAACTGGCGGAGCGACTCTGGCGCAAAAACTCACTCGCGGTGCTGCGGTTATTTTTGCCGCAACTAGCATCGGTTTGACTCTTCTTTCCAGCAAAAAAGCTTCGGTTGTTGATAACTTGGCAACTCCCCCTCCAGCGGCGGCGACTGAAACGGCGGCCGGCATGGCAACCGCAACCAGTGGAGATGCCACAGCATCAACAACGACCACCGTGACTGTCACAACCTCGACCACTACAGCTCCAAAAAAATAAGATATGCCTGAGAACAAGAGCCAATTGGTCATAGGATTTCTGCTCCTCGGCCTGGTTCTTGTTGGTCTTTCGACTTACTTTTCTTATTTCGCTCCGAAAAACACTCCGACTGAAATTATTCTGGCTCACGTGGATCGTGAATCAGGAAAAGCATTTGTCTACCGTTCAGGTTACACCCAACGTGAAAGCATCGATCGGAAAACAAATCTCTACAATTTAGATTCCGTGGAAACGCAAGACACCGGCGAAGCCGTCTTGTCTTTCGAAAGCGCGCACAAAGTTCGGTTGTCATCAAACACAACGGTGACCCTGGAGCGAGTGGATGATGCTCAGGGTTTTCATGTCGTTTTGATTTTAAAACGTGGCGATGTTCACGTCGAAGGTTCGGGCCGCGAAGGCGAATTGTTTATCGCCAAAAATGGCGAACGAGTTTCGGCCAGCGACTATAACAGCTCGTCGCTGGCGCAAACAGCGGTGAAACCGCCACAGCCGAATGAAGCTTTCTCAAATCCCGTTCCGGAAAATCAAGGACTTACGGAAGACGAAATCAACACGGTGATGAATACTCACCGCGCTAGTTTTTTCAAATGTTACACGCAGCTGCTGCAGACTGAGCCCACGGCAAAAGGCAATGTTTCTTTGAGTTTTACGATTGAAAACAATGGAAAGCTCAGTGTCGCGGAAGTCACAGCTTCGCAACTGCAAAATGAAAATTTCAAGAAATGTCTTTTGGAAGTTCTTCGTCGCATCGAGTTCCGAACTTTCCAGGGACCACAGATCTCGACTTTATTCCCATTGAAATTTGAGTGAGCCCTTGTTAGCATTTCCCCATGGCGAACGAAAACACTTACAAAAATTTATCTAAAGATGACAAAGCTTCAGCAGTGCGCGCCGAAATGGTTCCGTTCTTGTTGTACGCTGCAATTCCAATTTTGATCACGATCGCGATCGCGTTTATTTTTGGTCCCAGTCTGACTTAGAACCTGACGAGAAATCAGATCCTCAATATTTTTTCAACGAAACGCGAACCGGTCGCCAGGACCAATGGTTTGCGTTCAAATCTTTTTGACCGATGACAATGGAAGCGTGCTCTTCATTTCTTCATCGCTCAAAAGCTTTCTCAGTCTCGTCAGAATCTCACCTTTTTGCTGGATCTCGATCAATATATTCTTAATTAAAGCGGCGTCCTCGGCGGCAATTTTTTTCGAATAATAAACGCCAATCACCGAGGTCGGCAGTCCTGCCAATTGCGTGTAGCGCACCTTTGGACCTAACTTTTCTTTCATTCCCATTTCCATCCCCAACAGGGCGCCGGCGAATGTATTGGAAGGCATGTAGGCATAGTCCACTCTTCCGAATTCCATTTTCCGCGCGATGGATTCAGGATCTTTCATGTACACAAGCTTATCCAATTTTTGCATCCGCGCGAGCATTTCCAGATAGGCCGGACCGTAATTGTATCCCCGAACCACGTGCAATTTGATTTTCGGACGCGCGATCAGCTCTTCGACCGTTTTGGGTGGCTCATCCGTGCGGGATGAGATCAGCATCCACTCGGTTCCGTACATCGGCACGTAGCCTCCGGCCCACGCATCTCGCTCGGGCACTTTGACCGAGCCAACCAAGAGATCGCCGCTCCCTTGGGCCACCATGATTTCGGCGCGCGCTCGCGGCACGATCGGAAACTGAAATTCACATCCGACTTTCTTTCCCATTTCGCGCAAAACTTCTGGATAGACGCCACTGACCTCACCCGTCTTTTCGCTCACCTTCATCACCGCACCAAGCGAAGAAGAAGGGACAATCACGGGTCGCGAACAACCGGCATTTGCAGTGCGAGACAGTAAGAATCCAAGAATGAGAATTGGTTCAAAAAACAAACGGCCGGATTTAGCGATAGTCATGCAGGTAATCCACGCGTTCTTGCACCCAGGGCTCAAAGTGACCTTCCAACGTGAAAACGCGGCCTTCGTTGCTGACCTGAGTTTCTTTGGCTGGCGGCAGGCTAGGTTTGAAACTGCCGGGAAAAATTCCTTTATCGGTGAAGAAATCTTGCAGCTTCTGGCTGGCGGTTTCCCCCAGCACGTGACGACGAATCAGCTCATCAAAACTGCGGATCAATTCTTCCGGCACAAATCCGTAATTGAAAAGCATGTCCTGCGCAATGTTGTGCACGGACTCGATCGAGATGCGCTGATCCTGAAAGAGATCGCAGGCCACTTGAAAAGTGTTGTAGGTCGGCACCGTTCGGCGACCGAACTTGAGATAGTAATCCGGATCCGTGTCGACCGCGAGATTGATGTAAATCTTCTCGACCGGATCATTTTCGGGAACCTGCGATTGCAACAGCAAAATTTCATCGATCTGATCGACCGTCACCGAAAAACCTTTCAGCACGTTTCGCAGATCTTGCGCTCCTAAGCGGCGGGCGCAAATGTCCGAATACAAATTGTAAATAACGGCGTCGGCTTCGCTGTCATCGCCCCAGCAGATTTGTTTGACGTCCTCTTTCAATTTCATGCGAAGCTGCAACAACGCCTGGATCTTGTAGCCAACTTGCTTGTTCAGTCGCCACAATCGCTTCGGTGTCAGGTTGCGGAGATTGTCTTTGTAAAAGCAGCCGAAGGGCCGAATGTCGTCGATCGTGAATTTTTCGGCGATGCGGGCTTCCATTTGAGGCGGCGAGGCCGAGATGAAATAGAGTGGAAATCGCGCCTGCCCTTTTTTCGCCGTCCACGTTTGCGCCAACACCTGCAAAAGCGTGTTGGTGCCGGGAACATTTTTTTTATTGAAAGCGCGCTCGATCGCGGTTTTCAAAAGATCCGAAATGGATTCGATCGCCGTATCCAAATAAGTTTTATCGAGGTCCCACACGAAGACTTCATCGATGTTTTTTTCGACCCCTTGGGTGACGTACCGAAAAAAAACGACGTCCCCCGTGATTTGACTGCGATCTCGCCAATCTGCCATGAAAGAAAAGCTAACATTGAGAAACCCGTTTTGGTATATCGTCCCTCACGAATGACAAAAGGATTTTCAAACCCTCCTCAGTTATGCGCCATGTCACTCTGTGATCAGGGCCTCGACTTTCATCCACGAACGGCGTGGCCCGAAGGATTGCCGGCCGTTGCGGCCAATCAAGTCGTGTTGGCGGGATTTTCTCAAGATCTGGTTTTCAATCATCAGATGGATTCACTTGAGACTGAAGCCATTGCCCGCCTGTTTCGCTCTCTTTACTTTGAATTGAGCTTTGTCGAAATGGCGATGCTGATCGAGAAGGCCAAAGCTTATTCTTGGTTTCCGATTTCATTGATCGCGCAGAAATTCCATTGGCAGGCAAACGACAGCTTTTTCAAAACTGCCGAACAGCTCTTAAAAACCCCCAAAGGATTTTTAGATTGGGCGGCCGAGAGAAAATTGTCGCCGCAGGATTTCGCGCCCCTGTTATCCGCCGGCGGGTTGGAACTGAAATATCTTTTTCACGATATCGTCAGCCAGGGTCTCAGTCGATCCCTCGGAGTGAAAGCGCTTGAGCTCGGCATCGAGCTTCTGATGTTAAATCTGCATCCACAGGATCTGACCTGCGAAAAACTGGTGGCGAATGTGCCGCGAGATGTGTCTGTGGGGGAAGCCTGGATTCAGACTCTCAAAATCTTACGCTATCCTGAAACTTTCAAGCGCGATCAACTGGCCGAAGCGCAGATGACGGCGCTGCCATGGCCGGGCACCACGCAGGCACGCTGGACCCGACTGGGGGACCGTGCCGGCATCGAGCTCAAACTGTTTGTGTCACAGCCCTCGGATCTGAAAAAATATCTGCAGTCTTTAAACAAGGTTCAGGACATTCTGGAAAAAGATCCAACCGGGACAAAGCATTGATGATTTCACCCGAGCTGCTGTCGCATTTTGAAAAAATCTTTATCGACGAACGTTCTCGGTCTTCCGCTTTAGCCGAACGGGTGACAAGCCTTTTTCCGAGCGAGAAAATCGAATTTGTCAGCGAAGCCCCTTTGCCGCACAAAGGCCCGATGTCGGCCGAGCAATTCAATCGCAGCAAGCGGTTGCTCTACATCAAACCTTTCGACGGCCATTTTTTCAAACGCTGCCCCGGCGCCAGTCAGAAAAATGTGCTCACCTGCTGCAACTATCACGTTCTGAATCTGGGTCAGCAGTGCAATATGAACTGCTCTTACTGTTACCTGCAAAGTTATCTGAACACGCCGACCATGCAGATGTATTCAAACATCGATCAGGCTTTGCAAGAGCTGGAAGAGATGGCGAGCACGCATCCCGACCTTCCCTACCGTGTTGGCACCGGCGAAGTCATCGACAGCCTGAGCCTGGATGAAATTTCGCTGTTTTCCCGCCAATTGATTTCATTCTTTCGCCGCTATCCCAAGTGGACTTTGGAATTTAAAACCAAGTCCGACAAGGTCGAGCAGTTCTTAGACTGCGAACACGCAGGCAATGTGGTGGTCAGCTGGTCGATCAACGCACCCGCGATCATCCAAGCCGAAGAGCACGGAACGGCTTCATTCGAAGCCCGCCTTGCCGCCGCTCGCCGCTGCGCCGACCGCGATTTTCAGGTGGCATTTCACATCGATCCGTTGATTTTTCATCCAGATTGGCAGCAAGGTTACGCGCAATTGGTCGCGGCGATTCATGAAAAATTCAAACCCTCCGAAGTGCACGTGATTTCGGTCGGCGCCCTTCGCTTTCAACCTGAGCAGCGCCATTTGATGCGCGAGCGTTTCGGCATGAATAGCTGGGTGACCTCGGCTGAAATGTTCCCAAGCGAAGGCAATAAGCTTCGTTACGATCAAGCTTTGCGCCGAGAGATGTTGGATTTCGTCATTCAGGCTTTCAAATCCAAAGACCCCGCCTGGCGCGTGTTCATGTGCATGGAAACTCCTGAAAGCTGGATTTCATCTTACGAAAAAACACCGTTGCAAGTGCCGGAGCTGAAAGATCTTTTCCGGCCATTGCCAAAGATCGCTTCTGAGACTTTGCAGACGGTTTGAGCCACCGGCACAAAGAACGCGCTTGATTACTTTTGATCTTTGACCCGATAGAATTCAGATTCGGTTTTGGGATGCAGGGTTTTCAAGAAAAGGTCCCAGCCCCGCCAGTACAATCCGAAATTAAAATGCGGATAAATGTGATGCATGTGGTGGTGCGTGGGCGTCGTGAGCCAGCGCCCCCACCAACTTTTCCAAGCGCCGCGCGGAACCAAGTCGTAACCCAAGTGGCCGCTGATATTTCCAAGATCGGTCAGAATCAGGATCGCGATCAAAAGCTCTCCGCTCATCGGCGTGAGCCACAGCACCAAAAAGATGTAGGAAAAGTTGCTCAAAGCTTCCAATGGATGAAACGAATACGCGGCCCACGGCGTGGGATTGAGCGAACGGTGATGAATGATATGGATGTTGCGGTAGAGCCAAGGCGTGTGCAGCAAACGATGCGTGAAATAGAAATGACTGTCGTAAACCAGCAGGTAGACCGCCACGCCTTGCATGATGGGTGCCCAACCGCGCGAGAGAAATCCAGAGTAGACATCAAAGAGCTGGTGCTGAACACCGAGATAAAGCAAATAAAGAAGCAACGTCTGAACGACGACCGTGATCATCGAGTATCTGAACTCGAACCAAGGTCTTGGCAATTGGCGTTCTTTTTCGTGGATTTTAAAACGGCGCAATCGCTGCGGGAAGAACTTCCAGAAAATCAAATAAGCACCACCCGTGATGCTGATGTATTTGATGGCGGCGAAAAGCCAAATCTCAAGGATCGTCATGCTGAGCGGTGCCCAAGACCTTATCGAGATAAGGAAGAAAAAAACCAAAATTCGTGTGCGGAATTTTATGATGAAGCGAATGACGCTTCGAAAAGCTCCAGATGCTGCCGATCCCCTTTTTGGGAAAGAGATCCAGATTTGAATGACCCATCACGTTCATCAAGATGCTCATCACCGGCAAAAGCATCAACGACATGTACTGGAAATCATGCACCAACATCGCGATCGGCATCACCGCGCCCAATAAAAAACCTTCGCTCCAGTGAAAGCTGTAGGCCGAAAATGGCGACGGCACATGCGAGAAATGATGATCCGCATGGTATTTGTAAAATCGCTTGAGATGGTACGCGCGGTGAATGGTGTAAAAATGAATCTCGTTCCAAAAGAACAAAGCCAAAGCTTCCAGACCGACCGTTGTCCATGAAAGCTCGAAATTGATGTGGTAAAGCCCGTGCCGAAGACCCGCACACACGAAAAAACTTAAGATCCCAAACATCAGAATCGAAATCATCGAGCGGCGGATCTCGGTGCGGATCTGTCCCGGCCGGTAGGCCTTTTTTTGGAATTGCGGCAGTCTTGGATTTTTCACCAGAAAAAAATAGGCGGCCGTGGTGAATGTGAAATACAAAATCAAAAAGCTTGCGACCGTCCACACAAAGAAATCCAGGTAACCGAGATTCGCGATGATATCAGCCATGCGCCTTCTGCTTTTTTTGTTCCATTTTTCGAAGGGCCAAGAGCCAATGCCCCATTTCCGAAGACAGACCGTGCAGAACCAAGCGAAAGCCCGACGACATCGTGATCAGTGACACCATGGGGTGCTTGTTGTTCACCAACACCAGGTGAGAATGCGAATTTAAAATGTTGGCGGCGTACAGTCCGATGGTCTCGTCCAATTGCAAGGAATTGGTGGCGCGCCAGAAGTCATTGTCCGTCAGAAAAAACTGGTAGACCGGAGTGTACAGCTCGATGGCGGTCTCGAGATCGATGAAATTGAAAAAACCATCTTTCATCGGCTCGATGTCGAATTCACCCTCGGTGATCATGGAATAATCCGGGACGGCCACGGGCTTGATCTGAATGTTTTTTTCACGAAGCTGCAAATTCAGACTGATGACAAAATTGTACAAATTCAGATCATGCTGCAAGAACACATCATCCCGAAGCTCGTCGAGATTGCGCGGACGCAGTGGCTGAAGCTTCAGGTCCACACCCGGAATATTGCCGGCGATGAAAGCCAGGATCTCGGATCCGACATGAAAGTGTCGCAAGATCAGCATGTTTGCATCGGCGCGAACGAAAGTCTTCAATCCCCACACGATCAGCTTGTGCAGAAATCGCGAGGCCCGCCAATCGATCGGCGAAAAAGCTTTGATCACTTGCACCAAGATGATCAGCAATCGGGCCAAAGGTTTCGCAAACGGATAAAGAAATTGTCGCGACAGGGAGCTTGAGCTAGCAAGCCACATTTGTTTTGCCGAAGGCCGAAGCGGCGTGCTCTGGTCCAGGTACAAAGCCTGCCAGGGATTGGGATCCAAAGGATCATGCGGCATATTTTCAAATGATGGCGACGTTTCGCTCATAGCACCATGGTCCACTGTTTGTGGTAAAGCTCGGCGACCTTGCGGGCGGTGTTCAAAATGTCGTCGTAGCATCCGGGTTCGATTTCCAGCGCCAGTTCAACCGCGTTGGCCCATCTTTCCAAATGTCGCACGTCATTTTCACCGTGGTATTCGAGAAATTTAAAAACGTTCATTTGCAGATTCAAGCTTCGCTTCAGGAATGGCAAAAGCGTCGGGATGATTTTCTGCCCCGTCCCTTCAATGATGAAAATACCACCCAACAATCCCAAAGGATTTTCCGAGCGAGCCCTTTCATACATGTACTTGTTCAACTCTTCACCGGCCGGATTTCGTTTGAGCTCATCGATCGCTTTTTGACCGCCGGCGTTCTGGTAATCGGCATAAAGAACTTTGAAATCGAATTGCTCTTCACCGGCGTGTTCTTCGATCAGATCCTGAATGCCGGCGAATTGTTTTGAAAGATTGGAGATGGCCGTGCGCATCCACACGCTTCCTTCGCGCACCTGCGGGATCCAATTTTCCATCCACACCTGATAATCTTCGACCTTCATTTTGCCGTTGAAGATCCGGTGGGACAATTCGGTGCGAAACACGTTCGAGCGGTATTGGTGCCAGACGCTTCCCAGTTCGAGCAAAAGTTTTTCGACCGGTTTTCGCTCGGGCAGCTGCGTTTGGCGAACCGGATTTTCTTTTCCGTTCTCGACCACTTCGAACATCATAAAGGACACGGTGAAGCGTCCCGATTCGGGAATAAAGCACAGGATTTTTTCACCGGCCTTGAGCTTTCGCGTCTTCATGAATTCATCCAGCATGATGAAAATCGACGCGGCCCCGGTATTCCCCTTGGTGGTCAGGTTGGAAAACCATTTTTCTTTCGGAATATTGAGCCCCGCCTTGTCGATCAAAGTCGACACCACCTGCGAGAACTTTTCCGACGAGTAATGACACAGGAAATGATCCACTTCGTGGGGATTGAGCTTTCCCTTCAGCACGATATCGATAAATTCACTGACGCCGACATCGAATAAATTCGGCAACAACCGAATGTCCTGACGAAGCAAGAAGGAGCCATTTTTTTCCGCTTCCTCGAGTGACGAAAAGTCCAAGTAGCTTTTCTCGGCCTGATTCCAAGGTGAGCCAATTTGCATGCAGGTCGGATAATCGCCGCTAAAAGATTTCAGATGAATCCAATTGAGCTTAAGCGAAATCCCCGTCTCGGCCGGCTTGTTTTCAAATAGCACTGCACCGGAGCCATCTGACAGCATCCAGCGCAAAAAGTGCGAATCAAAATCCAAGTTTTCTTCGATGCGTTGAAAGCGGCTGGCTTTAAACAGGCGCGAGGGAAATTCGGTGGCGCAGGCAACTGAGCGATCGAATTCGCCCAGTTCGACGACTTGGGCCGCGACTTTCATCGCCGCCACACCCGAAGCGCAAATGCCCTGCAGGGACATGGTCTGCATTGGAGCGGCTCGGTATTGACCCTGAATCAAATTGGCAAATCCCGGAGCTGCCAAGTCCGCGCCGACCGTTCCCGAACTTAAAAATGGAATGTCATCAATCTTTAGATTTCGTGTCTTGAGAACCGAATTGATAGCCTGAATCGACATGTCGGAAGATGAATATTTGGTGTTCCCCTGGGTGTCGATCCCGTAATGGCGAGATTTGATTCCGTTCTCGGCCAGAATCCGACGCTTGATGCGATTGGATTGACCGTTGACCGATCCGATATAGGCATCCATCTCGTCGTTATTCACAGCGGGGCCTGGCAGAAAAGATCCGGTGCCATTCAGGTAAACGTTTTTATAATTCATGCACACTCCGTGATCTCTAGTCTACAAAGCAGCCGCAACATCGGCCCAGTGGCAAAGCTCTTTTCATTGGTGAATTAGCCCAAGGTCCAAGCTTGCTCATTTCGCGATTTCAACGCAAACTTTAAACATGCTCAGTCAAATCGCTCTTCGAAACACGATCAAAAACTGGAGACACTCTTTGTCGGCATTGCTGTCATTGGGAGCTTCCTTCGTCGCCCTGGTTATCTTCGATGGCTACATGGCCAATGTCGAAGCCATGTACTTTGATCAGTTCAAGCACACCCAAATGTTGGGTGACGTGATGATCGAAAACAAAGATATTTTCTCGAAGGATGGCATCACCGAGCCCTGGAAATTCTGGGTGACCAAACCCGAGCAGGACGCCATCCGGAAATTTGCTGAAGACCACAAGTCACAGGTCTTGAACATCGTGCGCTCGCTCAGTTTTCAAGGAATGATTTCCAATGGTCAACAGTCGCAGATCTTCGTCGGTCGCGGTTACGATCTGAAAAGCGGAAGAAGCATGCGCAGTGACGAGTGGGCTTGGAACTCGACCTTTGGCCGTCCTTTGGATGAAGCTCCGGATGCGTTCAGCCTTTCTTATGGCCAGGGCTTGGCAAAACGAATGGGCTGCACCTTTCACCATGATGGAAAATACATGAACCCATCTGGCTCTTACATTGCCGCCGATCGTCCCTTTGATTGCGTCTCTCGAGATGCGCAAATTTCCACCATGACGGGGGACGGCCAACTGAACGCCATTGATTTAACGGTGTTTGGCTTGATTGATGGTGGCTACAAGGACGTTGATGACCGCTTGATTCACACCTCGATTGAAGCGGCGCAGACGTTGATGAACACGGATCAAATCACTTATGCGGCGATGGATTTTGCGCCGGGTGTTTCGATCGCGGATATGATGAGCGCATTTGACAAAGAAGTCGTCAGCCAGTTTCCGGATTTGCACATGATTCAGTGGAAAGATCACCGCATCGGCGATGTCTACTCGAAGTCCATGGATTTTCTTTCGATCTTTCGCAATTTCATCATCATCGTCATCCTGGTGGTCTCAACCATGTCCGTGGTCAACACCTTGGTCAAAATCGTGAAAGAGCGAACTCGGGAAATCGGCACCTTGCGAAGCATCGGGTTTCGCAGCCGCCAGGTGGCCACCATGTTTCTTTATGAAAGCATTTATCTCTCGATGATCGGCTCGGGCATCGGGGTGGTGCTCTCGGTCATCGTCACCTTCCTTCTGAATTCGATGGGAATCATGTACAAGGCCGGATTGCTTTCTGAACCCGTCGCTTTCAAAGTGGATTTTGTGGCGCACAGTTATGTGACGGCCTGGCTCTTGCTGATGACCGTGAGCCTTTTAGCTTCTTACTTTTCAACCCTGTCGATCTTAAAAAGCAAAATCGTCGACAATTTGATTCATGCTTAAATCTCGAAGCCTGCTTTTACCACTGCTTTTGTTCTGCTACCAGTCGGCGCTCGCCGCTAAAACCAACGAAGTGCGATGGACTTACGAGTCTTATTTTTTTGGCGAACAGCAAAAGATCGCCGACTCGATCGTGAATCCGGGAAACGCCGTATTTGCGCAGCCGCAACAAATGCTGACGCTCGACAACCGGGTTGAAATGAAGTGGCTGATCAATGACGCCAAAGTCATTGCCCGTCCGCGCTGGATTTTCACTCAAGATCAGGTCAAGAACGAATTCAGCGGCGAAGAAAAAAGCAGCACCCAAGGTCGTCTTGACATGATGGATGCCTTTGTCGAGCAAACCATGAGCCGCAAGCTTTCGGCGACGGTGGGTCTGCAAGTTTACCAATGGGGACCAGGCGAGCTTTTCAATGTCTCCAACCCATTTTTTCGTTTCAACAACCGCCAGCAGACTTTCACTTACAAAGAAAAAGGTCATGCCTTGGTGCGCTTTAACTATTCTTTCAATATTGAAAAATCTTTGGTGCTGATCGCCGAGCCCGTGTCAAATCGCGAAGCTTTCTGGATGAGCGAGAAGGAATTCAAACCGCAAGCGGCAATCAAGTACGAACGGACCTGGAAAAACACCAGAAATTATTACGGATTGTTGTTGGGAAGCGAAGCTCAGGAAAATACTTTCGTCGGTGAATACGCGCAGTACGAATTCAAACCAGGCTTCACCGTTTATGTCGACGCCAAACACACCTACGATCTGGCCCATTATGGACCCAAGGACAATGGCTTTGGCGCTTACGATATGGAATTGGTCGGGGAAAATGAGAAGCTTTGGTCGCACATGGCGCTGGCTGGATTTCGCTACGAAGGCGATGTCGATTTCCGCATCGAAGTTTTGCACAACAGTGCGGGTTACACCAAATCCGAATTCGACAACGCGACTTTGAGCGCTGCCAATTATTTAAATCCCAAATACGCCCAAAACGTCACCCGTTACGTCTATTCAGGCCTGAACTTCCCGACGCAAAATTATCTTTATCTCAGTCTTCGCGTGATGGAGCCTGGATCGTGGCGGGATTTTAATTTTTACTTGCGAACATTGAACTCGGTGACGGACGAGTCCGGCCTGGTGCAAACCGAATTTGATAAAGGCTTGGGAAATTCTTTTGTCGTGTACGCTTCGTACACCTTCTTTATGGGACGGGAAAACACCGAATTTCGATTGCTCGACAACTGGAAGGCCTTGGCCGGCCTCAAGTTCTCGTTGTAACCGGCAGCGCCGAATTTGCATCCAAGTTCGGCCTGCTGATGATCAGTCCCCGATTACCGAGTCAGATTGTTCACGTTGAAAAGAGAAGCGGGAGTCGAAGCAATTTCCGGAGTGACGTATTTGATCACGCTTTTATTCTGTGGAAATTTGGCGTCGGTGATCGCCAGTTCGCTCACGAAAGGAATGGTTTCACCATCGACCTTGAGCTTGTTGTCGTACTTCATGGTTCCCACTTTGAAGGGTTTTCCCTGCAGGGTCAGAAATTCGGCCTTCACCGCAAGCTTCGTTTTATCATTGATCCAGTAACGAATTTTATCGTAGGTCAAATTCTTCGTCTTCGCCGTCAACATCAGAACGTAGGTTTTTCCGTTGGCCCCATCTTCTTCGACCTTTTCGATGACGGGCGTGTAATCCCTAGCATAGTGAGTGGTTGCGATATCACCATTGGCGGCCTGACCGACCAAGCGTTGACGAGCCGAAATGGAAACCGGCTTTTTGATGGCAGGCTTGAAAAACCACATCTGACGATCGTTGAAAATAAAAATCTCGCCTTTGTTTTTCGCCGGTGAAGTCGATTCAACGTAGGCGTCGTCCCCTTGCGCTTTGATTTTGAATTCGCGCTCGGAATTTTCACCGTCTTCGGCCGTGGTCACGACCGCACTCCACTGCAAACCTTTTTTAACGCTACCGCGGGCCCGATCGGAGGCTTGCAATAATGATTTCGCTTGCTCGGGGGTCCCGGCCGCGGCGGCGGCGTGCGCCGAGAGACTGAAACCCAGACTGACCAAACTGAAAGACAGGACAAGATTTTGAGCAAAGTTTTTTTTCATTCTGACTCTCCAATGTCATGAAGCAATAAGATGAGCTTCGTTTTGCTTTTTCTGCGGATGACGATCTGTGCTGATAGCCAAGTGACCAACGTCAAAATCAGTCCGGAAAAGATCGCGATCTTGATGTTCCATTCCAGAACGAACTGAATTTGACCATTCGTTCCCGGTGGCTGAAACATGATGTGGCTGGAATTGACCACAAAAGCGATCAAGAAAGAAAACACGGTTCCGGCAATCATGGCGAACAGACTGACCAAAAGACTTTCCTGTGAAAAAATCTGGCGCACCGTCTTGGGCGTAAATCCCATGGCGCGCAATGTTCCGATTTCTCGTGTTCGCTCGATGATCCCCATGGTCAGAGCATTGACGATTGTCAGGCTGACGGCCGAGCAAATCAAGAGGACGAAGAAACCGCACATCACGTACAGAAATCCCATGATCCCATTGAACATCGGATTCACTTCATCATCCGAATACCGAAACAATTCTGTTTCAAAAGACAGCTCTTTCGCCTTTTCTTTGAAAGCCTTTTCAAACGAACCCATTTTCACGTCGGGATTTAAAAAAATCGACATGGAAGACACCGCTTCGGTGCCGAACAGCTCTTGCATCTTTTGCAGCGGCACCAAGATCATGGTCTCTTCCAGAAAGCGCGAGCCCGTGCTGTGCTCGGCCCCCAATTCGGCATTGATCGCATTTAAATCGCCATCAAAAGTGCGGGCCGCCAATTGAACGCCATCATTTTGATTCAGCGGTGTTTTAAAGCCCATGACCTCGGCGATGGTGGTCGTGATCGCGATCAAATCCGGAGACTTTAAAAAAGCGTCCACATGTTCCAGTTGCCACGGCATCAGCCAATCCGAGGCTTCTTTCAATAAAACAGGTTGCTGCAAAGACCGAACGTAAGCCTGAGGGTCGATCGCGACCGCCATCACCGGATGGGATTTGGTCCCGTCCGACAACAATGCGGGGCCCGACAAGGTCGAGCTCGTGTATTCGATCGAGTCCTTGAGCGGCAGCAAAATTTTCTGTTTCAGTTCTTCGACTTCATTTTTCTGCAAGGAGAATTTTTTGGGCTTGATTAGAAAACCGTCGACCCCGCCTTTTTTAAAAATCAGGAAATGGCCCCGTTGGGCCATGTACACCGACGTCACGGTCATGATGGTGTACGAGCGAACGATGTAAGCACCAAGCAAATTCATCGCGACGAAGCCAACGCAAATCGCAAGCCCCGTCGAAAAGGTTCGGCGTTTGTTGCGACTGAGATTGCGGTAGGCAAAGCTCCAGTTCATGCGTTCTCGATGATCCCGTCTTTGATTTTAACGACCCGTTGCACGCGGTTCATCAGCTTCTCGTCGTGGGTGCAGAAGAAAAAGGTGACCTTCTTTTTCTGGTTCAATTCAAACAGCAAATCGATGATCAAGTGTGCTGTCTTGGAATCCAGATTGGCCGTAGGCTCGTCCGCCAAGATCAATGAAGGTCGCGTCACCAAGGCCCGCGCGATGGCGACCCGCTGGCGCTGTCCCCCGGACAATTGATCCGGGCGATGTTCGGCAAATTCTTGCAATCCAACATCCCGAATCGCGTCCATCACGCGCGCTTTGCGCTCGTCGGGCTTGAGATCTTTTTGGATCGTCAATGGAATCTCGACGTTCTCGTAAACGTTCAACACCGGAATCAGATTGAACGACTGGAAAATAAAGCCGATCTTTTTATTGCGCAGCTCACTTTTCTGATCTTCGCTGAGACTTTGCACGTTGGTTTGATCGATCAAGATCTCACCCTGATCAGCGTCATCCAGACAACCAATCAAATTCAGCAAAGTTGTTTTTCCGGAACCAGAAGAGCCGATCAAGGCCGTGAATTCACCCTCTTGCAAAGAAAGAGAGAGACCTTTGATCGCTTGAACCTTCACCGATCCCAATTGATATGCTTTTGCGATATTTCGAATTTCGACGACTGCTGCCATATGAAGTCATTGTGATACCTGTCAAAAAGAATGACAACCGGGAAATCTCTTTCATTTCACTCAATTAATCTGGATTTAGGTGGGGTCCCACTTTATATTGGGCGCGTCTTGGGGGTGCCTGTGATTGTCATTCGAAAAAGAATGCTTTTCTTTTACATCATCGTGTTCAGTCTTTATTTCGCCACGACAGGTTTGCTGCATAAAATGCAATCTCTGGACAGCTCGCCCATGGTCGCCAAAGAAGAGTCTAAAACGCTAATAAAATAAATCCCGCAATATTCGCGATCCACATCAGTGCCGACGTGGTGGTGTTGTGATCCTTTGAAAACTCGCTGGCGCTCTTGATCTCCGATGAGAGATATTCGGGCGCCAGGTTCGAAGATTTATCCCCTTCGCTGTACAGATCTTTCAACCGGTTGAGCTCTTGCGGAAACCGCACCAGAGAATTGTCCTTCAGCTCGGTCGGATCCCGCATCTTTTCAATTTGAATCAAAGCGTGCTCACCTTTTACATCCTGCACCACGCCCTCGGCAATCACGGTGACCTTTGTCGTGGAATTAAAGAAGGCCTGACCGACATCTCCGGTCACTTCCACCCACTGGGCGGGATCACCTTTTTGAATTTGCGAATTCGATCCGATGTAAACTTTGGCGAACGTTTTCCCGTCTTCTTCGTAGATCGGTTTTCCGATCACGTCGTCGGTGACTTGAAAACCCTGATAAGGAATGGCTAAAACAAAGGCATTCATCAGTTGCGTGCTCATGCGGATCAACTGATCGTTGATCGGCAGTGCCGGATGAAATTCGGCATCCCCTTCCCATAGCAGGTACCCGTTTTCACCTTCATAAATTTTCATTTGCAGCGTGCGGTCTTTCAAATAGGTCACCACCAAAGCCTGCGCATCCAAGATCTTCGACAAAATGATGGCGTCGGCGGGCTTTAACAGTTTGCGCGGTTGAAAAACGCCTCGATTGACCATGAAGCGTCGGCTGGCGACGAAAAATCTTTGATCCTTGGTCAGCAGCTCGCGCATTTGCCACCAAGCTTCTTCGGCCGATGACACATTTGCATCGGCAATCGGGAACACGGCGATTCGACGGAGCAATGAATGATGCACCTCGGCCCATCCTGACATCGGCACAATCCACAGAGCCATCAAAACAAGTAATGTTCGCATGTTTCTATTCTGATCCAGCTCGCCACGGTTTTCAGCTGAAATCATTTGCAATCAGAGACAAAAGGTCAGGCCAGCGGGACCTTGGGCTTGTCCGGAAATTCCGAAAGCTCTGCGACACCCGCCCATGTTAAGCTGATACTCATGAAAAAATTAATCGAAAAAGTGCTGTCGACAGAGCTGGTGTTCACCGGCCGTTTTTTAAAAATTTGGCGCGATGACGTCGAGCTTCCGAACGGACACCGATCGTTTCGCGAATACCTGAAGCATCCGGGGGCGGCCATGGTCATCCCGCAGCTTCCCAATGGAAAATTTTTGATGATCTATCAATATCGACATTCGGTGGGCCAAGTGTTTCTGGAATTTCCGGCCGGTAAAACCGATCGCGGCGAAACCACCGAGCAAACGGCGGCCCGCGAACTGCAAGAAGAAGTCGGTTACAAACCTGGTAAACTGACAAAGCTCACCCACATTCATCCGGTCATTGGATACTCGAACGAAAAAATCGACATTTATTTGGCAGAAAACCTCACCGCAGCGCCGGCGATGCAAGATCCCGACGAAGTGTTAGAGCTGGTGGAAATGACCGCGGATGAAATTGTGGAAAGAATATGGAAAAACGAAGTCACCGACGTCAAAACACAGATCGGTGCCTTCTGGTTGCTTCGTCATCTCGGAAAAATTTAAGCTGATAAAGATTTGATCAGTTTCGTCTAGCGCGCCCGGTCCCATCCTTTACAGATGCATAACTTTATTATATATAAACTAAGTTATGAAAAAGCAGATTGAGCTCGCAACACGATTCATTGAACTGGCGCCGCTGATGATCCGGACCGTGAAATCCGAGATTCGCCGGTCCGCGGATGGTCGCTTGACGCATCCCCAATACCGCATCCTTTCGCAAATTCATCGTGGTCTGAACACCGTCAGCCAAATTGCTCTGGATCATGGGGTCAGCCAACCGGCAATGTCAAAGATGGTGAACTCTTTGGTTCTGCGCGGTTTGGTCGAGCGCGGATCGCACGCGCAAGATCGCCGCCAGATCATTCTCAAATTGTCGCCCAAGGGACGGACGCTCTTTCGTCAACTGAAAGAAAATGCGGCCCAGAATCTGGGACGCAAGCTGCAGACTTTATCGGGCGCCGAACAGGACCGATTGCGCCGGGCGCTGGCCGACATCGAGACAATCTTAAACGGTC
Source organism: uncultured Bdellovibrio sp. (assembly GCA_966211795.1). Lineage (GTDB taxonomy): Bacteria > Bdellovibrionota > Bdellovibrionia > Bdellovibrionales > Bdellovibrionaceae > 21-14-0-10-47-8. Next base: position 67,629 of record CBIHNW010000008.1, on the reverse strand, counting down.
CTTCCCTGGCGAAGGAACTGTCAAAGGAGAAGCCGTCGTGAAGTTTTTTTTACTTTTCCTTTCCTCGGTGACTTGGGCCGCACCTGCTTCGGGTCCGAGCTGGAATCAGATCCTTGAAACTTTGAAAAATAACAATGCCGCTTATCAATCTGCCGCTCTTTCTTATCAAGCCACGCAGGCGCTCGAGCTCGGGGCCGAAAGCGGCTACCTGCCTTCGCTGACCGGCAGCCTCAGTTACAATCAATCCAAGGTCACCGATGATCTGGGCGATGCTTCAACCGACAAATCCTATGCGGCCTCGCTGACCGTTTCGCAGAATCTTTTTGCCGGCCTTCGCGATTATTACAAAGTGTCGCAAGCCAAGGCCAACACTCGCGGTGCGGTCGCCACTTTCCAAACAGCCAAAGCGCAAGTCAGTTTTGATTTCGTCACGGCTTATCAGGGCCTCTTGACGGCGCGGGAAAATTTGAAGCTTGCCGAAAATATCGTCGAGCGCCGACAACGAAACTTGCGCTTGGTCGAACTTCGTTTCGAAGGCGGACGCGAGAACAAAGGTTCGGTGCTGCTTTCGGAAGCCTACTTTGCTCAGGCCAAGTATGAAAACCTGCAGGCTCAGCATGCCTTCGAATTGGCGCAAACGACGTTGGCCAACATGCTGCGCGTGCCGATCACGGAAACCGAAAAGATGACGGTCGCGGTGCCATTGGTGGCCGACACCGCGGCACCCGACTTTGAATCCTTGGCGACCCACACCCCGGCTTATCAAGAAATTTTGGCGCAAGTTGATTCGCAAACAGCCGCCATCGGTGTTGCGCGCTCGGCCTTCTTTCCCAGCCTGAGCCTGACGGGAACCATGGGCCGCGGCAGCGACGAATTTTTTCCGAAGAATGATCGTTGGTCCTTGGGGGCGACGTTGTCGATCCCGCTCTTTGATGGCGGCAAAGATGATTCGGCGGTCCGCAATGCCTCTTTGACGAAGGGCTCGACCGCGACCCGACAGATTTCGGTCGACCAAGAACAGGTCGAAGCGTTGAAGCAGACCTATCAGAAATACATTGAATCCATCGAAAAGCTGAACGTCGATGCGAGCTTTCAGAAAGCGGCAACGGTGCGGGCCGAAGTCGCTCGCGGGCAATACAACAATGGCCTGATTTCGTTCAACGACTGGGACGTGATTGAAAATGATTTGATCACTCGACAAAAAGCGTATTTGCAAAGTGAAAAAGAACGCGTTCTCAATGAGGCCGCCTGGAGCCAAGCTCGCGGAGAAGGAGTGCTGCCATGAAGAAGAAATGGCTTTGGATAGGGATCGGGATTCTGGTCTTAGGGGGCGGCTTTTTCATTTGGAAAAAGAATCAATCTCCACGCATGGCTTTCAAAAATTACCAGGTGGAACGCGGCGATTTGCAGGTTTCGATCTTAGCGACCGGAACCGTGCAACCGGAGAACCGTTTGGAAATCAAATCGCCCGTTGCCGGTCGCATTGACCGCGTTCTGGCCGATGAAGGCCACAAAGCACACAAAGGCGAAGTTCTGGCCTGGATGAGCTCGACCGAACGCGCGGCCCTGCTGGATGCGGCCCGAGCGCGTGGTCCCGAAGAAGTGCAAAAATGGGAAGAGCTCTACAAGCCAGCACCGATCATCGCGCCCTTGGCCGGCACGGTGATCTTGAGAAACGTTGAGCCCGGACAAACGATCACCGCGACCGAGGCGGTCTTTGCCATGTCCGATCGCCTGACGGTCAAAGCTCAAGTGGATGAAACAGACATCGCGAAAATCAAATTGCACCAAAAGGCCGACATCATTCTCGATGCTTATCCAGATCAGACCCTCCCCGCCGTCGTCGACCAGATCGCGTACGAAGCAAAGACTGTTAATAACGTCACGACATACGTGGTGGACGTGCTTCCGGAGAAAACACCGGATTTCCTTCGCAGCGGCATGACCGCCAACGTGCGTTTCATGCAAGAGAGCAAGAAAGATATCTTACTGCTCCCCTCGGAGGCCATCATCCTGAGCGGCGGTAAATCCAAGGTCATGCTCAAAAATGACGAGGGCCAAAACGAAGAGCGCGAAATCGAAACCGGGCTTTCTGACGGCAAAAAAACGGAAATCGTCTCGGGCCTGGCTGAGAACGATAAAGTCGTGCGCGCCGATCTATCAAAAATGGAAAAGCAAGGCTCCAGCAATCCCTTTTCCTCTTTCGGCGGCAGCCGTCGCCCAGGTCAAGGTGGAGGAAATCGCCGGTGATCGAAATTCGTGATGTCACAAAATCCTATTTCATGGGCGAAGAAACTTTGCCGATCCTGAAGGGTGTCAGTCTCACCATCGAGGATGGGGATTTTGTGGCCATCATGGGACCTTCGGGCTCTGGAAAATCCACGCTGATGAATATCATCGGCTTATTGGATGTGCCGACTGAGGGCTCTTACAAACTGAACGGTCGCGAAATTTCCAAATTGAGCGAAGACGAGCTGGCGACCTTGCGCCGGGAAGAGCTTGGGTTCATCTTTCAGCAATTCAATCTTTTACCGCGAATGACGGCGCAGGAAAACGTGGCGCTGCCACTTTTGTACTCGCGCCAGACAACCGAATCTCCGCGCGCGGCCGAACTGTTGGGTAAGGTCGGGCTTTCGCAGCGGACCGAGCACAAGCCGAACGAACTGTCCGGCGGTCAGCAACAGCGGGTCGCCATCTCGCGCGCCCTGGTCAATCAGCCGCGCATGATTTTGGCGGATGAACCGACGGGAAATTTGGACTCGACCTCGCAGACGGAAATCATGCGCATCTTGCACGAGCTCAACGCGCAGGGGATCACCATCGTGCTGGTCACCCACGAAGAAGAGGTCGCCGAAGAAGCCAAGCGCCTGATCCGCATGCGAGACGGCGTGATTTTCTCGGATGAACGAAAAGAAGCCTTCACGCCTTTGCAAAAATCTGCGACCTCGACCGCCGGCGTTCGCGCCAAAGAAGGCTTCACCATTTCGGAATTTCTCAATCACTTTCACGAAGGCTTTCGCACCCTGGCCGCGAATAAAATTCGCACGGCTTTATCGATGCTTGGCATTTTGATCGGCGTCGCCGCCGTCGTCGCGATGCTGGCGCTGGGCAAAGGCGCGCAACAACAGATCGAAAGTCAGCTTTCGTCTTTGGGCTCGAACCTTTTGGTCTTGCGCGCCGGCGCCATTCGCGTCGGCAGCGTTGCGCAGGAATCCGGGACCACCACCCGTCTCACTGAAGAGGACGCAAAAATTCTAGCGGCCGAAATTCCTTCGCTGAAGCAAGCGGCGCCGCAAGTCACCGGCCGCGGCCAAGTCGTTTACCAAAATAAAAACTGGTCAACGCAGGTCATGGGCGCCACTTGGGCCTATCCGGACATGCATGCCGCCACGCCGGTGGCCGGACGCTTTTTCACCGATGCCGAAAATCAAACCCGCGCTCGCGTCGCGGTCATTGGCATGACCTTGGTGCGAGAACTTTTCGGCGAGCAAAATCCCATCGGCGAAATGATCAAGATCAACAAAGTTTCTTTTCAGGTCATCGGCGTTTTGCCAGAAAAAGGCGCCAGCGGATTTCGCAACCAGGATGACATCATCATCATTCCGGTGCTGACCGCCATGCACCGCTTGCTCGGCAAAGTGTACGTGGATTCGATCGAGCTCGAAGTCGACTCGCCCGAGCACATGGAAGAAACCCAGAGCTCGATTTTGAAATCCATGGGAAAACGCCACCGCGTGCCGCCGTCGCAAGAAGACGAAGCCTTCCAGATTTTCAACATGGCGGATCTGCAAGAAGCCCTGTCGCAGACCTCGAAAACCATGTCCATGTTGCTCGCCGCGATCGCCGCCATCTCGTTGATCGTCGGCGGCATCGGCATCATGAACATCATGCTCGTCTCGGTCACCGAGCGCACGCGCGAGATCGGCCTGCGCAAAGCCATCGGCGCGAAACGAAACGACATCTTGCTGCAATTCCTGATCGAATCCGTCGTCGTCAGCGCCATCGGCGGCCTGAGCGGAATTTTCCTGGGCTGGCTGGTCACGGTCGTGCTGTCGGCATTGTCCGGCTGGGCAACCTCGGTCTCGATCGAATCCGTGCTCTTGTCCTTCGTGACATCAGCCCTGATCGGCATCGTGTTCGGCGTGTATCCCGCCCGCAAGGCCTCGCGCTTGAATCCAATCGATGCGCTCAGGTATGAGTGAGACGGGATTTCCGCGCGCATAGATGCATTTGCCCTTGCTAAATGGACACTCCATGATTTCTTGTCGTTGCAGCCTCCCATCGCTCATGATGCCTTTGTCGATGATGGTTTGAGCAAAGGGTCGTGAGATTCTCGAGATCGTGCTGGCCACCGAGAGCGTAGCCCTGAATATGATGCACCTCAAGCCAGCGAGTGTTGGGACAGCGAATGCCTTCACGGGTTCGGTGCGTGCACCGGCTCTGGTCCCGAAGGATCACTTGATGCTGAATGTGAGCCGGAATGTGGCGCGAGGGTTTGGAGGTCTGTCCTGGGACAGATGGATTGAAGCCGGATTGAGTTTGTTCGCCAGCCTGTCCTGGGACAGACGAATTTGAGATTGGTTCGATTTTGTTTTCAGCTTTTGAGGCGCAATCGTCATTTGGTCCGGTTTGAATTTCCATGTCCGTCTGTCCTGGGACAGATTGAAAACTTGCTTTCAAAGAAGACTGATTTTTGCTCTGGCTTTTATGGATGTTTCTCTCGGCCTTCTTGAATGGATCATTTTTATCCAGATAGAAATCTAAGACGGCTTCCAGGGTTTGCTCAAAGCTTGCGGCTGATTTTGATTTTTGACTGACGATGTCTTGAGCGCGTTTAAATTTCTCCAGTACTTTTTCATCCAGGCCAAATTTAATTTCTAATCTTTCTTTTGAGACATACTTAGCGCGGTCATGCACAAGTTCCTGAGGTCTTTCGGTCGCGACCGCTTTCTCAAGCTTTGCTTTCGTGAAAGTGGAAGCTTTCGCAATCCACTCGAAACTGTTTTCTACATTGATCACCGGCGTGATCTTTCTCGCGGTCGAAACGCTCACTTCGCCTGACATCACTGCGGCCTTCAGTTCAGGTACTTGCTTCGACTTCCGAGCAACCGCAATCATATTGCAGGCAACAGATTCAGTGAGGCCTAAGAATTTCAGGCAGTATTCAAAAAGACTGGAGCACTCGTAATGCGCGTGAACTTGATAGAGGTCCACTTCACAAACGGCTTCGAATAAAACATGCTCTGCTTTTTTATATTCCCGGCTCGCAGCCAAGGCTAAAGCATGAACCTTCTCGATCTGCTGCGAATGATTCTTCAAAAATATTGCTTCTTCACTTCTCGCTGAAATATTTTCGAACATACGTATCGTCTCCTTAAATCTGCAAGGAGGTATATCACATGTTTATCAAACCCATTTTCGCCAAGAGGGGAATTGCCTTCCAGACACACGTTTAAACGTCGTAACAATGCAATCATTGAGCGCCAGTAAAACAGCTCGAAACTTTTGGTAAAAATAAGTCACTATTGAAAGCCGAAGCTCGAAGAAAGAACCAAAAATCATGTCAAATCAAATTCAAAATATCTTTTAATTTATGACTCATAATCCATATCCGCATCATCCGGGGTTTAGCAAAGTATCGTGCCTGATTGAATGAAAGAAAGATCATAAAGAGTCGAGCTGCGCGCATCGGTAGACTTGGAGACTTGGAGACTCAGAACTAGCACCGAATTTGCGCGTCCGCCGTCACATTCGCAAACTCTGCCCGCGTCCGAAGACCCGACCCAAACGCCCAGCCCGCTCTCACGTCCGCAGCCCTGATCTGCGCGCCCCGCACTCACTTCGGAAATTCAATCCAGGCTTCGCCCTTCGGGAAGTGTGCGGGTGGAGATTCCGTTAGCTTCATGTGCTTGAGAAACCCCGTGTAAGCGCAGATGAAAGCTTCGAAGGCGTGGTTGTTTTCGACCATGGCTTTAAAGTCTTGTTGGTAAATGAACACGCCCTTGCGCTCGGCCAGCGTTTGCAGGAAGACTCGACGGCTTTCGTCGCCGCCGACAGAGTGTTTGTGAAACTTGAGATGACTTTTGGAAACGCGCAGTTCTTGGCCCAGGCGCCAGATTGTCAAACGAGGAAAGACCTCGATCGCCGGCATTTGCATGCGGCGATGAATGAACTGCGCTCGGGCCGTCAGCGGTGCCAGATTCGAGCCCAATGCGTGGTGGATCTCGAAGTTTTCTTCCAGGCCGTGGGCGATGTAGGCCTCGACGCAGCGTTGGGTATAAGGCGTGAACATTTTCTTCGGCTTTTTTTGTTTGTTCACTTCGTTGTAAAAGTCCCGCAGCCAATTCATTTGCGAAATGTTGCAGGTCTCGTAGCCCGGGCATTTGAGCTTGCAACCCACGCAGGTCGGAAGCGTCAGCGGCACATCGAAGGCCACCGATTCAACGTCTTGATGGTACTGGGTGATGATTTCGTGAATTTTTAGATCGGCCGAGATGTACTCTTCGGTTTTGATTTTTTCATACAAGCGGGCCAGGAATATTTTCTTGTGCTCGGCATAGTATTCGATGACGGCGACGCAGGCTTTGTCAGATTTGCCGCCCGACAAAGAAATGCCGATGAAGCGCACAGGCTTCTCGGCTCCTACTTCGGGAGCTTTCCGACTGGTTTTGCGGCGAGCACCTGAAACCCGGCCCCCTGACATGCTGACTTTACCCTTTCGCGATGAGCGGGCTCGGTCCACACTAGAACACAGCCACCGCCCCCTGCTCCACAAATTTTAACAGCGCTGGCCCCCGCCTGCAAAGAAACTTCGGCCAATTTGTCAATTTCGGGGCTCGAGAACGCCGGTGCCAGCTTCACGCGCGCTTTAAATTCTTTCTGGAACAAACCTGGTAAAGCCGCCCATTGACCGTCCAAAACGGCATGAGTCGTATCATCAGAAATTTGTTTGAGATCGCGCAGGGCCTGCAGGGTCTGTATTTCTTTTTGAACCGCTTTCGTCAAAACTTCAAAATTATTCAGGCCCGAATGATGAGCCTTGCCGGTGTAAACCAGCATGAAATTTTGCGCGAGCACCGACGTTTCCGCATCCAAAACCTTCTGGGTGATGCCGTCCACTTCATAGCGCAAGATATTGATCCCGCCACTGGCCGCCGGATAATAATCCTGAGTGCCCGTGGGCGTATTTAAGACCATCGCCTCGAGATTGTGGGCCACTTCCACCATTTGATGAACATCGGAAATTGGTTTTTGGCAGAATTGCCCGAAAGCTTTGAGCAGACTGATGGTCAGGCTCGAGCTACCACCCAAACCGCCACCGACCGGACTGTCCGAGCGGGTTTGCAGGCGAAAGCCCTGGCTGGGTTGCCAATAATGAAGCTGAGTCTTGAGCAAAACCAGCTTCGAATCCGTGTCCTTCAGGCACTCGTCAAGCGAAGCAAAAGACTTGCGAAAATTCAGATCGTCCGAAATCAATTCAATGCGGCCACCCTCGAGCGGCGTGATTTCCGCCGTGGTCATGATGTCGATGGCGATATTGATGGTGGTCGCGCCACCCACAAAATTATACAAGGGCCAAAGATCCAAAGTTCCGCCAGCCAGGTCCACGCGCGTGGGAGATCGAACGATGATCGAATTCATGGGGCACTCTCTTTTTTATTGAGTTCTTTGAGATTGAGAAGACTGATATCCAGATCAGAGACGGTGAAGCCTTTGGGAAAAGTCGTGGTCTTCGCGGCGAAAACCTTTTGATCTCCCATGGGACCTGGCACCGGGTGCGGCGAGCCCCATTGAAAACTGAACAAGGTCTTGCCGCCTTCGTCTTGAAATGAAATCTCCTGATCGAGCGTTTCGTTTTGAAGCTCGGTGAATTCGACGACTTTGAGCTTATCGAATTGATTGAAAAGCTCTTTGGCCTTCGCTTCATCCGCCTTCAGGTGAAGAGTGTCCTTGCCAAGCTTGATCTCAATCTGGCGGACCTTGGCGCGATCGAAATAGAAAGGCTCGGTGCGATCACGAAACTGATCCAGCTTTAAAGCCTGAAATTTGCCAAAGTCCGTTGGCGAAATCTTCATGACCAAGGAAGGATCCGAGGTGTGCACACGGTAGACTTTGTCAGGGCCACCGGCAAAATCCGCCACCCAGGGTTTCACCTTGGGATCACTGGATGTTTGCAAACTGAGTCGCACCTGCGGCGGCTGCAAGCCCCATTTTTTCAATTCTTCAGGACGAGCGTCGCCCTCGGCGATAAATTCGAGCGCCTCGGTGGTGTTCATCTCGGCCAAAAGCTCGCGCACTTTGTTTTGATCGAGCTTCCATTCTGGTTTTTGCACGGACACCCACTGGCCGTCCTTCTTGATCAACTGAAACTGCTCTTTGCCTTTTTCAACCGTGATTTTCTCGGTGCCCGCATTCGACCGACGCATCACCCGTCTGTCGCGAAAATCCAGAGGCGTTTTTTCCACTTTGCTAAACCAGGTGGAGCTCACGATCCATACTTTTTTCTCGTCGTTCTTTTGCAGATAAGCATCGCCCTGAAAGTTTTTGACCTTGCCGATCGCGAATCGGGTCGTTTGTCCCGAGTTCAACGTCACCTGAATCACACCCTTGGGTTGATCCAGTCCGTAAGCGGAAAGATCGAGCTTGTCTCCCTCGGCGGCCATGTCTTGCGCTTTTTCGGTGATGAGACCGTCAATGAATTGCTCGATCAAATTCGAGTTTGCCGAATCCGCGACAGGCTTGATCATCTTCCAGCCGTTGACGTCTTTTTCCAGCTGAATCTCATTGCCATTGCTGCTCACCGAAATCTTTTGCACTTGATCGGCGTCTGCCTTGAGCAGGAGCTTTTGCTCAGACTGGGTCTGAGTCTCGGTTTGCGAAGATCGGTAATCGTAGACGGCGTAGCCCACAACCAAGGCGACGACGATCGCAAAGGCCCCAAGCTGTTTCCGTTTCACGCAAATCTCCTTCGGTACCACAGGGTCCCGCTAATCGCGAGCATCACGATCGGTAGCGGAATGATAAAGCCAAAGATAAAGATGTAAAATTGCGTCTCGGTGATTTGCATCTGCGTGACGTCAACTTCTTTTGGCGAGATGCTGATGACATTTTCTTCGCGCGCCAAAGAGGCAATCGTGTTCAGTGCCAAGTCGCGATTTAAATTCTTGTACAAAAGCTGATTGGAAAGAAAGTCCACATCGCCGAAGACAACGAGGTTGAATTCTTTATCGGTCACACCCGGCATTTTTCCTTTGATCGAAGCAGCCACGGTGAAGGGCCCCGGCTTGGCAGCACCTTTGAAGCCGGTGTCGGCAAATCCCATGGCATTGGCATCCGTGCGGCCCAGATCTTCAAAGCTCACGCCCTCGGGAACTTTCTCTTTCACCACCGCGGCCGGCAATCGCATGACCACAAAGTCACCGCGACCGAAAGGCTTGGTGATGGGATCGGTTCCGGAAAACTGACTGACCGGCGTGACCTGCGGATTGACCGCTTTGCCGAGCGGCGTGTCCATGACCTGAGCGATATAATCGGTCGTCACGCGAACGCCAAGCTCTGAGTTCAGCCATTCCGACAATCCCGATTTGGATTGACCCTTCAGGGCCAAAATCAAACTGCCCCCGCGCTTCAGATAATTTTCCAATGCTTTTTTCTCGTGATCGAGAAATTCGTGTTGCGGACCCGCCACGATCACTAGATCCGCGTCAGTCGGAACCTCGGGGGCCGCGTTCAAGCTCAAGGGTGCCACGATGTAACGGTTGCCTTCAACCAGCTTGCGAAAGGCGTTCATGCCCGTTGGCTCTTTCGCTTCTTCAAAGTCCCGTTCGCCATGACCGATGGTGAAGAAAATCTTTTTGTCTTTTTCCCGAGTCACTTTCACCAAGGCACCGGTCAGCTCTTGCTCGTCGATTTTTTCGATCTTGTTGCGGCGGCCTTTGTACTGCACGAAGACCAGGCCCGAGCCCTTGTTGACGCCGTACTCTTCAGTCAGCTTGGGATTCTCGTTGACCTCGACGAATTGCAATTTCACGCGCGAGGATTCGTCCTGGTATTTTTTGATCAGGTCGATAAAGGCGCGGCGGTTGTCTTCGGTGCCCTCGGTTCCACGCTGGTAAAAATACAGAACCTGCAGGTCATCCGTCAGGTTCTTTAAAAGATTGCGGCTTTGCTCGGACAAGCTGTTCACCTGTGCCGACGAAAAGTCGAAGGTCTTAAATTTCTTCGCGCCCAGATAATTCAAAGCCGCGAGCAGGATCAGGGTGAGCAGAATCATCGCTCCCATGCTCATGCCCTCTTTGGTGGTTTTCACCGACATGAATTCGGCGAAGAGCTTGCGGTAATTCCACATGCCGGCGATGAAGAATCCCAGGAACAAAATCAGCGGCACGAACATGTAATGTTCCCAGCCACCCAGCAGGAATCTCAGGATCAACAAACAGATCAGGGAAATTCCGGACAATAAAAGAAAGATCACGGCTTGCTTTTTCTTCATGGCCTACCTCCAACGCGAGCTTTCAACGACCCGCTCGCACAGAAAACAAAATAGAAAAATCAAACTGAACAGAAAAATCAGGCTGCTGGTGCGAATGGTGCCTTCGACCAGACTGACCAGATGTTGATTCAATGAAATGTGTTCGAAAATCTGGCGCGCCAGCGGCGTGTCCACCACATCGACACCGATCCCGACAAACCACACCGCCATATTGAGAATCACCGCCATGACATAGGCCACCACCGCCGATTCAGTGAGCGCCGAAGCAAAAAGATCCATCGCCGCGTAGACGCCGCCAACGATAAAGATGCCGATAAAGGCGATCACCAAGGGCGCCCAGTGCAGCTTGGTGAAAGCCGCCGTCGCCGCCGGATAAAGAAACGACAAAAAGCAAAGTCCGAAAATCGCGGTCATAACGGCAAAAAATTTGCCGGCCACGATTTGTGCCGAGGTCACCGGCGAGGTCAGCAGAAGATCAAAGGTGCGAAGCTTTTTTTCTTCGGCAAAAAGTCGCATGGTGAAGGCCGGTACGATGAAAATCAGGATCAGGTTCAGGATATTCAGCTGCGGCAGAAAGACCTGATAGTGAATGTTCAGTGCCTGCTTTGGCATTTCCGGCTGATACACCGAGGTCTGCAGGGCCTGCGCAAATTTATTGAGAACATTCGGGTAGACCCAGCTGAAGACCGCGGAACACAAGAAAGCGACCACGTAAAAGTTGGGACTGAGAAAAAAACCTTTCGATTCTTTTCGGGTGATGGCGAAAACCTGGCTCATGCTTGCACCTCGCTGGACCCGTAGGTCAGTTTCAGGAAAATATCTTCAAGATCGGCGCGCGCCGAAGTGATTTCCAAAAGGCCGTAACCTTTCTGGATCACTTGCGAGGCCACCCTTTCGACCACATCATCACTTTCCTGCGTGTCCAAAATCCAATCTTGCGGACTGTTCCCGGCTTGCACTTTCAAGACACCGGAAATAGATTGCAGATCGCGGATCATGTCCGATCCCGGCCGCTTCAATTTCAAATTCACTTTGCGGCTGCCAGTTTGCAGGTTCGCTAAATTGCTTAATGAATCCTGGGCGACGATATGACCTTTGTTGATGATAACGATCCGCTCGCAGGTCGCCTGCACTTCGGGAAGAATGTGGGTCGATAAGATGATCGTGTGATGACCGCGAAGCTCTTTGATCAAGTCGCGAATTTCGGCGACCTGTTTGGGATCCAAGCCCACGGTTGGCTCATCCAGAATCAAGACCTCGGGATCCGAGACCAGGGCCTGCGCGATGCCGACCCGTTGCCGGAAACCTTTTGAAAGATTGTGGATCAGTCTTTTTTCCACGCTTCCCAATTGGGTTTTTTCGATGGCGTGGGCGACATTTTTTTCGATTTTGGATTTCTCAACGCCCTTCAGTTCAGAAACGTATTTCAAATAATCGCGAACCTTCATGTCCATGTAGACCGGCGGCGTTTCCGGCAAATAGCCAATCCGTTTTTTCACTTCGATCGGATTTTCGAAGACATCAAAGCCGCCGACGATCGCTTGTCCCGAGGTCGGTGCCATGAATCCGGTGATGATTTTCATCGTCGTGGATTTGCCGGCGCCATTCGGGCCTAAGAAACCGACGACTTCTCCCTTTTTCACTTGAAAGCTGAGATTTTGTATTGCGAGAATTCCACCATAGCTTTTGGATAAATTCTGAACTTCGATCATTGAATCCTCCATGTCGGGAATCGGTCAGGAAATTCTAGAATTTCAGAATGGAAATGCAATCTGGATTCAGGCTTTTGATGCGAAGCTGTATACTTGGGGGTTGTGGTAGGTGACCCTTCCCAATTTATCCCCTTTGATCGGACGGACGTAACGGCACTCGACGACGACCACGTCGTATTTGGCACCCATTTCGATCTTCTTTTGACCGATGGTTTCGCGAATCAGCCATTCGGAAACTTTTTGGATCCATTTCAGCGGCACTTCTTTTTGACGAGGCCGGACAATGATGGCGTGCGAGCCGGGATAATCCTTGAGATGCATCCACAAATCCCAGGCCTGCGCCTGTCGAAGCAAGGACAGATTGTCCCGCGCCGATTTTCCCATCAGCGCTTCAAAGTTTTCATCCAGCTGCAGTCGTCGCCCTTTGGCCTCGGACTTTTTGAAAATGCGATTGCCGGCCGAAGATCCATGCGAAACCGGCGATGCCTGTGGCTCCGGATGCTCTTCGATGCTTCGTTGCAGTTTCTGGATCTCGGCTCGCAGCTTTTCGGCCCGCTCTTCAGTCCCGGCGCGTTTTTTCTTCAAAGTTTTCGCCTGAGAGAACGCATTTTCCATATTCCAACTTCGGGATTGGTTGGCCTTGTACAGGGTTTGCAATGGCGAGGGAATTTCGCCTAGGCCCTTCAGGCTCTCCCCCAGCTCAATCCACTCTTTGGAAGGATCTGCCTTCAATCCATCTTCAATGGCGACGAGAGCTCGCGTTTTTTTCTCGAGATCTTTCACTCGTTGATCCGTCGCTTTTTTCGTGGTCGCCTGAGCCTGAGTGCGATTTTGCCGAGCGGCCAACCAGGCCTCGCCCTCGGCTCGCCAATCTCTTTCAACCGACGAGATTTCTTCGGTGGGTGCGACAGAGGGCGGCAGTTCGCGAGGTTTTTCCCAGGCAATTTTTTTATCCGCGGTTTCGACCAATATATTAAAGGCATTCGGAATCAGGCGAATCTCGAGATGACAACGACGGGTGCCACCCGACAGCTCGATGTCGAGGACCCGGCCCTTTTCGGATTCAACCTGGCAGTGATCCCAGCGCAGGTTTTTACCGTGGGAATGCAAAAACAAAATCAGCGGCTTTGGTTTCTTTTCGATCTTCGGTGCTTGCTCTAAAAACACGATGCCGGGCTTTCGCGGGTCGGTATCGATCACCAGAAACAGGTCCTTGAATTTATAAAATTGAAAGATCAGCAGCTGGCCATTGGTCCAGAGATCTTGAAGCTGGGCGCCGTGCATTTCGTTTTGCAGCCACGGGGCCAGGTTTTTCAGCTCAAAATACGATAAAGACTCCATGAATCTCAAGTTGGCTCTTTGGAAATCGATTGTCCAGCCGAAAAGGAAGGAGATGAAAAACGACCAGCTGCTCAAAATTTTTAAGAAACACCTGGAACAAATCGACGGCGAAAACCAGGGCATTGAAGATTTGGTTCACGAGGTCGTGGCCGAGTACATTCATCATCTCATGAAAAAGGGTCACATTCCCCACTATATGCTCGACACCCTGGAGACAGATCTGCGCGAAGAGGTCATCGAGATCTACCGCAAGATCACCTACGGTCACATGAATCTCAAGTCTTACAAAGACTCGCAAAAAGCGAAAGTCAAACTCCCCCGCTCTTCCTAATTTTCATTTGCATCGCAAGCTTGGTCACTGGCGTCGCCTGTCGTGCACTTCAGATGATCTTGTCTTTTGAATCTCAACAAAGTCCTCATCCACAATCTTGGCCCTTGGCATGATATGTTGTCTTGAAGTTCAGAAAACGCTCCGTCCCGACGGTCAAGATCGTGGATGAGGGACCATCAAACTTTCAGCCCGGCCCGAATGATTCGGCGACGCCCAGTCACAACCATCGTCGTCAACGCTCGCATTGAAGCCTTATTGCATTTTCAATTGGCGGGGTAAAACAATGACGAAGCGTGTGTTGTTGCTTGTGCTGTCGAACATCAAAGTGCCACCGTGATTTTCGACGATCCCTTGCGAAACGCTGAGCCCAAGGCCCGTGCCCTTGCCGAGATCTTTGGTGCTAAAAAACGGTTGGAACATGCGCTCTTGAATGTCGAGCGGAAGCCCCGCCCCCGAGTCCGTGACGCTCAGGTGATACTCGGTATCGGTCACGACCATGTCGATTTGAATCCACTTGTGTTGCAATTTTTGGACGGCATCGAATGAATTATTGAGCAGATTCAAAAGCACCTGTCGAATTTCGGTCGAGCGACAATTGATCACCAGGTCCGGCGGCAGCTGCGGAATTCGCAAATCGACGGAGGCATTTTTAAACTTCTCGCGACACAAAGAGGTCGCCCCGTGAATGATCGCATCGACGGCAGTCGGCAAAAACGGATCATGGCTGCCATCCCTCGAGAAGGTGCGCAGGCCTTGAATGATCTTGGCGACTTTTTCGACCGTCGCCTGATTGGCCAAAAGCACATTTCGGAAAACGTTTTTTTGAAAGTCCGACTTTTCCAAGGTCTTTAAGAGCAGATCGATATTGCCGCGCAAATTCGAAAGCGGCACATTGATTTCGTGCGCGATACCACCGGCCATTTCCCCCAAAAAACTCATCTTCGTCGTGTACTCGAGCTTTTGCCGTTGATCGAGAATCTGGGCGGTTTTATCGGCAACTTTTTCTTCGAGATGCTGATTGACCTGATTCAATTCCAAATAAGATTGTTGCAATTTGGCCTGAAGCTCATTGATGGTGTCGACCAGAAGATCGAGCTCGTCCTTGATCAGGGCATTTTCATTTTGAACCAAGCCATCTTGGGTTTTCGGAACCAACGAGCAGCGATCCAAAGCAAGCTTCGGCATAGCCGATTCAAATTTCAGTGCTTGCAGGTACCGACCCATCGAAACCAAATGCCGAGTCAACAAGCGTTGAATCACGAAGTAGATTCCAAACGAAGCGATCAGGGTTTTCAAAAATTGCGTGATGAAAATCATCAGGACTTTGTTGTATAGCTTTTGCAGAACCTGATCGACATTGGCGTAAACTTCGAGATTCCCGTAGGGTTTTCCGCCATTCATTTCGAAACGTGATAGGGACACCGTGCGATGAATGGATTTTCCGACGGGCATGGTTCCGGCCTCGGCCAAAACATGGCCTTCATCCACCACCTGAGCCAGTTGGATGCCCGGAATATTGACGATGCCTTCGAGCTGAGATTGGATTTGTGGCATGTGCATTTCCCAAACCGAAGAGGCCACGCTTTTGGCGTACACTTCTTCAACCAGTTGAAGATTGTTTTCAAGGTCTGATAGATCCTGAAAATACTCGAAACCCAACTGCATCCCCGTCAGCACCGTGGTCACAATCGAGCTCACGATCAACACCCAGGCTAACAAACGTCGAGAAATCGAATTTGAATAGTTTTTGTAAAACCGGAATGTCATCGGGTCTGATTCCTTCGCACTTGCAAAACGGTGGCAACGTGACAAAAACTTTTCGGCTTTTTGAGAGCGGGAAAACAGCGATGTCGGGAACTCGGGACATTCAGCCCTGACAGGTTCCGGACTTGGCACCGGCCGGAGCGAACCCCGCCCTTGAGCCCGGTTCCGACGTCCTAGGGCGAGACAACTCTTCTCGCGAAACTGTCGAGTTCTTCGTTTTTTCCAGAAAAGACCAGCAGGTTTTTAGAACTTGCTGAAAACGACCGACATAGAAACAATCCCAACCCGGAGGAACCATGCATTTTGCAAAATCTCTGTTCGCGCTTTTGATCCTGACTTCAGTCTCGGCATCCGCAGGCTCGATCTCGTTGATTTTGCGCGCGGACTCGGATAGCACCGCCTACAACCCCGGGGCGCAAGCAGCTGCGCCGGCCAACGTGGACTCGACCCGCTACTTCATTCACACCGGCCGATTGGAATACAAAGGCCAGCTCAATGACAGTGTCAGTTTTTACACCCGCCTGCGGTTTGAAAATGTCGCCAACAATACGCCGAACAAAACCGACAGCTTGAGCGATTCAGTCGACATCGTGCAGATCACTCACCGCATCACCGATGATCTCAGTTTAACCTTGGGTAAAATCTCGACCGAAATCTTGGCGGACGACGGCATTCCCTTGGCCGAAATTTACCTGGGTTCGCGCGCGCGTGCCGATGTCGCCAACACTTATCTTTACGGCACCGGTGCGAAGCTTGCGAAAACATTTTCGGACCAGGAAATTAAGATCATGACTTTAGATCAATTTGAAACCACCACCACGGAACAAACCCGTTCCGCTTACGGCATTGTTTACAAAGCAAAATTTTTCGATAAAACGCTGATGCCCACTTTGAGCTACCACAAAGACCATCGCCAATCCGAAATCTCGGGTCAAGATCCCACGGTCGAGATGATTGCCGTTGGTCTCAAGTATGATCCCAAACCCTACGCGATCTCTTTGGACTATTTGCAGAACACCCGTGACAATATGTCGGGTTCGGGCGCAACCGCGATCGCTGCCGCCAATAAGAAAAACATCATCGGCAGCTACTTACTGGATGCCAGCTACCAGATCGATCCACAGTGGACGTTGCGCACCCGCGTGGATCTGGCCACCAAGACCGCACAGGATAATAACACCAATACAGAACTGAAAACCAATGACCAAGGCATATCGTTCGTCACCGAGTACAAACCATTTAAAGATGATTACTTTCGCTACCACTTGGCTTGGACGCAATTGACGGAAAAGCCACCAACCGGCTCGGATCAGATCACTCAGCACATTATTTTGGGCGCGTTGATTTACGCTGACTTTTTGAAATAAAATGAAAGCCGGTTTTTTAAGCTTGAACCTGTAAGACCGAATAATAAATGGGGCCGGCCGCACTTCGATCCGGCCACATGCGAATCCCGAATTCGGTTTTCTCGGCCCCCGGCACCGGCGGAAGTTCCGTTTCAAGGACCACGAACTTTCCCGCTTTTTTATGCTGCAATTTTTTGATCACCAGATCATTTTCCAAATCCGAAATCGAACAGGTCGAATAGACGATCCGTCCTTCGGGCCGGGTTGCTATCAAAGCCGCCGTCAGCAGGGCGTACTGACGTTGCGCCAGTTTTTCCGAACGCGAGGGCTTCCACTCTTCCAATTCTTTTTTTGTTTCAAATAAATGTCGTTCGCCCGAGCATGGGGCATCGACCAGAACGCGGTCGAATTTCTGCGCATGCGTGAGCGCGAATTTACCACCGTCTTTACCCGTCACCCAGACCCGATCGCGCAC
The DNA here is from genome assembly GCA_966211795.1 of uncultured Bdellovibrio sp. Taxonomy (GTDB): domain Bacteria; phylum Bdellovibrionota; class Bdellovibrionia; order Bdellovibrionales; family Bdellovibrionaceae; genus 21-14-0-10-47-8. The sequence goes on along the minus strand of CBIHNW010000008.1, from coordinate 50,168 downwards.
GTCGCGCGGAATGTATTGCTGAATGACTTTCTTCAGTCTTTCACGTCGGGATTCTGACACCTCGTTGGCGATCAGCTCGCCGGATTCGTGCAGCGCTTCGGCCAAAATCAAGGACTTGCCACCGGGTGCTGCACACATATCCAAGACCGAATCCCCGCTTTGCACATCCAGCGCTTTCGCCGCCCAGTAGCTGGCTGGATCCATGATGTAAGTCTGCAAAAGCCCATTGGCATCCCGAGAAATCTCGCCTTTTTTTTCAACATCCGAAATTTCCTGCGACGGTGGTGGCGTTGCAAACTGATTCCATCTTTGCACTTGCTTCTCGGGCTCGAGCAATGATTGCAAGAGCGTCGGCCAACGATCGCCATGCATCTTCTGATAAAACTGATAAATCGATTCTGGAATTGAAATAGGGCCCTCACCTTCATCTCTACATGAAGATGGGCCACCAGGTCAAAGGACATGCGCTAAGATCTGTGGATTGAGCGGCATCCGGTAACAAATGGATTGCACCCGAGGATTGGACGTCAATTGAAAGTGAAATGTCATTTGTTGCAACAAATGCCCCTGCTCGCCCGACGTCATTTCATAAGTCATGCCATCTGGGTGCAAGTGGCGCTCGTTTTGAACAAATTCGAAAGACGAGTCTCCACGGCCCGAGTCCGCCACCGTCAACAGGCTGCGATCACCAGCGGAAAGTTCAACGCGAAAGGAAGAGGCTTTGCGTCCTGCGGAGGTGTCAGACAAAGCATTTGTTTGCTGACTTTCAAGATCCGTAAAGGTCAAGATGACTTCAGTTGTTTGTTGCAACTGCTCAAGACTGTAAAGAACTTCTCGCTGATTCCCGATCAACTGATTCATCTCGTAATCAAAAAAGACCGGCTCCTGGCAATCACGTAAAATTTCTGGGCCGACAACCAACAATTTGTCTTGTTCAAAATGAAGCACAGCTTCGGCCACCACACTTCGGGTGCTTGGATCCACTTTTTTCAATTGCACCATCGATTGACTGCAGGTCTTATTCAAACAAGTTAATTGTGCATTTAGATCCGCTGCCGAGCCAAGAGGAATGATCTGATTGGTCAAATCCTGAGTGGGTAAAGCGGCCGAAAATTCTTGCCATTGATCGTCGATCATCAGACGCACCTGATATTTGTCTTGTATAAAAAGTCGGCAGCCGGAAATCAGAATAGGCGCCACTGGGATTACAGGCACTTGGTCTGTCATTGGAGCTTGCTCAGACTTGTCGCTTGTTTGTGGCGTTTTTTCAGCGACAGGCATCTGATTTTCGACTTTCGAAAATTTGGACGAATCGCAAGCCGTTAAAAATACCGCCAACAACAGCGCCTCTGCTATAAATAAATTATTATTCATTATATTTCCTTCACGTTTTGCACGCTCTTCAAGCATATTGATAAAATCTAAACACGAAATGAATGAAGCACTCGCGGTCCTGAGCAATCTTCGAACCATGCATTACGCTTGGGATAAAGCAGTATTCAAAGTAAACTGTTCCTTATTTGGAATCACAGCTTCCGCGTTATTGCTTAAAATGCCCCGATTTCGAAATGAAAATTGATTTTTTTCTTTTTAAGCCTGCGCATGCCGGTTGCAAAGACCGCTCTCGCTGCTCACGTCAAACAGACGCGCATTCTCATCAACCAACAATTAGGAGAACATCATGACTCTTTCAGCAAAATTGACATCAGCCCTCGCGCTGGCAACGATCTTCAGCATGCAAGCTGCAAATGCTGCGTTCTTGAACCCTCAAGATAATGTTCAGAGCGACACCGGGGCTCTTCGTCAATATTTTTTCAATGAGCAAGGCCATGACCATGGTCAAGGTCAGAATCAGGGTCATAGCGATCAAAACCAAAACGGTTCAGACAATTCGCAACAATGTGGCAATGACAAAGGTGACGACGGCAAACAAGGCAAACACGACCCCTCTTATGACGGTGACATGCCACAGTGCCAGAAAAAAATGATGCGTGTCGATTGTCGATACCATGTGAATGAAGATCATCACAGTCCGAAATTTTGCTACGCCAGTGCAGTCTACACGCCGACCCAATACGGATATGACGAAGTTCGTTTCGGCGTCGGTTGCGATTCACAGACCATGTATAATGACTCGGGTCGCGTGCAAGTAGAGACCGTCAGCGAGCGCATTTCTCCTCCAACGGCTGCCTTTCCCGCTATCGAGCTCTTTCCTGAAGGCGCATTGGCAAACACCGGAACCTATGAATCAACTTTGGATATTTCCACGGGTCGCTTGCCCGGAACTTGCTACGTTCACGAAGTGCAATACTGAGAGTGTCGTCGAACAAATCTATCTGCTCCCTTGCCCTTGGCGCCGGCCCCAGTTCAATTGGCGCCAAGGGCCTTCCTGAATCGTTGCCGTCCATACGTACGCCATCCTCACTGCGCAGAATGCACACAATCAGTGCGACGCCTCGACTTTGCACCTTTAAGAGTGCTTGCTGTTTCGGGTGACACTGATTATTTGCTTCAAGAATCCAGGTCTTAGCGCTATATTCAGTTCATGTCAGACGGTTACAAAGCTCATCTTTTTGTTTGCACCAATTCTCCGGATCGTCCCGGAAAATGCGGTTCAAAAGGTTCCGAGGAAATTCGGAAAAATCTCAAAGAACAATGCCGAAGCGAATTTGGAAAATCCGTTCGCGTCAGTTCCTCGGGTTGCATGGGATATTGTGAGCGAGGCATCGTCGCCGTCGTTTATCCGCAAAATGAATGGATGTTCGACCTCACGCAAAATGACAGCCCCGCGGTGCTAGACAAAGTTCGCGAAGCTGTCAAAAAGTCGACTTGAGGTTTCCATGTTCAGACTGATTCAATCCGCTGAAGATCTCAAATCTATTTTTCCATTAATGAAACAGCTGCGCGAGCACCTGGATGAAACTCAATTCGTGGATTTGGTTCAATCCGCCATGCGCGACAGCCGTTATCAGCTTTTGGGATTTTTTGAAGACGGCCATTGCCAAGGCCTGATGGGATACCGAATCCTGACTGATTTGGTGCACGGCCGACACATGTACATCGATGATCTCGTGGTTGACGAAAAAACTCGGTCCAAGGGACTGGGGGCTCGCCTGTTATCAAAGGCCAAAGAAATTGCGCGCGCTGAAAACTGCAAACGCCTGCGCCTGTGCACCGGCGCCGACAACGATCGTGGCAAAAATTTCTACGAACGCAATGGTTGGAAAATGCGGGCCGTGGCTTACAAGACCGAACCTTGAGTGAGCCCGGCTCTTCACGCTCATTTTTGATCCCTGTCGAAATCTTAGACAACCGTCGAAACTTCAAATGATCCGAGGATGCCAATTGCAGTGGCCCCGGAATTGAATTCAGTTTCCTTTTGCTTCCTTCGTCCGACCTCAATCTTCGAGCGAAGGGCTCCACGTTTGTTAGCGCCACCTTTGATGGAGGTTGGAAATGAAACTTGCAGTTTTTTCCGTTATGACAGCACTTTTGACGGCGACCGTTTCTTTGAACGCTTCCGCCAACACCGCCACCAATCCCGAGTCCAACAAAAAGGCGATCATGAAAGACGCCCTGAAAAATCTCACGATGCCTCAGCGAGATCACATGATTGCGCGCGCTCAGGTTTTTAACACTTTTGATCCCGCAGCCGAAGTCGGCTCCACCTCAACTTCGACGGTCGACGTCATCCAGGATTTGCAAAAACGTTGCGGTTCCGCCTTTCAATATCGAAAGACGCAGAATCAAAACGTCTATGAATGGCCCGTCGTGGAATGCCAATATCATCCTGACGATCACTCTTTGGGAGGCGGGACTTCCAAGTATTACTGTGACTTTAAAGAAGACGGTAAAACCGATCTGAAAAAGCGAAAGGTGAAGTATTCGCAAAACGGAAAATCCGTGAAGGATTCCGAATTGATTCCCACCATCTTGGGCGTGAATTCCGCTCACCTTTTGGGTTTTTTCACCGAACTTTATTGCCCAGCCCAAGTCATTTGCACCAACTGCCCATCCGACAATCCATGGAATCAAGACCATGCTTCGGCACCGGCGGGAAAAGGCCAAACCGTTTTCAATGCGGCGATGGTCGATCGCGAGCTTTCGTATCCACAGATCGCCACTCCGCAAACTCTGGCTTCGAAACCCAAAAATCCGGCTCTGAGCATTCTCGGTCTCAGCTTCAACGAACTGATGATCGTATCGGGTGACACGGATGCGGAAATCCGAAAAATGAGGATCGAACGCGAAGCTTGGATCTTGTGGATCAACTTTATTATGGAAACTGATTCGTATTCTCTGAATCAAAGATTGGCGTGCGCGGATCCGACGATGGGTGCCGACAAGGTTCAATGCCCAACTCCGATCGCCTACACTCACGATTATGGTCACGCTTATTACGAGCGCTTTAATTTCGGCACTTGGGAACAGATCCCTCCATTGAAAATGGGCAGCGACGGTCTTTGCCATGGAACTTTGACGAGCGATATCTATTGGAAAGAGCGCAAAGTCGATTACCACAGCGTTCTGCTTTCGCCGGTGATCAGCTCAGAAGCTCGCGATCTTCTGGTGCAACGTCTCAGTCGCATCACGGACAAGCAATGGTCGGACATCTACCAACTGTCGCGTGCCGAAATTGCAACTGGAGTCACGACAGACCGATGGCTCAAAGCCATGCATCAAAAAATCGATCAATTGAAGTCCGTCAATTGCCCAGCTTTCGACTCTGGAAACACAGCTTTGGCGCGCCCCTAAGCGCCGCTCAGGAGAATCATGACAAAGTTCACCCTTCTCTTCGCATTTCTGTTCTCATTCGGTGCGTGGGCGATGCCCGCGCAGGTGATCCTGATTCGCCACGGTGAAGAACCAAAAGGCAAAGAAGGAAACGTGCTATCTCAAAAGGGTTGGCAACGAGCTTTTGCTCTGCCGCAGATTTTCGAGACTTACCCAGACCTGGATCGGCCCGTCGCGCTGTTCGCGGCAAAGCCAAAGGACAAACACGGATCGGTCCGTTCGATTCAAACACTGACCCCGCTCTCGCAAAAGCTTCAGCTGCCAATCCAGATCATCTGGGAAAGCGATGAATGGAAAATGATGGTGCAGCAGATTCAAAAGGATCCCGCCTTCGACGGCCGAACCGTGATGATTTGCTGGAGCCATGACCAGATCAAAGACATCGCCGAAGAATTTGGCGCCTCACATCTGAAAGATTGGGATGGCGATAAATACAGCCGCATTTGGCTTCTCACCTTCGACAAGGGCCAGTTTCAAAAATTCGAAGACCGCCCCCAAAAATTATTTGACTGATTCGCTCTGGAAATCTGCCTTCTCGGTTTCTGGAGGGAAGGGTCATTCAGAAACACTCACTTTCTTGTCTACGGATCCGTAGACAAGACTTGTATACGAATCAGTAGACAAGAATCGTATGCGAATCCGTAGACAGGACTTGTATACGGATCCGTAGACAAGAATCGTATGCGAATTCACGGATAAAGCCTGGCTACCAATCTGTCGGCAAGAATGTGAGCATTGCAAATTCCGCATCCATGCAGAGTCCACCGCTCCGAAGCATTAGGCTTCTCGAGAAGCGTGTTGTGCGCTTGTCAGTTTTACCTGTCATAATCTCTACAGTCTCTTTTGAGACCGTTTTTTCGTATTCTCCTGCTCTTTGAGTCTTGCCATAATCTGGAGAATCCAATGAAAAAACGCGAAAGAGCCTTTCTTCCTTCCGCCCTCATCGGCGCAATTGTTTTCGCCGCATCTTCGACTTTCGCGCAAATTCAACCGCAACCGCAAATTCAACCGCAACCGCAAATTCAACCGCAACCGCAAATTCAACCGCAACCGCAAATACAACCGCAACCGGCGACCGGAACTTCGACGACCACCACTATTCCGCCGTGGATGGCAGCTTCCACAGCAAGCGCGATCTCGACCGCCAGTGGCATTTCGACCGCTGGTTCGATCTCTGGGGGCTCTTACTCATTTCTCACTCCGACCACCTATCCGGTGCCGACTCTGCGGGCTCCGCATGGTGAGCTGAAGCCGGCAGTTCTGCAGGCTCACCAGTTTCGCTTGGATGGGGAAACCTTGTACGACACCGCTTCGACTCCAGAAACAGCAGTTGGCAGAATTCGCGTTGCCGATGCCAAAATGGTTTTTGAATGGGCGGACAAAGATTACTCGGATGCGTGGATCGCCAATGGCCAAATCTCTGCCGATGACATGAAAGAGATCCTGGCCGAACCTGGGCAGGCGGCCGGCAAAGGCTATTACGTTTCCCTCCATCCCACAGATAGCGCGTCCTACGGCCCGGTGCTGACCGTGTTTCGGCCGAAAGGTCCGATCGTCATACTTGAAATTCTGATGTCCACTTACGAAGTCATGTCAAAAGTCTCATCGGATACGTCGTATGTTCAAAGATTGGCGGACGCAGGCGTTCAGGCGCTTCGGTACGAAGATTATCAACCCACCTGGATGGCGGTGATCAGCCCTCGCGTTTTGCAGACGGCGACGGCCGCACCCAAGTCTTTATTTTTGGAACTGATGAAAACCCCTGAAAACTTGGGAAATTTCATTCAGAATGGAACCATTTTCCCGTTGGATTCATATGGCAAATTGCCGAACGTATCCCTGACTCCGCTGCAACGAAAGCTTCTCAATGGCGACAGTCTCAGCATTCAGGAGCTTCAAGATTTGGTCAAATTTGTCAGCGATTATTCGGTGACCAATGCGGGCGTCTCGGCTGGCCAATACGCGAGTCGTTTGGGAAAGGCTTATGCCGATACTCTGCGGTCCAGCTTTGATTTGCCGACACTGAAGGTGATGATCCCTTTCATTAGCGATCAGATGAATTTCGGGTATCTGCAATACGGTCTTCAAACATCCTTTCAAAACTTTGTTGCGAATGCCAATCCGAAATATCTCGAAATCTTGGACTATTTTGACTACGGAATGATTTCCCGAGCGGCGCACTCGCCAAAACTGATGGCTTCACTTGAATATTACATCCAAAAGGTCAAGGAACGAAAGGCGGCCTTTGACCTGACGCAGATTCAATCGATCGATCAATTTATCTCCATGGCGCAAAAAGTGTTAGCCCTGAAAAATCTAGCGATTCGCGATCAGACCGCCAGTTACGTTTACCCGATGTCCGATTCTTCTCGCTTTCTGGCCTATGGCCAAGTGGCGAATTTCGGATTGCTGGACGTCAAATCGCCTTTGGCGCAGCCGACAGTTCAATTCACAAGTTTAGATGTCCTTCATTATTATCACCTGAGCCTGTCACCACAACTGAAACAAGAAATCGATTCTTTCTACGGGACAACATTGGCTGATCCCAACAGTCCGGTGGCTCGTGTTTTGTTGAAACGAGGACTGCAGGAAATCGGAAATTTATTGATGTTTCCCATGAGCCCGTTCTATCCGTTTAGCCTGCTGCCGGATGCGACGGTTCAGCATCCTTCCCTGATGGCGACAGGAAATTCAGTTTATTCTTACATCAACAACCCGAATGTTTACACACTCGATGAGCGCATGGGCCTGACCACCATGCTTCGCTTGTTCAACCAGAGCAACGTGCAGGTCAAAAAATTGTTACGCGAAGTTTTCTTGGCCCGCGCCAACGCCGCCAATCCTGGCTATGTCCAGTCTCCGTCTTTATCGGCTCTCCCGTTTTCAGAACTCGAATCCCTGACGCTGGGAACTTCGAACTCTCAAATGACTGTGGTGGGAAGCATCTTAAAGATGTGGGTGGCGACGGCGAAAGACGATGCCGAATTCATCCAGCGCAGCCAGCAAGCGACGGCTTTGTTTCTCGAATCCTTTCCGGAAATCAAAGCGGCCTTTCCCAAACTTTCTCAGGAGCTGACACAATGATCAAAAAGATTTTGAAATTCAATTTGCTGACGGCCGTCTTTGTCTTTGCCCTGAGCTCGGCATCGGCTTACGAATTGCCGCCCAGCTGCCCAAAATTTTTAAGCCTTGCTCATTCCGTGCCGCTGGCACCCCCGAGCGAAATTCGGGTGCAGATTTGTCAGGCCCTGCAAGCTGGACAAACCAGAGATCTCTACTTGGGTGAAAACAAAGAAGCAAATCCGATTTACCTGAACGTTCTTCAGTTTTTTAGCATCGACACCTTCGCGACGTTGGCTCGTGGGGAAAAGCTGAGCGAAATCCCCTCGCTCGATTACGCCCTGAATGCGTCGGCGGAAATTGGGGCTCGTCGTGGACAAATTGATTTGGCGCAGATCCATAACGTGGATGACTTTCTGAAAGCGGCAAGCACCTTGCTGGGGCATACCGTGAATTTTCGAATTTACGATGTGGTCATGAGCAGCGATGTTCCCTCTGACGATCCGCAATCGATGACGATTGATCTTGAGACTTACAAAATGCTTCGTCAGAATCCGCTTTTGCTGACCTACAACCGACATGTCAGCAAAGATGGAACGCATGTGCAGACCGGAATCTCTTACCTTTACATCGGTGCGATCCAAAAAATGATTCGTCACAAGACGCTGGTGCTGGATCCGAAAACCACCGACATCTTGTTGGCCATGAATCCCGATGCGGGCGAGTACAAACTGAAAAAAGAAAAAGAAGCCTATCAAGCTGGATTGCGGGCCGTGGTTTCGAAACTTTTTTCTGACAACAGCTCGCAAACGCCATTTGAGATGTACCAAACATTTATGTCGATTCATCCCTTCAGCGATGGCAACGGACGTTCGGGTCGTCTTTTTTATGAATGGATTCGCTTCAAAAAACTGGGCCAGCAATTCAAAGTGGCATTGCCATTTTATAACATGGACTTGCTATCCGGCCGCAGTGGCTCGGAGCAATTGGCTGCTGGTGCGGCCATTCACCAATGGGTTGCAAGTGCTAAAAGCAACGACGAATTCTTAAAGCGATCGGACATCGCCCTGGACGCGATCATGGAGATCTTTCCAGAGCTGACCACCACATTCCCCGAGCTGCAAAGGCATTAGTGACCGAGCTTAGAAACGATCGGGATCGTAAACTTTGCGATCCAGTTCGGATTGGCCTTGCAGAATCAGATCGGCCAAGAGTTTGCCGGTGCCAAAGCCGGATTGCAGACCCAGCATTTGGTGACCGCAAGCCAGGGCCAAATTCGAAATTCGTTTGGTGAAGCCGATCAAAGGAACACCATCAGGTGAACACGGACGCAGGCCGCGCCACAGCTCTTGCACATCGAGCTTTTCCGGAACCGGCAAAAATTCGCGAGCGCCGCGGATGATGGCGTTCACCCGTCTTTGCGTGATGCCAAAGTCTTGATTCACGAGCTCTAAGGTGCCGGCGATGCGAAGCGTATTTTCTCGTGGGGTGATCGCGATCTTTTTTTCGATCAACATCATCGGGTGTTTCGGTTGCGGAGTCAGCGGCGGCACGATCATCGCGTAACCCTTGCCGCCCAAAATCGGAACCGACAGTTTCAATTCGCGCGCCAGATCCGTCGACCAACTGCCGGTCGCTAAGACAAATTGATCGGCCCGTCGTTCGCCCTGACTGGTGCAGACGAATTCGATTTTTCCACTGGTCACCCGCGCACCACAAAACGCGACGCCTTCTTCCAGTTGCACGCCCAAAGCTAAAGCTTGTTTTGCCAAAGCTTGCACGACTTTCAAAGGTTCAGCATGCGCTTCGGCCGGAAAGTAAACCCCGCCCTCGAGATGACCTTGCAACGAAGGCTCGAGCTCGCGGATCTCATCGGCATTCAGTTGACGGCCCGGAATCTGGTGTTTGGAAACCAGATCCATCTCTTCGACCGCGGCACGCACTCCGTCCTGACTTTGCGCCACCATCAAGAGACCGCGTTTTTCAAAACCAATTTCGGGACATTCGCGAGCCAAAGTTTCGTACATATCCAGACTGACTTTCGAAAGTAGCACCAGCGCTTCGGTCGCAGCTTCGGCCTGTTTCGTATTCATCGCCAGCGTGAATCTTGTCAGCCACTTAAACAGAACCGGATCCAGGCTGGGTTTGATGTACAGCGGGCTATCGGGATTCATCAACCACTTGAGAGATTTAAAAAACAGTCCCGGCATCGGCAGCGGCAAGGCGAAACACGGGGTCATCCACCCGGCATTTCCGTACGAGCAGCCGTAACCGATCTTGTTCTTTTCGATCACGGTCACGCGTGCGCCACCTTTGGCCAATTGCACGGCAGTTGAGAGACCAATGATTCCGCCACCTACGATCAGGACATCTTTTTTTGAGTTCATGTGGAAATTATTTTAGCGGCTCATTTGGGAAAAAGACAAATGAACTCGGCGCCGTGTCCGCTTTCGCTTTTCACCTGCACGCAGCCGCCATGCGATTGCATGACGTGTTTGACGATCGACAGTCCCAGGCCCGTTCCGCCCACATCCCGCGATCGGCCCTTGTCGATGCGGTAGAACCGCTCGAACAACCGGCTCAAGTGTATTTCCGCAATACCTGGACCATTGTCCGTCACGCGCAGAATCACGTGGTGATCGTCTTCTTCCCAGCGGATGAATATCTTGCCGCCGGCGGGGATGTACTTGATCGCGTTCCCCACCAAATTGGTCAGAACCTGATCCACCTTGCGCGCATCCGCCCAGACACTGTGGGCTTCCGATGTGATCTGAATGGCGATTTGTTTTTCTTCGGCCAGTCCCGACATGCGTTCGACCAAATCCTGAGTGATCTCGTAAGGACGAAGCTCTTCTTTCTTAACGGCGGCCCCCGAGTCCAGGGCCGACAAGGTCAACATGTCGCCGACCAGTTCGGTCAGGCGATCCACGCTCTTGGAAATAACGTTTAAGAAATATCCGAGCTGCTCGGTCCGTCCCGTTTGAAAATCTTCTTTGGCGGTATCGACAAATCCTTTGATCGAGGTCAATGGCGTGCGCAATTCATGCGAGGCATTTTCCACGAATTCGATGCGGATCTGATCGGCTTTTTTGATTTCGGTGATGTCGTGAAAAAGCGCCATCGCACCGTAAAGATCTTGGCGCTTTTCTTCGCGCAGGGGCGACACTTTGACCGCGAAGAATCGTCTTTCCCCGTCGATGATTGAATCCAGCTTCAATGTTTGCGTCTGCGTTTCGCCGGTGTCCAGCGTGCGCTGAAAGACCTGCAACAGCTCGGGCTCACGAAAGATGCGTGCCAACGGCATCAGCTCGCCCTGAGATAAAAGATTGGACTGCGGTCTTTGCAAGAACTGATTGGCAAAGCGTGAATTGAAAAATTTGATTTTCTTATTCAGGTCCACCGACAAAATGGCGTCATCCAAAGACGACATCAGGGCCTGGGTCTCTTCCCGCTCGTGTGCCAGTTGCGTTCGGCGTTTTTTCATTTTGCGGCGAATTTTATTCAGCGCCATCTCGAGCTCAAAGTATTCGCCCGGTTCTTCCTCGAGGATCTCATCCATGTCGTCGACGTCAGGGGTTTGTTTTTTATTGGCAATTCGCAGCGCGGATAAGATCACTCGGCGCAAGGGGCTGGCGAAACGGTAGGAAAAGGCTGCGGCCACCGCCACCGACAAGACGAAATAAATCAGAAGCACGATCAACGGCTCGGCCGAATAAAAACGAAAATCGATGATGTAAGACGCAATCCCGAGCGAAGTCAGAAAAAGCAAATTCAGCAAAAAGAGCAAGGTCCAAAAAAGCTTCCAGAATAAACGCCAGGGAAAGAAGCCTCGCATCAGACCTTCACCCGGTAGCCAACCCCACGGATGGTTTCGATCCAATCACTGCACTCTTCCATCTTTTTGCGAAGACCGAAGACGTGCGTATCGATGGTGCGCCCGGTGACGGAAATTCCTTCGCCCTGCACGACGCTGATCAGATATTCGCGGGTCAACACCCGGCCGCGACTTTGCGCCATGGTGCTGAGAATTTTAAATTCAGACGGAGTGAGATGAATCGCCTCGCCCTTGCAGGTGACCTCGTAAGAACCCAAGTTGATCTGCAATTCGCCAATGCGCAGAATATCCGCCGGACCAAGGCTTTGTGGATTTGGATTCTGCGGCTGGCGGCGAAGCAACGCCTTGATTCGCGCGGTGAAAACGGAAGGCTCGAAGGGCTTGGTGATGTAATCATCCGCACCCGCTTCAAGGCCCTGCACGATGTCCTGCGGTTCCGCTTTGGCGGTGACCATCAGGACCGGCATTTTCTTATCTTTGCCTTGATCGTAATGCTTTAAGAGATCGATGCCGCTCATGTGCGGAAGCATCCAATCTAGCACCATCAAGTCATAGGTATTTTTTTTGAGACTTTCCAGGGCTTCGATGGCCGACGTGCACCGCTGAACCCGGTGTCCCTGTCGTAAAAGCAAGAGCGAAATCAGTTCGCCAATCTCCGCCTCGTCCTCGACGACAAGCACCTGCGCTGATTGATTCTCAAGAGTATTTTCCGCCATGTCGAACGTCCTTCCCAGTCGAAACGAAAATGACGTCTTCCGCGATGTTGGTCGCATGATCCCCCAACCGCTCGAGATTTCGCGCGATCAGGATGATATCCAAAGCCGCATCCGCATTCTGTGGATTGGTTTTGATGTAGGCCAAACTGTCCTGGAAGACTTTCGATTTCAATGTGTCCACTTCGTCATCCATGAGAAGAATTTCTTGTGCTGCTTTTTCGTCCTCGCGAACAAAACTGTCCAGAGAACCTTTCACCATCTTACGCGCCAAGGTCGACATCCGTTCGATATCCGGCAGGCTTTGCGTGATCGGCGGGCGGGTCAAATAATCTTTGCCCGTGTAGGCGATGTTCACCGATTGATCACCCATGCGCTCGAGATCCGAATTGATTTTGATGATCGAGATGATCAAGCGCAGGTCCCGCGCGACCGGCCCCTGCTTGGCGAGAAAATGCATGCAGGCTTGGTCGACCTTGATGTGGTCTTGATTGATTTTCGTCTCGATTTCATGAACTTTCTTGAAGGCGTCGGGTTTGCGATGAATCAAAGCTTGAATGGCTTCGTCCAATGCTTTTTCGACCTGCCCTCCCATGGAAAGAATTAAATTTTTCAGCTGATCAATCTGTGTATCGACCTGTCTTTCCACGAATGTCCCTTCATGTTGGAATCCACTCTATCGTAGAGAGTTTTGCAAGCCCTATACAATCAAAAAAACCAAATCCTGACATTCATTCTTGTCTCGGGCCCGCGACCAAGTGCATGATAACGATCATGGGAAAAAAAGCGGCGAAAAAAGCGACCTCTTCGGCAAAGACCTGTTTGGCGGCGATCGACATCGGCAGCAATGCCATTCGCATGGTCATTGCGGAACAATCATCCGCTGGATTGAGATTGGTCAAAAAATATCGCTTTCCCATTCGCCTGGGTGCGGATGTTTTCAATACCGGTAAAATTTCGGCAAAGAATTTAAAACTGTCCGCCCGAACCTTTAGAAAATTTAAAGAGGTCGCCAAAAAATTCAAAGTGCAAGAGATCCGGGCGGTCGGCACTAGCGCCCTGCGAGAAGCCTCCAATCGAAAAGCTTTTGTCGAATTGATCCGCCGCAAAAGTGACATCGACATCGAAATCATCGACGGTGTTGAAGAGGCGCGCATCATTCACCAAGCCGTGCGTCGCGAAATCAATCTCGAGAACCGGCACGCCCTTTTGATCGACATCGGCGGCGGCAGCGTCGAACTGACCTACACCGAAAACGGCATGATGACGTCAACCCAAAGTTTTCCATTCGGCACTGTTCGCACGCTCGAGATGATGAAGAAACGACGTTTGGATGAAGGACGTTTGCAATTGGTGATCGGTGAATTTCTTGAGCCGCTGATGCACTTCATTCATTCGCAAGCGCCGGGAAAACCTTTGGACTTTGCGGTCGGCACCGGGGGCAATCTGGAGACATTGGGAAAGTTAAAACCTTTGCTGCTTCATCTTCCCAATCGTACTTTTGTGACCTTTAAAGAATTGAACGACATCATTCTGAAACTGCAAAAAATCAGCATGAAAGATCGAGTCGAGAAAATGAAAATGCGCCCCGATCGCGCCGATGTCATTTTACCGGCGGCTCTGGTGATCTTAACGGTCCTGCGCCAAGCGGGAATCGAAAAGCTGTTGATTCCCCAAGTCGGCCTGAAAGATGGTTTAATTTCTGCTTTAGCTCAGGATCGACAGCCTCGAAAATAAGCTCACCCGGCTGCAAGAATATTTTTTTGACACGCTCAAAAAAACGTCATCCTATAGTGTGGTGGACCGTTTCCCGAAGCGATCCAGAGCAAAGGAATGCGATGTCTCGAGTCATATTTTTGGACGACAACGAGGATCTGCGCGTAGTGATGGTCAGCCTGATCGAATCTCGGCTGAAAATCTCGTGCCGAGGGCTTGCAAGCTTTGGCGAACTGCTCGCACATGTTGATGATGTATTGCAAAGTGAAGTCGTCATTTTGGATCTAGACTTGGGCCACCGCCAACCCTCGGGCATCGATGTCTACGAGTGGCTGATCCGAAATCATTATCAAGGCTGGATTCATTTTCTAACGGGACATGGTTATTCTCATCCTTTGATGAAAGAGGCCGCAAATTCCGGAGTTCAGATTTGGGAGAAACCAATTGGTTCGACGCAATTGTTGAACTCGCTTGCGCAAAGGCTTTCACCCCCCGAGGCCCAACCATGAATTCTTCCATCTGGCGGGCCACCCAATCGCTGACCGCTTGTGGAATCGTTTGCTCGTCCCTGTTGGCCATTGGTCTGCAGGAAAAAGCGCCGCCGGTCGCGCTGCACACGTGCTTTATTTTGGTGGGTGCGATTGCGGGCCAGCTTCTGATGTGGCGGTATCGAAAAACTCAGCCGACGCAGTTGGCTTCATGGATTTATCTCACCAATATTTTAGTAACCGTCTTGATGATCAGTCTGAATCACGAATATTTCGTTCGCGCCAACATCACTTTTGCTCCTTTTTTGGGAATCAAATTGCTGGCGGCAATCATCGCCCTGCAGGCCCCGATGGTCCGTTGGGTGGGATATGTCAGCTTTGCGGCTCTGCTGCTGTCGCCACCACTTCAATTTTTTCATTGGTCACCGGAGCTTCAGGCCAACCTAGGCCACATGGAGCCCTGGCTGACGCTGACGATTGTTGTTTGCGCGGGCTTCATTTACCAACATCGCCTGCAGTTTTTTGAAATGCTCGAGAAAAAAGCCAAGCTCGAAGCGTCGGCGGCGGAACTGCGTCGTTTCACGCATCTTCTTTTGGGCGCACAGCATTTATCCAACACTCCGCTACAGATCATCGAAAGCGCCACCCAACTGATCCGAGATCAGTTCCCCGAGGCCGAACCGCTGGTGCAAAAAATTGAAAAGGCATTTGTCCCCATTCAGAACATTTCGCAACTGATGTCTTTCGGCAACAGCCACATTTCTTGGGACGACGTGCAGCTGCCGAACACGGTCGAAGAGTTGGAAAAAGAAATTCAGCACCTGACCCAAGAGCTAGCTCATCAACAAGCGCAACTGAAAATGCGGCCAGGCCCCACCCTCGACCATTCCGATTTCTAGAAAAGTTCTGACAAGCCCGCTTGATCCCGACCAGCTCGGGCCCCAGTAGCCTCACGATTTCACCGACCTTTTGTGACGAAATTTGGACATTGTTTCAGCAATGGCGCGAAAGTCCGATGAGAATCCGCAAAAGAATCAAAATTCTTTTTAACATTTGTTTGTGACAAACAGAGGGGCAAACGATGAAAAACTTCCTCAGTGGACTTCGCTTTCGATTGATTCTCTTGGCCGGGATTCCGTTGACTGGACTTTTGCTGGTGGGACTTTTGACCATCATCAAAGGCAACGATGTTTCGCGCTTGATCGGAATGGTCGCGGACCGCACGCTACCTTCCTTGATCCAAAGTAGCAATCTTCAGGGCGAGATCATCAATTCGATCCGCAACATGAATGCCCTTTTTCTCGTGCTCGACAGTGAAAAAGAAAAAACTGGCATGATCGAAAAAATCCAGAACGGCAATGCCAAAATAAAAGCCGACATCGCCGAGATGGATAAAATCGAGATGAGCGTGGAAGCGCGCCAACAATATGACGAATGGAAAAGCGCGATCACCGAGTTTGAAGTGATGAATGCGGATTTTTTGCAGAAAGCTCTCCAGCCGAATCTCAAGGCCGAGGACATCCAAAAATTGGTGAATGAGTATCTTTACCAAAATGCCAAGGTCATTAAGAGCAAAGTTGCGAAGGAAGGCCAAGACTTTAAAGAACTGACCGAGAAGCTGGGGAACGAACGAGCACAGATCTCAAAAGAAGATGCCTCTAAAATGACCCAGGTCGCTTTGTACTCGATCATCATCTCTTTTCTGATCTCCCTTGGATGCGTGATCGCTTTCACCCGTCAGATCGTCAGCTCCTTGTCCGAAGTGCAGAGCCACTTGATCCAGTCTGGTGAAAATGTCTCTTCAGCTTCCAATCACCTCTCTGGTGCTTCTCAACAATTGTCATCGGGATCGGCCGAATCCGCAGCTTCGCTCGAGGAAAGTGTCGCCTCGATCCAAGAGCTTTCCAGCATGGTGAAAATGAACACTGAAAATGCGATGCGCGCTTCGGAGCTTTCAAAAACCGGTCGCCAGAAAGCCGATCAAAGCTCGGCCGAGATCGAAAAGCTGATCGAAAGCATGAAAGAGATCAATGCGGGCTCGCAGAAAGTTCAAGAGATCATCGCCGTCATCGACGATATCGCCTTTCAAACCAATCTCTTGGCGCTGAATGCGGCCGTCGAAGCCGCCCGTGCCGGCGAGCAAGGCAAAGGCTTTGCGGTTGTGGCCGAAGCGGTTCGCGCTTTGGCCCAGAAAAGTGCGGTGTCGGCCAAAGAGATCACTGACCTGATCAAGAATTCGTCAGAGAAAGTCGCATCTGGCGTGCGCATCGCCGAAAGCAGTGGGCCGATTTTGCGTGATCTGGTTCAGTCGATCCAGCAGATCTCGACCATCAATCAAGAGATTTCCGCCGCCAGCACTGAGCAATCTCAAGGCATCGAGCAAATCTCGTCGGCCCTGACCCAATTGGATCAAGTGGTGCAACAAAATGCATCAACGTCCGAAGAAGTCGCAGCCTCGGCCGAAGAATTATCGTCGCAATCCAAAACAATGGGAGACACCATCATTTTGCTGACTTCGGTCATCGACGGGCCGAGCACGACTCAGCAAAAAGCAGCTTAGGTTGGGTTAGCTCAGCTTGCCAGACCCTTGCTTGGTTGCAGGGGTCATTTGATCTGTCCCAGGACAGACTCAAGCCGCAGACGTTCAATTTTTGAAGCGATTCCATTTTTTGTTCGAAACCAAGGACTTTCTCAGCTTCGTTCCCGTCCGGGTGGCTAGTCTTTCACTAATTTGGGTGGCAGCAGCCAGGAAAGCTCTGCCGACTTGATTGCCGCATCTTCGAAGGATTCAAATTCCAGGCACAACATCCCCGACTTTTTAAGCTCGATAAAAGAATAAGTCAGTCCCGCCAGCGCCCAACTGGCAAAGACGCTCAGCTGTGGTTCGTGGCCAACCGCCAAGATGCAGGTTGCGTTTTTGGAATGAGATTTCAACCACTGCGCAAAGGCCTGCGGTGGTGCCGAGGGCACCAATTCAGCGGATTCGTAAATGTCTTTGGATTTGACGATGGGAAAAAGAATTTGGGCGGTTTGCATGGCGCGGACCAACGGAGAACTGACCAGAATATCGATCTCGACATCCATGCTTTTCAAAAGCTTGGCCATCTTCTCGGTTTTCTCGCGCCCTTTGGTGGTCAAGGGCCGGGCCGAGTCTTCCATCTTCTGCAGTACCGCCATCTCGCGATCCACCGCCAAACCGTGACGAAACAGAATCAGCTTCACGACTGACCCTCGCCGTTTTCTTCGATCATGACGGATTTTTGTTTGGCGATGTTCATCAGGGTCTGCTGAACCCCAACGTCACTGCCCTTGCGTTGCGTGTAGTTACCGTCCGAGTTCATATCCCAAGTCTGTCTTTGATCTTTGAGATAGCTCTGCAGGATTTCCCAGATTTTTTCTTTGAGCGCTCGGTCCAGAACCGGCACCACGCATTCGACCCGCGCGTGCAGGTTTCGGTACATCCAATCAGCCGAGCCAATGAAAAACTCGCCGTCAATGGGATCGGCGGCGCCATTGCGAAAATAAAAAATTCGCGAATGCTCCAAGAAGCGACCGATGGTCGAGACGACTTTGAGCTTCTCGCTCATGCCCTTGACTCCGGGACGCAGGCAGCAAAAGCCGCGAACGATCATCTCGGTCGAGACCCCGGCTTGCGAAGACTTGTACAGCAAAAGTGAAATGTCGTTTTCTTCCAGGTTGTTCATCTTCGCGATGATGTGCGCGGGCTTTCCGGCTTTCGCGTGCTCGGTCTCGCGTTCGATCATGGATTTAAATCGCGAGAACATATTGATCGGCGCGACCAACAAATGTTTGTAATCGTTCTTGAGCGACCGTCCCGTCAGGTAATGGAAAAACTCGACCAATTCGGCGGTCAGCTCTTCCCTTGCCGTTAACAATCCCAGATCCGTGTAAAATCTCGAAGTCGAGACATTGTAATTGCCGGTTCCGATGTGCGCGTAGCAGCGAAGCCCATCGGCCTCTTGGCGCACCACCAAAGTCGTCTTAGCGTGCGTTTTCAAACCGACAATTCCGTACACGACGTGCACGCCGGCATTTTCCAGGGCCTGCGCCCAATAGATGTTTCTCTCTTCATCAAAGCGCGCCTTCAGCTCGACCAGACACACCACTTGCTTTCCCATTTCGGCGGCGCGAATGAGATTGCGAATGAAGGGACTGTTATCCCCGGTTCGGTACAAGGTCATCTTGATGGCCAAAACTTTGGGATCATCGGCGGCGGCACGAAGAAATTTATCCACCGTCGCCGAAAAGCTTTCAAAGGGCGAGTGAATCAACTGATCGCTGTGACGGATCACATTGAAAATCTGCGTCGGATCATCGTCCGAAAATTGCAACGGCACCGACGGCGCCCAGGTCTCGTATCGAAGCGCCGGCAGTGGCAAATCACCAAGGCTTGCCAGCCCCGTGTAATCCAGTTCATCCGGCAGTTCGTAGATGTCGTCATCGGTGAGCTCGAGCTCTTCCATCAAAAACTTCAGCATCCATGGATCCGGCTTCGGTCCATGCTCGAGACGCACGACTTCGGCAAAGCGACGCATGCGAAGCTCTTCCTCGATCATTTCCAAAAGATCTTCGGCATCCTCTTCGTCGCGCGTGATATCCGCATTTCGCGTCAGGCGGAAAGGCATCACTTCTAAAACCTGCATCGACGGAAAAAGGTCTTTCATGTTTTCTTTGATGACGTCCACCAACGAAACGAATCTGTACTCGTTCGCGTTGCCGGTTTCGACCCGCACCCAGGGAGCCAACACCTGCGGGACTTTGACCCGCGCGAACATTTTTTCTTCGTTGTTCGGCGCTTTCAAAGTCACGCCCAGCGAAGTCGACAGATTGGAAATGAATGGAAACGGGTGCCCCGGATCCACCGACAAAGGAGTCAGCACCGGAAAGACGTTTTTCAGGTAATACTTTTGCGCGACCTCTTTTTCTTTTTGCGAGAGGTCTCCCCACTTCAAAAGCTGAATGTTTTTTTCCTTCAGTGCCGGCTTTAAAACTTTGGTGAAGCATTGAGCCTGATCTTTCACCATTTGTAAAACCAGCTGACGGATTTCGGTCAGCTGCTGGGTTGGCGTTTTCCCGTCCGATGACTTGGGAGAAATACCGAAGGCCACCTGGCGCTTCAGACCCCCCACCCGCTTCATGAAAAATTCGTCCAAGTTGGAATTGCAGATCCCGAGAAATTTCAATCTCTCGAGAAGCGGCGTGCGCGAGTCTTCGGCTTCAAATAAGACGCGGCGATTGAAATTAAGCCAGCCGATTTCACGATTGGTGAACTCGACGGCGCTGGAAAGGGGGTGTTCAATCACCTTGGGTTTTCTGGGTTTTCTGACTTTTGGCAGAGCTTTGCCTGGCGTTTTTTTCGTCATTTTGGGAACCTTTATTGATTTCTCATTTTAGAACAATTTCGGACATTTGAATATCAGGGATTCGTCAGATTCCCTCTCGAGACCAGCCCGACTTTCGCCGATAAAGTCAGTGATGACACAATCTTTGGCACATTATCACTCTCGATCTCCGCGTTATATCTTGCAACCGCAGGATAATACTTTGATCCGCGTCGCCGGCCCGACCCAAGTCCCTTGGGAAGAAGGCACCGAAATCAAAAACATTTCTCTGTCTGGACTGGCCTTCACCGCGCCCCACGAGCTGTGCCCGATCGTTGGCGAATTCATCAAAATTCAATTTCACGTTCCGACCTCGAACGAAATGGCCTGTTACGGCCTGGTCACGCGGCTCGAGCCGCTGGGCACTTCGGAAATGCTGGTCGGCATTCAGTTCTACAAACTGGAAATGGCTCACCGAATTGTCTTGCTGCAAGGACTGGCGCAAAAATTAAAAGAACAAATTCAAGGTCAGCAAGCCCAAATGGCACCACAGTCCTTCTGGAAAATCGCGCTCGCCAACTGGAAGGCTTCAGCCGCCATGATCTTGTTCCTGAGCTTCTGGCTCGTACTTCTGCTGTGGACTTGGTCCTTAGCCGACAAATTCTAGTCACAACCCGCAACCCCCGAGCATTCTTCTGAAAGCCCACAGCGCTCCTCTAGAAACCCTGAGCACTCGCTCGCAATCCCTAAATGTCAGACTTTCAAAAATTCGCAATCCATCGACAACTCCACGAATTTTTCGTGCCCCTCCTGCGATTTCGATGAGACTACTCAAGAAGCCTCACTTTCTTGTATACGGATCAGTAGACAAGACTTGTATACGGATCAGTAGACAAGAATGTGAGGTACCATCAGATAGCCCTGCGGCTTCATTGAGAGCTTGAGGTTTCATAAAGGGCTTACAGTGTCATTGAAGGATTGTGGTTCTCTTCGGGGGCTTGCGGTCTTATCGAGAGGTTGCGGATCCATCATATGTTTGCGGTCTCATCGAGCATTTGCGGATCTGTCGGGAGATTGAGGTTTGGCGGTGCTAACCGCGGTCCATCATTTTTTCGATGACTTCGTTGGATTTGATGAAGTTGACGCCGGTCATTTTGCCGTCGCGCCAGACGATTTCGCCGTTGACGTTGTGTCGGCGATTCAAAGCTCGCAGCACGACTGTCATGCGGATCAGATCCCCTTTTTCTAGGGTGATATGTTCTTCGTTCCATTCCAAGCAAGCACCGGTGACGCTGACGTTTTTCAGCTGGGCGATAAAGTTGCCGCTTCGTCCGTACACTTCGATGGATGCTTTTTCTCGGGTCGAATATCGTGTTGCTGCCATACTTCTATTTTATCGGTAGAGCTGCACTTTCGTTAAGATCAGATCTTCAGAATCTTCGTGTGAAAACGCCCAAGTTTTCGACAAGCCAGCAGCCTTAGGTCCTGCGGAAGAGTTCGACACGACCGTTGCATTTGGCCTGAAATGCGATTCAACATTCACCCCCCTTGCCGGATCAAGGTCTAGGTTTTTGTTTGAATCTCAGACCATTTTCGCAAGAATTAGCGCTTTTCAGAGGGAAAATCTCAAAATAATTTTGCGCGAAAGCGTCTGATCTTTTTGCATTTCTGGACTGTTGACATTCTACACAGAAAAAAAGCGCATTCTCAAAATGAGAACCCCGGACTTTCCGCTCACTTAAGTTGTCATCTAGCACAAAGTCTAGCTGGCCCCGCGTTTGTATTATGACAGGAAGGTGGAGGTTTCTATGGAATTCAAAATCACTTTTCTGGCATTGGCTCTTGGATCGTCGATGCTTGCTTGCAACAAAGTGAGTTTTCATCCCACGGACCTCGCCGAGCAACAGAAGACAGAGATTGCTGACTTTCCTGTGGATCCAGTCCCAACGACGACATCAACGACAACGACCACCACAAGTACAACGACTTCGACGACGACCTCCACGACGACGACGACAACTTTGCCTCCGGTGATCAATCCTGTTCGAAAAACAGGAATGTGCGCCAACCAGGAAAGCGTGGCGTCCTGCTTGAAGTGTGATGTGCCACCAGCACCGCCCGTGGTCTCGACCAAGGCCCAGAAGCTCGCCAAGATCATGTCGATGGCCTGCCAGATTCCGAACAAGAGCTACCCTGCAGGCTACGTTCCGCCAACTTCGCAACAAGTGGAAGCGCACTTGTTGGCTTGCAGCCCAACGCTTTATCCTGAGACACCGATGTCTTCATCTCAGTCGCAAGCGATCGATCGTTTGTTAGATGAAAAGAACGACAGCCTTCGTCAGCAGATGTTCAAAGGTGTCTGGTACCAAGGGCAGTGGACCGAATATTTTGAAACTTATTTTGGCATGGACAACACCGAGGCCGCTTACGTCATTTGCATGAACTCGGGGTCCCTATCCGGAACACTGGCGACCAAAGAATATCTCGATGCCTTTTATAGCGACGGTTACGATGCTTGGCTGTCCAACCCTGCAGCCCAATCTCGCTGGAATTTTGCACAATCACTGCGTCGTCAGCTGTTGTCTTGCTTCAATCAGCCAGCGACTCCTCCGCCACCGGTGAATCCACCGGACGCGAAGGTCTGCCAATATCGATCATTCGAAGGTGATTACGCCAAGGGCGGAGCCCAAGAGATCGCTCAGAATCTGGCCGATGGATACAAGATGGCGGTCGAGGCCAATAACTCTTGCATGCTGATCACCAGCCAGCCCGCAGCCGGCGCGCTCAAAGGCGACGTGAAAATCGTCGGCTACAAATGTCCTTGAAAATTGACGTCTCAGGATGATGCCGCCGTCGAGATACGGTCGCATCATCGAAGTCAAGATGCAAAAATCTACAAGGGTCCCTGAAAACGACCCATGAATAAAATCGTGCCGGTCTTTTGATGGACGATCATGTAGGCAAACGGCCGATCCAGACGAACCACGATTGGTTTATGGGGCATCAACGAGGTCATGCGAACCGCCGTCACCACTCCGGTTGCCGCCGCAGCTTCGGTGCCTTCTTCATTGATATCAACGACCGCCTGATGCACAACTTTCGATAAAAATAAATTTTCGCTTGGCTGAAGCGGACGCATGCCCTGAAAATTCGCTTTATCGGGATCAAAAGCAATTGGCATTCCCAAATTGCTCAGAACTTCTTTCATCTCCATCGAAGAATTGGCGCGGAACTTGGGCATCGCGACCTGCACCCGAGTTTTCGCCAATTTTTTAGCAAGCGCTTGGTAGGAGTCAAACTCAAGAGTGCCGAGTGCTGAACCCTCTTTCGGGAGCAAAGCCACAAATGAGAGCTGATCGCCACTGTAGGGCATCGACAGCATCTGGAAATCATCAGACTGCGCATAGAGAAAGCTGGAGGTCTGATGCATAAAGGGCATCGCTTTTTTCTGCTCGGCCGTCAGATGAAAATCTTCATTCTTCGTCTGCGCCTCTTGAAATTTTTCTTTCCATGTGCCCTTAAAGTAGATGGCGTTGGTTAAAACCAAATCAGTGTCTGGTCCTAAATCTCCGGCTTTGAACAGTTCCGGAATTTTCTCTGCCGTGTGTTCGCCGATCCATTTGTTGATTTCGACCCGGGCCTTTTCGGGCTCGGTGCGGAAGGACACTTGTCCCAAATCGGAAGAATAATTTTCTTTCAGCGTGGACAGAAAATCGGCGCGATACGCATTGCTCTTTTCTCCCCAGATTCGATTGGCGATGAGCATCTGAAAGCCATTTTCAGAGTGAAAATTGGCCAACAGTTCCCGGTACTGAGAATGCGGTTTCTCGGGCAAATGCAGCACTTTTTTCATCTGCGCCGCGGTCTCGTTTTGGGCACCGGCGGATGTCATCGCCAAAGCGGAACCGAGACTGAAGGGCGAGAAAAAAGAATTTTTCGTCATCAGTGAAGGCTGATTGAAAAGATCAAACGCAAATTGATTGTTCGAGGACGTGATTGCCGTCATTTTTGACCATCCGATCAGCGGCAAGAAGAGAAGTACGAACAAGAAAAATAATTTCATAGGGCTTGCCTCCGAGGTCCAAAGAATAGGAAGACCCAAGCCGAAATGCAAGCCGCCCTCCCCCAAGAAGCAAACCCATCTTAAAAAAACAAACCCCGAAAGGTCGAACCAATCAGGGCTGCATCAAAAAACTCTAGCTCTAAAACTGAGACAAAAGCTTCTTCCCCCGCGTAAGGTTAGAAGCTTTTCATCGACGCAAAGTCGAGGCGCAAGGAGGAAGGCGTCCGCATGGACGTCGACGACGCGGCAACGAAGGATTTGCCTCGATGGGAAGCTTCTAAAAGCCAACTTGATCCATGAATGGGTAACACTTGGCCATGATGTCTTTTGCTTCGGCGATTGACATCATCAATGTTCCAAAAGTGTTATCAAAGTTGATTTGCACTGGCTTGTTGTAAAAATCATTGCATTGATCCAAAACGCTGGCCTGGAATTTCAAAGCATTGCTCAAAGGCAGGCACGCTGGTGAGCCCATGTGATAGATGTTTAGAATTGAGTCAGCAAAATCCAAATTGTGCTTCAAGTGCGTTGCCACCGTGCACATTGTTTCCCATTGATCTTGCACATCGACTTTTTCGTGTTGCAGAACGCGCAGTTTTTCCAAAGCACCATTGATGCTTTCAGAAATCATCAATCCACCCGTCACCATTTTTTCCATATCAAACCAATCTCCCAATCCCGCGTGAGCGTTCAGGCCGACAGTCAGTGCGATCAACAAAACTAATTTTTTCATGAGATTAAACCCTTCGTTTTTGGTTACGAGGGCAGGATGTACGCGATTTTTCAAAGCTTGGCAATGCCCGCCAGTCGCGGATTACACGCCAAGGCGCTGCAGAAACTGGTCCCGCGAAATGTATTTGCCACCCAAGGCCGTTGTCACTTCGGTGAGCATCTGGATGTCCATCCAAGTCTGTCCCTGAGATTGCAAATGTTCGACCAATTTCACCAGGGCCATTTTCGAAGCATTGCTCTTCAAATGGAACATGCTCTCGCCGGAAAAATGCATCTGGCCAATGGCGCTCACGCACATCACGCCGTAAATGCCGCCGATCAGCGCATCATTTTCCCAAACCTCGAGACAGAGAATGCGGCCCTCATCAAAAAGGGCGCGGTAAGCCTTTTCCATCTGCGGTAAAATCCAGGTGCCGTCCTGCCCCGGACGCTTTTGCATGCGGCATTGGTGAATCACCTGCGAGAAGGCCTGATTCAAAGTGTATTTCCAGTGCGGATGCTGACGCTCCCACTTGCGCAGGCTGCGCGGCACGTGCAGATCTTCAAAGTCCAGAACGCCGCGCGGATCCGGCGAAAACCACAAAAGCGGAAGTCCCTCTTGTGGCCACGGAAAAATTCCCAGCCGGTAAGCTTCAAGCAAAGTTTCGACTTGCAGATTTCCGCCGACAGCCACCAAGCCTTCCGGTGTGGATTTGCGCGGATCAAAGGCCGGAATCAAAGTCTTCGGGTCGGGACGCTTAGACATGCAAAGTGACCTCGGTCATCTCGCAGAAAGTTCCCACTCGCAATGCAGGTCCCCAGTAGCCGGTGCCCTGATTGACGTAAAGATGAAGACCGCCAATTTTGTAGAAGCCTTTGGCGTATTTCTGAAAAAATCCGATCAATAAATTCCACGGAAAAAATTGTCCCGCATGCGTGTGCCCCGAGAACTGCAGGTGAAATCCCGCTTCGGACGCAGCGTCCGCCAAGATGGGCTGATGAGCCAACAAAACCCGGTACTGATGATCGCGAAATCCGCTCGCCAATTTTTCGAACTGCGGGGGTTCTTGGCCAAAACCTCGCGAAGCCGGATCCGGAACTCCGGCAATCCACAATTCATTTTCTCCACGCCGAATGCTTCGTCCTTCGTTGATCAGAACCGCCATGCCGGCATTTTCCAGCTCGGGACGGATTGAAGGAAAATTCCAATAGTACTCGTGATTGCCGGGCACGAACATCACGCCGCTCGGCGCGCGCAGTCCCGAGAGCTTGGCGATCTCTTGGCGGAATTCGACGGGCGATCCATCGACGATATCTCCGGTCAGGACGATCAGATCAGGTTTCACCGCTTCGGCTTGCCGCAAAACTTTTTCGACGAAGCCTGGCTTTAAAGATGAGCTGATGTGCAAGTCACTGATTTGCAAAATGCGAAAGCCCTCGAACTCTTTTGGCAGTCTTTCGTCACGCAGCGATTGCTGAACCACTCGTGGCCCCCGCGCGATGGTGAAAACGCCCCAGGCTTTAAAGCCCAGCGGCAGCAGAACAAAAATCAGATTCACCAATGGCGAAAACCAAGGCTGCACGTCGACCTGAAAAATAAAATGCACGAGCACACTGAGAACATCGCGCACGACCACCAAGGGAATCAGAAAATTCAGGTAGGCCATCGCCATCTGCGTGACCTTCATCAGAAGCTTTTGGTGCCCCGCCATCTCCAGACGTCGGCGACTCCAAAAATAAAAGGGCAAAAGCAGCACGAAAAGAAAACAGAGACAAAGCCCCAACCAAATCGCATTCGTCTCGAGGCCTTCACCCGAGGTCAATCTCAGTCCCAGATCAAAATACAGAATCGAGGCGACCGCGAGAACAATCAGCTGAAAACGGTTCATAAGAAAATGCCTCCGCAGAGAGACATTTTCCACAAAAGACGCTGGCCTGTCCAAAACAATCGCCATCTGGACGAAATCCAGAATGGCGATGGATGGTTAGGACGATTTATTTTTTGCTTTGACCGGTGCCTTTATCTTGGCTGGTGGTTTGGTCTTTGCTTGGTGTGGTGTCTTGGCCTTTATCCTGGCCTTTGCTCTGACCTTGGCTTTGTCCAGAACCTGTGCCGGAGCCGGTGCCTGATCCCGTGCCGCTGCCTTGACCTTGTCCTGTTCCAGATTGACCTTGTCCTGTACCCGCTTGGCCCTGACCCTGTCCCTGACTTCCGCTTTGTCTTTCGCCATTGATCTGATTGCCGGCTTCACTAGTAACACAAGTTTTCAAACCAAAAGTGAGAGAGCTTGAAAGATGATGCTCATCTGATTCGGTCACCATGTAATGAATGGTTTCCGGAGAGAAAGCCGCTTTCTGAAAGGCGATCGAAACGTTGCCGTCGGCAAGTTTCAACGCATGCGCCAGTGTCGTGCCGTTATAAAGTTCCAGATAACCTTCCTGAGTTTCAATCACCGAAGTGATCGATGAAAGCTCCGCCACCTCTTGACCAAAGATTTTCTCCACGACTTCTTTTTTGATAACGTTCCCGTCCGCTCCGCGAAAAGTCAGCGGACCGACGACTTTGGAATTGCGAATCGCCGTCCCCGACGTGTATGTCGGAGTGGCCGAGTTCTCGGCTCCGGCTTGATCTGAAGCCGCGTTGCCTCCGCCTGAACTTCCGTTGCAGGCGCCCAACAACAGCGCCACCGAGCTTGCTAAGAAAACCTTAAGATGTGATTTTTGAAACATGAATCCTCCTTTGATTTTGATGAGGGACTGAGTCCTTTGAAAGGCTGTCCGCTTTGGTCCGCACAAAACTTGAGCAAGCTGCAGACCATTCTTTTCGGAAGAACTCGAAGGGGTGGGGAAAATCCAGGAAGCGATCCAAGTCAAAAAAAAATCGTTTAGAGGAAATATTCCCCTCGGCCACAGTCCCAAAATTTCGTTTCTTCGCAACCGATTCCCCGGAGCGGCAGCCGAAAATCAGACAGGAGGGTCTTGCAATGAAATTTTGGAAAATGCCGGGCTACATTGTTGAAGCGAATGCTAAGAGAGCTAATTTTGCGCCGCGCTTAAGTGAGCTCGTACATGCGAGTGGGTTTGTCGAGGAAAGTGGTTTCAGCGATTTGTCGAAAGCCGAGCTTCAATGCCAAGCGGATCGAGGCTTGGTTTTCGGGATCGATGATGCAGACAAAAGATGTCGGTTTAAGATTTTTTCGTCCCCACGTGATCACGGCCTGCAAGGCTTCAAAGGCAAAACCTTTTCCTTGAAAGGGTGGTGCCAAGATCCAACCCATTTCCGGTCGGCCCTGCATCGAAGGTTCGATCTTGCGTTTAAAATCCGCCATGCCGATGTCACCGATGTAGCGACCCGACTGTTTTTCGATGACGGCCCAATAACCAAAACCCATTTGCGCCCAGTGTCCGGTGTAATTCAGAAGCCGCGCCCACGAGTGGCTTTCCGTCGAAGGCACGCCCGTGATGTGCTTCACCACATCGGGATGAGCCCACATTTCGCTAAGAGACTGGAAATCGGAGCCCCGATGACCGCGCAAGATCAGTCGCGCGGTTTCGATTTCAGGAATTTGAAAAGGCAATGAAGAGTCGCTCATCGAAGATGACTTCATTCAAATATAATCTCAGTTGGTCCCCGATGCACCACTGCTGTTTTTGGTCGAAGTTTTAGCGGCAGCTTTTGGCGCCAGAGCATTTTCATCGGTGGTGTCAAATGCTTCCATTTTTTCACAAGCACCAAGGTACATCGACACATTATAAGAGCTCATTGCCTCGGCATCTCCGAGACGAGCGGTTTTGGTTCGAGACACCATATTGAGCGCTGATCCCATGGTATTGCCATACTTGGCCTTGTCGACATTTTCCATGTCTGCTTTTAGGTTTGCTTCCATCTCGGACTTGTTTGCCTTGTCGGTCATGGCCGTGTTCAAGGCCGAAGCAATTTGATCGCAGCGTTTTTGATCTTCGATCAATTGTTTAAAATTCGAGGCTCCAAACTTCTTCTTCAGATCATCGCAAATACGTCCGGTCACCGTGAAACACTGATTGCCTCGGCAGAAGGATTGATGCCAGATCCGATTCTCGCCGCTGAAGGTTGTGACGTTGGTGTAACTGACGCCATTGATTTTGCGATCCGAAACGGCGTACTGGAAAAGTTTTTTTCCGTCCTCAGACTTATAGTCCTTGTAGCCGTACGTAATTTGATTGGTAATAACACCACCCTTGCTGGTGTATTCGAAGACTTGGCGATCGGAATCCTTCACCGTTTGCTTAAAATCTTTACCGGCAAAGACTTCGCCTGATTGGTTGAAAATTACGCTGGGGGACGTTGCCGAGCTCCAGAAATCTTGTTGAACATCCTGCCACAGAGCAAAGGATTGAAGACTTGATAAAAACAAGATTCCACCGACAGCCGTCGCAATTTTCATAATTCCCCCAATGAGCCTATGGTCTCAAAGGAGAGTGACTTTTGAAAGAGTCAGGTATTGAACTGGGCTAAAGGAAGAGCTTCGCGGTGACCGAATTTAAATCATTCAGCGGCCTGACCTTGGTCTGATTTTGAGCGCTTAAACCTTCAGATCCACGATGAAACTCGCACCCTGGCCGACTTCGCTCTCGACAGTGATTTGGCCTTCATGCGCGGCGATGATTTTCTTGCACAAAGAAAGTCCCAGGCCGTAGCCGCCGGTAGTGCGCACGCGCGAGCGATCGACACGGTAAAAAGGTTCGAAGATCAAGGGCAGGTCTTCTTTCGGAATGCCGATGCCGTAATCTTTGACGATCACCCGCACCACCGAGGCATCCAGCGAACGCACCTGAATCTCAACCGGCCGAGTTTGATTGGCCGAATACTTGAACGCATTCTCAATCAGGTTTTTAAACACCATGTACAGACGCGAATGATCGGCTTTGCAATAAATCGGGCCATCCGATGCCCGCATCAAAATTCCCGGGGCACTTTTCACGTAATGCGGAATCAGGTCCGACAGAAGCTCGACCAGGTCCAAGCGTTCCAGCTTTAACTTTCCCTGAGCATCGTTCAAACGCGCGGACTCTAACAGTTCGCTGACCATGGTCTCAAGTTCGTGCACCGAACTTTTGATCGAGCGCTGGGCATCCGGATCATTGATTTCCAATGCAACCTTGATTCGCGTCAGCGGTGAGCGAAATTCATGACTGACATCCAAGAGCAGTTGTTCTTTGGATTGAATCATCATGCGCACTTGCTCGGTCATCTTGTTAAAGGATTGAACCAATCGTCCGAGCTCGTCTTGGCTTTCCCCCGGAATCACCACATTCAAATTTCCCTTAGTGACTTCGGTCACACCCTTCTCGAGCGACACCAGCGGCCGCAAGATTCGGCGAATCACCAAATAAGTGCCGAAGAAAAGAAGTAAAATGAAAAGCGCCGGCGCGAACAACATTTCCGGATGCTCTTCCAAGGAATACGCATCTTTTTGGATCAAGAATAGAAATCGAGTCGAGCCCGCGGAGAAAATTTCGGCGACCAAGTGATTCTTGTAGGGACCGAAGCGAAAGCCCTCGCCGTTATAGAAAAAGTCCGTGCCGTTTTCAACTTCTTGAAGGCTTGGCACGTGTGGTCCCGAGGCCATGCTCTTTCCGGATTGTTCGACCCGGATCCAGAGATTCCAGCGATGCGCGAGATCCTGAATCTCCTTTTCGTCGGGTGCGGGACCCATCTTTTCCACCAGCATTTGCGAATACTGCACCCAATGCTTGGCCCGCGTTTCGCGAAAGCGGCTGCCCTGAAACGCGCAATACTTGAACGTGACGAAGACGCCGACCGATAACACTCCGGCCAAAAGAAAAACCAAGACCAGTTTGAGAAAAATGGATTCGCGGATTTTATTCACGCACGACCTCGCCGACGAAACGGTAACCTTCGCCCCACATGGTCTTCACGTACTGAGGCTGTTTGGTCGAGTCCTTGAGCTTGGTGCGAATGCGACTTAAGAGCATGTCGACCGAACGATCCAATCCGTCCCAGCTCACGCCGCGCAGATGTTTGAAAATATCTTCGCGGGAAATGGTTTTGCCGGCATTTTCCATCAGGTGCCACAGGGCCGAAAATTCGGCCGAGGTCAGCAGCAGATCTTCACCCGCTAAAATCGCCGTTGCTTTTTCAAAATCAACCAGCAATTCGCCCGAGCGAAAAATCTGTTTATTGGAAACGAGATTGCCTTCGGTTCGGCGCAAGACCGATTGAATGCGCGCCACCAGTTCACGGGGCTCGAAAGGTTTCGGGATGTAATCGTCGGCGCCGAGCTCGAGACCGACGATGCGATCACTGAGCTCGCCCCGTGCGGTCAGCATGATGATGGGGACTTTGGAAATCTTCCGAATTTCACGACATGTTTCAAAACCGTTCATTCCCGGCAGCATCACGTCCAGCACGATCAAGGCCGGCGCCTGCTCTTTCAGCACTTGCAGCCCCAGTTCGGGACGCGTGCTCGAGAGAACCTTCAAACCAAATTGCGCCAGATAGCTGGTCAGCAATCGGTTGAGTTCGGTATCATCGTCGACAATTAAAATCGTTTTCTCCACAGCTCGAGTATATGCACTTGTCCCAGGCCTGGAAATCAGAGATTTCAATTCTGACAAATTGTTACAATCTACGACAAATACCCTAAAGACATCTGGACCGCCAAAGGTGATTCTGAAAAGGTCGAAAGGCCAATTCAAATGATGCGACCCATGCTGGCAAAGCCTCTTTGCTTGATTCTCATTCCTTTATTCTGGTGCGCCACGGGATTCACCCAGGGCTTGACCTCCGCCCCTCCTACCGCCGCGACAGCCGCGCCGAAAGCTTTCTCGCTGGAAGATGCCTACACCTCTGCCTTGAAAAGAAGCGAAGATGTGGCGGTTCAAAAAGAGATTTTGACCCAGGTGCAGGAACTGGAAACGCAGTCCCAGGCCGGATTTCTGCCGAACCTGCAAGGCACGCTTCCGCTTTACACGGATAACAATCGCTGGGGGAATTCAACGGCGACGGGACCTTCGAATTACGGAAAGCTCACTTTGAATCAGCCTTTGTTTCAGGGCTTTCGCACACTGGCCCTCTTGAATCAGCGCAAGGCTTTGACCGCCGCTCAGAAATTTCAGATCGAGCTCGTCAAGCGCCAGCTATTGACCGATGTGACCAGCGCTTATTACACCGTGCTGTCGAACCAAAGCGACGAAGTGAATTACCAAAATGAAATCGAAGCCAACAATCGACGCCTGAAAGAGCTGCGCGATTTTCTGAAGATCGGCAAATCTCAAGATAGCGACCTGCTGACTTTTCAATCCAATGTTTCCACTCTGGAAGCGCAGCTGGAAAACACGCGCGGCCAATTGGAGATCTCGAAACAAAACCTGGCCTATCTCACCGGCTGGGATTCCAACGTTATTTTAGTGGAGGCGGCATCCACCCTACCCTCAACCCCGGATGTCGCCTTCTTTCTTCAAAAGCTCAAGGATCGCCCTGATGTGCTGGCTGCAAAATCACAAGTCAGCGCCGCCAAAGAAGGAATTGATCTCGCTTCGGGCCAGCATTGGCCTTCTGTGGATCTGCAGGCGAATTATAATTTTCAAAGACCGGGGGACACTCCGGGTGGCTCGACGGACGCGCAGGTGCTATTGACCCTGCCGCTGTTTCAAGGTGGCTCTGTCAGTTCGCAGGTCCGTCAGGCCAAAGCGCTCTCGCAAGAGCGCGAGCTGGAATTGACAAAAATACTTCGCAGCGCCGAGACTCAGGTGAAGACGCTTTACGCTTCTTTCAACTCGTCAAAAATGCAGATTGAAAAGTACGAAAAGGCCGTCGATTTTTCAAAACGGAATTATGAAATCATGGGACGCAATTACCGTCGCGGCAACGTGACCAATCTCGAAGTCTTGCAGGCGCTCACGACCTATCAGGCCTCGCAGCGCACGCTCGAGCGTCAGAGGATTCTCACCAAGATGAATTACGCCAATTTGCAAGTCGTCTCCGGTCATCTGTCTGTTCAAGGAGCTCAAGAATGAATCTCATCGACCTTTCCATCCGCCGCTCGGTTTTCGCCTGGGTCTTGATGGCCACCATGATCATCTTCGGCGCGATCTGCTTGAATCGCCTGGGCATCAGCCAAATGCCCGACGTCGACTTTCCGGTCTTAAATATTTCAGTGACCTACGAAGGGGCGGCGCCCGAGGTCATCGAAGCAGACTTGATTGAACCCATCGAGCAGCGCCTGCTGCAAATCGAAGGCGTGAAGGAGATGCGCTCGACCGCCAATCAAGGTTCGGCTTCCATCAATCTCGAATTCGATATCGGTCGCAACGTCGACGTGGCCCTGCAAGAGGTGCAATCGGCCTTAAGCCAGCTGCGTCTGCCCGCCAACGTCGATCCACCGGTGATTCGAAAATCCAATCCCGATGATGACCCGATCCTGATCGTCGCTGTCTATGGCGGCAAATCGATGAAGGAAATGTTGGTCTGGACGAACAATTATCTTTTGGATCAGCTGCAGTTCCTACCGGGCATCGGTCAAGTCACCGCCGGCGGCTACCCGGATCCCAACATGCGGGTGTGGATTGATCCCAAGAAAATCAAAAAATACGATCTGACCGTCAGCGATGTGACTGAGGCCTTGCGCACTCAGCACATCGAAAGTTCAGCCGGACAATTTGTCGACGGCCAACGCGAAATTCGTGTGCGCTGGTTGGGCGAAGCCGTCTCTCCTGAACAAGTCGGAAACATCCGCATCCTGAAGCGCGGTGGTCAAACCATCAATAGCGAAGTGGAAATCCGGGTTCAAGACATCGCCACCATCGAAGAGGGCTTGGCCGACATCCGCCGCATCTCGCGAATCGACGGCACGCAGGCGATCGGCTTGCAGGTGCGCAAACAGCGCGGTTCGAACGAGGTCGA
The DNA here is from genome assembly GCA_966211795.1 of uncultured Bdellovibrio sp. Taxonomy (GTDB): domain Bacteria; phylum Bdellovibrionota; class Bdellovibrionia; order Bdellovibrionales; family Bdellovibrionaceae; genus 21-14-0-10-47-8. The sequence goes on along the minus strand of CBIHNW010000008.1, from coordinate 16,541 downwards.
AGTCGCCGATGCGGTCCGAAAAAAATTAGCGGAGATCAAACCAAACTTTCCACCAGGATATGATTACCAAGTCACCGTTGATTTCACCAAGTCGACCAAGGCCACCGTCGCATTGACCAAGGAAAAACTGTGGGTCGCCGCCCTGATCACGATCGTCGTCTGCTTCCTGTTTCTCGGAAGCTTTCAAGCGGCACTCAATATTTTATTCTCGCTTCCGACCTCGATTGTCGGGACCTTCGCGATTCTTTATTTTTCCGGATTCACCCTGAATCTGTTTTCACTCTTGGCATTGACCTTGGCGATTTCGATCGTCGTCGATGATGCCATCATGCTGCTCGAAAACATCGTCCGTCACTACCGCATGGGAAAATCTTCGACCCAAGCGGCCAGCGACGGCGCCAAAGAAGTCTTACCCGCCGCCATCGCTTCGACCCTGGCCGTGATCGCCGTCTTCTTGCCGGTGATTTTCATGAGCGGAATTGTCGGGAAATTCTTCTTTCAATTCGGCGTCACCCTTTGCGGCGCAGTTTTGCTCTCGCTCTTGGAAGCGGTGACAATCACGCCGATGCGTGCGGCCGCCCTGTACGCCTCCGAACCCAAAGTTTCCAAGTTCGAACACGCGCTGGAAAATATTTTCGAAAAGCTCGGAAAAAAGTACCAGACGATGTTGGCCAGCTCGCTGAACTGGAAGGGCACGATCGTTGTTGTTTCATTGATTGTCTTCGGAATCTCTTTGGTCTTGGTGTCGAAAGTGCGCCAAGAACTGGTTCCCCTGCAGGATCAGGATTTGATCATTCTCTCGGCGCAGGCCCCTCCCGGCTCGTCACTTGAGACTTCGAACAAGATGGCGCTCGAGCTCGAAAAGATCCTCAAGACCCAACCCGAAGTGGCCAGCTATCTGGTCTCGGTCGGTGGCGGTGGCGGTCCGGGTGGTGTTCCTTCATCCATCTTTTTGCCGATCACCCTGAAGCCACGTGAAGAGCGCCAATTGACCCACGTGCAAGTCATGAATGAACTGCGAAAGAAATTCAAGGCGCTGAAGGACCTGCGCATTTCGATGCGTGATAATTCCGCGCGAAATCTGGCGACCGGTCGACAGAACCCGGTCTCATTCAACATCCGCGGTCCTGATTTGGCGGTGCTGGCGACCAAGTCCGACGAAATGATGGAACGCCTTGAAAAAGAAAAGTTAGCGGTGGATCTCGATAAGGATTACCGCAAAGGGATTCCCGAGCTTCTGATTTCACCGGATCGCAACGCCATGAGCTTGCGCGGGGTCAGTGTCGAGTCGGTTTCGCAGCTCTTGCAGATTGCCGTCGGTGGTTACCGACAAGGTCAGTACACGGATGATGGCAAACGCTACGACATCCGATTTAAAATTCCGGATGACCAGATTCACTCGCCAGAAGATATCAAAAACCTGGATGTGCGCAATTATGCCGGCAACCGATTGCCGCTCAGAGAATTCGTCACCATGAAGCCTAACGATGTTTCCCAGTCCATTTCGCGCATCAACCGTCAGCGCTCGATTTCCGTTTTCGGAAACTTGGCTCCGGGTTTGTCGCAAGCCAAAGTCTTGGACCGCGCCAAAGAAATCGCGGTGGAGATCTTGCCGCCGGGCTACAGTCTGAATTTAGAAGGAGCCGCGGCCGGCTTTAGCGAGTCCTTCAAAAGTCTGTACAGCGCTTTGATGATCGGAATCTTGGTCGCTTACCTGATTTTGGCGGTGCAATTCAACTCGTTCGTGCATCCGATTTCGGTGTTGATGGCCCTGCCGTTTTCCGCAACCGGCGCGCTGCTGACACTTTGGGGCACGGGGACTTCGTTGAACTTGTTCAGCTTTATCGGATTGATCGTGCTGATGGGTATCGCCAAAAAGAATTCGATCATGCTGGTGGAATTCACCAACCAGGTTCGGGAACACAACCAAGATGATCCCGAGCACGCGCTGTTAAAAGCATGTCCGGTGCGTCTGCGCCCGATTTTGATGACCTCGGTGGCGACGGTGACGGCAGCCTTGCCCCTGATTTTCGGCGGCGGCATTGGTTCGGAAACCCGTGGTCCGATGGGCTTGACGATCATCGGTGGAACTATCGTATCGACAATCCTGACACTTTTCGTGGTGCCTTCGATGTACTTGGTTCTTTCCAAACTTGAACAATCCAAGAAAGCAAAGGCACAGGAGCTGACCGAACACGTCCCCGTGGGATGAGCCTCGCACGCCGAGATTCATCTCGCTCCCACGAGCCTTTTTGGAAGAGATGTCGATGATTTATTCATCTCTGAAAAGAAGGAAATTTCCGGCGATTCTAAACAAAAACACAGGACCTTTTGAGCTTCCATTGCTATATTCGCCACGATTCAGAATTCGTGGCGAAATCTATTGTCGGTGCTTGATCGCAAGCCCGCTCGACCAGAAGTCGCGACGCATTCTCTCAAGACACAATAAATGAATTGGAGAAAAAATGAAAACACTCGCCCTTCTTTTGCTTTTATCCCCGGTCTTTGCACTGGCTCAAAATTGGTCCGGCACCTGCGACGCGGTTGGAGATTCTTCGGTGGACTCTGGTGGTGGCACCGTGATCTCGCAAATCCAATCTCTTTCTTTCGACGTCATCAAGGCTTCAAGTGATGTGTCGAAACAGGATTGGCAATTGACCTTTCGCCTGAAAGTTCAAGGCGTTGATGGCATTGACGTCACAAACGGTGACACCAAAGAGAAAATCTTCACCGAAACTTACACCGCTAAAGAAGACAAAGGTGATTTGATGTTTGAGCTGAAAGCAAGCCCGCAAAATATCTTTCACTTTACCAGCGTCTTCATCCAATTCGCCCCGCCGAATGGCCCTGTGTCGGCAGGCCCCGTGTTTCCGGGAACTTGGGACCAGAAACTTTCTTTTGCCTTTGTCGATTCGAATCTTTACTACAAGAATCCAACTCCGATGATGGTGAAAAAAGTCTCTTTCAACTGCAAAACCACATTCACGTACTGATCGCATGATGAACGGGGCCTGGCGCAGAATCTCACTGCAAATACTCAGGTCCCGATCCTTGCAATCCGGAGATGCCATCGGCCACTTCGCTGATTTGCAACCGATTCACAATATCCCGAACGCCGCGCACCCGGCGCACGCAACGAAGCAAGGCGCTGACCTCGTCGGCTAAAATGGGGCCCGCCAAAGTGACGACGCCATCTTTGACGAAAGAATCAATCGATCTGGCGTGGCGAATCTTGCGGCCGAATTCCGAACGAATTCTTTGGTTCAAAGTCTCATCATTCACCGGCTGGAAATTTACAAAACCACGAGCTTCCGCCGCAATTCCCCTCAGGCGATTGCCGACATCCAGGGCGACTCCGGTCGCAAACTCTTTCAGTTCCTTGCTTCGCGCAATGGTCTGATCTTTTAAGACATGTCTTCGTTTTAATCCCCGAGCGGGATCCCAAAAATAGGCGGCCGTTGCGCCGACAGCCGCTCCCGTGATCAGCCAAGTGACAAGTTTCAACGGAAGCTCGCCAGGCTGGCGCAGATCCGAAATATTTTGATCAATTAATTTTTCTTTACTCATAGAATCCTCCCATCCGTGGGTTTGCAATTTCCCGTCCATTGTTGTCCGACATTCAGATCAATATCCGGATCCCGACAGTCCAACCTTGATCACTCCATTCGCTGGCGCATTCGTGTTAATCACCAGTGATCCCGATCGCGCACCCTTCGCCTTTGGCAAGAACTTGACGCTGTAAGTGCAGCTTTGCCCCGCTGGCAATGAGCTGGTGCAGGTTCCCAAATTTCCGTAGGCGAAATTTCCAGACAACGCGCTTGAAACAAAGTTCAGGGCGGCATTTCCGACATTCTTGATCGTCACAAATTGAATGGCACTTGAACTGCCGACTTTCACCCAGCCAAAGCGCAATGCCGTGGCGGACAATTGAATGATCGGTGCGGATGGTTTGGCCACGGTGATGTTGGCACTCAGGGCCAGGCGTTTTTGCGCATTGTTCGCCGCGAAAAAACGAATGTTATAAACACCTGGATCCGCCGGTGCTTTAAAATTGAAAGTCAGCTTTCCGGCAACATCGATGACTTGTCCATCGTAGCTCCAATCCGCATCTGCCGCACTGGCCAGGTAGAGTGCGACATAGTCATTGGCATTGCTGGCGTCAGCTTGACTGAGCGTCACGGTGAAGGCCTGGCCAGGGATCAAAGAGTTTGCACCGAGCGAAAGCTTTGGAGCCGGCGCAGGAACTGGATCCGGAGTTGGCGCGGGCGCCGGAGTTGGATCTGGAGTTGGAGCCGGTGTCGGCGCAGGCGACGGTGAGAGACTTGCGAATTCATAAGCTCCCAAATCCACACCATTTCCCTGAGGACGAGCCACGTTGCTCAGATCTGTTTTTGGAGCCGAAGCCAGCTGACCTTTGTCGATCGCCGGCGAAGTGCTTTTCAGATGATAATCACCCGAGCCATTGGCTTGGTAATTCACAAATTGGGGATCGGCGGCGATGGTTCCGGTTGCCGAGCCCACCCTTAATGAAATGGCCGTTCGGCTGCCGTAAACCAAGTTGTTCGCGACCACGTTACCAGAGCCGATGCAGCTCTCACCCGCGTAACAATACTGAGTGATGCCGGTTGCCGGATTGTTGTACACGATATTATTAGCGATCAACGTGTTCGTCAGGATGCCGGTCCCAGTGTCTCCGCGACCGACAACGATACCGCCCCCCATATTAGATGAGCCATTATTGAAAACCGTGTTGTTGATGATTGTAGATTGGTCGGCTGCATGCCAAAAGTGAATACCGAAAGACGAGTTGCGGTACGAAATATTATTGGCGATCTTTCCGCGCAAGACCGAGTGGTAAATTCCTTGCACACCATTACAGGAGCCCGGCACACCAACGTCATGAACGACGTTGCCGATGATGTCGCAATCCGAAGCCGCATAGTTTGCGTTGACGATACCGGCGCCGCCAGAGCTTGTACATCCACCAGAAACCTTGAGATCGTGGACATGATTGTTGGAAATCAAGGTGTGAGATCCATTATTCAAGATTCCACCACGTCCGGGACCGGACACATCAAAGCCCGAGATTTCGACGTAGCTTCCAGCATTGTTCCAGTGATAATCGGTGCCGGTTCCGATGATCTTTGCTCCCCACGTTGCATCCGAGACGTAACGAATGGGCGCAGACGCGGTTCCACTTTTTCTTGTCGAGACATTTCCATTATAGGTGCCGGGTGCCACGTGCACGGTCGTTCCGGCCACGGCGAGACTGGCCGCCTTTGAAATCGTCTGAAACGGCGCTGCCTTTGTCCCTGCCGCCGAGTCATTACCATTGGGTGAAACATAGAGGTCTGCCGCCAGCGCACTGACAGACAGAAAGCCCGAGGCGATGATGGCGGCCACGAACTTTTTCATATTGGTCGGTTCTTTCGTTTTATTCACTCTTCCCCCTGTCTGATCACACATGTGCGAACCAGACTTAGAGTGTGTTTGCAATCCAACGACCATGTCTCAGATCGAGGCGGAAGCGAACAGGGGCGAAACGATTCGATTTCAACTCTCATAATTTTTTTTCGAGCAGTGAAGGCTGTCGATGTTTATCTCTTTGATGGAAATATCAACGATTCCGAGATCTCTTTTTTATTTTCAAAGAATCGTCAGCTGGTCGCAAAGGCGTTCCGGCGAAAACGAATTGGAACTTTGTTCTTCATTATGCAAAGAAAATTACGCTGCCGAGTGCATAATATTCAGTTATTTATAAAATAAGAGCGAATCATTCTCGAGATTTTGAAAAAGGTGTCGAAAATCTAACAGGGTCCCGAATGCGCCCGCGGGATTCCGTCAAAGATTTCTCCAACCACGACTAGCGACATAAATTCAGGCTTGCGGCCGTGGCATAAATCGAATCGCCCACGCTGTAGCGATCGTTATTGCCAGGGCGATAGGGTGCGACCCCGATATCCCCACCCGGCCCATTCATGCTCGCCGATGACGTGAACGCAACCGAGACCGCCACCGCATCTCCGTAGCGCTGAACCGAAGTGACCACCGGATTCGCGGCACCCGTTTGGTATTGAATCCAGGCCTGGACGTTGCGCAAGTCAACAACGACCACGAACTGCCCCGCAGGCAGTTCGTTGTAACTGATGCTGGCCAAGTCACTGCTGCCGGCCTGAAGCAAAAAGGTCGTGACGTAATCCGTCTTGGGCGAAAGGTTTGCGTTTTGCGAAACCCGCCGCCAATCTTCAAGCGCCTGCGCATCTGTCACTTCGACGCGAAATTTGGGAAGGGCTTCGATCGATCCATCCAGCTGTGCGGTTATCTCTGGATGCACTCTCCACACGGACTCGGCCAAATTGAGGGGGCTGAAAAACAGATTTCCCATGACGGTGTCGATCGACTTGCCAGAAGAACAAACCACCGGCACCTGATTGAATTCAGTCAAATCATTTTGCAGGGCAAAGCTGTGCCCTTGATACTGCAGGCTGGTTCCATCCGCACTGATTTGCAACGAACTGACATCCAAGGCGCGTGGAACGATGTCGTGGCAATTTTCTCGGACCAAGGAATACACGCCGTTGATGGCAAAAATTTGTTGCGAAGGAAAAGGATGACCCTGATTCGATAAACGATTGCAGGGATTGCCACTTTCGGCCGCATTGAAAAACACCGGCTTTCCGGAATAAGAATCTCCATTGCCGTTCATCGCCAGGTAAGGGGTCAACGAATCCAGAGAGGCAAATTTCGCCGGCGAGCACGCCTGATATTCGACGATCAGCAAAGTCGCTAGCAGTAAAGAGATCCATGTGCCGAGACCATGACGCTTCAATTTGTTCATGTGGTGAACCTGTATTTCGTTGCTTTGTTATTTCCCGAGGCATCGAGCTTCCCGTGTTTCAGCGCCCAGCCCAGCAGGCGCACCGCACTTGATTTTGAAATCTCGAGAGCTTCGACGACCTGCTTCGAAGAAAATTCGGCGACGTTGAGCTTCCCTTTCAGCCGGACAAAATGAGATTCCATCACGCCTTCCAAATCACGGGCTTGAACGTCCAGTGTGTAACGAAGACCAAAGGGCCCCCGGGATTCGTCAATGATCATGCGGTAGAACTGATCTTTGACTTCAAAATGAAGAGGAAGTCCATTTGTCTCGGCCCATTTGCGAAGGCGCGAGACGGCGGCCGCGACCCGGCCTTCTGAAAATTCGGCGATGAAACATTCTTGCGGATAAGCGAAGGCAAAAAGCTGACCCACGTACAAAGGCCGATAGCTATCAGCCGCCAGCGCCAGCAGCATTCGGTGCAAGGTTGTTCCGGTCTTCAATTTGATCCGTCCATCATCGGATTGGGCCGTCACCAAATCGAAAACAACTCCCTGAGCAGAGCCACGAATGTGGGTGGATGGCAGCCTTGCCCATTCGCCCGCCTCGCGCATCAGTTTTTGCCGGTATGCCGGAAACCGTGTTCCGAAGAAAACCTGCCGGAATAATTCAGGATCCTTCAAAACTAGCGCCAGACAACGATCGCATTCGCGAACACTCTCCCAATGTTGCAGCTCTTGCGCCCTTGCGCGAATGGCGCGCAAGTCGTTTTGCGCCTGCACGCTTTGCGGATTTTGTTGCAAGCTCACGATGGCTCGCCACTTATCGACAAAAAAATCAAAAATGCCACTATCACGACTGGGATCGAGAGCCACCGCTTCTTTGAGGGCTTGATCCGCGGCGGTGAGATCCTTTAGCGCCACCGCCAATTGGCCACGCAGCTCGCGACAGTTTTTTTGCACCAGCTTCCAGCCCTGGATCCGACTTTTTTCGGTTAGATCCACCAGCAAAGGTTTCGCTTCTTGCGTTTCACCGGCATCGATCAGGTCCGCCGCCAAATTGACCTGGGCAATGGCGATCTCATAATCAGACAGCTCTGGAAAGGATAGATACCTTCGAAGGTGAGAGATCGCGCTTTCGTAATTCCACTCGGCCTGATCGGCAAAGGCACGGTAAAGAAAGGCCTCGGGAGTGCGTTCGGACAGACTTGCCAATAATTTTTGTGCTTCTTGAACCGAGCCAATTTTAATCAGCAGAATGGCGTAGGTGGCGATTTCCAGTTCGCTGGCGGGCTCGCGACCGAAAGATTTCTTGGGATATACAATTGGCGCTAACACTTGCAGACCCTGCGTGAACATCCCGATTCGATAATAAAAATGCGCCACCCGCTGTGCCTGCGGGCGTGGAATCTTTTTCGCTTTGAGACCGTTAAACATCGCGACGACCTGTTGGAAATGACCGGCACGAATCAAGTTGTCGCAGGTCTCGAACACCTGCTGCCAATTTAAATTGATGCCAAACATCAGTTCATTCTGCATCTCGGGCTCCGCATTCAATTTTGGCGTCTTGCCTGAACCAATAAAATATAGGTTACAGAATAGCACGAAGGGTTTTTTCCTCTCAGGGAAAACTGTTGCGAGTCAAAAATGTCAATCGAGCAGCGTCTCATTTTCAGGCGCGAACTTGTTGGCGTCTCATTTCAGAACGGTTCAATTCTGTGTGGATTGTCTTTCAGACGGCGCTCGAATTTTGCGCGTCAAAACGGTCAATCGATAATTTTCTGAATTTTGTTACCGTAAATGAAACGCATTTTGAAAATTCAATTTGATTGCTGTGACAACAACAGTGAGGGGGAATTGTGAAGTTCATCTTTTTGTGGACCGTCGTATCGCTGACCTGGCTTGCCGGAGCGCAAGCCGCCGTGACCTGGACCAAATGTGCAAATGAAGGCGGAACATGCCGTTATTCGGGAGTGAAGAAGATTCGCTACGGCTTAAACGGTGTCTATAAGACGCTGACATTGACGGGCCCGGTCTCTTGCTCCAACCAAACTTTCGGTGATCCTTTAAAGAACGCGGCAAAAATTTGCCAATTCTCCAGTGAATCTGTGACAACCGCACCGACACCAGCACCGGTGCCCACGGTCACGTGGACCGCCTGCGCGCAGGAAGATCAACTTTGTTCTTTTTCCGGAACCCGTCAGGTTCGCTACGGATTGAACGGAACCTATGCTTACCAAACAGCAACCTCATCGGTTAGCTGCAGCAACTCGATTTTTGGCGATCCACTTCCGGGCTTTGATAAGGTTTGCCAATACTCGTCGGTCATCTCGACCGCACCGGCTCCGGCTCCTGCTCCGGCTCCAGCTCCTGCTCCTGCTCCTGCTCCCGCTCCAGCACCGGTACCTGCGCAACCGCCGGTCTCGGCGAATGATCTGCCGACTGATCACATCTTTGCGCCGACCAGCTTTTGGTACACGCCCATTCCAACCAACGTGGCCTTGCATCCAAATTCGGCGCAATTCGTGAATAACTTTTTGCAACAGAAAGCGAAATACTATGGCACCGTCAATCTGAACACGGACGCGTACGCAAGCCCCGTCTACATCGCCGATGCGTCGTCGCCGAAGCAGAATGTCGGCTTTAACGACTGTCAGAATCGCGGCTACGCCGATCCGAATCTGATCAGCCAGTGGCAACAAGTTCCGATTCCGAGCTACGCCGTTCCGGCCGAAGGCACGGATTCAGAAATGTCCATCTACTCGCCATCGACCGACACGCTTTATGAATTCTGGGTGACCGAGAAAAATGGCAGCAGCTTCAGCGCTTGCTGGGGAGGCCGCATGCAAAATGTCTCGAAAAGCAATGGCCTGTTTGGCGCGTACGGAACCACGGCGACGGGACTGCCGTTTCTGGGTGGTCAAGTGACCGCCGAAGAACTGCAGCGCGGAGAAATTCGCCACGCCATCGGCATCGCTTTGGTCGACATGGCCGCATGGAATGTCATTTCGTGGCCGGCGTCTCGGGGTGATGGCAATGGTGCCGGGATCATTCCCGAAGGCATCCGCTTTCGTCTAGATCCCACCGTCAACGTCGATGCGTTACCGATCACGAAGGCCGCCAAGGTCATCGCCAAAGCCGCGCAAAAATATGGATTTGTTGTTTGGGACAAATCAGGCTCGGTGGCCATTCGCGCGCAGGCGCCGATCTCTTACACGGTCCTGGGAAAAGCAGATCCTTATCATGGATCCAATGGGCTGTTTGAAGGAAAGCCGGACTATTCGGTTCTCGAAGGATTTCCTTGGGACCGCTTGCAATTCCTGCCGCTGAATTACGGACAGCCTTAGGCGATATTCCGTCCAAGCACCCATCACGCAGAGGCCTGTGTTCAACCAGGTCTCTGCTTCACCAGCGCCCAGCGCCTGCCACTCGAAATTTCGCCTCGATTATTGATTTAAATAAATCGCCAGCGCCTGCAGAATTTTTTCCCGCGGGAAAGGACTGACGCGGCCATCACTTTCGGCATTGACCGCTTTTAACGAAACGCCCCAATGATGAGTCTGCAAAATTCCCAAAGACTGGAAATTTAAATCTTGATTGTGGGGATTCAAACCCGCGATCACGCCGGGTAGAAATTGACTTTGGTGAATGGCCACTTGCGAGTCATTGAGCGCGATGCCTGTGGCCTTCTCGTAAGTTCGTTTGTTGTCCAAAAGTCCGTCGTCATCCAAAGTGTCATCGTAGCCTTCGTGCGCTTGATACACCGTTTGCTCGATGCCGCCGCGATCCTTATCGACCATCACCGCCGAGAGCGAATAATAATCGATATTTTTTGGTAGATCATGGCTCGTCCACCACTGCTTGCTCGGACCCGTGCGCAGTTGCTCGACCGAAATCAGGATCTCGCTGATCAGTGTTTTCACGCGGCTGACGTGACCGTTGAAATCCGTGATCATCAACAGCTTCAATTGATCAATCATTCCCAAAATCAGGGCCGAGGTCGCATGGAAGTCCCCGTTTTGAATCGTCTTCAAGGTGGACAGAAAATTAGGTTTGGTGTTCAAAGCCACCAGCCCCACGAATTTCGCGATGGCGGCCGAATTTTCGGCGTATTTCACGGCGTGCAAAAGTGGATCGTGACTGTATTGCAAACTGTCGGCAAGCTCGCGCGCGCCAGCAAACAAGCGTCCGCTCTCGGTGCTTTCATCGGCCGTCAGATCGGCCAGCGAAGATCCCATGATCACTCCGGCATGCGCGACCAGGCCTTTGACTTTGCTGAAATAAGAAAGATTCTGCTTCTGCGCCTGCGTGATCATCTCTAATGCCAAAGGTGTTCCGCGCGAATATCCCAACAGAACCAGGTTCTGGTCGTGGCTGATCTGCACGTACTTTTCCAAACGGCGATTGAAAACTTGGGCCTGCTTGACGTTGTCGCCGACCGATTCCAAAGAGCCCAGCTTTGTCGTTAAGATGATGACCTTGATCAAAGGCTTGCCACTCTTGTCATCAATGCTGGCGGCATCGATCATCTCGCCGATGGGTCGATTCTCGTCAGCGAACTTTTGCAAATCCAGGCGCGGATCCGTCAGACCTGATTTCAGCGCCAGGCTCTGCCAAGTTTTCTGGTAAGACGAAGGCCGCGAGAAAACTTCTTCGAAAGCGCGGGTTTGAATGAACTCGCCCAAAAGCCCCGGCACGATCACGAAGGTCAGCTGTCGTTTCTTGATCAGGGCATCGAACACCACCGCGTCCTGGGGCAATGCCTGCGATTTCGGTTGCAAAGCGATCTGCGAATACACCATATCCCGCACGATCTGCGCCGCGGCCTCGAGCGAAGGGGCCGCATTCAATTGGGCAAGCTGGGGAACCGAAGCGGTGATGTAGTTTTTTTCCGGGGTCAGGCGCTGCAAAATGGACGGAAAGCTGGCCTTGGAAAGAGCCAAGGCGGTCGAGGACGTGCCAGCGAAAAGGCCGATACAAATCAAAAGTGAAGCTGTCTTTTTCATCCCCGCCTGAGATGCAAAAACCCTTCTCTGGTCGAGAGAAAAGAAACCGCGTCCCGCACGCGCGAGCCGTTCACGGCTTAGACAGTGAGCCCAAAAAGTGCCCCGCAAAATCCAGCCGGCAGCAGGCTCGAAACCCGTCGCGCCGGCGGTCTGAAGGAATATTTGCGCAGAACTTTGCAAAGACTTGACGAAGAATCCCATTTTGCCGAAAGGCATGGGTTGATGCCCTGACTTTTGATAAATAGAAGCGCATATTGTACGGCAGGAGAGTCCAATTATGGCTTTTAAGGTCCTATTGGTTGATGATGAAAGTGATTTTCGCGACATTATCGCCCTCTTCCTGCAACGCGAGGGTTACGAAACCAATTGCGCCAGTGATGGCAAAGAAGCCTTTGAGAAAATACAAAGTTCTCGCCCTGACTTGATCGTCACCGACATTCGGATGCCGGGCTGGGATGGTTACGAGTTGCTGAGAAACGTGAGCGCCCTTGAACCCCCGGTGATTCCCATGCTCTTTCTTTCAGGTTTTGGACATGGCAATGACGAAATGCATCTGAAATCCAGTCCAAACTTTGTGGGATTTGTGACGAAACCCATCCGGCTTCCACATCTTCTTGAGCTGATTAAAGAAATTCGGGCTCAGACAAACCGTCCTCCCAAAAGCTCCTCCAACACTCACGAAAAATCCGCCATGGCTTAAAAAAGCACCGTGACGAGTCCCATAGTCCTTTGTGACAGATTCGAAAATCATGTATAGTTCTTCTTGATGAGGACATCCTAATGCATGATCATCTCAAGCTTCAAGATCGCCTCAAGATCGAATTTTTACGCCGTACGGTTAATGGTTCCATTCCGCAGAGTCTGCTCTGTCTCATCGCCTGGTCTTTAATTCCGCGATCCAATCATGTCTATGGATTCATGGCCTATTGCTTCTTGCAGATTATTTTTCTGCAGAGTTGCCGGATGTTCTACATCCATCGGAACCGTTATCACTTTGAAAAACTGGTGAAGGCTTACCCCGTTCTATTGATCTTTTCCCATTTGACTGCATTGACCTGGTCGGCTCTTGCCGCCACTTCTTTTCAGGAATTCGGTTTGCAATCTGAACAAGGGATCATCTTCATCTTCAATATTCTGGGTTACATCTCGAGCACGACGTACTCTTTTGCCTCGGTGCCTCGCCAACAAAAGCTGGTTTCAATTTTGATCGCATGGCCCATGCTTCTGTATTCTGCCGTCGAGAACACGGCCTTTTCTCGAGTGATCGGCTGCATATTTTTTGCCTACCTGGCGTACTTATTTGTCGTTTCTAATGCCCATTCGGCTGACCTTCTGCACACCTACGAAACCGAAGGCAACTTGCGATCCGAAAAGGAAAAACTTAAAAAAGTCATCAACTCGGTTCCCGGCTTCGTGGCGATGTCGGATCCATCCGGCGACTGGATCGAATACAGCAAATCATTCGAAAAACTTTTCTTGAGCTCAAATCTGCATTCTCAGACCGACGCTTTTCGCAAATCGGATGCAGAAACCCATGTGCAAGAAGTCAGCATCGAACAACAAGATGGACCGCACACCTACATCGTATCCTTCGTCCGATTGCTCAATCCCAAAAATGCCACCATCGTCGTCGGTGTTCCGATCGATGAGCTGAAAGCCATCCAAAAGGAAATGGAACGACAGCGGTCGAAAGTTGAATACGCGGCCCGGCTTTCGATGATTGGTGAAATGGCGGGCGGGATCGCGCACGAGGTGAACAACCCACTCGCCATCATCGTCGCGACCGCTTACCAACTGCAGCGCTTTCTCGATGAGACCCTGCCCGGCAACGAAAGCTGGAAGGTGCCAGTGCAAAGACTGGAAGAGACCTCCCTGCGCATCAGCGCCATCATCCAAAGCCTGCAATACTTTTCCCGACAAGGAGAGCGGGACCCTTTCGAACAAGCTCAGGTCCGCTTGATCGTTGAGAGAACTCTTCAGCTCAGCAAGCAAAAGTTCATCAATAACCAGATCGAACTGCACGTCAGCGAAATTCCGGATGTAAAGCTGATGTGTCGGCCCGTGCAGATCGGCCAGATGCTGATCAACCTTTTGAACAACGCCTTTGATGCCGTTATGAAATCAGAAACCAAAAAAGTCGATCTCAGTTTTCAACAAACCGATCAGGGTCTGACATTTTTGGTCACCGATTCGGGACCGGGAATCGCGCCCGACATCCGGGATAAGATTTTCGAACCCTTCTTCACCACTAAACAAGTCGGCGAAGGCACCGGCCTCGGACTGTCGGTCTCTCGCGGTATCATCCAGGAACACCAAGGCGAAATCACCGTGAATTCGAAACCCGGACAAACCACCTTCCAGATTTTCTTACCCTGGCAGCAATCGGTCTGAGTTCTTGCTGACTTTTACTTCACGGCGGCGGGCGCTTTAACCGAGAGCTGGGCCACGATCTTCCCGCTGGACACTTTTGCATCGGCGAACCAAAATAAAAATCATGCGACGAAGAATTTATATTTCCTTAGTGGTGATTCTAGGCCTTGCCGCCTTCCTGTTTTTCAAGAAAGCGCCCCCAGCAGTTTCAAGCCCGAATTCAAGCGCAATTGCAAACCCGATTGCAGATGGTCCGCCAAGCTCGCAAAACTCTGCGGCAAGCTCTGAAATTCAGGCGACACCTTCCCCACCGGTGGCCGCAAAAACCTCTGATTCCTCGGTTCAACAAGTCGCGGTCGCAAAAGATGCCAAGAATTTCGAAGAGCCCCGGCATCTGACGCCAGCCGAGGTTGCGGAATTGAGAAGCCAGACAAGGAGCTTTTTATCCACGGTCTACACGGCTCAGCTGGCCTTTCATGCCGAATACGACCAGTTCGTGACCGACATCGACGCCATGGAGATCAATCGAAATCCGAAGCTTCCATTCAAGGCCGGGTTTTTGGAACCTTCGGAATCGTTATCAGAGATCCCAGCCGAAGCCAAAGTCGACAGCCAACGCCTCAGTACAGATTTTGTGATCGGAGAAAAAGCGAGCGAGAACGAAGAAGGTTATCACTATGGCCCGTTTGTCCGCGATATCGATCTTTCTGCCTACCGCCAGTACTGCCAGCAGGGCTGCACCGCAAACAAAGATCACTTCGAAATTTTGCTCGCAACTCCATTGGGAAATCCGGATCAGGTCGACGTCTGGCTTTTGAATGACCGAAAAGAATTGACCCTTGTCAAAGACGGAACCAAACCACAGAACGAATGACCGATCGGCTGCGTCCTCCCCATAACCAGATGAACTCCGAAAATCGCCTTCGTACCCACAAGAATTCTTGCGCGCTTTCTAGGAGTCTGATGCGGGAGTTTGCTTTTTAATTCAGGTAGAGATCCATCTTCATTTGCCCAAACTCTTTGATGGCCGCGCGCTGATTGCAGAACCGGCACAGAATTCTGAGATTTTCTTTGGTGTCATCACCGCCCTTGGCTTTGGGGTGCAGGTGATCGATCTCGAGAGCGCGCTTTGATCCACAGTTGCAGCACGCGTGATGGCTTTCTCGCCAGACTTCACGGTTGATTTGAGCTTGGGATTTCGGTTTTGCGGTGGAAGTCTCCATAGTGGTTGTGCTCGCTGATCGTGAGACCTGAATATCTGTGCTCAAGCTCGATGGTGATGTGAGATTCTGAGATTCATCGGCTTGCGGCTTGCTGACCTGAACTTTGTTAACGCAGCTTTTCCTGGGCGTCGCGGTTTTTTCGGTTTTCGATGTCGTCGTCTTTTCTTTTTTTAAAGTCTCAATCGAAATTTCGCAAAGCACTTCGAAGAGCTCTCCCATCGATAGATTTGGATGTTTGTGGGCGAGCAGACCTTTGACTTCTGAGATTTTGGATTCCAAGGATTTATTCGCAGTGAACCGGAATTCTATTTTTTTACTGCTAATAATCGACATTTTGTCAGGCCGCAGTTCTTCAGGCGCAGAAGATTGCGCAAGCATAATTCTTTGCGCTTCGCGGATTGTTTGCTCACTGATCTCTGTTAAGAGACCGAGCTTATCTTCTTTCGAAATCTCAACTTTTTGAATCTTTGCTTCTTTTCGAAAGAAAGACTGAGCAAGGCTTAGGTGCGATAGCGAGAGCTCGCCATTTGTGATCTTCTCTTCCACTTCTGGAATGTCTTTGAGTAGCCACATGGCAGAAATTCTACGATAAGCCTCATCATCCGAATATCCAAAATGCTTTACGAGCATTTCTCGGAGCGATTCATATTTGTAATCGCAGAATAATCTTCTTCTTTCGATCTCGCGGAAGTGATGCAAAAGATTTGTGAGCACTTCGCGCTCTTCTTTAACCAGGCCTTCTGTCTTCTGAATAAGGAAAGTGTCGTTTAAATTTTTGATATTCAAAATCTTGCTCAACTTTTTATCTATTTCAGTTCTCATTGCTAATCTCCTCTAAAAAAGTTTTTCGTAAATTCAAAGCGACCTTATCATGGGTTTTAAAAGTGAAAACGACCACGCCTGCAGGCTGGCTGTTCAAATGAATTTGAAAATTTAGGGCTGGTCTCGAATCACGGTCAGCAATCGCAATGCAGAGCCAGTGCGAGCGAATGAAGGGCGTCAGAGAGACGCAAGAAAATATGAATCTTTCTCAAGCGTTTCCGACCAAAAATGCTGTCAAATAAAAATTATATGATGTTCTGTAACTGCGATTATGTCAGGGTTCTTTGTTTCAGGTAAAATGTCA
>CBIHNW010000007.1:0-197137 GCA_966211795.1 uncultured Bdellovibrio sp. | reverse complement strand
TTTCTGCCACCGGTCGGGTGGAGACAATGATGCGGCGGAAGCTCTGCAAGCTTTCGCCGCGCGAATTTCGAAGCACGTAGCTGATTACGTAACTGATGCCATTGAATTGATCCTGTGAATTGCGCTGATTGAAAATCACGGCCGCGGACGGAATGGTGACGGTGAATGAGGCCGCGGAACCCGTGAAGCTGCGGGCGGCAGTCATATCACCCGAATTCAAGGTTCCGTTTTGAAGTGCGGTGGCGGTTGGGTTGCCCGTGCAGCTGGTGTCAACGCTGGTGATGGCAACACAACCGACGGCTTCATAGGACAGAGCGGTCGTTTCGGTGATGTCGCTGACGATCGGGGTGATGGTCGTGCTGCCACCGGCATCGACTTCGGGAGAAGTGGCGACCAGAGCCAGAATGCGAAGACCGGTGAGCTCGTCATATTTCGGAAGGTTGTCGGGCGAGCAGCCAACAAAAAATAAAATGGAAAGTGCGAGAGATAGCTTTTTCATTAGAACTCTCCTTTCAGGCCCAGCGACGGAAGGATGGGCAAGCCCGAGACTTCTTCTTTGCGAGAGTAATCATAGGCGTACTGATTGTTTTCCGGATTTTTTTGGTTCCAGACGTTTTGAATATCCAGATAGAAAGTCCAAATTTCTTTTTCCATCACGAATTTTTTATCGAAGCGAAGATCCAATTGTTTAAAGTCACGGAAGCGCTCGGAATAAAACGAGCCCCGAGTTGGGATGTAAACATCGTTGTCCGCATCGAAGGTCCCGCCCGTGATCGGCGTGTAGGGATTGCCGGTGACGTAGCGAAATCGTCCCGAAATTTTCCAATTGCGAGCAAAGTCTCGACTGGCGATCAAGTTGATGTTGTGGGTTTGATCCGAATCCGCCAGGTATTCACTCTGGTTCGGATTCCACCGGGTGCTGCGGGACCAAGTGTAACTGAGCCAACCGGTGTAGGGTGTATCATAAAATTTGATTTGCGTCTCGATCCCGTAAGCCCGGCCGGCGCCCGAGTTATTGTAATTTTCAGTGACCAGATCATTTCCGCGAAGGACCTGCGATTGCGACGAGGTCACCAGTTTTTCAAACCAGCGATCGAAATAAGCGGCGCTCATGGTGTAACCGTCTTTGCGGCCTTGGCGAAAATCATTTTCAAATCCCAACGTCCAATGCCATGCACGCGGCGATTTCACCGAGGGATTTCCGTAGGTCTCGTCGGTCTCGACGGCTTCCGGAGGCTGATAATAAATCCCTCCCGCCGTTTTCAAGGTCAGATCGTCGGAAGCTTGATAGCGAAAGCCCAACCGGGGCGATAAAAGCTTTTCGTCGGTGCGACTGAAAGAGTCGGCCCGAAGCGAAGGCAAGGTGGTCAAGCGACCGGTGGTGATTTCATTGCGAAGGTAAACACCGGCATTCTGCGTCCGCGCTTTGACATCGGTCTGTCGTGGGGTGCCGCTGGAGAAAGGATCTTGCACGCCGCCCTCGTTGCGCCCGGTGGGAATTTTCACTTCGACATCGGCGTCGCTATAGTTGTTGTCGACACCGAGCTCGGTGCTCCATCCCATGCTTTCGCCATCGATCCACTTTTTCTCCCAATCTCCGCGAAGCGAAACCACGTTGGATTTCATGCGGAAGTATTGAGAGCCGATATCGAACAGCACCTGGTCCCGACCCGCGGCCAGCGAGAGATTCAGGTTGCCATCGGAACCCAGATCTTTTTGCCATTGCGGAATCAAACGGTAAAAGATCGTTTCGTTTTTGAAATTTCCGCGCAAGGCGGGATCATCTTTGAAAGGCTCTTTCAGCAGAAATCCCAAGCTGTCCCGCGAAGCCAAAGCCACGACCTTGAGATTGGCTGCGGCTTCGAGCTTGCGATGATAGATGGCCGTAAAGTCAGTGAATTCAGGAACGACGGTCAGGTTGAAATCATCTCGTTTTTCGGCAACTTTTCCGAGCAACAAACCGATGTAGCTGTGACGGGCGCTGATTAAATAAGTGCTGTTTTCATCGATGCGCGCTTCGTAAAGACCGCCGGCCTTTAAAGTGTCGACAAAGAAAAATCCTTTTTTCTCGCGTTCACCTGGGTCCGGAGTGCGGGTTTGCAGGGAGATGATGCCCCCCAAGGCGCGCGAGTACTGAGATTCGTAACCGGCGGACAAATAATCGACCGAATCCAAA
The DNA here is from genome assembly GCA_966211795.1 of uncultured Bdellovibrio sp. Taxonomy (GTDB): domain Bacteria; phylum Bdellovibrionota; class Bdellovibrionia; order Bdellovibrionales; family Bdellovibrionaceae; genus 21-14-0-10-47-8. Next base: position 194,961 of record CBIHNW010000007.1, on the reverse strand, counting down.
GCTTCCGGCATCACGACGCTGGACAATCCACCAAAGTGAAAGACCAACGGAATTTCGTGGCCATCGATATTGTAGCGAGTGTCCTTGGCGGCCGAACCTTGAATGACGACTTGAGAGGAGAATCCCCCGACACGGTTGACGCCCGGAAGATTCTGCACGGCCTTCACCGGATCTCCGTTGGCGCCAGGCAGGGTCAGGAATTCGGCCTGGGTCAGGGATTTTTGGGCGCTATCTTTCTTTTTCTTGATGCCGACGATCACCGTTTCGAACGACGAATAATTTTCTCGCTCGACGTAGAGAATGCGCGAGTTATTGTCCTCTTCAGTGTTTTGCTCGTCATCGACTTCTAGTTTTTGATAGCCCGGAAGATTGATGACAAATTGAAAGGGGCCGTTGGGCACATCCGTGACTTGAAAAAAACCTTTGTCATCCGTGATGCCCTTGAGCTTGTGCGGAAGCAAATAAACCGAAACATCTTTCAGCGGGACTTTGGTTCCGCGCTCGAGGACTCGGCCCTGAATGGTCAGTGCGAAGAGGGTGGGCGAGGCGAGCAAGATAAGAATGGTGATGATTGATTTCATAAATCACATGCGATCAAGCACGAACCGGTAGGTGTACCGGAACTTGACGGGCACGTTTTTCTCTCCTATTTTTCCGGGGCGGAACTGAACTTGTTTCATGGCTTCAAGGGCCGCATCATTCAAATCATAACCAGGACCGCGAACCAAAGTGACTTGTCGGACTTTGCCTTGATCGTCGATGATCATATCCATGACGACGGGGCCTTCAATGCCCGCCTTCTTTGCTTTCGGCGGGTAGGGAATTCGCACCGCCGAAATGAGCACCGGCATCGAGGTCACGAGATAATCATCGGCCGGGATCGGGATGGCGTCCGCGTCTTTGTCGTTTAATTTCAGATCATCCATTTCCTTGGCGACGGTATTGCCGGCTTTCATTGCAACCGCATCCGTGACTGAAGCATCGGCTTGAATGGATTTTCGATTTGCGCCGAAGACCTGCCGTTGCTTTGGTTCGGGTGGAGGTTTGGGGCGATCCATTTCTTTGGGGGGATTCAGATTCAGATGAGCGGGGGCCGCTTGCGGGATCTCGATGACCTCGACACTGACCCGTTTGGCTTTGGGTGGGGTGATGAAATGCAAACCCGCTGCGATCAGGACGAGAACAAAGTGAAAAGCGACAGAAAGAGAAAAAGGCGAAGTTCGTCGCAGCAAGGCCGTCGTCATGGCGCCTTGTCTTCTCTTTCAATCTGCACGGCGAATTTATTCAGGCCCGAAGTTTTCAAAAGATCGATGACCTTCACGACACGACCGTAGACGACATCTTTGTCGGCGCTGAGAATGGCTTGCGATTCAGGATTCTTCGCCAATGCGGCACGTGCGGCCGCTTGCAGACCCGAGTCATCGGTGATCTGACCGTTCAACAAAATATTTCCATCGCGATTGATGGCGATCCCCAAAGTTTCAACCACCTGACCGTCACCGGAGACCGTCTTCGGCAAGTTCAGCTCGAGAATATCTTTGATCAGCATCGGTGCGGTCACCATAAAGATCACGAGTAAAACCAGCACCACGTCCACAAAGGGCGTGATGTTGATCGAAGACATCAGTCCCGAATCATCCGATGACGAAGAGTCCAAGCCAGCCAAAGCCTACCTCGATTGTTTTTGCGCAATCAGCAGATCGCGCAAAGATTCGGTCCAGCTGAGAAGATCGCGGACTTTTTTAGAGTAAATATTAAAAGAGATCACCGCCGGTATCGCGACGAACAAACCAAAAGCCGTTGCGTACAAGGCTTGTGAGACACCCGACATCACGGCGCTGGAGCCCGATTGAGATCCCAAATAGGCAAAGGCCCGAATGATTCCGAGCACGGTGCCAAAGAGCCCGATGAAAGGAGCATTGGCGCCCAGGGTGGCCAGCACCGAGAGACCTTTTTCCAGTCGCAGGCGATCATTTTTCACGAAGCTAGAGACAGCCCGGTCCATGCTTTCGGTCGAAGTCGGGTGGCGAAGCGCGGCTCCGAGCGAACCGGAAAGAAAGCCCGGGTTCTGTCCCAGCTTTTCTTTAAAAGATTCCAGCTTGTTATTTTCCAGATCGCTTTTCAGATCGAGAAATAATTTTTCATTTCGTTCCACGTTCAGGACACGCTTTCGATCCAGGATGATCGATAAAGACCAGATCGAAAGTCCGAAAAGAGAAAGCAAAATAAACTTTTCCACAATGTCCGTCAGAAGTATCAATGCATTCATGGTCTGGGATTTGACCAAGCCTGGACCGAGAGTGCAAGCCTTAGTGCGCTGTTCGTCGATTTGGCGTAGGCAAAGGAAAATCGTGATGCTAATGTTCTTTTATGCTCAATCGAACCATGTCCTTCCTTCTCTCGATCTGCTTGTTGCTCGCCGTCAGCGAAACGACCTGGGCGAAGAAGAAAAAACGAAAATCCGCTCCCGCAAAAATCGTCTTGGCCTGTCCGCCGGGACTTTCCAATCTGGGTCCGGAAAGTGTCCCGTACAAGACCTATTCGCTCGCCACGGGAGAGAAAATCCTGATCTGCGTAAGCCCCGAAAGCATGGAAAACGGCGCCTTGAAAGGCAAGTTTCTCTACCAATACGAAGCTTCGTTATTTCGTGGTGACAAGTTCGTCGCGCGCGTTTTTAGCGGCAGCCAACGGACCCCGGTCGTGTTTGAAAAGAAAAACGGTGAGCTTTACGAGATCATGCATTTAAATTTTCGCGACGAGTTTTATCCCTTGTACCGAGAGAAAATTTCTTGCGCCGAAAATGAATGCAAGCGCAGTGAGAAGACCTGCGTCTTTGACCAAAACCGCCTGAGCCCCTTAGGGCCAAAAGAATTTGAAAGAGAAAAAATCATTTACGCCAAGGGCGTGGGGCACATTCAAGAAATGAATGACGGGGATCTAGCGCAGATGTCGAATCTTGCTCTGCGGGGGCGGCGCATGGCGGTCGAATTTTTCACGGATCTGAAACCGATGCCAATCATGATTGGCAATGGTCCGGATTTTTATCAACACATGAAGGCACTGCTCGAAGAAATGAAAACCGCTGGCTGTCTGCAAGTGCAGTGATTTTACACCGCCGCCTTGATTAAATTTTGCAGCATCGATTGCAAATCCTGTCTCAGCTTTGAGTCTCGGACTTGTCCTGACGAATCGATCTTCGTCCGCACCGAAGGAACACTGAGGATCCCATTGTCAGGCACGATGGCCGACATGGTCTTTAATATTTCCATTAGGGATTGGTGCGCGTGACTGCCTTCGGTGGCAGATCCGTAAATCAGGCCGATCCGTTTCCCGGCAAAGTCTGGATCCCGCACTAACCAATCCAGAGCATTCTTGAGGACCCCGGGGATGCCATGAGCGTATTCCGGCGTCGAAATCACGATCACTTGCGCAAGTTTCAAAGCATGACGAAACTGCCGCACAGATTCGGGCGGCGTCTCGGTGTCGTGATCCGGATTGAAAAAGGGAAGAGCCGAAAGATCTGGATAGATTTCAAATTCCAAATCTGCTGGCGCGTGCTGTTGAAGGGCTAAGAGCAAGGACCGATTTGTGGACTGAGCCCGCAGGCTTCCGGAGATCGCTAAAAATTTCATGACGAGATTTTCGGCTCATGCGCAGCCGACGTCAATAAGTCACGGGCAGTGGCTCAAGGTTGGCGAAGCAGCGTTGCAATTCGGTCTGAGAATTGCCGGTCACTTCGATAAAGGTGATACGGGCGCTGCTGAGCGGTCCACCAACGGCTTTGCCGCGAAAGAGAAGGCGACTTTTTTGTTGTCGGTCGGTTTGGATCAAGATGATTTCCAAAGCAGGGCAGCTCATAAATTCTGCTGGCAGAGCGTCTTTGAGGAGCGCGCCAGAAAGGGAAACGTTGATACTGGTGGTTCGAAAGGACCGATTGTGAGTCAAAATAATGACTTCCATGGTGACTTCAAAGCGGGGTGCAATTCGTCGGCCTGGTGGTTTGTTGTCCTTGTATTGCAGTCGCAACTCGTCAAAATTGATCGGCACCGAGGGCTTATCAAAAATGGAATCCTCTAATGTCAAAGTCAGGACATCGGGTGGCAATTTACGTGCAGATGAATCCAGAGCGCACCTCCGCAATAGATTAAGGTTATTGTTAGTTACAGCAAACTTTGCGCCGCAAACTGCCGACTGCCTAAAAACGAGAGGACAGCGGATGTTCGTTCTAAAGTGTCGAACTTTTAAGTTAGGAAAACACAAAGAATTGAGTTTCGGCTAAGGGATTGAAGCGTTTGAGAAGGTGGGTGTTATCTTTTAGCCGAGAATAAAAAATCGTCGTATGAAAATGAGGCAAGTTTTATCAAAAAAAACGGCAACGATTTCGCGTTGCCGTTTGTGTCAGTTTTCAGAAATGTCGCAAATTGAGATCAGTCCGCGGACGTGATCTTGGTCACCAATGCATCCGAAATTTTAGCTCGCGCCAAAAGATCTTTCTTATACTTGTCAGCTTCGGCCGCAGTCGTAAACAAACCGACGCTCACACGGTAGCGAGTTTCGCCTTTGACCTTGGCAGAGACGTAGAAAGAGCTGAAGCCTTTGCTTTTCAAATCAGCCGAAACGGTTTGCGCTTCTTTTTCTGTTTTGAAAGATCCGACCTGAACAGTGAATTTGCCGATCGCGCTGGAAGCAATTTCCTTTGGCAAAGCGGCAGGGATGCGTGAAGGAGTCACCGCCGGATTTTCAACAACGGCCGAATGACCTTCTGCCATGCGGGCCGCGGGCTTCAACACTTCATGTGCTGCTTCGCCTGCAGGGGCGCCATGAGCGGCAGGAGCCGGTTGATGCGCAGGGGCTTCGGTTGTCGAGGCTGGCGAATGTCCCGCAGGAGCAGGAGCCGTTGCCGCGGCCGTTTCGCCGTGTTCCGCTTTTGCTTGCGTGTGCTCTTCCATGTGCTTGTCGTTCATTTTGCCTGGCTCTGAAGGCTTCGCATCGTCCGTCACGAACTCTTCTGCCAATTTTGCAATCTCGTCATCCGTTAAAGCTTTTTCTGGTTTCACCGAGCCGGCTTCAGGAGGAACCGAAGCGATGCCGCGAGATTCTTCGCCGCCTTCGGTGCCATGAGCTTCGCCAGAGGATTTTTGATCAGGCTCCAGCTGTGCCATCTTGTGCTGATTATCACTGAACTTCTTGCCGACGAAGGTTCCAACGGAAAAAGAAAGCAGTGCGATGAAAAAAACCAAAACCAACTTAACGACCACATCCGTCTTGGATCCGTATCGTTCTACACCCATAAAATCCCCCTTGATTTCATGGTATCTTCGGCCAACAATCCTGGTCAATGTGTCATCAATCTGACGTGGAAAAAAGCCAAAAAGATCCAGCCTTCCCGGCGAACTGGGAAGCGGTGCTATATAAAGCCCTGAAAGCCGCACGGTTGGGGCGAGACGTCCTGATGCACTACTTTGGTCGGTTGGAGCATGTCGAAGAGAAGTTTCAAGCGGGCTTGGTCAGCGAAGCCGACAAAGAATCCGAGAAAGCGATCTTCGAATATTTGCGGAAACATTTTCCCAACGATGAATTTGTCGGCGAAGAATCGACGCTGGACTCGACAAAGATCTCGCCGCTTGCAAAAGGCAAAGGTCGTTGGATCGTCGATCCTTTGGATGGCACGACCAACTATGTTCATCGCTTTCCCATCTTCTGCGTGAGCATCGGTTACGAGTACGAGGGTCGCATCCAAGTCGCGGTGATCGACGTGCCGATTTTGGGTGAAGTTTATTCGGCGATTCGTGGACACGGATCTTTCATCAACGGTCGTCGCATGCAGGTCAGTGCCACCGACAGCATCAAAGACTCGTTATTGGCGACCGGATTTTTCGGCGAGAATGAACCGCAGTTGCAAGAGCAGCTTCGCGTTTTCACTGACATCGTTCGCCGGTGTCGGGGCGTGCGTCGCCCCGGTGCCGCGGCTTACGATCTCGCCCAAGTGGCGCGCGGCGTGTTCGACGGTTTTTGGGAAAAGGGTTTGAAGCCTTGGGATTCGGCTGCCGGAATTTTATTGGTCGAAGAAGCGGGCGGTCGCGTTTGCACGTACCGCGGAGACGCTTACACTCCTTATAAAAATTCGATCATCGCCACCAACGGAAAACTGAGTCAGGAATTGGTCAAGAGTTTCGCCAACTCTCTCAGTCCAGAGACCGACTGATCGGTTTTCGTTTCCCGCGTTAAGTCTTGAGAAATTGAAATGTCCGGTCTTTTTCGGAACTGTGCACAGAGCAAGGAAGATGCTTGCTTGTCTCGACCTTCGTCGATAGCAATATTGAAGGGGGTCCATCATGTTTTCGAAATTTTCCAATTCGGTTTTATCTTTATTGCTCATCACGGTCTTCAGCGTCTCTTGCCAAACGGGTCATGACAACGGCAGTTCGTCCGCATCGACACCGGCTCAGACACAGGCTCCGACACCGGCAGCGCAACCCGCGCGAAAGAATGCTCTGCGCACGTTGGTCAAACCGATCGTCGTCATGATTTCGATTGATGGATTTCGCTATGACTATCTCGAAAAATACCAACCACCGACACTGTTGGCGTGGGCGAAAGAAGGCGTGCGCGCTAAAGGCATCATTCCAAGCTTTCCGACTTTGACTTTTCCCAATCACATTTCTTTGATCACCGGTCTTCGCCCTGGTCATCACGGCATCGTCGGCAATGCGTTTTACGATGAAGCTCGCAAGCAAGGTTACACCATGGCGGATAAAACCGCGGTGAATGATGGCAGCTGGTATCGGGGCGAACCGATTTGGACGGCGGCGGAAAAAAATGGAATGCTCGCGGCCACTTGTTTCTGGGTTGGCTCGGAATCAAAAATTGGCGGTGTGGATCCGACTTACTTGAAACCATACGACGAAAAAGTTTCGAACGCGCAGCGAGTGGACTGGGTGATGGAATGGTTGTCTCTGCCGGAAGAGCGCAAACCGCACTTTATCAGTCTTTATTTTTCGGATGTGGATACGATGGGACATCGCTACGGGCCCGATGCCGATGAAACCAAAAAAGCGGTGCTCGATATCGACAAAGAATTGGGACGCTTGAAAACGTTTATCGACAATAGCGGCCAAGCAGTGCAAGTCGTAGCGGTATCAGATCACGGAATGAAAATGATCACCGAAACTGTTGATCTGAGCGCGGCCACCACATTGATGAAAATGAAAGACAGTGGCCGGGGCGCATTGACTTATTTCTACTCGGACGATCCCGCGCAGATTGAAACCGCCTTTCAAGAAGTGAAAGTTCTGGAAGCAAAGACGCCAGGCAAATTCAAAATTTACAAAGCCAAAGATCTACCGCCACAATGGCAATTGGATGATGTGGACCGTCGCGGAGATCTCATCGTGGTCGGCGAACCGGGCGCGTACATCGGTTACAAACGCGACTTTGAAAATGGCAATGTGGGCTCTTCGAATAAAGCGACTCATGGCTGGGACGTGGCGAACACTCCGGAACTGCAGGGATTATTTATCGCCAGCGGACCGATGTTTAAGCAGGGCTTGGTGATTCCGGCGTTCGATAACGTTAACGTTTATCCGATGGTGATGAGCATTTTGGATCTGCCCACTTCGGTGAAAATCGACGGAAATCTCAGCGTTCTGCAACCGATTTTAAAGTAAGGCTCTGCCGATGGTGCTAAGCTCGATAAATTTCCGTTGAATCCAAGGCGATTCCGGACAAGAGCGCGAACTGAGTCCGCCAGTTCAAGCGATCGTCGAAACGCCCTTGAAATAGGCTCTCATCCACGATCTTGACCGTTGGTATGACATGTTATCTTGAAGCCAAGATATTGCTCCGTACCGACGGTCAAGATCGTGGATGAGAGGCACTGAGAAATTTGTCTGGTTCATTGCTCTGGCCATCTGGTCTCGAAACTCTTCCAAGTTCTTCTTTGAAGATTCCAGACGGTGCGAGAAAGCCTCGCGCCTGGACTCAACCTTGGTCTCGGCAAAATTTGCCGTCAAAATGCTGACGAGAACCCCCCGGTCTAGAGTCAAATTTTTCCTCGGACCTCTTGCCGTCTTTCGCATTCATTCGCTTCATTTGCACCTCAATAGATTCCAATCTGCGCTCTCTGCCTAGGTCTTGTTGGCACTTCAGTTGCTTTGTATTTCGGTGAGAAGAACTCACGCCATTTTTTGGATGGCCCAGTTCGGACTGCTTTGATCCAAGGAGGGATGAAGTGGCTGAAGATAATGCAGCGAAAGACGCAGCGGCAGCGGCGGCACCGGCCCAAAGTACGGGTGGTGGCAAGTCGCCGATTCTTTTGATCGCGCTAGCCGTGATCAACATGTTGGTGGTTGCCGGTGTCGGTTTCATGCTTTTCAAAGGGAAACAGAAGGAAGCCGCCGAACCCAAAATCGAGCACGTGATCAAGGGCGAACACGAAGCGCAGGAAAAAGAAGCGCACGAAGAGAAAGCTTTTATCGGCAAAGTCGTTCCGCTCGAAACCTTCATCGTGAACCTTTCAGGCTCAAAAGGCCGCCGTATCGCCAAAGTGAATATGGAAATGGAGCTGCAGGGCGATCAAGTGCAGATCGAAATCGATAAGCGTAAAGCGCAGATCCGCGACATCATCATCATCATTCTTTCCAGCAAAACGTATGACGAAGTCTCGACCCGCGAAGGTAAAGACGGAGTCAAAAACGAAATCAAAGACACGCTGAACGCGTTTTTGACCAAGGGAAAGATCCTCAACGTTTACTTCACCGAATTTATCTATAACTAAGGGGCCGACCGATGAATCAGGTCTTATCACAAAGTGAAGTGGATGCCCTCCTCGCCGCGGTTTCCGAAGGCGAAGTTGGCAGTTCCGAATCCGCCAGCGGGGGCGGTGGTGGCAGCGTCAGTGCCAGTGGTGGGAGCCCGCAAAAATTAGGCGCCGTTAAAGAAGATAAAGTCGTCGTGACTTATGATCTGACCAGTCAGGACCGTATCATCCGTGGTCGGTTGCCACAGCTCGAAGTCATCTACGAAAAATTCATGCGATCTTTTCGCGTTTCGTTGTCTTCGGCTTTGAGAAAAATCGCGTCGCTGACATTGGCCAGCACGGACTTTTTAAAATTTGGTGAGTTCATCAATACACTGCCAATGCCAACTTGCATGACCGTTCTGCGGTTTGCGACCCTGCGGGGATCGGCGTTGTTCGTGATCGAAAGCAAGCTGGCTTACGCATTGGTGGATAGCTTTTTCGGCGGTGCCGATCGTCCCTACACCAAGATCGAAGGAAAAGATTTTACGCAGATCGAACTTTCCATCGTCAAAAAAGTCGTGGATCTGGCAATTGATGATCTCGAAGCGGCGTGGGCGTCGGTTGAAAAAATCGGTTGTGCCTTTGTCCGGACCGAGGTCAATCCTCAGTTCGTTGGTATCGTACCGCCAACCGACGTGGTGATCGCTTCCACATTCGACGTCGAGCTTGAGAACGCCAACGGCACGATCACGATCGTGATTCCTTACTCGACCATCGAGCCCATCAAACAAAAACTTTCTTCCGGCTTTCAGGTCGAATCCGATCAGACGGATAAAAAACTTTGGACGACGATCATTAAAGATCAATTGATGGAAACGGATCTGAATCTCAAGGTCGACTTGGGGCAGACGGAAATCAAGTTGAGAGACCTGATGACCATGAAAGTGGGAGATGTGATTCCACTCGATCAAGACTCGACCGGCGAATTCAACGTGCAGGTTGAAGGTGTGAATAAATTTAAAGGTTATTACGGAATACATCACGGCACGGTCGCGATCCAAGTGACACGCGAAATCGACAAGGGGGGATAACACCATGGCAGATAATTTAGACAGTCTGGCGGAAAAGCTAGCAGCAGAGGCAGAAGCCGCCGATCCAGCAGCCGCAGGTGGCGGAGCCGGTGACAACCCTTCAGCCCCCACCGAATTGGATCTGCAAAAAGATCGCAATCTGGCTTTGATCTTGGACATCCCTTTGCGTGTGACCGTCGAGTTGGGTCGCACCAAAATGCCGGTGAATGAACTTTTGAATCTGGGTCAGGGAAGCGTGTTGGAACTGAACAAGCTGGCCGGTGAACCGATGGAAGTTTTCGTCAATGACAAATTGATCGCACGTGGCGAGGCCGTGGTCGTGAACGAAAAATTCGGAGTTCGCCTGACGGATATCATTTCGACCAAAGAACGCGTTGAACAGCTGAAGTAAAGCCGAGGTTAGCAGTGATAAATTTGATTCTTTCCTTGTTCTTGATGATGGTCGGTTTGCAGGCTTCGGCCCAAACCGCAACTGCCACCATTGCGCCTGCCGCGACGGAAATCGCCGTGGTTGCCCCGACAGCGAACGATGCCGCAGTGGCCTCTGATATTCCGGCTGCGGCCACGGGTGGATCAAGTGCAGATCAGGCAATTCCGGCCGCCGCATCCATCAAGCAGATGAAAGAAACTGAAATTCCGGTGAATCTGGAAGCGACGAAGAAGTCCGCCGGAACTGAAAGCCCGGTGCTCAAGTTCGTTTTGTCATTCGCGATCATTGGTGTTTTGGGGTGTGCGGCTTACTTCTTCATTCGCAAATACCGCTTCCAAAATCCACGGGCGCAAGCCACGCAGATCAAGGTTCTGACCCAGCATTACCTGGGGCCGAAAAAATCTTTGGCGATCGTGCGGGTTGCCGGCGAATCGGTCTTGATCGGTATCACGGATCACAACATCACGATGATCAAGTCGTTGTCGCTCCTGGACGAGGACATTCCCGAAGAAGCACCCAAAGAATTTCAATCTGTTTTCGCTAAGAAAAACGCGTCGGCGCGATTTTCCGAGGACCCTGAAAACAAAGACGAATTTTCAATTTCAGGAATCAAGGACATCGTCTCTGGCAAACTGAAAAACATGAGGTCGCTCGAGTGAAAAAGTGGATCTTTCTGCTGACATTGCTGATTGGTTTGCCGGTGTTTGCGCAGGTGACTTTGCCGTCGGTGAATCTGGGTTTTAAAACAACCGACAACCCGAACGAAGTCGTCAACGTGATCAAGATTATCTTGGTAATGACGGTATTAACTTTAGCGCCGGCAATCTTGATCATGATGACAAGCTTCACGCGCTTGATCATCGTGCTTTCTTTTTTGCGACAGGCGATGGGCGTGCAGCAGATGCCGCCGAATCAGTTGTTGGTGGGTCTTGCCCTGTTTCTGACATTTTTCATCATGGGTCCGGCATTTACCGATATGAACGAGCACGGCATTCAGCCCTACATTGCGGGTAAGATCGGGCAAGAGGAAGCGCTCACGCAAACCTTGGCGCCGCTGCGGAAATTCATGTTCACGCAAACGCGGCCTTCGGATTTGGCATTGTTCGTGAAGCTCGCAAAAATTCCAAAACCAAAAACTTTGTCAGATGTTCCAACCATCACATTGATCCCGGCTTTTGTGATTTCGGAACTGAAGACCGCCTTCCAAATCGGATTCATTATCTTTCTGCCGTTCTTGATCATCGACATGGTTGCATCGAGCGTGCTGATGGCCATGGGAATGATGATGCTTCCGCCGGTTGTGATTTCTTTACCTTTTAAGATCATGTTGTTCGTGTTGGTTGATGGCTGGGCGCTTTTGATCGGTTCTATGGTCAAGAGTTTCGGCTAAACGAGGTGCAAAGTGACTGAAGATTTGATCATACATTTAGGCCAAGATGCCTTGAAAACGACGGCCATGCTGTCGGGACCGCTGCTGCTTTCTGCACTGGTGATTGGACTGGCGGTCAGTATCTTTCAGGCGCTCACTCAGATTAACGAATCCACGCTGACCTTCATCCCAAAAATGTTGGTGGTCGCCTTGGTGATCGTGCTGGCGGGTCCATGGATGTTGGACGTGATGACTCAGTATACGACCAACCTGTTTGAAAACATCGCCACTTTTGTAAGGGAGTAACCGAGTGTTTCCTGGCTTCACGCAATTTCCAGAAGGACAAATCATCGCATTCGCTTTGGTGCTGATGCGTATTTTGGCTTTCGTGGTGTCGTGGCCCGTATTTGGTTCGAGCAATGTTCCGGTGCCGGTCAAAGTTTTGCTCAGCATCGTGATGAGCATGATCTTGTTTCCGACCCTGAGTTTCTCGAATGTCGATCTGATCAACATCAACGACCAGATCATCTTTCTCGCCATGCGTGAAATTTTCTTGGGCTTAGCTCTCGGGTTTTTGATGCGCATGTTTTTCTTTGCCATCTCGATCGCCGGCGAAATCATCAGTATCTCGATCGGCCTGTCGTCGGCGCAAGTTTTCAATCCGGCTTTGGGCTCACAATCAAACGTGATCGAGCAGTTCGAAATGATGATCGCCACTTTGTTTTTCCTGGCGATCAATGGCCACCACGTTTTCATTCAAGGCATGGTCGAAAGCTTTCACGTGGCGCCGGTCGCGGCGGTGGCGGTCAAGTCTTCGTCTTTCGCCGGCATCACGGTCTTCTTAGAAGATGTATTTTTAGCGGGCATCCGCATTTCTGCGCCCGTACTGGTCGCGATCTTTTTGACGAATATCGCGATGGGCATTTTGGGACGAGCGGTGCCGCAGATCAATGTGTTGGTGACCAGCATGCCGGTGACCCTGATGCTGGGACTTTTGGTTTTGATTGTCACGACACCTTTGTTTTTAGGCGAAATGAACGGAATTTTGAATTTGATGGCCGAGAGATTTTTTCAGTTTGTGAAAGTGATGTAGATGGCTGACGAAGATTCGGAAAAGACAGAAGAAGCGACACAGAGCCGGCGCGACGATTTTCGCAAGCGCGGTCAGGTGGTCCAGTCGAAAGAACTGGCCAGCGCGCTGCTTTTGCTCGCCAGCGCCGGATCGATCTTCATGTTGTCCAAGTTCTTCTTCGCCGAATTATCAGATGTCTTTCGTCACACCTTGGGTGGCGATATGGTGCAAGCCGTCCGCGATGGCGATCTGTTCACGGCGATGAAGATGGCGGGCGGAACGATGTTCATCCTGATCGCGCCGGTCTTGGGGATCAGTTTTATCATCGGCGTGGGTTCAACCGTCGTGCAGACGGGACTGTTGAACGTGGAAGATGCTTTGTCGCCAAAACTTGAAAAGCTCAATCCGCTGGAAGGTTTTCAGCGCATTTTTTCTTTGCGCGCGGTCGCGGAAGCTTTCAAAGCTTTGTTGAAATTGGTTTTTATCGGCGCCGTCGTTTTGATGATCTTAAAGTCCGAAGTGTTTTTGCTGCCGTCCATGATCCAGTTCACGGCCCAGCAATTGGTTTCGTACCTTGGCGACGTGACGGTGCGCCTGTTGTCCGGTGTCGGGATGGCGATGATGGTCCTAACCGCCGCGGACTTTTTCTTTCAGAAATGGGATCTCGATAAAAAGATGATGATGACCAAACAAGAAGTCAAAGAAGAACACAAGCAGCGTGAGGGAGATCCCATGATCAAAGCCCGCATTCGCCGTGTTCAACGTGATATGGCCAATCGTCGCATGATGGACAAAGTGCCAAAGGCCGATGTCATCGTCACCAATCCGACCCACATCGCGATTGCCCTCAAGTACGATGCCTCGTTGCCGGCACCGCAGGTCATTGCCAAGGGCGCGGATCTGATTGCCGAGAAGATCAAAGAGATCGCCAAGCAACACAATATTCCGATCGTGGAAAACAAACCTTTGGCTCGAACCATTTATAAAACACTGAAACTGGGTCAGGTCATACCGCGCGAACTGTTCGTCGCCGTGGCCGAAGTCCTGTCTTACGTTTACCGCCTGCGCAGAAAGGTGAAGAGATAACATGGAACAATTCTTTCTCTTCATAAAACGATTCGAAAAATACACCAAGAACACCGACCTCTTCGTGGCATTTGGATTGTTGGTGATCTTAGGGGTCATGGTCGTCCCGTTGCCACCTGTGCTCTTGGATATCGCGCTGACCTTTTCGTTGGCGATCAGCCTTTTGATTTTGCTGGTTTCGATTTACATCAATAAAGCATTAGAGTTCAGCGTCTTTCCATCTTTGCTTTTGATGACGACCTTGTATCGTCTGGCTCTGAACGTCGCCACGACGCGATTGATTCTGACCCATGGACATGAAGGTCCCGCCGCGGCCGGTGATGTGATTTCCGCATTCGGAAATTTCGTGGTCGGTAATAACTATGTCATCGGTACGATCGTCTTCATCATCCTGGTCGTGATCAATTTTGTGGTCATCACCAAAGGTTCGGGCCGCGTGGCCGAAGTCGCCGCCCGATTCACCTTGGATGCCATGCCAGGTAAACAGATGTCGATCGATGCGGATTTGAATGCCGGATTGATCAACGAGCAAGAAGCCCGCCGTCGTCGTCAAGAAATCGAAGCGGAAGCGGATTTTTACGGGGCCATGGATGGTGCCAGCAAGTTCGTTCGCGGAGATGCCATCGCCGGTATCTTGATCACCGTGGTCAATATCATCGGTGGACTGTTGATCGGTGTCCTACAAAAGAATCTGGATGTGGCAACGGCCGCCAAGTATTACACGATGTTGACGATCGGTGATGGATTGCTCGCGCAGATTCCGGCGCTGATCATTTCAACCGCTGCCGGTACCGTGGTCACCCGAAGCTCGCGCTCGGGTAAGAGCATGGGTGCCGAGATGGCGGGTCAGCTTTTGATGAATCCAAGAGCCGTCGGCATCACCGGTGCGGTCATTGGCCTTTTAGCGTTGGTTCCTGGTTTGCCCACGATTCCATTTTTGACGATGGCCTTTGTCATGGGTGGGTTATCTTGGTTGATTCGGCGTTTTCAGCAGGAAAAAGAAGAAAACGAAAAGAAGCGTGCGGACGAAGCGGCCATGACGGGACCTAAAAAAGAAAACATCGAAAATCTTTTGCCTTTGGACATGGTCGAGCTTGAGGTCGGTTACGGCCTGATCAACGTGGTTGAAAGCGATCAGTCGGGTGATTTGCTCGAGCGGATCGTTAGCATCCGCAAACAGTTTGCGTTGGATCTGGGAATCATCGTTCCCAGCATTCACATTCGGGACAACTTGCAGCTGGCCTCGGGCGAGTACCGATTGCTGATCAAAGGCAATCGGGTCGGAGGCGGCATTTTGCGTCCCGAGTGTTTGCTGGCGATGGATCCGGGCAATGTCAGCGAGCGCATTGACGGTTATCCGACCAAAGAACCGGCGTTCGGATTGGATGCACTGTGGATCACTCCTGCGGCGAAAGAAGATGCCGAGGTTGCGGGTTACACCGTCGTGGATTTGCCAACCGTCATGGCAACCCACTTGACCGAAATCATTCGCTCGCATGCGCATGAGCTGTTGGGTCGTCAGGAAGCGGCCTCGCTGGTGGAAAATTTCAAGAAGACGCATCCCAAAGTGGTCGAAGATCTCATCCCGGATCAATTGTCATTGGGTTCGGTGGTGCGGGTTCTGCAAAACTTGCTGCGTGAACAGGTTTCCATCCGGGATTTGCGCACGATCTTTGAAACTTTGGCGGATGACAGTTCAAAAACCAAAGACATCGAAGTCCTCACCGAAAGCACTCGTCGCGCTTTGGCCCGATCAATCACGGCCAAGTACTCGAACGAAGGCAACGTACCGGTGATGACATTGCATCCTTATATCGAAGAGCTGATCGCGAATTCTTTGATCCAAACCGAGCAGGGCGTGCAGCTGGTGATGGATCCGCAGACGGCGCAAAGGTTGATCACGGAAATCGCGCAGACCGTCGAATCGCATCCGGAAATCGCCGGTCAGCCGATCTTGCTGACCAGCCCGACATCGCGTCGGCACCTGTACAAATTGACATCCAGATTCATCCCTCAGTTGGTGATTTTGTCTCATAACGAATTAACGTCGGACGCGAGTGTCAAGTCCGTCGGAATAGTGGAGATGGGCCATGCAAGTTAAAAAGTTCGAAGCCCGCACGATGAAAGAGGCTTTGGAGATGGTGAAGACCCAATTGGGTCCTGACGCCATCATCCTGAGCGCGCGGGACAACAACCGAAGCTTCGGCTTGGTCGGCGAGGGCAGCGTGGAAATCACGGCGGCCGTCTCGGAAGACACGCTTCACAAAAAGAAGTTTGCCGAGAGCCGTCTGCGAAATGAAGACAAAGAAAAACTTATGCGCAGCCCTGCCAAAGTGCAAAAGCAAGTGATCAATAAGATGGTTCACAAATACATTGCCGACAAAGAAGACAAGATGCCTCGGCAGATCACGCGCCAGCGTTACATCGATATCGATGATGCGGCCGCCGGAATGGCCATGAATTCTGCGCAAGAAGCCGGACCCTTTCAACCCAATGCTCAAGCCGCGGCGGAGCGAATCAAGAACGCCGCTCAAAGGGCGTGGTCGGCGATGCAGACCGAAGATGTTTGGGGATTGGCACCGAAACAAGTGACGACAACGGCAAAGGCGCAAAACCAACAGCAAGCCCAAACGCAGCCAGCTCCGAACGGTGGAATGGACGCGGCCCAAATTCAAGCTTTGAAGGGCGAGATCGAAAACCTGAAACAGGTGATCGCGCATTTTCAAAACATCCCGCAAAACTTTTCAACCGGACAACATCCCGGCGCAAGCTACGGTATTTCCTACGATGTCAGCGGCGTATTCGAAAAATTAACAACGGCGGGAGTGGCCGAAGACTTGGCGGCCGAAATTTTATTGCAGGCGCAAGAGCAAATGCCGGCATTGAAAATCAAGAATCGTCCATTGGTCGAAGCTTTCGCCGCCAAAAGAATTTTGGGTGACACCCAAATCACGGGTGGCAAAGCGGTCAGCAAGCTTCAGGTTTTCGTTGGGCCTGCGGCATCGGGAAAGACCTCGACCTTGATCAAAATGGCCAGCCACTTGGTGGTTCGCGAAAATAAAAAAGTGGCGCTCGTGACGACCGACACGTTGAAAGTCGGTGCTGCCGATCAAATGCGCATCTACGCGCAGATCTTGAATGTACCTTTCGCGATCGTGAGACAGAAAACGGATTGGGATAAAATCATGGCGCAGCTTTCGGGCTACGACCAGGTCCTGGTGGACTTTTCGGGTGTCGGCTTAAAGACCATGGAAGAGATTTCCTTCGTGCGCAATTTGATACCGGCCGACCGTTGGAATCCGGAAATCCACTTGGTCTTATCTTGCTTGGCCAAGGATTCGGACCTGACGGAAATTGGCAAGCGCTACAAGGTCACCGGTTTTCAGGACGTGATCTTCACCGGCCTGGACGAGTCCGCTCAGCACGGCACCATCTATAACTTTATGAAACGATTCTCTGTTCCTTTGCACAGTTTTGGAATCGGCACCCGCGTGCCCGAAGATTTCGAAGTCGCGACGCGGGAACGAGTCTTGGATTTGATTTTTAAAATTACGAAAATGAACCGCAGCTCTTTGGAAGGAAACGCATCATGACAGCTTCAAGCGGGAAAAGAACGCGCACGGTGAGCATCACCTCTGGCAAAGGCGGGGTGGGGAAAACCACCGTGGTCGCCAACATGGCCTATGCCTTGGCCAAAAAAGGAAATCGCGTTCTGATCTTCGACGGTGATTTGGGAATGGCCAATATCGACATCATGTTCGGCATGAAGGCCGAGCACAGCATTATGGATGTCCTGAGCGGCGATAAAGACATCAACGAGGTCATCACGCCACTGGCTCCGCAAATCTCTTTGATCCCCGGTGGCAGCGGGATCGTCGAGCTCAATCGCCTGAATGCTTTTGAACGAAGATCTTTGGTCGATGCCGTCAGCTCTTTGGATTACCAATACGATTATCTTCTGATCGACACGGCTCCGGGAATCACCGACAACGTGCTGTATCTGAATTCGGCGGCGCAGGTGTCGTCGGTCGTGATCACGCCGGACCCTTCTTCGCTGGCGGATTCGTACGCGTTGATCAAGGTTTTGAATCGAGAATACAAAGAAACAAAGTTCTCGATCGTCTGCAATCAAGTGCGGGACGAGGCCGAAGGGCTTTCACTTTTCAACCGCTTTAACGAAGTGGTCAGCCGCTTCCTGTACATTGGTCTCGACTATTGGGGTGCGATTGCGCAGGACCAATTGTTCAGAAGATCGACACAGAATCAGCGTCTCATCTTGAAACACGAACCGAATTCGGAATCAGCGAAACAGCTTCTGAAGATTTCCAATAAGTTAGAAGCCGCTGTCCTGCGCATCGACGACAAGGCCGGTCTCCAGTTCTTCTGGGAACAGGTCGTGGGCGTGGCATAGTCCGCTTTTCCGAATTGGACTTTCGGTGAATCGGGCCATTTGATAATATTTAGCTTGAGGGGTAGCATGACGATTTCTAAGAACGCGGCCGCAGTCAAAAAATACAAAGATGAACCACGCAAGATTCAGCCGACTGAAAAAGACAAGCTGGTTCTCGAGTACGCACCGCTGATTAAATTCATCGCGCAAAAGATTGCAGTGCGCTTACCTTCGAACATCGAGCTCGATGACTTGATTTCGAGCGGCGTCATTGGTCTGATGGATGCCATCGATAAATATGACCCCACTCGCGACAATAAATTTAAAACTTACGCCGAATTCCGTATTCGCGGCGCGATCCTGGATGAATTGCGCGCTCAAGACTGGGTTCCGCGTTCGATCCGCGATAAAGCCAAGCTCCTGGATAAAACCATGGCGAATCTCGAAGCCGATCTGGGTCGCATCCCGACGGATGAAGAAGTCGCCAAAACATTGAATGTTTCGATCGACGAATTTCATGAGCTGTTGAACCAAGTGCGTCCGGTCAGTCTGCTTTCGATCGACGAATCGCAAACTTTCTCGAACGTGGATAAGAAATCGATCTTGAACATTTTGGAAGGGTGCAAACTGAACAACCCCTTCAATCAATTGAATATCAAGTCGGTGAAAGACATCGTCACCCACGCGATCGAAGAGCTGCCCGAGCGCCAAAGATTGGTGCTGTCATTGTATTATTATGAAGATCTGAACTTGAAAGAGATCGGCAAAGTTCTTCGGGTTACCGAAAGCCGCGTTTCCCAGCTGCACGCTCAAGCCGTCTCGCGATTGCGAAACAAGCTGGCGCAAACCCTGGGCTCCGGCGAACTCGACGTCGCCTAAATTTAAGAAGCGTTTCTCGTTATCCTAAGAGCTGGGCCAGCCACTGCGGGTGGATGTTCCAGCCGATAAATCCCGCCAAGCCAAAGACAAATCCCAAGGCACTCATCGAAAAGCCCATGGCGAAGAGCCATCGCTTTTGCGTCAAGGCCGAAAGACCCAAGATGGCCAGCGCCAATGATACCATGGCTTCCGACATGTCGAATTGGTCATCGCGGATGTTCAGCGAATCGTACTCGGCCTGGTAACCTTCGGCTTGGGCTTTGATGTCGGCCTTTTCCTTGTCGTATTTGGCGATCTGCTCATTGTAGACCTTCAAAAGACCGTCGACTTTGGCTTGGGCCGAGGCGCTCAGTTTGCCGCCCTGAAAAGCCATTTGCATCTCGATCTGGTTCTTCGAGTTCTCGGCCAAGTGTTGCTTGGTTCCCTTGGATTGATAGTAAGACCAGGCATCGATCGAGTGGGCTTGCGCTTGGGACATGGCCTGCACGATGTTATTGTCCTTGATATTCACGATCGTGATAAAGGCCGCCGAAAGCGCCACCACAATCGCCACCCAGTTGTTCAATTGCGATTCTTTCGCATGCTCCAGCTGTTCCGAGATGGTGTCGGCAATTTCACTCATGTTGCAAATCCTTTTGTTTTTTGATGGTTAAAAATTAACCCATCTTAAAGCAAAAAGGCATTTGAAAATTTCTGTTTTTAGCAAGCGGCAGGGGAATTAACCGAATGGGGACGCCGAGGATGTCTCATAGGCACCTGGGGGTAGACATGGACCGTCTCCTGCTTTTTTGCAGCCTCTTATTCACCTTTTCGCCAAGCCCTTCCTGGGCCGGAACCAAAGATCAGATTTCGATCGAGCTTCAACAGGCGGACGCCGTCCGCGATGACATTTACGCGAAGCTCAAGGCTTCGATGGGTGAGCCGATTTTCAAAGGACCGAAAGTGGTGCGGAAAGTTCGCATCGGCGACGATCCTGCAGAATATAAGATTCATCTCAAATCAAAGAGTTCGCATGTCGCCAAGGCGCCTTAACGACGTAGGTGCCTGGACGCTACTTAGGGAACACATACTTGCAGCTCAGTTTCAATCTTCCATTGTCCGTTAAGAGCCGATAATTCTGTTCTTTGATTCCGCCTGAAGAGAGGAGACTTTGGCGCTCTTCCTCGCGACCTAACAGAATTTCCAAGGGCATGATGCGCTGGTATCGCGACCGCACCAACGTGATGAAGCTTTCGGATGTAATAGGTTTCACGCCTAAGATATATGCAAAAATATTCCGAAAGTCGCGGACGCCGATTTTCCCATCCTCATAAAGCTTCGTCAAAGTCTCCAGGGCGACTTCAAAGTAACGTTCATCTTGAAGTACGCCCGGAGTCGTAAAGTCTTGCAGCACTTTTTGACCATTGCTGGTCAGTTTCAATGTGGAATTCCCAACTTTGATCTTTTCATAATCTTTGTTGTCTGAAAGCGGGGTCATATATGTCAGTAAGAATTCAGCTGTTTGTTTCAGCATGAGATCCATGCGAATATTTGAATACTCTTTTTTTGGCTCCGGTGCTGGAGGCACCGGGGGACGAAAATTCACGCCGTGTTGCCGTGCCAAAGCGGCGACGCGGGCTTTGAAATCAGGAGTCTTTGCTATATTGGTCACCTGAATAATTCCGCTAAAAACTAATTTCTTATCCTCGAAACTTTCCGTGCTGATCGGAGAGGTGGAAAGCGTCCCGTTAGCTGACATGCGAATGGAACCAAATTTTCCGGTCCATTCGGAATAATAAGCCATGGCGTCTTCGCCGGCATTTAAGAGAATCAAGCGGTTCAGGTCACCTGAAGTCGCCAGGGATTTAGCTTGGCTTTCGGCCAGCGCTCGGTGGTCCGTATTGAGCGGATCCAAAATGCTGTTTCCGTTTTTCACTTTCGAACACAAAGTCGCGACGCTGAAGCGGGATATGATCTCGGACGGGCTCAGTCCTTTTGCGCTCATTGTTTTGGCGACGTTTTTAAAGATATGTCGGGCTTGGCTCGGGAAGCTCGCATTGTTGCGACCGTGGTCCGCATAGGAGGTGTAATCAATGATCACGAAGGGAGGTTTCAATGAAACTCCAGGGGTCAGATCCAATCCTTCTTGAACCAGGAAGTTGGTCAAAAGCTCCGCCGTCGCGCCGGTCAGGCTGGGTGTTGAAAAGCGGATTCGGCGCACTCGATTTTTTTGGCCAATCGAAAGATAGTAAGCTTCGACCGCATCGGCGATGAGATCCATATCTCGACCTAAAAACGCGTAGGTTCCACCGGGATAAGCTTTTTCAAACGCGACAATAAACTGGGGCAGATAGGTCGAGATATTTTTCACTTTTCCATTGGGATCCCGAAACCTGACGGCAAAGTCGGCGGTGAGGTCAGGATCTTTCAGTATGGTTGCAACATCGGGACGCGCGTTTTGCTCGATAATGGCCAGCTGTTTTGCGTTTTGAGCTTGAGCCAGGACCGAAAGAAAAATCAAAAAGGAAAGAACAAAAAAACTTTTCTTCATTTCACAAATCTCCGTTTACGTACCATCATTGTCGACACGCTTGACACCAGACCAGAATTGGCGACGGCCCGGGCAAAACCTAAACGCAGGTTGTTTCAGCGCGCGAACATTTCAACGGAGCAACGAAGTTGCAAAAAGAG
Organism: uncultured Bdellovibrio sp.; assembly: GCA_966211795.1. Taxonomy (GTDB): domain Bacteria; phylum Bdellovibrionota; class Bdellovibrionia; order Bdellovibrionales; family Bdellovibrionaceae; genus 21-14-0-10-47-8. Next base: position 173,234 of record CBIHNW010000007.1, on the reverse strand, counting down.
ATCCCCTTTTTTCGTCGGTGCCAGTGCACCGGAATGTCTTTCGTCTGGACAGTAACTTTTACTGAGTCCCGGTCCCGGTGTAGAGCGGACTGGTCGGCGTGACGACCGGCTGGGCCGTGGCCGTCGTGGTGGAAGAAGAGGAGCTCTTCCCGCAACCGAAGATGTGAATCACTTTCTTAGCGCACAATCCCCACAACACCAATCCTCCGGCCGCGACCAATGCCAATGGCTTCAACCAGGACATGCTTGATGTCGAGGTGGATTTTTCTTCGCGGACTTTGCTTTCATTTTTTGCCGCCAGGTAGGGTTTCACCAACTGCACTTTTTCCCGCAGGTTCGGCAGCTCCGGACAGCGCGAAGCTTCGCAAGCTTTCAGTTCATTTTGCAAAACATGATCAATGCTGAAAAGCTCAGACTTGGCGATCTTTTTGGACTCAATTTGGCTCTTCACCGCGGATTGCTTCTCGGAAAATGAGCCTTGAACCTGATCCCAGCAAAGCGATCCCGTCATAGACTGGCACGCGTTCTCCGCCGCCATGGCTTGCACAACGGCAAAGCTCCACAACAACTCGAACCAAGATGAAGAGGCTTGGGCTTTCACGGCGGGCAAAGGCTGCAGGCTGACGATTTCTTTCAGTCCCACATCATCGGCTGCCAACCGTTGATAGAGTTTCCGGAAGGAGCGCATATCACCCATGTTAAAGTGCACGCCATTGACGGTGGCCACTTGCTCGCCACCTTCTTGAAAGTCGATGGTGATCATGTCCGATTTGTACTGCATCAAAACTCGGATCATGGTGCCGCTCTCGGCCGAAGACACTTTCGTCACCGACATCTTCGGAATTTTAAAATCCGGATAAGTCTGAAAGAAATTTTGATATTGGGCCACGTCTTCTTTCGACAAGAACGGTTTCAGCGCGCTCCAGAGATGAGACAAAGGCTGCTCGGACATTTTCAAAAATTCTGATTGGTGCATCAAATCGACAACAGGCTCTATCGTTGTGGCTTGAGCCGGCAGACCACTCAGCACGTAAATCAGGGCGATGATCAAGTTGAAATGTTTCATACAGTCTCCTTCAGTTATTCCACGGTCTGCGGTGTGTTTGCGGTTTGATAGGTCGAATTTCCCAATTCCCCGTAATAATTGTATCCCCAGCAATAAGCCGTCGACGAGCGGGACGCGCACATGTGATAGCCGTGCCCATTTGAAGCCGAGGTTGCGCCAGTGCTGAACACGATATTGGCGGCCGTGATATTTCCGGTTGTGGATCCTGTGCCGACTTGACCGTAGCCATTGTAACCCCAGCAGTACAAAACCGAACTGGAATTCTTCACGCAAGTCGTGAGCAGATTCGTGTAAACGCTCACGCCATCGGCGATGCCCATATAATAAGGCGCGATGTGCGCGGTCGTGTCCGAAGTGCCGAGCTGTCCGTTCGCATTGGCGCCCCAGCATTTGACTCGGCTGGATTGAATGGCGCAGGTGTAATTCAAACCGGCGGCAACGGCCGTCACGCCCGATTCCATACCGGACACCAATTGCGGAGTGGTCTGAGTGGTGGTGGTGCCATCGCCGATCTCGCCATTTGAATTCGCACCCCAACAGTACAAGGCGCCGCTTTTGATTGCGCAAGCGTGATAGTACCCGGCCGAAAGATCCGTCACGCCGGTGTTCAAAGCCGGAACGGCAGCAGGTGTGCTGTTTGCGGCAGTTGAACCAACCCCGAGTTGTCCGTAGCTATTGTCACCCCAACAAAACAGTGCGCCGTTTTGGATGGCGCAAGTGTAAAACCCACCGGCCGCAACCGTCGTCACCGATGAAGTGAGATTGGTCACGGTTCGCGGTGCATAGTAATCCGTCGTATTTCCGGTTCCCAATTGACCGTTCGAGTTCGAGCCCCAGCATTTCAAAGCCGAGCTAACCACCGCGCACGTGTGAAATCCGCCGGCCGCGACCGACGTGACGTTCGCGCTCAATCCCGAAATGGATTCTGAGACATTCGAGTTTGTTGTGCTGCCATCACCCAATTGCCCGTGATTGTTATAGCCCCAACAAGACAGAGCCGCATTCGCATCGATGCCGCAGCTGTGGTACACGCCGGTTGCCAGCTGATTGGTTGAGCTGCCATTGATATCGATCAAGGTCACGGTCGAAGTGACGTAGTTCTCGGTCGTTAAATCCAGTTGTCCAATGTAGACGTAGAAACTGGTGGTGCCGTTGGTGGCACCATTATTCAAGGTCGCGATCGAAATTGAAGCCGTGCTCGAATAAGCCGGCACGGTGATGGTGCCGGTGGCCGCCGTGTAATTGTAGGTGGCGTAAGCCGTCCCATCGACCGTTTTATACTGAAAAGTCCGTTCACTGGCGCTGGTGCTGGACAGGGTGATGGTGATGCTGGCCGAAGTTCCTTCGGTCACAGAAGGAGAGGTGACCGAGGTGATCACATTCGGATCCGTGTAAGCAGAAGTCGTCACGGTGGCATCCGAAGCGCCCGAATCCTGACCTGCAACACTGGAAGAACAGTTCTGGAAAAAGAGAAAAGCAAAACTCATCATTAAGACCAGCAGTCCTCTAGTGACCAGCGACCATCGTTGTTGTCTTTGCGCAATCACGGATTCCCCCTCTGTGATATATCAATTCTGACAAAGGACTATTGAGAGATTGTGGAAAGAATCAAGGATTCAATCTCATCCTGAGACGCCAATCACGTCTCAAAAAAATATTTGTGGCTTCCATTTTGTTTCAACACTTGTTTGGAAAACTGATTCCAGATTCGCGGTCGATCCATGCGACGAAGAAACGCGACAAACTGAACACGAGGAGGACAGTATGAAGCAGAATCAAAAAACAAACGAAACCATGTGGACCACATTCTTAATGATCCCATTGGTGGCCGTCATGATTGGACACACATCCATGGCGCAAAACCACCAGCCACCGGAAATGGACGCCAAAACAAAAGCGGCGTTCGAAGCCTGCGCGTCGGCCAATTCTTTGCCCCAGCCTGGCTCTGGCCAAAGACCGACGAAAGAGCAACGAGACAAGATGGACGCTTGCCTTGCGGAAAAGAATGTCAGCTTGCCGCGCCACCCACATCACCAACATCCGGATCAGGGTCAGGACGGAAATCCAGATCAAGCTCCACCACAACGTCAATCTGCAAGCGATGACAGCTCGACCGGAGCGCAATAAGTCTTTGATGGCTCAAAAGGAGCATTTATGAAATTCGGAATTTTCTTGAGTCTGTTGATGATGACGCTGGGATTTGGAGCCAATGCGGAACCGGGTGACCGGTCCGCCACCGAAGGTCGTCCCTGCATCGAATGCGATAAAGCGCGCAATCCAGAAATGGAACGGCTGCAGGGACGCATCACCGAGCTCGAAAAAGCGTTGAAAGAAAAAGGCCCCGCACAGCCGGTGGTGGATACAGCCGCAGCGGAACGCCAAAAGGATCGCATGCTTAAGAAAATAAAAAACATGGACTGCCCGAAACAGGGTGGTGGCGAAGATTCGATGTTCGGTGATGACGAACCGGAAGACATGTTCGCGCAAATCAAATCCAGCATCGGAGGCGGCGGTGGCCGTGGCGGCCCCGGCGGTCCCGGCCCTGGTCGCGCAGGCGGCGGCTCGGACAGCGGTAACGGACCACAAACGCAATTGACCGCCGAAATGCGCGAGGAAGTCGAAGACGCCATGGACGACAAGATGACCAAATGTAAAAAACAAGCGCAGCGCCAAAGCCAACGTTCGATGATGAGCGGAAACCAAAATGGCGCAGGCAACATGAACGGCATGAATTCCAATTCCATGGGCGGCATCTTACCGATGCTGACCAGTCTGATGGGCGGCGGCTCCAATATGCAAGGTGCCGGTATGAACCGCATGGGCATGGGCATGAATTCCATGATGAGCATGAATTCGATGATGAATCCTTACATGAATTCCATGATGTCCTCGGGATCGATGGGCGGAATGAATAATATGAACAGCATGATGATGAATCCGTACCTGAATATGAACAATTCCGGATCTTCTTATTATATGCCTCTCTACATGCAGCTGATGCAGGCCAATAGTCCAAGTGCCGGCATAAGGAGCAGTGGTCTGGGCATTTAAGATGTGAAATGATCTTGAGAGAGAAAAGCGACACACAGGAGTTTGCGTATGATTCAAATTTTATTGGTCGAAGATGATCCCGGATTGGCGCGGGGCCTGCAAATCAATCTCGAGCTCGAAGGCTACCAGTTCTCGCGCGCCGAAAATTTGAAGCAAGCGGAAGAGCTCAATCAGAAAAATTCGTTTCACCTGGTGATTTTAGATTTGGGCCTTCCCGACGGGCACGGCTTTGATTTCCTGAAAAAACTGCGCGAGTCCGGTTCGCGCCTGCCGGTGATCATTCTGACCGCGCAAACGGATGAAGACTCGGTGGTGACGGGATTGCAATTGGGCGCTAACGATTACATGCGAAAACCTTTCGGTAACAAAGAGCTCTTAGCCCGAGTCAAAGCCGTTCTGCGCGAGCCGCAACGACGTGAGCGACAGATTCGTTATGAAGACCTTCTGATTCTGATTGATCAGCGCAGTGTGAAATTCGGTGATGCCACGATTGAACTGAATCGCCGCGAATTCGACATTCTTCTGCACATGGTGGAAAAGGCCGACAATATCGTGACCCGTGAATCTTTGCTGCAGCTTTTCGATAAAGACGGCGAGATATTTGATCGCACCATCGATTCGCACGTCAGTCACTTGCGATCCAAATTGAAAAAATCAGGTGTCCAGTCGATCAAAGTTTCCTCGGTCTACGGCGTGGGCTACCGATTGGAGAAGGCCTGATGAAAATCAATATATTTCAAAAATACTTTTTCTTAGCTCTCATCTGCTTGGTCAGCTTTGTCGTGCTGGGATTTTTCTTCAATAATTTTTTGATGCGGCAACTGGCGCCGAAGCCAAGCGAAATGACCCTGCAGCCACCCTTATTCTTCGCGAAATTGGTGGACCGCTTGAATGCCAACGATAAAGTCGCGGCCTTAAAAGAGCTCGCACAAATGAGCGATCATTTTCCCGGACCGAAGCTCACGCTCATTTCGGATCAAGGCGCAGTTCTGTACCCACCAGAGCAAAAACTGTCATTCGAGTGGGATAAAATCCAAAAGCCAACGGAAGCTTACCAATCCATTTCGATGAACCCCCAACCCCCCACGGATGGGGAACCTGATTTTCGACCGCATGAAGGTCATCGCGGACCGCCACTGATGGGCGGCCTGAATTTCGGACCGGGGCCGGGTGGCCCGCCACCCATGGGATTTCGGCAGAATCATCTCGTGCGCCTATCAGGCACACCCGCACAGTATCTATTGATCGAACATCCGCGTTTCAATGATCCCTCCAAGGCGGGAATCAACGGTCCACCCCACGATAAGCCAATGATTCCGCCTCCGCTATTCGGAGTGATCTCGTTGCTCTTATCCTTGGCGCTGGGGATCGCGGTTGCGGTCTCGATGATTTATTATTCCGTGAATAAGAATGTGAAACTGGCCGATGATGTGATCTCCCAGCTGCAAAAAGGAAATCTCAAAGCGCGGTTTCAGGTCAAACGCAAAGACGAGTTCGGACAAGCCATGCTTCGTTTCAATCTGATGGCCGACGAAATCGAAAAGTTAGTCGAGCACCTGCGTTCCGTCGAGCGTGCGCGCACCAAACTGTTGCAAGAGCTCACCCATGATCTACGAACGCCGATCGCCTCGTTAAAAAGTTTTCTGGAAACCTTGAGCCTGAAATCGGATCGCATCGATGCCGCCACCAAGACCGAAATGCTGGACATGTCCCTGAGCGAAGTGCAGTACGTTGAAAGATTGGTCGAAGATCTTCTCTTCTTGGCTCAGGTCAACGAACCCAATTACCAGAAAGACCGAAAGCCGATTTCGATCGAAGCGATTTTGCAGGACGAGGCCGACCAGATCAATCTGCGCGAAAAATTTCAAGAACGACAAATTTCGATTCAGACCCATTTAACCACCGCAAATGTGATGGTTTCAGCGGACCCTTACCTGATCCGCCGCTTGATCCGCAATGCGCTGGAAAATGCGGCTTCTTTTGCGCAACATAAGGTTTCGATCCAAACAGAAGCTTCAGGAAAAAATCTGATATTAAAAATCAAAGATGATGGCCCGGGCTTCCCGTCTGAAGTCTTAAAAACTTTCGGCGAACGTCGCCACAGTCGGCAAATGCAAAGCGGCGCTCAGCACCGCATTTCGGTTGGCTTGGGTTCGGTGATCATGAAAACAATCTGCGACGCCCACATGGCGGGCCTTCAGGTGAAAAATCAAACCGACGCCACCGGTAAAATCAGTGGCGCCGAAATTGAAATGATTTTTCCAATTTAACGGAGCAGCGACCGCTCTCAATCAGCTTTAGCGAGCGGCGCAGACGGCTTTGTTGTACTGGGCGTTCAATGCCAAAGCCTTGGTGTTGAAATCGGCTTGAGCATCAGCACAAGTCTGGTTGTAAGTGGCGAGATGAGATTCTGTCTCGGCCGTGTACCACTGCGCCGATTGCGCGGCAGCTTCATTCCGAGCGTTGACCGCTGCAACCAATTGTTCTCGCCAACCCAAATTCAAATTTTCTTTGATGGTGCGGACTTGGTCCTGATAATTCGCTTCAATGACTTTCATGCGCGCTTCATGCTTTGTCATGCAGGTGGCATTGGCTTGATCGAACGCAGCACCAGCTGCGGCGTATCGCGCATGCAGGTCTTGATTAAGCCGAGAAACGCCAGCATCCAATTGGGCTTTGGCTTGATCAACGCTCATTGATGGGACGCAAGCATCTGTTGCGAAACTCAAAGAGGGAACGGCAAACGCAGACACAGAGACAGCAATCAAAGCAACGAAAGTATTTTTCATGTGAATCTCCTGGTGAAGGTGAGCAAACTTGCTCCCAGCCTTCTTCAGAAGCCGTTTGCTTGTCAAATAGGAAGCCTCAAACGGTACGGCGTTCCTTCGTTTCATCCAGAAAACAGAAAGATATTGACGATGAAAACTGGGGCTAGAAGGGAACAGTTTTATTTCTGATACTGATCTTTGATCTTCTTCATCAGGCGGGCTTCCATCTGACGGACAGCTTCACGGGTGATGCCGTATTTCTCGCCGATCTCTTGCAAGGTCAAAGGTTCATCCGCCAAGATTCGCTCGGCCAAGATGATCTTCTCTCTTTCCGACAGCTGGGGCTTCAAAGCCTCGATCGTTTCATTCAGATGAGTCATCTCTTCTTTTTGCGCGATGTCTTCATCCGGCAGGTGAGTATCAGTTTTTTGAAAGTCCATCAGACTGGAGCCAGACTCGTCATCCACGGGGCGATCCAGGCTGATATCACGGCCGGACATTCGCTGCGCCATCATCTGCACTTCATCTTCGGGAATTCCCAAGCGAGAACTGATCATCTTGATGTCGGGCGTTTTTCCCATCGCATCGAGCTCGTCTTTTTGGCGCTGCAATTGATAGAATAATTTCTTCTGATTCTGAGTCGTTCCTATTTTTACCAAAGAATATTGCTTCATCAGGTATTCTTGGATGTAACCACGAATCCACCACACGGCATAAGTGATCAATCTGACACCCTTATAGGGATTGAACTCGCGCACCCCATGCATCAGACCCATATTGCCTTCTTGAATCAGGTCAATCATGCGCGCACCAAAGCGCGAATATTCGGCGGCCACTTTCACGACGAAACGAAGGTTGGCCGTGACCAAAGCCTGAGCGGCAACCGGATCTTTGGACTCGTAATATTTCTTGGCCAAATCCAGCTCTTGCTCGCGAGACAGCAGGGGATATTTGCGAATTTCAGAAAGGTACAATGAAACGGGATCCGTCGTGGTGACGGATTTGCCTTCGGTATGTTTCGCAGGATTTAAAGCTGGAATCTCCGGCGATGGTTCTTCATGTGCCTGATAGGCGTCTTCATCGTGTTCATTTTCCGCGGTGTCATTTTCTTCGACATCATCATGGTGAATCACCTCGGCCACAACGCGCCGAATTTCTTTATGAGGTTTGGTCGCAGTCGCCGTGCCCGAAGGAGTCACCACTTTCTTCTTTGGCTTTTCCGGCAAAGCAGGGGCCTTCACTGTTTTCAGTGTCTTCGCGGAGGCAGGCTTCTGCGCGCTTTTCTTCTGGGGCGCGGGAGCGGACTTTTGCGAGTTCGCTTTCGCGGTGGTGGGTTCAACCGCCTTAGCTTTAGCGGAGGAGGTTTTCTTTGACTTGGCCATGTGTTCTCAAACCTGTGTGCGCGTTAACGGAAATCAAGCCAGATACTTACTTAATTTTTTCTGGATGGTTTCCTGGACCTTGCCTTTAAACGGAGTCAGCATGAGCGGGAGATCGACCACGACCTGCACCATGCTGCCAGGGCCTTGGTTTTTCACGGAAATATCCGCTTTGAACTGGCTGCCTGTCGCCTTGCCGGTCATCGAGCTTTCCGCAAAGTCGCATTTCATATTTGGGTCAAAGCGTCGAATATCGGCATCGGTTTCAAAGAAAGTCTTAATCTTTGAAAAAGCGTCCGGTGCGGGGAGGGTGGATGAATGATCGATCGTCACTTTCGGCATAGTGCCTCCTACAGGAAAAAGGGTATCTCTCACCCTCTGAGCAGTCCATCAAAAGAAGAGCGCATGCTAGAAATGGCGAATCCTTCGTTGCTGCGTCGTCGACGTGGGCGCAGAAGGTTTTGACCCCCCTTGGTTCGGTATGTCAGAATCGACCTTCTATTAAGGGAATCAATATTATGAAATACTCCCGTTCTCACTATTGCGGTCTGGTTAACAAATCTCATGTCGGCAAAGAAGTCACTTTGACAGGCTGGGTGAACTCGCGTCGAGATCACGGCAGTCTTGTTTTCATTGACTTGCGCGATCGCGAAGGAATCATCCAGGTGGTTCTGGATCCAAAGAAAGCCGAAACGCAATCTGCCAAAGATTTGCGCGGCGAATTTGTCGTGGCCATCAAAGGCATTGTTCGTGCTCGTCCCGAAGGCATGATCAATAAAAAAATCAACACCGGTGAAGTCGAGCTCGAAGCCGTTCAATGCGAAATCCTGAATGAAGCGGCGACTCCTCCCTTTCAAATCGATGACGACAATGTGGGTGAAATGTTGCGTCTGCAATATCGCTACTTGGATTTGCGCTCGCCACGTTTGCAAAAGCATCTGATCATTCGTCACAAAGTTGCTCAGCTTGTGCGCAAATTTTTGTCGGACAATAATTTCCTCGAAGTGGAAACGCCGATTCTGTTTAAATCCACCCCGGAAGGCGCGCGCGACTACCTGGTTCCTTCACGTGTCAATCCCGGCAACTTTTATGCGCTTCCGCAATCACCCCAGCTTTTAAAGCAGCTGTTGATGATCGCCGGTTACGACCGCTACTTCCAGATCGCTCGCTGCTTCCGTGACGAAGACTTGCGTGCCGATCGTCAGCCCGAGTTTTCGCAGATCGACTTGGAGATGTCTTTCATCGATCAAGAAGATATCATCGAATTGAACGAGCGCATGCTGCGCTTGATCTGGAAAGAAATCAAAGGCGTCGACGTCAAAGAAATTCCGCGCATGACCTACCAAGAAGCAATGGACCGTTATGGCATCGACAAGCCGGACACTCGTTTCGGCATGGAGATCAAAGATCTCGCCAAAATCGTGACGGGCTCGGGCTTCAAAGTTTTCGACGATGTTTTGGCGCGCAAGGGAATCGTGCGTGGAATCGCGGTGCCGAAGGGTGCGGCTTTCTCGCGGGGACAGTTTGATAAGCTCACCGACATCGCGAAAAAGGGCGGAGCGAAGGGTCTTGTCTGGATCAAAACAGAAGCTGACGGAAGTCTGACTTCTCCGGTCAGCAAATTCTTTGATAAGACCAAGCTCGATGAAATGTTCAAAGCGGTGGGTGCTTCAAACGGCGATGCGGCTCTTATTGTTGCTGATGATTTTGATACAGCTTGCGCTTCTCTTTCGGCTCTCCGGTTACACCTCGGCAAAGAACTCAACCTCATCGACACCAGCCGCGACAAGTTTTTGTGGGTGGTCGATTTCCCATGTTTCGAATGGTCGCCGGAAGACAAGCGATGGATGGCCCGTCACCATCCGTTCACTTCGCCGCAAGATGCCCACATGCAGTGGCTGATCGATGGCGATGAAACCAAGTACGGGCAGATGCTGGCGAAAGCTTACGATCTGGTCTGCAATGGTTACGAAATGGGTGGCGGTAGCATCCGTATTTACCGGAACGAATTGCAACAGGCGATGTTCCGCACTTTGGGACTGTCGGCCGAAGAAGCGCAACAGAAATTCGGATTCTTCCTGGAAGCTTTCAAATACGGCGCGCCTCCGCACGGTGGAATCGCTTGGGGCATGGACCGCTTGGTGATGCTGCTTTGTGAAACCGACGCCATCCGCGAAGTCATCGCCTTCCCGAAAACGGCGAAAGCAACCGATATCATGGCCGACGCTCCATCCGAGGTCAGCCGTGATCAGCTGAACGAAGTCGGCGTCAAGCTCAGCCCCCTGGCTGAGAAATTTCTCGAAGACATGAAACAGACTTAAACTCTCTGCCGGTGATTCCACATGTGTGAGATCACCCCGTTATCTTGATGAGCCAAAAACAAAAAGCCGCTCTGATGAAGAGCGGCTTTTTTTATGGAGAGAACCAAATTTTCGAAATCAATTATTTTGCGTGAAGCGGAGAAACATCGAAGGAAAAATGCGCGCGCTGGACATTCGCCGACACGCCACCATTCCCAGACAGATCACTATAGTACTCGACTTCGATCAAGTGAGGGTAGGCGATTTCACAGACAGAAGCTGTGTAATCATGAATGCGAATTTCCTTGGCACCTTTTTGGTCGTAAGGAAAAAAGTTCGCCGAACGAGCCACGATTTCGGTTGAGCACTGAGTGTGCGTCACTTCCACAACCGGCAAAGTTGCGCCGATCGGACCTGGCATGTACATCGGGCAAAGCTCATCTGCTTTGCAATTCAAGGTCAGGCCCACGAACAATTCAACTTCTTTATCCGAGATTTTCAAGCTGCCAGAAGCGGGGATTTCCAACTTTGGAAAACCTTCCAACAAAGAGCCTGCAGCAAAGGTGTAGACACGTTTCACGTCCGCAACGGGTGCCAGATCCATTGTCGATTCAGCTTTCTCTTCTTTGCCATTCAAGCGATTGTAAAATGCCGTGGTGTAAGTCGCTTTCTCGACGTATTTCACGAAAGTTTGGCAGGTCATATGAGACGCATCTTCAACGGTCAAAGTTTTCAAGTCGCCATCTACCGGGCGCTCATCTTTCGCCGCAGTGACCACCAGAATTCCGCAACTGTTTGTTTCGATCGAAACGATCGGCAGCGTGACGTCCAAGTTTTTAATCGCCAGATACTGAGGACAAATTGTATTGATGCTTGGCTTGCAGTTTGGATGAACAAGTCCGGTCGCGTGCATGGTCACGGTATTTTGACCGTAGTTCACTTCAATTGTTCCTGAAATATCGCCCGGCAGGTGAGAAGCATCGAACTGGGGATTGGTGATGTTCGACAGGCGGCTGTTATCTTGATTGGCAAGTGCCAGAGATCCTGCAGCTAAAATAGCCGCGAAAAAAAACGATTTCATAATGACTCCTATGTTTATTGTTTGAACGAACGCAGAGCCTGATTTCAAGTTCCGTACCAGCCGCAAACAGCACTGGTTGAGCGTTTAAAGCATTCGGGTCATCGACTGAAAAATCTGCCAGTTCCAATATGGTTTCAATTTTCCAAGACGACACCACCCACCGTGAGCATTTGGCGCCAAGCCCATGGTGTGAGAGATAATCCTCCAGAGGCGCGCGAGCAGCGGGTTTTGCGGGATCAGTGAGGATTGTGCAAATTATAAAGATATTCTTGGGAAACAAAAAGAAGGGCCTTTGGAATAAGACCCTATTTCGAAATGAATTTTAAGAGCTGACTGTGACAAAATTCCATGAATTTTTGGGCACATGCCAGGCGGGCTTCAGCCTTTATTGACTCTTTTGCCGATGAAAGATTTGTCAGGGCTTGCTTGTCTTTCGGGTCTGCACTTTGTTCAAAGTAATAGGCGTAAATATCGCACGTGCACTCGTCCTGACAAGACAGGGCTCGCGAGCGAATTTCGTTTTTTTGCTGGCTCGTCAGGAGGGAGATCTTCTCGTCCACCAGGGCTTTCAGATTCTGGCTGAGCGTGGAAACCTTTTTCCCCGAGATCCCGCAGATGACTTTTTGCTGATCAAGCGATTGATTGCTGGCCACCAAAATGGAATTCGAGGCCTTTGCCAAAAATCGCATGGACCAACGGGAAGCATCCGAGGCCGCCAGGGCCTGGATGCTGAAAATGCTGGAAACGAGAAAAAAAGAAATAAACGTATTTTTCATTAGGGTGACGAGTAGTTTCTGCTTGGCGAGTTCGGATCCGCAGTTTCCACCTGGATCATTCGGTCCATCGGTAAGATCACCCATGCGCCCGGTTTGCTAGGCGCCGGAGGATTCTGGGCCGGAGTGGTTGCAGACTTTTCTTTCACCAACCAGTTGACCAAAAGCTGCACGGCCTTGACCGATTGAGGGTGGATATCGTGAAACAACACGATGCCCTTGCCATTCACTTCCATTTGTTTCTTGGCGCGCAGGAAGATGCTGTTCGGATCAGAGTCTTGCCAGTCCAAGCTGTCGACATTCCAGAACACGTGCATCATCTTCTTATCCGCGATCATCTTGCGAATCGTCGAGTTGTTACCCCCGCAAGCGCCGTAAGGGCAGCGAAACAGGGTCGGTGGCTGACCGACTACATTCTTAAAGACATCGTAAGCATCATTGATTTCGTGATTCAAATCCGCGGTGCCAAGCTTTGGCAAATTGGCGTGAGTGTAAGAGTGACTGCCCCGTTTAAAGCCTTGAGTCGCCACTTTGGGAACGATCTGTGGATTCTGTTTGATATTTTGGCTCAGCCAAAAAAATGTCCCCTTCAAATTTCCGCTGTTCATCGCATCTAGCATGCCCTGCGTGTAAGTCGGGTGGGGGCCATCATCGAAAGTCATCGCCCAGTATCCAGGTTTGAACATATTGCCGGTGATCTGCCCGTTGCCGCCTGGACTTGGAAATAAGACGTCAGTATTGGGTTGGCGATCCGTTGCTGCTTCTTGAGCCGCTTCAGCTGTTCGCTTCTCGAGGTGCTCGGTCCAATCCTTTTCAAGCTCTCGGTCGATGTAACGCTTTTCCCGAAGCTTTTGATGTTTCACGCTTTGCTCGTGAGCCGCCGCAACCTCTTTGTCGTTTTCGGCTTTCTTTGCATAGTAAGAAATAAAGCTGGGCGTTTTGCCGTCTGGATTGGCTTCTTTATAACGTCGGCCCACATCGGCATATTCTTGCGCCAATGTAATAACGGCCATTTGGTCGCCTTGCTTCCAGCCTTCATCAAAAAACTTGTTCATGCCGTGCAAGGTGTGGGTGGCCGCTTCTTGAAATGGACTGTTGTTGGTGCCAGCCTCTTCCAGCAGGCGACCGTAGATGTAGCTGAGTTCTTGCAAATTGCGATCAAAAAATTCCCATGAATAATAAAGCTTGGCTTTGATCTCCTCGAGCTTCCGTTGATCGATTTCGGCCTCGGGATTTTTCTTTTTCTGCTGGTACAGTTTCTCAAGCTCTTGATCGAACTGAGTCACCAATCCCTGACCGATATAAAAGAATCCCATCTGCCGACGCAGGTAGCGCGCAAATTCTTGATCGCGAGACACGTCGGGTTGGTTGATTAAAGTTTTGAAGGTGTTCTCGTTGCGAACATCTTCTTCGGGCACGTATTCGGTCGCCGCTTGCTGCGGATTTCGGGAAGCCGAATTGTTTTTCCAGGGACTTGTGCAGGCAAGCAAAGTGCTGACCATCAAAAGTGTGAAGACACGTTTCATTCTAAGACCTCGAGTGTTGGGTATTTTTCTTTAGTTTAGCTGCGGATTCAGCAATGAAAAGCACTGTTTATCTAGCCCCGACTGGACCTTGATCTCCGCAGCATTTGCCTGGGAATTGCGCTAAAATTAAAGCTGAGGTTGGGTCTATGAAATATTCAATGTTTGCAGTGGGTTTTTTGTTTTTTTCAATGCTAGTGAATACGCAAGCTTGGTCGGCGCAACCGGCCGAATCCGCAGAAGCGTGTTACCAAATCATCGAGCGAGTGGTGGGCGGTTCTAAAATCGAAGTCAAAGATCGATTCTTTCGCTTTCAAGATCACGGTTTTATGAAAGATCTTGGTGGGATTGATGACAAGACGAAACCTCCGACTCAATATCGAAGTTTTACTCGCTCGAACGCAAACGGAAGAGAACAAGTCACGATGCAGATTTTCAAGGATAAAGATCTTCCCGATCAATCATCCTTGCCCGCAAGCGAAAGAGTCGTGAAGCGATTTGAAATCACGCAGTTTCAATATGCAGATTGCACCGACATCAAGAATCCGAAATGTCTGTACGATAAAAAAACTTTCGAAATGTTAGATCCGCAGTCTAAGACTTGTTTCAAAGCGATCACCGAGGAAAATAGCCTGCCCAACTCAAAACGCACTTTGCTCAGTTCAGCGTTTTGCAAAAAGTGGTATGCTTATTACCAAACGAAAAAAGGAAATGAAAGAGAAGCGGGCAAAGAATATTTGGCAAAAAATCCGGCTTGGCAAGATGACTTTAAGTACAAGACGACATCTTCTTCCATCAAGTCGCTCATGCAGGCTGTTGAAAATTGCAAGGTTGGAACCGCGCCTAAATCCGCGGCTTGGGATGCCCAGTCGCTGCCAATGCCGACAGGACTTCCAACAAATACGAACTTTGCGCCTGGCAGTGCTCAGTAGTTCAGATCAGAGAAAAATTTTTGATTTCAGGAATTGAAATCGGTTGATTCACCGAAATACGCACAGAGGTCGGGGAATCAAAGCGCCGGAACCGCCGTCAGTCTCCGATCAAATGCAAAAGGGCCGAATTCATCGGCCCCGTTAGCTAAATAAGATATGATTCGCGAGATTATTTCAGAAGGCGGCGAACCGCGTGGCCGCCCAAGATCAATTTCGAAGTCTCGGTGACATCTTGACCAGTCACGCGATCAACTCCTGAAGTCACGTAAGTCGCTGTGCCATCGTAAGGCATCAGGATTCGGCAGAACATTGTTGTGTTGTCAGTCACGTTGATTTGCTCCAAAACTCCGTCGCGATCGCGTGAGTCTTGTTGTGCACTGACCAGGGTTGCTCCGCAGTTGCCAGAATCAACAGAAGTGATTGGCAGCTCGACAACCTTAGGTGCCGGCATCACCATGGCGCAGAAAGTTCCAGCCGGGCATTGGAATTTGCGGTTCAAAATCAAAGTGACCTTTTTTTCATCGTAATTGACCGTCAAATTGCCAGATTTGAATTCTTGGTCAAAATGACCAGCAGACAATTGTGCTTCGGTGATTGGGAAAGTTTTCACGCCTGTGACATCGGCGCGAGCGGATGACATTGCTGTTGAAACAAGAACGGCGACTGTGAGAAATAATGCTTTCATAAAACCCCCGTAACAAATGGTTACAGAGGTCTCTATATCAAAGTCCGTACCAACCCGTTTTTACAGCCAGAATAAGTTTAATTGATTGCCGCCATCAGAACTTCAGATTCCCTAGTTCCAAACTGAGTCTTGGAACCACTCGGATGGTTTCAAGGCGGCGCCACTGCCAAGTGAAGCAGCAGCCTTTGAGACGGCGCGCCTATTGTTGGAGGCGCGCGAGGGCTTCTTGCAGGGACTTGAGCTGTTGGCGGCTTTGTTCCAACAATTGTTTGTCGGCTTCCACCACCTCTTCGGCAGCGTTTTTGACAAAGTTTTCGTTGGCCAGGCGTCCCGAAAGCTGGGCGATATCTTTATTGAGCTTTTCCAGCGACTTTTGGATTCGCTTGATCTCTTCTTCGATATTCACCAGTCCTTCCAGCGGGATGATCACCTTGACGCTAGAATCCTTGATGGCGACCGGTGCCACAGCGCATTTGGACAGGTTGCCTTCAACGCCGATATCCAGCGTGCCGATGCGGCCGATCGTCAAAATCGCGTTTCGGTTGTGAGACAGAACCTTTTGGACCGTGTCATCGCCCGGTGCCAAACGAACCGTGATCTTCTCGGCTGGGCTGATGCGGTTTTCACCGCGGATGTTGCGAATGGCAGAGAGCACCTCTTTCACCAAATCAATTTCGAAAGCGGCGGATTCGGATCCGAAGGCCAAAAATTCTTTGTCCTTTCGAGGATTCGGGTAAACGTCCAGCATCAAGACACCATCTTTGATCGGAAGTTTTTGGTAGAGCTCTTCGGTGATGAAGGGGATGAACGGGTGAAGCAAACGCATCACGCGGTTCAGGGCCTGCGCTAACACCAATTGCGTGGCCGTGCGTTCATCACCTGCGGGGCCGTTGACGATCGGTTTGATAAATTCGATGTACCAATCACAGAACTCGTACCAAACGAATTGGTAAAGCGAGTTGGCGGCGTCGGCGAAGCGATCTTGCTCGAGCGCATCTTCAACAGTTTTTTCGACCTGTGCCAGTTTGTAAATCAACCATTGATCAAAGACGGAAATGTTGGCTTTGGCAGGCAAGGCTTTCGCGCCATCAGCCGGCACTTTGAAATCTTGCAAGGCTGCCAGCGAGAAGCGGGTCGCATTCCAGAGCTTGTTCATGAAGTTGCGGTAGCCTTCCAGGCGTTGCTCGCTGAACTTGATGTCTTTGCCGCTATAAACGTGCGCCAAGAATGTAAAGCGCAGAGCATCGGCACCGTACTTTTCGATCATCTCGAGCGGATCGACCGAGTTTCCGAGGGACTTGCTCATCTTGCGGCCTTGCGAATCGCGGATCAGGCCGTGCAGGTAAACTTTGCGGAACGGAACATCTCGCATGAATTCGAGACCCATCATGATCATGCGGGCCACCCAGAAGAACAAGATATCGTGACCGGTCACCAACACGCTGGTTGGGTAGAAGGTCTTCATGGTCTCGGTTTCTTTCGGCCATCCCATGGTTGAGAAAGGCCACAAAGCAGAACTGAACCAAGTGTCCAAAACGTCTTCGTCTTGTTTGATCTTTTTGCTTTTGCAGCTTTCACATTCGCTGGGATCGACTTCGGAGACCGTAATGTGATTGCAATCTTCACAGTACCAAGCCGGAATCTGGTGACCCCACCACAATTGGCGCGAGATGCACCAATCTTCGATGATGTTCATCCAGTGCAGGTAAACCTTGGTCCAACTTTCCGGTTCGAACTGGATGGTTCCGCTTTCGGCCACGCGCTTTGCGGGAATCGAGAGCTGATCCATTTTCATGAACCACTGATCCGACAAGAAGGGCTCGACCACCGCGCCGGTGCGCGAGCAGTGACCGACATTCAAAGTGTGCGGCTCTTCTTTTTCAAGCAGACCTTGTGATTTCAGATCTTCCAGAATGCGCTTGCGGGCTTCTTGAACCTTGAGCCCCTTGTAAGGCCCGGCGTTTTCGTTCATCTCAGCTTTTTTGGTCAAGATGTTGATGAACGGCAGGTTGTGCGTTTTTCCGATTTTGTAATCGTTGAAATCATGGGCCGGAGTGATTTTCACCACGCCCGAACCGAAAGCTTTATCGACGTAAGTGTCGGCGATGATCGGAATCTTGCGACCCAGGATTGGCAGGATCGCGTTTTTGCCGATCAAGTGCTTGTACCGCTCGTCATCTGGATTCACGCACAAGGCAGTGTCGCCCAAAAGAGTTTCCGGACGAGTGGTCGCCACGGTCAAAGTGCCGGTGCCATCTTCCAGTGCGTAGCGAATGTGCCAGATCGAGCCTTTGATTTGACGATGTTCGACTTCGAGATCGGAAATCGCCGATTCCAGCGGCCCGGACCAATTCACCAGTCGAGTGCCGCGATAGATGGAGCTTTTTTTGTAAAGAGACACAAAGACTTTGCGCACGGCTTTAGATACGCCTTCGTCCAAAGTGAAAACGGCGCGATCCCAATCGCACGAATCGCCGAGCTTTCGCATCTGCGAATAGATTCGGTTGCCGTATTGGTTTTTCCACTCCCATACTTTTTCGACGAATTTTTCGCGTCCCAATTGATGGCGAGTGACACCTTCTTTTTTCAGTTCTTTTTCAACCACCGCTTGCGTCGCGATGCCGGCGTGATCGGTGCCGGGTAGCCACATGACGTTGAAACCATTCATGCGCTTCCAGCGAACCAAAGTGTCCTGGATGGTGTGATCCAACGCATGACCCAGATGCAAAAAGCCCGTCACGTTCGGTGGCGGCAAAATGATGCTATAAGGGGGCTTGGTCGATTGATCTTGCGCTTTGAAGAAGCCCGAAGACTCCCACCATTTGTAGATGCGATCTTCGACTTCGGCCGGACTGTAACGATCAGGAATATTAGAATTTTCAGCCATATTTTCCTCGAGGAGTTAGACCCAGCAAGCGTAGCTTAAAAGGGGAGCTCTCTCAAGCTATCACATTGCGGCACTTGCCAAGCTCAGGGAAGCCGTGGCTGCGTCAGAAGGCCCTGATTGGCAGGGCACCTGGACCCATCAATGCTTTCGTTTCTTCTTTTTCTTGATGGTCTTCAGCTCGATCTGGAATGTCGTTTGATCCAGCTCTTTTTGCATTGATTTCTTCTGCAGGTCCGAATTTGGTTTTGGCGCAGCTGGAGCCACAGGAGGAGGTGGTGGAGGCACGGGCGGTGGTGGCTCAGGCTTTCGGAAAAGATTTTGGTCCACGCCGTCGGTGGTTTCTTCTTGGAATTTGCTTGGATCCTCTGACGGAGTTTCCTGCTGATACGGAGTCACGATCGGAGTGCTGGGACTGGATTTGAATTCCGGCGAGAACGTCAGTCCCGCAAACACCGTCCAGCCAGCCGAGGTGCTGGCGCCGGTGATTGAGGTGCCGCCACCAAATTTCATCGCCCATTTTTGCGACAGATTTCCACGCAGCCAGAAATTCGTTTCCAGCAACGACGGATTGACCGCGTAATAGCGGAGCGCATTTCCATTGCGCAAAGAAACGACTTCGCGTTGGTAAGGATTTTTCGTGTCCTTGTCATCGGTCACGCTCTGGTAACCACGAACTTCGCCACCCAGGCGCCAACTCGAGAACTGCAGTTCGGCACCGGCGCCATAGGGAAGCAGGGACGAGCGATCGTCATCACGATAAGTGAATCCGACGAAAGCGAAGGGATCGAAGCGGCCCCAATTCATGCGGCCCACGATTTTCCCCGAGACTTCCATTGTGCCTTCACCGTTCAAGACTTCGTCGCCAGTTGTTTCCACGCGTTGGAAGGGAACGGTGAGCGAAAGATCAGGGTAAAGATCAAAGCGTTTGCTGGTGTAGAAAAGAAAATCCGTGCCGATCGTTGCCTGAGTCAAGCTGCTGTTGCGTCGGGTGCTGAGATTGTTATTGCTTTCGGCATTGCTGACGCGCGAGCTGAGATACATGGCCCAGCGTTCTTTCGGAACCCAGCGGACACCGAAATCGGTGTCGAGCAAAGTGTAACTGTAGCCCGATGGCAATTCGTTGTATTCGCCGCCAGAGCTTTTATAGTTGGCCGTCGCTTGATAGTAGGTCTCTTGCACATCGAATTGCCAGCGGCCCAGATGATAGCTGCGGCCTGCTTCGTCGTAGAGCGGAAGTTGCGCGTGCGATCGGTCCGGACAAAGCAAGAGCGTTGAGCTCACCAGGATGAACAAAAGAACTGACAATTTCATGCCTTTTGATTATGCCTTGAAGCCGCCATGGAAGCAAAAAAATCTCAGCTCGCTATTATCTTCGTCACCGTATTCCTTTACTTGGTCGGGTTCGGTGTCATCATCCCGATCACACCGATGCTGGCCAAAAATTTTGGGGCTTCGGGCTTTCAGGTGGGGCTGCTGCTGTCGGTGTATTCGTTCATGCAATTTCTTTTTGCCCCTTTCTGGGGACGGTTGAGCGATCGGTACGGACGTCGGCCCATTTTGCTGTTTTGTTTGATCGGCGAATTTTTCACTTACATCGCCTTTGGTCTAGCCCGCAGTATCGAGATGTTATTTGTCGCTCGCATGATGGCGGGATTTTTCGGCGCCAGCATTTCGACGGCCTCGGCGTACATTTCGGACATCACTCCTCCGCAAGAACGATCGAAAGGCATGGCGCTTTTGGGTGCCGCTTTTGGCTTGGGATTTTTGGTGGGGCCAGCGTTGGGCGGTGGCTTAGCGTTGTGGGGCGGACATATTTCTTCGGCACCACATTTTGATACCAGCTTTGCGGCTTATGGAGTGTCGCTCTTGTGTGTCTTGAATTTTCTTTTTGGTCTGAAATTTTTGAAAGAGTCTTTGAGCGCCAAGGCCGTTCATCAAGAGCAGCGACATCGTTTTGAGAGACTGTTTCGTTACTTGCGATTGGGTTTGTTGGGCCGCTTGATTGGGGTTTTCTTTCTGACGTCGCTGGCGATGTCGACGATGGAAGCGACTCTCGTGCTCTTCGTTGGTGATCGGTTTCAATGGACGGTGAAAGAAGTGAGCTTTGGTTTCGCCTACATCGGATTGATCACGATTATTTCGCAAGGCTTTTTGGTGCGCCGGATGCTGCCGAAAGTGGGCGAGAAGAAAATGTTGGTCGCGGGTCTGTCCTTGATGGCCGTGGCTTTGGCCTTGATCTCGGTGTCCACAGAGATTTGGATCTTGGCGGTCTCGCAGACCTTATTAGCTTTTGGTTACAGCTTCACCAACCCGTCGACGATGGGGAGCATCAGTTTGCTCGCGGATCCGAAAGAGCAAGGCGAAGTTTTGGGAACGACTCAAGGGACGGCGTCATTGGGGCGAATCATTGGACCGGCAACGGGCGGTTGGTTGTACCAACATGTCGGCATGGTCTCTCCGTTTATCAGCGGCAGTCTGATTGCGTGTGTGGCGCTCGGAATTGTCTTTGCGAACTTTGCGCGTCTGCCGAATTCAGCGCTGAAGGCTTGATTCGGCGAACGGCGGACTGTTTTTAAATATGTTCGATTGATCACTTAAAACCTTTTAAGATCTTTTCCTTCCATTCCATTTTCGAATTCCGACCACATTGCCACCAGTTTTGCGGAAATTAATATCTCTAGTAATTTCAATTACTTATAGACTAGCTTTTACAAAGCTGTATCGAAATCCCGCCAAAATTTAAATTATAGATAGAGAATTAATGCGCAGCAGCAAGTAAGTTGAGTGCACCCCCAAAACACCCCTATCAGCGAAAAAAATCGCGAAGAAGAAGGAGAATTTATGAAAAAGAACCTCACGAACTTACTGGGCCTGAGCTTGGTCTTGGCGACCTCATTACAGGCATCAGCGGCGCAAGATGTGGCTTCCATCTTGAATGACCCAAAGCTTGAGCAGACAGCTTGTCTTCGAGCTTTATCAAGTGTCGATTCTGATCTGACAAACATGGGACAGTACGCTGTTCCCGATTATGCTGAACGCACATTGAAAGTCGCCTTTCGTCTCAAGAATGATGAGATTGTTCAGTATTCAATTTCTGGAATTTCCTCGGATAGAGTTTCCGGTGGTTACTGTGACAATATTGTTTGTGGCGTCTTCGAAACGGCAAAGTTTGTCGGGACAGCCGGGCAAATTGGTCACATCGTTGAAAACAACGCGTTTGCAAATGCGCAACAGAAACTTCAGATCAACTTGAAGCAACTGGCGGAAGGCCTGCAGTTGAAGGGTGTTCGAAAATGCGCGGATTTTACGGATAACAGTTCGGAAGTTCATCCTTACTTGGACACTTCTGCAGATTAAGATGAAACCATTGTTTTTCGCTCTCATTTTTTTGGGCTGCGGTCTTTTCAGGCCGCAGCTTTCTTTCGCCCAATCCGAGATGAAAGAAATTTTGATCGTGGTCGGTTACGCGGATGACAACCATGTTGACGGCATCAAGGGATTGCTTTCGCACCGGTACTATTTCAGCATGGCAAAACAGGTCGAAACGGAAATCGTCGAGTTTCTGAAATTGAATGATTTTGTTTTGGATCCACAAAAAGATCTTCAAAATGCGTCTCGGTGGATTCAGGCTCATCAACGACGGGCGGTCACTCTTATCAACGCCAATGTCTCGTGTCCTCAAGAGGATCTTCGGCAAACCGTTCGCAGCGTTGTGTGTGCCGAGCAATTGCAAAACTCAGAGAGACTGAAAGACGATCTGGAAAAAAATATGGGTCAGTTCGATGAATTCATTTATCTCGGGCATTCCCGTCTCGGTCTCGGCTTGGGGCTCGGCCCCTTCTTCGGTGATCGATTTACTTTGAAACCGCTGTTTCTAAATTCTGTCGAGGCAGGGCGCCTGAAGAAGGTCGTCATCGCATCTTGCGACAGTGACAATTATTATAAAGAAGCGATCACGCGAAGAACTTCGATCGAGTTTGTTGGAACTCGGGGTGCGAAGCTCTGGATTCGGGACTTGCTGCCTTTGGTTTTAAAAGAATTGGCTTTTCCTTCTCGATAGGATTATACCGATTTGCATGAATCAAGCTTTGCCCATTGGGTCTTTTCAATTCGAGAATCTGGTTCGGGGACGCGTGCCCTTTTTCTTACTTCGCACCGCGGTCGATATCGAATCGGCTTACGGTGTGATGGAGAAGATGCACATCCGCAACTTTTCCTTGGTGCTCGAAAAGCTTGAAATGGAATCAGCGCTCGCTGCATTGTCCGAGCGGAAAGCTCGCAAGCAAGACCCGATTGTTGTTTTGGATCAGGATGGCATTCAGTCCAAAGCATTGGCGCAAGCGCTGACCGATGATGGTTATATCAATGTTTGTTTTGTCATTGGCGGATGGCAAGAAATATTAGCTGAAATGGAAGCTGAAAAGAATCAGCGCCGATAGCTTGGCTTATTGGCATTTGTCTGCCGATTGGTATTCATCACGCCTTGACGAATTCTAAATAAACTCCATATTTAATCCTGCGAAAAGGCGATCCATGTCGGAGCACCGAAAGGATTTCTTGATGGGAAAGACTCTTACAATTTGTGAAAAATGTGATTCGCTCAACAGAGTTGATGGCGAAAAAGCTTTAGTACAGAAAGCGAACTGCGGAAAATGCGGTGCTGGTTTGAATTTTCATGGTCTTGTCAGTCAAGTTTCAGCTCAAGGCTTCAAACGCATATTAGCCAAAGCTGATAAGCCCGTGATTGTCGATTTTTGGGCCAGTTGGTGCGGTCCTTGCCGGATGTATTCTCCGGTTTTTGAGAGAGCCTCGAAAGATGGTGCCAATGATGCGGTATTCTTGAAGATCGACACCGAAGCGAATCCAAGTCTTAGCAATGAGCTTGGGATTCGGGGTATTCCAACCACGATCGTGTTCAGACAGGGAAAAGAAATAAAACGCGAATCGGGAGTGTTGCCGGAAGCGATGATTTCTCAGATCTTAAATTGAGCATTTTATTTTGATTCGTGAGCTTTTCTTAAGACTGGAAATAAAAAGAGAGTGAGTTGAAAGACTCACTCTCTTTGTTTTTTGGGAGGGGCGAAGTGAGATTATTTTTTCTCAGCTTTTTCGGCTTCTCGTTCAGCTTTCAAAGTATCTTTATCGCCATGGAACGTCTGCATGGCTGTTTTGCAAGAATCTTGAAATTTATAATCCTTTTTCTCTCTTTTTGCTGCGTGCATGCACTTTAAGAGATCGTGGCCAACGGTTTTGCCAGCGCAACCCAGGTTTTGCGCATCAGTCGCGCAAGCAGTGTTGACTTGGTCTTTATCGGCGCCAACTTTCGCTTTCATTTGGTCCTTGGTATCAGCCGCGTGGGCCATTGAGAAAGTGCAAGCGCTCAGGATCAAGATCATCATTTTGGTTTTCATTGAAACCTCCTGCCTTCAAGTATGGCAGGGGAGATTAAAAACCAGCTGAATGCCGGATTAAAATTTGTTTATCCGGACGCGCTAAAGCGAAACAGTGAGAGCCTGACGGAGATGGCGGCGAACTTAATGCGACCTTTACATTTTGAGACGATTTTTTTTCAACCCAAGATTCTCAGTTATGGCAGGTCAATTTTCTGATGCCTATTTGAGAAGCAATTTGCGGATCTGTTGCAAAGAAATGCCGGTCACGCGAATTTTTTTATCACGAGATTTGTCGCCTTTGAGAAGTTCAATCTGTCGCTTTGGAATGCCCAGCTGATGGCTCAAAAATTCAATGACCTCGGCATTCGCCTTGCCGTCGACCGGTGGAGCTTTGATTTTGATTTTCAGCAGGCCATTGTGCTCACCGGTCAGTTCTGTCTTTGAGGCGCCAGGTTGGATGTAAAGGGAGATTTCCACTCCCTGGTCCGTTTGCTTCAGCATGGTGATGTAAATCTTGATTGAGGGGCCAAGCAGAAGACATGGCCCTGTTGGTGACGTGAATTCTAATCCAGTGACAACGGAGAAATCGAAGCGCTCTTGTTGGCGGCCGCTTTTGCACCGTTGTTCGCCGTCTCGGTTTCCAGATGGCTGTTCGGAATGCCGATGGAAGGCATGTACTTTTCGCCTTGTTCGACCAGCGTGAGATGCGCTTGCGCCAAGGCCTTTAGGTTCGCTTCGAATTGCAAGCGCATGCGCTTGAGATCCGAAATTTCTTGATAGGCCTTTTTCAACGAATCCCGAGAATCGCGAGTGATCATCTCTGCTTTTTGTTGAGCGTCGTTGATGATCAGACGGGCTTCGCGTTCGGCGTCGGATCGCAAGCGATCCGCCATCTGACCCGCGGTCGAAATGGTGCTCTTCAGAACGTGGTCGCGCTCCTTTTGATCATTCAGGTGCATTTCTTTTTCGCGCAACATTTCTTTCAGAGAGTTTCGTTCGTGAATCAACTCTTCCATTTGGTTGGCGACTTGTTGAAGAAAATCGTTCACTTCGGCTTCATCCAAACCGAACATTTTTTTGTTGAAATTTTTGTGAGCGATATCAATCGGAGTGATCTTCATTGGCTTCCCTCCTTGGATAGCTAAAAAAGAATAGACCTGCAGGCTGGGCTTAAATTTTAAATCGGTACTTGATTAGGATACGAAACTTCACTCTTGCTTCGCAAGTTCTTGGTTCCTTAAAGCCGCTTTTTCGAAGGAATACCGAAGAGCACGCTCAATTTCGAGCTCGCGCATGGACTGAAGTCCAGCCGCGGTGATGCCTTTCTTCGATGTGACCTTGCTTTGCAGTTCTTCCAGCGACGTGTCCTTGCTCTGCGCCGCCAGTAGCGCCGCTCCGAGAAATGTTTCGATCACCATCTTGCGCGCTTCTTCGGGTTCAAATCCGCGCTCTTCGATCCAGTCTTGCCAGTACAGCATCAGCTCATAGACAAAGCCGGTGCCGCTGGCACAGGAAACGGTGAAAGCTTCGAACTGATCTTCGTCCGCCATTTTGAAAACAGAACCCAAAGGTTCGCAAAGATCTTCAACCAAAACTCCCAATGCTTCATCATCGTCATGTGAGGTCACGTAGCCAAACATTCCGCGCTGGATCAGCGCCGGGGTGTTCGGCATCAGGCGCACGATTCGGCATTGCGGAAGCTTCTTTTCCAGCGTGTGCAAGGTGATGCCGGCCGCCAGGCTGATCACGATTTGTCCTTCGCGGAAAGCCGAGGCGATCGGGTCGATTGCGGCCGAGAGATCTTGCGGTTTCATCGACAGAATGACGACGTCGCACTGATCGATCAGGTCTTCATTGTTGGTGCAGCTTTGGATGCCGAAGAATTCGGTCGCTTTTTGCAATTTACCTTCGGATCGATTGGTCGCGTAGATGGACTTGGGATTGATGACCTTGCTTTCGGTCATGCCTTTGATCATCGCTTGTGCCATGTTGCCGACGCCAATAAATCCGACTTTGTAATGTATTTCCAAGAATGACTCCGTAGATTTTTTTGCATTGAGATCTTTTGCATCAGAAGACAGCGGAAGATTTGTTTTCTCCGACTTGGGATCGAGGGGAGACGGCTGAATTCGAGAGATCAACGAGGTTAACACACGTTCAGTGTTTCATTTTTCATGTCTGGAATGCAAGAGAGAATTATTTTGTTTTTGCTGGTCTTTCGCCAAATAGAACGGTTCCCAGGCGAACAAGGCTGGCGCCCTCCTGAGCGGCGACGAGATAGTCGGAGCTGGTGCCCATGGAAAGAATTTTCAATTCTGGAAGCAGCGAGGAAAATTGATCTCGCATATTAGAAAGTTTTTTGAAGAAAGGCCGCGCCATCTCTGGATTTTCAAAAAGTGGTGGCATCGTCATCAAGCCCTTGACCTGGATGGATTTCAGTTTGGCAAGCTCGGCGGCCTGTTGCGCGAAATCGGCTTCATTGAAACCACCCTTTGTTTCTTCGTCCGCGAGATTCAGTTGCACCAGAATGTTTTGCACGAGTTGTCTTTCATTCGCCTTTCGATCGATGGTTTGCGCAAGCTCGAGCGAATCGACAGAGTGAATCAGGCTGAACTGACCGACGATCATCTTGACTTTATTTTTTTGCAAGTGACCGATGAAGTGCCAGTCAATGTCATCGAGATCTCGCAACTGAGCTTGCTTGTCGATCGCTTCTTGAGCATAGTTTTCCGCGAATTTACGCTGACCTTGCTCGTAAAGCTCGCGAATTTTTTCGACCGGCTGAAATTTTGAGACCGCCAAGATTTCGGTACTTGGATTGGCGCCCTTGAGGTGGGCTTTGATTTCAACAAGATTGTGGGTGTCGTGAGAGTTTGGCATTCGAATTCCAAGTCTGCGTATGACTGGGTTGAAGGTTTGAGAGATGCGAACTACTTCTCGATTTTGACTTGCCATTCACCTTGGCGGATCAGGCGGTGCACGACTTCCATTGGCAAGCCGACGACGTTGTCGAAGGTGCCGATGATTTTTTCGACGAAGTTTCCGCCCAAGCCCTGAATGCCGTAAGCGCCGGCCTTGTCCAAGGGTTCACCGGTTTGGATGTACTCGCGAATTTCTCGATCGCTCAGGTGACGGAAAAAAACTTGGGTGGTCTCGATCGCTTCGACGTAAGAAATCTCGGACGTGACGCCGGCAGAGTTGGTGGTAGAGACGGGGCCCGAAGTCCGCTGCGATCCCGAGCTGACTTTTGGCTGTCTCATTCTGAGATTTTCCAGAGTGAGCCCGTCCTCGACTGGACCTTCGACGAGAACGACAGCTGTCTTAACTTCATGCATTTTGCCTGACAGTCGGGAAAGATAGTCAAATGCTTGGTCAGGACCAGAAGGTTTTCCCAAAGGCTCGCCACCGAGAATCACCATGGTGTCTGCGGCGAGCATCAAAAATGGCTCAGATTTCAACGTCTTATAAGAGCGCAACGAAGCATCGGCCTTTCGTCTAGCAATCGCAAGAATCTGCTCATCCACCGTCAGGTTTTTCTCTAAATTTTCCGATACTTTAACTGAGAAAACGTGGAAGAAAAAACCGGCCCGCGCGAGCAGATCTTTACGTCGCGGGGACTCGGAAGCCAGGATGAGTGTGCGAAAGCGGCTTGTGGTCATGGTTCTAAATTCACCACGAAGGATGATAAATGGGAAGTGCAGAATTACTTCTGGTCGGGGGCTTGATGAGCGCGGCATTTGCCGTGTACTCGTTCGTCAGTTCCTTGATGTCGAATTCGCAGACGGAGAAAGACTTCCTGTCATGGGCGAGCGGCAACGAGCCGGTCAAGTCCAAGTCAGGGCTTGTGAATTTTTCGCGACCTCTGGTTCACCAGTTCACCGTCAAGTACGCGCTGAAATATCAAAATGCCGGTTACCGCAAGCGAATCAACAAGATGATCCTGACGTCGGGACTGTCGAAAGAAATCAACGTCGACGAATTCATCGGCCTGCAGCTTCTGTGGGGCGTGATGTTTCCTTGCCTATTCGGCGTGCTGAACTTTGCGCTTGAGTTCGGATTCCCTATCCCGATTTTTTTATTTATGATGCCGATCGGGTATTACCTGCCGATCCTGCACGCCAATCGCGAGAAGCGGATGCGGGAAATTTCGGTGCGCGCGGATCTGCCATTCTTTGCGGATCTGTTGGCGTTGTCGACGGAAGCCGGACTGGATTTCATTTCGGCGATTCAACGAATCGTCGACAAAGCCGAAGCCAGCGTTTTGGCCGAAGAGCTCGGCAACGTGCTTCGCGATATCAAGCTCGGTTCTTCGCGTGCGGACGCCCTGAAGGGAATGGCCGCGCGTTTGGACATTTCCGAGATCACCAGTTTCGTGGCGGTCCTGGTGGATGCGGACTCGACCGGGGCGAGCATCGCGCAAGTGCTGAAGGATCAATCCGTGCAAATTCGTTTGGAAAGATTTGTCCGCGCCGAGAAAGCCGGGGCGCGAGCATCGCAGGCGATTCTTTTCCCGATGATGTTGTTCATCATGCCGGCGGTGTTCATCGTTCTGTTGGGTCCGGTGATCTTGCAGTTCTTTTACGGGGGCAGCAAGTGATGGCGACGTTGATGAATTCGCAAAAGCAGATTTTAATTCCGGATTTGACGATCGCGAACACGATGTGGACGCGCGGCAAGGGATTGTTGGGCACAAAGGATCTCGCGACCAACAAGGCGGTGTGGCTGAATCCAGGAAATAGCATTCACACTTTTTTCATGAATTACGCCATCGACTGCATCTTCGTCGATGCCGAACTTCGGGTGAAGGCGCTGGTGCCGAACGTTCAGCCGGGAAAAATGATCTGGCCCATCTGGGGCGCGAAATCCGTGTTCGAAATGAAAGCCGGAGTTTTGGAAAAATTGAATCTGCAAGTGGGAGATCAACTGCATGTGGGCGCTTAGATTCTTGAACGGCCCCCAGGCCGGACAAACTTATCCGTTGAAGCCAGGCAAAAGCCGCATTGGCCGCTCTTCCAGTTGCGATTTGATCTTGAATGTCTTAGGTGTTTCGAAAGAGCATCTCGAAATCCAGGTGACCGGCAATAAAGTTTTCGTCACCGACTTAAAGTCCAGCAACGGCTCGTTCGTGAATGGCGTGCGCATTCAAAGTTCCGTGCTTCGTCCGGGCGATAAGCTTGGGGTGGATCATGTGCTCTTTGATTTGGTGCCCACCCAGGTTCCGGCGGTGATGCCGATGCATCACGCACCGATTTCGGTTTTGCATCCGGCTCACCAAACAAATCATCATCCAGCTCATCTGATGAATCAGGCGCTGCCGGCAGATTCGGCCGAGGCGATGCATCCGATGACCGGCGGTCTCGGTGGCTTTCAAGAAAAGATCAATCATTATCTTCACGAAGTCGTCATGCCGGGTCTTTACCGGTTGGTCGAAGTCTTTCACTTCCGCTCGGTGATCATGGGATTTGCGGCGGTCTTCGTTTTCCTGGTGACCCTGTTATCGGTGTTTCCGATGAATCAGATCACGTCGGAAAGCATCCGGATCGAAAGTCGCCGACGCGCGCTGACGGTGGCGCGGGCGCTTGCAAACTCGAACGAAAAAGCGATCCGCTCGGGCGAGATGTCGGGATACAATGCCGACCTGGTGTTGCGTGATGAAGGCATCAGTCATGTTTACATTTTGGGTAAAGATGGTTCGATCATTGCGCCGCCGGAAATGGTGGGCATGCCGGCCAAGGATCTTGCGGGTTTTGTCACGCAAATCAAAGGACAGACCAAAGAGCTCAGCGCGGAAATTGCGGGCGGGCAGATTGCCGCCAGCTGTCCGATCTTGGTGTTTGATCCGGAACTGCAGCAGAACGTGGCGAGAGCACACGCGGTGGTCGTTTACGATACGGGTTCATTGAAATTTGATGACGGCCGCGCGCTCAGTCTTTTCATCCAGATGTTGGCGATTGCCTTGGTGCTGGGGGCAGGCTTGTTTTTCCTGATGTACAAAGTGATCGAGTATCCTTTCCGCCGTTTGCACCAAGAGATCGATACGGCCTTGCGTGAAGGTCGCGACCACACGCAGATCGATATCAAACTGCCGCTGCTGCAACAAGTTTTGGTGAGCGTGAACAGTCTGCTCACGCGCTCGTTATCCGGTGGTGGCGGGGGAGCGGTGCAAGCAGCTTCGACGCGGGATTCGGAATGGATGAATCTGCTGCAGCTTTTCGGTTATCCGGCGATGCTGCTTTCGAAAGAGATGAGAATTCTTTCCATCAACGGACCGTTTGAAGCTTTGACCGGCGCGCAGACGCATCTGGTGCAGGGTCAAGCCTTGTCACAGTTGCCAGATCAAGCTTTGCAAAAAAATATTCAAGAGCTGGCGATGGCTTCGCAGAACAACACCCAGTCCTTGCATCAAGATCGATTGGAAATCAGCGGACACATGTTCACGTTGCAATGCCAGGCGGTCACGATTTCGGGAGAGGCCTGCTATTATATAGTCAGCATCTCTCCGGCTGAACAGGCCGAAGGAGGGGCTGCGTGACGGCTGCTCCGGCACTGGCCAAAACTTTGAAATTCAAAGTGACGGTTTCCAATGGGAGAAACCAGGGCCAGTCCTTTGTCTTCGACAAGCCGGTGATCACCGTCGGTCGGGGCCCCGAGAACGATCTCGTTTTCGGTCAGGATCAGCGCATGTCGCGAAGCCATTTCGAAATCATCCAGCAAGATGGCAAGCTGAAAGTTAAAAACATCAGCCAAAGAAATTACCTGCTGGTGAACGAAGAGAAAACGGAAGAAACCTGGCTCACGGCAACGGCCTTTGTGCAAGCCGGTGACACCCAGATGCAAATTCAGTTCGAAACGGTGGTTGAGCCGGTTGATGATAACAAAACGATGGCGGTCGCATTTCAGAGCGACAAACTTTTGCAGGCGGTGCCGCAAGCGGTAGCTCCGGTGGCCGCACCGATCCTCAAAATGTCCGTCAACACAGAGGAAAAGCCCGCTCCCGCTCCGGCTTCGGCGTTGGCGAAAGTCAGCTCGGCGGCTGAGAAGCCAGTTGCCAAGGCAAAACCCGCTCCGTCACCCATGCCGTCGCCGAAATCGGCGCCGGCGACGCATTCGCAGCCTCCGCCGCCACCGAATTATTCGGCTTCGGCACAGGCGGCGCGGCCAATGCCGGGATCACGCGCAAGATCCTCGTCGTCCAACAATTCGCGTCTGCGATTTTATGTCATCATCGCGGTCGTCGGGGTTGGCCTGTACTGGGTGCTCAGTGACAGTTCAGCGAAAAAGAAAGCCGAAGTGAACATCCGCACGGAAGGTGATGTCAGTCGCGCCATTCAGGAATCTGCTTTGGCCGTTCAGGAAATTCAGAAAAAACAAAGTGCCACCGGCCAAGACAGCGTCCAGTACAAAGCGGCGGAAGAGCATTACATCCGCGGTTTCCGCGACTATCGTCAAGGTCAGTACGCCCGCGCGATGCAAAGCTTTCAGGCGGCGCTGTCCTTTTACCCAAATCATGAGCTAGCGCGAAAGTACTATGTGCAAGCTCAAAGAAAATTTGAAGCGCAGATTGATTTTGCCATGTCTCAGGGGCGAAAATATTATCAGAAGAACAATTATAAGATGTGCCAGTCTTCATTCGCGAGTGTCATGATCATGGTGAAGGATTCCAGCAAACCGAAATACAAAGAAGCCAAGCAGTTCTATGATGAATGCAGCTTGCGCTCGGAGGGGAGAATTTGATGTCTCGCCTTCAGGTCTTTTTCAATGACACTTTGGTGAAAGAAGTGGATCTGCAGTCGCAAGGCGAGTGGGTCCTTGGACGATCCAGCACTTGTGACATTTTGCTGGAAGGCTCGCCGGAAATTTCTCGGCAACACCTGAAGATCAGTCTTCAATCCGGCGTGTGGGTGGCCGAAGTTCTGTCCCGTTACGGACATTTGTACAATCAAGGCAATAAAGTTTCTTCGATCGAATTGAAAGGGCAGGTGAAATTCGAGACACCGCCTTTTACATTCGTATACACCGATAATTCGGCGGTGGCGATCGAAGAACAAGAGCAGTACCAGCATCATGGCGATAAAACATACGTGGGCCAAACGCCGTCTGTTCCTTACATCAAAGTTTGCAATGAAAACGGCGACCCCGTTCATCTTTTCCGTCTGGACGGAAACTATTGGCTGGTGGGTCGTGATTCGGGATGCACGCTGTTTATTGATCACGTGAAATTCAGTCGCCGTCATTTTGAGATCCGGATGGAAGAAGGCGCCTATATGGTGCGCGATCTTGGCAGTTCAAACGGAACTTTTCTGAACGAGAATGCGCTGATCAGTCAAGAGTGGGTGCCCTTTCGTTCGGGCGATGTGCTGACGGTCGTTGACTGGAAGCTTTATTTTGAACTTCGCGATTCAAAGTACGAAGAACGTTTGCAAGGAGTGTCCGACGAGCTTCGGCATCCTTTGATGGTGACCGAAGGCCTGCAGATGGCAGAGTCCGAGATGGAATTTCCGCAATCGGCAATCGGCGAGATGCCCACGCCGCCCGCGCCACCAGCAAAGAAAAAAACCAATTGGGTGCGGATGATGATCGGTTTGATCCTCATCGGCGGCGCCGTCGCGTACCTGATGGACAGCGGCGAGAAGCCACCTGAAGTCGCGCAGACCAAAAAATCCAATGGCAGCAGTTTCGATAAGCTGTCGCCGAAACAACAACAGTACGTCAAGGACACCTATCGTTTGGCGGATCGACTGTTCAAAGAAGGCCGTTACGAAATGGCACGGCAAGAGGTCGCTAAGATTCATCAGGTGATTCCGTCTTATGAAGAGTCCAAGAATCTCGAGAAACTGGCCGAAGTCGCCATTCAGACACAACTGGATCAAGCCCGTGCGGAAGCGCAGGAAAAAGAAAAATTAGAGATGGATGAAAAAATCCGTCGGACGGTCGAACTGTGCCGTCGCAAGATCAGCTCTAAAATCGAGGTGCGAACCATCGATGATTGTTTAAGTCCGGTCATCGCCCTGAACCCAGAGCATCCGGACATTCTGGCCTTGAAAGCACGCGTCGACCAAATCGTCGCGGAACGCATGCAAAGCCAAGAGCGAAAAGCAGAGTACCAAGCATTGGTGCGCCGGCAAAAAGCCTTGTACGAGAAAGCAGTCATCTTAAGCAAATCGGGAAAACCCCTCGAGGCATTGGTCGCCTACGGAAATGTTGTGCAATCCAAATTGCCAGATCCCGAAAATCTCAAGAATGAATCGAAGCGCGAAATTGCTTCTATTCAAACCAAATTAGCCGCCCAGCAAGGGGAGCTTGAGACGGCGGCAGATGGCCTTTATAAAAAAGGAAATCTGAAGAGTGCGATCTCGACATTGAAAAAAGCGGTTGAGATCAATCCGGAGAATGAAGTGGTCAAAGGTCGCATCAGTTCGATGTTGGGTGAACTGAAAAAGCAGATGCAGGTCATGTATCAAGAAGGCGTTTTGGAAGAAAGCGTCGGCGAGGTCGAGACCGCCAAGACCAAATGGAAAAAGATCATCGAGCTCAGCTTACCGGAAGAAGACTATTATAAAAAAGCGCGTACGAAACTGAAAAAATACGAGGCCGAGTGATGGATTTTCGTCAGCGATTTTTTTCGGGTCAAAATTTTTTACCCAGACCGGTCATCGACATCGAAAAACGCACGAATACGTTGATTGTTGTGACCCCTTGGGGTTCGCCCGATATCGCGCGCACGGCGATTGACGTGATCAAAGAGCAGATGGCCGCCAGTGGCGACGAAACCGCCGTCACCCGCGTCTCCAGGTACATCGAGGGTCTGTCGGAAGAGGCCAATCACCTCCGATCCGCGGCCCTGTTCGCCAATGACCATCTCTTTCTGCGTGCCAACGGTAAAGAGTACACCGGCGCGGCCGAGATCGCCTTGATCACGATCCGCAATCAGTATCTCAGTTGGGTGCAGCTGGGGGCGCCACATATTTTATTGTGCAATGATCGCGGGTACCAACCTGTTTGCTACACGCCGGATTGGTCGTGGCAGCTGCGTCAGTCCGCGCCTTTGGTATCGAAAGCATTGGGTCTGGAACGAGGCTGCTATTTGAATTGCGGGACCCACCGCTTTGATCGCAACGATCAGATCTTCTTAATTTCAAGATCCACTTTGCCGCCAACGCTGTACGCTTCTCCGCAAGCCAATCTTGAAGAGCTCAGTCGTCTGTTGGTGGAAGAAAATGCGGAAGCCCCATTTTGGATGGGACAATTAAGGTTCTAAGGATTCGTCTTGCGATAGCTGCAAAGCTTTCTGCGCCGCCAGTTTATACTTTTGCATCTCAGGCAGAGCCAACATCATTTCGGTGGTCAATTGCGGTCGTCGCAGGGATGGTGAAATATCCCAAATCGCCTGCAAACCCAGATTCAATTCACTGATTTTCTGGTCGATGGAATTTAAAACATACAGTCGCAAAAATTTCTTTCGCAAAGCCTCTTTCTGACTCGAATCCGCACTTTCTGCGCGCTCGGCCGCCAGCCATTCAAGAAGCGAAAATGCTAATGGATCGACGCATTTTTTGAGGTCCGGCATTCGAGGTTGCGATAATTCTACCGCCGCCAAACAAGGATCTTGAAACGGCCGACGGCCGTCTTTCTTTAAATTCTTCTGCGCGATTTTTTCCAGGTCCGGCATGTGCAGGCCCTGCGCCCAGCGGTCGAGATCTTCCCAGGTCTGATTGCGAATCAACTGCTGAGTGTAGAGCAAGCTGATCTCGGGATCATCGTGCAGCCGATGCGCCAAGCGTTCGAAGGAGGTGGATTTTTCGCCATCGCCGATGGACTGGTTCCAGAGCTCAGCAAGGCTTTTCCATTTGATGCGCGTTTCCGCGGCCACTCCGGGCCAAGACGGAATTTGCAAACTTTCGATCTGTTGCCATTTTTCCAAGACCGCCGGATCGGAGATTCGTGACGGTGTGGTCTCGAGCTTATCGATCAAAGAATTATAGACGTGCGGTTTTTCATCCAGCAGGAAAAGATATTGCCCCCAGCGAATCGAAGAGCGAATGTTTGGAATTTCATTCCACGAACTTTCGATCAAGAGGGGGCGATCCATCTGAATCGGCGCGGATGGTGATTTGAGAACCGGATTCAAACTGATCAGTGGCCACTGCGGATCGGACTTCCAAGTGCCGTAAAGATCTAAAAGCGTGACTCCGACGTCGGCCAGATTGACGTTATTGTCATAGCTCCAATTCAGTCCTTCATCCCGCGGTTTCTGCGCGGGCTTGATCAACAGCCCCACCTGCGTGCGCTCGCTGTAGAGATTTGTGTTGAAGAGCTCATCGATGCGCTCATCAAGCTGTGGCCCATTCAGGCCCACCAGGATGATCATGGTCGAATCCCAAATTTTACGCTCTTTCAAATACTGGATGAAATGCCACAGAGATTCGTCGAACTCTTCCAGTTGGCTTTCGTAAGAGAGGTTGCGCATTTCGCCGAGATCATTCTGGGTCGGTGTTTGAGTGTAGGCCAAATCCGGAATGTAAAAAAACGAAAGAAAGCTGCGGCCATGGACATCCAAATACCAATTTTCAAAAAGTTTTTGCAATTTTGAAAAGGGTCGGTGCATGCGTTTTAATGAGGGCGCGAAATGATCGTCGAAAGTTTCAAAGCCTTGTTGGAGATTGAGCTTTCTTAGAATGGGCGCTCCGCCCGAGAAAAAAGAAGTCGCCACTTGTTGGCGCTGTGCGACCTCGGCCAGGGTGACAAGCTTTGAAGAAAGAAATGACTTTTGATTGCCGCGAAGCCCGTGTTGAAACGGGTATTGCCCCGTTAGGACCGAGGTCAAGGCAGGACCCGACATCAAAGAGGTGGTGTAGGCATGAGTAAAACGCACGGACTCTTGGCAAAGCACCGCGATTCCGGAATGCGCGGGATCCAGTTCATCCTCGTTGCAGTTGATTTGGTTCACGCCAAATTGATCGACCGCAATAACGATGGCCGAGGGTGGCGAATTCGAAGCCAAGCGACAGCTCGCGGTGATCTGAAAAAGTCCAGTCAGAATGAGAATTAAAATAAGCCGTTTCATCTATTTGATCTACTTTGATCTTCTTTAATCTTTTTTGTGTTGGTCTCTTGGACCCCGTTATCGCTTCGACCTTGACCGCTTTGAATATAACCGGGGATAATCTTCAAAAGAAACAGATCCTTTCGTGATAAGGAAAAAAGATGCTCACCGAACGTATTTTCGCCGTAGCCCAGATTGCCGACCAAGTGGTCCTTTGGATTCTCATCCTTCTCAGCGTGATCAGCTTGGGAATGATCCTGGAAAGATTTTTCTTTCTGCGTCGCACAGCTCGTGAAAGTTTGGAAGTTCGCACCAAAATCAAATCGGCCTTGCAAACTCATAGCGTTGACGATGTCGAAACGATTCCGCGAAATCCAGACACGGTCGAAGGCCGCGCCTTGGGTTATGCAATGAAACACATCAAAGACAGCGGCAGCCGCGGATTGGAAGAGGCCTTCAATTCTTACTCGTTGATGGAGCGGCCGGAACTGGAGCGTTTCTTGAATTTCTTGGCCACCGTGGGATCAAATGCTCCTTACATCGGATTGCTTGGAACAGTTTTGGGTATCATGAAGGCCTTCAATGATTTGGCGCAAAGTACGGAAGCCGGGCAGCAAACCGTCATGGCCGGAATTTCATTGGCGCTCGTGTCGACGGCGGCCGGATTGTTTGTCGCGATTCCCGCGGTTATTTCTTACAACTATTTCCAACGTCAGGTGAAAGGGACTTTGCAGAACCTGGAAGCGGTCAAAGAACTGTGTCTGGCGTACGCGAAGAAAAAAGGTCTTTAATTTATGGCCAAACGAGTTGGCGGCGATACCGACGAAGCGATTTCCGATATCAATGTGATTCCCTTGGTGGACATTGTTTTGGTCGTCTTGATCATCTTCATGGTCACGGCACCCATGATCATGAAGCCATCAATCAACGTGAATCTTCCGAAGGCCGCCAGCGGGGATAAATCCACCCCGAGCCAGTTGAACATCACCATCTCGGATAGCGGTGCCCTGAGTCTGAACGGTGTCCATTCGGATGAAGCCGCGATTCAGCTCAAAGCCCAACAAGAAAAAGATAAAAATCCCGATGTGCAAGCGATCATCGCGGCCGATAAAGACGTTCCCCATGGAACCGTGGTCCGCATCATGGACCTGGTCAAGACGGCCGGGGTCAAAAAATTCGCGATCAGCATCGATAAAAAACAGTAGCCACCTCAGAACCCAAATTCTTCGAACTTTTCCCTCTCCCCAGCGTTCAATAAATGGGTTGCAAGTCCATTCGTCTGCGGGCCTGACGGGAATGCGGTTTTGTGGTCAAACCGGAAGTTGACCTTCGGCAAAATAGAATCCAGAGGAAGATCTGAAGGCGAATCTGCGTTCTGGCGCCTGTCCAAATTCCCCCTCACTTTCTTGTCTACTGATCCGTATACAAGTCTTGTCGACGGATCCGTAGACAAAAAAGTGAGTGCGCAAATTTAGCTTCCAATCTACCTCAGAATTAGGTGTGACACCCGCCATTTGCTAAAAATTGAATCTTCGAACTGACCTCGTAGAAGTGGAAAACTCTGGCAGAATCAGGAACAGAGGAGTGCGGGAACAAAGTGGAGCAGGGACAAAGGCTGAGGTTAACGGCGGGTTGAGCGATGATGTCTGGTTTTTGGTCTTGGGAGTGGGGTTCTCATATTGATACGGCTTTAGTCGCGTCAAAAAGTTGCCGATTGATGGGTCATGCAAGAGAAACGATTCCTGTCGATCACCGCTATTTTGATTGTGCTGCTAGGCGTGCCTGCGGTTTGGTCCGTGGTGCGTGAGCCGCAAGCGGTGGCCGTCAAAGAATCGTCGGTGGCACCAGAAACGCATCGCCAGCCCGCGAGTGTGGTGACTGCTCAGCCGACGGCGCAATCTCGTCGCAATGCCATTCACTCGAAATCAGTCGTTTTGAATTATGATTGCAAGCAAGCGCCGAGTCTCGAAGTCGACGGCACGTTGCTGCGCTTGAAAGGACAGAACTCTTCTTGCCTGAATGACAAGTGGACCGATGTCAGCGTCACGAATCACAGCAATGGTTTCACCGCCGCCGTGATCTTTCTAAAAAATGGTTTCACCACGGATTTTATCGACCTCAAAGAAGGCGATAACGATCTCGAGATTCACGCGAAAGATGATAAAGGCCAAGCGATCTCACAAAAGATCACGGTCAAGCGTCGTTCGATCGCATCCATCGACGAACCGGTCCGCTAACAGCTTCCTTCCAATCAGAGCTTTCCTTGCGCCTGGGTGTCGAGCGTTTTTTGTCCCTCTTTCAATAATGGGTCCTCTAAACAAATTTAAGAAGGTTTGAACCGGCACTACCTTTGCTCTTCTGCCTCCCGGAATAAACTCACTTAAAATCCTCTGAGACCTGTTTCGGCGGAATGTGAAGGACACTCATGTTCAAGAGATCGACATCCCAATTGTCAGCGGCCAGCCTTGCTATCATCTTTGGCTTAAACTCTATCCCTGCTCTTGGATCGACGAATGACGATCATGGCAAGTCAGCTCCAGTTAAAATTGAGGCCTTGGAGGCCAAACGTAAATCGCGAAAAACACCTGCCGCAGAACCAGCAGACCAAACGGTTGCGAAACCGGGAAGTTATCTGGAAATCCCGCATTACGTGCTCGAGACTCAGGATTGGAAATATCTGGAAAAGATTTTGGCCAACGGCAGTTCGCAAGACGTCTCGACATTGGCGTCTTTTTTTCGGACCGAAATCAGCAAGCGTGAAACTCCGGCGAAATTACCGGCGCAAATCGTCACGTCCTTTTTGCTGAACGAAGCTGACTTAGAGGCAAGGATCCAATTCATGTTGTCTCCTTCGGGAGCAAGGGCTTTTGCGACCGAACCCTCTGTTCGAGAGAAGATTGAATCCGCCTTGCATCCTTCAATTTTTGGTGCACGTTTGAAGAAGCAGATTGAAAAAATGCCGCTCGAGAAACGAGTGTTGTTTATAAATACTTATTCGAAATACTTTGAAGGCCCCGTCGGATTTCTCACTGCCGGCAAGAAAAGCCATGAGCTGATCGGGCTCGAAAAATTGTCGCAGATGGAGCATGTCAAATTCGCGCTGTATTATCGCGAATGGTCAGGGTTCACCTCGGCTTATCTCAGTCATTTCAAATCTCCGGAAGAGGCAGATCAAATTCTGCGATATTTCGTTTCGGCTCTGCAAAAGTCCGATCAGTCTTTGGAAATTCCAAGCACCGAAATTTTCAGGATGGCGTCCATTATTTATTCAATGAAACGCTCGCTTCTGACCCCTTTTCTGGTCACCGCCGACGCTGCCCGAATCTACAATACTTTGGAAAAGTTCAAAGAAGAAACAGATAAGCTTGCCAACGCCCAAGAGCTACGAGCTGCTCTTGAAACAATGACGCCCGAGAAGAAACAATATTTCGAAAAAGTTTACGCGAGTGTTCTTCACAAGGATAACAAGCCGGCGGTGGTCGCGGCTCCTACTGCCGAATCCAAGCCTGCGGTCGAATCCAAACCATCGGTCGAATCAAAACCGCCGCTCGAATTTCCGCCAGGCATGAGCTCTAAGAAAAAAATAGCCTTGATCGTCGAGCATCAAGACTGGGTAGCGCTCCAGAAAGTTTTCGGCTATGGAGATGGTCCTGTTCTGGTAGACCTCATCTCTCGAAAGTCGCCGGAAATTGTGCCTTTGCCGGTGGAATTTGTTTTGTCAAAGTTGGTGAGCGATATTTACTCTGAAAATCACGTCAAATTTCTGCTCTCAAAAACGGGCGAGACTTTGTACAGCACAAATGAAAGCGTCGCCAAGTTCTACAAACAAAAATTCAAGGACATGACTTTTTACGCCGGCGAGCTGGATCAGGCATTGAACAAGCTTTCGCCAGAAGAGGGTGCGCATTTCAGACAGCTCTTTGCACCTTTGTTGGAATATAAAGTCTCTTCGCGATCTTCTTATTTTTCCGATACCAAATCTGAAATTGAAAAAGCGGTCAAAAATAATGACTGGGTCAAAGTGAAGGATTTGATGTCGTCTTCATTTGATGCGGGATACGTGGTGTCGGCCGTTGATAAACATCCCGATGTCCAGATGCCTGAAGAATTTCTGCTTCGCTTCGTGAAAAAAGCCGATCTTTCGGATAACACTAAATTTTTGCTGACCTCTGTCGGCCGCAACGCATGGTCGCAGAATCTGACCTTTCAGAATGCGTTCAAAGAGAAGCTGAGCCAGTCGACAACGCCAAACGGTTTTTCAACCGTGATTGAAGACGCCCTGAAAAAGGATATGGCTTCTATTCCTTCCGGCGTCCTGCAAATATGGGTGACTAAGATCAGTGAAGAAAAAGATTATAAGTCTGAAGATCCGAACGGGCAGTCTCGGTTGGAAAGCTTCGCGAAAAATATTTTGCCAAAGCCACCTTTGAATCAAGACCCAGCCCTAGCCATGGGAGTCGCCTTCTACGCCAAAGCGGGCAACAAAGTTCTTCGACGCGTGAATCGATACTTGCTGTCACAGGATCACACCAAAGATCCGAAAGACAAAGATGCGCTTCGCTGGGAAATGGTTCGGCACGTGGTCGAAATATCCGATCAAAAAGCCCGCCAAGAGGAAATTCGCTCTCTGGTCGCTTTGCATGCGGCCGGCAAATTCGATGAGGTGAAAGCCTTCATGCAAAATAACACCAAGGTTGCTTTGCCAGATGGATACGAGATGGTGAAGCCGGTGCTCGGAGTCGGTAAGAATGGCTCGGTGGCGTTGGTCAAGCGTGTGTCGGACGGAGCCTTGTTTGCGTGGAAAAAGCCCAGCAACGATCATGAAGATAACAAGCGCGCCTTGGTGAAAGAAGTCGAGCTGGCAAAAAAATGGCGCGATCTGGGTGTCAGCAAAATGGACGCGATTCTTTCTGCCGATGGCACAAGTCTGTTTAAAACTTTTGTACCAGGCCCGACGTTGAAAAAATTGATGGTGGAAAATGATATTTTCAATCATCCCGAATCGATCGAATACCAAGCTCTGCAAAGAATGCTGACCCGAGCGGTGATGGGAAAAACCTATATCAGCGGTGTGAATTCAGAAAACTTGATCTTTGATGGCGAAGAATTTCAAATCATCGACAGTGCGCACGTCGACAGCTTGGACAGCCGTCGCGAGACTTTCAATGAATACCGCACCACTTTGATCGGCAAATGGTCTCGAGGTGATTTGGGAGATTTCAAAGAAAGAATCACCCGGTTTTTCGACCGACTGCAGCCGGTTATCACCGACAGAATCGAGATTGAAAAGCAATCTCTGCGTGATCTGCACAGCTCAACCTCCAGTTCCGGTGAAGCGCCTGTGCGCTGCTATCGTTTGTTCCGAAACAAAAAGGCAAGCGAAAGCAGAATCACTTATCTTTGATCGGTTCGTGAATATTAAAAGACGTGCGAAAACGCGAAGATCGTTTTCGTCTCGCGCACCGAGGTGCCGCCGGGTTTGAAGGGCGTCGACAGCCCCAAGGTCGTCGCCAGATTGCGACGGCTGTAGGTCTTGGTGAGATCTCCGTACACGATGCCATCATTCACGGCGATATTTGAATTTGCCCGAATGCTCGAGGTCAGGTTGCGGCTCACCCAAGCACGGCTTTCGCGGACTTCGGTGGGACCGAAGGCTCGTGGGTCCATCTCCAATGAAAATTTCGAATCACAGTACGGATTGTCCAAGATGATGTCGGCGGTGTTGCCGGCAAAATTGTATTGGATGTTCAGGCGAACTTGCTTGGTGACTTCCACTTTGACGTTTTGAATTTTCTGTTTCACTTCCATCACGGGTCGCATTTGCGGCTGGGTTTTCATGTACTGATCGACATGGTACTCCAGCAATCGTTTGGTCATGTACTCGGCAAAAAGTTTTCGCTTCTGATTTTCTTGCTCGACCACCACCGGATTGACGTTGATGCCGCCCATGGATTGCGTGCGTGATGAAATGCTGGCGGTGTCGATTTCTCCGAAGGTCAGGCGGTACTTTTCTTTGAATTCTTTGGTTAGGGGGCTGAAGATCATGTCTTGCAAGCTGGGTTCTTTGCGCAGATTGGGAATGAAAAGGTAGACCTCGTAAAAGCGCTCGTTTCGTTCCGCCTCGATGTTGCTGATGTAGCCATCATTTGTCGCAGCCCATACAGGGGCTTTGAAGAATGACAAAACAGCTGTTAAAAGAAAGAAAAGTGAAGAGAAGCGCATCAGCTTTCAGTTGTGCAACAAGGACGCCAGGGGATGGGTACTTAAGATACTGAAATAACTGGTTTTTTAATGCCACTGAAGCGGATCAGTTTGAGACTTGGGAAAAGAGCTGTCGAGGATTCAATCGCGCCGCCTTGTATTATTGAATTGCCAAGGGGTTTCAGGTGCTTACAATATCTTTTTACTTTTGTTGTCAGAACAATTTTCGTCCTTTAACGTGCGGGGTTTAATGATGGTAGAGCAGGTATTACGAGTGGTGAATTTAAAGCATAGATCCGACATTCATTGGGCGCGGAAGATTTGGCATATGGGTGGCGTTTCGATGATCGCCGCTTGTTACGCCAACCTTCCCGAAAAAACCTCATTGGTCCTGCTCAGTCTTGCTTGGTTGCTCTTCGTGCCTGTCGACATCATGCGTTTGAAAAATCCCGCTCTGAATGACTTTCTGCTGTCGGCTTTCCGACCGATCATGCGCCGAAACGAAGTCGATCGTTTGGCCGGAACTTCTTATCTTTTGACCGGCATCACTTTGGTGGCTTTTATTTTTCCTCCGCAAATCGTTTTGTTGACGATGTTCTTCTTGGCCTTTGCGGATCCGATCGCCAGTTACTGGGGCATTCGTTTTGGCAAAGATAAAATCTTTGGAGAGAAATCTCTGCAAGGGTCACTGGCCGCATTTTTCGTGTGCTCGGTCGCAACTTTTTATTTTCTGACTTCGCACTGGTTGCTGATGGATCGCTTGGTGATCGTCAGCATTCTGGGTGGGGTGATCGGCGCTTTGGCCG
Organism: uncultured Bdellovibrio sp.; assembly: GCA_966211795.1. GTDB lineage: Bacteria > Bdellovibrionota > Bdellovibrionia > Bdellovibrionales > Bdellovibrionaceae > 21-14-0-10-47-8. Next base: position 130,346 of record CBIHNW010000007.1, on the reverse strand, counting down.
AATTGATTCCGATTGGTAAATTGGACGACAACTTTACGTTGCCCGTCTTAAGCGCGTCCGCTCTGTGGTGTTTGTTCACCATTTTTGGCGCATTTTCTTCCTACACATAAAAGAGATATATGGCTCAAGATATTACTTCTCAGTCTCAGATGATCGATTCCGAACAACCTAAAAAGCGCTTGGCGATGCACATTTACGTGCTGCCGAACCTGGTGACGACGGGAAATCTGTTCTTCGGATTTTTCGCCATCATCCAATCCACCAAGCTTAACTTTTTGTACGCGGCTTACGCCATCGTGGCGGCAGCGGTGTTCGATTTGCTGGACGGCCGTTTGGCGCGCTTGACCCGCTCCACTTCGAAATTCGGCGCCGAGTACGATTCGCTTTGTGACCTCGTCAGCTTCGGTGTGGCGCCAGGCGTTCTGCTTTATATGTGGGCCTTGCAGCCTTTCGGCCGCTTGGGATGGATCGCTTGCTTTATCTTCACCGCTTGCGGGGCTTTGCGCTTGGCTCGATTTAACGTGCAAGCCACCGTGATCGAGAAAGCTTATTTTCAGGGATTGCCGATCCCGATGGCGGCGGGGATTGTGGCCTCGAGCGTATTGGCCTTGCATGATTTGGGTCTTGAATCTTCCGGCAACATCGGAATCTTGGCGATGACTTATCTTTTGGGTTTTGTCATGGTCAGCACCTTCCGTTACCGTAGCTTTAAAGATCTGGATTTGAAAGAGCGCCTGCCGTTTCGCTATCTGATTTTTGGCGTGATCATCATTTCGGTTGTCGCTTACCGGCCCGAAGTGAACCTGTTCATCTTGTTTTTGACCTACGCGATTCTCGGAGCGGTCTTCGGAGTTTTGAATTTCGGAAAAAACAAACGCATCCGCGCGAATGTTTACAGCCCCGCCCAAGTTTCAAATGATCCAGATCTCGTTGAAGAAGACGAAGACGGCGACATCAAGCACGAGGAAAAATAATTTATGTCTCAGCAGTTGCGACCTTTGAAGGTCGGAGTTGTCGGTGCCACCGGTATGGTCGGCAAAAGCTTTATGGAAACGCTCGAGCAACGACGTTTCCCGGTCGCTGAACTTCGCCCTTTCGCGAGCGAAGCCTCTCTCGGAAAAAAAATCGCCCTGCAGGGGCGCGAGTATCCTTGTCAGGTTTTGAAGCCAGGCTGCTTTGATGGTCTGGATCTAGTGTTCTTTTCCTCGGGCGATGACATCAGTGCCGAGTGGGCGCCGCAAGCCGTGCGATCGGGTGCATGGGCCGTTGATAATTCGAACGCCTTCCGCATGGATCCAAAAATTCTGCTTGTTGTTCCCGAGGTGAATGGACATTTGCTCAAGGGCCAGCGGGCTCCGCAAATCATCGCCAACCCAAACTGCACGACGATGCAATTGGTGGTGGCACTGAAACCTTTGGCCGATCAATTCGGCCTCGAAGCCGTGCGCGTGTCATCTTATCAAGCAGTCAGCGGCGCGGGCCAACCAGGCCATGATGAATTGATGGAACAGTTTCGCAGCTACGGCCAAGGGCAAGAGCCTGTGGCCAAAGCCTTCGCGCATCCAATCATGTTCAACTGCGTTCCCGAAATCGGCTCCTTCAACGACATGGGCTTTACCAGCGAAGAAATGAAAGTGATGAGCGAAACCAAAAAGATCATGGGTCTTCCAGATCTGAAGGTTTCAGCGTTCACCGTGCGTGTGCCGGTGCCGAACGCGCACGCGGAAACCGTGTGGGCGACCGTGAAGAAAGAAGCATCTCGCGATCAGGTGGTGAAAGCTTTGACCGATGGCGAAGGCCTGGTGATCGAATCCAACGCCAAGAAATATCACACGCAAAAATTCGTCTCCGGCAAAGATCCGGTCTACGTCGGCCGCATCCACCAGGATTTGTCAGATGCCAAGACCTGGATGATGTGGGTGGTCTCAGACAATATCCGCAAGGGCGCCGCCCTGAACGGAATCCAAATCGCCGAGCAGATCGAAGCTTTCTGGGCTTAAAGCTATCTAAAGCGAGCCGACTCGACGGCGAGTTGGCGTTTTTAGTTTTTTATTTTCTGATCCGTTGATAACATCTAAATGTGATCAATCTGCGAAAGACTTTAGGTCAAGCTCACGCAATTTTAGACGATCAAGGTATTGCGCATGCCTTGATCGGTGGCTTTGCTTTGGCAGTCTATGGTCAGCACCGGGCGACCATAGACATCGATTTCCTAGCAGATGGATCAAAAAAAGAATCAATCAAAATCTCTTTCCTGGCACATGGTTTTACTTTAAGACACGAATCTGATGAGGTCCTTCAGTTCTCGGGCTCTGGTTTTGTGGATATCATTCTTGCCAATCGGCCCCTGAGCCAAGAAATGCTCAAGCAGGCCATTCGAAATTCGGAGCTTGGAGTGTATGTCTTAAGGCCTGAAGATATCATTGGATTGAAGATCCAAGCCTATAAAAATGATTCCAGTCGTGAGCTGCAGGACAAAGCTGACATTCAAAAACTTCTCCAATTGCCAAATGTCGATCTTCAATTGATCAAAAAGTACGCTGATCTCTTTCAGGAATGGAATGAAATTTTGAAATTGAAGGGCGGGATGCCGTGAAATCTATGGAAGAATACTTTCAGTTTCTAGAGCAGTACTGGCAAATGTTCACGCCGCCAAGCGAGCCATCGCCGAAGAAAAAGTACACACTGATTTTGATATGATTTCGGCGGTCGAGCAGATCGAAACTTTCTGAGCTTAACCCGTTTGCGAGTTCACGACCATCTGGAAGTAAAATCCAATATGTTGGAGTTTTGGCCAACATATTGGAATTCGTTGAAAGCTGAAAAAAATCCAAGGCGGCTGAGCTATTGGGCGTCACCTCGCGTACGTTGTTTCGCTATCTTGGCGAGATGGATTTATAAGAAAAAAATACTGTCCAAAATTTGGCCAAGCCTTGAGAGTTTTCAGGGCTGCCGTTTTTCGGCAGACAGTTTTGGGGTCCGTGATATTTTCCCACTCGGGTTAGGGGTGGGTTATGAAAATATTTTTGCTCTTACTTTTTATACATCTCTTCGCTTATTCCATGGTGAAGGCTCAGGACAAACCAATCGAGACTTCCGACGCCGAGATGGCAGGTCGCCCGCAGAATGATTGCGGGGATCTGCTGCCTCAGTTGGAAAGCGATTACCGCGAGCTGGATCAACGCTACCAGTTGCTCAGCAATGGCTCGCTGACCTCGCAGGAAAGCTACCTGCAAAGTTTCAATCAAATGACGCAAATTTTGTTTAAGATGGTCGAGGACCGCGAGCAAGAGACCGCGCAAATCTCGCTAAGTCGTGATCGACTGCGAAGCTCGGTCGAAAGTTTCAAGCAGCAGAACTCGACGGAAGCTTCTAAGAATCTGCAAAGCGATTACCTGGATCTCAGTGTTCGCTTGTATTCGACACTGATGGATTCGCAAAAGATTCTCGAAACATTGAAAACACAAATCTCGCAGGTGGAAAGCACCCGCGGCCAGCTCGAAGCCAGCCGTCAAGAACTGGAAAGCCTGGATCACCAAAAGCTCGCCATGGAAGGGAAATTGATCTCGCTCAAGATCAAATGCCAATCCGAACGCTCGCGGTTGTAATTCTCGGACGCGAACTTAAACCAAAGCCTCGAAGGCGCGCAATTTCTCTTTTACTACGCCGATTGCTTTTTGCCAGTACTCGGGGCGGCGGATGTCTTCGCCCAGATGCTTTTGCACCAGATCTTCGGCTTTCATGCGGCCCGTGTCGCGCAGGATGGCGGTGTATTTTGGCCAGAAATCCGCGCCCAATTCTTTGCGACGGGCATAAATGCTGAGAGCAAATAAATATCCGAAGGTGTAGGGGAAATTGTAGAAGCTCAGATCAGCCATTGAAAAGTGAAGCTTTGTCGCCCAGAACATCTTGTCGTTGGTGCTCAGGGTGTCGCCGTACCATTTGCTCCAGGCCTGATCGGTCAGCTCACTGAGCTCGCGCGGAGACAGGGTTCGCTCTTGGCGGCGGATGTAGAAATTCTTTTCGAATTCAAAACGTGCCGGGATGTTCATCAACAACGAAACCGCACCTTCGATATCGGCCCAGGCAAAATCGATTTTCTGCTCTTTGGTTTTGGCGTGCGCGATCATATCATCGGTCAGTACGGTTTCAGAAAAGATGCTGGCCGTTTCCGCAAGCGTCATCGGATAATCCTGCTCGTGCACGGACAGATCGCGAATCACCCACGAATGATAGGCATGACCCAGCTCGTGGGCCAAAGTTGAAATGTCTTGGTTTGATCCCAAATAAGTTTGAAACACACGCGGTGTGCGCGACTTGATAAAGCCTGTGCAGTGCGCTCCACTGGCTTTATTCGGCAGAACGCGCGCTTCGATCCATTGGTTTTTCACCATCATGTCGACGAATTCACCAAAGCGGGGATCGACGTTGCCGAAGGCGGTGCGGATTTGCTGGATCGCTTGTTCAAACGAAGTGGCGCCAGAATCCGTGGCAACCGGAGCTGGTGCGGATAAATCCCATGGATCTAATTTTTTCTTTCCGTGCATCTTGGCCATCAAAAACGCGGCCTTTTGAATTTCGGATTTGTTTTGCTCGACCGCTGACCACATGGCGTTCAGGGTGGACTCTTCAATGCGGTTTACGAACAAGGGCTGCTGTAAGAACGAGTTTTCCTTGGTGTGAGAACGCTTCTTACAGACCTCAAGTCGCCATCCCGCCAAAGAATTCAGAACCGCGGCGGCAGGCTCTTCGTTTTCTTTCCAAGCTTGCTGCACGCCTTGCCATGCGGCTTTTCGTTCCTGCTCATTGCGAGATCGGGTCAGACCTGCCGCGTGCGCCAGGCCGATTGTTTCGGTTTTGCCATTTTGTTCAAGGCGAACTTTCAAGGTACCGGAAATCGCATCGTACAAATTTCCCCATGCGGTCATGCCCGTTGGAGTCATTGCCGCCAGCAAGGTCTCTTCTTTTTCGCTGAGCAGGAATGGTTTCAGCGAGCGCTCTTGCTGCCACTGAAAACGCGAACTTTGTAAATCGGGATGAGACATCACTTTGTCGAAGACCGCATCTTCGCACTGGCTGATAAAAAGATTCACGGCTTTGGTGGCCTGAATTTTATCGGCGATCAGCTGCTGAAGCTGCGAACTTTTGGCTTTCGCCATTTCGTCCTTGGCATCAACGGATTCAAGGCAGCTGACGTACACTCTCAAATTGGCCAGCAAGACGTAAGCTTGATCACCCAGGATCAAGATCTTTTGCAGCCCTTCGATGAAATCGGGAGCGTCCGAAGTCGTCTCCAGTTTCGCGCGCAGTCCCGTCGTCAGTTTTTGAATCTGGCTGATCAAGAGCTTGGCTTGATCTTCGTCCGCTTTGAATTCTTTCGAAGTGAGATTTGGATATTCCGAATCTATGTTCCAGGCTGGCAATGTCATGGGGATTCCTTCTAATTTTTCAGGGCCGTTTCGATGTCCGACGTCAGTTCTTCGGGTTTGGTTTGCGGCGCGTATCGTTTGATCACTCGGCCATTTTTGCCAATTAAGAATTTAGTGAAGTTCCACTTGATCGCTTCAATTCCCAAGATGCCGGGCGCAGAGGTTTTGAGAAAATCGTAAACCGGGGCGGCGGCATCGCCATTGACATCGACTTTGGCCATCACGGGAAAAGTCACGCCATAGTTCATTTTGCAGAACTGTTGGATTTCGTCATTGTTACCTGGCTCCTGTGCGCCAAATTGGTTGCTCGGAAAGCCCAGAATCACCAAGCCTTGATCTTTGTACTTGTTGTAAATGGCTTCCAGACCTTCATATTGCGGAGTGAAGCCACATTTGCTGGCCACATTCACCACCAAAACAACTTTACCTTTATATTGGGACAGGTCCGTTTCTTGTCCGGATGCATTTTTGACTTTGTAAGCGTGAAGTGAAGATTCGGCCATGAGCCCTCCTTGAAGGGGATTGAGTGCCCACACTTTAGCCAGGCTTTGGGGTGGATGAAAAGCTTTTGGACACCGGGTTGTCTCATTTTGGGAATCTCCCTCGGAAACATTAACGAAAACCGGCCTTTCGCCGATACTTGTTAGAGGGGGACTTGTGAGAAAAACATTTCTGATCACCGTGATTCTAAGCCTGCTGCAAGTCTCTGCCGCGTCTGCGGAACCTTTCAATACCGAGCCGGATGGGAATCTGGCGCCGGCATCCACTCAAAATGCCGACGCTTCAACCTCCACCGCAGATCAATCAAACACGATGACAGCGCTTCAGGCCGCCGCTTACAGTTGCATGCAGGAAGGTGGTCAATTTAATGAATCGACCTCCGAGTGCAGGAAGGGAAACGCACAGGCGACCCAACGATCGACGGCCAGTCTGACTTCTGAAACCAGCCCTTGCATGGCCGATACGGATGATGCGGTTAAGACGTGTAATTTCAGTGACAGCAAAGATGCCCAGCTTGCGGTTGGTATGGCCAACCAGATGGTGGGACAACTGAAGGCGATGACGGTTGCCAACCAGGCTCTACTTTGCTCGAAAATGGGAGCCGTATCGCAGGCGCTGGATGTGGCTGTCGGCGCGTTTAGCACTTATTGTTCCCAGGCTTACTCGAAATGTGAAAGTTCTTGCACCAAAGAAATTCAAGACATCAAAGAGGCCATCGATGCGGCCCCGGCTGCGGGAACTGCGGCTTTAGAAGAACAAAAGACGGCTTTGGTCAAGAAGAGCAAATCTTGTGCGAGCTTGTCTGGGAACGTGAAAAATATTTTTCAGAATGTCGGAAGCTATGCCGCCATGGAAACCGCTAAATCCCAGTACTGTGGCAAAAAAACGGATGCCTTGGCTGAGCTTTGTAAATCTCAACCAAGCAACGCTCTTTGCAAAACCACGGCGGGGACGAATTGTGCGGACCCCAATGTGGCGGCGACTTCGATTGTTTGTATCTGTCAGACCAAACCCAATGATCCGCGATGCGGAGCCCAGGCGGCGATCGGTTTGAACAATGGATTGCCGAATGCCAATGGCGCTGCAAGCGGCAGCAGTTCCAGTGGTTCGGAAAAACTGGGAGATTTTGGCGGACTGGGCGGCGGCGCCGATAGCGGAGCCGGTGGTTTCAATAGCAACGCGATGAACGATGGCAGTGGTGGCGGTGGGTTCAATCCGCGCGCTGGTGTTGGGGGACGCGGCGGCGGTCTTGGTGGTGGCAGCGGTGGCGGTGGCCAAAATGGAAAAGGCGGCGCTGGAGCTGGTGGTGCTGGCGGCGGTAATGGCATCAATGCAAAAATCATTTCTGGTTACGGAGTCGGCGGCGTCGGCGGGCCTGCGGGTCATTATGGCGCAGGTGCTGGTGGCGGTGGAGCCAATGGCAACGGCATGGGTGGTCGCAATGGCTACATGGCCGCGAACGGAAAACCCGGTGTTGATTTGCGAAAATTTCTACCGGGCGGACAGATGGATCCTTCTCGAGGACTGGCCGGCGTCTCGGGACCTGACGGCATGACCGGACCGAACTCGGACATCTGGAAAAAAATCAACATGCGCTATTTCTCGGTGACGCCGTCATTGTTACCTTAAGGCTTCATTGATCGATTGACGTACCACGAGCTTAAAGCCGCGGTTGTCAGAATGGCGGCGACCACCAGCAAAGAGATCCAGCTCGGAATTTTCAACACATCCGCCAGCAACATCTTAAGACCGATGAAACCCAGAATGGCGGCCAAGCCAGGTTTGAGATATCTCAGTTTTTCAACCCAATCCGCCAACACAAAGTACAAAGCCCGAAGACCTAAAATCGCCAGGATGTTCGAAGCAAATGCAACGAAGGCGTCCCGAGTGACGGCAAAAACCGCCGGAATCGAATCCACCGCAAGCACCAGATCGGTGAGCTCAATCACGACGAGAGCTAAAAATAGCGGCGTCATCTTGCGAATGCCATTCTCGACGGCAAAGAAATTTCGGCCGTGCAATTTGTCGGTCGAGGGTAGGAATTTTTTGATCAAGCGGATTGTCGTGCTTTCGCTGGCGTCTTGTTTCGCATCGGACTCGCGCAGAAATTTGACTGCGGTCAGTACCAGGATCGCGCCGAATATGTACAAAATCCAGTGGAAGGATTGCAGCAGCTGGGCGCCGACGATGATGAAAAATGCCCGCAGGATGATGGCGCCAAGGACACCGTAAAACAATACGCGGTGTTGATGCTCGGTGGGAATGCGGAATGAGCTGAAGATCAGCAGGATCACGAACAGATTGTCGACGCTGAGACTTTTCTCGAGCAAGTAACCGGTCAGGAACTCGACCCCCAGCTCTTTTCCGTAGGTCATGCCGAACCAGAGATTGAAGGCCAGTGCCACGGAAATCCACAATGCGGTTTCGATCAACGAAGCGCGTTTTGAAATTTGGTGAGTGCTGCGACCGAAAAGACTGAGGTCAATCAATAGCAGAACCAGAATGCCGGCCGAGAAAACCATCCACAGCCCTGCAGGCACCACTGAAATATCAGAAACCAGATTTCCCATAACGACCGCCTTCTGTTCCAGATGCTAAAGAGTTTCCGGTCGAAATAAAAATCGATTCTTGGGATGAAATGCTTCGCTTTATGCAAAGTGATTCTGGCGTTTCAGGGAAGCTTAGATCAGAGCGTGCAGTTCCTTGATCGCTTTTTCGCGCAGGCTGTGGGGCACCAGGACCGTTGCGCTCATGGCAGATTGCATGGTCATCAGCACCGAAATTTTCTTGCTTTCCAGAGTGGTCAGGATTTTTTGCACGACATCGGCCGAGGTGCTGCCGGTGCAAGTCGCGGTGATGCTGGAGAGCTTGTCTTGGCCCAGCTTGAATTCTTTTTCCTCTTCGAGTTCTTTCTCGATCGCGGTCAGGATTTCTTGCGGGCCGGTGAGGTACAAGAATGTCTTTTCTTTCTGCGTGTGGATTTGCAGAATTTGCGGGAAGGCGATTTCTTTTTCGTTGAACAGGGTTTGCAATTTTTCAAGCGCATCCGCGGCGGACAGTTTCGTCGATTGCACCTCGAGAACCCGTTCATGTGAATTGATGGCCATGATTTGCGCAGTTTCGAACATCTGATTTCCCTCTTGCACCCAAGTGCCTTCTTTGGTCTTTTTGGCTGCCGGTCCGATATACAATTTGATATTTTTCTTTTTCGCGAGCTCCACGCTGCGATAGTGCAGGACCTTGGCTCCCCAATAAGTCATCTCGAGCATTTGATCGTAATTGAGCTGGTGCAGGATGCGGGCGTCTTTCACCAGATTGGGGTCGGCCGTAAAGACGGCCGGTACGTCTTTCAGAATTTCGCAGGCTTCGGCTTTCAGGTAAGCGGCCATCGCGACCGCGGTCGTATCTGTTCCACCGCGACCCAGAGTCGTGATCTCTTTGGTCTTTGGTGAGACACCTTGAAAGCCGGCTAAGACGACGACCTTGCCTTCGTTCAGGGCCTCTTCGACCCGGAACGCTTTCACGTCTTGAATGAATGCATTGACGTGCGAATGATCGGTCAGGATTCCGGCCTGGCTGCCGGTGAAGCTGATCGCCTGGCACCCGAGATCGTGCAAAGCCATGCTCACCAAGGCCATGCTGATGCGCTCGCCGGTGGTCAGGAGCATGTCCATCTCGCGGCGGTTGGGGCGCTTGGAAACCTGTTGCGCTAGCTCGATCAGCTGGTTGGTCGTTTTCCCCATGGCCGAAACCACGGCGACAACCTTTGTGCCTTCGGATGAAAGTTCGCACAGTCGCTGCGCGACCGCTTTCACCTTCTGCGGATCAGCCAAGGTGGCGCCGCCATATTTCTGCACAATGATTTTGGATTTGGACATCTGGGCATCTTCGCTCAGATTGTCGGCCAGGGCAATCCCTGGCGGGCGGGGTCGTGTGCTGCAAGGGCGGCCCTCCGGGTTCTCGGCGGTATCGGTCACTTCAAAGATTTCGCGCTGTTTCCTTGGCATTGTGCCTGTCTGACTTGGACCGCTCGAACTGGGGTCTTCACTCGCTTTCTTGTCTACGAATCAGTAGACAAGAAGTGGAGGTCGAAATGATCTCAACAGACTGACGTTGCGGCAGCTTGCGGGAGTGCTGTGCCCGGATGTCGGATGTCACTTTATCCAGGCGCGTGCAGATTTAGGAAATCACCGGCGCAAAATTTCGTCGACCATGGCGGTGGAGCCTTTGGGGACACGGATGAAGTGGCGAGAGACTTGGGTGGGAACGTAGCCCAGGACCAACTCGGCGTTTAGGTCTTTCAGCGATTTCGACGTGATGCCTAAGCGGTCGGCCAGGTCTTTCAGGTCAGTGCCGCCGGGGGCCGAGACCAATTCGTAATCCAATGTTTCAAATTGTGAGAGATCGCGAAAGCCGTACAGGCTCGGGGATTTCGCGATCATCATCGCCGCTAAAATTTTGGGAACATAGTCCGTCGTTTCCTGCGGGAGAGCGCCGAGCTTGGCCAGGGTCCAAAAGTCTTTGGTGTTGTACTTTTTGATCTGTCGTCGCAATCCGCCTTCGCCCATGTTGTAGCTGGCGGCGACCAGATACCAAGAGCCGAACTCGTCATGCAGGTCTTTCAAATATTTGATCGCGGCGAGGGTGCTCTTTTTCAAATCGCGACGCTCGTCAATCCACCAGGCTTGTTTCAAACCATAGCGCTGACCCGTCGATGAAATGAATTGCCAAGGACCGACCGCTTCGGCGTGGCTGACGGCATTGGGCAAAAATCCGCTCTCGATCATCACCATGAAAGCAAGGTCTTGCGGTAGGCCCGCGTTTTTCAATTCTTTCTGGATGAAGGGCATGTACTTGGTCGAGCGCTCGAGCCAATCGCGAAACCAGGCTTTGCCTTTGTCCTGAAAATAGCTGATCCAAAAACTGACGCGACGATTGTAGGTGACCGGCAGGTCAAAGATCAACGACGCGGAACCCGCAGCCGGCGCGCGTTTCATCCGTGCCTGCAATCTTTCTTTCAAAGACAATGTGGGACCGATTTCGGCTGATTCGGAAGGCGCGCTTGAGCCCGGTTTCAAAACAAAATTCTTTGGGGTCGATGATGGTGGGATCGCGGCGCCTGCGCCGGACGCAAAGAAAATCATGCAGATGAAGAGGAACATCAAAGAGGTCGGCGCAAGTTTCATCTCATCCATTATGTCTGGCGCAAGAAATTTCACATAGTAAATATTTTGACGGTCTCGCCCGAATCTTTGACAAAAGATCGGCGGTGGAAAGCTTGGCGAAAGTCCGGCGTGTTGCGGTCAGCGCCAACGTATCGGTCGAGAATTGAAAATTCCAAAGGGCCAGTTGATGAGATCTCGACGGAAGCCAAGTCTGGTTTGCGTTCGGCACAGCCGTTGCTCTGTTCTGCAGACAGGAGGGGTGGCATGAGCACAAAAGGAGTCTACACGGCATTGAGCGGCGCCATGGCTCAGTCCCAAAGACTGGATACGATTGCCAATAATCTTGCCAACGTCAACACCCCCGCATTCAAAAAAGACCAACAGATTTTCAAAGAGTATCTGACGGCGAATGAAAAGATGCCGAGCGTGATCCAAGTTCCGAAGGTGCCGGCTTCGATCGAAAGTTTTTACGACATGCAGGGCGGGGATAAAAGTTTCGTCGATACTGCTGGCACATACACCAATTTCACTCAGGGCAGTTTGCGCGCGACCGGTGCTCCGCTGGATGTCGCCATCGATGGTTCGGGATTTTTTGAAGTCGCCACTCCGCAGGGAGTGAAGTATTCGCGCCTGGGTTCTTTCAAGCTCGACGGCAATGGCCAACTGGTGACCAAAGACGGTCATCCGGTTTTAAAGAATGCTCCCGAAGGAACGGATCCCGCCGATCGGGTGTTCAAGATCACCGGTCAAGCGCCGCTGACGATTTCGGATTCGGGTGATGTGTTCGAAGGCGATCAGATTATTGGTCGCATCGCTTTGGTTGATATTCCAAAGAAGGACAGCATCAGCAAAATCGGCGGCTCTTTGTACGAGTTTAAAAAAAATGCTCTGCCCGAAGTCACCAACGTCGCCAACCCATCGCTGAAACAAGGTTTCATCGAGATGAGCAACGTTAATGTCGTGCAAGAAATGACGGACATGATCGCCACCACGCGAACTTTCGAGAGCACGCAAAAGGCGATCCAGGCTTACGACACGATGTCGGACAAGCTGATCAATACAGTCGGAAGCATAAAGTAGGGGGATGAGAAATGATTAGAGCACTGAATACGGCCGCAACGGGCATGCAAGCACAGCAGCAGAATTTGGATGTCTTGGCCAATAACTTGGCGAATATCTCCACCAACGGATTTAAAAAATCCCGCGCGGAATTCGAAGATCTCATGTACCAGACTCAGAAAGACCCGGGGCAAGCGACGGGCCTGAATTCGGTGTCTCCGACCGGCGTCCAAGTCGGTCTTGGTGTGAAAACAGGTGCCGTGCAAAAAGATTTCTCGCATGGCTCCTCTATTGTCACAAAGAACCCATTCGATATTCAGATTGAGGGTTCTGGCTTTTTTCAAATGCAAACTCCGGATGGACAGGTTGGTTACACTCGTGATGGAGCTTTCAAACGCGATCCATCCGGCAAATTGATCGACCGCAATGGCAACGCCTTGCAGCCCGAAATCACGATCCCTGCCGATGCGGCCGGTGTTGAGATCTCTTCAACTGGTGAAGTGAAGATCATCCAGAATCTGAATGATCCTCCGCAAACGGTCGGACAGATCGACATCGTGAATTTCGTCAATCCGGCGGGCCTGCGCTCGATCGGTAAAAATCTTTTCATGCAAACGCCGGCCAGTGGTCAAGCGATCACGACCCGTCCTGGATTGCAGGGAACGGGATATTTGGCGCAGGGACAAGTCGAAGGCAGCAACGTCAATATCGCCGACGAAATGGTGAATATGATCACCGCCCAGCGTGCTTACGAGACCAACTCGAAAGCGATCCAGGCGGCGGATCAAATGCTGCAAACAGTGAATAATCTGAAATAACAGAGGTCGTAAACAGTGAAGCTTTTTCTGACGGTGATTTCAATTTTGATCGCGGCCCAGTTGGCTCAGGCCGAGCGTGCCGAAGTTCGGGTCGCGGAAAAGAGCACGGTCCGGGTTGGCGAGCCCGTTCGGCTGGGCAATTTGATTTCCGGTCAGATTCAAGACACTGAGCTCAGCAATCGCATTTACAACCTGGTGGTCTTCGATGCCATCACCAGCGAGGAAGAAAAAAGCTTTCAAAGTGAAGAGTTAGCCTTGATCCTGCGACAAAAACTTTCGTTTCAGGACCTGCAGCGCTTGTCGATGAAAATTCCAGACGTGGTTCGCGTGCGTGCGCAGAGAAATTACCTGCACACGGGTGACATTGTTCGTGAAATTTCAGAGCAAGCCAAGCGCATCTGTGCGGATTGCGCCATGGAATTTGATGATTTGAAAATCCCTGAGCTTAAAATCCGCGAAGAGGTCCTGCAGACACACCTCGATACGCAAAATCTGAAAGCGGCCGGCAGCTTCTTGCTGCCTTTGCAGGTCGAGACCTCGCAGGGCCGCTCGGTGTACTGGGTGACGGGAAAGATTTCCTTTTTCAAGGAAGCGCCGGTGGCGAAACGCCTGATCCGTTCGGGTGAACGCATTTCCGAAGCGGACGTCGAGATGAAAAAAATCAATGTGAGTTTCAATAAAGATGGCGCGCCGACTTTGCAAGAACTGGCGGGAAAGATTTCCCTGCGCACCATCACCATGGGACAACCGGTGTTCATGAGCGATCTGAAAAAAGAACCGGCAGCGACCCGCGGACAGATCATCAAGATTCTGATTGGCGATGAAAATTTCGAAGTGGTGTCGGCGGGTACGGCCGAAGAGTCCGGCAGCATCGGTGACTTGATCAAAGTGAAAAGTTCCGAGACTCAAAAATTATTATCCGGGGTGCTCATCGAAAAAGGCACGGTTCGAGTTCAATGAGAAACGAGAGAGGTCCAATGAAACGAAGCATTTTCTTTCAGGCCCTGTTCATGCTGATGGTGATCGTCGGCTTGATGAACACGGGCTGCAGCACTTTGCAAGATTGGATGGGCTTTCACGATGGACCCGCAAAGTCGGTGACCACCCAGGAAGAAAAGCCTTTGACCAAATTTTCCGAGACGCCGAATGTGCTCAATCCTTCGGACCGTCAGTACCGCAAGATGACCAAATCACGCATGGAAGAAGAATCTGACTTGGGTTCGAACGCCGGCAGCATGTGGGTCGGTGAAGGCCAGGGCGCTTATCTTTTTTCGCAGAACAAATCCCGCAAAGAGGGTGATTTGTTAAACGTGAAGGTCGAAGGTACCGCGCAAAAACAAATCGAAACCAAAGTCAGCGTCATCAAAAAACTGTTGAAGCAGTTGGAAGAAGAAGAGCTGAAGGCGAATCAGCCAGCGCAGCCGACATTGGCCGACAACAATCCGAATCCGAAAAAGCCTGAAGAGAGCCGGGCTCCGGCCAGCGAGAAAAAAGACGACAAGGAAGAGCCTTTGGACATCGGCGCCGTTCCCACCCGCATCGTCGAGCGCCTGCCGGATGGAAATTACCGCATCAAGGGCGCGCAGCCTTTCATGATTGGCAAGCGTGAGTACAAAGTGATCGTGACCGGATTGATTCGTCCGGAAGATTTCAATGATGAAGGTGTGAGCTCGTCGAAACTTTTGGATCCGCAATACGACGTGGTCAGCATTCGAAGGAGCCAACAATAATGCGACATTTGCTATGTCTCAGTTTAATGACGGTGCTATTGGCCTCGAGCAGCTTTGCGGCGCGCTTGAAAGACATCTCCAGCATCCGCGGGGTGCGTGAAAATCAATTGATTGGTTACGGAATCATGGTGGGTCTAAAGGGCACGGGTGACGGCAAAGCCGAATTCACCAGCAAGTCCACGGCCCGCATGCTCGATAAGCTGGGCGTGAAGCTCGATGCGCAAGCGGTGGAAAGTAAAAACGTCGCGGCGGTGATCGTCACGGCCACGCTTCCGCCATTCGGCAAAGCCGGAAATCCAATGGACATCACGGTGAATGCGTTGGGCGATGCTTCTTCGCTCGAGGGCGGAACGCTCTTGCAAACTCCTTTACGGGCCGCGAACGAGCAAATCTACGCGGTGGCGCAAGGATCGGCGATCATCGGTGGTGATGGCAAAAATGCGTTCACGACGGTGGCGCGAATTCCGAACGGGGCGATCATCGAAAAAGATGTCGGCGCGGATTTCTCTTCGCGAAAAATGTACCGGCTGACTTTGCACAATCCAGATTTCATCACGGCCGCACGCACGATTTTGACGATCAATAAAGAGCTGGGCGGTCAGTACGCAACCGCCAAAGACGCGGGCACCATCGACGTGGTGACGCCCTTTGCTTACGAAGGACGTGGCGTGGAATTGCTGGCGACGATCGAAGCCATCGAGATCAATCCCGATTCGAAAGCGCGCGTGATCGTGAATGAAAGAACGGGCACCGTGATCATTGGTGACAAAGTGAAAGTCTCAAGGGTCGCCATCGCGCACGGAAATTTATCCGTGAAAGTGGGCGGCAAAGACGGGAAAGCCGGCAAGGACGCGGCTGAGGAAAAGGTCATGGTTTTGGATTCGGGCGTGAGTGTGGGGGATCTAGTCCAGGCGCTCAACAAGCTTGGCGTCACACCTAAAGACCTGATTTCAATACTTCAGTCCATTAAGGCAGCTGGAGCTTTGCACGGGGAGCTTGAAGTTTTATGAAAAAGAATTTTGGATTTGACACAAAGTTTAATAAAATAAAAGTATCCGCTCGCAGTCTATGGATGGGCTTCGAGCGCGGGGAGGGTGAGTTAGAGATCGAGAACCAAGGACGGTTTGATCAATCTCATTTCACGCAGGAAACAGAGGCAATAGGTCAGCAAACGCCAAGGATTGGCGAAAGCAGGTCGACGCTGAGATTCACTCAAAGAGTGTCAAGTGCAGGAAGCACGCTGAACTCTAGCTCAACTCCCCAATTTTCTCCTTCACCGCACGCGCAAGATTTTGCTCCCTCTTCGGAGGAAAATCCTGCGCAACAGTCGGTGCAAGACTTCGCTCAACCTTCGGTGCCATATTCTGCTCAACCTTCGGTTGAAGTTTCTTCGCGCGAGAATCGATTCCAATTCGCGAAAGAAAAACAACTGGCGGCTCTGCAAGATGAGCGTTTTTCTTTGGCCGAGAGCGAGGACCATCAGTTTTCTCTTCGCGAGAAAATCTACGAAGGACCTTTCCCGCTTCAGGGAAAAAATCATGTCATTCAGGGCGCGATTTCGGGAATTCATTTCACCGTTTCTTCGTCGGAAATCCAACTGGCGAAGACGATCAACGAGCAGGCGACCTTGGTTGTTGCCGACAAAACACAAAAACGTTTGGCTTCACTGTTCAAGGCGGCTGCGCAAGATGAAGATTCAGCAGTTTAAAGGCGTTCGCCAACCTTTAACTCCCGAGCAGCAAGATCAGAAGCTGAAAGATGTCGGCAAGCTTTACGAAAAACAATTCTTGCGCGAGATGATGAAGCAGATGCGCGCCACCGTCGGCGAAGACAGCAGCTTCATGCCGGCGGGTCAGGCGGAAAAAATTTTTCGCGGACAGCTGGATGAAGAGTATGTGGAAAAGTGGGGCGACAAGGGCGGCATCGGTCTCGGCGACATGATCCATAAGCAACTGGTTGAAAAGTACGGCGCCCAATTGGGAATCAAGCCGCAAGAAACGCGTCCCATGGGTCCCATCAAGATCGATGGTCCAAACGCATCGAAAGGTGCGATTCAGATCGAAAGATCGCAGGCGGGTCAATTTGTTCCCGTCGGTGAGTCATCGAAACAACAGACGTCACCTGGACCTTCGGCTGCGGCTTTGAAATCGTTGAAGACCACGGTGCGGTACGATCTGCAAAAAGCGGCCCTCGGTGACAACGAGGTGACGGCGCCATGGTCGGGGACTTTGTTGGGCGTGAAGAATTTAGGCGGGGATCAGAACCTATTGGAGATGGCACACGACAATGGTCTTAAAAGCCAAATGGTTTTTCGCGGACAGTTGGACCGGGGCATGGCGGGTGAATTGCAACCTGCAAAGCTACAAGCAGGCACCGAGATTCAAGCTGGACAAAGGCTTGGACTGTTAAGCCCAGAAGCAAAAACTTTCTTCTGGACCGTAGATGTGACTGACTCACTATGATACACTTTGAGAATGCACGGAGGCTTCGATGAAAATTACTCACAATAAAGTCGGCACGAACCTGAATACCAGTGATACGGGTAAGGCTGACAAAACGGATAAAGCAAAAGCAAGCGGCGGCGGTGGAAAACCGAATGCGGCGGCCTTGCAAGATGCTGATCTCGGAGCGAGCAAAGTGGATCTTTCGCCACGTGCGCAGGACATGAAAAAAATCAAAGAAGCGGCATTGGCAGCGCCTGATGTGAACGAAGAAAAAGTGGCGCGCTTGCAGAAGATGATCGACAACGGCGAATACAAAGTCGCGGCGAAAGACATTGCCGACAAGATGGTCGATGAAGAGTTGAGCTGGAGCTAAGTTTTTTCATTTCATGGTGTCATAGCAGCGGCGAATGGTCTCGCCGAAATTTCTGATCCGGAGGAGTCGCATGGACGCGTCCCAAGATAAAGCTTATCAAAAACTGGTCCTTAATTTGGAAGAGCTGACAAAGCTTTATCGCCAATTGCTGGACATCGTTCGCAAAGAGAAAGAGCTGTTGCTCGCGGCCGATATCGCAAAGCTTGATGAAAATAACAAAGACAAAGAGGCCTTGCTGTACAAGATCCGCACGCACGACAGCGCCCGCGAAAGATACGCCAAAGAATTTGCGCGTCTGATCGGTGGTGACACGGCCAGCCCGCGATTGTTGGATCTTGCCAAAATCCTGCACGGCACGGACGAAGAGAAACGCTTGCGCACGATTCATTCGATGCTCGAGATGATCGTCAGTCGCGTGCAATCCCTGAATAAAGAAAATGAAGAGTACGCTCAGAGCGCCTTGGGACTTTTGAACGGCGCCATGACCAACGTGAAGGAAACCCTGGCGGGCAAAAAGACCTACGCCCGCAAAGGCAAGATGGAGTACGGCCCCGATCGCGCCGGCAACTTCGTCAAGAAGGAGGCATAAGTGCCTTCCCTTATTCTGTAGCAAATATGCGTTAAACGCATTGCTGCTACAGAAAAAGGGAAGGCACCCTTATGGCAAAGATTCACGCAATGATGGACATTGGAAAGCGCGCGATGATGAACAGTCAGACCGCGTTGCAGACCACGTCCCATAACATCGCCAACAAATCGACGGAAGGCTACTCGCGCCAGCGGGTGGAGTTGCAGACGGCCGTCCCGATTGTTGAGGGCAATAAGCAAATGGGTATGGGCACCCGTGCTTCTGCCGTGACTCGAACCAATAATCCTTTCCTTGAAAAACAACTGCAAAAAGAAACGGGCCAGCTCGGTCTGCAGAAGGGCCGTGAAGGCGCTTTGAGCCAAGTCGAGCAGGTGTTCAACGAACAGATGAACAAAGGCCTGAATCAATACATGACCGATTTCTTCAACGGCTTTCGCGAACTTTCGAACAATCCGGAATCGACGACCTCGCGCACGATGGTGAAAGAGGCCGGCGAAGCTTTGGTGAAAGATTTTAAGCGCGTCGATGATCAGCTGACCTCGATTCAAAAAGATGTCGACGAGCGCGTGAAGAGCGAAACCGACGAAGTGAACAAGCTGGTTCGCGAAGTCGCGTCGCTGAACGAAAAAATCGCCGAGGTCGAAGTGCAAGGCATTCCCGCCAACGATCAGCGCGATCGACGGGACGTCGTCTTAAAAAAACTGAACGAGAAAATCGATATCCATTACGCCGAAGGTGATCAGGGGCAAGTGACCGTCAGCACGGCCGGCAACGCGATTCTGGTGTCGGGCTTTGATCATTACGAGCTGCAGACGCACGAAAACGGGGAGACCGGCAGGGTCGATATCTTTTTCAAGGCCAACGAAAGCACTCCGCCATTTAAAATTTCCGACCGAATCAGGGGCGGCACGATGGGTGGAGCCCTGGCCGTTCGCGATCAGATCATTCCGGACTTTAAAGAAAAAATCGATCAAGTGGCCTACACGTTCGCGGACGAAGTCAACCGTGCTCACGTCGAAGGCTTTGACCGCAATGGCCGCCAGGGCTTGTTGTTTTTCGAAATGCCCAATCAGGTGGCCGGTGCCGCGCAAGAAATCAAAATGAATGACGTGATCGTCGAAGACGTCAACCGCATCGCGGCCGGCGCCAAACCCGGAGCCGTCGGTGACAACACCGTGGCCAACGTCATCTCCCAGCTTCAGCACAAAGAAGTCATGGATGGCGGGACCTCGACCCTGGATGATTTTTATAATTCCCAAGTGGGTCGCGTCGGCGTGCTGGCGCAACGGGCGGTCAAGGCGCGTGAATCACAGGATAATATTTTGGGCCAGCTCAACACGATCCGTGAAAGCATCTCGGGCGTGTCGCTGGACGAAGAGACGACCAACATGATCGAGTTCCAACGTGCCTTCGATGCATCGGCGCGAGTGATTAAAACCGCGGACGAAATGTTCGACACGGTTTTGAATTTGAAGAGGTTGTAAGGTAAATGCGAGTCACGGATAAAATGGCTTACAATCAAACCACGCAGAATCTGTCCAAAAATCGGACAGAGATGAGTGATTTGCAGAATCAGGCCGCGACTCAGAAGCGCATCAACAAACCTTCGGATGATCCGACGGCTTCGGCACGCGTGCTCGCCAACCGAACCGAAGAACGCGGCAGCAAGCAATTCGTGAAGAACATCAACGTCGCGCGCTCGTTTCTGGAAGCGACCGATCAGTCCTTGTCTGAATTGTCCGAAGCTTTGGTGCGAGCCAAAGAGTTGGCCATTCAGCAAGCCAATGATGCCGGTGCCAGTGGCGAAACCCGTCGCAGTGTCGCCGCCGAGGTCGGGCAGGTGTACGCGCAGGCCGTGCAAATCGGAAACCGCAAGCTTGGCGAGCGATACATTTTTGCCGGCTACCGCACGACGAAACCGCCCTTTGACATTTCGGGCGAGTACCAGGGCGACGACGGCGACATGAAATTGCAGATCAACAAAGACGCTTTCGTGGCCATGAACATTTCGGGCGACAAAGTGTTTTTGGGTCAGGGCTTGGGCCAAGATGGATTGATCGGCCCGAAAAACGCCGTGCCCCGTAACACCGAGCAGCTCAAAGAGCACAAGCAAAACGAAGAGCTGCGCATCGAGCACAACCAAGAGATGCGGCAAGAGCCGATCGAGTTGCGCTCACCAGCATCGGTTGGCGCCAACACCCGCGGCGAAGTCACGGTTCAGTCGCGGTCCGCACCCGAGAACGAAGGCACGAACATTCTGCGGTCGCTGAAGGACTTTGAAATCGCGCTCAGGACCAACGATAAGACCGAAATTCAGTCCGCCATCGATAATATAGACTCGGCGATCAGCCAGGTTGTTAACGCTCGGGCCCAAGTCGGAGCACGAGTGTCATCTTTGAATGCCGCGACCGATTCTTTGCAGAAAGCGATCGTCGATAACAAACAGGCGGCTTCTCAGCTCGAGGACGCCGACCTATTCGAGGTTGTGAGCGATATGAACAAGACCGAGAGCACTTTAAAGGCAACTTTGGAGACCTCGGGAAAAACCATGAATATGAGCCTCCTTGACTTTCTCAGATAGAAATAATAGCTAAACTTCCGCTCTGATATGGCCGATACCCCTAATGGATGGCCAAGAACGGCCAGGGAGTTTAGAACATGCTCGTACTGACAAGGAAGTTAGGTGAAAGCATCGCCATTGATGATCACATCAAAATTCGCGTGGTGCAAATCAAGGGAAAGCAAGTCCGCCTAGGGATTGAAGCCCCCAAAGAAACTAAAATTCACCGTGAAGAAGTCTATTTGGCGATTCAGGATACCAACAAAGAATCGGCAACCGCGAACACCGAAAAGACTCGATCCGTTTCAAAAATGCTGAAGCCCTAACTTCATCGCGACGCACAAATCACACCGACAAAGGTCTAGTTTTTTGTCGGTTCGCACCTCTTTTTTGTCTTGCTGTGTCTCATTGGTAAGTGCATCCTGTAAAAGTGTAGGGGGAATCCAGTGAGCCAGTCTTTGTTGATACAGACAACTCGTTTTGGCCAAGTCCAGTTTCAAAGCGAAGATCTTTTGGCATTTCCAGAAGGAATTCTCGGCTTCGCGGATTTGAAAAAATTTGTGCTCTTGGATGATCCGAACGATGACATCTTCGCTTGGCTGCAAAGTTGTGATGAGCCCGCGATCGCATTTCCCGTCTTAGAACCCGAACTCTTCTCTGAAAATTACAAAGTCACATTGGCAAAAAGCGATTTGGAAGCATTGAAGCTTCAAAATCTGCAAGGCGCTCGCATGTTTTGCATCATCACCATTCCGGATGATCCAACTCAAATGACGGCCAATATGAAAGCTCCCATCATCATCAATATCGTTGAAAAGCGCGCACGCCAATGCGTCTTGCAAGATAACAATCTCGCCATTCGCGAGCCGATCTTCTTGAAGCTGCAACAGCGGGTGGTGCAAAATCCTCATCAATCGATCAAGGCTCAATCTCATGGGTTGGATGTCGCGATTCGCTTGCCTGAAAAAGCTCTCGATCAAAGTCTTTAATCTGTGAGTCTCGAAATCACCAAAGTCGAAGGCGGTTCCCTGTTCCGCAAGATCGCCATGGGTTCATGGCGAACGGCGGGTGATCCTTCCGTCTATGGTTTGCTCGAAATTGATGTCTCGAATGCTTTGCGATTTCTCGAGAGCGAGCAGAAGAAAACAAGCACCAAACTTTCCATCGCGCATTTGGTTGGCAAAGCGGTCGCCAAAGTTTTGCACGAACGCCCCGAGATCAATGGCCTGATTCGCTTCAGTCGTTTGTACCGCCGAAAGCACGTCGATCTTTTCTACCAAGTGAATATTCAAGGAGAGGCATCGGATCCGATCGGCAAAGCCATGCTGTCGGGTGAGATTGTCCGTCATGCGGAAAATTTGTCTCTGGTGCAAATCGGTGAAGAGCTCAATCGAAAGGCTGACGTCATTCGCCGTGGTGGTCAGGGCGAGCTGACCTCTTCGATTCAAACCATGAAGTGGATTCCGTGGCCTTTGGTTCGTTGGGCGCTGAACATCAGCTCCTTTTTAATATATGATTTGCAACTGAATTTATCATGGGCCGGTTTGGCGCAAGATCCTTTCGGCTCGGTGATGATCACGAATGTTGGCAGCTTGGGAGTCGATATCGCCTGGGCGCCGCTGGTTCCTTACACTCGTGTGCCGTTGCTTCTCACGATCGGGGCGATTCAGGAACGTCCGTGGGTGGTGAATGGCCGCGTCGAGATTCGTCCCATTATGAGACTGGGCATCACTTTTGATCACCGTTTTATGGACGGTATTCACGCTTCGGTCATGAGTCGCCTTTTTCAGAAATATTTGGCTGAGCCCGAACTGCATTTGAAGTAAGCTTCTTAGAAATGGGAAGAGTTCTTCCATTTTCGATACCGAAAATAGGTTAGGATGAAATATGGCAGAAGCAGCTAACTTAGTCAGTCTTGACGTATCAGTGCTTGATGGATTGCGCGCAATCGAACCTTCGCTTGTCGGACAAGTGATCGATGTGTTTCTGGGAAGCGCACCCGAAGACATCGCCAAAATCCAAAAAGCCGTGGCCGAAAAAAATCCCAAAGAGTTGTCGATGGGCGCACACGGTTTAAAATCCGCATCCGCCAGCGTCGGCGCAATGGCCGTCTCGCATTACTGCTTCGAGCTCGAAAAAATGGGCCGCGCCGGCAGCCTGATCCCCGGCGAATGCGAAAGACTGTTGCAACAACTGGAAGCTTCTTTCCAGTCCATCCTAACCGAACTTCAAAAACATAAGTAGACAGCTCGCTGGAGGGCGCAAGTCTCTGAATCTTGGCGAGCCGCCATCTTGGAGCGGATTGCGGGATCGTGAATGCGGGAAGCGGGACCGTTTGCCGACCACTAGCCATGAATTTGCCTGTGATGGTTCGAGCAAAGGGTCGCGAGATTCTCAAGACTGTGCGAACCACCTTCCGCGAAGCCATGAATATGATGCACCTCAAGCCAGCGAGTGTTGGGACAGCGGATGCCTTCGTGATTTCGGTGCGTGCACTGGTTTTGATCTCGGACGAGGACTTGGTGTTGGACCGCGGCTGGGATGTAGCGCTTGGGTTTTCGTGTCTGTCCTGGGACAGGTGGATTTGATTTCTCGGGATCTTGCATCTGGCCTGGGACAGATAGATCTAAGCTCTCAGGATCCTGCGTCTGTCCTGAGACAGATGGGTTTGCGCTCTCAGAGTTTTTCGTCTGTCCTGGGACAGATTGATATTTCGCTTTTACCGAAACCTGACTATCTTTGTTTTTATTATCGTTTCTCTCCGATTTATAAATATTTCTCTCGGCCTTCTTGAGCGGGTCATTCTTATCCAGGTAGAAATCTAGCGCAATTTCCAAAGTCAGCTCAAAGCTTGCAGAAGATTTTGTCTTTTGACTGACGAGGTCTTGCGCTCGTTTAAATTTCTCCATCACTTTCTCATCCAGACCGAATTTGATTTCTAATCTCTCAGCCGAGACGTACTTAGCTCGGTCATGCACAAGCTCCTGAGGTCTCTCGGTCGCCACCGCTTTTTCAAGTTTTGCTTTCGTGAAAGTCGAAGCTTTCGCAATCCACTCGAAACTATTGTCTTTATTAATCACTGGAGTAATTTTTCTAGCAGTCGACACACTCACTTCGCCCGCCATGACCGCGGCTTTCAGTTCCGGTACTTGCTTTGATTTCCGAGCAACCGCAATCATATTGCAGGCCATGGCTTCCGAGATATTTAGGTATTTGATGCAATATTCAAACAGACTTGAGCACTCAAAATACGCATGCACCTGATAGCGATCCACCTCACACACGGCTTCAAACAAGACATGTTCTGCTTTTTTGTATTCCCGGCTCGCAAAGAGTGCATGCTCGTGAACTTTCTCAATTTGTAATTTTTTTTGATCTCCAGAAGCATTGGAGTCATGCAACTTATTTGCATTCCGAGATCGATTCACGTTCTGGCTTTGCCATGACAATTTTGCATTATCATTCAGGGTTTTTGCTTCGTCATCTCTCACATTCTCAAACATACAAATCCTCTCTTTCAATTCGAGAAGAGATATATCATATGTTTTTAAATTGGATTTTCATCGAGTGCAGAAAGCCACTTCAGATACCACTTTAAACCTTGCAATCGACTCGCTATTCAAAACAAAACACAAACCCCAAAACTTTTAGCAAAAATAGAGTTCTATTTAAAGCCAAGCCCTCAAGAAAAAGCTGAAAATGCTGTCAAAGAAAAAGTGCAAATATATTCCGAAATTTGGAATTATGTCCCGATTGAATTTGAAAACTTCTCAGCCCCATTGGCCGGCAAGAAGGTCCCACGTCCACCTCGCACCCGCATTCCCGCAGCCCGCGCCGCATTCCCGCTAATTATTCCGTGATGCCGAGGAAGCTGTCGCTTGTCCTGCCAGAAAGCGCAGGCTGAAGGCTGTGCCGGGGCCGGAGATGCCCTCTTGATACGTGTAGCTTTCGACGTCGATCGAGCCGCACATCAGTTGCGTGCAGGTCTTTGCTAACGGCAGGCCGAAGCCGGTGCCGATTTCGTCGTTGGTGCCGAGACGATTGGTCTTGGCGTTGTAATCGAAGATCTTGGAAATCATCTCGCGCGGAATGCCGATTCCGTAATCGCGGATTTGGATCAGGACGTGCTGCTCGTTTTCGCGCAGAAAGCTCACCTCGATGATGCGATTGCGTGGCGAAAATTTGATCGCGTTTGAAATCAGATTCGACAGCACTTCGTTTTTCAATAACGTGCGGTCCGCCTGGATGGTGCTGTCTTTGTCGAGATAGGACTCGATGTGGATTTCCAGATTTTTTTCTTTCAGGCGATCGTCGTACATGTCCACCAGTTCCCGCGTCACTTGCACGGGATCGACGGTTTCTAGATTCAGCACTCTTTTTCCGGTGCGGACTTCTTGCAGAGATTTGACCTTGCTGAGGATGTCTCGCATCAGTGCCAGGGACTGAAGAATTTTTTGGATGTTGCGCTCGAAACGGATCGGGTCCGTGCCGACATTAGTTTCGGATTGCATTCGACGCACGGCGAATTCTAGAACAGAGATGGGGGTGCTGAGATCGTGGAAGAGAATGCCGACCAATGCACGATTTTCTTCCGAGAGCTGCTTCAAGAGGCCCAATTGCGAATTGTGCTGGGCCGTTTTTTTCTTCAGACGCATGACCAGCAGGGTGATCGTCGACAACAGGACCAAAATGAGGGAGGTCGCCATGTAAAGAATCATCTTCTACAGGGCCTTCTTCGAGGATGTCGAATTCGCCGCTTGCAGCAAGCCGATCATCTTTTTTTGATGAGTCACCGAGGGACTGTCGACGCCGTCCGCTTGTTGAAACTGAATCAGTCGTCTTTCCCGGCGCAGGATTTCCAAATTGCGATAAAGGGCATCGCGGATCATGTCGGGCGTGTAGGGCTTCTCGACAAAGTCCACGACACCCAGGCGGATCGCCTGCATCAGGTGCTCTCGCTCGGCCGCCGAGCTGGCTAAAATCACGGGCGTGTCTTTGCCTTCCGAGCGCAGGCGAATGATCAGATCGATGCCGGTCATGCCTGGCATTTTGATATCCGAGAAAATAATATCGAATTCTTCGCTCAAAGAACGGATGTAAGCCTCGCCGCCGTCAGACGCCGTGACGACCGTCTCAAATTCAGACTCGAACAAACTTTTCAGTTCCTCGAGCAAGGCCGAGTCGTCCTCGACAACCAGCACACGTCTGAATGTTTTTGATTTCATGGAAACCTCACAGTTGTCTGAAATCGGGTGCAAATATCTTATAAGCTTATCGGATTTATTTAGGTTCTCTAAACTTTGAGTTGTTTAATTGTGAATTTCTCAGGGGGGTTGTCTCAGAATATGAGACCGAGCGTTTTGATATGAGGCAGAGAAGGCTCAGGACCTGTCGAGAATTCGACAAATAAGCCTAGATTCGAATTCAAAACTGGCGATCACAACCATTCACCGACGCGGGCGCGAGTCTGCAAGGCGCTCGGCCCACGGGCCCAGTGTTTATGGCTGGGTCGCTTCGGGTGGCGACAGCTTGGAGGTCTCGCTGCAGCTGGCCTGCGAGCATGATAAAACCTTGTCGCCAATCTGCGTGCCATCTTCAGCATTGAGAGGGATGGTTGCTTTCAATGAGATTTGGAGCTTCAGTTGTTCAGCAAGGCTCGCGACCAATTGCTGCAATGTTGTGGAACTGGGGCAAACGATGCGAAAGCGTCTCTCGGGTTTTTTAGCCTCTTCGGTGTCGGCTGATTTTTCGGTGACGGGAACCAAGAAGACTTCGCTCAACGAAGTTTTTTGCAAGCTCACGACGTCGGCAGGTGCATCTTCAAATTGCAAAGTCGTGCCGGCGGCGATTTGCACCTTTTTTTCATTTCCGGCAGGCTCGGTCAGGACGCAGTAAGGCTTCTCGGTCATAGTTTTTTCCAGGCTCTCGTCGCGACCGTTTTGGATGTCCTCGGATTTTTGGTCGTATTCAGCTTTCGTCATGCGGCCTTTGAAAAAATCGGCGCGCAATTTTTCCAGAGACTTGGCCGTCTCTTTCGCGTCTCGATTGAATTGCTGATTCAGCTGTTTTCCGCCGCGAACGTTTTCGTTCAGGTAGATGTTCCTTGATGGAAGTAAGACCGGGACGGCTCCTCGTTGAAGAGGTGGTTCCAAGCGAAGGTCCTGCGTGACCACAATTCGGCTTTCGGCATCAAGGCTGAGATCGGGAAAAGCAAGACTCCACATGGGCGGGGCTGGTTTCTCGATAGCTGCGGGGACATCAGCCGTGGGGGCCGGCGTGGTTGTGGGCGCCGTGCCGGAAGCTTCTTGCTGGGCAAAGGCCAACGATGAAATCGTGATTGAAACTAACAGAGTGCTTTTCAGAAGAGCTTTCATGACCGACCTCGCATTTCTATTCCTGGGCGTGCAATTGCAAAGCGAAGACCCTGGGGGCTTCCACCCAGTTCGATCCTGTGGGGTTGTTGAATGGCGTTTCAATTCGAGACATGTCTACGAAATGAAAGGGGTGACAATTTTCTGCACTGATCGCTGCTTCAGACCATGAATTTGTCGATTGTTTCGACAGTGACTCAGGCTTCAGTCGAACCGAGCTCGTGAAAGGGCTTATAGGATCGCTTCAAGTTGGCACTGCTCCTGCTATATCAATCGGTAACAGAGGGACCAAATGAATCAAGGCACTTTGAAAAACACCGCAATCGTTCTCGTCGCAGCCGCGCTGCTCGGGTCGGTGTATGCCCTGAAGAAGATTCTGCAGTCTCCTTCTCAGCAAATCGACACGCAGGAGCTTTCTTACGAAATGCCCCGCGCTCGTGATGAGATTCAACCCTATTCATTGGCAGGACGCCGCTTGATTCGCACCGTGCACACGCCTCCGGGACAGGTGGCGCCGATCTCGCCAGCCACTCCATTGAATGGCAAACTTCCGGCCGCAAAGGCTGTCGATCCGAAGAAGGCCGCGGCTCAGGCAGCTGCTAAAAAAGCCGAGGACGCGAAGAAAACGGCTGCGGCCAAAGCGGCCGCTGCAAAAAGAAAAGCTCAGGTCTCGGTCGTCACCGTTGCCGCGAATAACGTTCGCATGACGGGCTTTCAGGACAATAACTATAACAAGAATCAGGGTCAGTCCGGATTCAACGGAGCTGCAGGTTACGCGCCGGCGGATGCCGCTTTGGATCCGCAGCAAGACGAGGATAAAGGCAAGTTGTCGATCGGACAGTGGCGCTCACTTTTGTTTGCGCAACCGACATCGAAAAATGGAAACGATTTTATGACGGCCTTTCAAAAAGGCGATGTCGACGAGGCTTCCTTTTACAAAATTTCCGATGAGCTTTTCAGTGACAATGCGGCTGATCGCCAAAAGCTAGGCTTTGACCTTTTGAAAGCCAAGCCTTCCGTTCGCGCCTTCACGGTCTTGCTGAATCATTACGAAAAAGCTCCGGATGCACTGCGCGCGGAAATTGCGGTCGTGCTCAAGTCCTACGGTGATGTGTCGCGCTTTTCGATCCTGAGCAAACTTCTGTATTCATCGGATGCCCGAGTGGTGCAGGCCGCTCAGTCCTTGCTGGCGCAAACCATCGCCACTCTTCACCCGAATGATAACAGTGGTCAGACCAGCAATGGACGCGATGCCCGCAGTCCTGGTTCCACGCCGATTGCGGCTGCTCAGTTTAATAGCTTCGTTCCGGCGCTTCGTCGCCTGGTGACTTCGAATGATGCCGCGGTGGCACAGCAGGCTCAGTCTCTGCTGGAGAGCATCTTGGCGATGAAATCCGCTTAAGCCTGGATTTTTACCTCAAAAAATATCATTCTATGTCGGATGAAGATCCTTGCGTTTTTTCTTTCCATTTTTCTATCGGTTTCAGCCTTTGCAACTTTGCGGATTCCGCAGAATTTGAATGCCTCCGATCGTCGCAAGGCGCTTGAAATTTTGGGGCTTTCCTCGTCGGCAAAAATTTTGGGAGATCCTTATCCATTGGGCGGCTTTTCCGGAGTCGAAATCGGGTATACCGCCGAGGTCATCTCCACCAGCGAGCTTGCGGTTTTGGGAGATAAGCGCAACGACAGTCAGAAGGAAACATCGTTTTCATTGCTGACTTTGGGAAAAGGTCTTTACCACAATGTCGATTTGTTCGTGCAGTTCTCGCCGTTTCGGCAGGGTGAGGACATTTCCAATTTTGGCGGACAAGTTCGTTGGGGATTTTATCAAGCGGATTATCTGCCAGCGCATCTCAGCGTCGTGGGCTTCGCGAGCTCGACGAATTTTCAAAATCAGATCGCGACCTCGTCGAACGGAGCCGATCTCATCGTGGGCTTCAGCGTGCAGGACATCACTTTGTACACCGGTGTCGGCTTCGTTCGTGCCGCTGGAACTTTCATGGGCGGCGCCGACGGTGTCACCGCACCGGACCTCGATGCCAACGGAGTTCCGCTCGCCACCCGAGAAACCAAAACCGA
Source organism: uncultured Bdellovibrio sp. (assembly GCA_966211795.1). GTDB lineage: Bacteria > Bdellovibrionota > Bdellovibrionia > Bdellovibrionales > Bdellovibrionaceae > 21-14-0-10-47-8. The sequence goes on along the minus strand of CBIHNW010000007.1, from coordinate 101,228 downwards.
AGAGGTCAGCTCCTCTCACTATGTCGGCGGCATCAACGTCAAATTCGCCAAGATGTTCTTCGCCATGCAAATCGACCGCTACACGCAAGCGACATACTCCGCCAAACTCGGCTTCCGCTTCTGAAGCCGGAGGTGCCTTCCCTTTTTCTGTAGCAATCCAGCGTCATATTTAGACTAAGGGCAAAATTGAAGCTCGCTCCCCATTTCTAACGCGCGATTGCTACAGAAAAAGGGAAGGCACCCTATTTGGATTTTTCGATGAGTTTGGTGGTGGAGCGGCCTTCGACGAATTGCAGGGATTTGACCTGGCCGCCGTAGCTGAGGACGAAGGGGCCGCCGACGATTTGTTCGGGCTTCCAGTCGCCGCCTTTGACCAGGACGTTGGGGCGCACGGTTTCGATGAGTTTGGCTGGGGTTTCTTCGGGGAAGATCACGACGTAATCGACGGCGCTCAGGGCGGACAGGATTTCGGCGCGGTCGTTTTCGTTTTGGATTGGGCGGGTCGGGCCCTTCAGACGTTTCACGCTTTCGTCGGCGTTGACGCCAATGACGAGGAGGTCCCCTTGCGCGCGGGCTTCTTGCAGGTAACGAATGTGGCCGACGTGCAGGAGATCGAAGCAGCCATTGGTGAAGACGATTTTTTTGGAGCGAAGTTTTGAGAGTTCGTTCTGAATTTCCGAGAAGGCGACGACTTTTCCCACGAGGATCTTTCTTTCACCAGGTCGCGATTCAGGATCTTTCATGCGGAGATCGAAAATTCCAGATCACGGCCAGTTTTGGTTTGGAGATTTTTTTTAGGAAGCCCGATAGTATTTTTAAAATGATCGGGCATTTCGAGCAAACAAAATCTGCGGCGCAGTTTGCAGATCGTCGGCGAAAGCAAAGCGCCGGCGGGATCAGATTCGCGGATCGCGGCGACAGAGGTTCGCGGCGATCCAGGCAGAACTTAAGCTCGTTTGACGAGTTCAAGTCCGGTCAGTTTTCCGAGATAGTCGGTGTTCATCACGAAAGATAAAACTGGAAATACGATGAATCCCGTCAAGAGCACGACCGTCGAGCGAACGATTGCTTTGATCGCGTACTCGCTGTTGCCGAATTGCTCGGGTTTGCCCAGGCGTTGATCGAAGACCCACTCGCCCGGAGTGAAGCCCAAGAACACGCGGTGGCCAACCAGGTAAATCCAGCTGACGGAAACAACCAGTGCGGCCAGGCTCACGTAAACCATGCCCTGCGCATCGGGATGATAGAGATTGGCGAACAGATCCACGCGGGTCACGACCAACAACAAGATCAAGCACAGCAAAGTCGCGGCAATCACCAGCATCGCATCCAAAAGGCTTGCGGAAATATCCCAAGGAGTCGTTTTGTAAACGATCGGTGCGGGCTCGCGCAGTTTCGATTTCTCGGCCGAAAAATCAACGCTCTTTTTCTCGTTCAATGTTTTCAAGATTTCGTCGACCGTGTTGTTCGACGGAGGTTGCTTTTTCAAGCTCGTGGTCGAATCAAATCCTTTGCGCGGCAACGGAGATTGAATCGCCAGGTCGGGCATTTCGTTTTGAAATTTCAAAGCGGTCTTTGGTGCCGCCAAAGGTTTGTCCTGAGATTTTTTATGAAAACCCAGACCCTCGGTTAAAGGCTTGAATTCAAATTCGTCTGGCTCAGCTGCTGCTGGATTGAATTGCTTCATGAGACGCGTCCCCCAAATTTGCCGTCATGTGTCCAAACTCGTACTTTAGGACGGCCAAAAGAGCGATGCAAGCCGTTTCCACTCTGAGCACCTGGTCACCCAACGTAACGGGCTTCAATCCCTGCTCTTGAAAAGTCTGGACCTCGGTCGGGGAGAAGCCACCCTCGGATCCGACAAAAACCCAGAACTCGTCCAGGCCCGTGACCGGCTCCGCGCGCAGATAATCCTTGATGCCGATTGTTGATACACCCTCGTATGCAAAGAGACCTCGGGCGTGGGGATTTTGGTTAAATTTGCGCAGGCATTCGCTCATGTCCACCGGCTCTTGGATCGCCATCAAATCACCGCGACCACTCTGCTGAGTCGCCGACACGACGATCTTTCCCCAGCGCTCGAGCTTGCCTTCGGGAAGCGAATTTTTTTTGCGGATGAAACTGAACTCGGAGTAAAAAGGCTCAATGCGGGCGACTCCCATTTCCACAGCTTTTTCCACCACTGCATCCATCACCGGATAGCGCGGAACCGACAAAGCCAGCACTAGATGTGGCTTTGCCAGCGGTGGCAATTCGCGTGTTTCGAGAATTTTTCCATGCGCATGTTTTTTAGCAACCGTCTCGAGCTGGACCAGGTGGGCTTTGCGGCCATCGCCCAAAATTTCAAATTTCGAGCCCACTTCTTGTCGACAGACATCGACGATGTGATGAAGTGCATCGCCCGCGATCATCACGTGGTCGGCATGGATTTGCTCTTTCGGAAGCCAGTACCGACGCATTTTTACTCCTCAGAGTTGACGTGAGCGCCAGCTTCGGGAGCGCGCAACCAGAAACCCACCCATTCGTCCTTTTCGATACGGCGAACGACTTGCAGATTTGTTTGATCGATGAACTCGGCAAAGAAATCGTCTTCACGTTCCAGCAAAATGCCGGTCAGGAAAATCTGGCCGCCGGGTTTCAACACGCGAAGCAAATCGTTTTTCAACATGATCAAGACGCCGTCGATGATATTGGCGACGACGAAATCAAACTCTTCGTGCACGGTTTCCAGAAGCTGATCGGTGATGCGCACGTCTTCACGGTTGTTGAGTTTGATATTTTCACGAGCGACGCGACGAGCTTCGGGATCGATCTCGATTCCCAGCACATCCTGCACGCCACCCATCTTCGCGAGCATCGCCAAGATCGCGGTTCCGGTGCCGACATCGATCAACGAGTATTCATGTCCCGGTTTCAAAGATTGGCAAAGCTTGTGAACAAAATAAGCCGCCATCTTGGTCGTCGCGTGCGTGCCGGTTCCGAAAGCCATGCCCGGATCAATGATGATCGGCTTTTCCGCTTCGGGCGGGGGAGTGATCCACGAAGGCACCACCCAATAAGGTCCGACGATTTGAAAAGGCACGAAGCCTTTTTTCCACTCGGCCAGCCAATCTTTGTGTTCTTCTTCGTGAATGCTCCATTTCATGTGGGGCACCCAGTCTTGCAACTGTTCGAAAAATTCTTTGCCCGGAGTCTCTTCGAAAAACACGTCCATATCGTGCGCGCGAACCTGCAGGATATCAGGATCGTAGGTCAGATCGGGTTGCGAGAAAGCCAAGGCTTCGGTCACGCCGGTGGCGCCAGATTCGAAGCTGTGGCCCGTGACCACGTCTTCCATGTTGGCCGGAACTGCATAAAGTCGGATTCGGATGTAGGATGATTTCACGGCTGTGTTTGTGTGCCAATTGGCGGTTTTTGTCAATGACAGAGCCGCGCTTTGAATCGCCTTCCCGGCTGTCTAAAGCTTAGCGAAGGTCCTCGGGCTGCTTGAGATGGGACAGGACGCGTTCGATGGCGCTCCGGAGGTGTTTTCTGAGCTTTGGGTTGTCCGAACGCGAATTGAGCCAACCCAACATAGTCAGGCGCCGAGCCGTCCACAAAGAGTGAAAAATCAGATCGTCGTCTTTGTCCCAAGTCTTTTTTTCGATATAGCCAGTGAGCAAGGCCTCTTTAAATTCAGGTAAACGATGTTGATGCTTTTCGCCCAAGAGACCCTTGGTGGACATCAATGGAATCACCAGATCATAAGCGTGAAATCCGAAACCGCTGTCATCAAAGTCGATGACGCCCAGACCGTCGTCAGTCGCCAGCACATTGCCAAAATGGAGATCGGCATGAATCAATCCTTGCCGAGTGGGATGCTTCATTTCAAATTGGCGCAACCGCTTCAGTGTGGACTGTCGGGCCCGCGCGATGATTGCCAATTCTTTTGGTGTGGCATCTTTGACCCGCGCTAAAGAACCGAATTTGGGTTCGAGACCCAACAGACCGTCTGCATGCCAATAACGTCGATGCTTGACGCGCGAACGGGGGGTCAGGGTCTGCAAGGTCGCGATGGTCTGGCCGATTTGATAAAGGTGGTGGGGATGCACGGATTTTCCGATAAAGCGCCCGTCGATCCATTCGAACAAGCAGCAATGTCTGGTGAGATTGAGCCGTGCATGGTGAATCGATTCGACCCATTGACCCGAACGCGAGGTCAATGGCTTTGGCACCCGCATTCCATTTGCCGAAAGTAAGGAGAGCCAAGCAAGTTCTTCTTCGATGGCGGCTCGGGTGTGATAGCTTTCGCGGTGAATGCGGAGCAGGTACCTGCGGCCACTCGTCGCCTCGATTCGAAAGGTTGCGTTCTCGCCATGATTGATAAAATGAAGTGCGCGGGCACCGATGGGAAACTGTAAAACAGCGACCTCTGCCAGCTGCCGAAGCTGCCTCACCTGGGATAAATAAGAGCTTTCATGAAAGGCCTTCGTCAAGGTCGCCTCATGCAGAGATATTTTTTTCCACCTTCTCGGTAGGTCTGGATTCGTTCGTGCAAAAACGCCGGCGCTTCGGAAAGATTCAGCACTTCGAAGCCAATGCTTCCGTAAAATCGATCCAGATGGGCAAACGGGATGCAGTACACATTGCGAATGTCATTCTGTTCGAGATGCTCTTCGAATGCTTGCAAAAGCAGTTGCCCGATTCCTTTTCGACGAGAGGATTCATCAACCATCATGGTCCTGAGCAATGGCGTTTTTTCTTCAACGCAAAAACGCACGCAACCTAAAAGCTGATCTCCTTGCAGAGCCAGAAAGAAAAGATCATCGGGCCGAGCGCGGCCCTGGCTGCCATTTTTCTGATAAAAATGGTCCACGGTGCTTTTGACCCTGGCGCCATCTTGAATTTCAATGCGGATTCGTTCGATCATCGATGACCGCTATTCAATGTCATCGCGCAGTCGGGTGCAAGTTGAAAAAAATCAGACGCTGCCCATTTTCTCTTTTCTTTCTAGGGCGGGCTGCTAAGCTTTTTTCGCTATGAAAAACATACTTCTCATTTTATCTGTGACCCTCCTTGCGGCACCGGGCTTCGCCAAAAAGAAGGTGCCGACCACGCAAACGATTTACGGTGTTGTCGAGCACTGTCATGACGGGGACACCTGCACGGTGTTTTCGGACTCGAATAAGATCAGCGTTCGCTTTTCGGGAATCGATACGCCGGAACTCATGCAGACTGACGGCAAGAAGGCCAGGGATTTTACGGAAAGTCTGGTCAAAGGCAAAGAGGTGAAATTGCTCTGCGATGGCAAAAGCTTCAATCGCGTGACCTGCACGGTGTTCGAGAATGACCGGGACGTGAATGCCGAAATCATCAAGGCGGGATATGCCTTCGATGTTCCGAAGTATTCGCACGGCAAGTATCGGGATTTGATGGTGATGGCGCAAAATCAAAAGCTCGGCATTTGGAAAGGGCAGCCGCTCAGTCCGTTCTGCTTTCGGCATAAGAAACACAAGGCTTGTCAGAACAATCCGACGTTCGTTGAAAGATAAAGATCATTCGGGAAGAATCTAATTGCAGATAAGCCCCTCCGCTATTGACAAAAACATGTTAAGGCCGGCCCTTAGAGCTGACGACTTAAAGCCTTATATGTGTTCTAAACATTCAAATAAATGTATATAACAAGTTTATAATGATGTTTATAACACTGTTTACAAAAAGTAGCATTTAGTTTATTATAAACTAAATGCTAAAGGACCTTTAAATGCCTAGGAAAAAAAGCGCGAACCCACTGAACAGAAGGCCTCACAATATTAGAAAGTATTTGATGGATCACGTGGCAGATCACCCCCGCGATCTAGTTCAAATGGCGATGAAAAGATTTGGTATCACGAGACCTGCCGTGCATCGCCATCTGGAAGTTTTAATCGCTGATGGAGATATTTTAAAAGAGGGCGCAAAAAACACGACGGTTTATAAACTTCCAGGCAAAAAAGGTGGGATTGCGTGGAATTTGCCGATTGGTCATGAAGGAGACGAATCAAAGATTTGGGAAAGAGACTTTTCTCCAAGAATTGCATCATATCCAAAAAATATTCAGGACATTTGTTCTTATGGTGTGACCGAAATGATCAATAATGCGATCGACCATTCGCAAGGCAAGAAATTGGAACTCTATTGGAACGACCAGGGATCTGAAATTGAAATTATCATTCAAGATGACGGGGTGGGCATCTTTAAGAAAATCTCTGATGCTCTTGGTTTGACGGACCCTCGGGAGGCAATCCTTCATCTGACGAAAGGAAAATTCACGACTGATTCAAAGAATCACACAGGTCAAGGCATCTTTTTTACCTCGCGGATGTTTGATAGTTTTTCGATTATGTCTCATGAACTGTCGTACATGCGTACACGCTCGGAGAATGACTGGCTCGTGGAAACTCGGAAAGATGTAAGCACCGATGGCACCGCAGTGGTATTGACGCTGGACAAGCATACCAAATTAAAATCTATTGATGTATTCAGACAGTACGAAGAGGATGAATTTGGATTTGAAAAAACCGATGTATTCGTGAAGCTGGCTAAGCTCGAAGAAGAAGCATATATTTCAAGATCACAGGCCAGACGTCTGCTTTTAGGGTTGGAAAAGTTTAAAACCGTCATTTTGGATTTTTCAGACGTCCGAACGGTAGGCCAAGGATTTGTGGATGAGGTTTTTAGAGTTTATAAAAATACGCATCCCGAGGTTGAAATTTCATATATCAAAGCCAACGAGGATGTGGATTTTATGATTCGCCGAGGCTTGGGCGATGCTCAAAAGGAAAAAGGAAAAGAGTAAGCGCCTTTGTCCCAGATGGCCAGTGCGAGAAATGTCGGCTTACTTGGTCGCGGCCTTTTTGTTGTCGATAAAGGCGCCATCTAATTCCAGACGGTCGCCAATCATCATGCCGATTTGTTCGAGCATCGGCTCATCGTCGCGAGAGATCAGTTTGTATTCGCGGGCGACGGCAATGCGGCCTTTGGCGGCGATGATTTTCAATTGGCCAACAGGAATTTCCAAATCACCGAAGGATTGGGTGCCGGTCGCGTCCCGCATCGCCATTTTGCGAATGACGGTGACGACCATATTCTTTTTCAATCCGGATTCAGTGCCGGCGTTGATGTAAAAATCTTTGTAAACGGGGGCATCATCGGCCAAGGGAATGTTTCGTCGGACTTCGATGACATTGATGTCGGCGCTGAAGGCTTCCCATGAAAACAGCAAAGCAAGAATGGCAATGCCGGCCAGTAAAAGCAGTCTTCCCAGAGTTTGTTTGAACATGACAATCCCTCGCTCATGTTGAAATGGCGACGTCCTGTCTATGCAATCGAGCATCCGTGCCCGAAGGTTGCTGAACCTCGTGGCTCAGTGCTGCTGGAGAATCTCACGATTCGTCAGCTTTCGCAGAAATTCTTTTTTCTGCAAATCTTCTATCCAATTCATCGGCGTGCCGTTCGCAAAACTTGATGATTTTTGAGACACCATTTTTCAGCTTCAAATAAAGTCCAGGAGAGTTCAACTCTTCCTTCGAAATGCGTCAAGATTTTGTCACTGAAAATTCACAAAAGCGTTTCATCTTCAATACACGCGTTTTCGCCACGTCTAGATTTCGAAAGTTGAAATTGATTTCGACCGAGGTCGCGTTGAAGTTTTGACGCTTGCCCCGAAGAGTGACTTGCGTTTGGAACACGCAAAAAACAGGAGATGTGAAAAATGGGAATGAGGGTGACGACGAATCTTGCCGCTATCAATGCACAGCGGAACCTGGTCCAGAGCCAACGGGTTGTTAGTAAAAGTATGGCTCAACTGGCGAGCGGTAGCCGTATCAATATCGCAGCGGACGATGCTGCGGGCTTGGCGATCAGTGAAAAACTGAAATCCAGCATACGCTCGGCTCGTCAAGCAAACCGAAATGCGAACGACGGTATCTCGATGGTTCAGACCGCAGAGGGCGGATTGAACGAAATCGGCAACATCGTCACTCGTTTGCGTGAACTGGGCATCCAGGGAGCTTCCGACACGGTTGGGTCCGTCGAGCGTGGCTTTATGGATAAAGAGGTTCAGCAGATGAAATCAGAGATTCAGCGTATCTCTTTGTCCACAAAATGGGGAACGACCAATTTGTTGGATGGTTCAACGCCGGCTTTCGACTTCCAAGTTGGTATTTATAACAAAAACGAAGAAGATCGCATCTCATTTGATTCTTCACAGAACAACGCCACTCTCGATTCTTTGGGATTGGGTGGTTTGGATTACACAACGAAAGAGGGCGCGCAACAGGCGCTCAACATGCTCGATACCGCGCAAAACTCGGTCAACGGCATGCGCTCAAATCTTGGAGCTCTTCAGAATCGTCTGACCTCGACGGTCGACAACTTGGGAGTGCTCGAGGAAAACATGTCAGCCGCGAATTCCCGAATTCGTGACACCGACGTGGCAAATGCCTCTTCGGACATGACGAAGAGTAATATTTTACTGCAAGCTTCAACTGCAACTTTGGCGCAAGCGAATCAAATGAATCAGCTGGCGCTCAAGTTAATCGGATAAGAAAAAAATAAGTCTCAAGACTTATGTGGATTTTGTCTGATGACTCTATTCCCAGCCCGGGGGGTTTTTCCCCCGGGCTTTCTTATTTTTTAGAGGCGGGCGGGAACGCTGGGCAATAGCGGGAGCGTATTGCGGGACGGGAAAGCGGGGCTGCAAGTGTGGAGCTGGGGCCAGGCCTCAATGAGAATTTCTTGATGGCCGCGAACTAGCGCTTCGATTTTGGAGTCTGTCCTGGGACAGATTGATGGGCGCCTGGCAGGATTGATTCAGGAGAAAGATCTCTGTTGCAGCTTCAGTTTGAATCGCAAAGGCTGTCTGTCCTGGGACAGACAGATTCAAATTTCAAGTGAATCACAGACATTGTTTTGCCTTTTTCGCCAAAAATTCTTCGCTTTTTGAGAGGGTCACGGAAAGTCCGTCAATCGCCGCATCAAGCACAAATCTCCGCGCCACCAACCAACCCTGCGCCGCGAGCAAGAATCGGAAATCCTTTCAGGGCTGTCTATGCGTCTGACGATGAGAAAAAAATCCAAAATCAAATATCTCGGCTAGTTACCGGCGGCATGGCTCTTGCGTATGAGCCAAGCAAATCAGTTTTGCACTAAAGGGGTGTTTATGAAGTCTTGGGGTTTCCAGACCGTGTCTGGTGTGTTGATTGTGTCGGCCTTGGCGGGCTGCCAATCGAAATTTGAAGAGTCATCAGCGAATGGCTATCAAATGAATGATGCGACAAAAAAAGAATATGCGTTGAAGGTCGACAACAGTCGCAAGCGCATCTCTCAGGTGCAGGATATTCTGCATGGCTTGAATCTGGTGATGTCCAAATTCAAGATTCAAAGTAGCAAAGATGTCTTGGTTTCCAATCTGCTCGAGCAGATTCTAGAAGCAACCAATACCAATCAAATGCAGAAAGTTGATCAGTCCTATGTTTCCGAAGGCGAGCTCTTCGTGAACATGCCGGGTCTGAATCAGGACTGCCGTGTTTTGAAGGCCAAGTCCGTTTATACGGAAACAAAAGATAAAGTGACGCAAGAAATTTTGGTGCAGACTTGTAAAACCAAAGGTCAATACCAGAAGCTTTTGGACATCCAAGTTGATGACCAACAGATTGCGTCCGTCATCCCCGTTAAAGAGCTCGAAAGCATTTTGCCGGATGTCGACATTCGTGAATTGATGTCAGCGCAAGGTTGCCAAGTTGAAAAAAATGAGAAAACGGTGACGAAAATCGATTGCAAATCAGGAGATTTGATTTTGAACGAACGCGAAAGCCTGCGCTTTTCGAAAATTCAATATCAAGCTTCGGCAGCGGTGATGTTCGTGGCGAAAGGTCAGCTGTTGCTCGACGGCGAGCCGAAAAAGAACGTCAGTCTGGTTTTGGATCAGAGCGGAAAACCAACATTTAACGCTTCGGATATCACTCCGTAATGAAAACCCGATCCACTCTTTTACCTTTGTGCATTCTGATTGCAGGCCTGGTGTCAACGGCCTGTTCATCTCCTCGACAAGGGGTGGATTCGGATCCTTCGATGGTCGGCAATCGTTTGATCGATGATGGCCGGGCGGATGAGGCCATCGATCATTTTCAAACTTTGGTGGATGAGAATCCGGACTCGGACGAGTACCGCCGCGGTCTGGCTTCGGCCTACGCACTTCGTGGTGGCTTCCGGGTTCAGAATCTCGTCGCCCCCATCAAGGAAATCGACAATGCCAAAGCGGCCAAGTCTTCATTCGAAGGCATCAGCGATTTCGACTTTGAATCCAACTCGGAAATCGTTCATAAGTTCTCGAAAGTGATCGCGGCGCAAATGGAAGTGATGGTTTTTTTAAAATCTCTCAAATCCATTCAAGCGCCAAAACCAGAACAAGTCGACGATCTTCGTTCGGCCGTCACGGCGCTGCTGCTCTTGAAATCCATTTCACAGAGCGATTACCTGTACATGGCCGTCCTGGATACCATGGTTTTGCGTTTCGAAATCCAACAGCTGAATCTGATTCCCAATTCGGTGCAAAGCTGCGAAGAGTGGTTGCAGGTCGGACAGCGCAATTTATTGAAAGTGGCAAGCCATTATGGCCGAATTCTGACTTATCTTTCGCAAGCGCGGCCTTCGCAGGATGAGCAGTACCAAAAGCAACTCACGATGCTTGAAGACATGGCATTGCAAACATCGGAATTGACAACAACCTCTCTGGCGACGCTATCCTTGTTGAAATATGCGTCTGATGTTCCCGAGCTCAAAATCATTCAGCCAAATCCTCGCTGCGAAAATTAATTTTTCGATCGCGCGCCTATTGTTTTTCGGGGCGTTGTTTGGATTTGCGTCACTCGCACAGGCTGTTTCCTTTACGACCATTCGAAATCCTCGAACCTTCTCGTTGAATTACAGCTCGTTGGCGATCAAGTCCGTGGCGTTTTCTTGCCTGGCTTGGGACGACATTCCGGATGATCTTCCCTGTCAGCCAGCGCTTTTGACGTTTCAGAAAAAACCGCGCTTCGTGGCCAACGGATCTCTGTCGAACGGTTATCAATCTTTGGCAAAAGCCCGACGGCTGCTCGCCAACGATCTGGATGCCGAATTCATGAACGATCTTTTTTCACAAGACCGCATTCTCGAGGTCGAGGCCAACGCTTCGATGCACTTTCTATCGCAGTATCTGTCGGCAAAATATCTGTTGTACGGTTTGCAGTTTTATTCCACCCAACGAAATCAGGCCAATCCGCAGGTGGACATGCTGGCATCCGAAAGCAAACAGTGGGTCATCCAAACGGCCTATCCTTTTTCGGACATGATTTCGGTCGGTTTGCAGCTGCGCAGTCAGCAGGATAAAATCGTGCGCAAGTCTTTTCACTTGACCGAACTGGGCACAGACAATGGCAAGGATCTCTTGCAGCCCAAAGACTATTCCAGATTGTATGCCGAGCCGGGAGTGGCCTTGAGCGGAACCAATTGGCGGCTTTCGTTGTTAGGCGCGGGATTGTTGGTGGATGGGGACACGACGGAAGACATCGACGAGAAAGCCGAAGCTCAGTTGGGAGCCTCTTACGGCTTCAATGCCTTGAGCGGACGATTTGATTTGTCGGTGGATTACAAAAGTCTTTCTTACACTGAAAATGATGAATCACAGAAGCTTCATTGGGGCGCACGCTACAAATACGGAGTCTTAAGTCTGATGGGCGGCGCCGATTCTTGGGGCCTGTCGGGCGGATTGTTCTTCTCGATCGAGAAAATTTATTCTGGCATTTTGTATTCGACTTCGCAGGTGCCATGGCGAAAATCGGAAGAGTATGCGCAGACGACTTATATCGAGATGGGATGGCAGCTATGATGCGCTTTCTCCTGATGACCTTCCTTGCGGTGATCGTTGTTCCATTGTCGGCAATGGCGCAGTACCAATTGCAGGGTCAAAAGTTATCCGAGGCCAATTGGAAGTTTCAGAGTCTGCATGTCAATCGTGACCGCGTTCAAGAAAAGAGCTTGGGCTGGAGTTACGTGATCAGCGGTGGCGTCGGCTTTTTGGGCGGATTTGCAGGGCAGCAGATCGCCAAGGATCCCTTCGAGAAGGGCGCCTACACGGTTTTTCAGTCCATCGGAATCGCGGCGATCGGTTACGGACTGTATCGCATCTACGTGGGATCCGAGGATCAGAATTTTTTTCGCATCCTGGATATGAGCGATTTAACGGTCGAGCAGAAAGAGCGAATGTTCCGTGCGTACCAGGCGCAAAAGCTTGAGCTAGAAAAAAACGAAAAGAAAATACGCGCCCTCACGCATGGTTTGATCGCGCTCTTGAACTTAAATAGCGCCGCCCAACAGGACGCCGGAGTAGTGAAAGACTCGTTGTACTTTATCGGCGGCGTGAATCTGCTCGCTTGCGCTTCTTACACCTGGGAATTTTGATCTCAATAACGAACGCGCTTACACATCAAAAAGATCAATGTTCAAACAAGCCAACTTTTCCGGCGTGGACTGAGAGACCTTGACGCCCAGTTCGGCGATCACTTCGGTCAAGCGTTTGCGAAGCTCGGCATACTGTGATTCGGAAATCGACATGGGTGCGGTGTAAAACAGGTAAGAGGTCTTCGGCGCTTCCATTTTTTCGAAAGCCTTCACTCGCCAAGAGGTTTGCCGGGCTTTGATGTAGGGCGAGCCCGCTTCGAGATGAGTGCGACTGGGTCCCATCCGGTACCCTTGAGCGGTGTGCACGCATAATTTCTTATCGACCAGGAACTGAAGTTTCTGGATGATTTCTTCGCGCGGCAGTTGAAACTTTTTGGCCAAGGCTTCGACAGTTTGAAAACCTTCCAGCGAAGTCTGCAGGCGAATGGCGCTGTACAACCAGCTCGAATAAAAAACGGCCTTATCGATTTCGCTTAAGGAAATATCCTCGCCGACAATCTCTTTCAGGTTCTCGGTCTTCTGTTTTTGAATCTGTTTGATCTCGTTGTGGAAATGATCACGCAATTTTTTACTTCCGGCTTTTTCGAAATTCACCAGCAACAGGAAGTAATTCTTTTCAGATAAATTGAGCGATAAAAAATCGGCCAGCAAATAGGCGTGTTCGAGCGAAAGATTTTTGGGACCGCTGAAAACCTGACTGATCATCACGGCACTGACATCCAGGGCTTCGGCGATCTTGGCGTAATAGCCATGACCCCGCCGGGGCTGATTTTGCAGCCAGTTTTGCACATATTTCTTATAATCATCAAAATGATAAATACTGGTCATTACAAGTATTTAAACATGAAAAATAACCAATAGATAATTTAAACAGTAATTATTAGCTAATCTCCAAATGAAGGTCCTGATTGCCTGCGTTATTCTCCTTTCTGTCAGCAACACACAACAAACCTGAAGCCTAGAAGCTTCACGAAAAAAGGAGTTCTTTATGAAAAAAGCAATCATCACTTTACTGGCGCTCTTCTCACTTCACGCTTTGGCGAACGAGAGCTGCAACACGAACGCGATCGATGCCGAGATGAACGAAATGAAAGCGAGTCCTTACTGGAACAAGCAATTTCAAGATTTTGCAAAAGAAATGAATCGCATCCGACCGCGCGGATGCAGCTTCGCGGACAACCAGGCGAGCGGTCTTGAAATTTTCATGGATGATTTGGAATTCACCGGCTCATACGGCGAAGACCGCGTGCTCGCGACCTCGGGTCATTATCAGACCGAGCACGGCAGCTACAATAGCAAGAATGAGTTTTACGTTTCTTCGGTCAATGTGGACTTTTACCAACCGGAAGTTTCCGAAATCCGGGTTTATTTGCAACAAGGGACTATGGCTCTTTTGACGAAGACCTGTTCACCAAAAGCCGCACTCGCAAATTTAATCGCTTATTCACCTTACGTGATGATTGCTCACTGTGGGGAGAATGGACAGACCTCTCCCGAAGTGGCACAAGCGATTCAAACCAAGGTTCAAGAAATTTTAGACGGAGAGAAATAGGTCTCTGTCGAAAAGGCGAAGCTTCATTCCGAAGCTTCGCCGGAAATCAGAGTGAAAACCACGAATCTCAAATGGGAGGTTTCAAATGGAAAAGTCTTTGGTCACGGTCTTAATGATCGCGGGAATTTTGTTTCAATCTGCAGGCGCCTTCGCGCAGGCCCCGAAAAAACACAAACCCACGGTTGGTGATATTGAGGATCAAGAGATCGAACGCATCGATCGCCGGGTGAAGACGCATCAGTTTACTTCGTTTGGCTTTGGGCCTTTCGGATCTTCGACCTCGAATCAAGGCGGCATCATGTACGGCCTTTCTTACGGAAAGCACTGGGAAGCGAATGAAAATGGAGAGATCCGTTTTGATGCACAGGCGGCGGCGAATTCGGCCTCTCAGTATTTTGGTTTGAATTTGGGATACGGATTTTTGCCTTTCACCAGCGACATTTCGCCGATCTTCGGAGCCGAACTTGGAGCGGGCTATGCTGGCTACAAAAAAGGTGACGATAACAAGAATGCAGGTGGCTTTGGTGGAGGCGCCTTTACGGGGCTGAGATTTTTTCGCACGGCCGACACGCAACTGGAATTGCTGGCCAGCTACCACGCCGTTTTCGCCGGCGATGTGCCCGGAGTCTACGGTCTGCAATTGCGAATCTTGTATTAGGGAATCGGAACGACGCTCGCGACTGGAAAAAGGACCATGAAGCCCCGAACCGGTATGGTCTTTGAAATGATATCGGTTCGGAGATGAGGAGAACCCAAATGCAATTCCTTCGTTCTTATATGGCGAGAATCACGCTTCTATTGCTCGGAGTGACCATTGGGTTGTCAGCTTGTCAAAAAGGTGGCAGTTCGGGTGGTTCATCGCCAGCCGACGGACCTGCGCAGGCCGCGCCAGGGCCTTCGGGCGCACCGGTCGCTCACAATGGCGGCGGCGGGATTGATGGATCGGGTGGAGACTCGGTCCACAGTTCGTTGGCGCAAGTGAAAAAGGTCTTCGCCGAAGAGCTCGCGGTGCTCGAGAAACGACTGGCTTTCATGAAGATGAGATATTCGCAGGCGGACGAGTTGGTTTACGATTTTCAGTTTGGTCGCGGCTCGCGCAAACTGGTGGGCGAATTTTTACTGTTGGGTGCAGAGAGAGAAAGCTCATCGCCCTTGATCGATGCCCTGAGATCGCATTCCATTCAGATTAAGCCACAGTTGGAAGCTTGTCAGTCCAAAGACGGTCAACGCAGTGGTAGCGCTAAGGGAAACTACAAAAGTGGAGAAATCTGCATCAGTTATCAAGAGCTGCAGAAAATTTCTCCTTTCAGTTTGAATCTTGAAATTTTCGATCTCTTGATTCACGAGCTTTCGCACTTGTCGGGGTTCGACGAAGCCAAGGCCGTCAAGATTCAAAATCTGGTGTATCGAAAGCGTTTGATTTATTCGACTTACAATGAGGTCGGTTTTATCAATGGTCTGAAATCTTGCGACTATAACTTGATCACAAAAGAAGCTAAAGAAATGGATGACTCGCCATACTGGCAAGAGCAAAAAAGAAAATTAATTGAGCTTCTCTCGGGTGAGCAACCGCGCGGCTGCGGACCGGACACGAATAAAATGACAGATCGGGTGGACATTTTCGCAGACGATGCCGAATTCTTAACGACCACTTCCAAGTTTCCTGCCTCCGGTTACCGTTGGTCCAACGAAAGATCCGGGCACAGAGAAGCGAGTGTCTATATTGGTTACGGCAACGTTCAAGACATCTCCGTCGTTGCCACCCTTCACGTGCAGACACCAACGGCTTGGATTTGGATTGATGCCCAAATCGGGAAAGATGCGCAGTGTTCGCCGAAGATGTTGATGGCCAACTTGATTGCCAATATTCCGGATGTCCTTGAGCTGGGTTGCAATATGAAGAGTGATATTGCAAACGATTTTGCACGCGTGCGCGCCCGGGTCCTTAAAGAAAAAGAAATTCTCGACGGGGAAAACAAGAAGTAACCGGTGCCACCCACGGCAGTCTCGGGCTTCGACTCGACCTACCGTTTTTCCAGCGCATTCAGCACCAGCGCCGCGATCACGACGACCGCGCCGACCAGTTGAAAATTCGTCAGATGCTCACCCAGAAAATATCCAGCGGCGATCGAGGCCACGACCGGCTCGATCATGCCGATGATCGAAGCTTGCGAGCTGGGAAGGCGCTGCAATCCCGCCAAAAAGAACGTCAAAGGGCCGATGGTGGAAATCACCGCCAATCCGACAATGCAGGTCAATTGGTGCGAATTGAAATCGAGCACTCGAGATGGATCCGGATGATGGAAGAAAAACAAAGTGATGGCTGCGGCCGTGATCACGTAAAGGCTCGACGTCAAAGGTTTCACATTCTGCTGAATCTGACCGCTGACCAAAACGTAAATCGAGTACACCACTGCCGATCCCAAACCGTACAGCACCGCCGATTTTGAATTCACGAACATCGGACCCCACAGCAAAATCCCCAAGCCCACGCAGGCAAGAATCAGGCTCAGGGTCTGATTGCGGGTCATTCGCTGCTTTAAAACAAAGTGCGCGCCAAGATTCACGAAGATCGGGAAGGTGAAAAGCAGCAGGGCCGCCAGGGGAACCGAAATGCCTTCGATGGCCTTAAAATAGAGAGTGGAAAAGACGGCGTAGCCGCTGGCCCCCAACAGGCAGGAAATCAGAATTTGCTTGAAGGGCATCAGAAGAAGACGGGGACGGAAGAGAAAAAGTCCCAGCCACAACAAAATCGCGGCCGAGCTAAAGCGCCAAGTGAGAAGTTCGCCGACGCTGAGCCCGCTTTGAAAAGCCAAACGCCCGAAGATTCCCAGGAAACCAAAGCCGACACCGGCTAAGAGAACGTAGAAAAATCCGAGCGCTCGATTCATCGTTTTGCGAAATGGGCTTTCGGTCCGGACTTGGTGGATTTCGTAGATTTCTGCCGGCCTTTGTAGCTTTTCTTTTCCTTCACCATCTCCGGCATATCTTGCTGGAAAACCCGCTCGGCGGCAATGTCGTTCAGGTACACCAGTTCGCCGCGCTGAAGATTTCCCAATCGCAAACGACCGATGGCCACACGCTGCAGTTTCAATACGTCAAAGCCGATTTTCTCGAACATCTGACGGATTTGACGGTTCTTACCCTCGGTGATCACGATCTTAAGCCAATCATACTGCTCGCGACCGCGCTTCACTTTTTCGACCGACTTGGCCGACACTTTTCCGCCGACGATGGTGACACCCATTAGAAGTTTTTTGATTTTATCATCGGTGGGTTTGCCGTCGACTTTGACCAGATAGGTCTTGGTGACTTCTTCTTTCGGATGAGTCACGCGGTTGGCGTAATCTCCGTCATTGGTCAAAAGCAGCAAGCCTTCCGAATCCCAGTCCAGACGACCGACCGGAAAAACGCGGGTCGGAACTTCTTCGAGAAAGTTTTTGATCGTCGGTCGCTCTAAAGGATCTTCCATGGTCGTCAGGACGCCACGGGGCTTGTAAAACATGATGTAAACATGTTCGAACTTTTTGCGAAGCGGTTTGCCTTGCAGGAAAATGTGATCGTTGTTGGGATCGACTTTGATGCCAAGCTCGTACACTTTTTTGCCGTTGACGGTGACTTGGCCTTCTTCGATCAAACGGTCGGCCGCACGTCGGCTGGCCAATCCGCTATCGGCGATCAGCTTGTTAAGTCGGACCCGAGAAGGTCGTGGAGCATTTCGGGGTCGGTCGTCGGATCCGGCATCGAGCTCATCGTCCTCCGAGATGGAGTCTGAGCTTGCATCGAACTCAGTAGATCCCTCGTCGCCATCGTCTGCGCTTGAGCTTGAGCCTGCGCCGATTTCGGATTCAAAGTCGCCTTGATCCGATTGGCCAGACTGTTCGGGTTGGTCGCCGGATTCGGATACGGTCGCTCCACGGGTCTGGTTTGTGGATTGAGATTCGGACTGTTCGGTGGGCTCGAATGAGCCGTCAATGGATTCCATGACTCTTCAACTTTCTGCGGCGTCCTCGCGACGCGGCTGTTTCTCTGAGAGAGAGTGTGTTGAAGGTCTCTTATCAACAAAGTCAGGAGCTTGTCACCGGTAAAGACGTACTCGAGGACGTTCTGAGCCCTTGCCATGATATCGACGGCCTCTTGGAAGCTGTCCATTTCGTGCAGGCGCATTTTTTCAATGATTCGCTCAAGGCCCGACACCGTTTCCTGATAAAAAGGGTCCGATTGGCGCTGTAGAAAATACTGTTCAATGCGTTTGATCGAGTAAAAAAGCTTTGGGTAAGTCGCCAGGTTCTCGCCCTTCAGGTCAAAGAACTTTTGGTGCTGGTAGCCCCGAATCAGGCTGCCTTCGACCCCAGTGTCGGACAGAATAAACTGAGCCGTGACAAAAGGGCCGATTTCCATTCTCTGAACTTGATCCGGTACAATCTCCAGGTTCGAGTTGTAATATAAAATCAGATCTTTCTTCAAAGGCTCGAGCTGACCGTGGCGGATCACCATTTTGCGATCAAAAGTGCGAATTTGGATCGATTGATCCGGCATCAGCACGATGGCCAGGATTTTTTTATCGCCTTCTAGGATCAAGCGATACTTTTCACCTTTTTTGTAGATCGCATTGAGGTAGCACTGAAGCGCATCTGTGACATCCGTCAGACTTTCCAGCTCGACGACCTGAGTTTGCTGCGGAAGCTTGAGCGCTGACACATCCACGTGCTCACCCAGCATCTCTTGAATTTCCGAGCCGAGCTGATCGCGATTTTGCTGCCAATGAGTGTAATCCAGGCAAAGCGCAAAGAAACTCTCGAGCAATTCGGGCGTCACGAGCTCCTGAGTGCTCGCCATGTTGGTGAGGTAGTTGAAAAGTGCCAAGCGCACCGGAGTGCTTTGTGGATTATTTTCCGATAAGTACTTTATTAAAGCTTGGACTTTCAGCATACTTAAAGCTTAAGAGGCAAAACTTGAGGGGGTCAAATGCAAAAGGAACTAAATCCAGAACTGTTCGGTGAAAGCGGTGCTAAATCAAGGGTCTTCGAAGCGCCCGCTCAGAATCATCTGAATGTCCTTGAGCAGAAAATCCTCGAGAACCGCACCCAGGTTCAACAATTGGCGGAAAGCCTGAACCGGGTCGTCAGCCAAATCAACGAATTCATCAAAAGCTCGCAAGTGAAATTCGAACGCATCCAACAAGCTCTGCAAAAGCTCGATCAAAACGATCAGGCTTTGAGCGTGGATGCCACCCAAAAAATCACGGCCCTGCACACGCGCCTGGGCGAGCGCAAATCCATGGATTACAAAATTCAGGAAATGATGGATCGCCACAACAGCGTTCTGCGCAGCTACGAAGTCCGCATGACCCAATTGCAAAAACTGGTCAGCGAAAAAGAAGCACAAATGATTTCGGCACAATCCGCGCTGAACGAAACAAAAATGGAACTGGCCCGCCTCAAACGAATGTAAGCGGTAAGTTGTGACCCACTCTTGCTATCAGTTCTGTGATCAAAACTATGATTCATTCTTGCCATTAGTATTTGATCAAATCTTTGACTCACTTGTGCCATCCATTTTAACTCAACTAACTGGTTGAGTTAAGTTTAGGGCCTTGGGAAAGATTTCGAATTTTTAGCTCAACCAATTGGTTGACTTAAAAGTGAGGTCGCCCTACATGGGTGGCCATGAAACAAATGACAGACAAAGATCAATATCAGGCGTTTATGCGATGGTGGACCAAAGACTTTCCGTGCAAAGAGCATGATGTGGCGGTTGATCTTTTCAATCGCGCTGAGAAGACGGCGCCTCAGCAGGTTGGTTGGTTGCGTGCGGCTCGCGAGGCCTTGATGCTTCCGGCGGAGACCGTTTCTCGGAAGTTGAAGATTTCATCGGCCGGCTATTCGAAGCTTGAGCAGATGGAATCCGAAGGAAAGATCACGCTCGAAACTTTGGCGCGGGCGGCGGAGGCTTTGGATTGTGAATTGATCTATGCGATTCGACCAAAGCTGCGGCAGAGATTTTCGCAACTGATTTGGCAGAAGTTATTGCCGCAGGCGGAGATTCATTCTTGGGTTCAGCGCAGTTCCCTGCAAACGAAACCGGCGGCGGTGGCGATGATTGCGAGCAATCTGTTTCGCGATCCCGAGTTTCGACGAAAACAAGGTTGGAAAAAGCGCCGCAAATCGCCTCTGAAATAAAGCTCCGAGCTTTTTATTTCAGGGCTTTGCTCATTCTGGTTTCGAAGCCGGCGGGGCCTTCGAATTCGGTGAGGGTTAAATCTTTAATCCATTTTCCATCGCGCGAGAAGAAGAGCATGGTTGGGAGACCGACGATGCCGTACTTGGTGCGAAGCTCGCTGAGCTTTGGGGATTCTTGAGTGGCGTCGAAACGGACCATCATGAATTGCGAAGACAGGAGCTGGATGGCTTGTGATGGAAAAGTTTTTTCTTCCATCTCGAGACAAGCGGCGCACCAGTCGGCGCGGAAGTCGATCATCACGGGCTTTTTGTCTTTGGCGGCTTGGGCGAGCAGCTCGTCGGAATAAGGCTTCCAAGCGATGGTGTCGACCGGAATGCCCGGTTTCTTTTCTTCATCCGAATGCGAGAAGGCACGCGTGATGAACGATCCTTGAATCACTTTGGAACTGACCAATAAAATATCGAGATAATAGACTGCGGCCGCGATAAGCAAGAGGCCGAAGAATATCTTCACGCGATTCATCCAGGCGCCAGAGCGGGGGAGAAGCTTGGTCATGTTGGTGGAAAGACCCAGCACCAGGAAAATCAATCCCATGCCCAGGGCGTAGATGAACAAAAGCCAACAACCCAGCCACAGATTTTTCGTCTGCGCGACGAAAGTTAAAACTCCGACTAAGACCGGCCCGACACAGGGGCTCGCGACAACGCCGGCAAGCAATCCGGAGATGAAAGCGCCGAGATAACCGCGAAGCTGCATGTGAGATAGCACTCCGTCGCGTAAGAATCGCGGAGCCTGCAATTCAAAAACGCCAAACATCGATAGCGCCATGGTGACAAAAACAAGGCAGATAAATCCCAAAACCCATGGCGATGCCAAGAGCGAGCCGAACAGGGCACCGGTGCTGGCGGCAAAAACGCCGAGCGAAGAAAAAGTCACGGCGATGCCGGCGACATAAACCAGGCTGACCATAAAGTTTTGCAAGCGAGAGCGTACATGGGCTTCTTTTCCAAGAATCGCGAGAGTGATCGGAATCATCGGGTAAACGCAAGGCGTGAAGCTGGTGAGAAATCCAAAAGCGAAAACGAAAAGGAAGGCCCAGACCAATCCCATTTTGTAAGCGCCTTCGAAAGACAGCGGCAATCCGCTTTGTTGCGGCAAAGGTTTCGCTTTAAAGTGCACGTCAAGATCAATGGCTTGCGGAAAAAGACAGTAGCTGTCGGTGCAGGCTTGATAGGTGAGCTGCAGAATGAACTTTTGCTCGCCTTCTTGCGAGAGCTTTTCAAACTCGACCGCCGTGCGCATTTTGGCCGTGCCGACCATCACGCTTTTTTGTTTCTTGGAAAACTTGTCGAACATTTCTTTCACGGGTTCGATGTGAAATTGCGAAACCTGAACGCCTTCTGCGGGTGAAATCACCTTCAAGCGAAACTGATCTTCATAAGCTTTGTACTTTTCCGGCAGTTTCAATTCGATTTCGACTTGCGCGATTTGTCCGGCTTCGACTTCAAACGGCGAAATTTGTGCCGTCGCCGACAACGGATTTTCTTTGGCCGTCGAGGCCGCAAATGAAGAGTGAGCTGGACCTAGGGCCAGAGACAGGAAAAGAGCTGAAAGAGCGAGCAGGCGAGTTTTCATATTTCCATCAGTTTTAGTCGAGGTCGGGGGCTCTCACAACCAGATTTTCGGCCTGATTGTCAGTAAGCTGAAGCTGAAACTCTCAATTTCACTGCGATTTTGACCGATAGCTCCAAGTAGAAGAGGTTAACATGGGATTTGTCGGCATTATCGTGGTCTTCGGCATGGTCTTCGGTGGATACATGATCCACGGAGGAAAGTTCGGCGTCATCATTCACTCGGCACCAACCGAGCTGATGATCATCTTGGGTGCCGCGTTGGGCGGTTACATCATCGCCAATCCAATGAAGACCATCAAATTGGGTTTCAAGATGGGCATCAAGGCCTTGTCTGCAAAAGGCCCGGCAAAAAAAGATTACATCGAACTTTTGCAAATGATGTTTCAGCTGTTTCAATTGTTTCGCAAAGATGGTCCGCAAGCGGTCGAGAAACACATCGAGACTCCGGACAAATCAGAAATTTTCTCGGCCTATCCAAGCTTCATGCACAATCATCATGCCGTTCACTTTCTGTGCGACACGATGAAGATCACTTTGTCGGCGGATTTATCTCCCTATGACGTCGATGATCTGTTGGACGGGGATATCAAGGCGATTCACTCGGAAGAACACGGAGCCCAGCACGCCATTCAGGCGGTGGCCGATGGTGTTCCGGGTCTTGGAATCGTTGCCGCGGTCTTGGGTATCGTGATCACGATGGGTAAACTGAATGAAGGAACCGAAGCGATCGGTGAGTCCGTTGCGGGCGCCCTGGTCGGAACCATGTTGGGGGTTTTCCTTGCCTACGGTTTGATCGGTCCGAACGCGACGAAGGTTGCCGCTGACCTGGATGCTGAAGGTCGATATTTATCCGCGATCAAAGCGGCGATGGTGGCTTTGCAGCGGGGAGCTCCGCCAATTGTTTGCATCGAGTACGCGAGACGTTCGATCCAACCGGAAGAGAGACCATCATTCGAGGAAATGGATAAGGCAACGAAGGAAATTAAGAAAGCTGCGTAATCGGCTTATAAAAAGGGAAGTGGCAAGTGGCCGCAGAGAAAAAAGGGACAACGATTGTCATCAAGAAGATCTACAATTCCGCGGGACACCATGGTGGTTCGTGGAAGGTGGCTTTGGCGGACTTTATGACGGCCTTGATGTGCTTCTTCCTGGTTATGTGGCTGTTGGCGCAATCTGCGGAGACAAAGAAAGCCGTCTCTGATTACTTTTCTACTCCGAGCATCATTGAATATAATTTTTCGAATTTTGGTGTCGAGATCACTCTGGAAAAATTGTTTCTGGATCTCGTGAACGAGCCCATGAAAGCGTTCCAAAGTTTCATGGAGCCAATCGATAAGACGCCGAATCTCTTGGATATGGGTTCGCAAAAAGTGGTGACCGCTTATCTGGCAGATCAGATGCAGGACGTGGCGAAGAACGTTCAGGTCAATCCCGATGGTTTCGAATTTATCATCCCAGATTATCAATTGTTCGAGCCCGGCACCGCCAATCCGAGCGCGCAATTCATCGCGGTGATGGACAAGATCAAAGGGATCACCACGGGGCTGGAAGATTCGAACGTGAAGGTGTCGTCATTGCTGTTCAATCAATCCGTGGCGGGAAGCAATTCCGACAACGCCAAAAAGGTTGCGAGCGAGCGACTGGATCTGGTGCAGAAAAAAATCGAAGCTTCTTTGGAACACAACACCAACTCTGTCGATGGCGTCACGCGTGTCGAAGATAAGAAGGGTTTCGTCGAAGGCCAGGCGGCTCGTCCCCCAGGCTTTATCAAGCTCGAGGTCCGTCAAAAAGAAGTCAAATCAAACGGCCAAAAACCGCGCAAGCTCGAAACCGCCTTTGGTGCCACCAACACCGACATGTCGGTCTACGATAATTTCGTGAAGCAAGCGGCCACTCAGAAAAAGAAGAAATAAACTGGCGGAACGCTAAAATTTGGCGGCGACGGCAACGAAAAATGCGGTGTCGGCTTTGTCGCCAAATTGCGAGTTGTTTGAAACGTAGGTGTTGAACACCGACGCCGAAACATTTCCAGTCAAGTAGGTCAGGCCGGCGCGGGTGTCGAAATAGTTGTCGTAATCTTCGACCATCGAATAACCGACTGTCGTGTTGATTTGCAGGGATGGAGAGTAAATCCAGTCCTTGTGGAAGGCGAACCAGTTGCGGGGTTTTTTGGTGCCCTCGAAATTATCTTCGCGAAAGAGCAGAACGTGATAATCAAAAAAATTCTGATCTAAGAGCACGGCGACCTTGCTGCGAGTGCTGTCGGAGAAATAACGAAAGAGATCATTGCGAATTCGCAGGTCTGTGTTGGGTGTGAAGACGAATCGATATTCGCCAAAACCGGCGAGCTCGACGGTGGCGCTTTCGTTGACATAGTTCACGCTGTTGGCGTGCATGCCGATGCGGCCCTGGCCGCCGAACCAATATCCGGCCTCGGCGCCAATGGAAATCGTTTTATTGGATTGAGTCAGTCCCTTGTCGACGTAATCAGATTGCAGGCTCACTTCGCCGTACATTTTTGAAGCCGTGGGGCCTCTTTGTTGAGCGCCAGACAATGTTGAAAAAGTGGTGCATAACAAAGCACCCAGCAAGGGAAGAATAAAACGATTTGAGCTGTTGATCACGGTGGATGCACTCCTGAAAAAATCATATCCGAGAAAATCCTAGGTCGCACCGTTCTCGATCGCGGCCTGGACTTTCATCAGGAGGTTTGTTAGCTTGATCGGATGCTCGATCTCACCTTGCCCTGGACCGAATACGAATTTGTCGCTTTTGATACCGAAACCTCTGGCGCTTACCCCTTGGGATCCGAGGTCGTCGAATTCGGCGCCGTCAAATGGAAGGGCGGCAAGGAAATCGCGTCTTACCAAACACTTTTAAAGCCTTCCAAACCGATGTCAGATTTTATCATCGGCATTCATGGCATCAGCAATGAAATGGTGGCGGATGCGCCACTGATGAAAGATAAGGTCAGCGAGATCCGGAATTTTTTTGAAGGCTCGATTTTGATGGCTCATCATGCGCCATTTGATATGGGATTTATGGCCGTGGATTTTGAGAAGAACAAAATTCCGTTTCCGGCTGAGCCCGCGCTTTGCACCAGCTTGCTCGCGCGAAAGATCATTCACGAAAGCGTGAACCATAAATTACAGACCTTGATCGGCGTTTTGAAGTTGGATGGCGGCACCGCTCACCGCGCTTTGGATGATGCACGGGCTTGTTTGCACGTGGGACTCGAGTGCATGAATCGTCTGGGGCCACTGACCCAGCTTTCCGAAATCTATAAGGTTGTCGGCAAAGAGCTGAAGTGGGAAAAGTACAGCGCGTTTCATTCGAACGAAGTGCTGATCAATAAGATCGTCGAAGCCATTCAGGGAAATCAGAGCATGGATATCGTCTACGATGGTGGCAGTCAGAAAAACGAAACCCGTCGAATTACGCCGCAAGGTTTGGTGCGAAATCCAGACGGAGATTACGTGATGGCCATGTGCCACCGCGATGCCGCCGCCAAACGTTTTTACCTCGGAAAAATCAAAGACGCGGCCGTCGTTTACGCCTAACCCAGGCGCGGCCGCCGCGAGGAAATTGAACTCTGCGAATTCTCCAGAAATTTCTACGAATCCTAGGGCAATTCTATGAACCTTTAAGCAGAGCCTGTTCGGCTTTTTCGGCGACGATGGCGCCTTGAACTTCGGCTTCATCGGCGGCGATCGATTCGGTGTTTTGTTTGGCCGAAAGATTTCCGTGATCAATCAGGAACTGTTGAAATTTCAGGGCCATGTCTTCGAGATGTTTGAATTCGTCCTTTGAGCGCAATTTGAAGGGACGGTTCTTGCCCTCCATGCTATCGGCCAAAAACTTTTCGAAGGCGTAAATCGGTCCCGCGATTTTGTGCGAGATGATTTTGCCGACGGTGAAAAGTCCGATGCAGAAACCCAGAATGATGATGCCGAAGGTGATGGTGAATGGAACCAGGAATTTATCCAGGATCAAACGGTTGTCTCCCGTCAGTTCGATCATCGTCACGCGCAGGTAGGTGTAAGAAAAAACCACCGAGATGAGACCCAGACCGAAACCCACGCCCATCAGGAAAAAGCAGTACTTGAGCTGAAAGCGGGGATTGATCCAATAGCGTCGCCGCGCATTGAATTCGGGCCACAGAAGATTTCCTTCTTTGATGATCGAGTACACGATCAAACCATATCCCACCCATTGCAAAGCATCGGCGAGATTGAAGGCCGGGCTCATTAAATTACCGACGCGAAAGACGATAAAGTCCACGACGTGTCCGTACAGAATGCGGTCGGTGACGTTGCCTAAAATTCCGCCCAACAAAGTCGACAGTCCGCTTCGCAGGGTCAGGGATTTGATCGGCAGCAGGTACTGAATCAAAGCGTAAGTGCAAAAAAGAAAGGCGCCGCCGGTCGACAACGAAACGATTCGCAGTTCGGGCGGAAGGTCCGAAAACAAGCCCAGCATCGCACCCGGATTGTGGTGCAAAATAAAATGCAGGAATCCATAGTCCTTGGGTTCCAACATCTGACTGGCCCACTTTTTCGTGATGAAGTCGACGAACCAAGTGGCGATCAGGGGAAGAAAAACAATAAGCCATTCGCGCTTTTTCATAGACGCCAACATCCTTGTGGTGAGGCTTTAGTTTATCTAGGAAGTGGTGAGTGCTGCAATCCTGGATTGATTGCGACCCTCTTTTTTGGCCTGGTAAAGAGCCTTGTCCGCGCACGAAATCAACTCTTTCGCTGTGGACGCGTGATCGGGGAAGGTCGCGATCCCAAAGCTTAATGAGACCTGAACAGGACCTTGGTGAAGGGAGGAAAACTTATTTCGCAATCGTTCGGCAATTTCCAAAGAGTACTTGGTGTTTGTGTCCGGCAAAATCATCGCGAATTCGTCACCACCGTAACGGGCGATCCAGTCGATGGTGCGCAGACCTTGTTGCAATAAGGCGGCGACCTCTTTGAGCAATTGATCGCCGGCGGGATGTCCGTATTGATCATTCCAAGATTTGAAATGATCCACATCCATCATCAACAAACTAACGATGCGCTGATGTCGTTTCGCACGTTCGATCTCGACGCGCAATTGATCCTGAAAGAAGCGATGATTGCCCAGGCCCGTGATCGGATCGGACAAAGCCAAAGTCGCCAACTGATCTCGTTCGATCAAAGCTTTTTGCTGCTGCAGGCATTCCAGGATTTGCAGTTTCAAAACTTCGTTTTCCCAGGGCTTGACGAAAAAGCGATGAATCAAGCCTTGATTGATCGCCGCGGACAATTCTTCGGAAGCGATTTGTCCCGACAGCAAAACCCGCAACGTCGTGGGATGGGAAACGCGAATCCGGCGAAGCAGCTCAAGCCCGTTCATTTCCGGCATCGTCGAATCGGTCAGGACCAAAGCCGGCTGTGATTCAGCAATGTTTTGCAAGGCGGTTTCGGGATTGGTGAAGGATCGCGTTTCAAAATCTTGGCGAAACAATCTCTCGAGTGCCGAGAGCGTTGCGGATTCATCATCAACCAAAAACAAAAGTGGTTTTGCGGCAGGCATGAAAAGAACATACTTCGTGATTGCCTGCGCTTCAAGCGGCCTTTAGCATGAAAGGCATAACACGAGGTTGGACATGAAGTTTTGGGTTCTCTTGGTTTGCACCCTGGGTGCAAATGCGTGGGCATTGGATGCAAGTTGGGTGACGGCACATGGAAAAAAACTTGAGCAAATAATCGAGAAATCCAAGTTTCCAGTCTCAAATTTCGGTTTGTACGTGGCCGGCGGCGAAGGCGAAGCGCAGGTTATCTTTCAGAAAAACGCGGACAAGAAAATGATTCCGGCATCGATCACCAAATTGGTGACGGCAGCGGCGGCGATTTCGCAATTTCCTCCGGGTACGAAATTTAAAACCAGTTTGTGGAGCACGGCCACCATTGAAAATGGAACGCTCAAGGGCGATTTGATTTTGCGGGGCGGTGGAGATCCGGGCTTCGTTTCCGAGACGATGTGGTACCTGGTCAATGTTTTGACCCGAACCGGAGTGAAAATCATCGAAGGGGACTTGATCGTCGATGACAGTCTCTTTGATAAACTGCGCTTTGATCCCAGCCGACAAAAAGAGCGGGTTGATCGCGCTTACGATGCGCCGACGGGGGCGATGTCTTTCAATTGGAACTCGGTGAATATCTTCGTTCGTCCCGGAAAAAAAGCAGGGGACCCGGCGATTGTTTTTGCCGATCCGGAAAATCAATACATCCAGCTGCGAGCCAAAGTCGAGACCACCGGACATGGCGGTAAGACGGGTGTCGAAGTGGATCGCGATGAAGCCACCAAGGGACCCGGCGACGTGGTCACGGTCACCGGAAAAATCGCGCTCGATTCGAAAGAAGTGGTGGTCTACAAAAATATCACTCAGCCGGATTTGTGGGTCGGATACAATTTGCGCTCGTTCATGCAGCAACGGGGCATCGAGATCAAAGGCGCGATCAAGACGGGCGTGACCCCGGGTAGCGCCAAGCTGATTGCCGAAGCGGAAGGCAAGCCGATCCAAGACATCTTGGCGGACATGAATAAATTTTCGAACAATTACATTGCCGAAATGCTGACCAAGAATATGGCGGCGGCACAGAATCCTCCGGGCACGATCGAAAAAGGAATGAACGTGCTGCGCGAGTATCTGCAAAAAATCGGCGTCCCGGCCTCGCAGTACGAGTTGCAAAATCCTTCGGGATTAACTCGCGAGAATAAGATGGCGGCGCAAGCCCTTTGGCGGGTCTTGAATGACATGCGCACCCAATTTCGGTATCAACCGGAATTCGTCACCTCGTTGCCGATTGCGGGCATCGACGGCACGCTGAAAAAGCGCATGGTCGGAACTCCGGCCGAAAGGTGGGTGCGTGCGAAGACGGGATTCCTGACCGGAGTCGTGGCGCTTGGCGGATTTGCTGGACGAAGTGATGGAACTGTCATTCCCTTCGTGTTTATTTACAATGGTTCTGCCGATGAAGCTCAAGTACGAGCGCTCTTCGATCGGCTGGCAACCGCTTTAGTGGATTAAAAAAGCTGATTCTGAAATTGCGTTCCAAGGATGGAGGCTGAACTTGCGGCATTTCAATGTCTTATTGTCTGTTATTTACGTTGGCTCAAGCGCGATGGCGCAGGAGCGACCCTACACCCCGATTAAACATGATTTCACAGAAAACGGCGTGCCCTTCGTGGTCGACGTTTCCAGCGAGTACATGACCGAGGCTCCGAAATCAGAGATGGCAGAAAAAGCTCAGCAACAGGAAGAAGCGGAAGATTCCAAGTTCACGCAGGTGATTGACGAAGACACGCCGGTATCGCACGAAGACATCGCGGGCGAGAAAAACCTGACGACCTCGCGACCCTGGAAAGCGCCTGATTTTTCGGGGCAGTCTTCGGCTTTGGGGTACTCGTCCGAAACTTTCGCCATGCCCAAGGGGCTCGAGACGAACGTGAAATTCTGGATCGACGTTTATTCGAAATACAATACGGATCAAGGTGTTCTGCACGATTCGGATAACATCGATCTGATCTATGAAGAGCTTGATTTCTCTTCGATCTCGATGCGCACCGATCTGAACACCTACCAAAAAGAAGCGGCCAAAGTCCGCATGGTGAAAGAAGCGAAGAAGCGCGTGATCTCGATGCTCGAGAAATTTCATGATTTGAAAGATCCAAGCACGCTGACCGCAAAAGAAAAAAAGATCTGGGATTATTTCGACAGCAAGATCACCGAGAAGAACAAGTTCATCGTGGCGTCTAAGAAGAACCGCCTGCGCTTCCAGCTCGGACAAAAGGATCGCATGATCCAGGGAATTTATTTCTCGGGTCGTTACATCGAAGAATTCGAAAAAGTATTTCGCGAAGCTGGGCTGCCAGTCGAGCTGGTTCGTCTGCCGTTCGTTGAAAGTTCTTATAACGTATTAGCACGGTCCAAGGTCGGTGCCAGCGGTTTGTGGCAGATCATGCCTTACACCATGAAAGGCTTTATGAAGCGTGATCCGGCGATCGATCTTCGCAACCATCCGATGGAAGCGACTCGATTGGCGGCGAAACTTTTGCGCATCAATTACAATATGCTGCAGAGCTGGCCCTTGGCTTTGACCGGTTATAATTATGGTCCTTCAGGCGTTCTGCGCGTGACCAAAAAATTCAAGAGCCGCGATATCGGCGAGCTAGTGCAGAATCAGCGTTTTGGTTTTGCCTCAAGAAATTTTTATGCAAGCTTCCTGGCCGCACTCGAAGTCACCAGCAATGCTCCAAAATATCTGGGCACGGTGGCTTGGTCGCAGACGTTGGATTCAGTCGATGTGAAGTTGCCACTGAAGGTGACTTACATGGATCTGCTGCGTTGGTTTGATGGTGATGATTTGAAGACGCAGATTTTCAATCCGCACATCACGCGCACGGCTCGCGGGCGCGGTCGCGCGATCCCGCAAACGGTGGTCGTATCGGTTCCAAAATCAAAATTGTCGGTGGTGATGAAAGAGCTGGAAAGTCCGGACTCTCTGAAAAAAGCCCAGAGCGCAGCCGTGGCTGACGGGCGAATGCCAAGCGCCATCGAAGTGCAGCCGATTTCTTACCGCGTCCGTCGCGGTGACAACTGGCGAAAGATCGCCGATCATTTCGGCGTCCCCGAACACGAAATCCTGTCGGCAAATCTCAGCAAGGGCAAGAAGCTCAGACCCGGCCAGACAATTATGATCCCATAATATAAGTCATTCAAATTCGTGCGCGAGTTCGGGCTCGCGACCACAGAAAGGCTCACAGAAATGTGGGCCTTTTTATTTGTGTGTTTGATAGGCGCTCATCCACGATGTTGACCGTCGGAACGATGCAATATCTTGATTCCAAGATAACGTGTCTGACCTACGGCAAAGATCGTGGATGGAGACCCTTTCAATTCGTGAATTGTCGTTCTTTGAATCTAAATTCTGATGATGAAAATGGCTAGCGTAGCAAAGCTTGAGACAAACAGTCATGAAAGCTCTGCTTCGATCCAGCTCTTTGCTTCGATTGAGAAAAGCGCAAAGAAGTCACCGCCAATACGGCGGTGACAAAAACTTTGATTATCAATTAATTGAAATTTTGAACTTGGGCGATGTACGGGAGATTTCGGTAGAAGCCTTGGTAATCCAGGCCGTAGCCGACGACGAAATCATTTGGGATCTTAAAGCCAACCATGTCGATTTCGCACGGAACTTTTAAAGCATCTGGCTTTTCCAGTAATGCGATGGTGGTCAGGCTCTTGGGTTTGCGCGAGTTGATGGCCGTTTTCAAATAATTCATGGTCAGGCCCGTGTCGACGATGTCTTCGACCAGGATCACGTGTTTGCCTTCAACCGGAGTTGAAAGGTCCAAAGTGACTTTCACTTCGCCGGAAGAAGAAGTTCCACCGTGGTAGCTGGAAACGCCGAAAAATTCGCAAGTGATGTCGGTGTCAATGGCGCGAATCAGGTCTGAGTAAAAAAAAAAAGAGCCCTTCAAAACGCAAACGGCGACGACGTCTTTGCCTTTGAATTTTTTAGTGATGATTTGGCCCAGCTCTTTCACCTTGGCCTGAATTGCTTCTTCTTTGATGTAACTGGAAAGTTTCAAGTTGGTCATGTGCCGGCTCCTTCAGTCCCTCAAAATTGCCTCAGGGGAAAGGGCTCGGTCAAGGCTTGATCACTTGGACTGTGGACCGCCTGTATCAAAATCAAGAATCAGTGTAAATTCCGTCTCTTCGGTGCGGAAAGCCCGGGATTTGAAGACCGAAAGCAAAGGGTCTGAATTGTTATCTTCGCTCAGTTCGCTCGCGTATTTGCTAGGAAGCAGACCGCGCATCACG
Organism: uncultured Bdellovibrio sp.; assembly: GCA_966211795.1. GTDB lineage: Bacteria > Bdellovibrionota > Bdellovibrionia > Bdellovibrionales > Bdellovibrionaceae > 21-14-0-10-47-8. The sequence goes on along the minus strand of CBIHNW010000007.1, from coordinate 69,541 downwards.
AAACCGGATCCCATCGGCATCTCGAAAGGACCTCCAAATGAGATGCGTTCCATCGCTTTTGCCGGATCATTCGGGTCGCGGAAAGCGCGTTGGACTTCGACTTCGCCATGGATCAGGCCGTCCTTCGAGTCTCCCATGACCAAGGACGAGAAAAAGCCCATTTCGTTTTCGTTGTCGTTCGTACGATGGGTTCCGGCAAACCATTCATAGGGCGAAGACTGGGTCAACAGCGACAGTTCCATCTGTTGCAGAATCTTGATGCCCGGATTTTTCAATTTCTGCGAAATCTGCGGCAGCGGTCCCATGGTTACCGAATCGAAGCTGCGAAGCTGACCGGCCGCACGAAGCTCGTTCATCCAAGTGTTCAGAACTCGGCGATCGATTTCCGCATAAATGATCACCGCGCGGCTTGGCGTGGTGCGATTGGCGTTGTTCAGAGCCTGGGTTCCAGCCCGCAGACCGGCAGTTTCCGAGGCCGGTTGAGCTCCAGAGATCGGCTGCGCGGTGCCCGCCGAAATCGCGCCCGCCGTTGCCGAAACATTGGTCGCGGCAGCGGTGGCTGGTGCGTTGTTGGTATCACTTGCAGGTGGGGCACTGGGAGCCGGCGCTGCATTCGGGGTCGCCGCCGAATCTTGAACCTTCGGAGCGCGCTCGACCAGCAGCGGACCGCCTTTCAGGAACTCGACACGAGCGCGCAGCTCTTCTCGCTGGCGCTGGCGAATAAAGTAAATGGCAACAACGACGAAAAGCAAAATCAACGTCACATGCAGGATGGGGCTAAATAGAATTTTTTTCGAAACCGGAGTTTGGCTCGGTTTGAAGGCCTCCATGTCGATACCGCAATTTGCGCAGTAGCGATCCCGGGGTTGTGAAAATCCGCATTTAGGACAGTTGATCAGCATACTTCCATGGTAAGCAGACTTTGATCCCTGGCAAAGAGAATTGTGCAAGGGTCCGTTCGAAGGTCGATGGGTGGGCATGCATGTGGGGACGCCACTTCGCTTGCCATCCCCAATAGATTCCGGTAAGTTCGGCCATTCTTTTTGACCCAAGGATCGACACCCAAATGACCGGACACATTCCCGTACTTCTGCAGCCGATACTCGAGATGTTCACGCCGGTGATTGCGGCCCAACCCGATGCGAAGCTTCGATACTTTGATGGGACCTTTGGGCGCGGCGGACACCTGAAAGCGTTGCTGGAAAATTATCCGCAGATTTCGGCGGTCGCGGTCGATCAGGATCCGGAAGCCATTCAGTTTGCCCAGGAAAATTTCAAAGAGTGGATTGCCGAAGGTCGTTTGCAAATTCATCACGCCAATTTTTCGGATTACACCAAAGAAAAATATGGCGAGTTTGATTTGATGTTGCTCGATCTCGGCGTCAGCTCTCCGCAGCTGGACCAAGGTCCGAGGGGATTTAGTTTTTATCACGAAGGTCCTTTGGACATGCGCATGAACAACTCGGCGGGGCCGACGGCGGCGGATTTGATTCGCGATCTTTCCGAGGAAGAGCTCAATGATCTGTTCAAAAATCTCGGTGAAATTCCAAGGCCTTATCGGGTCACTCGCGCCATCGTGAACGATCGGGATGAGAAGCCATTTCTGACAACACGGGATCTGGCGGGATTGATCGAGCGGGTGGAAGGCTGGCACCGAAAAGGCTTTCATCCGGCCACGCAGTACTTTATGGCGCTTCGTTTGTACGTCAATCGCGAACTGGAAGTGGTTGAAAACTCTCTTGAAAATTTAGCGCATGGACTGAGGTCCAAAGGGCGCCTTGCTGTCCTGACATTTCATTCGCTTGAAGATAGAATCGTAAAGAACAAGTTCAAGGAACTTGCGGAGACCATGGATGCGGGCTCCATCGTGAACAAAAAAGTGATTCAGGCCGAATGGAATGAAGCCAAAGAGAATCCACGAGCCCGCAGTGCCAAGCTCCGCGTCTTTGAGCTTCGCGACGAACAAAGCGCCACCTCTGACGATAACCACGATCACAAACGTTGGAAATCAAAAGACAAGTGGCGCGATAAAAAAAGCAACTAGGGCGCGGATCCAAAACGCTCCCGAGATTTGCAACAAGCGGGAGCCATCAGTTGAAGCCATTTTTCAGTGTTCTTCTTATCATCGGAACTTTATTTTCCCTGGTCTTCTTGCAAATGGAAGAGCGACGCCTGGGTTACGTGATTTTAAAATCCACGCGCGAACAGCGCCAGGTCATCGAGGAAAAACGTGAACGCACGATGCAGCTGGCGAAAATCACGCGGCCGCAAAACGTCGAGCGCCTGGCGCAGAGCCGCTTCACGCTGAAGAAAATCCAGGCCAACCAAATCATCCACCTGACGGGTTCTTCGACCGTGGCGGCCTCGCGGGAGCTCAATTGAAAAGCCGAATCGTCATCCTGTTCTCGGGATTGGTGTTGTTGTGGAGCATTCTGATTTTGCGCGCCTCCGTCCTGCAGGTCTTTCCCAACAAGCGATTGGAAACCATGCAGGCCCGTCAGTTTCAGACGGTGATCACCTTGCAAAATCGGCGGGGAGCGATTGTCGATCGTGCCGGTCGCGAGCTGGCGATGTCGACCAAGGCTTATTCTTTATTCGCCGACCCAAAGCTGATCGAGAATCGAAAATGGCTTTCGAAAAAATTGGGAGCCATCTTGAACCTCAGTCCGGAATCCATTCAGGCCAAAATCAAGGATCCGAAAAAACGTTTCGTGTGGATTCAGCGCATTCTTCCGGAAGAGCAAGCTAAAGAAGTGAAAGCTTTGGACGTCAAGGGCCTGCAGATCGTCGAAGAATTCAAGCGCGTTTATCCGAATGAAAACCTGTTGTCGCAAGTGATCGGCTTTGTCGGGCAAGAGGGGCAAGGGCTCGAAGGACTGGAACTCACTCACAATCAGTTTTTGCAGGGAAATAAAAAGAAAGTCACCGTTCGCCGGGATGCCCGCGGTCGTCCGTTGGTGGCGGATGGTTTGATGTTCGCTGAAAATCCAGATGGCGCTGAAATCAAACTGACGGTCGATGCGGATTTGCAGCACGTTCTGGAGACCGAGTTGAACCAAACGATTTCTGAATTTGATGCCGACAACGCGATGGGCGTGATTTTGGACGCGAAGACTTCGGCGATTCTGGCGATGTCCTCGGCGCCGAGCTTCGATGCAAACAAAGCCGCGAAGCTTCGACCTGAGCAGCGACGCAATCGCGCCGTGACCGACGCTTTCGAGCCGGGCAGTACGATGAAGACTTTCGTGATCGCGACGGCACTGAAAGAAAAAATCGTTCAGCCGAACACCAAGTACAATACCGAAAACGGCCGCTTTCAGGTTGGTGATCGCGTGATCCGCGAAGCCGAAACAAAAGAGAAGTGGGCGCAGCTGACGGTTTCGGAAATCTTAGCGTACTCGTCCAATATCGGAACCACGAAGATCGCATTTGATCTCGGACCTGAAGTTTTGCGAAAAGGCTTGCAGGATTTTGGTTTCGGACAAAAAAGCGGCGTCGATCTTCCGGGCGACGCGAAAGGATTGATGCAGCCTTTGCCTTGGCGGCCGCACTTGTTGGCGAATATTTCGTTCGGTCACGGAATCGCGGTGACGGCTTTGCAGATGGCGAATGCATACGCAGCGATTGCCAATGGCGGAGTTCTGAATTCGCCCTACATCGTGCAATCGATTTTTGATCCCGACACCGGCGCGACCAGCGAGTACCAACCCAAAACCCAACGTCGCATCATGACTCCGGAAGATGCTTCCAGTTTGCGATTGATGTTAACCGGTGTGACCGCACCGGGTGGAACCGGTGTGAATGCCAAGGTTGACGGATTTTTAGTCGGCGGAAAAACGGGAACCGCGCAGAAGGCAAATCCGCAAGGTCGCGGCTACATGAAAGGCGCCTACGTTTCAAGCTTTGGTGGCTTCATTCCGGCGACCGATCCGAAATTCGTGATCTTCGTCATGATCGATCATCCAAAAAAGAATTCTTATTACGGCTCACAGGTCGCGGCCCCGCTGTTCTCGCGATTGGCGTCTTACGCCGTTCGCCGCGAAGGAATCGCGCCGATGATTCTGTCCGAGAAAAATTTCATCGATAAAGAGTCCGCAAGTCCACTGGCGCGTAAAAAAGTTCGCGGCAAAGGTGAATCCTCCGCCGTCGCGGCCATTGCGCCAGTGAGCAAAGAAACCAAGAAGCAAATGCAGAATCTGCAAAATCCAGTTCTGCCCGAAGCGCAAGTGTTAACGGCGTCCGAACTTTTGCAAAAACCAGAAACGGCAGGACCCGAAGTGGTTCCGGATCTGAATCGCATGACCTTGCGTGAAGTGTTCCGCCAAGTCGCAGGCCAAGATCTTCAAGTCAAAGTTCGTGGAATGGGCTTGGTCTCTGAAGTCATTCCGGCCGCGGGTTCGCCGATGCCGGCAAATAAAAAAATCATGGTCATCTTAAAACCCGCAGACGAATTCCGCTCATTGGTAAAGTAAGCTTCCGCCGGACTCCAATATGTTGGTCAAAAATCCAACATATTGGAGTTCGATTCAAGGACTTCCACTTGCAGATGTTCGCGAAGGCGCCTTCTCGGGGTGGATGAAGTGATGTCCGATAGCGATGCGAATTAGAATCGACTATTCGCAAAAATCATGTCTCCTCATCCATGATGTTGACCGTTGGTATAGCGTGCCAATGGTCAATATCATGGACGAGGGGCTCTCGACCCCCTCAATGAGCTTTATCATGGTCGGCGTTCCCGCTACCAGATTTGCGGGAGCCCTCGCTCGATCGCTTGAACAGATTTGCGAGAGCCCTCGGGATCCGGAGCAGATTTGCGAGCGTTACTTGGCGACTTGTTGCAGAAATTCGTTGAGCTTGGTGATGATTTCGACTGGGATTTCGTGGGCGCCATTGAAGCTGTTCAGTTTTCCTTTGAGACCTGCATTGATCAGGAAAGTTTCCAGCTGCGAAGAGCCGCGAATGTCTAAGACGGTGTCCATTTTTCCGTGGCTCATGAAAAACGGAGTTCCAGCTCGGCGCGCGACCAAGGGCTTCCACTCTTCTTTATTGACCAGCGCTCCGGACAAAGTGACCAGCGCGCGCGGATTTTCGGGAGCGTTTATGCAAATGTCGGTGGCCAGCATCGCGCCTTGGCTGAAACCGCCTAAAATAATTTGATTCCAAGGGACCTTCAGCATCTCGATGGCTTGAAAGATTTTTTTGCGAAGCTCTGGTATCCCGGGCGTTGTTTCCTTTGACAGATCTCGGGGTTCGCCACGCATCGCGGCCTCTTGCAGTGCTTGAACATTGATCGGCCACCAAGCGCGACCGGTCCATCCGGGGCCGATGGGAACCTCGAGAGTTCCTTGTGGAAAAATAAAATGCAGTGGGCTTGGCGCGGTGATCACATCCGATAACGTCTGCAAATCATACGCATCTGCACCGTAGCCATGAAACAGAATAAAGGTAAGGCTTTGTTGACCCTCTTTTGGTTCGATCCTAGGATGTGTTTCGAGACACTGAAGACTGCCAAGTTTTCTCATGTGCGATGTGCTTTCTGTTCCAAGTTTAATCGAGGTTTGACCAGTGAAACTGCCCGAGCTTCTCAAGATTCTGCCGGAATATCAATCTTCTGCTCCCGAGGTGGAAGTTCTTTCTCTCACTCATGATGCAAGGCATGTTCATCTTGGCGCCGTTTTCGTCGCAATCCCCGGAACCAAAATCGATGGCCATCAATTTCTGCCGCAAGCTTGTGAAGCCGGAGCGGTGGCGGTGGTCGTCGAAAAATCCAGCGAAGTGCCAAAAAGTTTCACCGGCTTCGTGCAAATCGTCAAAGATGCGCGACAAGCGACGGATCTTTTGGCGGCCCGGTTCTACGGCCATCCCTCTCATCAGCTGTTTTGCTTTGGCGTGACCGGTACCAACGGCAAAACCTCGGTGACTTACATGCTGGAATCGGTCCTGGACAAAGTTAATTCTCCGTGTGGCGTGATGGGCACGATCAATCATCACCTGAATGATCGCGTGTGGCCCACCGAAATGACGACCCCGGATCCGATCTCATTGCAAAAGCGATTGCTGGAAATGAAACAGGCCGGAGCTCGGGCCGTTGCCATGGAAGTCTCGAGCCACGCCTTGGTGCAAAGACGCGCCGACGGGGTCGAGTTCAACACCGTGATCTTCACCAATCTCACCCGCGATCACCTGGATTATCATTCTGATATGGAAGATTATTTTCAAAGCAAGCAGCGCCTGTTCACCGATCTGATGTGGAAATCGCAAAAAAATCCGCACTTCGCCATCGTCAACATCGATGATCATTGGGGTGCGCGCATGCGGGTGGCTTCTTCAGCGGCGCTGTGGAGCTACGGACAGAGAAAAAATTCGGATTTCCGTTACAAGGTGACGAACGTCGATTTCCAGCGCACGGATTTTGAATTGCGAACTCCGGCGGGCGAATACAAATCGTATCTTCCGATGTGTGGCGCGCACAATGTGGCGAATGCCGTCGCGGTGATCGCGGCCGCCGCCACCGCAGGAGTGCCGCCAGCGGTCAGTCTCGAAGCGCTCACCCGATTCGCCGGGGTGCCGGGGCGACTGCAGTCTGTGCCGAACGCCAAATCTTTGAATGTCTTTGTTGATTACGCTCACACTCCGGATGCGCTCGACAATGTGCTGCGCGCTTTGCAAGCGGTGCGCTCGGGGGCGAAAACTCATTCGCAGATTTGGACGATTTTTGGTTGTGGCGGAGATCGCGATAAAGGCAAACGCCCCGAAATGGCGGCGATGGCGCTGAAGGGTTCCGATTTCGTGATGGTAACCTCGGACAATCCGCGCACCGAAGATCCGCTGCAAATCATCCAGGACATCGTCGAGGGCCAAGACGTGCGCGGTCCCCAATCCCGCATTCGCATCGAGGCCGATCGCCGCAAAGCGATCGACGCCGTCATTCGCATGGCGAAACCGCACGACGTGATCTTGATCGCCGGCAAAGGTCATGAAGATTACCAAATCATCGGCAAAGAAAAAATTCCGTTCAGTGATTTTGAAACAGCAAAGGAACTGCTGCAATGAAGAAAATTTCGCTCACAGATGTTGTTGACTCGACGAAGGGTCAAGTTTTGTCCACTGCCTCCCAGAGCTTTCAAGGCGTCGGCAGCGACACCCGCGTCGATCTGACGGGCCAGTTGTTTTTCGCTTTGAAAGGTGATGCCTTCGATGCGCATCAGTTTCTCGGCAAAGCGGTGGCGCAAGGGGCGGCCGGCTTGGTGATACATCAAGAAACGCCCGAGCTCGCAAGCCTGAAAAATCAAGTGACGATCATCAAAGTCGAAGACACTTTGCGGGCATTGCAAGATCTCGCTCATGCTCAGCGCATGAAAAGCAAATCGATCATCGTCGGTATCACCGGATCCAACGGGAAAACCACCAGCAAAGAATTTTCGGGCGCGGTGATTTCTTCGGCCCGACAGGTGCATTTGCCAAAAGGAAGCTTTAACAATCATTGGGGAGTGCCGTTTACTTTGTTGGCCGAGCCCGAAGGAACCCAAGTCAGTCTGATCGAGATGGGCATGAATCACGCGGGTGAAATTCAGCGCCTTTGCGAAATTGCCGATCCGGATATCGTCGTGGTCTCGATGGTGGGACGTGCGCACATCGAACATTTCGGCAGCATCGAAAAAATTTCGGAAGCGAAAGAAGAGATCTACCGCTTTGCCAGACCCGAAGCGATCCGCATTTACAATCTGGATAACGAACAAACGGCGCAGATGCATTCGCGGGCGGCAAAGGAATTTCCAAAAGCCCGCAAGATTCTGACGTTTTCGTCCGTGAATTCAAAAGCCGACGTGTTCTTTCAAATTGAAGAGCTCAACATGTCCAGCATTTCCCTGAAGGGAAAAATCGCGGGCGTCGAGGGCGCGGCGAAGGTTCCTGTGTTTGGCGAGCAGAATTTAACGAACCTGATGGTCGCGGCCAGTTGTGCCTTGGCGGTGGGGCTTACGTCGCAGGAAATTTGGTCGGCGCTACCGAGATGCAAAACCAATTGGGGACGCAATCAGTTGGTGCACCTGAAAAATGGTGCGGAACTTTTGTTTGATGCTTACAACGCCAATCCCGACAGCATGAAAGCGCTGCTCGCGAACGTGAAATTATTGAAAACCAAAGGACAGAAAATCGGCGTCTTCGCGCAGATGCTGGAGCTTGGTGATCTGTCGTCATCTCTGCACCAAGAACTGGGCGAATGGGTGGGGCGTGCGGGATTCGATGCGGTTTGGTTTTACGGCGCCGATTCGATCGCTTTTGAGCGCGGAATTAGGAGCTCTAATTTTTCAAAAAAGTTAATAGTTTCAAAGACTTATGAAGAATCTCTTGCATCCCAAGTCGGCTCTATGATACATGAGCTTGATACGGTGTTGGTCAAAGGCTCTCGCGGCATGAAGCTCGAGCGCTTCGTGATGGCCTGTGATCCCAAGGACTTTTCACTGAAGAAAGAAGATTAAACGACAGCATGCTTTATCAACTTCTGTATTCTTTCGCTGATCAAATTTCGGCTTTCAATATTTTCCGCTACATCACAGTTCGAACATTCATTTCTTTCTTCACGGCCTTTTTGCTGTGCTGGATGTGGGGACCTTATTTTATCCGTCGACTGATGGACTTTCAGATTGGGCAATCGATTCGTGAAGACGGCCCGCAAACGCACAAGAAAAAAGCCGGTACGCCGACCATGGGTGGCGGTTTGATTCTGGTGTCGACTTTGATTCCATGCTTGCTTTGGGTGGATATCGACAATCCCATGGTTTGGGCCGCGCTGTTGGTGACCTGGGGATTCGGTTTGATCGGTTACATCGATGATTGGCTCAAGGTCAGCAAGAAGAACACCAAAGGACTGTCGGGCAAAGTTCGCTTGGCGGGCGAGTTCCTGATTTCCGGACTGGCGATTTTTATTTTGATTCACTGGTTTGGTTTTTCGACCGATCTCAATGTTCCTTTCTTTAAAAATCTGACTCTGGATTTGGGATACGGCTACGTGGTGCTGGGGGCGCTGGTTGTGGTCGGCACCGCCAATGCGGTGAATCTGACGGATGGGTTGGATGGCTTGGCGATTGTTCCCGTGATCATCTCGGCGGCGACGCTCGGACTTTTCGCCTACGTGGCGGGACATATGGGGATCGCTAGCTACTTGCAGATTCCGCATGTTGTGGGCGCGGGCGAGCTGACGCCGATCGCGGCCAGCGTGGTGGCGGCAGGTCTTGGATTTTTATGGTTCAATACTTATCCCGCACAGGTTTTCATGGGAGACGTGGGATCGCTCAGTCTCGGTGGTTTTTTAGGCGTGATGGCGGTTCTCACTCACAATGAAATTCTGATGATTTTGTTGGGTGGAGTTTTCGTGGTCGAAGCGCTGTCGGTGATTGGGCAGGTGGCTTCATTTAAACTGACGGGAAAACGCATTTTCAAGATGGCGCCCATTCATCACCATTTTGAGCTCAAGGGCATGACCGAGACCAAAATCATCGTGCGATTTTGGATCATCTCGATCCTTCTCGCCATTCTGTCTTTGAGCACTTTGAAATTAAGATAATCAACTCGAGCGAAGCCTGTGGCTTTGGAGATCATATGTTTACGGATGTGTCTGAATTGAAAGATAAAAAAATTCTGGTCGTGGGATTGGGAAAGACCGGCGTGTCTTTAGCCAAGTTCCTGCACGCGCAAGGGGCGCAGGTCACGGTGACGGATCATAAATCCAAGCCGGAACTGTCGACTCAGCTAGAGCAATTGGGCGATCTGCCGGTCAAATTGGATCTGGGTGGACACGCTCCGAAAACATTTTTGGCGCAAGACCTGGTCATCTTAAGCCCCGGCGTGCCTTCGGCTTTGAAGATCTTTGATTACGCCCGATCTCAGGGAATCAAGATCACCAACGAATTTGAATTCATCACCCAGTTCATCAAAGAACCGATGATCGCGCTGACCGGAACCAACGGTAAGACGACGACGGCTCGCCTGATCGAGGCTTGCTTGAACGAATCGGGCATCTCGTGCTGGGTGGGCGGATCGATGGGTGTGCCGATGACCGATTACCTGCGCCTGGGACAAAAAGCGCAGGTCGTGATCGCCGAAGTGTCCAGCTACATGCTGGAGCTTTGCGAGACCTTCAATCCGATGAACATCTTGTTCATGAACCTGGCGGAAAATCATCTGGATCGTTACCGATCGATGGAAGATTACGTCAACGCCAAACGCCGCATTTTCAAAAACACCAACCAGGCGACGACCAGCATTTTGAATGCCGATGACAACGCGGTGGTTGAGTTGGCGCGCGATCCGGCGGTTCAACGCGGACGCATTTTCTACTTCTCACGAAAAGCAACGCTCGAGCCACAGATCATGAACATCGGGGGGGCGGTGAATATCGGAAAAGAAATCCGTGTTCGCACCGGTCCCGAGATTGAAACTTACGATATTTCGCAGATCAAAATGCGCGGTAAACATTCCATCGAAAACATCATGGCGGCGACGCTGGCGGCACGCGAGCACGGCGCTTCGCACGCGGCCATCCAAAAAGTGATGAACAGTTTCACGGGGCTTCCGCACCGTCTCGAGTACGTGCGCAAAGTCGGCGGGGTCCAGTTTTTCAACGATTCGAAAGCGACGAACGTGCACGCGGTTTTGCGTGCCCTGGATTCTTTTGACGAAAATATCATCCTGATCGCCGGTGGAAAAGACACGAATCTTTCTTACGAGGCCCTTCGCGGCGTCGTGAAGAGAAAGGTCAAGACCTTGATCCTGGTCGGCGAGGCCAAAGAGCGCATCAATCGCGATCTCGGCGATTTTTCGGAAACATTTTTGATCGGAACTTTCGAAGAAGCGGTTTTGATCGCTTACCAAAAGTCGAGGATCGGTGACATCGTTCTTTTGTCACCTGGCTGTTCAAGTTTTGATATGTTTGACAGCTTTGAAGAGCGAGGAGACTATTTTAAAGAGATCATCCGAAAGTTTCGATGATCTGAGCCCATCAGGATTTCGGGTTGGAAGAGTTGAGGACGACTCTTCCTTGCCGGATGCTGGTTGAAACTTATTGCAGCTTTTGAAAGCTGATTTTTAAAGAGTGTTTTCAATTTTTTGAAGGAGACAAGGATGTCTTTCAGAATTCTCGCGGCCCTCGGGCTCTCAATGGTTGTTCTTTCGGCGTGCTCTTCTTCGAAGCTCAAGGAACGAAAAGAACAACGAGATCGCGTCACCCAATCTGCCAAATTGTACTGCGAATTTATCAATGGCGATATTTATCCTGATATCGACGTGGCGGTGAATTTGGAAATGGCCAAACGTTGCGATATGGAAAAGCCATTCTCGATGACTCAATATAACACTCGGTCGGACAGTGTCGGCATCATGTATTGCTGCTCGATTCAACCGGGCAAGATGACTTCGACGGCCGCTTCGGGAAAGAAGACGGACGGAAAGAAAACAGAATCTAAAGACGACGAAATCATCGAGTAACCGAAATCCATATGTATAAACATCTCTCGAGCCCACTTTTATTGGCGATTCTGACATTGATGGGGATCGGGCTCGTTCAGGTGTACAGTTCCAGCTACATCTTTGCGACCGAAGCCTTTGGCAATGGTCTGCATTTTTTCATCCGACAACTGATTTTCACGGCATTGGCCTTTGCGGCGCTTCTTGGGGCCGCGCAAATTCCCATTCGCTGGGTGGAAAAATGGGGTTGGGTTTTGTGGGTGCTTGCCAGCTTCGGCGTCATCGCCACTTTTGTTCCGGGATTGGGAGTGAAGGCCGGCGGGGCGAGCCGATGGTTGCAGCTGCCGATGGGCGTTCGTTTCGAGCCTTCCGAAGTTTTGAAATTTTCATTTACCATTTTATTCGCGAGCCTTTTGGCCCGACAGGAAAATCTGTTGGGGAAGCTCAAGTGGTGGGGGCTGGCGTTGCTGGTTTGTTTGCCACTGCTTTTGGTTTTACGCCAGCCGGATTTTGGTAGCTTTGCCATCATCGTTTGCGTCGGTGTGGGTTTGCTTTTCGCTTTCGGTCTCAAATGGCGTTACATCTTGGCCTCTTTGATGGTGATGATGCCGGCCTTTTATTTGCTGGTGATGCGGGTTTCTTACCGTCGCGCCCGCGTCTTGGCGTTCTTAGATCCTTGGTCTGATCCCGAGCAAAAGGGATTTCAGGCCATTCAATCGATGTTGAGTTTTCATACCGGCGGCATCACCGGTGCCGGCTTGGGACAAGGGCAGGGGAAATTGTTTTTCCTTCCCGAGGCCCACACCGATTTCACTTTGGCGGTGCTCGGTGAAGAGATGGGCTTTGTCGGATTCTTGATGGTGCTGGCACTGTACGGATACGTGGCCCTGCGTGGATTTCAAATCGCCTCTCGCTGCGAGAGCGCTTACCGCAAAGCCTTGGCGCTGGGAATTTCCATGACCTTCGCGCTCAGCGTTTTCATTAACGCCGGCGTGGTCATGGGACTTTTGCCGACCAAGGGATTGACCTTGCCATTCCTAAGCTATGGCGGCAGTTCGCTGCTCACCTTGTGTTTCATGTTCGGACTTTTGCTGAACGTCGAGAAGAATCTCCTGCAAGAACCCGAAAATCCATTCCTGCGCACCCGCGATTAACAACGTATTGGATTTCGGAGAAGGGCCATCTCTGGACCGTTCCGGTCGCTCTCACAAACAGGCGATATCTTTGGCAGCGCCAAAAAATTTTGGATCAGGACTTTTTCAGAAATTGAAAATAGGTTTTTTTATCGACGTCGATTTCCATCGGGGCGCCTTTGCTGTCGAAGGCTTTTGGGACGTTGTAAAAACCATCATCCGTAAAGTCTTTTCCGATGGTCATCAGGACGTTTTTCGCCTCATGTGATTCATCATTATAAAAGGGCACGTAGAATGACCGCACGTGCATGTTGGGCATTAGAAACCCGCGAATCGAGCCAAAGTTTTTCGCGAAGACGAAGGGACAGTTGTCCAAGAAAATTTTGGGTAAATGCTGGTGATCAACGCTCCATTTGCACCAAATTTTGATGCCGTAAGAATTCATCATGGCCACGTCGTCAAATCGGATCACCAAAGGCTTCTGGGTGATGACCGACGGAAATTTTCCGGAAGCATCGATCGATCCCGTGATTTCCAAGGTGACTTGGTCAGCTGATTCGGACAATTTTGCGTTGAATTCCTTCATAGTCTTCTCTTATCTGTGGATCACGTGAATATTCTTGGGCATTTCGCTTCGATCGGCCGCCGACAGCTTCAGTGGGAATGAGAAACAGATGGTGGTCGAGGCCCCGGTATCAACGCCGATGTACATACTGGCGCAAGAGTTAAACATCAGAAATGATCCGATGCCGGCTCCGCCTTCGCCAAAATTGATCATGTCGGCAACTTGATTTTCGTAACAATTTCTAATTCGGTTGATCAGGCTTTCAACGTGCAACGAACCGTAAGCATCGCGGCAGCCAACCACGACTCGGTCGCGATCTTGGCCGACGAAGATCTTGGGTTTTTTCGAAGGGTCGATGGGAAAGTCCAGAATCTCGCGCGATGGTGTCGAGAGCATGCCGCCGGCAAAAGGCGCATTGTAGACGGCATTGGTCAGGGTTTCATCAATCACGCACAGGATGTCGTTGATCAGCGCCGGAGATGCCGTGAATGCCGTGAGATAAGTTTCGACGGAAGCCAAGATCTCCCTGCGTTGTAACAGCTTTTCGACAATAAAAGAGATGCCGGTTCTTTGCAGTTCGGTGTCCGATGATGGATCCAATGATCCCAGAATGCAAGACAGTGGAAATTGAAAGAAATGATTGGGTTCGGCAACCATTAAACTGGAGAAGCGAACCTCGACTTGAGAATTTTGATTGGATTTTTGGATGACGTGCTTCACGCCGTTTTGCACGCACAACGTGAGAACGGTGATGTGGGGAGCCCCGTCGACGAGAACGATGTCGCCGGGCTGATCGTTTGGCCCCAGACGTTCTATCTCGCTCAGTTCGAGTGACTGAATTTTCGCGCTCATGCGGCCATGCCAATCTGCATACGTTATTGTTTTGGTTTCAGGAACCGAAAGAACTTCCCCATATCAACGTCGACTTCCATCAGGTTTCCGTTTTTATCTTTCATTTCCGGAAGAGAATACTTTTCTTCGAAATAGTCATGACCGCGAGTCAGGAGCGCCCGTTTCGTTTCGCGCGTTTGTTCTGAATAAAAAGGAACGTAGAAAGACATGATTTCTGAATTTTTCGGGATGAAATCAGAAATCATATTTACCAATTGAATGAAAGACTCGGGACATTCATACAATTGAATCGAAATCTTTGAATTGGCCCCCGCCGGTGCCAGCCAACGAATCCAATCCCGAATACCGCTGCTGTTGAAAACGACTTTTGGGCCTAAATAAATTTCCAGGAAAAAGATGGAGCCGATATCTTTAATTTCAGGAAGATCGTGCAGACTTCGGATAGGCCAATTGAGCTCTACTTTAAATGTGTTCGAAGCTGTCGCTACCATCTTTTTATCGTAACTTTAAAAAGAGAAAGTCGTCAAATAAACCAGGTTGAGCGGCCAAGCCGAAGTCCAGCCGAAAATTAATTTCCAGTAAATGTGAGCGAACAGTAGTCTGGGTCGAGCGACGGATTTGACGCTTCGACTGAACGCCATGAAAATATATGGATGGGATTTTTCTACTCTTACACATTGGCAGCAGGCGCCCTTCTCGGTGTTTTGCAAGGTGGCGTTTTCGCTTGGACCGGAGTGGCGCTGTTGTTTGGCGTTCATCTTTGCGCTGATGAAATTTTAAAAGATCGAAAATTTCCTTCGCCGTTTATGAATCGACTGTTGTTTCATAAAGGCTTGGCGGTGCTAGCGCTGAATCTCGCGGTTCCTTTCATCGTGGTCTTTCTCGGTGTTGCACTCTGGAAGATCTCGCGAATGGATTCCATTTTCGAAATTGCCGGTTCTATTTTTTCAGTTGGAGTCGTTTTTGGGGTCATGGGGATCAACATCGCGCACGAAAACGTTCACAGCCGCTATGGCTGGAGACGGGTGATCGGGCTGTTCGTGCTCTCGCTGATCAATTACTGTTGGTTTAAAATCGCCCACATCGAAGTGCACCACCGTTGGGTGGGGACAGACATGGATCCCGGGACCGCTCGCCCGGACGAAAATGTGTGGGCATTTTGTTGGCGTCATTATCACCAGTGTTTAACAAAATCCATCGCCCTGGAAAAAGCCCGAGTCGGTTGGGGTTGGCGCAATCGCTTTTGGCTGTATTCTTTTTTGGGCGTGCTGGTGGGAACTTTGGTTTTCTTGTTGGGAGCCAAAACTGCGCCGGATGCCGATTCATGGGAAGCTGGTTTGAGACTTGTGTTCGATTGGATGCTCATTTCGGTTGTCGCCAAATTTATGTTGTCCACTCTTGATTATATTGAACACAAAGGTGTAACGCGTTCGTTGCTTGCAGATGGGCGGGGCGAGCCGATCGCACCAACGCATGCTTGGGACAGCCATTACACATTGAATAACTTTGGCTTGTTCAATTTGGGCTATCATCTTCATCATCACCAGAAATCGAGCCTCGAGTTCATCTCGCTGGGTCCTGTTTCAGGAACGCGGCGACTGCCAAATGGCTACGCCATGATGTTTGTGAAATCCTATTTCTGTCGGTGGTGATTTTTCTGCTGACTGGTAGCGCGTAAAAGAAAGTGCGCCAGTGCCGGACACATCCATCCCAGCCACCCGAAAAACCGCAGCATAAAAGGATGCAGAACTTGTTTTCTTGGCGAGTGCGCGAGCTTCACGATGATTTGCCCGCACTCGTCCGGGGAAAGCGTTCGCGACAGTTTCGAAATTCCAGGAATTTTTGTTTCAATATTTTTATTGTGTTCAAAGTACGAACTGTTCACGCGCGATACAACCAAATGACAGCTGTGCACGCCACTGCCGTGTAAATCTTGGCAAAGGGATTCGTGCAAACCCCGCAGCGCCCATCGAGCCGCCGTGTAACCGGTGGCTGACGGCCACGGAAAAAATGAAGCGGGCGAGTTCACGTGAATCAAGACCCCCGAACCACGCTGAAGCATCTCACGCATGAAAGCGTGGCACATATGATAGGCCGCAAAGTAAGGTGCCGCCATCATTTCGGCCGCTTCCTGAGGCGAAGTGTCTTCAATGAATTTCCATTCACCGGCGCCGGCGCAATTGACGATCAGATCAGGAATGCCGTGGAGCTTTTTGATTTTTTCGGCCAGCATCAGAACATCGGCGCCACGACTGGCATCACAGGCTTCGGCGATGGCGTTCGGACCGATCTCACCCGCGATTCGATCCAGTTCGGTTTGACGTCGAGCGATCAGAACCACTTTGTAATTTTGGCGGGCCAGTTGGCGACTGGCGGCTTCGCCGATTCCGCTCGAGGCACCGGTGACGATTGCAAGTTTCATAAAGACCATTTTGGCGTGAAAAGACATTTCGGGCCAATGCTTTCCAGGAAGCTGGACGTGCCGGGTGAATGTCGATCTCAAAATAAGACAAGTCCTTCGTGAACCGTCGGCTCTTGATTAAGAAAGGGTCCAGTTTGTCCGATACGAGATTGATGACTTTGCACGATCTGGGTCCTTTTGCATTTCACGCGCTGCTGCCATGGCTGATGTTTGTCGCCCTGGGTGGTGTCGGACATTATTTTTTGTGGACCCGTCAAAGTTTATTCACCGCTAAAAATCAAATTCAAAAAGTACCTTACAAAACTGTCGATCTGAAACGGGATTTCTACCTTTCAACCTGGAATCTTTGGGGTGTTGGAATCTGCATGGCGATTGCCATCCTCACCAGGGATTCAGGGGTGAGTCGTTTGTACAGTGATCCCTTGCAATATGGTTGGATGGGTCTGCTGGGTTCGGTCGCGGTTCTGCTGGTGGTTCACGAGGTCAATTTTTACATTTTTCACCGCTGGCTGCACCAACCGAAAATGTATCGACTGATTCATTCGGTTCATCACCGCGCCAAAACGCCGTCTGCATTTTCGGCTTTTGCCGTTCATCCGTTGGAAATGCTCTTTGTCGTGGGTTACCTGGTGCCGCTGGCATTTCTGATGCCGATGCATTGGATGGTGCTGGAAGGATTTGTTTTGTTCTTGGGTCTGCATTCTCTGAGCTCGCACGCCAACGTCGAGTTTTTTCCGGCCGGGGCCAGCGGGCATCCGATTTTAAAACACCTGACCAATTCGCGGCACCACAATGATCACCACCGGTACATCAAATATAATTTCTGTTACAGCCTGGTGTTAGCGGATCGTTGGTTCAAAACCGAAAGAAAACTTCAGGCCGTTCCTCCGATGGACAAAGATCAAGGCGTCGCATCGGAACCTCAAGAACAAGTGCGGAAACGGTCTGTGGTCTAGGGTTTCCGCGCAGATCAATTTCAATTTAAAAAGATATCCCATAAAATAGAATGTGAAAGAGCAATGGCGCAGGCTTGAGAGGGGATGCTTTGGGAGTCGCTCAGCTTCGGACCGGACATGAGATTGCGGGCTACCGCATTGGCAACTTTATTGGCGCGGGCGCCAAGGGCTACGTTTATCAAGCGACCAAGAACAATCAGTTGTTTGCGCTGAAAGTGATCAGCGGCTTGAACGTGAACGAAAGCGGCGAAGTTTTAAATTTCAATCGTGAGACCGCCATCGCGGCCCGCTTTCGGCATCCGGTCATCACGCGTGTTTTCGATTTTGGCCACGAGGGCGATGTCCACTTTATCGCCATGGAACTGGCCGACGGCATCACATTGCAAGAAAAATTGCGAAGCGAAGGACGGCTTGAGATCAAGCAAGTTCTCGAGATCGGCATCGCGTTGTGCTCGGCCTTGCAAGAGGTGCACAATTTTGGATTTGTGCACCGGGATATCAAACCCGAAAATCTTGTCCTATGCAAAAATGGCGAGATCAAGCTGATCGATTTCGGATTGGCGGGCAGCATCGCCGAGCTCAGCTTGCCATCTGAGCGCGCCGAAGCCATCGGGACTTTTGATTATTCGTCTCCCGAACAAGCCGGCGTTTTGAATCGATCGGTCGATGGACGTTCGGATTTGTATTCGGTCGGCGTGGTCATGTACCAGTGTCTGGCCGGCGTTCTTCCTTTCGTTAGCTCTGATCTGACTGAGCTTTTGTCCCTGCACGCTCAGCAGAAACCGCGGATGATTCGCGAGCTCAATCCGGCGGTGTCCGAAGCGCTCGAGAAGATTTTAGAAAAACTTCTATTGAAAAATCCGGATGACCGATATCAGTCGGCGGCGGGATTGCTTTTTGATCTGCAGAACATTGAAAAAATCCAGAATTCATTTTTTGAAACTCGAGAGATCCGATTGGCGACGCAAGACCTGTCGGTCGGTGGCGCCATTCGTCTTCCCTTGTTTGGTCGCGAGCCAGAGCTCAAAGCTTTGCGAACCAGTTTTCAATTGGCGCTTCAAGGTCAGGGCCGATGCGTAAGCATCGAGGGTGAAGGTGGACTGGGGAAGAGTCGCCTGGCGCGAGAGCTCATGGCCGATGCCGCGCGGTCGGGCGTACTGGTGATGAACGGAAAATGCAGTGCTCAGGAAAAAGAAATTCCCTATGCCGTCTTGAAACAAGCTTTGGAGCAATATCTATTTCGTCTTTCGGGACTGCCGGAAGATCAAAGGCTTAAGCATGAAGATATTTTGCGGCAGTCGGCGGCTCATCATCAAGCCACCATTCTGGCACTCAATAGCAGTTTTCAATTCATCCTTGGATCACGCTCTTTGCAGGATGGCGGGCAAATCGATGCCGAGATGTTTCGCATCGGCATTCGAACTTTTTTCTGCGAATTGGCCGAACGGCATCAAGGACTGGTGTTGCATCTGGATGATATCCAGTGGATGGATGCCGGTTCGCTAGCCATCTTGAAAAGTATTTTTGAGATCTTGCCCGAAAAGCGACTGTTCATTTTGGCCACCGCCCGAAATGATCAAGACAGTCTTCAGGCCCTGCAAAAATTCGTTCGTTTGGGCGAGGCTCCGACCTTGGTGCGCCTAGCCCTGAAGCCCCTGGATGTCGAGATGACGGCGGAAATCATCAAATCATTTTTGGGCGGGCACCAAGTCGCCAGCAATATCTCAGAAAAGCTCTTTGCGTTTTCGAATGGCAATCCTTTCATTTTGACCGAGAACCTGAGCCGATTGATGTCATCCGGCGCCCTGAGACTTTTGGATGATCGCTGGCAACTGAATGAGCACGAGTTCGCACGCGTGGGATTGTCAGAAAATGTCTATGATTTGGTTCTGGAACGAATTGCCAAATTGGGGCCGCAAGCCCAAGCGACCTTGAAGGTCGCGGCCGCCATCGGACACAGCTTCGATCACCTCCTTTTGGCAAAGGCCCTATCGATGTCCGAAGAGAAAATGAAGGACACGTTGATCCTGGGATTGCGGGCCAACGTCATCGAGCTTCAAGAGAATTCGAATTACCGCTTCGTGCATGACCGCATTCGCGAGGCTTTGCTGTCGACATTAAATTCTGAGACCAGTAAGGACATCTACGACAAGCTCACGGATGTTCTCGAGCAAGAAGAGGATCCGGATGAAAGCCAAATCTATGATCTGGCCCGCTACGCTTCATTAGGTCACACGGATCGCAACCCGCAACGAGCGTTTTTTGCTTTGATGAGGGCCGGGCAAATCGCCTATTCCTCGAATGCCAGCCAGCAAGCGGCCGATTTTTTTGTGCTAGCTGGGTTGTTCGAAAGCCAAGCGAAGATTGAACGGGTGGCGCACCTGAAATTTCTGATGGACTATGCTTCGACCTGCACCGAGCTTGGTCAGGTCGAAACCTCATACCGATTGTTGGATCGGGCTTTGAAGTTGACTCGGAATCCAATGGAAATCGCGCGCGTGCTGAATGTGAAATCCAAGGCCCTGACCCATGTTGCTCAGTACAGCGAGGCGTGGGCCTCGGACGTGGAAATTCTGAAGCAACTGGGGCAGAAGTTTCCGGACCGGGTGGGGCCAATTCTCATGTCGGTGATCGGAACGGCGGTTCGGCATCTCTGCTTGGATTGGCGTCTTATTAAATCCGCAGATTCTGAGGACGCGCTTGAATATTGTGTTTTGAGCGCGACGATTTACGAGCGGATGATCGTGGCCGGAACCTTCACTGGAAAAAAAGCGGCGATGCTGCTGATCGGATTTCGATTTCTGTTTTACGCTCGTCAAATTGGTCCCAGCATTTTGCTGGTCCTAGCGCATGGATTCATGGGGCAAATGACCGGCGTCTTGGGCCGGAAAAAATGGATGGACCGACACATCCGCAAGGCTTCCCAAGTGGCGCAAACTTTGGGAAGTAAAACGGCCCTGCTGATTTCCAAGCTGACCGAAGCCATTGCCCGAGAACGAATCGGAGAGGACGCCGAAGCCGAAAAACTTTACGTCGAAGGCCTGCCGGATATCGAAAAATATCTGAACACATTGAATTTCAGTCTGATCTGGGGATCTTTGGGATGGTTTTATTTTCTGCGTGGAAAGAATCATCAGTCGGTGGCGATCGCGCAGCGAAATCTTCCGCGCACGGACAGTCTGAATCGCTTGGGTTCGATGGTGGCGCTGAGATTCATGCTGTATTACCAACATATGATTCTGGGCCGCTTGCACGAAGCAGACGAGGTCTACCAGTTTATCAAGGACAAGATTCCGACCCAGGGTCCTGGAAATACTTATGTTTGGTCGAAATTTCGTGCCAGTGAATTTGTCCGCATGTACGAGCTGGGAGACATCTCGCCGGAGATTGATGCGCAGATACAAGCTTTCGAAAATTACAAGTTCGATACGATTCACCACCATCTTTATTACTCGTACATCGGATACATTCGACAGCACCAGATCGAGAACGCAAAAGACCCCGAGGCACGATCGCGGGCAATCGAGCTGCTGGGGACGCAATTGAAGGTGATGAAAAAGGTGATGAATCGTCCCTTCAGCAAGGCCCATTACTTGATTTTGCAGGCTGCCCATTTGCGTCTGCAGAAAAATTTCTCGTTAGCGGAGCAGAGTCTGCAAAGCGCCGAAAAAATGGCTCAAGCTTCAGATTCAAAGTACGCGACGTTTATGTTATTAAAAGAAAAAAGTCGCTTAGCGGCTGATCAAGCGCGAACCATGGATGCGAAACTGTTCAGTCGCATGGCTTACGAGATGGCAACGGCAAATGGCTGGGTCTACCGAGCCGAACAAGTGGCCAAAGAATTCTCGGTCGAGCCCAGCGCGCCGTCGCCGCAATCTCCGAAAAATGCGAATTCAGAACCTGCACCCGAAGCTCCACCGGAAGATCGGATCGCCAATTCGCTTTTGAAGATCAGCCTGGTGGCATCTTTCGAAATGAATTCGGAAAAACAAATTCAGTTCTCGTTGGATGAAATCGTCAAGGTCATGTCCGCCGAGCGAAGCTACGTCTTTTTGACCGATCCGGATGGCAAAGGCATGAAGTATTCGGGTGGTCGCGATCACCAGCTTCGGGATTTGGAAGAGCCGATGGGTTACAGTTCGACCGTCGTTAACAAAGTCGCCGAAACCAAACAGCCCTTGGCGGTGATGGGAAATGATCAGATGGAGGCATTGGGCTCGAAAAGCGCCGTGATCCATGGTCTGCGCAGTATCATCGCGGCCCCGCTGTTGCTGAAAGGTGAACTGAGAGGCGTGGTCTACGTCGATAGCTCCGTGCAAAAGATTTTGTTCACGGAAAAAGACACGCATCTTTTGACCGCGATCGCCAACTACATTGCCATCGCGTTCGAAAATCTAAGAATCATGAACGTCGAAGCTGCCAAACGTGAGATGCAGAAAGACCTTGAGCTCAGCGCGACCGTGCAATCGATGATGTTTCCGAAAGAGCAGCAAGTGCTTTGCGCCGGGGTGCGGATCGAAGGCTTCAATCGTCCGGCCATCCAGTGCGGCGGTGATTGGTGGTGGCACGAAATGGTCGATGCGAAAACGCTGCGGATTTTTGTCGGCGACGTCACCGGTCACGGTGCAGGACCGGCGATGATCACGGCCTTTGTTGCGGCTTGCTTTCAGTTTTGTCGCAAGGTCGCAAACGATCTGAAGATGCCCGAGCTGCTCGAGACGTTGAATCGTTTGCTGTTGAATTTGACAACTGGTGAATACCTGGTCTCTTCGGTCTCGATCGAAATCGACACTGAAACGAAAACCCTTTCCTGCTGGAACTCGGGTTCGCCAGGCATTTACATCTTAAGAAAGAACGGCGAGACTGAATCCTTTGGCGGTCCGGGCTCATTGTTAGGATCCGATCACTTTCAAGTCGAACGGGTCGAGACGAAATTGCAAGCCGGAGACCGGATTTTTATTCCGACGGATGGTTTGATGGAGCAGGCTCTTCCCGAAGGCCGTCCCTTCGGCAGTCGCCGAACCCTGAAGGTCCTCGAAAAAACCAAGCGGCTGCCGGTCGATCAGTGCCTGCCATTGATTGTTCAAGAGCTGGACAACTTGCGAGAAGGTGTCGTGCAAGATGACGACATCACGATGATCTATCTCGAAATTCAGGAATAATACGGCATTGATGGGCTCGGTCCCGAGCGTTGGTATCAGCCTTGCGGTTTGATCGGCAGATCATTTCGTTCGATCAACCATTGCGATAAGAGCAGCGCCGTGACCAGGCAACCCCAACAAGAAATCGGAAATAAAACTTCGGGGGATTGATTCGGAAATGCGAGATCGACGATGAACAGCATGGGGCGCATAAAGCCCGTCGCTAAGGTGGCAAAATAGTTTCTCAGGGTCCAACGCCGGTGCAGCTTCAATTCTCCGTTCAGGGCATAGGTGACAGAGAGGTAAGCGGACAGGTACCAAAGAATGGCGATGATATAAAACGCGGACTGGGTGAGCAGGCCGCCGATCGCCTTTTGGGAAAGCCACAAACCTAGGCTGACCGCCACAAAGCCGATGCTCATATAGATGAATCCGAGAATGCGATGCAGGCGGCGGTGCTTGATGCGAAAACGATCGTTCAGCTGAAACAATCCCAGAAGGACCAGGGTGATCCCGGTCAGCACGTGAAAATTCACCGGGATTTGCTCTTGCAGCAGGTGGCCGGGAATCACCACGCGATAATGCCGTCGGGAAACGTCGAAGAGATTTTGGTTCATGAGATGATCTGGATCCCAATTGAAGCCAAGAAAAAATTCGGTCGCGAAAATGATAAAGACGGCGGCAAAAATCCAGATCAGGTGGCGGGATTGAAAAACCGGCTTTTTCATGTGGCCTGTCCTAAAAAAGGCCCGGAAAGAACAACCAAGTTTTCTTTTTATAGGCGGCCCAGCCGGGATGACGGGACATGCTGGCTTCTTTCATCACCATGTTAACGATGAAGATGAAGAAAATGAAGATCGCGATGATCAGGGTTGAAAGCCAATGCCACACCATCAACGGGAAGGTGGCATAAACCAAAATCTGACCGACATAATTGGGCTGACGAAGGGTTTTGAACATTCCAGTCTCGATCAATCCAGGACGGATTTGCAGGGTCGAATTTTTTTGCGCATCGGCCGCCGTCATCAACATGCAGCCGATAAAATTCAGGACCAGACAAAGCGCGTACCAGGCGTTGTCCGGCAAGGGATAGCTCGGGTGCGAGTAACCCGAGACCAACATCCAGCCCACCACCCAATAACCAATCAAGTAAGTGAAGAACGCGATGCTGCTGGCCAAGGTTTGTTTGTATTCCCAGGAAGCGTCGGGAAAGAACCGATTTTTCAAGAGCCAAACCAGCTCGTGATTGATCGCCATGACAAAGTAGACCCAGGCGGCGACAGAGTTGTTCTGGTAATAATACATGCCAAAGCCGAACAAAAGAATTTGCAAGGTCGCACTGATGTTGATGATCGTGGCGGCCTTGAAAAGGCGGGGGCCGATGCCGATATCGTACATGATATAGCACATCCATTTGTTGATGAAAGCGGCCCATCGAGGAGCTTTCTGACTGGCGGATATAAAATGCTCGTTTTTTGGCGGTTCCATGGATGAAGTCCTTTTTGATGTGCCACGCACTCTTATAAAAATGCTAGATCCGGCCTTGTAAATAAACCATCTTGAAAATGAAGGCCTAGACCAATTGTCAGAGCACCGGACTGGACCGAAGTCAGCGCTAAATAATATATTGGCTAGACTAGATATCAAGATAACATCGCGATTTACCGAAATGAAAATAGAGAATTTGTAACTATTTTTAGATTTCGGAGTTCAAATGAGCACGAAAAAAAGCAATGACATCGCCGTCATCGGAATGGCGTGCTGGTATCCCGGTGCAAAGTCTTTGCTGCAGCTTTGGGAAAATGTTTTGGCCAAGCGACAAGAGTTTCGCCGCATTCTCGACTCGCGCTTACCGTTGAGCGAATATTACAGCGCCAATAAAACAGAGGCCGATAAAAGCTACGGAACCCGAGCGGCCTACATCGATGGTTTTGATTTTGACTGGGTCTCTGAAAAGTTTCCGAAAACCACGTTTGATTCGACCGACATCGTTCAGTGGCTGGCACTGGATATTGCCACCAAGGCCCTGCATGATGCCGGCATGGACCGCAAATCCGTCGTGCGCGAAAAAACGGGCGTGATCATCGGCAACAGCCTGACGGGCGAGTTCTCGCGTTCGAACAGTCTTCGCCTGCGCTGGCCCTACGTGAAGAAAGTGTTGCTGAAATCCATCGAAAATCGCGGCTTTTCAGCTGCCGAAACCGAAGAGTTTTTGAAAGCGACCGAAGAAGTTTACAAATCAGTTTTAGCGCCGCAAACGGCCGACAGTTTAGCCGGTAACATGTCCAACATCATCGCCGGTCGCATCTGCAATTACTTTAATTTTGATGGTGGCGGTTTCGTGATTGATGGCGCCTGTTCGTCCTCGCTTTTAGCGGTTGCGAACGCGGCCACCAGCCTGAGCGTGGGTGACCTGAACATGGCGATTGTCGGTGGCGTCGATGTCAGTCTAGACACGGCCGAGCTGATCGGTTTTTCAAAAGTCGGCGCATTGACGGACAGTGAAATGAAAGTCTACGACCGAAATGGCAACGGCTTCATTGGCGGCGAAGGCTGCGGAATGATCGTGCTCAAACGATTGGAAGACGCGGTTCGCGATCGCAACAAAGTCTACGCCGTGGTCAAAGGTTGGGGCGTTTCTTCGGATGGCAGTGGCGGCATCACGACACCGAAAGCGAGCGGTCAGTCTTTAGCTTTGAAACGAGCTTACGAGCGTGCGGGATACAAACCGGGCGACTGCGATTTCATCGAAGGTCACGGCACGGGCACAACGGTCGGTGATAAAATTGAATTGCAGGGCATCGGGATCGCGATGGATGACATGGGCGGCAGCCAGGCGCGAGCGGTGGGCATCACTTCGTTGAAATCAATCGTCGGACACACCAAAGCGGCGGCCGGAATCGGCGCGCTGATCAAAACCGTCATCGCCGTCAATCGAAGAGTGCTTCCACCGACCGCAGGCTGCGATGATCCAAATCCGGTGTTCGGAACGGTCACGGGACTTTTCCCGTTGATGCAAGGGGAGATCAAATCTCAAAATCAAGTTCTGCGCGCTGGAATTTCGGCCATGGGTTTTGGCGGAATCAACTCTCACGTGACGCTTGAATCTTACGGTGAGCCCCATTCAGAATTAAAACCGGATTTGGAAGAGCGATTTCTTCTGGCCTCGCATTCGGAAAGCGAAGTTTTCTTGCTGAGCGCGCAAACCATCGAAAACATGAAAAACCAGGTGCAAGAATTGCTGCAGGAAGCTCCGCATATTTCCATTGGCGAGCTGCCAGATTTTTCGGCGTCCGTATGCCGCAAGAGCGTGATGACGATGCCTTACCGGGCCGCGTTTGTCGCAAGCTCGGTGAAAGAGTTGGAACTGAAATTATCCGAACTGCAAAGCATGCTGGCGCAACCACCCGGGGCCGGTGAGATCAGCAGTGATGTGATCGGCTCGGTCTGGCTGTCCAATAAAAAAGTAAAACCCAAAGTCGGCTTCTTGTTTCCGGGCCAGGGCTCGCAACGACTGAATATGTCTCGCACTTTGGTGGAGCGTCACCCATGGGCTCAAACGATTTGTGACGAGATCGACTCCCATATGAAAAAATGGACGTCGCAGGATCAGTTCAGCCACTCCATTTTTCGTCCCGTGCATAAAGCCATGACTGCCGATGATGTGGCCGATTGGACGAAACATTTAACCAAAACCGAAATTGCGCAACCCGCGATTTGCTTGTCGTCCGTCTTGTGGGCGCACCGCCTGGCCGAAGTTGGCATTGCCGCCGACGTGGTGGGTGGGCACAGCCTGGGGGAATTGACGGCGCTTTCTTGGGCCGGCGCTTTTGATGCGCAAAAACTGATCGAGCTTGCGGCCGAGCGTGGGAAGCAAATGGCTTCGGACGGGGAAGCGACGATGATGAGTCTTTCCTGCTCTTTGGATTTGGCCGAAGAAATCGTGAATGAAGTCAATCGAATGTCGGTGCAGGAAATGCCGGCGCCGATGGCCGCTGACGGAAATGCGGCTCTGCAAATGCGGCCCCCTGATACGACGAATGATTTGGTCATTGCCAATATCAATGGCTTGCAACAAATCGTCATTTCGGGAACCAACGAGAAAATCGCGCAGGCGCTGCGCTTGGCTTCGGGCCGGGGCGTGGTGGCCACTCGATTGAATGTGTCGAATGCTTTTCATTCGCCGTTGGTGGCAATGGCGGCACAACAATTCGCACAGAACATCAAATTGCCTTTCAATCAACCGCCGCTAAAAATTCCGTTCATATCAGGCGTAGATGGCCAGAGCCATCTACGCCTGCAGGATTTGAAGCAGTACCTGTGTCACCAAATCACCAGTCCCGTCAAATTCACGGGCGTGATCGAGCAAATGAGCCAACAGTGTGACCTGATGATCGAAGTCGGTCCCGGATCTGCACTGACTGGCTTGACCAACGCTCACAATGGACAAAATCGGGCGGGTGCCGTCGCGGTCGAATCTCGGGCGGAAAAGCAAGGTGACTTCTTAAAGGTTGTCGCCCGATACTTTGCATTGGGTGGACATCTTCACGTCGAGAAAATTTTTGCCAACCGGCTGATTCGACCCTACGAGAAGTTTTCGCAAAAACGTTTTTTCACCAACCCTTGCGAGATCCCTTTCCCGCAGTCGGTCTTGGATCACGTTCAACCTTTGTATCAGCGAACGGCTTCCGTGCTGGAAAACCGCGTCCCTTCAACTTCAGCATCGATGGCCGCCCTGAACTCGCCGGTTTCGGCCAGCGTTCCGGCAATTCCGAAATCGGCAACGCCGGCCGCAGCTGGACCTTTTCTCTCGAGAGAAGAAGTTCAGTCGATTCTTCTTGAGACTTTGACCAGCATCACCGGTTTTCCGAAAGACGTGTTTAAAATGAACATGCGTCTTTTGGATGATTTGAATTTGGACTCGATCAAGGCTGGCGAAGCCATCACCATGGTCGCCTCTATTTGCAAATTGGAAAATGCACTGGATCCCCTTCAAATCGCGAACTCGAACTTGGGTGAAATTGTCGATATGGTCGTGGCCATGAAGCCGCGACGAAGCACCGACGCTTCGGCACCGCCACCGACGTCGCAAGCGTCGCAGAATTCTCCCGCGGTTGAACCCGCAGCTCCTGTGGCCCTTGTCACCAAACCCGTGACTGCCAGCATGCCGTCGACGACGGGCGTTTCGATGAGCCGCGGTCAAATCAAGGCCGTGTTGATCCAGTCTTTGGTTTCCGTCACGGGATTTCCAGCGGAAACGTTCAAAATGAACATGCGACTTTTGGATGATCTGAATTTGGATTCCATCAAGGCCGGCGAGGTTATCTCCGACATCGCCACGCGCTGTTCGCTAGAGGGAAATGTCGACCCGATTCAAATGGCGAATTCGAATCTCGATGAAATCATCGACATCATCGTGCAGATGAAATCTCACGAGCCCGCAATGTCGACGGCCGATCTCGATCAATCCAGTGGCCCCGCCGTTGTCCAAGAAAAATCACCAGCGTTAGCGCCGGTCCTATCGCCTGCTTCCACATCCGCGTCCGCTGAAGCTCCGTCGTCGGAAGAAGCTTGGGTGCGAAATTTCACCGTCAAGATGGTGCCCCGAAAAAGAGAGCAGCCCCATTACGAACCAGTTCGCTACATCGATCAATGGCCAAATGCCAAAGCGTTGATTGTTCACGACGGCCCTTCGCATCCCATGACCGAGGCCTTGTCCGATTCCATGTTAGGCAAGGGCGCTTCGGTCACGGCGCTCGGATTGGAAGAGGCCATGAAGCTTGCGCCAAGTGCGCTGGCCGAATTCAGTTTTTTTATTTTTCTACTTCCGTATGAGCTGGCCGAAAGCGAATCGCCCTCAGCTCGTTTGAAGGCGGCTGCTCAAAGAATGCATTTCATCGGCACTGTCGCCAATAGCTCGAGCAAGGCCCGACGTTACACGACAATCTCGACGGTGCAGTTTGGGGATGGGAAGTTCGGCCAGGGTCTTCATGTTCCGAAATATGAAGCATCGACCTCAGCCGCATTTTTGCAAACATTGATTTTTGAAAGAAATGACATTCGTGCTCGTTCCTTCGAAGTCTCTTTGGCTTGTGAACACGCGGTGGTCGCTGAAAATTTGATGCATGAGCTGCTTGGCGCGCAAACCTTCGCGATGATTGGATTCGACAATCAAGGCCAACGTTATCAAGCCGAGATGGATGTGAGCTATCCTTCGACCTACGCCTCTCGGGGGTTGAGCTGGAGCCAAACAGACGTGATGCTGGTCACTGGTGGCGCTAAGGGCGTGACCGCGGCCTGCGCGATGGCGTTTGCGAAAAAGAATCAGGTGAAGCTTGCAATTCTTGGCAGCTCTCCGCTTCCCAAAGCAGGAGATGAAAAGGGTCAGGAAATCCTGGAGCAGTTTCAGCGCATGAAAGCTCAGGGAATTGAATTTAAATACTATTCTTGCGACGTCGCGGACTCGGAACAGGTTGAAAAAACCGTGCGCCAAGTTGAAAGAGATTTGGGTGCCGTGACCGCGGTCTTGCATGGTGCCGGAAAGAACAATCCGCGACGGACATCGCAGGTCACTGTTGATCTGGCGTTGGATGAAATCTCACCGAAGGTCTTAGGTGCCATCAATCTGGCGAAGCACATTCCCGCAGATCATCTCAAGCTCTTTGCCGGCTTGACATCTATCATTGGCGTGCAAGGCGGACCTGGCAATGCATGGTACGGATACTCGAACGAAGCCGTGAATACGTTCTTGCTAGATTACGGCAAGAAACATCCGCGCGTTCAGATCATCACGTTGGCTTATGGGTTGTGGGATGGTGTCGGCATGGGGGTTCGTTTGAACTCGCTGAAAAAGCTAAAACAATTTGGCATGACCGCTCTGAGCACCGAAGAGGGCGTCGCCCGCTTTCTCAAGCTGACCGAATTCACACCGGGCGTGCAACAAGTCGTCGTCACGTCAAAGATGCCGGTTTATGGATTTCAAAATCCAGAAAACAAAATTCAAACTTCGGATAAACGATTTTTGGAAAACATCAAATCGTTTGTTCCCGGGGTTGAAGCCGTTTGCCGTGCTAAATTAACATTGGAAAAAGATTTGTATCTGCGTGATCACAAATACATGGGCCATCATTTGTTTCCAACCGTGTTCGGGCTCGAGGCTATGGCCCAAGTCGCGCTGCTCACGTTGGGCCTGGAAACATTTGAAAGCGTCACCATTGAAAATCTTGAGTTGGCTTCGGCCTTGATCGTGAACCCAAGCAGCGGAACCGAAATCGAGATTTCCGCGCTTGCGGACGAGCTCGAACCGAATCTGATTCAGAATACAGTGCGGGTCCTTATTCGCTCTGAAAACACTCAGTTCGCGAAGACGCATTTTTCGGCGACGTTTCGATTTCACGGCCTGCCGATCCGCGAGCAAAGTTCAGCGGAGCGCCCGACGGAAGATCTAGGCATTGATGTGAAAAATGACATTTACGGAGCCCTGTTATTTCATGGGCCGGACTATCAACGCATCGAAAAGCTGCATCAGTTGGATGCAAAGCACGTTGTTTTCAGCTGCCGACAACAGGACTTGGCGTCCAATCGAAAGCTGGCATTTGCGGATTCGGCGCAGACACTGGTCTTGGGTGATCCCTATTACCGCGATTCGCTGTTGCAAGGTGGACAATGCGTGACGCCACAAATGACTTCGCTTCCGCTGTCTTGTGAAAAGGTCACTTTGCACTCGGTTCAGTCCATGGCGGCCACTCGTTGGGGACATATCGAGTTGGTCCGTCACGAAAGCAATCGCAATCGCTTTGACGGTTACGTTGTGGACGAGCGGGGCCAAGTTTTAGAAAGATGGAGTCAGATCCAGTCCGTCATCGTTAAAACCAATTTAAAAAATCCTTCGGTGGAAGCGCTGGCGCTCGCTGGGAAAGCGAAATCCAAATCGATCGCTGATCAAATGAAAGCCGGGCTTGCGGCGTTAGGCTTAAAGCCTCCAGTGATCGCGATCCAACAGATCCCGACGCTGGCGAAGATGAACATTGAAGAGCGGCACTTGGCAGAATCCGAGCTGCTGCAAGCGGTGATGAAAACTCGTTTCGGCGAGCCCACATCCGCCGAGCTTTGTTGGCATCCGTCCGGCAAACCTTACCTCAAGGGAGCGCACGCGGATCAGAAGCTGTCATTTTCACACGTTGATGATCAATGCGTCGTGGTCTTATCGAGCAATGAGATCGGCTGTGATCTCGAGCGGGTGGCGAACCGGGATGAGGCGACCTGGAACGCTCTTCTGGGGCCGCAGTTTGCAGAAACTCTGAAAATATTGGCGACCCTGGCACCGATGGATGTTCCGCTGAATGTCTTGGGAACGATGGTTTGGTCCGCGCGCGAATCCGCTGCCAAAGCCTTTGATTCGATCGAGTTTTCCTGGACCGAAGTTAAGTGGAAAGAACTGGGCGCTTTTTTCGAAGGGAAACGGGGAGACCTCGTGATTCAAGTTTTCTCTTCAGTCGGGATTGCCGGCGGTTCGGATGAGGAATACGTGTTCAGTTTGGCTTTGCAGCGAACCGAGCCGGTTTTTGACGCCGGTTTTTATTCGCGGAAATTTCGTCAATCCTACGCGCTGGATTTAAATCCGACGAACGCTCTTTGCGCCCGTTGGCCGGTGACCTTCAAAGAAGCCAGCAGCGTCCAGCGTGCGGTGCACTTTACCAAGTATTTCGAATGGCAGGGTCGGGTGCGCGAGCTTGCGATGTTGCCGATGCTGTCGACGGCTTCGGAAATTTTCAAATCCGGCGAATATGGTTGGGTGACCAACAATTCGGAAACTAAAATTTTAAGATCTGTCGAAGTGGGGGACATCGTTGAAGCGCGCCTGCGAATGGGTCCCTTACACGGCAAATCCAACAGTTCCGTGAATCTTTATTTCGAGTGGTACCGATTGAACGAAGACGGCTCGGATGTGCTGGTGGCACAGAGTCGGATGTTGACGACGTGGGTGAGGGTGATTAGCCACGGCGTGGTCGAAGTCGCGTCGTTCCCACAAGAATTCGTGCAATTTTTCGCGATGGCGCCACATTCCGAAGAGCAGAATCAGTTCTGGAAAAGTATCAGTACCGAAACCTGGCCGGCTCTCTACACGGCTCCTCCGGGCATCGGTACGGGACCACTTTTGACCGAAACCGTCTTCTCGACGGCGCTTGAAGAATCTAATCTGGTGGGAAATATTTATTTCTCGAATTATTCGTCGTGGCTTGGGAAAACTCGCGATTCTTATTTTCACAAAATGGCGCCCGACGCGATGTCGATTCATTCGGGTGGCGAGATGTTCTGCATTCATAGTTACGTGAATCATCTGCGCGAACTGATGCCCTTCGAGCAAGTCATGGTGCAAATGAAGTTGAAGAGCTTCACCGCCACCGGGGGCGTTCTCTATTTCGAGTTTTTTAAATTTTCTGACGGTCAGAAAAACGAGAAGTTAGCGTACGGAGAGCACGAGTTTGTCTGGGCACAAAAGTCCCGAGACGGGTGGGTCGCCAGTCCCATGCCGGAATCATTGAAGAACTGTCTGAAGGACGTCGTCTGGGATGGCGAGACGACCCAGAAAATAAAGAAACCGTCTTAAGCAAAAAGGAAAATACAAGTGAAGAATTTAAATGGAGTTTCTCTCGCCGAAATATTGCAAAACAGAGCCGCGCAAGAAGTCGCGACGGCACGACCGGCATTCAGCTTCATCGAGAATGGTGGAAAGACCAGACGGCATCTATCTTATCGCGAACTGCATCTCGGTGCGATGGCGATCGCCGCCGAACTGAAGAAAACGCAGCAGCCGGGCAGTCGAATTCTGCTTCTTTACGCTTCGAGCTTGGAATTCATTCGCGGGTTTTTCGGTTGCCTGTATGCCGGCATGGTGGCAGTGCCTGCTTATCCGCCGCACCCGAAATTGATGAACCGCATGCTGCCAAGAATCCTGACCGTCATTCGCGAGTCCGATGCGGGATTGGTGATGTCCGACGCGCCGGTATTTTCCGACATGAAATCAGTGCGTGAGCTGATGCCAGAATTGAAAAGTCTGGGATGGATTCAAACAGATCAAATTTCAAATGCGGAAATGGGCCACTGCATCCTAGGCAAGCCTTCGATGGATCAACTGGCTTTGATTCAATTTACCTCTGGTAGCACCGGTGCGCCGAAAGGCGTGATGATCTCGCACGGGAATTTGTCCCATAACTGCTCGTTGATCCAGCGCTGCGGCACCACCGAGAATGATATTGGCGTGAGCTGGACACCGATCTATCACGATATGGGTTTGATTTTTGGAATGATGTACCCGATCTACAGCGGGTTTCCGATGACGTTGATGTCGCCGCTTGATTTTTTAATGAAGCCGCTGCGATGGTTGCAGGAAATTTCGGATCTGCAAGCAACGGTGACCAGCGCCCCGAATTTTGCCTACGACTTGTGCGCGCGCAAAGTGACCGACGAGCAGCTTCAAACCATCGATCTCAGTTCGGTGACGATGGCGAACGTTGGCGCCGAGCCCGTGCGTGCCGAATCGTTGAATCGCTTCTCTCAAAAATTTGCGACCTGCGGTTTCAACCCGAATGCCTTTCAACAAGCCTACGGCATGGCTGAATCGACCTTGGTCATCGTCTCGGACGAAACGCGATTGAAGCCACCGGTGTTGTTAACCGTTGATAAGTCAGCGTTGGAAGAAAATCGAATCGAAACGCAAATCCCGAATCCGGCGTCGGTCACAACCTTGGTTGGTTCCGGACAAGCCATGTTCGAAATGCGGGTCGAGATCGTGGATCCGGCAACTTTGCAGAAAGTTGCCGACGGACAAATCGGCGAGATCTGGGCCGCTGGCCCGAGCGTCGCGAAAGGCTACTGGAAAATGCCCGAAGAAACGCAACGTGATTTCAATGCTCACCTGGCCGATACGGGTGAAGGTCCATTTTTGCGAACGGGAGATCTGGGCGTCAAAAGTGGCGGACAGATTTTTATCACGGGTCGGATTAAAGACATGATCATCGTGCACGGAAAAAATTATTATCCTCATGATATTGAAAATGCCGTCGAGACCGCCAATGCACCGGTGCGACCGGGCTGCGTGGCCGCTTTCGCCATCGAAGAGGGTGGGGAAGAAAAAATCGTCGTCGTGGCCGAAGTCGAGCGCCGTCATAAAATGTCGGCACCAGGATTGGCGAATGCCGTGCAATTGCGGGTGAAGAGCGTCTTGCCAGGATTCGAACCCAACGCTCCGGTTGAATTCGACAAGAACAGCGCCGTGCAGATGATTCGTAAAAATGTGACCGAAAATTGCGAAATCACCTTGCACGCGGTCGTACTGATCGAAGCCGGAAGCATTCCGAAAACTTCCAGCGGCAAGATTCAGCGTCGGGCCACGAAGGCGGCATATCTCAAAAATGAACTGAAGGAAGTTCATTCGTGGAAAGCCAGCGAGATCCTGCGGAAAGCGGGATGATTAGGGACAGCTGATGTGCAGATGCTTCGTTTCGTTGAGATTGGCTTTTCTGCCTTTTAACAACAATCCGCAGCTGATCACGGTTTTACGGGTCGGTTCGCAGTAAACGTAAAAGTTAGCCGAATTGTCGATGACCATCTTCAATCCCAGACCCGCTCCGCCGCTGCCGAGATTCGGTTGCACCTGACTTCCCGAATAGGATTTCAAAAGGTGCGCCGTCAAATGATCCCGATCCAAAGAACCGTG
The DNA here is from genome assembly GCA_966211795.1 of uncultured Bdellovibrio sp. GTDB lineage: Bacteria > Bdellovibrionota > Bdellovibrionia > Bdellovibrionales > Bdellovibrionaceae > 21-14-0-10-47-8. The sequence goes on along the minus strand of CBIHNW010000007.1, from coordinate 35,290 downwards.
GCTATCGATGCAGCCTAGAAAAAGCTGATCACTGTCAAAGGCCGCAAAAAATTCGATGGTCTGATCGGACGAGTTGATAATATTGGTCGTGCGGTCGACTTGAATTTCCGGAGTTCCCTGAAAAGGAGCGTTGTACAGTGCGTTCGTGTACAATTCGTCTGAAATTTGCAAAGCGAGATCGGTCACCGATTGCAATTCCGGCTTTTGCGATAAAAATCGCTCCAATTCGGAAAGGATTTTGGTTCCATCTTTGGTCGAACGACCTTCGATAAAAAGGGCCGAGCTGGTGGATTTCCAGTCTTTTGAAAAGCCCTTGAAGAAAAAAGGAACTTCGCTTTCAACCAACGATTCGGGACGAATCAACATCAGGCAAGAAGCCAAAATTTCTTTTTTCAGATCATCGCGATCCGCATTCAGGCAGTGCGAGAATCCCCGACGCAAGATTTGCAAAGAGTTGTAGACGGAAGATTTTTTCATGATGACGATGGTCTTATCTTTGTCGACTTTATCGAAATCGATCAGATCCTCGGGCAGCTCCAGCACAAAAAGTTTTTCCAAATCAGCGCGGTGGGGATCTAAAATCTGCGGGGACCAAAAGCGACTGCAAACTTGGTAAGCCGTTTTCATGAATCAGGTTTCTCCTTCTTTGATTTTCCTGTCTTTAAGAATGGTTTTCAATTGAATTCAGCAACCCCTGCATTGGTCTGCAAAGTCTTGTTTATTCGAAAGATTGGCTCTAAGTTAAGATCATGAAAAAGATTATTATTGCCGGTGGCGGAACCGGTGGGCATCTCTATCCTGGTTTAGCGATCGCGCGGGCTTTGCAAAAGCTGGATCCGCAAGTGGAAGTGCATTTTGTCGGGTCGGCTGGTGGTCTGGAAACCAAAATCATTCCGAAAGAAAATTTTCCGCTGCACCTGATTGCCGGCGGCAAGCTGAACTTTTCCGGAAACCCTCTCTTAAAATTGAAAACGTTGCTAAAATTGCCGGTCGGAATTTTTCAGGCGGTCTTATTGATTCTCAAATTGCGCCCGACCTTCGTCCTGGGTGTCGGCGGTTACGCTTCCGGTCCTTTTCTTTTGGCGGCGGCATTGATGGGAAAACAGACGGCGATTTGGGAAGCCAATGTGTATCCTGGTTTGGCAAATCGGTGGCTGGCTCGATTTGTTAAAAAATGTTTTCTCGTTTTTGAAGAGTCACGAAAGCTTTTGCCTCATGCCAATATTCAGGTTTTCGGAATGCCCGTTCGCGCCGAGATGGAAAATTCAGATTCAAAACCTGTCGTTCGTGCGGATCAACAGTTTCACTTGCTTCATTACGGTGGCAGCCAGGGCTCAAGGGCGATTGGCCGAGCCTTGTGTGAAGCGATCCAAAAAGGGGGGCCGTGGACGGAATCTCTGAAAGTCGTTCACCAAACCGGTTCTTTGGATCATCAGGATTTTTTGAAGCGTTACCAAGGTTTCGAATCCATCGTCGAGATTCACGAATTCATCTACAATATGCCTGACTTTTACCGATGGGCAGATCTTGTGGTGTGTCGAGGGGGAGCCAGCACCATGAATGAGCTGGCTGCTTTTGGCTTACCGGCGATCATCATTCCGCTACCGGCGGCGGATGGACATCAAGAACACAATGCAAGGATGTTGGTTCAGGGGCAGGCGGCGCAGATGATTCTGCAAAAAGACCTGACGCCCGATCGTTTGATCGAAGAAATTCAGAAATTGCGTCAGGACCCCGCACTGCGCGAACAAATGCGGCAGAACGTGCATCGATTTCATCGACCGCGGGCTGCAGAAGCGATTGCCAAAGCCATTCTTGAAACATAAGATCTCGGAAGTCATGCAACTGAAAAAATCTAAATTTCATTTCGTCGGAATTGGCGGCATCGGAATGTGCGGGCTCGCCGAGCTTTTGCACAATATGGGTGCCAAAGTGACCGGCAGCGATCTTTCCGAAAACGCCAACACCGAACGCCTGCAAGAGCAGGGCATCCCGGTTTACCGCGGTCATAAAACCGAGAACGTGGGCGACGCTGACGTCGTGGTTTTTTCCAGCGCCGTGCAATCGAACAATCCGGAAATCCAAAACGCACGGGCGCGGCAGATTCCGCTGATTCCTCGCGCCGAGGCTTTGGCCGAAATCATGCGCTTGAAACGGGGCGTGGCGGTTGCCGGAACCCACGGGAAGACAACGACGACGTCGATGACGGCTTCGATTTTTCTGGAAGCCAAGGTCGAACCCACGATTGTGGTTGGCGGACGATTTGAGCAAATTAAATCCACCGCACTTTTGGGCGATGGTGAATGGCTGATTGCCGAAGCGGATGAAAGTGACGGCAGTTTCCAAAAACTTTCGCCGGAAATCGCGATCATTACCAATATCGATTCGGACCATTTGGATTACTTTAAATCATTTGAAAATCTTCAGGCCTCTTTCGTCAATTTCGCTCAGCGCGTTCCTTTCTACGGAATTTGCGTGGTCTGGGGAGACGATCCCAAGATTCGTGAGACTTTCGAAAATTTCCCGAAACGAATCTTGTATTATGGCTTTGATGATAAAAATGATCTGGTGGTGAAGGGTCAAAAGGGCAAGTACGAACTTTTTGAAAACACGTCGACGGGACGAAAAAAGCTAGGGGATTTCGAGCTTGCGGTCCCAGGACAGCACAATGCATTGAATTCGGTGGCGGCGATTGCCGTTGGTTTGAAAGCTGGCTTCAGTTTTGAAACCTGCAAGCAGGGATTGAAAAAGTTCGATGGCGTGGATCGACGCTTTCACTTCAAAGGCGAAAAGAACAAAATTCGCGTGTACGACGATTACGGCCATCACCCCACGGAAGTGCGGGCCACCCTGCAAGGTTTTCGGGAAAAGTTCCCGGATCAGAGATTGGTGGTGCTGTTTCAGCCGCACCGATTTTCGCGCACCCAAAGCTGCTGGCATGATTTTACAAATTGCTTTTCCCAATGTGATGAATTGTTTTTAACCGACATCTACGCTGCGGGCGAGTTGCCAATTCCCGGGATCACGTCGCAAATTCTGGCGCACGAGATGAAGCATCCCTCATGTCATTACCTGCCGAAAGACGATGATCTTTCCAACCGTGTTTTGTCCGAACTGAAGAGCGGCGATATTTTCGTCACCCTTGGCGCCGGCGATGGCTGGAAGGTCGGCATGGAAGTTTTGAACAAGCTGCCATGATGGACATCAAAAGCAATGTTCAGCTGGCGCCGTTGACGTCCTGGCTCGTGGGCGGGCCGGCCGAATTTCTTTGTCTTCCCGAAAATCTCGAAGATCTCAAGCAAGCGCAGCAGTGGGCGCAACAACAGAATTTGCCCGTCACCATTCTCGGTGGGGGGAGCAACGTTCTGATCTCCGATCAGGGCATTCGCGGTCTCGTGATTGCGCTGAAAAATTTCGGCGGCACATCGGTGCAAGAAGCCGGCGGACGTTTGCAAATTACGGCTTGGGCCGGCACCGGAAAATCCGAACTGCTGAAAATATTTTTGAAACATAAATTGGCGCCGGCTCTTTTTCTGGCCGGACTGCCCGGTGACGTGGGCGGCGGCATCGTGATGAATGCCGGGGTGGCCGAAAGCTTCACGCCGCGCGAATTTGTCGAACTGACGGATTGGATCGAGATCCTGCGTCCCGATGGCAGCGTCCAAAGAATGGAAAATCGAGAGCTTCACTGGAGCTATCGTCATTCGACCGGATGGCAGCCCGGAATCCTCATTCGCGCCGGCTTCAGCTGGCAGCTGCAAGCAGACCCGACGATTTTGGATCAGGTGAGACAAGCCAACAAAGTTCGACTGAGCAAGCAGCCGTTGGATATGCCCAGCTGCGGATCTGTCTTTGTCAATCCCGTGGGCCACAAGGCGGCGCTGCTGATTGATTCTTGTGGATTGAAGGGTTTTACCGTCGGTGATGCCCAGGTCTCGATGAAGCACGCCAACTTTATCGTCAACAAAGGTTTGGCAAAGGCGAGTGACATCTTACAAGTCATCGAGCATGTGCAGGCAACGGTGCTGTCGCAAAAAAATGTTCGCTTGCAAACCGAAGTCGTTCGGTTAGGCTTTTCTTAAGATTTTTCACCGACAAATTGTTTTTAACTGCCATTTTCCAAATACAACGAAAATTTCAGCTTCATTTCTTGTCACTCTGACCAGGAATACTAACAAAAGTCACAATTGACCTGGTGGTCCTTGCAGCTTTCTAGACAGTCTTTTTTTTCAGAGGTTAGCTCAGAACAATTTTGAGGAGGATCCTTTATGTATCTGACAGAAGAAAAAGAAGAGCCCAGTATTTTTCTGAAATTGTTTTTTATCGTCGGTGTCTGCTTGATGTTCACGGCATGCGCCTCTAAACCCGAGAAAAGATTTGCGTACGAACCCACGGCCAACGCCAGCGATGAGCTTCGCAATCTGAAGAATGAGATGAATCGGGCCGAGACCGAGCAAATCGCTTTCTTCGCTCCCACCAGCTACGAACAAGCCACCAAGTCTTGGTCGAAAGCCGAAGAGCTTCAACAGAAAGGTGCCGCCAACGGAAAGGTGTTAGATGAATTGGGCACCGCCCGCAGTTATTTCGAACAAGCTCGGCACGTGGCCGACCGCTCGCTGCAATCTCTGCCCGAAGTGGCCGAGGCTCGCGAAAAAGCCCTGATTGCCGGAGCCGCTCGGTTCCATCGACCCGAATTGGTAAAGACGGATAAAGAACTGATGGGTGTCACCAAAGGTTTTGAAAAAAAGTCTCCCGAAGTTTCCATGAAAGAACGCACGCAATTGCAGTCGCAGTATTCGAACCTCGAACTTCGAAGCATCAAGACGACACGTTTGGGTGATGCCTACGCAAATGTTGATGGCGCCATCAAGATGGGAGCCGCTCGCTACGCGCCCCGAACTTTGGCGAGCACTCAGCAAAGAATCCGCAGCGCCGAAATGACGATCAATTCCGATCGCCACAACGATGCACTGGTTTCCGCCGCGCAAGATGAAGCCCTGAAAGAGTCTCAAAAGCTCGTGAAGGTCACCGAGATTTCCAAGAAGAGCGGTCAAACCGGCAATGAGCCTTTGGCTTTAGATATCTACAATCGTGACGAGCAAATCAATATGCTCACGAACCGCATGAGCTCGACCGAATCTCAACTGACCGCCGCGCAACGATCCGCAGCGGAGGCACAACAGTCCGCAACCGCCGCGCAATCGGCTTTGGATGCACAACGAAATGCAGATGCGATCATCTTAGCGGTGCAAAATCAATTTTCGCCGAAAGAAGCGGAAGTTTTCCGTCAGGGAAATAATTTGATTGTCCGTTTAAAGTCTTTGAACTTTGCATCGGGCCGATCTGAAGTGCCGGCAGCCGCCTACGCGACACTGAATAAAGTAAAGACCGCGATCGAGCAAACCAACGCCAAGAAGATCGTTGTCGAAGGACATACGGACGCCACCGGTACAGCGGCTGCGAATAAAAAGATCTCGCAGCAACGTGCCGAATCCGTCGCTAAATATCTGGAAGACAACTTGAGCCAAGGTTCCGCAACCGGATCCAGCACGACGGACGCATCGGGTGCGCCAGCAATCGAAGCGCAGGGATACGGTCCTGATCACCCATTGGCGAACAATAAAACCAAAGCGGGACGCGCGCAAAATCGCCGTGTCGACATCGTCATCATGACCGAGGATTCGTCCTCGTCCGTGATGCCTTCGATGTCTCCCTAATTTTATTGAAACGTATTGAATTCAAGCCGGGTGGTCCGCAAGGTCACCCGGCTTTTTTTATTCCCGGTTCAAAGTCCGGGTCGCCAGACGGGCGTTTCCAATGCGCTTTGAATTACGTAGGATAAGGTCAGACTATGAAAAAACTGATCTTAAAACTGCTTGTCGTGATGATCGTGATTCCTGCCGCCGTCTTTGGCACCATTCACTGGCTGAACCAACGTGGTTTTTTCAATCTTGAACAAATCGAAATCGCCATCGATATGAATGGCCGAGATGCCAGTCCACAGTTCTTGCAACCCTTGGTCGCCGATCTCAATCAACGTTTGGAAAAGTATCGCGGGCAATCTTTGTGGCAATTGAATCTGCCAGAAATTTCAAAATTGATTCGCAGTCTTTCGTGGATCGAGACCAACGCGATCTCGCGCAGCTGGCCGACACGCTTGAACGTGAAAATTCATCCGAAGAGCGTGAAGCTTTTGTATCTTTCAAAAAGCGGAGAGATTTTTCCGGTGGTGGAAGACGGCAGTTTGTTGCAGCCGGTGACCTCGAAAACCGCACCGGACGTGACTTTGCTGGAAGGTCCACTTTTCGAAAACAACATGGCGATGAGAAAAAAAGCGGTGAAGGTGATTGAAGATGTTCCGAGCGAAGGAGAATTTTCTCATCGAAAGATTTCGGAACTTCGTTACGATCCGAAAGAAGGATTTTGGGCGACGTTGATTCAATCCGGAATCAAAGTGAAAATCGGCGAAGAAAATATTCCGTTGAAAGCCGCACGTGTTTCGCAAGTGCTCGAGTATCTCGAAACGCGTGAGTTAGAAGCGCGCGTCATCGACGCAAATTTGTCAAAAAAAGTTCTTGTCAGGCTGCGTAAGGACCCCTAAGCTTTTGTCATAGGGACAAATGTCTTGGATGGGCGTTTGTTTTGGAACTGAACAGTTCTCTACTTACGGACGAGTCTAAAAATGAATACGAAATTGTCACAAAAAGGTGCAAGACCTCTTGTTATTGCTGGTCTCGACATTGGTTCTTCCAAGGTCAGCGTGGTGATAGCAACTGTCGATAAGTCCGTAGACCCAGCCATTAATGCCACAGAAAATCCAAAATTGGAAATCGTCGGTCTGGGAACAGCTCCGAACACTGGCATCCGACAAGGCGTGGTCGTTAATATCGAAGCCACCGCCGAATCCATCCGCAAAGCCCGCGAAGAAGCTGAATTGATGTCAGGCTACAAGATCGAAGAGGTCTGGGTTGGCGTCGCGGGATCGCACATTAAATCTTTTGATTCCAAAGGAATGGTCGCCATCAAGAATAAAGAGGTGACCTCTCAAGACGTCGAACGCGTGATCGAAGCGGCGAAAGCCGTGGCGGTGCCGACAGATCGCACGGTCTTGCACGTTTTGCCTCGCGAATACAAAGTCGACGGTCAGGACGGAATTTTAGATCCGATCGGCATGTCCGGCATTCGTTTGGAAGCTGGCGTGCACATCGTGACCAGCAGTCAAACCGCCATCGCCAACAACGTGAAATGCATCGAAAAAGCGGGCCTGAAAGTTTTGGGTTTCGTTTTGGATCCACTCGCGTCGGCAATGTCTGTCTTATCCGATGACGAAAAAGCCCTGGGCGTTTGTCTGGTCGACATGGGTGCCGGTTCTTGCAACTGCGTTTATTACATTCACGGCAGCCTGGCTTACACGTCCGTTATCCCGGTGGGTGGACAACACTTCACGCATGACGTGGCCATTGGATTGCGCACGCCACAAGTTGCGGCCGAAGAGCTCAAGAAAACTTACGGTAGCGCCATGGCCGCTTTGGTATCTGAAGAAGACACCATGGAAGTCGAAGGCGTCGGCGGCCGCAAAGCACGCACGGTCTTGCGCAAAGATCTGGCCGAGGTGATCGAGCCGCGTGCGGAAGAAACTCTGCAAATGATTTCAAATGATTTAAGAATGAGTGGGCTTTTGCCTTTGTTGGGATCGGGTGTGGTTCTGACGGGCGGGGCTTCGCAGCTGGAAGGTCTGGTCGAAATGGGCGAGTTTATCTTTGATATTCCCGTTCGTCGCGGCTCTCCGGTTGGCTCGAATGAAAAAGTCGGCGGATTGACCGAAGTTGTAAAGTCTGGAGCTTACGCGACTTCGGTGGGACTGCTGCTTTACGGGCTGGCGCAAAAGAAATTCACGAAAGCAAATTCAATGAAGAACGAAGATGCCATCGCGGAAAGTCTGAACTCGTTCGGCACTAAAATGAAAAACTTCTTCGAGGGATTATTTTAATAGGGGCTTAAGCAAGAAGCTCAAGCCAGGAGGGCAGCATCATGTTTGAATTGGAAGAGAACATCAGTATTGGAGCCAACATCAAGGTCGTCGGCGTCGGTGGCGGCGGAAGCAATGCGGTTTCCACCATGATCGAATCCGAAATGAACGGCGTTGAATTCATCGTTGCCAATACCGATATTCAAGCCCTGAATGCCAACAAAGCCTCCGGCAAAATTCAACTGGGTCTGGATCTGACAAAAGGTCTCGGCGCCGGTGCCAATCCCGATGTCGGCCGTCGCGCCGCCATCGAATCGTACAATGAAATCGTTGAAAAATTAGAGGGTTCCGACATGGTTTTCGTGACTGCAGGCATGGGCGGCGGTACGGGAACCGGCGGAGCTCCGGTCGTCGCCAAGATCGCTCGTGAACTGGGTGCGCTCACCATCGGTGTCGTGACTCGTCCGTTCGTTTTCGAAGGAAAGCGTCGTCAGAAACACGCGGAAGGCGGTCTGCAAGAGCTGAAAGAAAACGTCGATACGCTGATCGTGATCCCGAATCAGAAATTGCTCGCCATCGCTGGTGACAGAACTCCGTTGACCGAGACTTTCAAGAAAGCCGACGAAGTTCTATTGCAAGCGGTGAAGGGGATTTCGGACCTGATCAACATCCGCGGTCTGATCAACTTGGACTTCGCCGATATCCGCACCGTCATGCAGGCCAAAGGCTTGGCGTTGATGGGAACCGGTTACGCCAAAGGTGAAAACCGTGCGGTGGAAGCCGCGACGGCCGCGATCTCTTCTCCGCTTTTGGAAAATATCAAAATCGATGGTGCCACCGGCATCATCATCAACGTGACGGGTCCTTCGGATCTGAGCCTGTACGAAGTGAACGAAGCTTCGACTTTGATCACCGAAGCCGCTCACGAAGATGCCGAAATCATCTTCGGCGCGGTCATCGATGAAACCATGGACGACGAAGTTCGCGTCACCGTGATCGCGACCGGTTTCGCCGATCCCGAGCGCAAAATCCAGAGTGTCGACACCATGGCCCGCATGCAGGATTTCCTGAACACGGCACCTTCGACTTCGATGCCGAAGATCGAATTGCCACCGATTCCTTCGTTCCAACATCCTACTCAGAACATCATGATGCCGCAGCCTCCGCAGCCGATGTTTCATCAAGCATCTTCGCCGCAAGCGCCGGTCCCGCCGATGCCAAGCTACCAGCAACAACAGCCGCAGCAACATCAGCAGCCATCCATGCAGCAACAGCCTTCGGTGATCATGCCGCAGATGCCGCAAGCTCCGACTTACTCGGCACCCTTGTCTTCGTCACAGCCGTACCAGCAGTCTGCGCAAATTCAGCAACAGCCTTCGCCGCAGCATCAATCTCTGCAGCAACAGCCTCAGTCTTTCCAACAGCCGCAATCGCAACAGCCTTCGCAGCAACAGCAACAAGTGCAACCAAGCTACGCGATTCCGGCTTACATGCCGCAAACATCAAGCCAGCAGCAAATGTCCGGAGTCAGCTCTGAGCCGGCAGCCGTGATTCCGCAAGCTCCGCCGCATGCGCAAAGTCCGGTCACTCCGCACTTTCAGCAAAATGTGTCGGTCCAGCCACCAGTCGAAATGCCCGAGATGCTGTCTCCTTCGATGCAAGTTCCTCCGACAGAAGCCAGCATTTCCGCTCGTGACATGTTGATCGCGAAAGCGAAGGCTTTCAAAGAAAGCCAAGACCTGAAGCAGCGCCATCACCAACCCGAGCAGCTGTCCATGAACGTCGATCCCACCGAGCAATCGTTGGAAGAAGCACGCCGCATGGCTCGCGAAGTTTTGAGCTCGCCATTTTCAAGCCAAAACTTGGAAGTTCCGGCTTTCATTCGCAAGCGCCAGGGTGAAGCCAACCAAGACCGATAATGCGAGCTTGGTTCGTCTCTGACATCCATCTTCGAAACATCAACGAGCGCAACAGTGTCATCCTGTTGCGCTTTTTGCATTTTCTGCTGAACGATGCTGGGACCACGCATCTGTTTTTGTTGGGCGATATCTTCGATCTGTGGGTCGGGGACTCGGACGTCTTTCAAAAAAAATTTCAAGCCTTGGTCGACGCCATCGCCGCCCTCAAACAAAAAGGTGTCGAGGTCGTTTACTTTGAAGGAAACCACGACGTTCACGTCAAAGGCTTCTGGGAAAAAAAGCTGCACATTCCGGTCTGGGTCGAACATCAGATCATTCAACTGGGTCCGCACCGCGTGCGCCTCGAGCACGGAGATTTCATCAACCCCGAGGATCACGTTTACCTCAAGTACCGCGAGTTCATCCGTCGCCCGAACCTCGAGAAGCTGGCCTACATTTTACCCGGCAAGCTTTTAGACGGATTGGGTTCATGGAGCTCGCGCAAGAGCCGCAAAAAAAGCTCGGTCAAACGCCGCGACTCTGAAGACGATCTTCGCCAAAAAATCCGCAAGTACGCGATCGCAAAAGCGGCCGAGTCCGATTTTGAACTGATCATCACCGGCCACATGCACGTCCTGGACGAGCACCATTTTGAGAGCGCCGGCCAGAAAAAAATCTCGATCAATTTGGGAAGCTGGTTCGAACAACCCCAAGCCCTGTGTCTGACAGAGCAGGGCTACGAGTGGAAAGACTTGCGGTAACTCGACCGCGAGTCGAAGCATCATTCAAACAAGCGGCGAACCCACTTCGCTTCCATCTGGAAGCTATGAGGACGCCCACGATAATTCGCTACGATCGCAGGCTTCCATCTGAAAGCAAAGAAAAGGCGTGCAATCATTCGATACAGACTACGTCCATTGATTTTTGCGCAAAGCTTCAGTTGAGCACTGGGATCTCACTCGGTCGCCATCCAGGATAGGTCTCACTGCAGTTGATATTAAGATGGCGTCCGATTCTCATGCATGGCTTCGTGTGCGAAACGAACGGGACGCGCCAAGCCTGCTCCGTGTATTTTTGGCGCAGAGCGCGCCGAAAAAGTACACGGACACTTTTTAGAAGTTCAGTTGGTAGAAGAGGCCGCCTTGGATTCCGGACATGGTGGATTTGACGTCCATGTTGGCGTTTTCAAGTTCGTGGTCGTCGGTGACGGTGTCAAATCCGGAAGGTGTTCCGCTGACGTGGGTGACGATGTTGCGCTCGATTGGCAAGTAGCGAACGTTGCCTTCGACCACCACGCAGTGAGCATCGGTGAAACAAAATTCAGCGCCCAGACCCGCGATCGCGCCGAAGGCGCCGCCGGCCCAGTCGACACTGCCGTTCGGTCCACTCATCGATCCGCTGATGCGACCATAGCCAACTCCGGTCTGCATGAAAAAGTGGATGAAACTGTTTTCCAGCGGGTACATGCGAAGCATCGGAAAGATCGTAAATCCCGAAAGCTTGGTGTCGTAGCCACTGCCACTGGCGTTTTGCATGAAATAAGAGGGGCGAAATTGCAAGGCGAACATCGAGCCGCTAAAACGATACTGATAATAGAGCGGCAGTTCGTAAGCCGTTCCAAGCTTGTTGATCGATCTCGATTCCGCAGCGTTGATTTCGTCGGTCACCGAATTCAGATCTTCTTGGCCCGGAGTCATCAAGATGATTCCGGCACCCAAAGAATTTCCGCTACCGCCGGCCGCGAATGCCGATGCACCTAGAAACATGCTAGCCATAACAATGAAAAGTCGAGTCATCGTGTCGTCCTCCATGCGGAAAGATTTTTCAATCTTATCGTCTGCAAGGCTATCTGAGCAGGTCTAGCGGATGGGATTTGGACAAAGGTACGTGCAGCCGATACGGCACGCACCATTTCGATCAACCGAATCTTCTTGGCCGTGGAATTTGGCGCAGAGCGCGCCGAAAAAGTACACGGACACTTTTAGCGGGCTTCGGTTAGAAGTTGTTCGGCGTGGGCTAGGCTGGTCTTTGAAATTTTCTCGCCCGAGATCAGGCGGGCGATTTCCTGCACGCGGTCTTTTGGTTTCAGCTCGGTGATCTCCATCGCCACGCTGCCTTTTTGCGGAGATTTTTGAATGAAGAAATGAGCGTCTCCGTAAGCGGCGACCTGCGGAAGGTGAGTGATGCAGATGACCTGCTGTCCTTTGGCGATGGACTTGAGCTTGCGGCCGACTTTTTCGGCCGTTGGTCCGGAAACTCCGGTGTCGACTTCGTCGAACAGGTAAGTTCGGGGTTGATGAGACGAGCCCACCACGCGCTTCAATGATAACAGAATGCGGGACAATTCCCCGCCGCTGGCAAATTTCGCCAAAGGTCGTTTCGGATCCTTGGGTGAAGTTTGACTCATGAACTCGACATCGCTGTTACCGGTGCTGCTCATTTCTTTCAAGCTCTCGACCGACACGTGAAAAGTGACACCCTTCATGTTCAGGTCTTTCAGTTCGGCATTCACCGAATCGGCCAGCATGCGACTGCCACCCGCGCGCTTTTCGTGCAGGGTCTGCGCCAGTTTTGCCAATTCCTTCATCAGCTTCGCGGATTCTTTCTTAAGCTCCTCGATCTTCTGGTCGGAATTTTCCAAAGTTTTAATTTCGGTTTCGATCTGCGACAGCGCCTGAAAGATATCCGCGATCGCAGGTCCGTATTTTTTCTGCAGCTTGCGCATGCCGCTCAGGCGGGATTCGAGCTCTTCCAGACGACCGGGATCGCTTTCGATATTCGAGACGTACTGGCGAAGATCGTACAGGGCGTCTTCGATCAAGCCCTTGGCTTGGGTCAGGACCGCCAGCTTTTCTTCGATCTTCGGATCGATCTGGGCAACGTCGAAAGATTTTTTCATGACGTGATTCAGGCGACTGATGGCCGAATCGTCTTCCGTGTACAAAGCCTCTTCGGCCGAATCGACGAAACCACTCAGCCGAGCCGAGTTCTTGAGCTTCTTGATTTCGACTTCGATGTCCTGATCAGTTTCCGGATCCAGACCCAGATTGCGGATTTCATCTCGTTGAAAAATCAAAAAGTCCAAACGTTGCGCTTTGTTCTGTGCCTCTTTTTCGAGATCGGAAATTTCGCGCTCGATTTCTTTCATCCGCTCGAACTTGTCGCCAAATTGATTGCGGACGTCCCAGGCGCCCACGTACTGATCCAAAAGATCCAGATGGTAAGCCTTTGAAATCAGATTTCGATTTTCATGCTGTCCGGTCATTTCGATCAACGGGGCCGAGTGTCCAGCGACCTCGATCAGCGGGGAGACAACATCACGAAGCGCATTGAGCGTGCTCATGGTGCCGTTCAGGTAAATGCGGGACTTGTCTTCGGAAAGAACGCGGCGAACGACCAAAACATTTTCTTCGGTCTCAATGCCGATTTCTTCCAATTTCTTTTTGATATCTTTCCGTTTGGAAAGATCAAAGCAGCCTTCCACCGAAGCCTGATTGCAGCCCGAACGAATCGACTCGGTCGATCCTTTTTGGCCCATCAAAAGACCCAAGCTTTTCAGCAGAACTGATTTGCCGGCGCCAGTTTCGCCGCTCAGAATGTTCAATCCCGTGCGGAATTGAATATCGAGATTTTCAATGATCGCAAAATTGATCACCTTCAGTTCTTGCAACATATGGTCTCCTCAAGCTTGTTTGGGCCAGATAAGTGTACACAGAAATCCGCCTGTTTCAATACCCGAGCGGCTTTCCGGCAGGGAACTCCCCCAGAATTCTTTATTTTGTGACAGTTGCTAAAAACCGCGCCGCTGTCCAATCGACTCGCAGATGCACCAAGAGCGAGCGTTCGACCCGGAAGCCGAGCCAGAAGAGTCCTGATCGGGCTCTAGTTTCGATCTCCGAATTTGAGCTTTTCCCGAAGCAGGTGGAAAAAGTTCTGGGCAGGGTCTCGGACCATCAGGTGATCGACTTGGTGTCGGCGAATGAGAATCTCGTCATCCTGGCTGATGTCGTCAACTTTAACGCCATCGACCACGAAGTGGGCTCGGTCTTTCGCAGAGCGGGTTGTCGGGCGGTCGGATTGCAATTTGCTGACCATCCTGAAACTCAATTGTATTTCATCTGGGAAGATGAAGGGCCGGCTGGTCAAACTGTGCGGCGCGATCGGAGTCACAATAAAGACGCGGGCTTCCGGGTGCAGGATCGGGCCACCCGCGGACAAGTTATAGGCGGTCGAACCGGTCGGGGTCGAAATAATCAAACCGTCGGCCTTGATTTCCGACACCAGCATTTTTTCGCTGTGGATTGAAATGTTGATCAGCTGGCTCAAAGATCCGCGCTCGATCACGATGTCATTCAGGGCCAGCATCTCGAGCTTCTTTCGACCTTTTCGCAACAACTGAACTTGGATCATCGACCGCGGTCGAAGCTCCATCTTATTTTTCAGGGCCTCATCAACCGCCGTGAAAAGTTCGTCGGCGCGGGTCGGAGTGAGAAATCCCAGAGATCCCAAATTCACGCCAAGAATCGGCACACTTTTGCCATTTAGCAAACGCACGGCACGCAAATAAGTTCCGTCGCCACCCAAGACGACGATCAAGCTCATCTTTTCCAGAGCATTGGCGGATTTCAAAAGCGTCGTCCCCGTAATCAGTTTTTGCTCGGGGGCGGTGAAAACCTTGTAATCACGTTCTTTCAACCAAACCGTCAAAGCCTTTGCCAGACTGAGGGCGGCCGGAGTGTCCGGCCGGTAGACCAGCGCCAGACTGCGGGACGAATTGACGACCAATTTCTTCATACGCTCAAAAGTCCTTCACGGCGAAGCAGAGCTTTCGGATCTGGTTCGCGGCCACGAAATTTTTTGTAAAGCTCCATCGGGTGCTCGGTTCCGCCACGCGAAAGGATGCTGTTCTTGAATTTTTCGGCGATCTCGCGGTTGAAGAGACCGGCTTCCTTAAAGTACTCGAACGCATCGGCATCCAAGACCTCGGCCCATTTGTAGCTGTAATATCCGGCCGAATAACCGCCGGCAAAAATATGGCTGAAGGCACAGCTGGTGTTGGTGCCCGGAATTTTTGGCAAGGCCCGGGTGTGTTCGGTCGCTTTGTTCTCGAAGGCATCGACGTCTTTGATGTCTTTCGGATCTTGCGAGTGCCAAGCCATATCCAAGAACGCGAACTGCAGCTGGCGCATGGAATAGTAACCCGCCTGAAACTGCGAGGCTTTCTTGATTTTATCCACCAGCTCTTGCGGGATCGGTTGTTTGCTTTGATAGTGTCGGGCGAAAATATCGAGACCTTCTTTTTCCTTCACCCAGTTTTCCATGATTTGCGAAGGCAGCTCGACAAAGTCCCAATAAACATTGGTGCCGGCGAGCGATCGGTAGGTCACCTGCGACAGCAAACCGTGCAAAGCATGGCCGAATTCGTGAAACAAGGTTTGCACTTCATCGTAAGTCAGCAGCGAAGGTTTGGAAGCAGTTGGTTTCGTAAAGTTGCAAACGATGCTGACGTGTGGACGGCGGACTTGGCCATTGTGATAGCCTTGCTCGCGGTAAACGGTCATCCATGCGCCACCTTTTTTGGTCTCGCGCGGGAAAAAGTCCGTGTAGAAAAGACCGACGTAATTCTGGGTGCGCTCTTCACGCACTTCGAAGGCGCGGACTTCGGGATGATACTTGGGAACATCCAATACTTCTTTGAAAGTGATACCGTACAGGCGGCGGGCGTGTTCGAAGACACCTTCAACGACCGTTTCCAATTTGAAAAAAGGTCGAAGCTCTTCGTCGTTGTACTTGTATTTCTTTTCTTTCAGTTTTTCAGAATAGTAAGCGAAATCCCACGGCATCACTTCATCGTTGCCGTCGAGAGATTTTTTAAAGGCGCGCAGTTCCGCCACATCGCGATCCGCCGCTTTTTTCGATGGCACCAAAAGCTCGTTCAGGAATTTGCGAACCTGTTCTGGATTCTGCGCCATGCGCTCGGACAGAATAAAGTCCGCATGTGATTTGAATCCCAACAAAACCGCGCGGTCGTGTCGAAGCTGCACGATTTTTTTGACGATCTCTTGATTGTCGAAACCGTCTTTGTACGAGCGCGAATTGTAAGCGGTCCAAAGTTTGCGGCGCAGTTCGCGATTCTGTGCGTACTGCATGAACGGCAGAAAGCTCGGGCCTTGCAGATTGAAAAGCCATTTGCCTTTGTGGCCTTTGGCTTCCGCTTCTTGCGCGGCCGCTTCGATCGCACCTTCTGGCAAACCCAGAAGATCAGATTTGTTATCGATCAAAAGTTCAAAGGCATTGGTCGCTTTCAAAACGTTTTCGGAAAACTGCGGTCCCAGAACCGAAAGCTCTTGGTCGATCTGGCGCAATTTATCTTTGTCCGCTTCCGACAGCAGGGCGCCGTTTCGGGAAAAGTCTTTGTAATACTTTTCGACCAGTCGAATTTGCTCTGGCGAAAGGTTCAGGCTCTCGCGCTTTTCAAAGACTTCTTTGATTTTACCGAAAAGCTTTTCATCCAGAGAAACTTCGCTGGCGAAAGCCGCGGACTTGGGGGAGATGTCTTTCGCTAAAGCTTGCAACGCTTCGTCGGCTTCGGCGCTGAAGAGATTAAAATAAACGGACTGAACACTTTCGTAACCTTCGCTGGCGGTTTCCAATGCCATGATGGTGTTCTCGAAATTTGCCGGGGCCGTATTGTCTTTGAGCTTCTGAATATTCTTTCGCGCTTGCGCGATCCCGTAATCAAGCGCCGGAAGAAAATGCTCCAGCTTGATCTGGTCAAACGGGATCGCTTCGTCGCGCGTTTGGAAAGTTCGTTTTTCGAAAGCTTCTATGAATGGATTGTTTTGCGATTGTGATTCCATGCCTAAAAAGGTACCACAAGCCCCGGCATGTGGCGCCTAATCATGATTGAATACGCGCCGTTTCAGAGCTGATTTATCTCGGGAGCAACGTGCTATTGAGCGAGCCCGAGACTCCGTAATAATAATATCCTGAATTCCCGCCCGAACAGACGTTGACCCAGCCATAACCGTTGTAAACGGCACAGCCATTTTGCGGGGTTGGATTCTGATAGCTTTCATTGCCAACACCATTCGAGCAAAGACCTAAATAAGTCCCGCCGCCAACCTGACGGCAGGTTGAGCCGTTCGTGCAAGTGGCTGGATTTCGCGTGTCACAAATCACGGAAGCGACAGCTCCGCAAGAGGTGGTGTTTCCCGAAGTCGCCGGTGAATAAGTCACCTGCGGGATGCTGGTCCATTGTCCATTCTGCGGACCATACCAGTTGCTCTGAATATCGAAGGTGGCGTAGCTGCTGTAATAAAAACCATTCGGGAACCAAGAATAAGGAGCGCAGCTCATGCCCCAGCTCTGATTCATGACCGGACGGTAGCCAGTCGGGCAACCGCAAAAACCATTCGCGTATCCCCACTGATAATTGATAAATTGCGGAGCATTCTGTTGATAAAAATTGGGCTGGGCCGGAGTGCAACCTGGGGTGGCGGGATTCACGCAGTTCTGCGTCGGCGCCACAGTCGGAGTTGCCGCATAATTGCTGCCACCACCGCTGTCATCATTTTTTTTGCAAGCGACAGCAAAGGCGACAACCGCAACCAACATCATCAACGTCGAGAAAGCCTTCTTCATAGAACCCGCTCCTTCATTTTGCGCAAAAGAATCCCGACAGTTCACATCCAAGACTTGTGCCATTTTCTTCAGCGCTCTTAAGGAGTTATAAACGTTTGTAGACTGCAGCCGGTGCCGTTCTTCGAGAGGTGGTGACGAAACACGGTGAATAACTTTTGGCCAAATCCGTTTTTTTTCCATGAGTAAACTTTAGAAGATTGATTGTGACAAATTTTGCGATATACCCCGGACCATCGAAAACGGGGGTTTGCGATGGGTCGTTTGGGGTTGGTTCTAGGGATTGCTCTCTCTATTTTCATCACCGCGTGTGATAAGAAAGATGAAGCCGCGAATCGAGTGATCTGCGAAAACGGAGTATTAAAGTCCGGAATTTTCGGTGGCCAACCAGTGTCGGCCGATTCCATTCTCGCAGAAGGCACCGTGTTCATCCTGTATCTTACGGGCACATACGGTGATGATGATCACGAAAAAATGTATGCTTGCACGGGGTCGTTGATTGATCGAAACATTGTGCTCACCGCCGCGCACTGTGTGCCGGAGAACGAGGATGAAAGCAAAATCTTCGTGGCTTTTTCAACAGATCCAATTTGTCAGATGCACAATGAAAACGCCGACGCTCTTCGTCCGAGCGAGCAAATTATCAGGCACAAAGATTACGGCGGCGAATATGACCCCAAATCGACCGAGTCTGATTTGTCCATGATTCGATTTCAAGGAGTCGCACCTGCGGCCAAACAAACACTTCGATTGTTGCTCGAGCCAATGGATCTGACTGGAGACTCGAAGATCATTGTCACCGGTTACGGAAAATCGACGGACTATCTTGCGAACGATCCAAATGGGGCCATTCTGCGAACGGCGACCATCAGCCCTTTGCAAGAATCCGATGCGCCGGAAAAAATAACGAAGAGCAACCGCCAAAAAGTTTTATATTTTGATCAATCTCACGGAAGTGGTGCTTGCGCCGGGGACTCGGGCGGTCCGACCTTGCTGAAAACCGACGCCGGCCTATTCATCCTGGGCGTAAATTCGGCGGTTGAGACCTTGGAGAAAGCTAATTTTAAGTCCGATTCGGCGGTGACTTGTCACCAAGGTCTGAGCAACACCAGCGTGTTTGCGCAGAAGGACTGGATCCTTGCGACATACGATAAACTCAAAACTGAAGCGTCCAAAGGTCTCCTTGGAGTTTCTGCTCCAGCTCAATAAGCATTTGAGTTTGGAAAGCGGCCTTGCGATCGAATCGAATCAGTGATTCAATTTCCGCATGGCCGACAATCAGCGCGAATACACTGAACTGAAGCTTGCTCGTGGAATCATCTTTCATCAGGACCACGTTTTGCTGGTCAAAAATAATTTTGAAGGCGGGCATCTTTTTTTGCCCGGCGGGAAAGTCGACCCCGGCGAATCTGTGACGACCGCGCTGGTGCGCGAATTTCAAGAGGAGCTGGCCTGGGCCGTGCGCCCCACGCAGTTTTTGGGATGCTTTGAGAACGCTTGGTCGATGAAAAAGAAATCCGGAAAGCTCGTCGACATTCTCGAAATTAATTTTTTATGGATGATCGAAAGACTGGACGGGGCCATCAACCTGGAAAGCCCGCCCAGCATGGAAGAAAAGATTTCTTTTCAGTGGGTGCCACTCAAAAAAATGGACGAGATTTTTTTATTGCCCGAGGCGATGAGGGAAATTTTGCCGCGTTTTCAAAAAGAATTGCAGCAAAAGAAGCCGCCGATTTTCTGGGGAACAAGTCTCAAGTCCCAAAATGCAAAACACTGAAAATTATCGAAGCCATCACTTCTGCAAATACGGGATTTTTTTTCCTAGACGAAACGCCAAGCCGCTCGATCAGCGGTAACCAATGCGTTTTCGCGACCGAAAACGTGAAAATCTGCAGTCAAAATTCCATCGTTTTCAGAGCCAGAAACCCATCGTTTCAGGACCTCGTCGAGACATTTAATTGACTCACGGTTGGGCATAAAAATCAGTGAGAATGAATGTATGGGTGCAATCCGATTTTCGGGAATGGCCAGTGGTCTTCCCCCAAACATTGTCGATCAAATCATGGAGGCGGAACGCATTCCCGTGAAGACAATGGAGGCCCAGAAGGGGAAAGAAGAAGGAAAGCAAAAATTGGTGGGCGATCTTGAAACCAAGGTCACCGATATCACCAAGAACATCACCGAGCTGGTCGGCATTCGTGGCTTCACCAATAACAAGCTTGTCTCGGGTGACCCCAACATCATCGACGGCACGGTGGATCCGAACGCGGCGGTGACGGGGCAGTGGCAAATCGAAGTCATGCAGTTGGCGCAAAAGCCGGGTGCTTTGTCGAACAGTTTTCCCGATAAAGATAAAACTCAGATCGGAACGGGCTATTTGCGCTTCGATACCCCGAATGGTCGAAAAGACGTTTACATCAACGAACAAAATAACACCTTGGATGGACTGGCAAAAGCGATCAATTCGGCCGGTGTGGGTTTGCAAGCGATGGTGATGAATGATCGCAAAGACGCCGAAAATCCATTTCGCCTGATGGTCACGGGCCTGCAACCCGGAAACGACAACCAGGTGAATTTCCCGACGGTTTACATGCTGGACGGGGATCAAGACGTGTATTTTGAAGAGTCCCGTCCGGCGCAAAACGCCAAAGTGAAAGTCGACGGCTTCGAGGTCGAAGTTCCCGACAATATCGTCAATGACCTGATTCCGGGCGTGACGTTGGATCTGAAACAACAGTCTCCGGGACGGGCCGTGCGCTTGAGCGTCAAGGAAGACATGGAAGTGATCAGCGGTAAGATCAAATCTTTCGTTGACGCTTACAACGGCGCTTTGCAGTTCATTCAGGATCAGCACAAATTGCAAAAAGGTCAGGACGGCAAAGAAAGACTGGGGCCCTTGGGCGGAGACGGCTTGGTGCGCACGATCGAGTCCACCTTGCGAAGAATTATTTTGGATCCGCAAATGGGACTGTCGCCGAACATCACCCGCATCGGGGACTTGGGGATCGAGTTCAACCGAAACGGAACTTTGAATTTCAACCAAGAGAAATTCAACAAAGTTCTCTCGGCCAATCCGCAGTCGGTGGCGAACTTTCTTCGGGGTGACGGTTTCAAGACCGGATTCATCCCTTCGATGAAGCGCCAGGTGGGCACGATCCTGGACGCGGCCAACGGCCCGCTGGCCAATCGCAAGCGGGGCTTGCAGCAGAAAATCGATTCGATCAACAAGCGGATCGACAATAAAGAGCAGCAACTGACCAAACGGGAAGAGACCTTGCGCCGACAGTTCTCGGATTTGGAAGGGAAAATGTCGCAGTTGCAGAGCCAAGGTGCCGCGGTGGGCGCCATCGGTGGGGCGATGAAACAGGGCTAAAGACGTGAACAGATGGAAATTGAAACTGGACCTTGATGATGAAGTGGAAAGTGCCGAAATGCATGGGTAAAGGACGGACAAAGCAGTATGAGTCATCCATATCAGAAATATAAGACGACATCGATTCAAAGCGCGAGCCCTGAAAAGCTTCTTTTGATGATGTACGAAGGCGCGATCAAGTTCACGAAGCTGGCGATCAAGGCGACGGAAGAAAAGAAAGTCGCCGAAAGATGCGTCAACATCGGACGCGCTTTTGATATCGTGCTGGAGCTGAACAACACTTTGGATCACAAAGTCGGCGGCGAGATCGCTTCGAGACTTGAGCAGCTGTACATGTTCATCACCGAGCAGTACACGAAGGCCAATATCGCGGGCGATCCGGAACCGTTGCGGGCATCGCTTAAAATTCTCGAGAACCTGTACGACGGATGGAAACAGGCGATCGAAAAGCTGAAAAAAGAAGAAGAAAAGAAAACGCCCGATAAAGCGGGCTGATCAAGTTTTGGATTTATAAATCAATTTGCCTAGGAGGGGCTCATGAATCGAATCATCGATTTGCTGAATCATAAGAATCACTATCTCGAGAAGTTCTACTCGTTGAACGAGACGGAACTGCTGAATTTCTCGCGAAACGACTTTGCCAATCTGGAAAGTTTTTACCAAACTCGCGAAAAAATTCTCGAGACCATTCGTTACATCGATGCCGAAGTCGATGTGGCCCAGCAACAGCCCGAAGTTCAGGTGACCGACGCGCAAAAACGCGAAGTGGCGACCTGCTTGGCGATCAAGGAAGAATACGTCAGCCGAATCTTGGCGCAGGATCTTGAGATCTTGGCTTGTATCGAAGCGGCGAAATCGACGATCATCCGTGAGCTTCAAGAAATCCGCAAAAGTAAAAAAGCGGTGGGCTCATACAAAAGTCGTCAGTTCACGAATCGTTTGGACGAGGAAGCTTAAGGCTTCGCTCGACAGCCGGGCAAGACCAATGATGGGGGCTTGCCAAGTCTTTGACGCTCAAGCCAGAGTTGCAGTCAAAGACTTGAGGGCTGGGGCGACTCAGATCGTTCTGATTTTCATTTCATCAAAAAAACAATGTGGTACGAGGGTTGCTCTTCACTGTGTG
The DNA here is from genome assembly GCA_966211795.1 of uncultured Bdellovibrio sp. Lineage (GTDB taxonomy): Bacteria > Bdellovibrionota > Bdellovibrionia > Bdellovibrionales > Bdellovibrionaceae > 21-14-0-10-47-8. The sequence goes on along the minus strand of CBIHNW010000007.1, from coordinate 13,286 downwards.
TAACAAGGAGCAAGCTCTCACATGCAGGAAGAACTTTCCCGACCACAGGCCGACGTCCAGTTTCCACTCTCTGAACCAAAGATTGGAACCGGTTTTTTCGAAATCAAAATTCAAGCCGATGTGCCCACTCAACATATTATTGTTGAGCCTCCTCCGGCCGCACCGGTCAAGGTCGCCGCAAAGAGCGGAAATGACACGGCCGTCTTGCTCACCAATGCCGACATTCTTTTCAAGCACGGGGAAACGTCGCTGGCGGCGCACTTGCTGCGCAAATGTCTCTATTTGAATTCAAATCATCCGGAAGCTTTGAAACGGTTGGCGATTTGTCTGACGTCGGAAAAGCAGTTGCCACTGAAGACCAAGGTGTTTGAAGCCTTGGTGAAAAATGATCTCTGCTTTGAAAACATGGCACGCTTGGGACACTGTCTGTATCAGCAGAACCAGGACGAGAAAGCCAAGCAGACCTATATGGAAGCCATGGGCCTGATGACGGGTGAATCGAGCGAATTGTTCGAAGTTTTCAAAAATCTGGGGAACATCGCCATGCGCGAAGGTGATTTTGAAGGAGCCGAAGAGTACTATAATAAGGCCTTCACGATTGACCCCAGATCCGACGTCCTGCACATCAATCTTGGAACCCTAGCGCTTCAGCAGCAAGAGCAAAACCTGGCGGTAACCCGATTTCGCACGGCCTTGGAAATCAATCCGCGCAATGACAAGGCATGGGTGGGTTTGGCTCTGGTCCATAACGAAATGGGCGATCATGTTTTATCGCGCGCCAATCTGGAAAATGCCTTGGACATCAATTCCAAAAACCGCACGGCCGTGCACCTGGCGGCCAGCTGGGCGATCCGTGACCAGGACTATCCCTTCGCCATCGAATCTCTGGAAAATTTTGTCAGTGATGTGGATTGCGACGAAGAGATGTCGCTGCTTTTGATTCATTTATTTTGCATGCGAAACCAGTTTGTCGAAGCTCGTCTCGAGCTCGAAAGACTGCTTCTGTGGGAACCGACGAACGTCCGATTGATACAAGTGGAGCAAGAAATTCGAAATGCTCAAGCCGGCTGAGCTCATCGAGCTGACAATTGAAAATGAATTGAAGCTGCCTTCGATCGAAGGTCGGCTCTTCTGCTCGCGTCGCAATCCCGAACGCGAAGCCGCGCTATGGATTGAAAATCACCGCCAAGTCCTAAAATCAGCGCAGGCGGTGTTGGTGTTGGGCTTGGGCGCCGGATTTCATCTGGCGGCCCTGCCAAAACAATTGAAAATTCAGGTGATCGAATTGCGCCCACCGCTGATCGCTCGCTGGCAAGCTATGGGCGCTAGCGAAAATCTGCAAATCATCGATGCGGCCGATATCGAAATATCCGAAACACCCGTTTTGGAATTTCGTCCTGCCTGGAGCGGGCTTGAAAGTCAGTACGAAGCACTGTCGCGAAATCTGCGTGGCCTCCATCGCTCGGCTTTGCAGCGCGAAGCGGATCGCAAGGATCTGTGGATCCTTGCTCAGGCCCTACAAAACGCAAGGCTTCCGGAAAATTTGGAGCTGACGATCAAGGACATCGTGAATTTGATTCCGATCGAAAATCAAAGCGAAGAAGCTCGCCTGTGGCGGGCCTTAAGGGAGCTGGTCGCATGAAAATACTTTTGCTGTCGTTATTGCGATTGGGAGATGTTTTACTGCACCGCCAGGTTGTGCAGAATCTCAAGCGCCAATATCCCCAGGCCGAAATTCATGTCTTGATCTACTCGCAATTTTTAACGGTGCGAAATCTTCTGCCCGAGGTGGATCATTGGCACGGTTTGGACCGAAATGAAATCCAGACCATCTTGGTCGAGCGCAAACAAAGTCCCATCCAAGCTTTTGAAAAGCTGCAGACGGCGATCGATGGCTTGAACGAGCAAAAATTCGATATGGTTTTCAATCTGACCCACAATCGCTTCAGCGTGCGTTTGATGGACCTGATTCAGTCTCCGGAAAAGCGTGGGGTGGCTCTCAGTCTCGGTCGGAAGGTCGTCGACCAAAACCCTTGGCAGACCTACCTGAACGAGAATTTTTCCGAGCGTCTGGGATCGCGCTTTCATTATCTCGAAGTCTTACAAAGAGCCTTGGGGATTCATGTGGGCCCTGTGCCGTCGGCCGAAAGCCGCCGCTCGCCACTGATTCTGCTGCAGCTTTTGACGTCGGACGTGAAAAAGAACTGGGGTCTGAAGCGATTTGCCGAACTGAAGAAAAAGCTCGCGCAAGAATTTCCCGAAGCGCGCGTTCTGGGTCTGTGCAGTCCTCAGGAAAAAGATCAAGTCGCGACGGTTTTCGCCTGGAACGAATTTTTAACGCCATCATTGGAAGAGGCCTCTTTGCTGTTGAAAGAAGCGGCTCTGTTGGTGACCGGTGACACCAGCATCCAGCACCTGGCCGCGCAACAATCTTGTCCGGTGGTTTCGCTTTTTCTGGGAAGCGCGGATCCGGTGAAAACGGCGCCGTGGCAGCTCGGTGCTTGGGTGATTCAGGGACAAGCGGCCTGCGCGCCCTGTTTGCATTCGCAGCCCTGCCATCAAGCGACGCATGTTTGCGCTCAAAATCTGAAAGTGGAATCTGTTTTGTCCCTGGTGTCCGGAATTTTGCGCGGGGAAAAAACCAAGATATTCGCGACCGGTGCCAAACGCACAAGGATGCAAGGCCCGGCCTTTGGTTTCGAGACGCAGAATCAGGATTTAGTGCAATTGATCGAGCAACAGGTTTGGTGCCTGCATTTGAACGGCTCACAAAAATTTGAGCAACCCGAAGTGTCGCGAGTCGAAATTCAGGCCCTGAGCCAGCGCCATGCCGAATTTGAAGCCGGCATCCAAGCGGTTCAGGCCGGTCGCTTGTCGCTGGCGGCTTTGGAAAAGAGCTTTCCGGAATGGGCGGACTCTTTAATCCGGTGGAAACGCGAGCCCCACTTCGTCAGCGAAGTGAATGAGCTCTGCCGGATCCGTAAAATCATTATGAAAAAAATCAATCAAGATATGGAGATCGAAAATGTCCGAACAGAACGAACAGCTTCTCAAGAACGTCTTGCAGAGGCTTGAAAAAATCACGGATGAAGTGATGGCGACTCAGGGTTTTAACGCCGACACGGAAAAGTTAAAAATGTTGGTCGAGCTCACCCGAGAGCAGGTGCAAAGTGAAAATACTGGTTCTTGAATTGGCCCGCTTGGGTGACATCTTTCAATCCTGGCCGGCCCTGCGCGCTTTGAAACGCATGCATCCTCAAGCGCAAATCGAGGTTCTGAGCCGCGCTCGTTACCAAGCAGCGTTGGAAGGTCTGGATGTCATTTCGAAACGTCGCGTTTTACCAACGCAAGACTTCATCGCGCCCTTGCTTGAAGAGCAATTGGACGTGAAGCTGGCGCACGAAAGAATGTCCGCTTTCGTCGAAGAACTGAAAAACGAAAAGTACGACTGGATTTTAAATTTTTCCTTCTCTCCCTTTTCGAGTTACCTCACCCACGCGATCTCGCATGAGACCACACGTGTTACTGGATATTCGCGAACGGCAGACGGCTTTCTGGCCATCCCCGATGATATGAGTGCGTATTTTTATGCGCAAGTCGGCGTGAACCGTCCGAACCGTTACCACCTCGCGGATATTTTCGCGACCATGGCCGGCGTCGATTTGACGGCGGCGGACTGGCAGGGGCCGCAGGGGCCATCGGTGATGCAAAACATTCCGCAAGTTCTGATTCACATCGGTGCCAGCGAAGGCAAAAAGATGATCAGTCCGGTCAAGTGGGCAACGATCATCAATCAATTTTTAAAAATTTCGGACCTGCAGGTCGGTCTGATCGGGGTCGCCAGTGAATCGGCAATGGCCGAACAAATCACTTCTTCCGTCGCCGAAGGGCGGGTGGTGAATTTTGTCGGCAAAACGAACGTCAAAGAATTGTTCGCGATGATCCGGCAGGCGCGTTTGGTCGTGGGTGCCGACAGTGCCCCCATGCACATGGCCAGCCTCACCCGAACTCCATGCGTGAATCTCAGTCTCGCGAGTGTCAATTTCTGGGAGACCGGGCCGCGCGCTCCGGGCTCGGCCGTTCTTCGCGGTGCGGACGAAAGCGAATTTGCCTCGGACAAAGTGGCGAACGTGATGAAAAAAGCGTTGAACGGCGAAAAACAAGAACTGTCCGTCGCCATCGTTCAAGAAGGAACGCCTTCGTACTGGTGTCTCGAGCCAAAGAATGCGGACTTTCAGTGGAATTTCCTGCGCGCGATCTACATGTCAGAAGATTTTCCGGCCAACGAGTCCGCACTGTTTCGTGATGGCATCGTCAAGATGGCGGACATCAATTCATTGATGATCGAGCAAATGGAAAACGTGAAACGGGGCACGGATCTGGCGAGGGTTGCGGGCATCATGGATCGGGGTGAAGAGATCATCCAGACGATCGGCCAATTGGTTCCGACACTCTCACCATTGGTACGTTGGTACCAGACGGAAAAAATCCGCATCGGTCCCGACACCCAAGAGAAACTTCTCGAGCGCAGTTTGCACATTCAAAATCTTTTGCAAAAAGTTCTTCTTCTTTATTTAGATTCATACGGTATGACGATGGCCGAAGTGCAGTCCCAGTCAGCCGAAACTCAGGAGGTCAAATCATGAGTCAGCTTCTTTTCCAACAACACGAGTTGATCGCGCGCTTCGGATCCGAAATCACCCTGGGCGAAGTTTTTCGTCACATTGAAAATGACCTGAAGACGGTCAGCGAAGTGGTGTGCCAGTTCAAGGTCAATGGTCTAGCTCTGGATGAGCCGGGCGAAAAGCGACTGGCCGATGCTTCTTTGATCGAGCTGCAGACGCTTGAGGTCTTCAGTCAGCAACCGAGCGCGATTCTGGGCGATGTCCTGCTGAACTGGGTGAAACAAATCCCGGCCCTACTGGAAAGAAACGACGAGCTGGCCTCGGAGATCCGGTTCAAAGGTGTCGAAGGTCAGCTCAAGTCTCTGGTCGAGCTGATTGACCAGTGCCAGCTCTTGATCGACAGTATCATCTCGATTGATTCGGTTTTTCCGAATCTGAAGATGGTTCAATCGGCTCAATGGAAGCAGGCGCAAAAGCAAACCGCGGCGGCGATCGGTGAAGCCCTGCAGGCCTTCCAAAAAAAGGATTTCAACTGGTTGGCCGATATACTAGAATACGACCTGGGCCATTCGCTTCAAACATGGATGGAGCATTTGGACAGCATGAGACTGGACCTGCAAACCACGGACGCCGGACAAGATGTCAAAGACTCCGCTCAACAACTCAAGGACCCATCAGCGCCCTGAGATATTTTATTTTGGCCGGCACTTCGATTTTTTGAAGACGGCCTCGCGTCCGGACGAAGACGTCGTTTTTCTGTCGCGCGCGCAAGACTCTTACCAGTATCTGAATCATTCCCGGGCCGCGATCTTGATGGCGGCGGTCGGTGCCGACGACCTTCCCGAAGCGCTCGAAGTGCTGGAACGGTTCGAGCAAGAATCCCCAAAGACCACGCGCATTCTCATTGTCGACGGTCTCACGCCCGAAATTTTTAAAAAAGCCGTCAATCAAGCTCACGTGCACCTCTGCGCCGAGCTGGTGGACTTTCAGGGTCGCTGGAAAGAACTTCTCAATGCCGGCATGGCGCAATTTCACAAGGCCAATGCCCGCGCGCAGCTGATGAAAGAGTCGACCCGCCAGTTTCGGGAACTGGAATCTCTGAACTCGGGTCTGGAAAAGATGGTTCACGAAAGAACCCAGCACATCGAAACGTCCAAAGTCGAAGAAGAAGAAAAACTCAACAAAGTGCGAAGTCTGATCCGACTGATCAAAGATCTGGCGCAGATGACATCGTTTGAAGAGTTGCTTTTGCTGTTGCGCAAAGAGTTTCGCAAGTTTCACAAGGTCGGCGAGCCGATTTTGATTTACCAGTCTTCGGCCGATCGCGTGGATTTCGTTTCCCTGCAATCGGGCCAAATTCTGTTCACGCACAAGAAGGGTCATTTTCCCTTCTCGAACGAAATTTTGGTTTCCGGCACCGAAATGGGCCGCTCATTGGCCAATCATTTTGGACGTCCTTTTATTAAAACTTTGTACGTGCCGCTGGAGCCCAGCCTGATGAAGAACAGTTCCTTTCCGGGGGCGCAGGCCGGCGTCTGTCTCGAGGTCTCGCTCAGCGAAAGTGAAATGGAGCTTTTCCTGGATTTCATTCGCGAGCGGGCCCAGTCCATCGCCATCACGGTCGATCGCTTGATGCTCGAGACAGAGTTGGTGCAATTTTCTTATCGCTGGGAAAAAACCTTTGACGGTTTTCGTGATCCGATCGCCATCGTCGATTTGGAATACGAGGTCTTGCGCTCGAATAAGAAATTCTCGGATAAGATCATCAAGAAAAAATGCTATGAAAGCTACGCTCGCAAGGACAGTGTTTGCGAAGGCTGTCCGATCCAGAAAGCAATGGACACGGGGACGCCGCAAAAGGGTCAAATCCAAGTCGGCTCGCGCATCATCGAGGTTCACTCTTATCCGATCTTGCTTGAAAACGGTGGGCAGATCACCAACGTCGTCAATCAATACGTTGATATCACCCAGTCGCGCGAGCTCTACCTGCGCATGCTTCAGAGCGAAAAAATGGGAGCGATCGGATTGCTGGCCGGCCACATCGCGCACGAGCTGAACAATCCCCTGACGGGCCTTCGTTCGTTATCGCAAGTCTTGATCGCCACAACCCAAGATGCCAGTCTCAAAGGAGATCTGCAGGAAATTGAAAAAGCGACGGCCCGCTCGCAACGAATCATCCGCAACCTTTTGGATTTCTCGTCCGAAGGAACGCAAAGCCGGCGCAAAACCACCTTTGATGAAATTGTCGAGAAAACGGCACCGATGCTAAAGGCCGTGATGCGTTTGCATCGGCAAGAATTCAATCTAGACACCGAACAGGATTTTATCGAAGTCGAACCGCATCTTCTGCAGCAGGTCTTTTTCAATTTGGTCAACAATGCTTGCCAAGCCATGAAAGATGCCGGCACCTTATCCGTGCGCTCTTTCACTGAAGCAGGCAAGGTTGTCTTGCAGGTGGAAGACACCGGACCGGGCATTCCCGAGAACATTCGCGAGAAAATATTCGAGCCTTTTTTCACCACCAAAAAAGAAGGCTTGGGCACCGGCTTGGGACTGAGCCTGACGAAAAAAATCGTCGAAAGTTTTGGTGGTGAAATTCGTCTGCGATCCGAGGTTGGCAAGGGATCGGTTTTTGAGGTCGTTCTTCCACGAGCGGAGAAGTAAATGAAAAAAATCTTGGTGATCGATGACGAGCCCCTGGTCCGCCGATCTTTGAAAAGAGCTCTTGAAAATTCGGGATACCAAGTGTTCGAAGCTGTTGATGGAAAACAGGGCTTGGCCGCATGGGAGAAGGAAAAGCCAGACCTGGTTTTCTTGGACATCCTGATGCCTGGCCTGACCGGACCCGAGGTTCTGGCCGAGCTGAATCTGCAGACCCGGCAAGAATGTCGAGTCATTTTGATATCGGCTTATTCGGGCGAGTACAGTTTGGACTCGGCTAAAAGTCTAGGAGCGGATCATTTTATACCGAAACCCTTCGAAGATATTTTTGGAATTGTGAAGACAGTTTCGGAGATGTTACAATAAGGGCATGGCAGCTCCAAAAATGAAACAGCCTGCAGCATCTGACGCCAATGTTCGACATGTGGCTCCTTATCCCATTTCCATTCAACTGGTGAAAGCGGCTGGCCAGCCTGCCGTGACTGGTTTGATTGTGCGCCTGACCGAGATCGGTTTTTTGGTCAAGGTGGATGGGTCGCAGTTTTTCAAAGTCGGCGAAACCTGCCAATTCAACTTTGAATTGCCGGCCCTTCACGCCAAGATTCAAGCTGAAGGAAAAATCATTAAGACCTATGATGGCATCGACCGCGTCGGTGGTGCTTCGGTGAAAGTGCGCACGGTCGAGGTTCATTTCAAATCCCTGCCCGGGGATCAACGCACTCATCTCGAAAATTATTTGGTACAAAGCGCACAGAAAAAGCGATAAGAAGATCGGATGCGAATCATCTCGGGCAAGTACAAAGGCCATCAGCTGGTTTCCTTTTCGGCGGATCACATCCGTCCGACCACCGATCGGGTGAAGGAAAGTCTGTTTAACATGATCCAAATGCAAATCGACGGCGCTCGAGTTCTTGATCTATTTTCGGGAACGGGAAATCTCGGCCTCGAGGCCCTTTCTCGGGGCGCGGACAGCGTTTTGTTCGTCGAAAAGAATCGCAAGTCCATTCAGATCCTGGAAAACAATATTGAAAAACTTAAGGTGTCCGAGCCGTACCAAATTTTGCAAAAAGACGTGCTCAGTTTTCTGCGAAATTACGACGGCCCGGCCTTTGATCTGATCTTTGCCGATCCGCCATTCACCGAGCAGATGGCCCACGATGTCATGTTGGCCGCTGATGGGTCCAAGGTCTTTCATGAAGGCACCTTGATGATGATCGAGTCAGCGCGACGAGAGAAGATTTTAGACGACTATCCCACGCTCGCTCGCTATGATGTTCGAGAGTTTGGCGACAAAGTTCTTTCTTTTTTTCAGAAGAAGGCCACGCCCGACGCGAACTGAGGGCGAAGCATTGAAAGAATCGACCAAGGCCAAAAGAACCGCAATCTATCCCGGCAGTTTTGATCCGATCACGTTGGGTCACGTCGACATCATCGAACGAATCTCTAAAATGTTCGATCACGTGGTCGTGCTGATTTCCGAATCGCCGCAAAAATCTTACTTGTTTACGACCAAAGAGCGACAGCAGCTGATCGAAAAATCTCTTTCGCATTTGAAAAATATCAGTGTGGACGTGCATGAAGGATTGACGGTCGATTACCTGCGCCAGAAAAAAGCTCAGGTCATCGTGCGCGGTTTGCGTGCGGTCGTGGATTTCGAATACGAGATGACCATGGCGAACATCAATAAGAAATTGGATCCTGAACTGGAGACTCTTTTGGTTTTCGCCAGCCCCGAATATTATTACATCTCTTCGCGCGGGGTGAAAGAAGTCGCTCGCTACCATGGTTCGCTGGATGGTCTGGTGCCCGATGTGGTGCAAGGCCCGTTGATGAAAAAATTGATGAAAAAATCAAAGTGAGGAAATAATGGACATCTCCAAACGTGCCCAGGTTCTCAAACCATCTCCAACTTTGGCCATGGCCAATAAAGCACGCGAGCTCGGCGCTCAAGGCCACGATGTGATTTCCCTGACTGTGGGCGAACCGGATTGGCCAACCTTTGACAGCGCCAATCAAGCGGCGATCAAGGCCATCCAAGAAGGCTTCACCAAGTACACGGCCGCTGCCGGCATTCCCGAATTGCGCGCGGAAATCGCGAAGCAGGTTTCGACTGACCTCAAAGTTTCCTACACGCCGGCGCAAACCATCGTCGCCTCGGGCGCTAAATTCGTGATCTACGGTCTTTTGCAAATGCTGGTCAACGAAGGCGACGAGGTTCTGATCCCTTCTCCTTACTGGGTCAGCTACCCAACCATGGCAGAGCTGGCGGGCGCGCAGGTCAAGATCATCGACTGTGGTTACGAGCAGAATTTCAAGCTCAGCGCTGCGCAATTGGAAAAAGCGATCACGCCCAAATCCAAAGTGCTGATTTTTTCAAGCCCCAGCAATCCCACCGGAATTCTTTACACCAAAGACGAGTGGAAAGAAATCGCGGCCGTCCTGAAGAAGCATCCGGGTCTGACCGTGATTTCCGATGATATCTACGACAAGTTGGTTTTTAAATCCGGCAAAAAGAATTTGGTCGAAGGACCGCACGGCATTTACCGCGCGCCGCACTTGCTGGATGTCGCGCCTGAATTGAAAGAGCAACTGATCATCGTCAACGGCGCTTCGAAGACTTATTCGATGACCGGCTGGCGAGTGGGTTGGGCCCTGGGTCCCGAAAAAGTAATGAAGGTCACGGCGGATTTTCTGAGCCAGTCAACTTCGAACGTCACCAGCATCGCGCAAAAGGCGGTGCTCGCGGCTTTGCAGAATGCGAATGAAGATTTGAAGAAGGCCGTGGAAAAACTCGAAGCCAAACGCGATCGGATGTTCACGAAATTTAGCACTTTGAAATATTTCAAAGTGGTTCCGCCCGAAGGTGCCTTTTATTTTTGGGTGAAAGTGGATTCTTTGTTCGGCAAAAAAGTGGGCGGGATGCCCGTGCAGAACTCGAAAGACCTCGCCAATCTCTTGCTCGAGAAATATTTCGTGGCGACGGTTCCGGGCGCCGAGTTCGGCACCGAAGGTTACCTGCGTCTCAGCATCGCCGCTTCGGACACGCAATTGGACAAGGCCTTTGAACGCTTGCAAAAGCTTGAATCCGAAGTCGGGTAAGCCGCATGCAAGATGCCTTTCAGTGGCTGGAAGAGCTTCACTCGAAGGAATCTCTCGAATGGGTTGAAGCCCAAAATCTGAAAACGTTGGCCGAGTGGACTCGCTCGGATCGCTTCGCATCCATGCGAAGTTTAGCTCTCCATCTCTTATCAGAAAAAAATCGGCTGACAATGGGCACGGTCTATCGCGATCATGTCTACCATCTTTGGAAGGACGCCGAAAATCCTCTGGGGCTGTGGCGCAAGGCCCATCTCGCGTCTTTAAAGCGCGGCGGGGATTGGTTCCCGCTTTTGGATCTCGCCCACCTGTCTCGGCAAAAAGGGGTGGAAACGATTTTGTCGCAGGCTTTGTTTTTAAATCAGAGCTCGCGGGTTCTGTTGTCGCTTTGTCCGCAGGGAAAAGATGTTCGCGAAATCAAAGAGTGGGATCTCGACACCGGTGATTTTGTTGAAGACGGTTTTCAGGCGGCTCTGAGCAAAGATGACATGAACTGGGTGGACCAGGACCATGTTCTTTGGAGCCGCACCGAAAAACCAACTCACTGTGGTTATGCCTCGCAGGTGTTTTCGTGGCGGCGTGGTCAGCAACCAGAGCTGATCTTCGAAGCTTCAGAATCATCGATGGCGGCCGGCAGCGTGGTGCTGACGGGCACTGACGGCAAACCGCAGTCTTTTATTTTTCACTGGCTCACCTGGGACAACACCCAGTCTTTTTATTGGCAAGACGGAAATTTATTGGCGACTGGTTTCCCGCTGGATGCCTGGCTTTGCGGGATGTATCAGGATCGTGTGGTGCTTTGGTTGAAATCTCGGTGGGAGAATTTTCCCGCGGGTTCCGTGATTATTACCAAGAAAGCGGGCCGGTTTTCGGCGGTCACCGCAAAGGATTTTGAATTTGTGTTCGAGTCCACGGACACTCAGACGTTTCAGGATCTGGCCATCAGCCAACAGGGGATCGCCGTTTTTTACTCAGACTATTTGAGAAATCAAATTCGCATTTGGCGAAACGGGGCTTCTGAAGAAACCAATGTGCCGGACGGATTCACCGTCATGGGGGTTTCTTCGTCGGTTGAGAAAGATCGTCTCTTTACCAGCTTTCAATCTTTCACCGAGCCTCCGGCCTGGTATCAGTGGCAGGATCAGCGATGGCAATGCCTGCAGACGTCGGCCCGGCAATTCAATCCGGTCAATGTTCAGTGCAAGCACGAATGGGCGGTTAGCAAAGACGGCACCCGGGTTCCTTACTGGGTGGTCTTTCGCGACGATCAGCCTTTACCGAAACCAACCATTCAGCTGGGTTACGGTGGATTCTTAACATCGCAATTTCCGACTTATTCGGCTTTGATCGGTTCGCTATGGATCGAGCAGGGCGGGGCCTTCGTGCTGACGCAAATTCGCGGCGGTGGCGAGCTCGGGGTGTCCTGGCATGATGCCGCCATCAAAGAGCACAAACAAAAAAGTTACGATGACTTTATCGCCATCAGCGAAGACCTGATCGCGAAAGGTTACACCACGCCCAAGCAATTGGCGATCCGTGGTCGCAGCAACGGCGGCTTGCTGGTCGGCGCGACGATCACGCAAAGACCGGATCTTTATGGCGCGGCCCTGATCGAAGTTCCCTTGCTCGACATGATTCGCTACGTGGAGCTGCCACCGGGTTCCAGTTGGATAGACGAGTTCGGTGATCCCCGAGATCCCAAAATGCGCGAGATCATTCTCAAATATTCGCCCTACCAAAACATCGAACGACACAGCCAGTACCCACCAATTCTGATTCGCACCGCACGCTCGGACGACCGAGTTCATCCCGGCCACGCCCGCAAAATGGCCGCCAAATTTCAATCCCTCGGCCACCAAGTCTGGTTTTTCGAAGAAGAGCTGGGCGGCCACGGCTCAACCCCCATCCCCGAACAAGCCTTCCAAACCGCCCTGATCCACGAATTTTTCTGGCGCACTCTCACGGCGCGCGAATCCGGCAGGGGATGAGGCCCCGTCTTTTCTCGACGCGTTGGGTATTCTGTCGCCATCGACAAGGACCTTTCTTCCGGATTCTTCTCGGCGCATCGAATTTAGTTTGGCGCTGATGAAATTCAATTCAGATATAGATCCATCTTGAGTTGCCCAAATTCTTTGATGGCCGCACGCTGGTTGCAGGATCGGCACAGGATGCGGAGATTTTCTTTGGAATTTCCGCCGCCCTTGGCTTTGGGTTGCAAGTGATCGATCTCGAGCGCATGCTCTGATCCGCAGTTTCTGCATGCATGATGGCTTTCTTGCCAGACTTCACGGTTGATTTGGGCTTGGGATTTTGGTTTTGCGGTGAAGACTTCAGCTTTTTGAGGTGGACTGACGCAGCTTTTCACCGGCGCCGCGGGCGTCTCGTTTTTCAAAGCCTCGTAGTTCTCCTTTTTCGATGTTGTGGGCTTGCCATTTTTTAAGTGCTCGTTGTTCTCCGTTTTCAATGTAGCGGGCCTGTGATTTTTTAAAGTCTCGATTCTTGCTTGCTCGGTTTTTTCGTTCCCAGTCTTTGCTATCCCGGTCTTTGCTTGCCTCAAGGTCTCAGTCTTCTCCTTCTTCAAGGCCACAATCGTGATATCACAAAGCACTTCGAATAATTCTCCCATCGAAAGACTTGGATGCTTGTGCGCGAGCAAGCCTTTCACTTCTGAGATCTTGGTTTCCAAGGAATGATTCGCGGTGAATCGAAATTCCACTTTGTTTTCGCTGATCATGGTGACCTTGTCAGGTCGCAGTTCTTCAGGCGCAGAAGATTGCGCAAGCATAATTCTTTGCGCTTCGCGAATGGTTTGTTCGCTGATTTCGGTTAAGAGATCTAATTTATCTTCCTTTGAAATCTCAACTTTATGAATCTTCGCTTCTTTCCGGAAGAAAGATTGAGCCA
>CBIHNW010000006.1:0-210470 GCA_966211795.1 uncultured Bdellovibrio sp. | reverse complement strand
CTGACATAATCGCTGCAACGACGACCTGACAAAGTCGCTGAAACTTGACAATAAATATTTCACTAGCAGAAATATTCCGCAGAGCTTCATGTGCGTCGCGTGCTTCAATATACAATGACGAAGCTTCATGTGCGACGCGGGCTTCAAGATGCAAGAATGAATTTTCGTGTTTTGCGCAAGATTCGCAAGTTGGAAAGACCTAGCTTCATGTGGGCGGTGCACCCCAAGATTCCAGCGCAGAGCTTCATGTACGCAGCGAGTGCCATGATACCTGGACGAAGCTTCGTGTGTTTCATGAGAGCTGCGAGATGCCGCGATAAAGTTTCGCATCCACCGCGTTTCCCCGAAAAGCAACTCCCCTCCCGCATTCAACTTCCCGACGCCGAGAATGGCACTGCTCTTGTAATACCATTTCGAAGGAAAAGGACTTGATGATGAGAGCGCAAATAACCCCACCTGTTGCCTTGGTACTGTCGATCTTATTGACGACCGGCACGCTATCTGCGGCTCCGGCGACCTTGAAGCCCGACCTCCGCTCCTCAAATAAAAGCGCTCTGGATCGAGCCGATAATAAGGCCGAACGGAAAACCGAAGATCTGCGTTTGGAGCGGAAGGAGATTCGCCCAACATCCGGTGATAAAAACTCGATGGACCTGCGCCAACAGGATTCCAAACCAAGAAATGACCGTGACATGGACCTTCGGCAATCTCTCGAGGGAAGCTCTTCGGGTGGTGGCAATGATAAAGTGACAACCCCTGACGGCAAACCGGATCTAGCAAGCCTTTACGTCACCTTGCCGGAAGATTTTCGTTTGAGCGAACACATTCCGGCCGGCAAGCCCTACAAGATTCCCGAGAACGTCAAAAATGAATTGCAGAAGCTGCAGAGAATTTTGCAATCCACGCTGGTCCAGCTCGATAGCCACAATTACGACGTGTTCGGAAAAGCCCACCTGAACGAAGGTGACTTTATCGCGAGCGATATTCTCTCTGACGGAGTCGAGCTGTTGTTGGTTTCGGAAATTCCGGATGGCGCCAAGGATCCTGTCTTTTCGCAGTGCTTGAATGTGACTCGCAATGCTTCGATTCCCCGCAACGCCACTCGCTCGCGATCGGCCTGCACCTTGTATTCGACTCCTTACACATTGATGCTTGAAAATGATTTTGCCCCACCCGCAGATGGCTCGCCCGAGCTGCGATTTCAGGCCTTGTCATTAGCGCACGAGGGTCTGCGACGCCGGGGCATTCCGGATCAAGATATCTCCCGAATCGATCAATCGCTCGCACTGGGTTTGGATCTGCTCAATGCCCAAACCAAGGGACAATTGCGCGATTTGACCGTGGATGAGATCGCCAAGATGCGCTGGCTTTTGCGTCTTTCTTTTCAGTATGGCCTGGCTTCAAAAGCCCAAGAACGATTTCCGAAATGGCTGAACAAAGTCCAAGTTTGGAAAAAAGGTGGCGGCTACACTTACATGAACAAGATCGAAAATGCTTTGCCTGATTTTCAACAAGATGGCGTCGATCCATCCGCATTTATCGGCATGGCGACGGCCGCGGTTGAAACTTATATTCCCGAAAATGCAGTTCTCATCGATACGAATATCTGCCAAACGCAGGGATGTAAAATCGGGGCCGGAGCACGCATCGTTAGGACACACGTCACGATGCTTGCCGAAAACACTCCCACCCTGAGCAAACAAAGTGCGGCACACGTTGGTGCGCGTTCAGTTTTGGAAAATGTCGTTGCCACCGATATCACGCGTATGGAGGTTGGCTCCGAGAACCGAATCTTCAATTTCAAATTGCACGAAGGACAGCTCTTGGTCTCGCAAGCGGTGCAAATTCAAAATGTCGAGATCTTTTACGGCTACGGCAAACAAGGGGCGATCGGTGCGACCTTGAAACACCTGTTCGAAGTGAAACTGTGGCCCCACTCACGCCTGGAAAATCTGACCATCGTGGCCGGAGTCCCCCTTCGCTTGCAAGCGGGCGCGGTCCTTCGGGCTTCGAATCCCGAGATCTTTTGGACGGTCCGAAAGAACCCCAGTTTATTTCAAAACGAAGATCACATCGGGCTCGACTTCAGCGAGAACAGCACTATTGATGTCAGTGACTTTGCGAAACTGTGTCGGCAAAAAGACGGCAAGGTCATCGTTGAGGCCTTTCAAGATCGAATCAGCACCAACCAAGATCTGCAAAAGCTTTGCATGACGAAACCGTATTGGCCTTAGCTTGCCCGGCCCTGACGACATGGAGCCCTCAATCTCGAGCTTTGCGCCAGCCAGACCGAAAGCGCGTCCCTCGCTGCCCGCAAGTCGCTCACAAAATCAGGCCAAACAAGTCAGTTCAAGTGATCCCCCAAGTCGACACGGCTTTGGTACCTTCTTTTCAGGAATCAAATCCCTCTCGAAAGGAAAGCCATGACTTGGATTGATCGTTCGACTGTTGAAGATTTTGACGGTGCCTTCACAAATAAAGTCCCACCGAAAAAGCCGCAAGCTCAGAACAAACCTGATCCTTGCAGGTCCGCAATATTCGGTATTGTCTGGCCCGAAATTTTCATCACTCACCAACGGGAGTTTCTGATGAAAATGGCATTAAAAATATTCATTTCTGGAATCTTACTGTGCGGCCTGCAGGCCCGGGCACAGGACTTTATGGGCGATTTCCAAAAGGAACTGGAACAGTTTCGCACGCCTTGCCACAATCAGCTCTACAAAGACACGCACATCAACATCATGCAGATTCCGAACAAGCCCAACACGACCTTGGAAGGCCAGTACTGCCCGCGCATGCTGATCCGAACCGTGGGCGATGCCTTTGCCGAAGGCTCAGATCTTCCGGCCGACAAATTGAATGTGAAGATCGAACCCATCCACTGGACCTACGAGAATGCCGGAAGCTTCGATCTGTCGGCGCTGGATGATTTGAACACGCAGGCGGCCGAGCTTTGGCAGAAGATGCTCGCTTGTCATGGATCGGCCGACAAAGCCCGACGCGCTTACTTTGAAGGAAGCCACAAATGCGGAACAGACCAACTGGTGAAAAACTTTGCGCAAAGTGTGCGGCTTTATCTCAGCTCCACGCAAACGTTCCTGATGGGACAGGAAATCAAGGGACGATTTCATCCACTGCTCACCCAGCTTTTATTGGAAAATATCAGCACCACCTCTTGGATTCCCACCATCAATGAACCTTCGGTCGTGTTATCGGTCCTGGCGAAAGAAGGATTGCGATATTTGGCAAGCGGGAGGACCCTCGAACAGTTGGAAACAATGTCTGAAGCCGAGGCCTCGGGCGGCACCTGCTTCTGCACCGTTCTTCGTCTCCAGATCAAAAGACCGGCGATCAAGAAGTTTTTGTATAGTTTGAATGAGAGAGTGAATTCCTTCCTGCTTCTGAGCTCGAACCAGTCGCTCAGCGAGTGCGAAAGCATTGGCCTGTGGCCGGGTGTTTCGCGAGCCGTGGTGAAAAGCTTCGAATTCGACGAAGGCAATTCGGCGCTGGGTTCTTTCCGACTGACCGAAACGGTCTCGAAAGCTTGCGGAGATGTTCGCTATACGGATTCACCTTACAGCTTCAACACGAAACCTTCTTGGGCTCTCGTTCAGTTGTTCCACGAATTAGCGATGCGAGACTTCCCATGAAATCGCAAAATTCCTGGCTCCAGACCGGCCTTCTCTTCATCTTTATTTTCAGCACAAACTTAGTTCGCGCCCAGCAAACGACCCTGCCGAGCGCCGACGACATTCACCAATCGTGGCAGCAGGCGCGCGCCGCGCAGAACGTCATCGTGCAGCCACGCGATGGCTATGTGGATACCGCCACCGGACAACCTTATCCAATTCAAGCTCGGGTTCAGGTCACCGGCTACATGGCCGATCCTGATCTGGAAACATTGAATGCGCAGGCCGCACAAGTGTGGGATCAATTGCTCGCTTGTCATGGAACACCCGAGGCCGCGTCGGCCGCTTACATCTCGGGACAACCGTGCCCGCAAGGGTTGCAATCCATCAAAGCGCTGGCAATGGGAATTGACTCTTACCTTGGCAGCGCCTATTTCGACTCGATCCATCGCTTCGATGTCAACTGCTTGCCAAGCAAGAACTGTCCCGGTCTATTAGCCGAATCCAAAAGATTCCAAAGTCAGAAAAGTCACCTCGGCACGGACGAGAGACCCTTCAGTAAAGGGTCTACTCTCGGAAGACTGGAAGACGCCCTGGTCAAACCCATCTTGCATCCGCTGTTTCTGCAAATTGTTTTAGACATCGCGACCCAGGGCTTTCCTTTTCATGTTTTCACCAAGTCCTGTGATGGCATGTTCACTTGCAACCATCCGAGATATTTTCTCGAGGCCAATCAACTGATTGATGGATTTTACCAGTACATTCAAAACAACATGAATGAACCCACCCCGACAAATGGAAAGCTTCGGGTCTTCGGCGGTGAAATCTCGGTGGCGGACGTGCGCAAAGTGTGGCCGGCTTACCGACGCTCGATTCTGGCGCTGCAAATCTTGGAAATAAACTCTTTATCACCATCCCGCTGCGAGAGCTGGGGCTTGGATCGCCAACACAATTTTGAAGTCCTGTCGTTGGTGACAATGTCGATGTCTTCGGTTCATCCCGAGCTTCGCCCCATCGTCGATAATTTCGGGATGGCCTGTGGTTGGCAGGCGGACACACCTCATTTGAATTTTTTCACGACACCGCAAAGCGATCTCGCACGCACGATTCGCCGGCAAGAGAAGGTCGCGGCAGAGCTCGCCAAGGTCCGCCATTATTGGCAGTGAGCGAGACCCGCAGGCCAAACCGCGTGCAATTTATTTTCTTCGCGTAAAGTAGAGACCGATGACGGCCAAAATCAGATCCGGCATCCAGGCCGCGACGATCGGATTCAAGCTGCCGTGTTTTCCGAGCGTCAGCGCGGACGAGTAGAAAATCCAGTAAAAGAATACGACGCCTAAGCACAGACCGACATTCAGCATGGTGCCACCGGACCTTGCGCGGCCAACCGAGAACGGAATGCCCACCAGGGTCATGACCATGGCCGCAAAGGCGAAACCGTATTTCGAATGGTAATCGACCTCGTAGCTGACGGTATCAAGCCCCGCATCTTTGTTGCGTTTGATGAAATCCCCGAGCTCTTTCAAGCTTAAGACATCGGCGGTGTTGGCGCTCGAGCTTAGATCCTTGGCGTCCTCGGACATGACGATGGTTTTTTTCTCAAACTGACTGGTCAGCGGAAAGCTAGATTCTTCCGTGAACAAAGTCACCGAACCGTTCGAAAGATTCCAGGTTTGATCCGCCATCTGAACTTTATCGGCGGTGATCATCTGGATCAGATCCCAGTTTTCATTAAAGTAATACAGCGTCAGCCCCTGGGCTTCGCGCGTGTCGGGATTCAAGGTTTTGATGTAGAAGATCGAATCCTTCGAGCGGTACCAAATTTTTTGGTTTCGCACCATCGAATACAAGGACGGATTTTTCTTGATGTCGCGGTAAAAGATAAAGTTCTTTTGCTTCGTGAAATTCGGCAGCACGCGGTCGCTGAGATAAAAGATGCCAACCGAAACGATGGCGACACCGACCAGGATCGAAGCGGTGATTCGCAGCAGACTCATCCCCGAAGCGAACAAAGCGACCAATTCGTTGCTTCGGTTCAACGTCGACAGCGTGAAAATCGTGGCCAGCAAACAGGCGACGGGTCCCATGCGATAAACGATTTCGGGTAACGAGTAAGCATAATACGGAATCAGGGCGGACGGGGCCGCATCTTTGTATTGCACCAGCGTTCCCAACGCATCGATGGTCAGAAATAAAGTGATGAAAACGATCAGGCCGCCGACGAAATACATCCAAAACAGCCCTGAAATGTAGCGATCGATTCGATTGAACATGAAAATAAAATATCCGGTCTCTTGACTCAGGTCTCGAAAAAATGTGTACTTTGAATATGGCTTTACGCGTCTTATTGGCAGATGAAAGTTCGACCATCAAAAAGGTCATGCAGCTCGCATTACAGGATTTCGCTGTCGAAGTGAAAGCTGTGCCAATTGGCTTGGACGTGTTGCAAGTCGCGCGCAGCTTCAATCCGGATATCATCTTTATCGATGTGCTTCTTGCCAAAAGAAATGGCTACGAGGTTTCGGCCGAACTGAAAGCCGATCCCATGCTCAAGAAAATTCCGGTCGTTTTGATGTGGAGCGGGTTTATGGAGTTGGATGAGACCAAAGCCACGACTTCGAAGATCGATCGCCGCCTGGAAAAGCCATTTGATGCTGAAACTTTGCGCTCTTTGGTCAAAGACCTGGTTCCGCCTTTGGGCACCAATGCCATTTCGGATTACCTGAGCTTTCCGAAAATGCCAGAAATGGAAGAGGCTCCCCGTCAGCAAAAAGCTCCGGGAATGTCGGCGCCGGCCGCTCCGATGGCACCGACTGCCAAATCTCAGTCGCCGGCCGCAAAACCGGTGAAAAAGATCGAAGAAATCGAGATGGTCAATCTCGACAATTTACCGAAGCTTGAAGAAATCGAAGAGCCGGAAGAGTTCCAATCCGTGCCTTTGCCGAAGACTCATCCATTGCCGCAACAAGTGGCAGCCAAGGCCGCCAGCCGTGAAGACTGGGCCCAGCAGGATTTAAGCCGTTACCGCATTGATCTGCCGAAAGACGATTCCTTTTCCTTGGACGAGGCCGATCTGACGCACACTTCGATTGCCCTCAGTTCCGGAATCGAAGAGATCTCTTTGGACGATATCGACAACCCGAATCCACAGCCGCGAAAGCCCCAGCCTCAGGCGCCGCTTTCCAAAACGTTCTCGCCCCAGCCCCAGGCCGTTCCGCTGACCAGCAGTATCCAAATCGATCCGATGCGGGCCGAAGAATTGCTGATGCAAGAAGCGCGAAGTGTCCTGGAAAACGTGGCCTGGAAGCTTTTACCGGAAATTGTGGAACGCGTTGTTCGCGAAGAGCTGCAAAAGCTTCTCAAAGACGCCGAACGCCTGTAAAAGCTAGCCCATGAACTTATCAGAATTGATCCGCGCGGCCATCCAAGAGGATATGCCGACCGGCGACCTTACCACCGAATCCCTGGCTCTGTCCCCGCGCATGGGACGAGCGAAATTAATCGCCAAGCAAGACATGATCCTGTCGGGCACCGCCGCTTTCGAGCAGACGATGCACATGCTGGAACCTTCAGCCAAATTGAAATGGCATTTTGAAGAGGGCGATCGCATTTTAACCAAACAAATCATCTGCACCATCCAAGGCGACCTGATTCAGGTCCTGAAGGCCGAACGCGTGGCCCTGAATTTCCTGATGCATCTTTCAGGCATCGCGACCCTGACCGCGGAATTCGTGAAGCAGGTCTCGGGGCATGGCACGAAAATTTTGGACACGCGAAAAACGCTGCCGGGATACCGCGATCTGGAAAAGCGCGCCGTCGTTCATGGCGGTGGCAAAAATCATCGCATGAACCTGAGCGATGCGGTCCTGATCAAGGACAACCACATCACGGTCATGGACGGCATCACGCCGGCCGTGCAACGAGTTCGCAGCTACACCCAGGTGCCGATCGAAGTCGAAGCGCGCACCATCGAAGACGTGCAAGAATGTGTCGGCCTGAAGGTCAGTCGCATTTTGCTCGACAATATGAACAACGAATTGACCGCTCAGTGCGTGAAGATCATCCCGCCCGAAATCGAAACGGAAGCCAGCGGCAATATGTCTTTGGATCGCGTGGCCTCGGTCGCGGCCTTGGGCGTGAATTTTATCAGCGTCGGCGCACTGACCCACTCGGCACCATCGGCCGATATCAGCCTGATGTTTCACTGGAACGAGGTCTAACGTGTTTGCGGTTGGCGAAATTTCCAAAGAGTGGTGCGAAAAAAGTCAGATCCCCGTGTGGTATGAACTGAGCACCTCGAGCACCAACACGATTGCAAAAACCAAAGTCATTTCCGAGCAGCCCATCAGTGTCTATCTGTCGAATCACCAAACGGCCGGTCGCGGTCGTGGTGAAAATTCTTGGAGCGACACTTCGGGCGGTCAGCTTCTGTCGAGCTGGGTTTTTCAGATGCGCCAGTCGCCGCAACCCGTGCTGTCACCAGCGATTGGTTTGGCACTGTGGAATGCGATGAAGACGTCTTTTCCGTGGCTTCCCTTAAGCTTGAAAGCGCCGAATGATCTTTATCTGGGCGATCGGAAGCTTGCGGGCCTGTTGATTGAAAATGTCGGCATGGGAAATTCCCACCGCCTGATCGTGGGCTTGGGATTGAATGTTTGGAAGTCACCGGGCGAGGTTGCGACTTCGACTTGTCTTGCCGATCACGCTGGGACCGAGCTTTCACCCGAAGTGTGGATGAATGTTTTGGATCGCTTGCTTCTCGAAGTGAGCTTGGCGATTTCGCAAACGCGTGGTGCTTTGAAACCGCAGCAGCAAAAATCCTTGCTCGCGGCTTTGAATCAGTTTCCGAGCTTACCAAAGCCTTACGTGAAGATCGATGAAGACGGCAGTCTTTGGACGGACTCGGACAAAGTCAACTGGAGCGAGCTGTAAGATGGCGCTGACCTTCACCCCGCACGCGGAACTGGGAACATCTGTTCCCGATTTCAAATTGACGGCCGTGGTGGACGGCAAAACCTATTCGCTGCGAGATTTTCAAAATCAGAAGCCTTTGGTCATCATGTTCATCTGCAATCACTGCCCTTACGTGAAGGCGATCGAGGACCGATTGATTGTCTTGGCGAAAGATTTGGCAGCGCTGGGCGTGAATGTCGTCGGCATTTGCTCAAACGATGCGAGCGAAAACGCCGAAGACAGCTTTGAAAATCTGCGCGCGCGCGCCGTGGAAAAAAATTATCCTTTCAAATACCTGCACGATCCGGATCAAAAAGTCGCGGGCCTTTTCGGCGCCGTCTGCACGCCAGATTTTTTCGTCTACGACGGCGGTGGCCGCTTGGCATATCGCGGACGTCTGGATGATTCGTGGAAAAACGCGGCGGCGGTCCAAAAGCGCGAGCTTTTCGAGGCCGTGCAATTGCTTTTGAAAAACCAATCAGTTCCCGAAAAACAAATCCCGTCCATGGGTTGCAATATCAAATGGAGCACGACATGAGCGAGAAAAAACCATTCCAACTGCAGATCCGCTACCTGCTGCTGCCTTTGCTGATCGCGATCCTGGTTTTCATCTTTTATATGATGAGCTACCTGGGCGCTTTCAAACCGGTGATCATCTCGCAGAAAAACGCGGGCCCCTTTCACGTGGTTTACAAAACCCACGTCGGCGCTTACCACAAAATCGTACCGTTGATCGAAGAGGTCGAAAAATGGGCAAAGGCCCAAGGCCTGGATTGCCACCTCTCTTTCGGTGAATATCTGGATGATCCCAAACAAACCGAAGAAGTCCGTCTGCGCTCGCACGGCGGCTGCCTGATCGAAAAACCATTGGACGCTTTACCAGAAGGCTTCGAACAAAAGACGATCCCAGAAAAAGAATACGTCACCGCGGTCTTCGAAGGCTCGCCGGGCATCGGCCCTTTGAAGGTTTACCCCAAGGTCTTTCAATACATCGAAGACCAAAAACTGTCGCGCGAAGAAAGCGTCATCGAAGTCTACGAAGTCCACTCGGCCGAATCGATGACCACGACTTACTACTTTCCGCTGAAGGGAAAGTAGGATTTGGTCTTCTTGGGAGCCGCGAAATAAAATTTAGGCGAATCCAACGTGGCCTGTTTGCTCGCTGGATGTCGATTTTCTGTCCGTCTGCGTCTGTCTGCCTATCGCACTCTGGAAATCGGGTCCCTTCTGTTCCGGATTCCAGTAAGTCTTTGATTCAATGTCGGTAAAATGGCCAAAATGACAGTATATCGACATTCAAAATAAGTTCTGGGCACTTTCACTTCAGGTCCAATATGTTAATCAAAAAACCAACAGACTGGATTCCGCTCGCGACACATCCCCCACGATCGGGCTTCATTTGCTAAGTCCTAAGGTTCCTTGGGTCGCGCCTTTCCAAAGGAAAATCTTCGGATTAACCACCGAATTTTCAGTAAATACGTGTCCCAATTTAATAAAATAACGTTTATGACCCAGCTTGAGTCGTCTAAAATTTTATATATTTAGTCCTGATTTCTTTTTGCCGAAGAAGATGAGCCAATAAACAAATATTTAAAGTATGTGGCTGTTTATTGGAAGAAGGGTCGATCTTGAAAAACCTCCTCCTGATCTTCGTCTGCCTTTTCTTTGGATCTATATCTTTTGCTGCCCCGGTCACCATTTTTGGACCCCAAAAGTTTTCGGCGGCAGTGATTTCAAAAGATTCCACAGTTTCGATTCCGGGCCCTGCCAATAATCTAAATGGTGTTATCACGATCACCAATGGAGACGGCCGAGATCTAGAACCCTTGATTTGTTCTGGTGATTTTCTCAAACGCTTGGAATGCTTGCTCCAGAATGTCGAGCGTCTCTTGACCTCTAAGCTTCAGCGACCAGAAAAGCCCGAAATTTATTGGAATGGTCAATTGATCGTCTCAAAGTCAAATCTGCCACAAACCAAAGGAAAACTTCAGCTGGCCATCAAAGTTCAATTGGCAAACAGCCTGAAGCTTCGCATTGTGGGTCTTCCCACCTCTTATCTCGGTATCGAAATCAAATCCGAATCTTCCATTCCGAATCAATTGCCCGTCGCCAGATTTAACACGACACCGGCAACAGGAATTGCGCCCGAATTGATTTCATTTTCAGGACTGACAAGCTCGGATCCCGATGGAGACGCCATTTCCTCTTACGACTGGGAGTTCGGTGATGGAAGTGTCGCCACTGGTTCTATCGTCACGCACCAATACAATTCAGCTGGGACTTTCACGGCAAAATTGACCGTCACTGACTCGAAAGGCGGCAAAGGCTCAGCCACTCAGAATATCGTGATTCAACAAAATCAACTGCCAATCGCAAGCTTTGCGGCCACAACGGATACGGCGCTTGGCACACTGAAATCTCATTTTGATGCGTCGGCTTCAACCGACAGTGATGGATCGATAGTTTCCTATCTCTTTGACCTCGGAGATGGCACCACCGCCACGAATGCGGTCGTTGATCATATTTATGAGCAGCCTGGCAGCTACCAAATTAAATTAACGGTGACAGATAATAAAAACGGCAATGCAACAATGATGAAAAACTTGGTCGTTCAGGATGCGACAGCGCCCGTTCTCGCTTTGCAAAGCCCCGCATCCGGGTCCACGCTGCGAAATTTCAACATTTCGATTGCCGGGTCAGCGAATGAACCACTGTCCGAAGTGATCGCGCAATTGGATGGCGAACCCGCAGTTTCTTTGAGTCTTGGCTCTGATCAAATCACCTTTTCTCAATCCATCACAGCCACGCGAGATGGCAATCGCACCTTGCAAATTTCAGCTCGTGATAAAGCTGGCAATCAATCTTCAATCACCACAAGTTTTACGATCGATGCCAACATCCCTCCGCTTGCAAAGCTTGCGGTCACGACTCCTTCCTCCAAAATCGCTCCGTTGATGGCGCTATTTGATGCTTCGAAATCAAGCTCGCCACAAGGGAAAGCTTTGCACTTTCATTTCGATTTTGGCGATGGGTCTGAAGCCGATTCGCAGAATGGCATTGTCTCACATCAATTTCAGGTAGCTGGAAGCTTTACCGTTATCGTGCGCGCGATTGATAGTTCGGGCCTTGAAAGTCTCGACCAACTGCAGATCATCGCCGAGCAACCAACCCTACCGCCTCCTTCCGAAGTGCAAGCGCCACCACTGGCCACTTCGGGATTGCAACCGATGATTGATACGGTTCGCTTTCTTTACGAGGGCAGCAATCCGATCCAAACTGGACTTCAAGCGAATGCGATTGATCCCATGCGTGTGGCTGTGGTTCAAGGAACCGCCGTCGACAGTGATCTCAAGCCCCTGTCGGGTGTGAAAATTACGATTCTGGAAGCGCCCCAAGTCGGTCAGACCATGACCGATGAAAACGGAAATTTTCACATCGTCGCCAACGGCGGCGGAACGCTCAGTGTGAATTATGAACGCAATGGCTATTTTCCGGTGCAAAGAAAAGTTTCAACGACGGCGCTAGATTATTTCGCGGCCGATCCAGTCGTGATGGTCAAACCTGACAGCAAAGTTTCGCAGGTGCAAAACAATGCGACCCAAATTCAAATGGTCAAAGGCTCGACCGTCAGCGATCAATCCGGCGAAAGAACAGGTGTGCTGGTCATTCCCGCCGGCACCGAAGCCAAGTTGCAAATGCCAGATGGAAGTTTGAAATCAACGCCGACCCTTTCGTTGCGGGTTAGCGAATACACCGTCGGTAGCGACGGTCCGAAACGAATGCCGGCAGCCCTGCCGGGAATGACTGGGTACACCTACGCGGTGGAAATCAGCGCCGACGAAGCCATCGCCATGGGCGCCCAACATGTCCTTTTTTCGAAACCAGTTCCATACTATATCGACAATTTTTTAAATTATCCGATCGGATCTGCGATCCCCGTTGGAAGTTTCGAATCAAAATTAGGCTCCTGGATTCCTGAAAATGACGGAATCGCCGTCAAAGTTCTAGATGTCCAAAATGGCTCAGCCATTCTGACTTTGGACGAAACATCAACGCCAGCCCCTGCCGACAAGCTGGCTAAATTAAACATCACTTCGGAAGAACTCACGCAGATCGCCCAAGCATATCCCGTGGGGAAAAGTTTCTGGCGGGTGCAATTGAAGCATCTCAGTCCCTATGACTTTAATAGCATTGCAACAATCGCCAAGGTCAATCCCCCCGCCGATTCACCTCAAGTGGGTGATGGCGATGGCCCCCCGAATGGCGCACCGACATGCGTAGGCTCCATCATTGGATTGATGAATTGCAGCTTGGGTGAAGCCATCGATTTGCCAGGAATTCCCGGAAAGCTTCATTACGTGACGATGACAAAGCCAGGACGGACTGTCGAAAACATTCTCACAATTCCCCTCTGGCAGGGAGATTTTCCAGCCTCTAGCTCAATCAGCAATGTGCATCTGAAGATCGAGGTCGCGGGTCAAGTCTGGCAACACGATTATTCACCAAAGCGTGATCTGGTCGGCGTCTGGGAATGGAACGGCGGAGATGGCTTTGGACGTTATGTCAATGGTGCACAAACAGCGCGAATTACCATCGATTATGACTCATCAGGATTTTATAGCATAGGTCCCTACAGTTACCTGGTCGACCTCAGATCTTTTGGAGTCGGCTACATCACCGCTCTTCAATCTTTTATTCGAACGCGAAGCTCACCAAAATTCACGCGCACTTAGACTGTCCCCATCGGTCATGGGGTGCCGTTGAATTCTTCGGACATTGCCGGTTGGAACATCAGTCATGTCCATCGATACAATCCCACCGCCAAGGCCCTGTATCTTGGTACGGGCGAAGTCATCAATGGATCAACGATGGCACCGATCATCAATCGCATTGCAGGCTCTTACAGTCCTGGATTTGGCGGCGATGGTGGTCCTGCGCTGAACGCAAACTTTGCGGGGATCAATCAACTTGCGGTCGGTCCCGATGGCAGCATCTACATTGCTGACAGTGGCAATTACCGAATTCGCAAAATTGGACCAGATGGCATTGTGCAAACCATTATCGGAACCGGCAGCGACGGAACTCCCGTCGAAGGACAGCCGGCAAGCACGTCTAAGATCTCAGGTGTAGGCGGGATGGCTATTAGCGCCAGTGGCATCGTTTATTTCTCAGATCAAACCCATTCCCGAATTTATAAAATAGATGCAGCTGGAATTGTCTCTATTGTGGTTGGGCGTGGAAATCCCGGGAACAGCGGGGACTTTGGTTTGGCCCGTGATGCTCAAATCAATTATCCAAGTGATTTGTTATTAGGCCCGGATGGCACTTTATACTTTATCGATGGTGCCAATCGTCGCGTTCGCAAAATCACTGCGGATGGCCAGATTTTTCCTTTTGCCGCCACGCAAACGACCTTTGAAGCCACCGGTGACGAGGGCAGTGCGCTTGCCGCCACTTTTAACAACCCAACCCATTTGGCCATGGGATTAAATGGTGAAGTTTATGTTGTCGATACCGGCGCCAATACTGTTCGCGTGATCACTAACGACGGCATTATTCACCGTTTTGCTGGCACCGGAGAGACCGACAAAGGGGATGAAAACATTCCTGCGACCGAATCCGCCTTGAACCAGCCACAAGGTATTGATGTCGATCGCGATGGCAGCATCTTTATCAGTGATTACGGAAATTCGAGAGTGCGAAAGATCTCCCAAACTGGGATCATCAATACCATAGCCGGAGGGATTGACCCGGTTGTGAATACCTTCACTAACTCTTTTATTGCACGATCGGCTCCCCTTTTCGTCAGGAACTTGAAAACCTTCCAGCGAGGTACATTTATCTCGGCCTCTACGGATTCAAGCCGCGGCTTATTTTTGTATCACGAACCACTGCCCGACCTCAATTTCGATGGCTACACAATTGGTTCGCGCGATGGATCAGAGATCTTCCAGTTCTCGCCCATGGGGCAACATTTGCGAACCTTATTTGCAAAAACCGGAAAAACCAAATGGAGTTTTACGTATGATAATGATGGGCACCTGCTATCGATGAAAGATGGCAGTGGCAATATCACAACTATTCAGCGGGATGCGAACGGCACACCTTCATTGATCACGGGACCATTCGGCCATCAAATCGGAGTCTCTGTCGATACGGATGGATATTTGGCAAGCGTCACACTTCCCACAGGTGAGACCACACGCATGGCCTACACTTACGGTGGCCTTTTATCAGTATTCAAAAAGCCAAACGGAAGCGCAAGCACCTTTACCTATAGCGCGGAAGGCGAACTCCTTTACGACTTTGATGCAGCCCATGGCCAAAGTTATTTGCGCAAATTTAGAAACGACCCAGGCCCTGGACAGTACACTGTCATTCACACCACACTCTTGGGAAAAACGAACCAATTTCGAGTGGACCGAAGCACCTATGGCCAGACAGTTTTTGAATGGACCAAACCCGATGGCCAAAAGCAAACGGAATACTCTTCCGTCGGTTCGGACCAGACGAACTATACCAACGGCTCAACACGCTATAGCACCATGAAAGACATTGATCCTCGTCTGGGTGGCATCACCCAGTTTTTTGCATATAACTCTGATAACGGACGCAAGGGAGCTTTGACGACACGTGCAACCACGACCTACACGCCGTTGAGCACGACCGATTTTTTCAAATACACACAGAAAGTCGAGGTAACAGATAATGCTGGTGGACTTCGGACAACAAATTACAATTCACAGCAAAGAACCATTTCATCCGTTACGGGACTTGGACAATCAGTCAATGCGGTTATTGATGATTTTGAAAGACCAACATCCCTTCAATTTGGGAATCAGCTCCCCGTTCAATTAACCTACAGTCCGAAAGGATTCCTGATCTCGGCCCAACAAGGAGATCGTCTGACCCAGTTGGGCTATAACAATCTCGGACAATTGTCTTCGATCACGGATGCCGAAGGTCAAATCGTCGAGCTTCAATATGATTCGTCCAACAAAGTGCTTTCGCAAAAAAACGCAGCCGGATTTTCGACAGGTTTTAGCTATGATCTCAATGGAAATATGATCGGTCTTCAAACACCTGGCAGTGCCCTGCACAGTTTCGTTTACGATATCATCGATCTTTTTTCCATCTATACACCACCGGCCGTCACTGGTGGTGGCGCCCCTACCAAATATACCTATGATCGGGATCGAAATTTGACGAATGAAGTTAGACCCGACGGTTCTGAACTTGTATACACTTACACCCCAATCGGCGGTCAGATCGCCAAAATTACGGGTTCCTTTAAAAATATCGCATATACCTTTGGCGGCTACTCGAGCACGGTTCCGGAGACTTCGATCTCAAGTGATGGCATTAAACTCTTGATCTCTCCAGAGGAAGATTTCCATCTGGACCGTTTTTATTCTGGAAACACAGTCGGCCGCGTCCGCTACGTCATGGGTAACTACCAACTGGTCAACGCAGTGGTCATCAATGAGCAAGTGCAAATTCCACTGCTTTACAATCTCGATAGCTTATCCACGAAGGTCGGAGATTTGACGATAGGTCGCGAACCAAGCACTGGAGCCATCACTTCGGACCAGATTGGAAATGTTCAAGAGCTGCGAGTTTTTAATAGCTTTGGGGAGGTCATTCAAAGCTCATTTTCCGCCGCGACCACCGGAATTTATTCAGCGACCTACACGCGAGATAAATTAGGAAGAATCAAATCCAAAACTGAAAATCTTTTGGGGAGCACGAAGAACTTTGCTTACAGTTATGATCTCGCAGGCCACCTGACAGATGTGGTGGTCAACGGAAGCCCAGTTTCTCATTACACATACGACGCCAACGGCAATCGCCTGTCCGAAAACACCACGTCCGCTACATACGATGCGCAAGACCGTTTGGTGCAATACGGAAATACGATCTACAGTTTTTCCGCAAACGGAACCCTGACACAAAAACAGAAAGGTTCGGACGTAACCAAATATCTTTATGATGAATTCGGCCAGCTCGCGACGGTCAATCTGCCCACCGGTAAAAAAATCGATTATCTCATCGATGGTGAAAGAAACCGCAGTGTTAAATTGGTCGATGGCGTGGCAACAAAAAAGTTTATCTACAATGCCAATGGCACCGTGGCGGCAGAGCTCAGTTCCAATAATACGCTGAAATCCATCTTTGTTTACGCAACCCAAAACCACAGTCCTGATTACATGATCAATGGCGGAATCAAATATCGATTCGTGAAAGATCAATTGGGCTCGGTCCGCCTAGTGGTGAATGCCACCGATGGAACCATTGTGCAGGCAATTGATTACAACGAGTTCGGTAAGGTTCTGCAGGATTCGAGTCCGGGCCTGCAGCCTTTCGGATTTGCTGGTGGCTTGTATGATGAAGATACGGGGCTGGTGCGATTTGGGGCGCGGGATTATGATCCGGAGACTGGGCGGTGGACGAGTAAGGATCCGATTCTTTTCAACGGTGGAGATACGAACTTGTTTGGGTATGTTGCCAACGACCCCGTTAACTTTATTGATCCTAGCGGTGACTTTGCAATCGAGATCGGTGCAGGCTTCTTGGGTCAAATTGGATTGCTTGGTGGAGGCGCGGGCAAAAACTTTGCGTTCTCTTTCAACCCTTCAACTGGCCAATGGCAAACAGGAAATACAACGAGTGTTCAAGGCAATATCGGCGGAGGCCTCTATGGCGGAGCTGGCGGCCAGGCGTCACTTACTCTTGGAGCCGATAATCTTTGTGATCTAAAAGGAAACTCCTATGGGGTCGGTGGCGCAGCAGGAGTCGGATTGGCGGGAGCTTCAGGGCAAGTCCTTGTTGGATCAGGAGGAGTTACACTTACAGGCTCAATACCATTTACAGGTGCAGGAGCAGGCGTTGCTGGATACGGAGTTGTGAACCATACTTCAGTCCAAGTCACAAATCAGGGTAACCTATACAACTGGCTCAGTCATGCGGTAGGATTTTAGCTTGAATTCAAAATCAAATGCCTTTTGGCGCACATATCGAAGAGATGCAATACTAGGGTGGACGTATTTAGTTGCGACACCGCTCCTTCCAATTCTTTTGGGAACTCTTTTGCACTTTACTCTTGGCGATTCAAAACTGGTTTCCTTTATTCCTAACGCACTGGCCTTGGTGCTATTTTTCTTATTTATTTATCACGCGTGGAAATACAAGTTTGCCACTTGTCCTCACTGTAATCAGCCTGTAGCTAAATTTAAGAACCTTCTTTTTCCTGTTGATCCTATTTGTCCAAAGTGTGGCAAAAAAATGGATGGAGAGCCATCAGATGAATAAAATTGAGCTTACATTAGGCCAAACAGCAAAGGTTTTATGGTCCTTTTTGTGGCGCGGATGGATTCTTATGATGCCGACTATGATTTTCATGATGATAGCCATGCGCTTCTTAATCCAATTTCCCAAACCTGGCGAACCGCCGCAGCCTCCTGACATTAAGCAGATGCCATTTCTGTTTGTTATTTGGTTCGTTATGATGATCGTATTTCTTTTTTCGCAGATATTCGCGCTTCGATGGGCATTGAAATCGAAATGGTCAAATTTTAGGATCGTTGCGGTTTCTGCTCAGTCAAATACGGAAAATTGACCGTGCCAAAATTACGATTCCTCCTGCGAATCCGTGCCTAGTTCGTGCCAAAAAATTCAATAAAATTTGAATCTCTGGCACGATCAACTCAAGGCTCATGTCGCATGTTGTTGGCACGATAATGCGATGGATAAACTGAGCATGAAAATGCCAAATGATACAAATCGCGAGCGTGCCAATGAGAACGCGAAAGGATTAATTATGGTAGATTCACTTTTAGAACAAGTTGGAAAAATCTCGGCACTTGCAACTATCTGTGAAGT
This sequence comes from uncultured Bdellovibrio sp., assembly GCA_966211795.1. GTDB lineage: Bacteria > Bdellovibrionota > Bdellovibrionia > Bdellovibrionales > Bdellovibrionaceae > 21-14-0-10-47-8. The sequence goes on along the minus strand of CBIHNW010000006.1, from coordinate 192,009 downwards.
TAAAATGCGAGTCCTTGCTGACAACAACGAAGTGTTGGCGCATCTAGCTCACTCAAAAAAACTTGAAGATGTAGAAAATGGCATTTTTAAAAGCTTTGAACGGAATTTAACTCTGGAGGAAGTTAAGAAGCTAAAGGCAGGAAGAGTTATTCGGAACAAGGTTTTGCATGGTGATTTTGAAGCAGCATCAATAAAGTTAGACGAGGTTGAAGCTAATAAGCTGAGCAAACCAGAAGGCTTTGCCCTTGATCTTAATACAGGCGAGGTACGAGACATTGGATCAAAACCAATAAAGTCATCAAGTATATTTGAATGGCTTTTGGCAATAGGAACTTCAGGATTTTTTCCATTGGCAGCTGGGGTTCTGCAAACCAACATATCAACAATTGATCGCCTGTTGGAGCAGACGTCAAAAAAAGAGATTACTCCTGGCCCTCTTTAAAAATCATACGGCGTCGTCTTCTCAATATTTTTTGGAATAATTTCTCCGTACATTTCGTTGGTCATATCAATCCCGCGATGACCAAGAATCGCTTGAAGCTGACTCATAGTTCCGCCTTTACGGATAAAGTGATAAGCGAACGTATGGTCGAATTTACCCATGCCAAAAGCGTCCAAACTCCAGGCAATAGATCGCCCTACGTATTCTCAATGAGAAACGCATGTCAAAAAGACGCGCACTTTGGGAAAGTCTTATCGACATAGTTTTGTTTGATTTAAACTAGACCCAGTGGACCGTGAAATAGGGCGGCGACAACTCAGTCGCCAAAGAGTCGATGGGATCCGGGGCCAATCGGTGGATTTCAAGGAAAGAGACGTATAATTAACGGATACTCGAGTTCAAAGAAGGCCAGAATACTCGAGCGGAACGCCACGATGACGAGTGAGTACGTCACCATAGATTTGAAACGAAAGTAAATAAGTCCCTAGAAGGGCGGAAGTAGTTTTGGATCAAGAGACTTTGGGAGCATTTTCTGTCGTGCCTAATGCATGCCAAACAATTTGGAAAATTCAGAATATTTGAGCGCAGAATTTGCGCTGACCGTAAATTAAATGCATTGAGCGTTGCAACTTAGAACTTTGGCAGAAGTTATGATCGGGAGATAGGAAGATGGACGAGTAAGGATCCGATCCTCTTTGGCGGTGGGGATACGAATTTGTATGGGTACACCTTATAGCAATTGTTTCCCAAAAAAATTTTCACCACCATCCCGGCGGCGAACTCAGAAGCGCTTGAATCCTTCGACCCCAGGTCTTCCTACGGCCCGCTCATCACCCGGTAGGTCAGCGTAAAGTACGGGTCCGTTGCGTCCAGCAGGGTTGAATCCAGGATGCGGATCGTGTTGGTTTCCACGTCGTAGATCCACTGCCCGCCTTCTGAAAGGAAGCCCTGCTTTAGCACCACGCCCTTGTGACGGATCACCAAAGTTTTGAGATCGATGGCCTGTTCGACCGCGATGATCGGGTTGAGCAGGGTCAAGTGATTCACCAAGTCCGCGCCCAGAGCCGCCAAGCTGGGGCCGAAATCGGCGGCGCAAAGATCGTAGCGTTTGCCGTTCGTGGCGGTGATCAAATCGGGGTAGCCATAAATCGGTGACCCATAGCTTTCTCCGCAAGCCGAGCCATCCGCCGGAATCACACCGTAGGTCAGAATTTTTTCTTGATGCCCACCCTTTAAGCCGGTGAGGTAAGATAAAAATGAAGTCGCATTGTAGGTGTAACTTTGTTCGCTGACGTCAGTGACCATGATCAGAGCCAAAAATGCGTTGGGTCTTAGAAAGTCCGGGTGTGCTTTCATCTGATTGACGAAAGGATCAAAGGTCTGCTCGGTCGAATCGCCTTCGGTCCCAAGGCGCCCGACGGCCGCTTGAAATTTGGTCACCACATCTGGCGTCTTCCAATCCAGCACATCGGTTGTCCCAAAACCCAGATAAGGCTGCTCGCCGACGCTGGTCGAGATCAATCCCATTTTCCAATGCAGACGACTGTCGCTGACAAAACTTTTGATGAAGGTGTCGGTATTTTGAATCACCTTCTGTTGAACGGCGCCCATGCTGTTGCTGTTATCAATCACCCAAACGATGTCCACATCCGTACCGCGGGTTTCAAAGCTGGATTGCTCTAATTTATAGACGGTCGAAACCAATGGGATGGTTGTTGTGGTGGTCGTAGTCGTCGTTGAAGTGGTGGTTGTCGTCGTCGAGGTCGGTGGCACTTCAGTTTTCGCATTGATCACTGGGGCCGGTGGCTTTTGCAGAAAATCAGAACCCTTGTCACACCCCAGAAAAAGAAAACCCGTCGCGAGCAGCAACCAACAGTTTCGCTTCAGGCCCAAGCGCAAAACCGAATTCACCATCAAGTTTTCGGCCAAAATCATAGACGCGCTCCTTTTTGCAAACTGGCGCAACTGGACTCTTCATAGGACACCTTGTTTAAAAACTCGTCCGCCCAGAAAGATTCATCCACAGCGAAATCCATTTGCGAGCTGCGGGACGATTTGTCCACCGCATTTTCAGAAGCGGCCGCCAGACCCAGGCCGGTCATCTCGCCAGATTTATTCAAAGCTTGGACCAATCGCAACTGGTTCAACAATTCCAGGCGCACAAACTTCATTTTCAAAATCGCTTCCTGAACCATCTTGATCTTGTTGGTCTTGGCCAGCGAATTGGGCTGTGCCTGCAAAGACTTGGCGTAAGGGCGCATTTCATTTTGAAATTTTTGAATTTCTGTTTGCACGTCTTGATAGTGACACAGTCTCATCTCAGAAATGGCAGCAAGCACTCGGCCTTCAAGTCGCTGCGACACCGGGACCACGCTGGTGTTCAGATCGCGCAGCATGCCCTGAAGCTGTGACCACTGGCCGGCCTGCAGATAAGCCCAACCCAATTCCTCGCGCGTCGCTAGGTAGCGAGAATCATTTTCCGGAATTGCGCGGTAAAGACGAATGGACTCGGCATAATTTTTCTGCTGATAAGCCATCCGCGCTTGATGAGTCAGCGAATCGGCCACCTTTTCTTTGCGTGCAACCACATCCGTTTTCGTCGCTCCGGTTTTTTTCACCGCGCGGGCCGCGTGCGTCGGCATCGCCAATGAAAGCATCATCGTTAAAATCAGCAAGCCACAACCCGACTTAGAACACATAGCCGATTTCCGCTTGGCCGAAAACATTGTGCACCGACTCGGACGCAAGAGTTCGCTTTTCCTGATAGTAATAATCTCGCAAGCTCAGGCGAGAGGAAAAGTGTTTCCCCCACCAGAACGCAAAGCCCAAATCACCGACGGGACCTGTTGAATTTCCCGAAGCCAGCTCATTGCTGGCGGCACCGAGACCGATGTATTGATCAAAATAAAAAATCGAATCTTGGCTCAGGCGAAATTTTCCGTAGAACAAATTGTATTCAGCACGAAGTTCGGTGCGACTTTTCACATAATCCGTATCCGGCAAATAGCCTTGCACATCGGCCAAGCTTTGCGCGGTTGAATTGAACTCGTTCGTCACCGACGTGTAGCCGGCGGCCAGGGTCCATTTATCGTTGATGTGAAATCGCAGATCCGCGCTGGCCTGCTGAGTCTTCAACATTCCATTACCGGACAGATTTTTTGCCCACGCACCCGAAAGCTCAAAGCGCCGCGACAGCGAAGTCTTGCGGGTTTGAATCGCGTACACTTTTTCTTTTTGCACCGAATTCGGGATGCTCTCGTTCACCTGCAATGAATTGATATCGTCTTCAAGGCCTGCCCACGACAACTGCGAGATCAAAAGACACAAGGTCATCAAAATGGTTTTCATCGCAAGTCTCCTCGGGCTGGGACGAATCTTTGTTCGCAGTTTTCCCAATCACATCGTTGATAGACGGTCCGAAATCGGTTCGAGTCCAAAACATACCAAGGCGTCAGTGGTGATACTTTTTTATCCACCACCGTCACTACCACGGTTTTAGTGATGGTGCGCACAGGATCCAATGAGCTGCGAAGTGTGACGTAGATCGCGTAAGTCTTCGTAGTCACGGCCGGATCGTTTGGATCATTGGCCGCCTGCGCGTTCGGAGTCCATTCGAGCTGAGACTTGGCGGCGTTGTAGAGCATGCCCGTAGGCAGGCCCACAAATTGAAACTGCGCCACGGCCGGGGCCGGCACGAAAGCATGAATCGGAATGGTCACCGTCTCCCCTTCATGCACCGTCAAGACATCAGGAACGACCAAACTGATCGACGGCGGCATTGTTGTCGTCGTGGTCGTAGTGGTTGTGGTCGTCGTCGTGGTGGTCGTCGTTGTTGTTGTCGTGGTGGTCGTAGTCGTCGTCGTGGTCGTGGTCGTGGTGGCAGAGGTTTTCTCTCCCGCCTTTTTCAACTCGGACGTCGCGGTCCCATCATACGGGTCTGATTTGCATCCACCGATCACCGCAACACAAAATAAAAGACAGATCATTTTTTTCATCACTCACCCCTAAGACTTGATTGGTCTTAACATGAAAGGATAGGTCACTTTCACGTTCACGCCCCCGCGAGGGAGCGGAAATTTCCATTTTGTCATGCGGCCCGAAATGCAAGATTCAACTTCGGCGTCCTGCAAACTGGATTTCAAAACATTCGCGAAATTCAGATTTCCCTGCGCATTGATTTCAAAGTCCATCGTCACCTGACCGACCAGACCATCCTTGCGCTTCAAACCTTCTTCGTAACAAGCACGAACCTGTGAGAGATACCGCAAGATCGTCGCTTGAATGACCGCCCGGTCCAGACCACCTTCGACCTTCGCTTCTTGGGCCAGTGGAATTGCGGACAAAGACCTCGCTCCCGCTCCGGACATCGAGGTTTCGCCATAGCCACCCAAGCCGCCGCCAGCGCCCTTGGTGCCAACGCCACCCAAGCCTTGGGTTCCGGAATTTCCGACGGTGGTTTGTCGAAGACCCTGACCGATTCCGGTCAAGAGTTCGCCACCGCTGCCTTCGCTGCCACCTTGGCCCGCACCGGCCGAGGCGTTTTCTAGTTTGGTCGGCAGACCGCCATTGGCTTTGCTCAAATCTTTTTTGCCCACCAGCTTTAAGAAACCAAGATTTTGCGTTAGCACCTTCTTGGCCTTGCTCTTTGGATCCAAAGCCGGAGCCTTCACTTCTTGCTGTGGCTTCACCTGCTGTTCTTCGGCAGGCGTTACAGTCTTCACCGTCTCCATTTTCACGACAACGGGTTCTGGTTCCATGGACTTCTGTGCGTCCTGCAATTCATCCACTGATTTTGAAGGCATCAAAAATGGAACCGCGATCAAAAGCATCAGCAGCAAAATCGGTACGACGATCCGCTTCCACGAGGAAGGCATCAGCGCCAAAGTTGCCGGCGCGGTTTCGGCCGCCGAAATTTGAGCCGGTTCAATAAAATTCAAATGAAAGAGCTGACCGCGCAGTTGCAGGCGGTGGCCACCAGAATGATCGCTATCGACGGTTTGAATTTCGCAGTTTTCCGAAGTCGTTGAAAGCTTGCGATCCTGAATTTGAATCACGATGGCCTGCGCGGTGGGCACGGCCCGCAATCCGCTTCGTTCCCGCATGCGCTGCCGGGCCCGCCAAGTCGATGCCGTCAGAAATCCAAACTGCTCGTGATAAATGATTTTATCTTCCGCTTTGTGAGCGATGGATTTTAAGAATTCCTTTTCTGAATTCCGAATCGCGATCATGGAATGGCCTCTCCCTTATCATCCAATTCACGGTCGGCGAAATCGGGACGCAAGCGAAGCATTCCCAATCCCCCCAAAACCGTATCCCCTGTCACCACGCTGAGCTCGGGTCGATAAACCTGGCCTTCGACCAAGGTTTCATCAAAGCTCATGTTTTTCTTATCCGCACCGGCCGCCGGCACCGATGGATGATTCGGCTTCGACACCGATTTGCTGGTTGCGGCCATTGCCAACGAAGAAATCCCCGCCACTAAGATCAGGCCTAACAATCGAAGTCTCATCGATTCTCCTTTTGCAGACCCAAAGCGCGGTCTTTAAAATAAGCAGCGAGATAAGGTTTGCCGCTGTCTTCATACTGTTTGGCGATTTCCTGATGCAAAGGAATCGAATCCGGATCCTTCTGCAGTTTTTGAATTGAACTTGCCGGCAGCAAGGCCTGCTGAGAATTGGATTGTGCTGCTGGCAAAGCTGGGATTTCTGGCCACTGATTTGGCGCCTGTGAAGCACCCTTCAGTGCCAACCACTTGGCGGCGGATTCTTCGTAAGGATGGGCCATCTGCGCGATTTGCTCTTGAACTTGAGCTTTCATCTCGTCATCCAGGCCTTGTGGAAGCGGTACTGATTTGATATCCAACGCAAATTTTCCGTAGATATCGGAAACGTGTCCCGCCACCTGTTGTTGCTTTTCAAGACTGAGACCTTTTAAAAGGCAGTTCACATCCGTCGCAAGCTTTCCGAGCAGCACGTCTTTTTTCTTAAAGTTCTTTTCGCTGTTTCGGCCCACGATTGAAATTTTCGCAAGCTCGCTCTCTTTTTCGCGAACCGAATTCAAATGCAGAATTTCCCAAGCAGGTCCCAGCGGGGCACATTTCGCGACCAAAAATTCTTTCGCTTCCTTGTTTTGCGGCAGCATCGAAGCCAGCTCGGCCTTGCGACTTTCATTCCATGGCAGAGCATAATACTCTTCGACGCCTAAGCCGGACGAGCGAAAGACCGAATACAAAAGAGATTCTTGGGCGCCATCATCAAAACCTTTTTTCTTGGTCGTCAGGATCTGTCGAAAAATTCTCTGCTGATTTTTGGTGTCACCAGAAATCTCGTACAGCATGGCGATCTTCAGCTGCGATTTCAAATCCGCTTTTTGATTGGCCAGCAATTTTTCCTGCAACTGGGCCGCATCGGAAAAACGTCCCGCGTATTCATACTCGGACGCCAAAACTTTTTCGTCTTTTTCCTTTTGCAGAACCTGAATCAAAACAGACTCGTCCTTGAACTGCCGGGCCAGAACTTTGGCATTCTGACAAGACAAAGGAGTGATCTCGTTTTTCAAACAATATTCCAGAAAGGTCTGCAGGCTTTGGCGATTGCTATTTTGCAGCGCCACCTGAAAGACCGCTTTCTTTTGAATGTCCTCGACCTGCGCGCAGTCTTTGGCCCACTTCTGGTCCGTGCGGCATCGCTCTTGAGTTTTTGGATGCGTCAGCCAGCCTTGCGATGTTTCGACAATCTGAGAGTAATTTTTTTCTTTTTCGGCCAGGCTCAGTGCCAGATTCAAACTGAAAAGCTGAATGTCATCGGTGGGATTTCGTGCGGGATCACTGAGCTCTAAAAATCGCGCCTTGGCTTTTGGCAGCTCATTTTGCGCCATCCAAGCGCGACCCTCTTGATACAGATATTCACGACGATCTTCGGGTTTGGCCGAACCGGTGGCGGCCAGGAAGGAACTTTCTTCCAGGATCAGATCCGAGCGCTTTTCTTGCACTCCTAACTGCCACAAACGCTGACGGGTCCATTTTTCAAAATCCGCATCTTTGTTTTGCAACGCGATCTGCTTCCACTTCGAAAGCCATTCGATTTTTTCAGGCCCCGTCACCATGACCGCCATTCGGCCATCCGCGACCTTCAGGCGATCCGCAGATTTGGGAAAAAGGACTAAGAAAATTTCTGAGCCCCGCAGGTACAATTCCTTGTCCTGTGGCTTTTGTTGTCGTTGCCCGTCCCAGCTCACCAAGGTGCGATACAGTTTTTGTTCGACCTCACGCGAAGCGGTCTCGGTGGGCTGGCGCGAGATTTTCTCGAGCGCCGCTAAATCCTGGCGGACCAATTCGCTGTTTCCATCTTGATCATCAATTTCCAATGCGGAAATTAAATATTCTGTTCGCGGTTGCTCGGATAAAAAGACCGATAAGAGCTCGCGATATTCTGGTCGGCGACCCGCGCTGAAATAGGAAGCCAGCAGCTGATTCTCGTCCGGACCACCGGTGCTTTTCCACTTGCGCACCAGCGCCAGACTTTTCTTGGCGTCCCAAGACGAATGAGAGACAAAGACCAACATGTCCTTGAGCATCTCTTTCTGACTGGAGCTATCGGCGATGTCGATGGCTTTCAGCAATCGGTCCAGGGCTTGATCCGGTCGGCTCAAACGATACTCGACCCATGCCCAGCGATAGCCGACGTAAGAGCACACGGCTTTTTTCACGCAATTGTTTTGCGCGGTTTGATAATAATTCGCGGCCTGTTTGAGATCCGCCGGATTGGCAGAGGTCTCTTTGATTTCCGCCAGGCGAAGTGCGGACTCTCGTTGGATTTCAAGCTCGAGATTTTGTTCGGTCAGCGACACCCACAAAGCTTGAGCTTTGCTTAGGTTGCCCAGATCTGCGAACAGACGCGCCACCTGAAACTGCAAGCGGATTTGATCTCGCTTCGAAGATTTCTGTGCGGCGTTCGTCAGCGCACTTTGGTAAAGAGCCTGGGCGCGGTTGCGATAGGCCGCGAGCTTTTTATCCGAAGCAGCACTCATGTCGCCTTGACCGGCGATTTCGGTGGCGGCATCGAAATACAGATCCGCCAGTCGGGTTTGCATTTTACTTTTCAAAGGATCGTCTGGCTTCAGACTTTGCCAGACTTTTTCTGTTTCCAGAGCCAGGTTTTCGGCAGTTGGTGTCGCCCAGGCGATCGAGAGAGAAAGTAAAAGCGACAGCATCAAGGCCCCTTCCCACCGGCGATGACCGCCATGTGGACCGTTTGAAATCCCTGACTCATCAAAATGTTCATCATCATCGACACATCGACCGCGGACATGCCTTTATCCGCCTGCAAATGAATGTCGCCGTGAAACGAATCTTTGGGATGAAGTTTCATCCATGCCATCTTCAGTTCTTCAAGCCGGGTCAGCAGCGCCTGCGGTTTTTGCATCGTTGTCGCGAGCGTCCCGAAGGATTTCTGGTCCAGCACCACGTCGTCCGCCGAGAGAGAAAGCACCGGCGCATCGCCGGTCACCATGCCGGTCACGGCTTGCGGCAGATTGATGCCCTTTTGAATCGACATCACGGCCGGACTGCTGGAAAAAGTTTGCAGCAGAAAGATCACGAGCAGACTGAACATGTCCACCATCGAGGTCAGCATCAACGAAGCCGCCCCGGTCTTGCGGATCTTGTTCTTGCGATGCTCGCGCGCGACCAAATGTTTTTGAAAATGTCCGACCTGCAGTCGATCCACTCCGACAACCATAGACTAATTCCTTACCGGAACCACACCGACTTCGGTGATTCCATTTCCCCTGAGCGAGTCCAAAGTTTCCACCAATTGAGCGTAATTCAAATCTTTTGACGGCACGATTCGCGCCGTCACCTTGGCGGGTTCGGCTTCAGCACCGATCACGCCCATGAAAGTGCCGACATGATTTCCCAATGTCATTACTGCCGCTTCAAAGTCATTCTGATCGATGGCGACGGTGCGCACGGTTTGGCCACCCCGCAAAGTCACCAACTGCAGATGACTGTTGCTCGCGTAGCGAACCTCGAGATCGTAGCCGACATTCGGCGCCAGCCCCTCGGTTCCCAAGGCCTGCTTCACGTCGATCGAGTTGAGCTCGACCCAAATCGCCGTCATCAGCAAAAAGCAGATGCACATCGACAGCAGATCGATAAAGGGCACCAAGTTGATCTCGGCATCCAGGCTCTTCTTGCTCCCGTTCGCGGGACCGATCGCTACTGCCATGTTTCTGCAGATTCCTGATCGAGATCCGTGGTCACGGCGCCAGCGACTGGCGCTTTGGCTTTGCGTGCGCCCGGATCAAAACTGAATAGCAGGTCGTGATAAATCTGGCTGGTCTTTTGCGTGAGCTCCTTGACCAGATGATCCGTTTTATTTTGGAAAATCGAGTAAGCGACCAGAGCCGGAACCGCGACGATCAAACCAAAGGCCGTGCAATTCATCGCCTCGGAAATCCCTTTGCTGAGCAAGGTTGCGCGATCGACGGGGCTAGCTTCCGCCACCGCACCGAAAGAGTGAATCATACCGACGATGGTTCCCAAAAGACCCAAAAGCGTCGAGACGTTACCGAACATCGCCAAAAATCCCGTGCGCTTGTCGATGCGCTCGATTTCTGTCGTCAAGGCTTCGTCCATGCGGGCTTGCACTTCTTCGTCCGAAGCTCCGCGGCTTCGCAACTGGCAGGCAGCGGCAACGATGCGACCCAGTGCGGTCTTCGTCTCTTTGGAAATTTTGGCGGCATTCGCGAACTGCAGCTGACGAATCATCTCGCGAATCTGCGTGACGAAAACCTCGGGAACCGCGCGGTGACTGACGTAAAGAGCGCGGTAGCGTTCGATAATGAAAGAGAGAGTGATGACACCAAATGCAATGATAACATAAAGGAAAGGTCCCCCATCGTGCAGGGCCTTAGCGAAAAAATTCATGATTTTCCTCCTGTGGTCATTATGACAATCCATTTCCTAATATCGTGTCAATTGCGATCGATATCGCTGAGCACCGTAAAATCCTTGATGCATGCGGGCTATTGGCGGTTGCACAAAATAAAAAAGCCCCTCTGAACTTCAGAGAGGCTTTCACTCAATTCTAAATTTGTTCTGTTCTCAGCCTCGGACAAAGGCTTTGAAAAGAGTTTTTATTTGATCAAAGTTTTCAAAACTGTGCGCACTTCATCCTGATAATCTTTAAATCCATTTCGGATGTCGCTGACAGTGATCGGCAAATTCACATCCGGAGTGACGCCGAGATTTTCGATCGGATTCAGATTTACACGCTCGGCGATCGAGCCCGTAAAGCGCACCGTCTCAAGACCAATGTTGTTCGGGAAAGTCGCTTCCAACACAAATCCACCGGCACCGGCCGTGCGGGTTCCCACGATCGTCACGCGCTTGTTGTCTTGCATGATGGCCGGAAAGAAATCTCCGCCGGAAAAATCAAGCTGGTTCACCAGCAGCACGACAGGCTTCGTGTAATGAATCGCGTTTGGCGTGATCTTGTCGACTCCCCAGAGGTAATAAGCAGTCGAAAGACTTTTGCCTTCCTGGAATTCACGCAAGACCATGTCACAGTAATCGCGCATGCCCAAAGCCATTTGGTAGCTGCCCGGGTATCCGCTCATTTCACTTTCGAGAGCTTTCTTCGCATCTTCATCGTTTTTCACGGATGCCAAAGACTGATTCAGCGCCACACATTCCGACGCTTCCGCCGCGGTCAATGCAATTTTATGTTTTGGTACTGTCAGCGCTTGATCCGACATCATCGAAGCCAAGGCATAAAGATAAAAAACCGATCCGCCAGGATTGTTGTTCTGGTCGATCACCATGGCTGCCGTGTGCTTTTCAAAATGCTGAATGATGCCGGCGAAATCTTTCACCGCTTTATTGTAATCATCAACGATGTATTGCGAGATGCGAATCACACCGATCAACTGACCTTCTTCATTTTGGTAAATGTAGGCGTCAAAAGAATTGTCCGCTGCCGTTTCCCAAATGCGCTCACCAAAGTTTGGCAAGAAAGGTTTTTTCACGCCCAAGCTGAAAGTATTTTCGGCTTGCTGAGCGTCTTCCGCCACAAACGGCATCGCTTTTGATCCGATCATCATTTTTTGGAAAAGGCTTTTCTTCATGCGCGCCAAAGAAAACGGCGTCTTCTGCGACAATTGCTCTGGGGTGTACTCCCAAGACAAAGTCACGGTGCCCACGCTGTCGTCCGCCGCGCGCTTCAATGCCAAAGTGACGGGTCCGTGTGGCACCGGTGCACCGACATTCGCCGATCGTTTGGTGATGTACAGATCCGTCAGCGCCACATCCGTTTCTGGAATGTTGGCACCGATGTAGGTCACGATCGCGCTCTGAACCTGCGCAACCGGCATCTGATCCATCGTCAACAGCTCATCACCCTCGTGAAATGGAAAGGCCACTTCTGAAAGCTTGGTGCGATCGATATAGACGATCAGTGTTTTTCCCTGCACCGTTTTCACTTGAAATGGCAGGGTCGCTTTTTCCGTCGCGTAGAACGAGAAGCTGACGTGATAATCGGCGGTCGAGTTGATCAAGTCCGCAACGATTTGTCGCGCGTCCGTCATGGTTTGTGCCGTTAGCAGCTTGGTTTTCGCCACCGCGACTTCGTTTGCAAGATTCCATCCGAGATGAGTTTCTTTCCAAGTCTTCGGAGCGTAGGCAGTTCCGTAAAGATTTCCGATATAGTCGATTTCTTGCTGCAATTTTGTTTTCAAATTTGCATCCAAGAGCTGACCTTGTGTTTGCGCTTGGCCCGCCAAAGCTGCGACCAGCACCATGCAAAACGCCAAAAATTTCATTTTGTTTCCCCTTTTTTAGGATTTCGGCGAAAAGGCTATGACCGCGCTTTGCGACTGTCACCTCAATTCTTCCCCCCGAAAAGGCACCGCATTGCTCCAAGTCTGCTCAAAGCTGGACCTCGAGGTCGTTGCCTTGGGATTTGTCAAATGTTGTCATATTTCCATCGGGAGGATTTTGAATGAAATTTCGAGGTGTTGCACTTGTGTCTCTGTTGGTCTTGGCGGCTTGTGGAAAAGTGGAAAATGATCCAAATACGCTTAGCCCTTTTAACAATAAAATTGGTGACAGCGATACGACCAAAACCGAAGTCTGCGGCACTTCCGAACCGGCCGGCAGCTCGATCTACCAATCTTCATGGAGCATCTTCAAACAAACGGCAGACAATGTGCAAATCCAGAAGACCCTGGCCTTTCAACCGACCAGCATCACCCAAACCATCACTTGCACCTACAATAGCAAAGTGGTCTCGGCGACCGCGACCGTCAACGCCAGCGTTGATGACAAGGGCCGCTCGTTCCTGGTGACTTCGAGCGATTCGAAATCCGCGACCCTAACGGTTGCCTCCAAAGATTACGAATGCAAATCGGAAATCACGGCTCGCCCCACCGAGCCCGTGAAATTTAATTTCCGCGGAGTTTGCCTAAACCTGATCGAAGCCATCGATAGCGAAGTCAAATACGTCCCGACCAAATAACATTGAATCGCACTGAACTGCGGGTCAAACCGCAGTTCTACGCACCGTTAACGGCCGGCAAACGACCGGCGTCTCAGATCTCAAAAGACTCGCTCGGCATTCTCACTGATCTCACTCGGCCAATTTTTCCGATGCATGATGAACGCGGCTATCGATGCTGGTTGGGCCTGAGCCAAAGAAAAAGATCAAAATCGCTGACCCCATCAAGGCCAAGTTTTTCATAAAGTGCGCCATCTGCATATTTCGCATCATCGGCTCCGACACGGCCCAGAAGTTATGCATCATCAACGTCACCGGCACGAGAAAAATCAGCAACAACAAAGCTCCCCATCGCGCCTGGTACCCAACCAGGATGCTAAGCCCACCCAAAACGGCAATCGCTCCCGACAATGGAACCAAAAAGTTCGCCATCGGCACTCCGGCACTGGCGGCGTAACCGATCGTTTCGCTGGTGAAATGGTGCAAACCCGAAAGAATAAAAATCAGCGAAAATAGCAGCCGGCCGAGCGGCACCAGAATTGGGGCCACATTCGCCACCGACTGCACCGGACTGCGAACATTCAACCGAAGATCATTCTCAGTATTTAAAACCGTAGCCATATTTCCTCCTCGTCAGCTGGGATCGTTTCAAACCCAGCTCGCCCAGAAGAGTGCAAGAGAAAGACCAACACCAGCATTCGAAAATATGACAGACAACACTCTTCCATCGATGGGTCTGACCGAGATTTTCGATACATTGGGAAAAAGGACAATAGACTGACAGACAAAAGAAGGTCGAATGCCAGCTTCAAATCAATTCCAATATGTTGGAATTTTGACCAACATATTGGATATCGCTCGAGGGCCCCTCGATTCTCTGCCAAGACGACCTCTCCTGCTCATCGGCAAAAAAAATATCTCAAACACATCAGCACAATTTCATTCAATTCTTTGATCTGTCTTGGACAAAGGCAGGACTTAGACAGGAAGGAGCACTCTCAAAAAAAAAAAAGAGCGAGGCTTTCGACCTCGCTCTTCTTGAATTTTCTCTTTTAAGCGGTGGCGCGCAACGCGCCGACCCGCCGAAAAAGTCCCGCGATGCTGCGAAGTCGAGCTTCGCATCCTCGCGTCCACGGACACTTTTATTTTCCTTTTGCGATCAGGTTCAGGGCGCTGCCGGCTTTGAACCAGCGAATCTGCTCGGCATTGTAAGAATGCTTGAGCTGGATGGTTTCAGTTGAGCCGTCTTTGTGTTTCACGGTCATCATCACGTTCTTGCCTGGGGCAATGCTTGCGAGGTCTGACAATGTCACACGGTCGTCTTCCTGAATTTTGTCGTAATCTTTTGGATCTGCAAAAGTCAGCGCGAGAACGCCCTGCTTTTTCAAGTTCGTTTCATGGATACGAGCGAAGCTTCGTGTGATCACGGCCGTGCCACCCAGGAATCGAGGCGACATCGCCGCGTGTTCACGGGAAGAACCCTCGCCATAGTTTTCGTCACCGATGATCACCCAACCGTGACCCGCTTTTTGGTATTCACGAGCGAGCTTGTTGAATTCGATGCCGGTCTTGCCCGTCAGTTGATCTTTGCCTTTGCCGATTTCACCGGTGAAAGCATTGTCCGCACCCAAGAGCATGTTGTTTGAAATGTTATCCAAGTGACCACGGTATTTCAGCCAAGGACCACCCGGGCTGATATGATCCGTCGTGCATTTGCCTTTGGCTTTGGCCAAAACGATTTGATCGTTAAAATCTTTGCCATCCCAAACGGTGAACGGCTTCAGGATCTGCAAACGATCCGAAGTCGGGCTCACCGCGATGGAAGCCTCGCGACCCGCTGGAGCTTGATAGCCCAGTGGATCCGCGACGTAACCTTTGGCCGGAAGTTCCGGAGCCTCGGGCGCTTTCAATTTGATTTTGCCTTTTGGCGTGTCGAGCTCATCCGTCAACGGATTGAAATCCAAACGTCCCGCCAACCCCAAAGCCATGACGATTTCCGGAGAAGCGATGAACGCCAAAGTTTCGTTGTTCGAGTCATTGCGTCCGCGGAAATTTCGGTTGAACGATGTCACGATCGAGTTCTTATCACCCGCCTTGATATCGTCGCGCTTCCACTGACCGATGCAAGGACCGCAAGCATTCGCCAGTACCGTTGCGCCGACCGAATTCAAGGTCGCCATCTGACCATCACGCTCGATGGTGTTTTGGATCTGCGTCGATCCCGGAGAGACCAGGAAAGGTTGAGGCATTTTCAAACCGCTGTCCAAAGCCTGCTTCGCCACGAATGCCGAGCGACCAATATCTTCATAAGAAGAGTTCGTGCACGAACCCACCAAAGCCGAAGACAATTTTGTCGGCCAGCCTTTTTCCTGCGCCGATTGCTTCATCGAAGAAATCGGGTGCGCGATATCCGGCGAGTGCGGACCCACCAAGTGCGGCTCGAGAGTCGACAAATCGATTTCGTAAACTTCGTCGTAATATTTTTTCGGATCCGCCGCCACTTCTTTATCGGCAGACAAAAGATCTCGGTGTTGATCCGAGACCGCCGCCAATTCGGCACGGTTGGTGGCTTTCAAGTAAGCACCCATTTTGTCGTCGTAAGGAAACACCGAGCACGTTGCGCCCAGTTCGGCACCCATGTTACAGATCGTCGCTTTGCCGGTGCACGACAGGGTCGCCGCGCCTTCACCAAAATATTCGACGATCTTATCGGTTCCACCTTTTACGGTCAGCATCCCGCAAAGTTTCAAGATCACGTCTTTCGCCGACGTCCAACCGCTCATTTTTCCTTTGAGGTGAACACCGATCAATTTCGGATTTTTCACTTCCCAAGGAAGACCGGCCATCACGTCTGAAGCATCGGATCCACCGACACCGACCGCTTCCATTCCCAAACCACCCGCGTTTGGCGTGTGCGAGTCGGTTCCGATCATCAAGCCACCCGGAAACGCATAGTTTTCCAGGATCACCTGGTGAATGATCCCTGCGCCCGGTTTCCAGAAACCGATGCCGTAACGAGAGCTCACGCTCGACAAAAAGTTGAAAACTTCTTCGTTCACTTTCATCGCGTTCGGCATGTCTTTTTCTTTGCCTTGATACGACAAGATCAAGTGATCGCAGTGAACCGTCGAAGGAACCGCGGCTTCATCTTTGCCCGCGAGCATGAATTGCAAAAGCGCCATTTGCGCCGTCGCGTCCTGCATCGCCACGCGATCCGGTCGCAAGAGCAAGAAACTTTTTCCGCGCTCCATCTCTTGATTTTGTGGATCATCCAAATGGCCGTAGAGAATTTTTTCGGCCAGAGTGAGAGGACGATTCAAACGTTTGCGAACAATCGCCAATCTTTCATTGGATTTGCGATAAACTTCTTTAACCATCTCGGGAGTGGTTGCGATCTTTGCTGACATATTGGGCCTACCAATCTGGAATATTGTTGGTGATTCCAGGACTTTAACGCCGAATCCCCCAAGGATCCAAAGCGATTTTAACCACGCTCGCCGTGTCATATTGAAAACAAGATGATAGCGAAAGCTCTAATTGCCTATGACATGTGCAAAGCCACCACTGGGCCTGCGGGGATTTCCTTCACCAATTCTAAAGTTTCAGGGAACACGACAATGCCTGACCAAACTTTATTTTCGAATCCGCAGCATGGAGCAAACGTTTCTCCACTGAAAGGTCTCGTAGTGCGCGCTGTCAACTAGCACTGGACGAGAAGCCGGATTTTCAATTGCCAAGCCCAAAAGTCCTCGTTGGAATAGATTGTGATGAGATTTCAAAAGTTTAATGATTTTTCCGACTTTCTGCGCCGGCGTCCGCTATTGCCGAAACCTTCAGTCTCATCCAAAAATCCAACCTCATCTAAAACTTTGAAAATCGCGCTGATGGGCTGGTCGAATCTGCAGATCCTTGCAAATGTGCTGCAGGCCCAAGGCCGTTTGAACGAGATCGAAACCGAATTGCATCTGGCCCCCTTCAATGGTTTTGAAAGCGAAATCCTGCAAAGCCATTCCCAGTTTGCAGATTTCGCGGCGGATCTCACCGTCATTTTTTTTCAACCCTTATTCAGCCTTGTCAGTGGCTCTCTCAGAGAAGTTCCGCTCAATGTCGAAGCGGAAATTTCCAATAGACAAGTGATTCTGGAGCAGGCCCGCAAAAACTCGCGCGCCGTTTTGTTCTTTGAAGATGCCATCGGTCCGGATTTTCTCAGTTGGAATTTACTTCCTGAGATTCAGCAAGCACGAAAGCATCTGAACGCCGAAATGCGCCGCCGGAATGATGCCCGTCACATCCTGCCGCTATCTCAGCTGATCGCGCAAACCGGCGCGACGCAGTTTTTCGACTTTCGTGGCTGGTACGAGTCCAAGATGTACTTTTCATCCGATGCTTGCGTTGAAATCGCCGATCAGATTTTTCAACAGTTTCAAAAATTCGATCGCCCCTTCACCAAAGTCTTAGCGCTCGATCTGGATCAAACCTTGTGGGGCGGAATCTTATCTGAAGACGGCTTATCCGGCCTGCGCATTGGTGGTCACGATCCGGTCGGTGAATTTTATTTTGATTTTCAGCAGCAGCTGAGATTTTTCAAAGAAAGCGGAATGCTTTTGGCCTTGGTCACGAAAAATGATCGGGCCCAGGTTCAAGAGGCCTTGCAGAAACTGCCGACCCCTCTGAAAAGTGAAGACTTTGTCGGCATCTGGGCCAGCTGGGAACCCAAACACAAAAGTCTAAAAGACATCAGCGAAAAACTGGGTCTTTCTGTGGATCAAATTC
The DNA here is from genome assembly GCA_966211795.1 of uncultured Bdellovibrio sp. Taxonomy (GTDB): domain Bacteria; phylum Bdellovibrionota; class Bdellovibrionia; order Bdellovibrionales; family Bdellovibrionaceae; genus 21-14-0-10-47-8. Next base: position 174,300 of record CBIHNW010000006.1, on the reverse strand, counting down.
TTTTCATCGATGATGATGCCTACGAAATCACCGAGGCTCAGTCGCATCTACCAAAACTGCAGGTGTTGCACCTTTCCACCAATCTGGCACACCGACCGTCCCAAGTTCGGCAGGCTGTTTGTTGGGATTGGCAAAACCAGACGCAAGCGGACCATCATCGAACCGATAGCTACCGCGCCCTTCTCGAGCAACAAACTCTATCGCAAACCTTTCGCACTCATGACGAGTTTCTGGACAGCCTGCAAATCCAAATTCACTTTCAAAGTTTTCAAGATGAAAACTTGGGACGCATTTATCAACTGTTTCAAAAAACCAATCAATTCAATCAGCGAACCGAGCGTCGCACCCATTCCGAAATCGCCGATATCGCCAAGGGCCAGCACCGGCTGACGGGATTTTCTTATTCAGTTCAGGATCGCCTCAGTGACCTGGGATTGGTCGGCGCTATATTGGTGCATCTGCAAGAGGACATTTTATGCATCGAAGATTGGGTGATGAGCTGTCGAAGCCTGAACCGAAAAATCGAATCCCGCGTCTTAAAGCTTTTGCAAAATCAGTATCCGCAGGCGCGAACCATCCATTTGCTAGCGCGGTCGACCGAGCGAAATGATCTCTTTTTCAAGTCTCTGCTCGATCTGCGATTTCTTGAAAATTCTGAGACGGGTCATGAGCTTCGTTCATTTCACCTCACCCCGGAGCCGCCAGCGAATGTCTGAGCAGCAGATTTACAACCAGCTTCAAGATATCTTTGCATTGGTTTTACCCGAGGCTCCCTCTTTGTCGGCCACGACCTCGGCCCGCCAGGTTCCCGGCTGGGATTCGATCGCCCAGATCCAAATCATTGTCGAGACCGAAAAGCGCTTTCAAATTCGCTTCAATCTGGGCGAAGTGGAGACGGCCCGAAACATAGGCGAGCTGGTGCAGCTGATTCAAAGCCATCTCTCATCACCCGAGGATGGAAAATGATTCGCTTGCGGATCCCGTCTGCATTTCGCAGTCTTGGCGATGCGGTCTTATTTCTCTGCCTTTCAATGGCGGTGTTGGCATCGCCTTTTTTTCTCGAAGCTTTGCACCTTGACCACGATCGACTGTTGCAGCTTTCAACCACGGACAATGCCGATCTCGAATTTTGGCGCCAGCAGCTTTATCATGAAAAATCTCCTCTGGATTGGGTCTTCATCGGTCCCTGCACCGTGTGGTGGCACATTCATCCGGACGTGATTGAAGCCGAAGTCAAACGCGCCACGGGCCATGACATTCGGGCTTTGAATCTCGGTTACAACCACTTCAGCGCCGAAGTCAGCGCTCTTCTGAGCGAAGAACTTTTAAATCATCGCCAAGTGAAAAACATCGTCCTGTCCACGCCGAGATTTAATGACGGAGAACATTTTCCGCATCCGGACTCGCATTACTGGTGGCTGCACGGCGAAGACCGAAAAATCGTCACGGGTTTAAGCTTCACCGAGCAATTCAAGCTCTACAGTGCGACGGTGATGGGATCTTTGCGCCACATTTCCGTTCTCTTTCGTCCAGTGTTGGCCTCTCGTGAACCGGCCGCGACGGACCGCTGGGGCGCCCGCATCCGAGCCTCGGATCCCGATCACCCTTTGCTTCTCAAGAGTCTGAAAGTTCCGACCGAGCGGTTGGTTTACCAAACTCTTCCCTCAAAGGCTTTGCAAACTGGTGGCGCCTCTCTTTCTGGGACTCAGAAAGAATTGTTTTTAAACTTGATTCGGCATCTGCAAGCCAAAGGCGTCAAAGTCTGGCTTTTAAGCTCACCCTTAAAGGAAGATTTTGAGCATGACGAGATTCAAGAAGTGGCCGACTGGCCCCGCCTTCTGCAAGAAATGGAATCATCCGCAAACGAAAGCTCATCGCCTTCGGATTTAAGGAGATCAGCCTCGAGAAGAGCGATTGATGGCTCGGCCTCTCCGACAGCAAAAATTTCCACCCCTTTGATTTTAGGTGTCGCTCCGAAATGGATCAAACAGGTGTATTCTGAAAAAGAAATTGAACAGTTTTTTGCGGGGGAAAACTTGACCCCCACGGCCAGCCGGTTGTGGAGCCATTGGATCGGTCAGGCTATCGGAGGACTGGGTGCCCAGTAATCAACCCCAAAAGACCAAACGCTCAAAATGGATTTTGCTTTGCGAGATTTGCATCTTTCTGTTGTGCCTGATTGGCATTCTCGTTTTTCTGTCGGTTCCCGAACATGGCTTTCGCGTGCCGTTTGTGTACCAGAGTTTTTAGCGCATGGAAATTCTGTTCCGGCATCCGGCTTTTTTGACGGCTTACCTCATCCTGGCATTCGCATTCAGTTTCATGCGCAAGGTCCGTGGCGTCGCTTTGCTCTTTCTGGTTTTGAACCTAACGGCTTGTTATTTTCTTTTTTTCTATCAGGCAGATTTAGCGCTTCAGCAGCTCTGGTTTTTCATCGGCTACTTGGTTTATAGCATTCTCATCATCGGCATAGGGCTTTTGCTTCTAAAACGAAAAAGAACCTACCTTGCCGCCCTGACGCCAGTTTTGGGTTGGATCGCCATTCAGTGTTTGAGATCGGTGACCTTTGCCGACATCAGTGTCTGGTTGGGTTCGTGGGCCGTGCCGGTCTTTGCCCGTGGTGGAATTTTAAAAGCGGGCGAAGTCTGGATCGGATTTTCCTATCTCAGTTTTCGCCTGAGCCTGATGATGACCGAATACACCAAGTCCCCTTCTCTTCTGGGCGCGATCTCTTACACCTTTGATCCGAAAACATTGATCGTGGGTCCGATCAACTCTTACCTTCGCTACGACGAATTTCTTCGCGGAAAAACCCAACGCGACCTGAGCTTGGCTTGGACGGCGATCTTACGGATCGCGGTCGGACTTTTTAAATTTTACTTTATCAGCGGCATCTTTTATCAGCTCACCCTCAGTCGCACCTACACGATCGAATCGAAGCTGGACGTCTCTCAGTTTTTAATTGGGCTCTTCGCTTACACTTTTTATATGTACGTCAATTTTTCTGGTTTTTGCGATGTCATCATTGGTTTATCTGCGGGGCTTGGCCTGGAAGCGAAAGAGAATTTCGACAGACCCCTCTTAGCAGTCAACATTCGGCAGTTTTGGCAACGCTGGCATATGAGCTTAACCGAATATTTAAATTTGATGATCTTCACTCCGCTCTCCAAAATGATTTTGCGCTCGAAGCTTGCCATTCGTTACAATCATTTCGTTCCATGGCTCAGCGCCCTGGTGTTGACCATCATGGGGTTTTGGCACGGCCTGCAATGGAACTATATGATTTTTGCTTGGATTCATTCGCTTGGTTTGGCCATTCATCATTATTACCGCCTGTCATCCGCGCCAAAACCTGCAGGACGCATCTGGAAGTTGATTGCGTGGTCGATCACTTTTTGTTTTATCACCATCGCATTTTTCTTTTTTGAAAATTCGTTGGAGCGAGTGCACCTGATCTTTCGGGCCCTGTTTCAACTTTGACATTTCAAGTTTGAGATTGACCGAGTTTTAATTTTTGTTTGCAATGAAGGCGTCGAAGGGAAGTTTATGAAAACTCGATGGCAGCAAATTGGTCTCAGTCTCCTCACCTTAACATCGATCACCTTGATGATCGGCGCAACAGCTTGGGCGGATCGCTCCGTTTCCATCAGCGTTCCGGATGGCAAATTGCAATTGACCAATCCCAGCAGCGGCACCGTCACTTACTCGGTCGAATGTTATGACAAAGTCACGGGCTCTAACATCGTCACGGGCTTTTCGAATGTCACCTTGGCGACAAAAAAAATGACGACGATCACGGGCGCTGGAATGTGCGCCGCCAACCAGGCACCTACAAAAATTTTACCCCAAGGTCCCTTCTTCTGTTCGGGGACAGTTACTTATTCGGCCGCCCTTTCGCTCTGCGGACCGAGCTCTCATGTTTGCACCATCGCCAATCTCAGCACTTCCGCCGCCGATCCCAATCAGTTCCTTGGATATTATTGGATCAAACCTCAATCCGGGGCTTCGACTTGGTATTCAACCTATGACAATTGGGGCAAAAACAATCAGCCGCAAGACTCGGTCACTGGGAAAAAACCGAATGCTCCTATTTCATATAATAAAAGTGTTGCTTCGTACCGTTGCTCAGAGGGATCCGCTGGCACCGGCGCTTCCATTCAAGGATGCAGTTACGCGAGCGTCAGCGGCACGTATGGAACCATGTGCTGTCCGGACAACAATGGCTTTGCTTCATGCAAAGTGACGATTCATGGAACCGGAGTTGCGGCTGGACACTTGCAAAGCCCGCAATTTAAAGGCGGCGCTGCTTTTTAAAAACTGTCAGATGAGTTAGTAGAAAGACACTTGGACGACATTGGCGGGCACTTGAACGCCGATGGCATCCACGTCGGCCTGGCGGATGAAATAAATATTTCCGCCGTGATCCAATCCAAACAAGTCTTTGCCGGTCCCGGCGCTAATTGACTGCATCCATTCCGGCGCATCGCAATTGGTGACCGCAAACGGACAGTTGCTAGAGTCTAATTCGGTATAGAAACCGGTTCCCACATCCATCGAGACAATTTTTCCGGAATGCAGAAGACCGTAATAAACACCTGAATCTGGCTTTCGGGTCACCGAAAAAACTTCGGGCGGTGTCGGGACGGCATTGGCCAATGGAAGATTCAAAATATCACTGCTCGACAAAGTGCCGATGCCAAAATCTCCACCCAGAGCGGTGATATAAAAAGCCGCATTCATCGGCGAAGAAAGCGCTGCCAAATCGTTTCCGTTCGCATCGATAATATCACCGCTGCTGAGAAGGCTTGCTTTTAACATGCTTCCCATCGAGCAAGAGGCAACGGCCGGCTCAACCGTCGCCAAGGACTGATCTTCTCCGGGAAAGGAAACATCGATCGCCACATCTTGCTGATCTTGATTCAACGTCACCCCTGACGTTTTTCCCGAACGATAAATCTTTTTCAGATCCACCAATTTGGAAAGCATGGCCGGATCAAACTGGGGGCAAGCCTCGGACGAATTCACGAGGTAAATCAAGAGCTCAAAGGTTCGATCAGCTCCACGGGGGACTTCCAGACTCAGGGTCGAGCTACCATCCACAAAACCGGCCGACACTCCGACTGAAAGGCCGCAGCTGCCACCACCACCGGAACCGATCCCGTCACCGGTCACGCTGACGCCGTAGCAAGCTTTCTTTCCCACCGGAATGGCAGACTGAGCGGAAACACTGGCCGATAATGCTAAATTGGGAGTTCGAATGAGCACGTGGCTCGACGAATCTTGGCCTGTCGGCCGCTCACAGGCCGACAATAGGAAACAAGCAGAGAGAATCGCAAATCTAAAATCGAATCGCATATTTTCTCTTCGGACTTCCGGCACCGGGCCTTAAGCACGTCTCGATTTGAAACAACTGGAAATCGCCCCGGCATGCACTCACCGTTTTTTGCCTTCGGAAGTTCTTGATTCGGCTTTCTCGCTAAATATTTTTTTGATCTCAAAATCAGCTTTTATTGAGAAACTCGGTGCCTTCATTGTCGATCGACAGATACCTTCACGATTTCTAAAGGCAACCATACGGCCCTGAGATTCACACACTTCGCGGTTTTGACAACGATCTCTTTCTTTCCATGCCGGCACCGATAACGGGATCACGTCACAATCGGAGGACCAGATGACCACGTCCGCGGGGAAGTTTCATTTTTTTAAAACTTTGCAATTCAAAATGATCTTTCTATCGACCTTTGGCATCGCGCTCTTGCTTTTGACCTTGCTGTTTTACATTTTCCCTCTTTATGAACGACAATTCGTCGACAGCCAAAAAGCTTCGGTGAAAGCAACGATCGAGATCACCTACGGCTTGCTCGAATACTATGGCCAATTGGCCGAGAGCAAAAAGATCACCGAAGCCGAAGCGCAAGACACCGTCAAAGCTCTCCTGCATAAGATTCGTTACAACAAAACGGACTACTTTTTTGTCTACAACAACAAAGGCATTAGCATGGTGCATCCGGTGAATCCGAATTACGAAGGCACCGATCGCCTGGGCGCCAAAGATGCCAACGGAAAATTGAACATCAAAGAAATGGTCGACATCGCCTTTGGATCCGACGGTGAAGGTTACGCCGAGTACGCGGCAACCAAAGCCAAAGACGGTCCGCCCTTCGGGAAAATCTCTTACGTCAAAGCCTACAAGCCTTGGAACTGGATGATCGGCACCGGCGTTTACAAGGATGTTGTCGAGGATAGCATCCGCACCTTCGAACGTAACGTTCTGATCGGATTTCTGGCCGTGGTTTTGCTCGTGGTCGCGGCCAACTTGCTTTACAGTCTGAAATTTTCGAAAAACATCCACGTCGTCGTCTCGACCGTTCGCGGTCTGGCGCAAGATGTGACCAGCTCGATCTCGCAGCTTTCGCAGTCTGGTCAGCAACTGTCCCAGTCTTCCGCCGGAGTGGCCGGATCGCTCGAAGAAACTTCCGCTTCGCTCGAGGAAGTGAGCTCGATCATCAAAACGAATTCCGAGCACGCCTCGCAAGCGGCAGCCTTGTCGTTGGAATCAAAGCATTCGGCCGAAAACGGTGAAAAGGAAATCTCGCATTTGATCGATTCGATGAGTGAAATCTCAGCCTCTTCGAAAAAGATCGGCCAAATCATCGAAGTCATCGACGACATCGCATTTCAAACCAATCTCTTGGCGCTCAACGCCGCCGTCGAAGCCGCCCGTGCCGGCGACCAGGGAAAGGGATTCGCCGTCGTCGCGGACGCCGTCCGAACGTTGGCGCAAAGATCGGCCGTCGCGGCCAAGGACATCAGCGTGCTGATTCAAGAAAGCGTGGATAAGATCGAAACCGGAGCCAAGCTCGCCGACAAATCCGGCGATGTGCTGAAAAATATTTTAACCTCGGTCAACAAGGTCGCGACTTTGAACAGCGAAATCGCTTCCGCGAGCAATGAGCAATTGTCCGGAATCCAACAAATCAACCAAGCCATGAACCAGCTGGACCAAGGCTCGCAAACCAACGCCGCCTCAGCGGAAGAGATCTCGACCACCGTCACCGAAATCTCGCGCAACACCCAACAAGTCGACGCCCAAATCACCAACCTCAACAAACTCATCGCCGGCTAAAAAGTGTCCGTGTATTTTTTCGGCGCTCGTCGCGTCATAGACGCGACAGAGACCGAAAAAATACACGGACACTTTTCCGGACACGGAAACTTATTAGGCTTGATCTCCGGCCGGCCTGACGTTTGCTCGATGGTCTAACATGGCCCGCAGATCTCAAGAAATTGACCCGACAACGCCCTATCACCTCAGTTCGCGATGCATCAATCGCGAATGGTTCGCTCTGCCCATGGAGCAAGTCTGGAAAATCACCTGCCTGCATCTGCATGCCACCAAACATTTCTACAATTTAAAAATTTTATCTTACGTGCTGATGAGCAACCACTTTCACCTGATCGCCCAAGCTCCCGATGGCAATCTCAGCCACGCGATGGCGTTTTTCTTACGCGAGACCAGCCGAGACCTGACAAAATCTTCAGGTCGTATCAATCAAACATGGGGCGGCCGCTTTTTTCGCTCGCGACTCGGCTCCTATCACTATTTCATGCACGCCTACAAATATCTCTACCAGAATCCACTGCGCGCCGGAGTCACTTCAGACGTGATGAAATATCCTTACAGCACATTACCGGGTTTATTAGGAATCTCACGCTTGGAAATTCCCGTGGATTACGACGCCGTCCTATTCGACAACCAGACAGATCTCATACTGAAGTGGTTGAACCAAATTCCATCGCAAACCCACACCGAAGACGTGCGCAAGGCCCTGCGCCGTGGAGATTTCAAATTTCCAAAGGTGTCTCGAATCAACAAGCCTCACCCTCTCGAAATCAGCTTGCTCTAAAAAGTGTCCGTGTATTTTTTAGGGGTTTGTGGGGGGGGTTTCGCGACCGGCGCCCGAAAAATAAAAGGACGCGTCGATGACGCGACGAGCGCCGAAAAAATACACGGACACTTTTTAGAATGCGAGGCCGAAGTTGAGTCCGACGAAGGGGTAACCGATTTTGTAGGCGCCTTCGCGGTCGATGTTTCCGGTTTTGGTGTGAGCATCATGGATGTACATTTCGCGATAGCCAGCCTCAAGTCCCAATTGAAAAATTGAAACTTGAAATCCGCCCAACAGGCTGGCCGAGTAGTTATCGACATTGGAAGCCGTGTACTTGGCTTCGACGCCGCTTTCGTCCTTGGTGTTCATTTGAAACTGATTCGATTTTCCGGCGCTCACGATGAGATCGCCAAAGGTTTTTGTCTGAAGTTTTCCGGCCACGCCCTTGTCGAATTGAATGTCGGTTTCGGACTCGGAGGAGTAAAAACGCAGACTGACCAAAGCCGACAAGCCCGAATTGATCATTCGAGCCGAAGAAATATTCACTTCGGTCGACTGTGATTGCGATTGACCGGAAGAGCTGTCGTCCTGGCCACGGATAGTGTCCAATTTGGTGTAACGTGCCCCGAAGCCCAACCGGCCCATGTAGAAAATCAAATCCATGTTCATGTTGGTACCGCTAAAAAAGTAGCTTTGCTGCCCGCCCGAATTCACATCACCGAATTTGCTTTCGCCCGAGTTCGAACCCACACGAAAATTTACTTCGGCTTGAGACACGATCGAAAAACCAAGAACTGCGATAAATAAAATTTTTTTCATGACATTCTTTCGGCCCCTTCTGGTCCCTATTGAAGGCCAGTTAGCTGGCCAAAAAGACGGGAATGCCAAAAAAAAATCCAAAGACCAAGCCTAGGTCCAGATGGAAGTCCAAATCAAAAAGCCATCTCGTTCGGAGATGGCTTTTATTTCTGCGGAGGGCTGGCGGTCGGTGTTTGACACACCCACCCGCCGAAAAAATACACGGACACTTTTTAGACGTAGGAGCCGCGTTTGATTTTTTCGAGGATGATCTTTTCCATTTTGATGGGGTCGTTCGGGTCGACCGAGAAAAGAGACTGCTGCTCGCAACGGACCTTTTCTTTCATCAGCCATTTCAGGATGTCGGAAAGTCCCTTGTTCTTTTTATCCAGGAAGAACGGGTCGTTTTCCAGGGCGTCCTTGGCTTTTTTCAAAGCGCGGGCTTCGGCCGGATCGGACTCTTTCACCTTATAGTATGGCAGGTCGTATTTTTTCACGTCTTCTGGCAAAACGCCCAAGAATTTCACGGCTGGTGCCGAGAAGTCCGCGTTTCGAATGAGCGATGCCGCTGATCCGGCTTTCAATGTGCGGAAGATATTTTGCAATGTGTACGCATCTAAGTCTCCGAAGAAGTACATCGGAACATCGAGCTCTTCTTCGATCAATTTACACCAACCACGCACACCGTTCGAGGGAACCCCTTGGGCACCCATCAAGATGCAATTGTTTCGCTTGGTGAAACCCATCGATTGCAAGGTGTTGGCGGTACCTTCTGATTCGATGACCAGAACGAAATCGATTTTCTTTTTCACCTTCAGCTTCAAAGCCTGCGGTTTGTTCTTCGGCTGAAATGGCGCCGTTCCCAAAGTCGACAAATCGATCGTCGCTTTTTCACCGTCATTCATCGTCTCGGTCACAACCAATTGTTGCGAATACGTCTGACCACCGCGATCGTTGGCGAAGCAATTGAGCTCTTCACGATACACCTGAAGCATGTCACCGATGAAATCGATGATCGAGTCGCTCTCGGGTTGATCTTCGAAATCCAGAGGCTTCAGACGAGCGTTGCCTTTGATCAGACCTTTGGAGATGTAATACAACTCACGCTTCGTATTGACCGATCCGATGTCCAGATTTCGCAGCAGGATTTCGAGCATGAATACGACACGCGCCAGTTTTTGCACCGACGACACGTTTAGTTCGGTGCGAACGCGTTTGTCACCGGCCTGCAGGTAGCCGACCTTCGGGTTATAGTAAGAGTTATCCAGCGAAGTCTTAACCGCCTCGAGCACGGGGCGCTTGGATTTTTCCAGATCCGAGAGCATGCGCTCGGCCAGGATTTTCGCTTCTTTGGGAATATCGATTTTCAGTTCACGAATGCTGATCAATTTTGACATAAGTTAAACCCTACTTTTTCTTTGTTCCAGCGACGACATCCGCTTGTTTTTTAGTGCCCACAGGTTCGGCTAGTTTCTTGGTGCTCACCGGTTCGTCGGCTTGTTTTTTGGTCCCAGTCACGACATCGGCTTGCTTCTTGGTTCCCGCAGGCTCATCAGCCTGTTTCTTGGTGCCGGTCACGAATTCCGCCAGCTTCTTCGTCCCCGCAGGTTCGTCCGCTTGCTTTTTCGTTCCGGCCACCGCTTCCGAGTGTTTTTTAGTGCCGGCCGCCGCGATTTCTTTCTTCGTTCCGGATTTTGCCATCGATTGCTCGGCAATCTCTTCGCCGATCACGTCGATTTCAACGTCTGAATCTTCATCCAATCCCATTTTTTTCGCTTCGCGGGATTTCTGTTTCGCAAGCTTGTTCTCTGCTTCTTCCAGATCCGCAATCGCCTCTTTCGAGTCTCGGCCCAACAGTTTTCGCAAACCCTCTTCGGCCTTCACGCGACGACCTTCCGGCGATTTCGTAATGCGAACCAGAGTTTCGACCAGGATCGGACCAAACTGTTCGATGTGCGCGAGCTTTCGCTCGAGATCCGCTTCTTTGAATTCCTTTTTGATGTGACGAGACAGCTTTTGTCCCGCTTGCATCAGAGCGCGGCGAATTTCTTCGACCAGCTCTTCCGAGGCATCGATCGTTTCCTTCGAGGCATTTTTAAATTTAATGAAAGGCGAAGTCAGCGACACCGCAAACACGTAAGGTCCCAGTGGCAAGCTGCCCTTTGGCTGCTGCAAACCATAGGATTTCCAGTTCACGGATTCGATGGCCCAAGTGATCGCGCAACCTGACTTATCAAACTGCAAAGGCACACGATTCGCAAATCGCAGCAATTGCACGGGCTCGTCGGCCTCTTGATTTCGCGAGATAAATCGCGCCAAAGCGACTTCGACAACCACCGGTTTAAAGTCGCAAATCGCCGGTTTTCTTGTGACCACCGAGAAGAAATCGACTTCACCCAAACGCTGAATGGATTTGGAAAGCGCATCTTCACCGACGGTCAGAACCGATTTGGTCGAAGGCGCCATCAATTCGGTGTCTTGCACCGCTTGGAAAACCTTTTTGAAATCATCCTGTTTCAATGACGTGATCGGCGTGTTCAGCAAGCCTTTCGGCATCCCTTTTCCGGTGAAATCCTTTAAAGATTGATCGGAAATACGCGAAAATCCCGTCTTCAGGAACTTATCCAGAGTGATTTTTCCGTACAAAGTCGAATGCGTGATGAATTCACCCAATTTAAAAGTATGAGGATGCGGCAACGTCGCGCCCGGAATATCCGGGACCGTGTTGGTCACGCGCTCGACGTGCATCCAATCGTTGTCCAACAATTTGTATTTCAAAGTCAGATGCGGATTCACCAGCACCGTGCCTTCAAGATAAGTGATCAGACCACCGTCGCCGTTCAATTGAATGCGTCCGTCGATGGTGAATTCAACCCGAGTTCCCGATTTTCGATCCCAATCCACCGTCTCTTTATTGCGTAAAATTCCGGTGTTGGATTTGATATCGACATCGACTTGGCCCTTCACGGCCTTTCGCATTCCGGACGTTTTACTGAGGACAAAAGCACCTTTGGCATTTGTCAGCTGCGCCCATGTGGTCGCGGCCGAGATCCCGATCCCTTGCTGGCCGCGCGAACATTGACCCTTACCGAATTTCGACGAGGCTAGGTATTCTCCGAACACCTTCGCTAAATCATCGGGATCGATTCCGGGTCCATTGTCTTCAACGGTGATCTTGATCAGATCCGTGTTTTTAGAAGAGCCCGTACCTACTTTTTGAATTTGAACTTCGATTTCAGGAAGGATTCCGGCCTGCTCGCAAGCATCCAGAGAGTTATCGACCGCCTCTTTCAAAGTGGTCAAAACAGCTTTTAAAGGAGATGAGAATCCAACCTGCTGCAGGTTCTTTGCAAAGTACTCAGCAGTGCTACTTTTGGTGATCTTGTTACTCACGATGACGTCCTTTATTTTTGATGAAGCAACTTCTAGGAAACAGTAACGCCCAGCACCGAAGCAAGAACAAAGTCCTGGAAGGTCGTGCGCTACGCGTTAATTGCCCGAATTATCGTCAGAATCCGAATTCGAGGGGGGATTTTTGCTGTTTGAAAGATCATCGGCAAGTTCATCCATGGCCATCTCCGCACGAGTTTGGTGTCCCTTTTTGGTGTTGCAATCCTTGCAACTGGGGACGCAGTTCTTCTTATCTGATTTCCCGCCGCGAGCGATCGGAATCAGGTGATCCATCGTTAAATCGGTCGGTTTAAACCTTTGTTCACAGTGATAACAAAGTCCTTTTCCGACCGTTTGTTTCCACCACTGCGAGGATCGCAATTCACGAGCCTTCGCCTTTTCACGCTTTTGGTGCTCCGGAGAAGCAGGGGTAAAAAACAATTTCATCGGTGCCGACTGTTTTCGCAAAATTTAGATCTCAGCGCAAGCCTTAGTGAGCTTTTCGTGAATTTAATGTCCGGATGGATAGTAGAGTTTGTTGTCCCACATGCCCTGGCTGAAATATTGAATGACCGCTTTCAGGCGATCCTCCATTTCTTCCTTTTTTTCCGGCTGATCTTGAATGGGTGCTTTCTGTTCGGGATCTTTCATCGAATAAAGATCAAAGCCCGCATCCCGATTGTGGGTCATAAAATAATCCTGGGTCACAAACAGGTAATGCCCATCAAAATAATTCACCGAAAATCGATCGCCCGGAATGAACACCGAGGTGCCCAGATAATTGCGCTCTTTTTCTTTCACCCCCAGCAGATCCAAAATCGTCGGCAAGATATCCGTCTGCTGCACGATCTGCTGTTCCGGTGGTTGTGGCAGTTTGATTCCGGGCGAGTAAATGATCAATGGAATGCGGTAAAGTCCCAGATCGTTCTGATATTCGGGACGATTCGGTTTGTAAGTGTGATCGGCGGTCAGGATGAAAATCGTATTTTGAAACCAAGGTTCTTTTTGCGCGCTCTCGAAAAACTTGCGCAAAGCCATATCGGTGTAACCGACGGTTTCGTGAATTTCGGAAGTGCCCTTCGGAAATTTTCCCTCGTAAGCCTTAGGGATCTGAAAAGGATGATGCGAGCTCAGCGTGAAAACGGCCGAGAAAAAGGGCTGCGGAAACGAGGATAATTTCGTGTCCATCCACTGCAAAAAAGGTTCATCAAAAATACCCCAGGTGCCATCATCGTCGGCGGGGTTTGGATATTCGTTGCGCCCAAAGTAGTTTTTCACGCCGGCGCTTTTCATGAACTGATCAAAGTACATAGAACCATTCTGTGCGCCGTGAAAAAAGCTGGTGTGATAACCTTCACTCTGCAGACGTGTGCCAATGCCTAAAAAGTAATTGGTCAAGTATTGCGAGCTGATAAAGGGCTCGTTCATCAAAGACGGAATACCACCCATGATCGCGCCGATGCCTTCGATCGAGCGACGGGCGTTGGCGAAAGTATTCGGAAAAAACAGGCTCTTCTTCGAGAGCTCATCCAAGAATGGCGCGTACCCTCGGTCCCCGTGCGGGCGGCCCATGTACTCGAGCCCCATGCTTTCCATGATAAACAGGACCACGTTCGGCTTCACGCCCGGCCGATGGCCTTCGAGCATTGATGTTTCGCCCTGCTTGAATCGCAGCCAGTGAAGCATTTCTTCGCTGGTGAAAAAACGATCTCGCGGCAGGCTTTGCCGTTTCACCGTTTGGATCAAGGTGAAAGACGAATTCAGCACCAGGCTGTTCATCATGGGCTGCACAAAAATCTGTGCGTGCGCAAAATTGATCGGCTTGCTTTGCAAGCCCCCGCGCGAGCAGATGAAAAGTCCCGCGAAAAGAGTAAAGCCAACGGCCAGCGTCTTTCTCCTCTTCAGCGAAACATCCGGTGTTTTCCGCGAAAGCCAAAAGACCGTCACGAAAACAAACAACGCCAAAATCACAAAATCAATCAGGTTCAGTTGCCAGTACGAGAGCAGAAGGCCCCAAAATTTTCCTGGAATTTCGCGGAATAAAAAGAGTGCATCAAAAGTGTAGCGACGGCCCAGGAAATGAATGAATTCCGCATCGCCCAGATTCACGATCATGGTTGGCAGCTGAAACAGCACGAAAAGCCCTAACAACCAGCGCTTATTGGCCAGGCTGAGCGGCTTTTGCCTGAACAGACTGAGGATCCAAAAAAGAAGGAAGGGAATGGCCGATAAAATGGCGATGGCAGAGAGATCAAATCGCAGGGCGTGCCAAAAAGCTTGTGCCAGATCCATGAAAGATTGCTGGTGATAAAAACTCCAGTTCCAAAACAGAAACTGCAAGCGCGACAGGCTGTAAAAACCCAACGTGATCAGGAATGCGAAAAAAAACAAAACAATCGGCAATGGCCCATCCTTATGAAGGGGATCTTAAGCCATGCCGATTTGAAAGCAAAGTTGAAATCATCCCATTTTCAACCCCTTCTGAGGAAGTTTTCCAAGCCAGCAAGCCCACCGCGAAATGGCTTTGGTTGCGGTCGCGGCGTCCCCTTTGCAATCGGTCCGCATTGTGAACTGGCAACGGGTCTTGATAACAGGCGTTGTGGACTGAATGAGGACCGTGCACTGATCAAATTCAACCGCATTGGAGATGCAAATGAAAACTTTAAGACGGCTTCTTTCACTGGGTCTGATCCTAAGCTCTTTCTTCGCGTGGGGTCTTCCCTCTTACGTTGCGAAATGGAATAAAACACCAGGTTTTGTGCGGCCACCGATGGAGGAAACGGTTTATCTGCTGAGAACACGCTGGATTTATTGGGTTGAGAAAGATGCGTCCAGTGGCGCAACGGTGAATAAAAAATATCTGGGTCGACTGACATCTTTGGCCTACCAAAAGGCCCTTCAAAAAATCAATGCGGTGAACCCGGCCTCGCCATGGACGGATGAAAATCCGGGAGCCCCATTTTGTGTTGATTTACCCGGATACTTTGTCAGCATCGTTCGCGGCGATCATGACGTGCGAACTTATGAAAGCTCGCGATGTCACACCTTCACTTTCGAAGACCATTCGGCCGACCCCATCAACGATGTGATGCTTGGGTTTGGAGCCTTGGTCAATTGAGGCTTTCCGGGAGGCAAAAGGACGGTGCCATTCTGCTTGGGCCCTGGGCTTGCAATGTCAAGGGGGCTAGAGCAACTTGACACCAACCTTTTTCTTCCCGGAGTTGTTATGAAAAAAGTTTTCGGTCTTGCCATCGCCCTTTTCACTTCTCTTCTGACTCTTCAAGCTCATGCCGCGGATATTCGATACAATGGCGTCACCGCGAATGGCGGCGGTTGCCCCGAGGGCAGTTATTCGATCACCTGGGCGCCTGACATGTTGAGCTTTAGCATCTTGTTCGAACAAATGCAGACCCAGATCCCGGGCGTGAAAGGCCGCGAATCGATGACCTCGCACTGTGGGTTGCTGATGTCGCTGACTTTGCCGCCGAATCTTCAGCTCAGCATTGAGCGCATCGATTACCGCGGATTTTACGCTTTGGATCCAGGCGCGTTTTGGATGATCAATTCTCGTTACTTTTTTGATAATGGCGCGGCCATATACAAAGCCGGCGGCAATATCGTTTCCAGCACGTCGATGCCCGGTGGTCTTCGCAATTACAAACCAGGCCCTCTTCAGGACGTCTTCACTTGGGGTGCTTCCACCGAGAGCTTTGCCACGCACGTCTCGCCCTGCGGTGGCAACACAAGCTTAGCGGTTGCGACCAACCAGAACATCAGTTCATCGGATCAGCCAGCGGCCGGACAAGCGACTTTGGACTCGGCCGACGCGAATATCTCGGTGATTTACAAATTGAAAGTCACCAACTGCCAGTACAAGTTTAAACCTTATCCCGTGAACGCCAAAGCGGTGAACGATCAGCTGAAAAGCGAATCGATGTGATTCAAGCCGGTGCGATTCGCTGATGACCGTCACGAGGTCGCGAACCTAGTGCCAAGTCTTCAGCGCGACCTGAGCTTTTTCGCGAACATCCGCCGGGACGCTCGGGTTTCGCTCGAGCATTTCCAAAGTCACGCGATGATTTGCATCTTTCATTCGCTCGAGCAGCAAAGCAAAAACATCAGGTGGCGTCATCAGATTTTGCGCCAATCCCCAATCGACGAGATAATTCTTTTTTTCCGCTAATTTTCTGAGCGTCGCGAGCGATGTTTTGCGACTGCCGGCAATATCACCCAGGACATACAGGTCCTGACTGCTGGCGGCCAGATACTCGACCGTCTCGGGCGAAACATGGGGATTGTTCACCACCAATCGCATCACGGCCAGGCCTTTGCCATTGTTTCCCATCACTGGAAGCAGGGAGCCCATGGCCTCTTGCAATTCGGGATCTTGCAGATGCGCGATCTGGTCCAGGATCTCGGCAGTGGCGATCTCTTTTTGCGCGATCGCCCCGAGCACGAATTTATTTCGACCCCACATTGACTGATCGAAAATGGCTTTCAGTTGATCCCCGCTCTGGGCCCTCTCGACCTCGGCGACCGTTTGCATGGTGACAATTCCGGTGAAAGTTTCATTCATAAAAAACCCAGCCATCGAAATAACCAACAGGGCCGGTAAAATCATCTGCAAGTCATTTTTCCTTCGTCCTTGAGCGATCTGTTGACGAATCAGCCCAATGCAAAAACCAAATATGAAAAAGAAGACAAACGCGGCGACCGCAAAAAACGGAACAAAAAAATAACCGACGGCCGCCGTGGAAGAAGTCGAGCGCCCAATGGCGGCCACCTGCAGCCCCGCCATCAACAAAGCTCCGACCGACCCAGTCCAAAACCCCACTGCTTTCGCCGAATTTTTCATCGAATGAAATGCCCTTCGCAAAATAAATTTAGAATGAGTCCACGCTAACGAAATAAAAAATCCCTGTCCATTGGAATGCACCTGCCCCCAAGCGCCGAAACGATTGTAAAAACTGCTTTGCCAGCCGGCCCGATCAAGGACTTTCCTTGCCGAGATCCCATAAATAACATCTGAGCCTTCATGCGCCCGGCGCATGATAAAATCAAACCCCGGCATTGGAAGAAACCAGCCTCGAAAAGTATGTTGCTCGAAACATTTGAATATTAAGCCAGGTCACTGTGGCAGAAAAAGCATGGGTGATCTGGAGATCATCTCCTCCTTGGGCGGCGGTTTCGGGTTGTTTGGGTTGAAACCGCCGCCAACTTTTCGCTGACAGAGCGGGAATTTCAGTTTACACCCTTCCCTTATGACTCAAGAAATGATGAAAGATCGAATTATGAAGGCCTATCCTGATGCCATGGTGGACGTGATTGATCTCACCGGCACGCAAGATCATTGGGAAGTTTCCGTTGAAAGTGGCGCGTTTCAGGGCCTGAGCCGCATCCAACAACATCAAGCCGTGATGGCCGTTTTCGGACCGGAATTGAAAACCGGCGAAGTTCACGCCCTGTCCATCCGCACAAAAATCAAATCCTAAAGGAGCTGTTATGCCAGAAGTTAAAGAACGCATTGAACAAATTTTGAATGAAAACCCGGTTGTTCTTTTCATGAAAGGAACAGCGCAATTTCCGATGTGTGGTTTCTCGGCTCGCGCGACGGCGATCCTGCAGGATCTCGACATTCCGTTTGTGTCGGTCAATGTGTTGGAAGACCAGGACATCCGTGAAGGCATCAAAGCTTACGGCAACTGGCCCACCATTCCGCAATTGTACGTGAAAAAACAATTGGTCGGCGGCAGCGATATCATGATGGAAATGTACGAAACCGGCGAGCTGCAGACTTTGCTGAAGAATTAATTTCCGCTGAAATTTAAATTCGCTTCGAGATCAAGACTCGAGATGAAAACCCAAGCCTGAACAGCTTGGGTTTTTTTATGAGGCTAGCTTCCCTTGCCGGAATCGTAACTGGCGCCGGTGGTTTCCAAAAGCAAATGGCCCGTTCCAGAGAGGCCCTCTAGAATCTCCAGAGAAATGGAAGGGCTCCAAATGAATGCCGGTGCTTTTAATTTTGGCCCCGCCGCGGCCAAACGATTTTCACCAACCAAAGTCAGCGTTTGGGCCTGCAAAGTCAGCATCACTCCGCTTGACTTCATTTCCCGGTCGACGTTTTTCAGAATGATTTCCTGAGCGTTCACGAACGCGATATTGAATAAGATCGCGTGCTTTCCGCAGATAAAAACCTTGGTCGCAACCGCTTCCAGCAAAAATTTATGAGCCTTCATTTTGATTTCGTTCAGACCGGCATATTCACTGGGATCCAAATTCTCACAGCCCACGTTGATGTAAGTTCGTCGCTGACTCACTTCCGAGACCGAGACTTGAACTGGTTCAGTCTCAGATTGAATTTTGACGGATTGCTTGAGATTCAGGACCGATGGCTTTCCATCAAAACCAATTCCGGGATGTTGCAAAATGCGGATGCGCGGATCGGATTCGATCATGCCGTCAGCGGACGTGGTGGCTAAAACGGAAGCCAGATAGATCACGCCCGGCTGCCCACCTTGCTTGTTGAGATTAGCGACTGTCTCGGCCTGGTATTTCGCCTGTTCGATGGCTTGCTTGTTCAATCGTTCCGTTTCTTCGAGCTGCAGTCGAAGCCGCTCTTTTTAGTCGTCGTTGGTTGATTTTGGATCGCAGGCTCCCAGCAAAGAGACCGAGATTAGAAAACCAATGAGATTGAGCGCTTTCATTTGAAGGGATCCTTTTTCAATGTCTAAAAGGTGGACAGGTCCGGCAATTCTTATCTGCTTGATGGGAGCCGTCCACTCTGCGTCGATTTCAATGCCAAACATCGTGAGAATGCGAAGTCGATGCCAAAGGGGGTGGATTGGACTAAAGTTTAGCATCGAATGAACCGATGAGAACGTCTCAGAGGGGGATTCATGAACCACGACGGAAGCGGAAACGGAAAAAGAAAAGCTCTGCAAATCGGTGTGCTTTGCACGATCTCGGCGAGCGTTGTTCTTTTGCTGTTTCAAAATTGCCAAAAGCCTACGGCCACGGTTGATGGCACGTCGACCAGCGCGAGCCAAACTTCGACGACGAGCACGAATACGAATTCAAGCTCGACGGTCCCCAGCGTTTCCACCAGCGCGACTTCGTATGCGCCTCTCGCGATGGATCAGGTTTGTAACGATGTTGCTTCTGATAAGAAAGCTTTGATCAACACCTACATTCGCCTCGTGCACCGTTGTGCGGATCGTCCCGGATTGGACTATTGGTACAATGCTCAGCTTCGCGCTGGCACAAGCCTTGTGAGCCAACTGGAAGCCGGAATCAAAGGCTCGACGGAATATCAAAATCTCAATTCGGCGGGACAGACGCCTTCCAACCGTTTTTGTCTTGCTGGAGATACCTTTCAAGTGATGACCGGCACCCAGATTCTGACCAGTGCTGATCTGGACGCCATTCAATCGACCGACACGCGAAATTTCACGGTGACCTGCCGAACCAGCGTGACACAAAATCTGACGTCGTCTGTGTCGCAGATCGTGCGCGACACCATCGCTGTTGCCAGCGCGAACGATTCCTACGTGTGTGTGGTTGCTGGTGATGCCCTTCGCAATCACATCATTGAAATGTACCAGACTTATTTGGATCGCTGTCCTGACTCGGCAGGGCTCGAATTTTGGGCGAAGAATTGGTCCGGAGATTCGGCCTGGACTTCGCAATCGGATATTCAGGGCTATCTGATGTGTCGCTATCAGAATGGAACCTTGGGTAATGCCACCATCAATTCGATCGATGCCTGCTACCAAAGCAAATTCAACGCCACGTTGTGTCCGGCGACAGGCGCCAAATTCGTCAAGTTCCGTTGGTGTGAGAAGACCGGATCCTAGTCCTTAATTCGGAACGCGGGCCGTGGCCCGCATCCAACCGTCGAAGAAGACCGAATCGCGCGTCTTTTTCACCTTCTCGATTTCTTCGTCCATTTTGTCCATCATCTCGAGGGTCACCCGACCCTCGTTGATCAGGGCGTCCTTAGCGCTGAGAATCAGCTTGTAATAGTAATCCACAAACGTGCGTCGACGTTCTGGCTCGCGCGAATCGAACAGGAACGAGCGGCATTCAACCTGGACATCGGTGAAACCCGCTTCCTGCAGATAATGTCCCAGCATGCTTCCCACAAAGGGGTTGTTGCCAATGGCCCATTGGTAGTCATTGAACTCGAACCAGTATTTTAAAAAGTATGGGCTGTAGGGTTGAACGAAAAGCGATTGATTGAAGACTTCGGTGCAATAAATCTTGGCGCCTGGTTTGAGATGTTTGCGGATGCGCTTTAACACCTTCAAGGGATCCGGCACGTGTTCCAGGAACCAACACAAGAAAGCAGCGTCGTAGCTTTTCTTTGGCATGGAAAAAGTTTGCGCGTCTTTTTTCGAAAGCGTCACGCGCTTGTCTTTGATTTCTTTTTTGAGATAATGCTTGGCCGCTTCCAGTTGCGCTTCGGAAATATCCAGACCGTCGATTTTCAAATGCGGAAATCGTCGCAACATGATTTTCGACTGAGCGCCGACCCCGCAGCCGACCTCGAGAAGAGTTTCTTTGAACTCTAGATCGATGCCGGCGTAGACGTAGGGCTCGAGAAATTCGGCCTGCTCGATCAATCGTTTCTGCTCTGTGGGATCAAATCCGTGAATGTATTTTGCTTTGGCCATAGGGCATTGAACATCGAGAGCGAGCCCACAGGCAAGGGCCTTGGGCGCCGAAGCTGTGCGCTATTTACAATTTCAGTTTGGGAGTGTGAGTCACGGTTTCCTGATACTCGCGCACCAGTTTTTCCATGATGGAACGGCAGGGTAAAATCTCGTCAATCAGGCCCACCGACTGCCCCGCACTCCAAACAGTTTTCCAGGTGGGACCGGTCGCGGCTTTTTCCAACTGTTGCATGCCAAGCCAGTGAATCAAGGGCACGACGTATTTTTTCGTGAGCTTTTGATCCTTCAACATTTTCAAATACCACGGAAGATCCAGCCCGAGCTTTTGCACGTAAGCCGTATTGATCACCGCAGCCGGTGTTCCGGACACCCTTGTGGTCATCACGATATCTTCCGGCGTCGATTTGACGACGGCATCTTTATACGCTTGATCGACACCGGCTTCGGCTGAAGCAATAAATCGCGTGCCGATGCTAACCGCCGATGCTCCAAGAGTCAGGGCTGCCGCCATCGAGCGACCGTCCGCAATTCCACCCGCGGCAATCACCGGGATGCGCAGTTCTTTTTGCAACCAGGGGATCAGCACCAATGGAGAAATGGGCCCCGCGTGCCCGCCTGCTCCACTGCTGACCGCAATCACGCCGTCAGCGCCCATGTCTTGAACTTTTTTGGCGTGCTCAAGGTTCGTGACATCGCACACGACTTTGGCGCCATTTCGATGCGCGTCCGCGATCACTTGTTTGGGGCTACCAAGGGAGGTGATAAATAAATTCACTCCAGCGTCCAGCGCATGCTTGAGATCATCCGATTGGCGCGCGTTGCTCTTGTTGACGATGATGTTCACGCCGATCGGCTTTTGAGTGCGCGCCTTCATGTCTTTCAGCGCTTTCTGGTACTGCTCGATGGGGCGATAGTTCAGGGCCGGAAAGGTCCCGACGCCGCCCGCTTCGCTGATGGCCACGACCATCTCAACGTTAGAGACCAGGAACATCGGCGCCCCGATGATGGGAAGATCGCATTTCATGAGGTCGGTGAACGACGTTTGTATTTGAGCCATCCCAGCATGGTAAAAAACTTGTGTTTCGAAGGCAAAAGAATCTAGACTGACAGTATGAAAATCAACTTGGCGGTCTGGGATCGCGCACTTCGATTTTTCTTTGGCGTGTTGTTGGCGGCTTGGGCCGTTGCCGGCGGTCCATGGTGGGCCTTTGGTGGAGCTTATTTGGTGCTAACTGCCAGCTGGGGTTTGTGCCCGATCTACTCTTTCTTCAAAATTCGCACCGCTCAAATTCAGGAAAAAAGATTCGTTCCATGACGGCACACAAACAAAAGCTATCGATGGTGCTGGGCGAACTGAAGGAAGATTACCTGAAGAAGCTTCCGGGCAAAATCGAGAACCTCAAGCTTTTGGTCGGTCACCAAAATTGGGTGGGCCTGGAAGACGAGTACCACAAGCTCAAAGGCACCGGCAAAACTTACGGCTATCCTGAAATTTCCGTGATCTGTGAAAAACTCGAGCTCCTGGTCCAGCAAAAAAATCACCAAAGCAGCGAATTGTTCCAGCAGGCCCATGAGCTTCTGGAAAAGATGCATCAATCCTATCTCAAAAAAGAGCCCGTGAATTTAGAAAGCGATGCCTTCGCGCGAAGCCTTCTTGCCCTGAAACTGAAATAAGGTTTAAATAGCGCTTTCAATGGAGAATCCCATGCCCACCGAAGCAGGTTCCATGGCGCTCAACGAGCTCAGTTTTCTGAAAGCGGACCAAATCAAGACCGACCCCGAGTCTTTGAAATACTATGGCCGCGATTGGACCACTTACTTTGATATCAAAGCATCGGCCATCTTGTTTCCAATGAGCACCGAAGATGTGCAGAAAATCGTGCTGTGGGCGCGCCAACACAAGATCGCGTTGGTCCCATCAGGCGGACGCACGGGTCTCAGTGGTGCGGCGGTTGCCACCCACGGCGAAGTGATTGTCTCGTTTGAAAAAATGAATCGCGTTTTGGATTTCAATCCGGTAGATCAAGTCGTCACCATTCAACCCGGCGTCGTGACCGAGAGCTTGCAGCAATTCGCGCATGACAAGGGACTTTATTATCCGGTGGATTTCGCGGCTCGCGGCTCGTCGCAGATGGGTGGCAACATCGCCACCAACGCGGGCGGCATCAAGGTTGTGCGCTACGGTCTCACGCGCGAGTGGGTGGCGGGTCTCAAGGTCGTCACCGGCACCGGCGAAATTTTGGATCTCAATCGCTCGCTGGTGAAAAATGCGACCGGCTTGGATCTTCGCCATCTTTTCATCGGCAGCGAAGGTGTTCTGGGGTTTATCGTCGAAGCGCAAATCCGCCTGACGCAAGCCCCTCCCCCACTGCAAGTTTTGGTGATGGGTGTTTCAGGACTGGATGCCGTGATGAATGTGTTCAGCGAATTCAAAAAGAAATGCACTTTGGTTGCATTTGAAATGTTCTCGGAAAAAGCTTTGCAGAAAGTGATCGAGAGCACTCAGCTCCCGCGTCCTTTCGAAACTCGATGCGAATATTATGTCTTGGCCGAAGTCGAAATGAAATCTGAAGCAGATCAAGCTGCCGTGCTCGAGGTCTTTGAGCAATGTCTCGAGAAATCTTTGGTGGTTGACGGAGCGATGAGCCAGTCGGACTCGCAAGCCAAGAATTTCTGGCGCCTGCGTGAAGACATCTCCGAATCCTTGGCCAAATATTCGCCTTACAAAAATGATATCGCGGTCGGCATTTCGAAGGTTCCTTCTTTCATGCAGGATCTCGATCAGATTCTGACCAAGGCTTATCCGACATGGGAAGTGATTTGGTTTGGACACATCGGCGATGGCAATTTGCACATCAACATTTTGCGCCCTGACGGCATGACCAAAGAAGTCTTCGTGCAAGAGTGTCGCAAGGTCGACCAAATGGTCTTCGATGCCGTCCGCAAACAAGGCGGCAGCATTTCGGCTGAACACGGAGTGGGACTGACAAAAAAATCTTTCCTCACTTACACCCGATCGCCGGCCGAGATCGAACTGATGAAGGGGATCAAAAAAGTTTTTGATCCCGACGGCATCATCAACCCCGGCAAAGTTTTCGATCTTTAATTCTCCAAGTCCTTGCAAAGCCGACTCGCCGTCGGCCGCGCACTCCAAAATCCCAAACACGAAATTGATTTCGCAAGACTCTCCGTTGCGCCAACCTTCCGCGATGGGTCCGGTCCCCACCCCAGACAAAACCTATCAAAGTTCCGCAGCCTGCGACCCACAATCCGCGGGACTGATCCATGATCCATGATCCATGATCCATGATCCATGAGGGTCTCCATCCACGATCTTTGCCGTTGGTATGGCATGTTATCTTGGATTCCAGACATTGCATCGTCCCGATGGTCAACATCGTGGATGGACATCCTTTGGGCTCTTATCTTTGGGCTCTCGTCTTCAAGCACCGATGTTTGAACTGAATTCCTATTTCTGGCATTTGACCAATGGCTGGAAGGTGAAAAATTGATCTGACCAGAAGCTCGACAATCGGGAATTTTCCATAGGAAACAGGTCTAAATTCGATAAAAGTTTTGTGCGGATCAAAGACCCGCTCGCCCACTCAGCAAAACTGATGTAGTTGTCAAATTCTCGATGGGTTTTTAGGTTTGTCCTGAGCGTGCCTTCGAACTTTTCCCCTCTGAAGGGCGTTATCAGAACTTGAGCCCGATTTGTTGAACAGGCAAATCGGGCTTTTTTATGGTGCCTTCCCTTTTTATGTAGCAATAGCGCGTTAATCAGCGCTGACCCTACCCGGCCCCTCCGCAAAAACCCGTTCTGGAACAAGAAGACTTCGCTGCTGAGGCTTGGATTCTTGTCTACGAATCCGTCGACAAGATTGTGAGTCTTCGATCCTGACGTTGCGAACTGGAATTTCCAATGAAACGCCGGGTTTCTAAATGACAATCGTCAGTCGGGTTTGCAATTTCAAAAATGTCGGTGCGGTTGGTGATTTCAAAATTTTCTGCGGGTTTTGCAAATTCAAAATTTTGGCGGGTGAAAATATTTTTTCTGTGCGGAAATTTCCGCGGCTTTCATGAGCTTAACGCGTCTCGCATTGAGATTTCGAAAAACCCTCACATTTGACCCCTTTAGCTCCCAGACTTTCGTCCGAAAAGTACTTTGTCGACATCAGAAACTGTGGGTGAAAGTCCCCAGGCTGGTGACGGAGGCTTAAGACTCTATTCGACAATCAACAGGAGGACGTGTGGTGATTAAAAACCGAAGACTGCATTTGCTGGAACTTCCTTATCTCCCTGAGAGGGGTCCCCCAAAATGACGTTAGGTATCCGATAACTTCGGTATACAAGAGCGCTTGAGATGGTCTCAGGCGCTTTTTGCTTTTTGGGGCCCTTGAAAGCGAGAAGCCCGTCGACGGTGCCATTGAAAAAGAGCAACCCTTCGAAGGCGCCATTAAATCTTCCCAACGACTTGGCTGAGTCCTCCCCGATCCCACCAGATAAATTCGCGACTCCACATTGAACAAACCCATGAGCTCGAGTATTCAACTTGTATGACCTGTCTTCGCTGTGGCCAAAATTTCGAATGCAAAATGATGACGAATGCTCCGACTTGTTGGTGCGAAGCTCTGCCGGTCGTCTCCAATATTCCCAAGCAATACAAAGACTGTCTCTGCAACAGATGCCTTGAGCATTTTAACAATGTCTCAAAGCAAGAAGCAGGCTGTGCATCAGTTGGAGACATGAGTTCTTTGCCCTCAGTCTCTCAAGGATTGATCGAAGGCCAAGATTTTTATTACGACAAAGGACTTTTCGTTTTTACTGAGAAATACCATCAGGATCGAGGCAGTTGTTGCGGCAATGGCTGCGTGAACTGCCCCTATTGATCTTTGAACCTAGTAAACAACCCGGGTGCGGATGCTGCGTGAGAGTTTTTTGATCTCGTCGCTCAGTGGTTTGGCGTTGGCTTTTTCGACGTCCATTACGAGGTATCCGATGTGCTGGTCGGTTGACAGGTATTGGGCCAGAATGTTGGCGCCGGCTTTTGAAACGACGCTGTTGATTTCACCCAAGACGCCTGGTTCGTTGCGATGCACGTTCAAAATGCGATGCGCACCTTTTTGCACCGGCAGATCGACCGTGGGGAAATTCACCGCTCCAGATGTTGAGCCGATTTTCATGTAGCGAATGAAAGATTCGGCGACTTCGAGACCGATGGCGTATTGGGCCTCTTCGGTGCTGCCACCGACATGCGGGGTTAGAATCACGTTGCCGAGGTTTTGTAAAGGTGAAATAAATTTTTCTTTATTGCTGGCGGGCTCGATCGGGAAGACGTCAATGGCGCAGCCCGCGATGTGCTTCTCTTTCAGCGCCACGACGAGATCTTCAATCACCACCACGGTGCCACGGCTGGCGTTGATCAAGTAAGATCCCTTTTTCATGGCTTTGAGTTCGCGCGCGGAAATCATATCTTTCGTTTGCGGCGTCTCGGGAACATGCAAGGTCACGAAATCCGATTTTGCCAGAAGCTCGGGCAAAGTGTTGATCGAGACCGCATTTCCGAGCGGCAGTTTCTTCACCACGTCAAAATAAAGAACCTTCATGCCCAGAGCTTCGGCCAAAATGCTGACCTGCGAGCCGATGTGTCCGTAGCCGACGATGCCCAAAGTTTTTCCGCGCACCTCGTGCGAGCCATCGGCGGACTTCATCCACTCGCCCCGATGTGCAAGGCTGTTGCGATCACCCAGTTGTCGCGAGAGCGCAATCATCTCGGCCAACACCAATTCTGCGACCGAGCGCGTATTGCTGTAAGGCGCATTGAAAACCGGAACGCCGAAAGAGTTGGCTTTGATCAAGCGCACCTGATTCGTCCCGATGCAGAAACAGCCAATTGTTAAGAGATTCGGAAGATTTTCAATGACTTTGTCGGTGATCTCCGTTTTTGAGCGAATACCCAGCACCTGATAATCTTTGGCCATGCTGATAAGCTCATCTTCGCTGGGAGAATGAGTTTTCAGATCGACGTGAAATCCCTCTTCTTGCAGACGAGCTTGAGCGACCGGATGAATATTTTCGACGAGTAGAATTTTGATGGCGTCCATCTCGCTATGTTCCGATATTTTCATAGCATTGCTCAAAGCTTTTCTAGCGTATCGCCCTGCAAAAACACTCGTCATTTGCCGCTCTCGAGTCCAGACTCTAAAGAATGGCAAATACAGCACTTTACAATCTGTTGGTGGTTGATGACGATTCTTTGATTACGGACTCGCTTCGCTTGCTGCTTCCGAAGCACTGGCGGATGACGGCGCTGAAAAATCCGGCGCTGATTGATTCCAAAATGCTGTATCACGCGGCAATGGTGGACATGCATTTGACCAGCAACCATGATGTTGCCGAAGGCCCCGAAATCATCGCGACCCTGTCACGCACCAATCCGCAAATTGAAATCGTCGCCATGTCGGGCGACCTGTCGCTGGATCTGATGGAGCGATGCCTGAAAAATGGCGCGCAAAAATTTTTAGCGAAACCGCTGATGCCCGATGAAGTCTTAGCAACGTTGGAAAAAATTGAAGCCGTGTGGATGATGCGCCTACTGGAAGGACGACATCATTTGCAAGCCATACAGTGGGTCGGCCAAAGCGCTCAATCTCAGGATGTGAAAAAAACAATCGCGTCTTTCCGTGGTGAAGCAGGCCCCATCCTGATCGAAGGCGAAACCGGCACCGGTAAAGAGGTCGTGTTTCGCATTTTGAACCAGCAAGAGCAGACTCGCCCCTTTGTCACCGTCAATATCGCCGGCATTCCTGAAAATCTTTTCGAGTCCGAAATGTTCGGTCACGTGCGCGGCGCCTTCACCGGTGCCGACCAGATGAAAATCGGCTTGGCCGAAGCGGCCCACGGTGGCGATTTGTTTTTGGACGAAATCGAAGCTTTGCCAATGACTCAACAAGTGAAGCTCTTGCGATTTTTGGAAACGGGCGAAGTCCGCAAGGTCGGCGCCAAGGAATCAACCAACGTGAAAGCGCGCGTGATCTGCGCCAGCAACCAAAGCCTGACCGACTTGGTCAAGCAGGGAAAATTTCGCGAGGACCTTTTGTTTCGCATCAGTGGAAAAAAGATTTTTCTGCCGCCGCTTCGCGATCGCATTCAAGACATCAAGGAACTGGCGCAGTTATTTCTGAATCAACAAAAACCACGCACCAACAAGGCCCTTTCGCCGGAAGCAATCATCGCTTTGCAAAAGTACGGCTGGCCCGGAAACGTGCGCGAGCTCAAACGAATTTGCGAGCAGATGGCCTTGACCAGCCCGCTGCCGATCATTCGTGCCGAAGACATCGAGCATCTTTTGTCGCCGCGACATGGAGCCGAAGGTTCCAGCGCGTGGATTGATCTGAAGAAGGGTCTGCCGAAATTAATCGAAGAGTTCGAAGCGCGGGTCATTCAAAAATGTCTCGAACAAAGTCCCGACATGGAAGCCGCGATCCAAACGCTGCAGGTTTCGCGAAGCAGCCTGTATAAGAAAATCAAAGACTATCAAATCGACACCGGGAGCAAAGAATGACGGGCGCCTGGGATTCGCCGATTTATCGGGAAACCGCACTGATCGTCCTGAGCTTTATTTTCATCTCAGGCTTGATCGTCTTTTTCCTGCGTCAGAAAAGTTATTATTTTGTGGTGTCTTGGGCCAGCATCAAATCCTGGCTGATCTTTGCGCCGGTGATGTTCGGCATCTTCGGCACCCCTGAACCTTGGCCTTTGATCTTCCTGACTGGGGTGGCGATCTTTGGAGCAAAGATTTTCTTTCAGCTGATGGGCATGTTCCACCGCAGCTACTTTGTTCTGATCTGCTACGCAGGAATCTTGGCCCTGGGCTGGACGATTTATGCCAATCGTGTGGATCTGTACAATCTATTGCCGATGATCGTGCTCGGCGCTTCGTGCTTGGTACCCTTGGTGCGCAATAACTATAAACGCATGATTCAGTACATGTCGCTCACCAGCCTGGGATTCGTTTTTTTGGGTTGGTCGTTCATGCACTTGGGATTGATCCTGAAATTTGACAAAGGGATTTATCAGACCATGTACCTGATCATCCTGACCGAGTTCTGCGACAACACGAACTTGGCGATTTCTCGCTACATCGGCCGCATCAAGCTGGTCGATCGCATCGATTACAAACGAACGCTGGAGAGCACCTTGGTTTCGGCGGCGCTGACGATCGCCGTGGCCTTTGGCATGCGGCATCTGTTATCCGACGGATCGGAAAGATACTGGCTGGTCTCAGGGCTGATCGCTTCGATCGGTGGATTTATCGGTGATATGTTAATGGCGGTGATCCGCAAAGATGCCGGCATTAAAGAAATGGGAGCTTTCATCATTGGCCGCGGCGATTTTTTGCATCGCATGGACCGTTTGATTTTTGTGGCGCCGATGTATTACTACGCCATGCTGTATCTCCCCGAGCTTCATCTTTAATTTTAAAGTTTTAAGAAGGATCCGACGTGAAAGATTGGGATTATGACAATGATCAATGGACGAAGCTTCCGGGGTACCTGAAGCATCTGCCGCTGTTCACCCGTCACGTCGATTTTTTCAGCATCTGCGTGCGCACGCTGTGGGCTTTCTTTCTCAAGTTCGTGTTTTTTCAAACTTACATTCGCTTGCGAGTGAAAGGTGACTTTAGCCAGATCCATAAAAATTATCCGCGCCTTTTGGTGATTTCGAATCACGGCAGTCACTTGGATGCAATTTCGATTGCGACCGCCATTCCGACGGCTTATTGGCGAGACCTCTACATCGCGGCTGCCAAGGATTATTTCTTCACCAATCCTTTGTTCACGTTTTTTTCGCAGCACTGTCTGGGCGCCATCCCGATCGATCGCAAAGATCGCAAGGGCGAAGCCATCAATCTGATTTTGACCTTGCTCGGGAGCCTGCCGCGAATCTGGTTGATTCTTTTTCCCGAGGGCACGCGCTCGAAAGATGGCAAAGTGCATGATTTCAAACGCGGCGTCAGCGTCTTTGCGGAAAAGACTGACACGCCGATTTTATTTTTGTTTATTGAGGGGAATAGCAGGTTGTGGCCGAAGGGGGCTGTCTTTGCAAAACCTGGTCGACTGGTGGTTCACGTGGGACCTGTTCACCCACCGGCACCGGTCGACCAGGTTTACCGCGCCTACCGCAATTGGGCGGTCACGATTGCCCCTGAAGCCTTTGATTTGGTGGAGAGTCCAGAATGGAAAGAAAACCCGACCTCGTCCTTGAACGAAGAAGTCTGAAAATCGGTCCCTATGAGATTTGCCCGGTTCCAACCGGCGTCTTTGGCCTGGATGGCGGCGCCATGTTCGGCACTGTCCCCAAAGTTCTGTGGGAAAAATCAAATCCGCCCGATGATAAAAACCGGATCCCGATGGAAGCGCGCGCTTTGCTTTTGAAAAGTGGTGATCGCAAAATTCTGATCGACTGCGGAAATGGCGCCGACTTTGTCGCCAAATACGGCGAGAAGCTCGGAAACAAGTTTGCGGAGATGTACGGTCTGGACGAATCCGGACCGTCGTTGAAAAAATCTTTGCAGCAACACGGCTTGGGCTTTGAAGACATCACCGATGTGGTGCTCACCCACCTGCACTTCGATCATGCCGGTGGCAGCGTCACCGAGCGCGCAGGTGAGCTGGTCGCGACTTTTCCGAACGCCACTTATTACGTGCAGAAGGCGAATTTTGAGACCGCCCAGCATCCCAACATCCGCGAAAAGGCCAGCTACCTGGCCAGCAACTTTGAACCGCTGATGAAGGCCGGAAAATTAAAACTGCTCGAGGGCGAAAAAGAAAATCTGCTCCCCGGAATTTCCGTGATGACCTCGAATGGTCATACGGTTGGCCAACAGGTTGTCAAAATTTCCGATGGTTCGCAGACCCTGCTTTATTGCGGAGACGTGGTGCCGACCAGCTCGCACGTTCGTCTGGCTTGGGTGATGGGTTATGATCTGGAACCCTTGCGCCTGATCGAAGAAAAGCAGCGCTTTCTTTCGAAGGCGGCGGACGAGCAATGGTATTTGTACTTTGAGCATGACCCTTATTGCGACGCCGCTCAGGTGATGCGCGCGGGATCAGACTTTGCCGTGCAGAAAAGGTTTTTGCTTTAGGCCGAACCGCTCTTCGTGTCTCAAGAAGAAACTGCTCATCGCCGCATGAGCAATTGTTATTTTCATGGACAGGAGAATTCCCTCAGCTCATCGACACCGCAGGCTTTGCGCGCATCTACTTTGCAATGTCATCCGCTCACACGGGGGCATTCAAATGAAACAGTTGTTGAAGACATTCCTGAAGCAGAAGTTTGCGGCCTTAATCGCATTGGCCGGTGCGTTCCTGATCTCTTACTCGCAAAAAATGCTGGCTCCGTCTCAGGAGACGGTCACGTCCAATCCTGAGACGATTTCGCAAAGTGCGGATTCATCCGCAATGGCTTCGGATCAAACAAATTCCCTCTATAGCGGAATGCCGGACACGTCTTGCGCGATCTATCCAGCGACGGCCGAAGTCACCGCGGAATCCGATTTCTTTGCGGACAAGGCTTCGCAGCTTCAATCTGGATTTACCGACACATCGGCTGCGAATCCATATGTAGCCTGCGCCCAGAGCGAGGCCGGAAGGAAAGCGCGAACCACTTTGCCGACCGTGGCGACGGCTCGGGACGCCTGTCGCAACAATCATCAAAAACAAGTCGAAGCTTTGCAGGCTTCGAAATCTCAGTACTATGAACGATATTTGGCTCTGAGCAAAGAGCCAGCGTGCAGCGGATTGTTATCGGCCGTGGAAAACCAAAAGGCGGCAATCACGGAACAAGCCGTCGCATTGCAAACTTCGGCTGACGGTCCATTTTCGAACACGGACGTTTCAGTTTACGCGACCGGTGCGCAATAATTTTCGGCAAGATTCAAAATTCGAAAAAGTGACCGCGCTGAAATTCGGTTTTGCGTTCTCGCACTGTAGGACTCTTAAAAGTCAGATAAGACGAAGGTAGCAATTGCGGCGAAGGGCGCCGCAATTGCGTGAGAACCCTGCAAACCGCAAACTTGCAGGGCCGTTCTTTTTTTTAGTGTGGAGCGTGGTGGAACTGATCGCCTTCGGTCGAGCCTTTCAGCGCGCCGGTCGAAGCGGTCCCTTCGGTGATCAAGTTTAGGACCTGATCAAAGTATCCGGTGCCGACCTCTTGTTGATGTCGAACAGCGGTGTAACCTTCCGGAGTCGAAGCGAATTCTTTTTCCTGCAGCTCAACGTAAGCTGACATGCCGGTTTCGGAATACTCTTTCGCCAAGTCGAAAGTGTGATAATTCAACAAATGCCATCCGGCCAAGGTGATGAATTGGAATTTGTATCCCAATTTTCCCAGTGTCGATTGGAAGGCCGCGATTTCCGCATCCGACAGATGCATCTTCCAGTTGAAGCTTGGGCTGCAGTTGTAAGCCAAGATCTTGCCCGGATATTTTGCGTGAATGGCTTTGGCGAAAGTTTCCGCTTCCTTCATGTCAGGCTTCGAAGTTTCAAACCACAAGACATCCGCATACGGAGCGTAAGCCAATGAGCGCGCAATCGCCTGATCCAATCCGCCTTTGATCACATAGTAACCTTCCGGTGTGCGCTCGCCTGTCAGGAACGGACGATCGGCCGGATCGATATCCGAAGTCATCAAGGTCGCGCTCAAAGCATCGGTGCGCGCGATGATCACGGATGGCACGTGCAGAACATCGGCCGCCAAACGAGCGCCCTGCAGAGCACGCACGAAAGTGCTGGTCGGAACTAAAACTTTACCTGCCAAATGACCGCATTTTTTCTCGGCCGCCAATTGATCTTCAAAGTGAACGCCCGCGGCGCCCGCTTCGATCATGGACTTCATCAATTCAAAAGCGTGCAGTGGACCACCAAAACCCGCTTCGGCATCAGCCACGATCGGCGCGTACCAGTCGGTTCCCTGGGGACCCGAAGTGAAACCCGCTGATTTTGCGATCTGGTCAGCGCGCTGAAAAGCGTTGTTGATGCGACGAACGACAGACGGAACCGAATTCGAAGGATACAGAGATTGATCGGGATAAGTTTGTCCGGACAAATTGGCATCGGCTGCTACCTGCCAGCCTGAGAGATAAATCGATTTCAATCCGGCCTTCACCATCTGCACGGCCTGCGCGCCGGTCATGGCACCGAAGGTGTTCACGTAATGGGGACCGTTGATCAGCTGCCACAACTTTTCAGAGGTGTGCTTGGCGACGCAATGATTGACCGGCAATGACGTGCGAAGTTTGTTGACCTCGGCCGGTGTGTAATTGCGCTGAATGCCTTTCCAGCGTGGTGATGTGGACCACTCAGTGGCCAGCTGTTGTTCGTTCATTTGTTCCTCCTCGGGTGTTGGGTAAGCTCCAGTTGATGAAAAGTTTTTCGGGCTCTAAAAGTCTCGGGTAAGCTTCCAGAGTCAAAAATTCGGTAAAGTCTTGGCGCAAGACCAAATCATCGAGAATGGTCATGGCCCGCTCGAGCCTTGGTGTGGCCGCGATCTCGCGGATTTTCTTAAGCTCCTGCGAGCGCCAAGTTAGATACATTTCCCGCGTGAAGATCTCACCGTCCGCCAGTTTCGCGCGGTGATGCAGCCACTGCCAAAGCTGAGTGCGGGAGATTTCCGCGGTCGCCGCGTCTTCCATCAGATTGTGAATGGCGACGGCACCGAGACCCGCCAACCACTTTTCGATGTACTGCAGACAGACGGAAATATTCATGCGCACGCCGGCTTCGGTGATCTGCCCACCGGGAATTTTCAAATCCAACAATTCATGCGCGTAAATTTCACGGGTCGGAATTTTATTTTTCTGATGCGGATGCTGTCCCAACACTTGATCAAACTGGGCCTGCGCCACCCCCACCAGATCCGGGTGCGCCACCCAGCTGCCATCAAACCCAATCTTCGCCTCACGCGCTTTGTCTTCCGAAACTTTTTGAAGCGCGAGCTCCGTGATCTCGGGTTCGCGACGATTCGGAATAAAAGCCGCCATGCCGCCAATGGCGTGCGCGCCCCGGGTGTGACAGACCTGAACCAGCAGCTCGGCGTAGGCCGACATAAAGCCTGTCGCCATCGTCACCTGCGATCGATCCGGCAGAACAAAATCGCTGCGAGTATTATGTTTCTTAATCAGAGAGAAAATATAATCCCAACGACCGGCATTCAGACCCGCCGAATGCTCGCGCAGCTCGTACAGAATTTCGTGCATTTCGAACGCGGCCGAGATGGTTTCGATCAACACGGTCGCGCGGATCGTGCCTTTGGCGATTCCCAAGAGCTCTTGCGCTCGATTGAAGACATTGTTCCACCAGCGGGCTTCGAGATGGCTTTCCATTTTAGGTAGGTAAAAGGCCGGCGTGCGACCGGTGCGAAGCAGCTCTTGGGCATTGTGGAAAAAATAAACGGCAAAATCGAAGAGCGAACCGCTGACCGGCACACCGTGCACGTAGAAATTTTCTTCGGGCAGATGCAAACCGCGCGGGCGCACCATCAAAGTTGCCGTCTGGGGATTTAATTCATATTTTTTTCCGTTTTCATTCTCAAATGACAACGTTCTGCGAACGGCTTTCCCCAGAGCCTGATGCCCGAAGATGATGTTTTCCCAGGTCGGCGAAAGCGAGTCTTCGAGATCCGCCATGAACACTTTCGCTCCTGAATTCAGAGCGTTGATGATCATCTTTGCTTCGGCGGGGCCGGTGATCTCGACGCGACGATCCTGCAAATCTGCTGGCGTCGCGGCGACCTGCCAAAGCGATTCGCGGATAGTTTTGGTTTCTCGCAGAAAGTCCAATCGCTCGCCCAATACCAAGGCCCGCGCCCGGTTTTTACGACGGATCAGATTTTTCTGTCTTTCGTCTTCGAATTCTTGATGAAGAGTGGTGATGAACTGTCGACATTCATTTGTGAGAAGAGAGCTCACGACATTTTGCAAATGCGGCGTTTGTTTCATGAGCTAAGGTGAAACGAGATTTGAAAAAATGTCCAAATAAAAAAGCGACTGCCCTGAGACAAAACGTCATTTAGAACAGTCGCTCTATGCTTTTTACTAGGAGTAGTTGTTCTACTCTACGAAAAACAATTCGTGGCGCCGAGAATTTTCAGCACCCCAAACACACATGTAAATACAATTCTATTGCTCGAGATCCAGTTCAATCGCCGGATGATCGGAACCGACGTTGATCACATCATTGTTCAATCGCGCCTGGTGGACCGTCAGTCCGCGCGTGAAGGCATCATCCAATTGCTTGCCGTTGTTCGGATTCTCCCACTTGACCCGCGTCAGTCCGGCTTCGCCCAAGACTTGTTGCGCGACTTTCACGCGGTTTGAATTTTTGAAATTGAAATCGCCCGCGAAAACAATCGGACCCTGATGCGCTTTCAACTCGGGAACCGTGGCTCGCAACTGCCTTTCGATGGCGTCATCACCACTCCAATTGATCCCGTGGATGCTTAAAACCAGCAGCGTCTCGACCCGGCCCGGAAGCCGGTATTCGGCAACGGTGATCACTTTTGGCGAATTCACAAATGGTTCCACATCCGTCGTGCGATAGTAATGAACGTTTTCGGCAGCCGCGTAGGATCCGGCGGCCGTTCCCGTGCCGACATCGTTCTTCATCAGAAAGCTGGTGGCAAAGTTCCAACCAAATCCGGTCACCGCTTCCATCGCGGTCGAAACGGGATCTGCCGTTGTCGCCTCTGAAATCATGATAATGTCTTTGCCTTTGCTAAGGGACGCGAAACTTTGCCGGAATTGATCTTTGCGGCCCTTGTACAGATTCCAAACCAACATTTGGATCCGGTTCGAGTTCAGCTGCGGACTGGTGGCGCGTCCAAATGTTCTTAAGATATGAGCGCCATCGGGAATCGAAACGCAAGCGAAGGAACACGGACCATAAACAGGTTCGGCGGCGAACGTTTGAGAAGACAAGAGACTTGCAGATACGGCCAGGAAAAACAGAACGCTTTTCATCGACACATCCTTGGTGTTGTTTCCCTTTATCTTCAGTCTAAGTCTTTTCACTGTAGAGTCTAGAATTCGTTGGCTGGCCCATCTTCCCGTTAGTTTTTTGTCACGAGCTTGCGGACGCAAATCTCACCAAACCAAAACACGCATTTTTTCGACAAAACGCTGACAGAGGTGGGCAGTTTTTGCCGGTGCAAAAAGCCACCCCTTGGTCCTGGCATCTTTCTTTCAATGCTAGCAATGGAAAAGAGTTGGGCGACGCTTTCGGTGTCAGTTTAGCTCTGAAAACTGATTTGCAACACAAAGTGAACCACCAAGGAAGGAATCTTATGAAACAAACCTGGCTTCAATCGATCTTTTTGCTCGCTACTTTTTTTTCCATGGCTTATGCCTCTGCACAAAGTTTGGAACTGAATTCGCCGGCCGCCAACCCCACTTCAACGACCGGCTCGGTCGAACTGCGTGGTTACGAATTGCAATCTTTTGCGCGCGACGAACAAGACGCGATCATGTAGCAGCAACGTTACAATGCCGCCCCTTCGGGCTCGTGGGACGAATCCTACGCCCGTGATCAAAGGGATCAAGCGATTCAACGGGCCTTGAGCGACATCAACTCGCCTGACGCTTTTCAGGGACTGGTGACGGCGCAGATCGAAAACTTTGCCGAGCAAATGAATCAAAAATACGCGGCCGCTCCATCGGGTTCGGCACTGGAGCACTTGTACATGCAAGCTCGCCAGTCCGCTTACGCGGCTTTCAAACAGTCGCTGATGTTGGACGTGCAAAACCTTTCCTATGACTGGCGGCAACTGCACGATCTCGCTTTGCGCCTGGATCAGGGTTACGCTGCCGCCCCAAGTGGCTCGGCGAAAGAGTCCGCTTACAATGAAGCCCGTCGCATGGCTTATCAGCAACTGCCGGCGGCCGTGGATTACGAACTGCCCCGCTACTCGGATTTCCGCCAGGTTGAGCAGTTGGCTTTGTACTTTGATCAGCTTTACACTCAGGCCCCATCGGGTTCATTGAAAGAAAGCACTTATCGCCAGATCGAGACCCGCGTTTACAACGAAGCCGGCAATCGGGCCCAGTACGAGCTGTCGCGATATCCGCAACAGGCCCTGTTCCAAATCCAGGACGAGTACAATCAGAAATTCAACCAAGCTTCAAGCGGCTCTCTGAAAGAAGCTTACTTCCGCCAAGTCCGCGACATCGCTCGCAACCTGCTCGGTTATCACCCCTAAATACAGCCTGGGCAGGCGCTCCCCTTCGGGGTCACCTGCCCGAATCTTCAAAGATAAAGTCCACCTCTTTTGTTTGAATAGATCCCGATCAAATTGACTCAGCTTGAGAGGGCGCTCCCAATATATTGGTTGGTTCTTCAATTCGCATATTTATTGTCAATTGATTGTGAATCCCGACCGAAAAAGAATGAGACGCATTGGGGGCTGAATGAAACTTGGACCATTTCTAAAGTTGGCGCGGCTGAACCATATTCTGATTGTCACTGGTTGTTTGCTGGCCTCGTTCTTCGCCTTTCAAAACTGCGCGAAGATGAGCTTTAGCGCTGCCGACGAAAGCTCCTTGGCCTCTCAGTCCGTATCGCCCACCAACCCCATTTGTCCGGCGGACTCGCGACCCAGCGATATGCAATACCTGACCTGCCCTGCCCCCAACTCGTTCACCCTGAAAGCGATCCAGAGATACAACGTCATCTGTCAGGACAATGGCAGTTGGAGTCGCATCGCATATGGTGATGTGGATTACTCGCTTTGCCAAAATATTTGCGACGCTTCCGTTCGTCCCGCCAATCAAGACAATGTGGCCTGCCCGGCTCCTTCTCAATCCGAAATCAAGGGCGTGCAAAGCTACGTGGTGAATTGCCAGATCAACGGAACATGGACCCGCCAACTGCAGGGCACCGCGGATTATTCGGCCTGCCCGAAATCATGCGATCCCAACAAGAAGCCACCGGTTTCGCAGATGGTTTCCTGTCCCGCTCCCTATGCCGGCACGATGAGCGGCCTTCAGAATAACTCGGTGACTTGTCAGGCCGACGGCACTTGGAGCTCGGTCGCCAGCGGCTCGGTGGACTATCGAAACTGTCCGCAATCTTGCAACTCGAGCACCATGCCCGCTGCACGCGATCCGGTCGCGTGCACTGGCTCGACCTCTCTTCTGGCTTATCAGAATTACAGCGTTGTCTGCCAAAGCAATGGCACTTGGCTGAGAACTCCGACGACGGTGGATACCACCGGTTGTCCGGCCCCGACCTGTAATTCGGGAACCAAACCAGCAACCTCGCAAACGGTCGCCTGCCCCGCGCCTTTTCAAAGCACCGTTCGCTCGATTCAAAATTATGCCGTCTCTTGCTCTGGCACCACGTGGGTTTCGGTCCTTGGCACTCGGGATGACAGTCAATGCCCGAAATCTTGCACGGGCGTGAAACCGGCTGACGGCAAAGCGGCCGTGAATTGCGTAGCGCCGAATGCGAATCAAGCACTGGCTTCTCAGTCATTCACTTATGTTTGCAATTCGACGACCGGCCTTTACGACAAACAAAATGTTGGACCCGTTGATTATTCGAATTGCCCAAAGTCCTGCACGGGAACTCGGCCATCGGATGTTCAAGCGGTCAGCTGTCCGGATGGTTTTGAGGGAACGGCCTATCAAACGATGACCGTCACTTGCAACACGACGACCGGTGCTTACACCGTAACCGCGACCAACACGATTGATCAGTCAAGCTGCTCGCCGGCTGGATGTCGGGACCCACAACCAGCGACGGTCGAGGCCCGCGCCTGCACCGCTCCGTTTGCCGATCGAATGGACGCCAAACAATATTATTCGGTGAGCTGCCAAGCCGGATCATGGATTTCACAAGCTCTGGGCGGTGTCGATACATCCTCTTGCCCGGTGAATGATTGCACGGGCTCGGTGAATCCGGGATCCAGCAAAACCATCGGAACCTGCGGTGGTGGTGCGAGCGGCAACATCACGCAAACCTGCCAAGTCAGCTGCTCGGGTCGCACCTTTTCGCAGATCAATTGCACTCCGAATGATTATTCGCAGTGCGATTGCGGGACCCATGCGACTTACGACACTTCGACCAAACAATGCGTCCCGAATGCCATTCGCTGCTCGCCCAGCACTGTCAACGAAGCACCGGTTGCTTGCGGAGCTGGTTACAATGGCGGAACAAAATTCAGGACGATCACGACTTCGTGTCCGCAAGGAGCCTATGGAGATCCCGTCGTCACGACTTCAGACTATAATACCAATAGCTGCGTCGGTTGCCCGGGGCCCCAAGACCAATATTCGAATCCTTCTTGTCTGGGTGGAAAGACCCCCGTCCCCAATTCGCGAGTGTACCGCCTTTTCTATTCTTGCGAGTCTGGATCCGCGACGGTCTCGAGCTTTACGACATTGAATGAGGGCGTCTGCGTGAAATGCTCATTGCAGCTCAGCCGTGAGTGGAACACGGGCGGCGTCTGCAACGACGGCTCGCAAGATCAGTATTCACCACCACCCAGCTGCTCGAGCTATGCGGACAACGGAAACTCCAGCACCTCGACTTCTTGTGATGCCAACAACAATGAATACTATTCCTACACTTACACCTGCGTCTGCCAGTGATGAGGAAAGGTGCCGCCGATCTCGGCATCTTTACTTCGCTATAAACACACTGCATTAAACAACGGCTCTGGAATGGGCCGCCCCCGTATTTTAGAAAGACAATGCTTCGAAGCTTTGTTAAAAAACGGGAACATGGTCCCGTAGCTCAGCTGGATAGAGCAACTGCCTTCTAAGCAGTAGGTCCCTCGTTCGAGTCGAGGCGGGATCACCATTTGTCAATAAACTCGAACTCTGGTCCTTTAAAAAATCTGCAATCTGACTCCTTCCGGCGGGTTGAGAAGACCCTGAAG
The DNA here is from genome assembly GCA_966211795.1 of uncultured Bdellovibrio sp. Lineage (GTDB taxonomy): Bacteria > Bdellovibrionota > Bdellovibrionia > Bdellovibrionales > Bdellovibrionaceae > 21-14-0-10-47-8. The sequence continues at coordinate 134,615 of CBIHNW010000006.1, read as the reverse complement.
CCCTTCTTTTGCCTTTTTCAGACAAAAAAATACGGGAGCCAGGGGTATTCGCCCCTGGCTCCCGTGAGTAGTAGGTTTGACCTACATGGAAGTGAATTTCAAAACCATTTGGTTTGATTGTGATCTTATGAACGACCTTTTTAATGATCGCTGTTTGTACATCTTTGTCCTTTTCTCCTTTCTCGATCAGTGATTTCAGCCCCCGTCGAAACGACTGCAAGTCTTCAAAACAAACAGGCTCGTCCACTTTTGGCTTTTCATTTTCTTGGATCCGTAATTCCGCTTCCCAATCCGTCTTCGTTTGCTGAAGTTTTATAAGTTGATGCAAAAGTGGTTTGAGATCCAAATCCTTTGGCAAGGTTGCGATTCGTTCGGCTAAAACTTCGATCTGGTTTTCTGTCAGCTTCACTTTTTGCCGAAGCTTGGAAAGTTCGTCCGTGTGATTTTTCGCCTCTTGCATGAGCTTGGCTCTTTCCAATAAATCCCTGGCAAAGGCAGCACTCAGAACGAAATTCTTCACCTCCTGCCAAACCACGGGCTCAAGCTTGATGGCTGGCACCCGATGAGGATTGTGAGTTTGCAATTTCTCCGGATTCCCGGATTGCATCCGCGCCGTCTTGATATGCTCGTAGTAACCAACCTTGCCGGCCTTTCCGTGAGCCGACTTGCCGGACATTCGCTCCCCACATTGTTCACAAAATGTGATTCCAGATAAAGTATAGGGATATCTATTTTCACCGTGCGTGCGTTTGTGGTTGCAGTTTTGCGTGAGCATTTCATTCACACGCTCGAATATTTGCCGATCGAGGATCGGCTCCCAAACGGCTGGAACTTCCTCGGGTCCTGTCTTTGTTTGAAAAACTCGGACTCCGATATAAGCCTTATTGCGAAGCATTCGGTAAAGAGAATCCACGGTGAACTGGCTTTCTCGGATCGCGCCACTGCCATGAACTTTTTTAGGCAGACGAATTTTATTGGCCGTTAGAAACTTCGCTGTTGCTGCCAAGGTTCCATGTCTAATGAAGGATCGGAATGCAAATCTCACAATCTCGGCTTCGTCCGGGTCGATGAACAAATATCCAGGCTTGGATTCGTCAATGCGGTAACCAAGCGGCAAAGATCCGCCATTGTAAAGACCTCGCTTGGACCGGGCTAAAAATGAATTGGAAATTCGTTCCGCCGTTTGCCGTCTTTCAAATTCCGCAATCGAGGCCATCAGATTCATGACCATACTACCAGCCGCACCCGAGGTATCAAAATTTTCACGAAGACTTAAGAACTTGCAGCCATTCTCTTCTAGGAATTCCTGAAGCATGGTGAAATCCTTCGTCGATCTTGAAAACCTGGAAAGCTCGGTGACCACCACCATATCGATTTCCTGACTTCGGATGGCGGTGAGCATTTTTTGAAATCCCGGGCGATTCATGTCTTTGGCTGATTTGCCAGGATCGGAAAAGATGGCTTCCACTTCACCAAAGGGCTCTACCATGTTCTTGAGCTTGATGAACTCGCGGATTCTTTGCTCTTGGTTCTTGATGCTTCCTTCAGGATTTTCCGCCTGCTCTTCTGTCGAAACCCTCGTGTAAATGGCTATACGGTAAAGTTTTTCGGCTAAAGATTTTGGTGATTTCTTTTTCGTCATCGTCTTGTCCTTTTCTCGGGTTGGGACAAGCGATTGAGCATGGGATCATTTATTTTATGCGGACAAAGTTGGATCTGGCTTGTTGAAGGTACCAAGATCTCCCAAAGCTCAGCAAGTCTTTGTTTCAGCTCTAGCTCTGATACGGCATGGAATTTCTTAATGATCTTTTCACAAACCCATCTGCGGTTTTTACCCATCCAGACTCCTTTTTCTGAAGTTTGCATCCTGAGTCAAAATTTCTGATGATTCTAAAAAACCAAAACATCTCATTCTTCCTTTCTTAAAATTGATTCTTCCCCCTCTATTCCCAATCCCCCCAATCCTATAACTCCCACCATCCACATCCCCATATCCCCCTTCCTTCCTAACCGTCTTCCACACTCTCTCCCGTGATCCGTGTCGCTGACCCCTTTCAATCGGAGAGTGGGAGGGGTCAGCGACCGAAGAGGAGCACGGGAGAGAGTGTGCTTCCCCGCAACCCCTTGGATTTTGAAACCAATCTGGATGGTGATGCCTTCGAGAATCCTTAGGCTGACTCAAACCTGCAATTCGAGTCGAGGTTTGAGGACTATTCATTCAAGGCCTTTAAGATTCGTTTGATAAAAATGTCACCAATGACTGCCAGCACGATCCATTTGGCATAGCCGCTGCCGGCTCTTTGCCAGGTCCCGTACAGCACATCCACCGCGAGCATTTTCTGATGGTGATCGGCCACGTCGGCCAAAAGAACGGTCTCTTTGTAGAAATTAAAGAGCATCAAGATCAAAAGAATCACTTTCAAATCCACAAACAGAAAAAGCATTTCAAACTTAAGCCATAGGCTTTCTCTTTTATTCATCATTCATCATCTGTCCTTTCTTTCAAGCCATTTACTTGAAAAGCATTTGGTTCATCGCTTGCCTGCAAAAGGTCTGAAATCTGCCGGAAACGAAATCGTCCCATCGCTTCACTTGGACCCAAAACGGACCTGATCTTGGATTCGATTTGCCGATGGCCAGTCACATAGAGAACCTGGTCAAAGTCTTTTGAGAGTTGGTACTTAAGAATCAACTCCCGGTATCTTTTCTCGGACTTTGCCGTAAGCTCCAACTCCAATGCCACGGGCTTTTGACCGCCATGTAAAAATAAAATCCCGTCAGGTTTGAGCGAACTGTCAGCAGACTGCTTTGCATGATGCTCACCATGCACAATTCGAATGCCGGGCGTTTGTCGCTTCAAGACCGCCATCACATCCACCAAAAGCAGATCGTGATCAATCGCATATGGCTGAAGCCGGATTGGCTCTGGCCAAAGATTCAAATCGGGTTGCCACTTCTGCAAAGCTCGAATGCCAGCACGTGATATTTGATAAACCACAGAAATGATGTTCTCAGACCCACTGACGATCAGCCTTGGCACTTTGTACTTGGCAATCAGCCCGGACTGCTCAAGCTTTGCCAATCGATTGATCACCGTGGGCTTTGCCTTGCCAGCAAAATGCATTCTGGAAATTTGTGGAAAGCTCATCACCATATTTTCATAAAGACCTTTCAAGAGAAAATAATCCCGCTCGGTGAGCATCACCGAGGGCTTTTGTTTGACCAATTCCATCCGGTTTACCTCTTTGATAGTTGGAAAGGAGAGCGCAAGAATTGCACCTCTTCCGTGATCTGATGACCATTGTGAATGAAGCTAAAGACTCCTCGTCCTTGCGAAAAGTTCTTCAAGCGATTGGGGTGGATCTTGTAAGCCTCCGATTGCCTGACGTTTAATTCTCCCGACCTTTCCAGTTCTCCAAACCAATTGTGCCGGGCTCTTTCGGTGGCCTCGACCGTTTCTTTGGTGCCAAAGTGCTTGGCAAAAAAGTCGGCCGTCTCGGGATCATTCAGTCCCAACACGCACTTGATATTGGTGTTAGTATGAATGGCCTGTGCGAATCCCTCGCCAACTTCTGTCAAATCTCCCAAAGACTGATGGGAAATATGAACGGCCGTGTTGGTGCTGCGAGCTTTGTTCAGGATCCCTAAAAAGCCTGGGTAAACAAACGACGAGAATTCATCCAAGAAAATCGAGGCAAATCCTTTGCTGCCACTTTTTTCCTTCATGGCAATCGTCCAAGCGATTTCTTGCAAAAACATTTTGCCTAAAATCGCCGCCGATTGCTGATACAGCAAAGTCGGAATCAGGATCACAGCCAATTGATGATGTGCCTTTCCTTCTTCGGAAAGGCCTGGATCCAGAATCTCTGGCAACGAGAAGAAGTCCCTGTCTTCAGCATCGCCATTAAGGAGGCCCGCCAGCTCTCCCGTCGCAAAGGGTTCGATCTGCGAAATCAGACCTGACAGTTTTTCGAGACGATCTGAAAGCTTCTGACTTAAAAACTTTGGCAATTCATCAAAGTTTTGTCTTTCGCTCTCCCTCACACCTGAATAAAGACGGGCCAAGACTTCATCATCGGTCAGGGCTGCAGCCAACTTTCGAAACGTGACCTCGCGATTTTGTACGAGCTCTTGGGCCGCGATCATTTTGACCAGCATCAAGCACGCGGTGTAGGATACATTTTTAAAGTAAATATTCTCAAAACTTAACGACGAGAACAGTCGGTCGACGATCTGCTGGGGGCTGCCGTAACGAAGCGGGTTTGTGGCCATGGATTTTTCGATATTGCCAATATCAAAATAAGCGATTCTCACGTGTCCTGCGCATTCGTCATGGTTGATATCTTGCAGAAGCTCATGAATCGATTGATCACCTTTGCCGTCAATCAAAACTGAAACCCTGGAATGAATCATATCTTGAATCATCCAAGGGAGAATCACGCTCTCTGTTTTTCCACGTCCTGTGGAACCTATAATCTGCACATGCCCTGACCTGGAAAGGAGCGGCAGTGCGACTTTGACGCCATCATTTGTTTTACCGATCAAGATTTCGTTCAAAGCGATTCTCCTTTCGTTTGTAGTAATCATTTTCCCGTGCTTTCGGCTCGACTTGGCGCAAAGCGCGCATGCGTTCAAAATACTCGGCTTCTTTCTTTTTGAATCGATGCCATAAATACATTCCCAGCATCGCCAAAATCCCAAGTCCCGCCACCGTGAGGAATAAAATATTTTGGTAGAACCACAGCCTGATCTTATCTTCATTTTTCCAGATCAAGGCTGCTACTCCCACAAGAGACAGCATTCCAAGCTGTGCATTAGTTTGATAATCGTTAGGGCTTTGCTTTTTATTCTGATCGTTCATCAATGACCTCCTTTGGTGTGTGTTCGATTTCTTATTTTATTAATTTCTTGTTTATTCTTTTCTTTCAAAAAGACGCCGCCTTTATGGTTATAAATAACGATTCATTTTTGCTTCGATGATATTTTCTAATAGCTCCCTCCTTATTTTGTTTGATGCCTCCGGTGGCTTTCGCGATTGATCCCTCCCTCTTTGTATATAGGAGAGGCCATAGGGGTACTTGGTGAATGTGGGGCGCGATTAAATGCTGATAACGGTTGAGCTTTTCATTTTTTCATGGCCCTCAAAATTTTATCTGAAATTTTGATCAAACCTTTTAAGATACGACCCATGAGCGAAATCAAAGGTCGCGAAAATATCGAAGTTAGCTCAGCCTCAGAAACGACGAACTCGTCAGGGATTCCTCGCGATCCGGCATCGACCGATCACGACATTAAAGAAACAGAGCCGCAAATTCTCTCCCTGCATTTTTCACATTCAGGGACCAGTTTGAAATTTGAGAGAGAAAATGACGTCAAAAATAATTCAGACTTCGTCAATTTCAACGAGCCTTTATCCGCATCTGTTAGCATCCCCCTTCCGAACGAGGGCTTGGGGCCTCGGTACCGGAAAGGTCTCCGGGTCACCAAATCCTACTCACATATCTTAAATGATCCGGTCATGAATAAAATCATGGCTGAATACGAAGCGCTCTCTTCAGAAGAAAAGCGTATTTTCGATTTAAAAATTGATAAAACCATTCGCCAAAATTTTAGAAGAAAAAGCTCTAAAGTGCGGGACATTGATCTCACGATGGCGGTGCGGGAAAACAATCCCAAGCACTATGAGTGCCAGGCCTATTTGGAACAAGTCACAAAGCAGCTCGAAAAAGAGGGCCTTTGGCGAGAAGTTCCGCAAGAAAGCCTCGAATCGGATTTATTTCCCATCGATGATATACGCGATGAAGACTTAAACAAAAAGCTTGAGCCCCGCAGCCTGGATGCCATTTACAACCCCAAGAAAATGTCCACGCAAAAAGATTCGGTGGCCGAACTTCAAGAAGTAGGTCTTGAATGGACTGACACAACGATGGGCATTGAGATCTCGGATCTTCCCCAAGTGACCATGCCGACAGTGCATGGCCTAATGCGCAGAGCTCCTTGGAGTTTGGAGGGAAAAATAGCGCGCCTGATTGTGGAGGGATCTTTTCTATCTGATCATCCCAATGTCCTCGAATTATTTGAATGCGCATATTTTGTTTCGAAAAGTATCTTTGCACGCGAGCTTTTCATTCAAGTGAAATATGAAGCTTTTGCCAGAACGCCACTGCAAAGACGATTTCGTACTTATTCTTATCGACAATATAAGATAGACCAAAAGGTTTTAAAGAAAATCTCTCTTGAAGCATTAAAAAAATATTTTCAGCGAAATCACGCAGTCAGAGAAGCCGTGGATCGTTTTACCATCGAAAATGGGCTCTCACCTGCAAAGTCCGCAAGTCTTTTGCAATCCATTTGGTCACGGTTTTTCAAAGCCATGCGGACCCTGACTCCAAAACAAAAATCTGCTCTTGATTTGATTTATACCGATGATCCACGCCTGACCTATGCCGAGGCCGCTGAGGCAGAAGGAATTTCTAAGGATTCTTTTCAAGATCGAGTCCGAGGGGCGGCGAAAAAAATCAAAGATGCTCTGCCAGAGCTTGAAAGTATAGCATCATCCACATTGTCCACGGCCGCCGCCATGGCGACTCAATACCTTTATAATGGTCTCTACTGCAAAAAGTCGGCAAATGAGATCCGGCCAATTTATAAAGTGCATCCACTGACAAATGAACGAATTCAAATACCAATTCGAAATGGAAAGCCTTGCTTGGATTCAAATAGTCCGAACCGAGTCGCTGTGCGGGCTTGGGCCATCAACTGCACGCCTGTTCCTGATTTGTTGGATACGGAGTTCTATTTGGGGCTCATTCCAGAAGGCGTGATGCGCAGAAAAAGCGGAAAATCGAGCGTTCGAGGCTAAATATCAGAAATGCTGGCGTTTCGTGGCAGGGGTTGCAAGGAGTGCTTCTTTGGAGCACTCCTTGAAGAAAAATCTGTTGGCATGAAACAAGTGATTCTGGTCTTTACATCAATTCAAACTTTTTTGTTGTATTGCAGGCATCGCCGACAGCCATCGCTGTTTCGATTAAAAAACTGTCTTTTGAGGGACTTGACCACACTCGAATAGAATTCGGGAACGCTTCATTTGCCTTCTTATTGCCATAGCAAGTCCACTGTAACTTGGATAAAATTTTCTTCCTCACTTCCTTCTGTGTATTTTTATCATGAATGATGAGAGCGCCTGTTTTCACTTGATATTCATACTGCAGACTAGATTCCTGAAAGGATTCTTGAATCTCCTTGTTTGACGGGGGCAATACATCTCCTTTTCCTAGAATCAACTTCATTTTTTCAAACTTGTCCTGCTGGAGAGAAGAATTAAGCCTTTTGATTACTTCCAGAAACTTAGTTTTTTCCGCAGGACCTTCAGGAATTTTGAATCTAACTACCTTAAGCTCCTTAGAGTGTTGTGGATCAAGAAAATGCGCTTCGTAATTCTTAGCACTAGCTTCTCCATCGCTATCATCCAGGATATACACAATCTCACTTTTCATCTTTGAATATCCGGGAAAACCTTCAGCGAGTAATCCGCCGTCTACGGTTTTTTCGTCGACGACTTTGAAGTTAGAACTGCTAGATTGAGCAGATGCTGATGAAAGTAAAATTGGGAAGAAACAGAAAAGACTCTTGAATTTCATTTTCCATATCCGTTTTTCAAAAAGAAAGGTGACATTTATCTTATTTGAAACCCACAAATGGCAGCGGTCAACATTCCAATCTCAGATGGCCTTATTTTGCTCTGGCTAACTTCGCCTTTTTGTCATGGTCTCTCACCCAAGCCAGGAATCTGCGCTTTTTCGATCTATCTTGAAAGCTAAGACCTCAAACCTTTCCAAATCGAATAAATAAGCATTTGGCTATAAAGGCTAGCTGGAGCTGAACCAATCAAGACAAGGAACCATTGGATTATTGACCTACTTTTAAGAGGTGTTTAATCTTATCACTATGAAATATTTTTTGGGTTTGCTAATCATGTTTTCAGTTTTTTCAGCAACTGGCTTGCCTATAGATTCCGGAGGCAACGAACCCTCGAGAGTTTGCAAGCATAATTCAGATTGCATCCTTGCCTATGATCAATGTGGTCGCTGCTATCCCATCAATAAGATCGATAAAGAACATGTGGAAGAAATGCTTTTAGTGGCCTGCAAAGAACCTGTTCAGCAATCGCGTTCCTCATGTAAGTATTCAAGTAGAAGAAAACCTCAGTGTAAATTTGGCTTGTGCCAATGACTACTAACCTGACAGCTTCGAAGAGCAAAACGCCCAGACCTCCTGGGCGTTTTCATTTTCACCGGCCGCTGCAAGGTTTGACCCTGCTCAAACAGCCTTGGCTAACAATATTTCATTGATAATTGTTTGATATCCGACGCCCTGTTTTTTGGCTTCCTTTTTTGCCCACTCGATAACTTTAGGATGAAGCCGGATAGAGGTCGCAACAAATTTATCTTCTTCAGACTTGGCTGGGCGTCCACGAGAAGGACGTTTTTTTCCCGTTTTTTCTTCAATGGCCTTGCGAGCAGAAGTCACCTCCTGCGACGTGATCCTTCTGGCCTTTTCAAAGGGAAAGTTTTTTGAATTCTTCATAGAGGTTCCTTTCTTTGCGATTGGCCTTGCGGGCACTGATCAAGCGGTAAACATGGCCGCTCATTCGTTTCGTGAAAATAACGACCAAAACACCTTTGTCTGACAAACCAATAATCCATTCTCTGTTTTCAACCTTGGAATGTTTTTCGTCCGGCGCAATCAAGGCGCTAGGGTCATCAAATACCGTAATGGCGAGATCAAATGAAACCTGGTGTTTCTTCAGGTTTGCTGCGGCCTTCTTGTCATCCCATTCAAATCGAATTTTCATTATTTTCAGTATATACAGAAAATAATGAACTTGCAAGGCCTGGGTTAGGACCCACCGATAAACCTATATTTTCGAGATTTTGCATGCGATCTGGCACGGCCATCTTTGATGACATCCGGATTTTTCTTGAGATACGCAATTTTTCGAATAATTGTCGTGCGCCCGCAGTCGAAATGACGGGCCAGCTCGTCCATATTGAACCTCTCGACCCACCTTTTGATTGCCAAATCCTGGAGGTCGAGTTTATCTTTGTTCCACACAAGGTGATGGCCCACTGCCACGCTCAAAACGCTTGTTTCGAGTAGATTGGCGCAGCCTTCACCATGTCATTTTACATGGGACTCTTCTGCCTCTTCTCACTTCATTTGGATCTTGACTCTTTCATGTGCCCATCAAGGTTCACGGCGAAGAATAATCACATGCCTTCACATATCCGACTATAGGGTCACCGCCAAAAGCAGTGTTCGTGCATGGGACTGAGGAGGTCACAACTTTCGTTTTATAGACACCTTTGGCTCCATAACGAACTGTGCGCGTTCCTGAAAATTTGCAGGTTTGACCTTCGGATGCACAACGCACCCATGAGGTCGTTGGCGCTGGCGTCGAGGAAACTCCGCTGCCGGACAATGGAACCGACTTCGGAGAATCAGCGGCGTTCGTCCGAATCACCAGAGATCCGGTCTGCAAACCGACCTTGCTTGGCGTGAATTTCATATTGAGCGTGCAAGTCGTGCCGGGATTGAGAGGGACGGAAGTGGAGCAATCACCGGAGCCTGAAAACCCGCTGCTGATTGCAAAGTCCGCCATGAAGCTCAAGGGTGCCGTGCCGGTGTTTTTCATCACCACGGCTTTGACACTGCTGGAAGATCCCAAAACCACACTGCCGAAATCCACCGAGGCGACGGAAACGGCGAGGGTCGGAGCAGGTGTTCCTGCACCATATTCGTAAGCTCCGATATCGTAGCCCGCTCCTTGAGGGCGGGGCGCTCCGGAAATGTCCGTTGCAGGAGCTCGTGAAGAGGTGCCCCGGTCAATGGCAGGCGACGTGCTTTTCAAATGATAATCACCGCCACCACTGCGTATGTAATTCACAAACTGCGGGTCTGCTGCGACGTCGCCTGAATGTGAGCTTGTGAGCAGTCTCCAATTGTAGGACGAGTTTTGAAAAACCAAGTTGTTGGTATACGTATTGTGCGCACCTGTGCTGCCTTCCTCGTCGATGCCTCCACCGTTATCGAAAATAATATTGTTGGCCACATTCACGTAGTCAGCTGGGCCGCTGGTATGGACGAAGTCCCCTCCGCCGACAACCATGCCAAAGCCTGAGCCGAAAACCGTGTTGTTGAGGATATCCACATGATTGGCATCATGCCAAAGGTGAATGGCATAAGCACCGACCGCATAAACCAAGTTGTTGATAATTTTACCCGAGCTTGTCTGATAGATCCCCTGGATGTAGCTGCAACCACTGTAACCTATATTGTGGACCACATTGCCGATCACATCGATATTCGTGCCTCCATACCAACTTTCAGCCTCGAGCCCGGCGCCGCCGTTTCCCGTGCAAGCGGCGCTGGTGGATGCGATATGGTGAACATGATTACCCTGGGCCGAAGAATAGGACCCTGAGAGGTAAAGGCCCATCAGTATTTTACTGCTGGCGTTGCTGCCGTCGATATCAAACCCGATGACGTCGGTGTATGCGCCTTTGCTCCACCAGATCGTGTCCGACGAACTGGACGAAGGCGGTACGACCTTGGCTCCCCATTTAACATCGGAAATATAACGTATCCGCGCCGAAGATGTCCCGCTTTGGGTCGTGGTGACGATCTCTGAATAGGTCCCTGATGCCACATGCACGGTGGTCCCAGCTGTCGCCAACGCTGAAGCCTTCTGAATGGTTCGCAACGGCGCCGATTGCGTTCCAGGATTCGAATCACTGCCGTTTGTTGACACATACAAATCGCTCGCGGCAAAGCTAGAAATTGAAAACAACCCGCAGAGCAATCCCAGAATAACATTATGACGAACCACCTAATCCCCCTCTTCAATGGAACTCTGAGAAACGAATTCGCTCAGAGTCCGCCTTAAAATCGTTTGGATTCGTGACTTCACAAATCCAAAACTTTTCGTCGCAATGACTGATCCGACCTTTGAAATTTTTTAGTTTCTACAAAAACCATTATCCTTAACTTTTGAAGACAATTCTAGTGTGATTCCGCTGATCTCTGATCTCTGATCTCGTTCATGTTGAAAGAATCAAACTCGTCTCTGAAAAAAAAGTTTGCAACACAACATGAGATCAAACCCATTTCTTCCTGAATATGTCATCCATCTAAAATTCGACACTTGCTTTTGTCTTTTAAAATCTCTGAATGAGAATTTTATGTGCCAATTTAAAATCCATGGCTCTTGAAAAATCCGGTTTGGCCTTCTGGCTTTCGACAGATCTCAATTTGAGACAGTTTAAGAATTTCAAATCCGCAATAGCCTATTGAGATTGCGGTCAGCCTGCGTTGGATTGGGATTCTGGAAATTTTTCTTGCACGACCAGATCCCGAGTTCGGGCCAGCAATTTGCTGTCATCGACTTGATCGGGATGAAACTTGGGATGGAAAAAGGTTAAGGTGTCATACCCCGTGCGCCAAAAAATTCCGAACTTAAAGCCAAAAAGGAATCTGAAACCCTCGAGCCAGATCTTGGGGCTCCAAAGCTTTCCATCCGCGCGCAACAGGTCGATCAAATTCATGAAAATATCGACATTCATTCGGTGGAAAATTTTGGCCATCATCACAGTTCGCAGCCAATATCCGCCATGAACTTTGTGGTAGAGGTCGAAGGCGACGGCTTTATGCTCAAGCTCTTCCATCGCATGCCATCGCCAAAGAGACGCAAAGTAAGGATGCATGTCTTTGCAGTTGCCTTGATGGAGCAAAATCTCTCTGGCCATCGTCGTTGTCATGTGTTCATAACAAACCGTTGCGGCCAGCCATTCCATCGAATTGTGGCGGGCCTTCCAATCTTCGGCTCGGCGGGCGAGACGTTGTTCGCACGCAACCGCCGGCAAATTCAGATCCGCCAGAAATTTATTAAAATCTGTGTGCGCTTTGCTATGCCAACTTTCTTGCGCGATGAAATTTTTAACCGAAGATGTCAGTTCTGATTTTTCATGATGATCAAAATGACGTTTCAAAGAATCGATGAAAAATTTTTCGCCGATCGGAAACATCAAAGACATCGCATTGAAATAGTGGGTCACAAAAACGCTTTCCCCGTACCAGAAACGGGGCAAATTTTGGGACCAGTTCATTTGCTTGGGCCGGACAGTGATTTTATTCTCTGCTTTCATTGCGGACCTCTCAAAAAAAACATCGGAATTTTGCGATGAATTCTTGACGGGCCGGGACCGCCAGGATTGCTCCAGGCTGAGACTTTTCCGTCACGGAAAAAGCCCTGTTCCATTTTGAACAACCTCGACGATCATCAGTCTGTTTTAGGGATCGACCTTGAATTTCAGCTTCGAATATTCAGCAGAAGCTTTCACTTTATCCAACGCCTTTTGCCAAAGAAGAACTTCGCTGTCGGGGACATCTTTGCTGACGACAAGGTAAAGGGACGAACTGCTGATTTTCACCGGTGTTCTCTCCAGCGAGTCCGGCGGCAGGTTGGACTTTTTCAACCAATAAGCCACTCCATCGGAGGTTTCGCCAATCGCCAATTCGCAGCGACGGTGGACTGCTTTCAGGTAGATTCCTTCGGGACTGGTGCCAACATCAAGGTTGCTGAATCCCGCCTTCTTAAGTGAATCGTAAACTAATCCTCGGTCTCGGCAGCAAATGCTTGCGACTTTCTTGGCATCTTCAAGCGAATTGATGTGGATGGGACTGTCTTTGCGTTTATAGAAAAAAATGGACTGACCGCCAAAAGGGCCAATCCATTTGTACAGTGACTTGCGTTCATCCGTCATGATGAACGAGTAATACATGACCCGGGGGCCGCGGTTCAAAATGTCCATCCCGCGGTTCGAGGGTAAGATTTCAATTTTATTTTGCAGTTTCAATTCTTTCATGACGAGCTTCACAACTTCGGTCGCGAAGCCCTTGATTTCTCCGTTTTCACTGTAATTCAACGGTGGCCATTCTTCCGTTAAAATTCTTAAGGGTGGAACGGCAGCGGTTTCTTTTGCGAGCACGGGCAGCGAGATCCACAGCAAAGCGGAAATTGAAACGATTAAGATTTTGGAATTCAATCTCAGCAGAGCTTGTCGCTTGCCTGGACTCGTTCTGGGAATCCTGCGAATTCTACAGATTTTCATTCCGTCAGGTTAGCTCGACTGACCCCAGCCATTCAATCCAAAATCCTGTTTTCGAATGCATGGCCGACCCATTTCGGTCCGGTGAGAAATCAGCGATCATGGGCAAATTAAATATTATTGAACTGACGAAGGTCCAGAAGGCGTTGCCGAGGCCAGCCGTCAAGCCGATGCGCCAACACAAACAAGCTTTCGTCAGCGCGTCGGCCTTCTTCGCGGGAAGGCCTCGATTGTTATGTTCATTCAGGAACGACATTCGGCTCGGGCTGGCCATAAATTTTATGAAAAACGCCCGGCGTGGCCGTGGTCACAAAGCGAACTTTGTAAGCCGAATTGACAGTGCCCAAGATCGAATAATCCATGGTGACCCCCTCGCCTGCCATATCCAGGCAGGTCTTAAAAACGAACGAGTTTTTCAAGATGGCGCGGCCCAGTTCCGCATAGGCATGTACGAAATCTTTCGTGTTATCGGATTTGATGGCGGCATCCAGTGAAGCCAGTGCTCGGTACATGTCCTTGATCGCACTTCTGGTTTCGGTGACAGTTCGTTCCTGGCAGGCGTCCCAGGTTTCGTCGGCGGCGCAGAGATCTAAAACTTCCGTCCGATTGGCAAAGTATTCCAGAACGCGTTTGATGGCGATTTCCTCGGTTCGATCGAGACTTCTTTCTTGAGAGCTCTTGATCAAGCGCAATGTCGCGGCTTCATCGAAAGTGGCGCGGAATTCGACTTTGACGTAACTGAGATTTTTAGCTGATGGCACATTGACGTTTAATTCGGACAGGCCCGTCTTTTCAACCAGATCGGCGATCACTCTTTGCAAGCGCGACTGGGAACTTTTGGTGTTATCCGCGATCCAGCTGTACTGAGCAAAATAGCCTTTGCCAAGAGGCTGATTGTCCATGGTTTTCGTTTCCACCTTGGCCCCGTAAAAAACTTGGGATCTCAAAGTGTGCTTGCTAAAAATCTGCGCGCGACGCTCTTTCAAATAAATTCCATAATTCACGCTGGATCTCGTGTTGTTGTACAAGAACTGCGTGTCGTAGAGCTCGTAGATCTTTCCGGCCGTCCAGCTCCAGTAAGCGATGATGGGAATGCCAAGATAGAGATTGGTCATATGACCCATTTGTTGGTCCGTATAATGATCCCATTTTTTGACGACATCGGCGGTGGCGGGATTGGTTGAGAGCATTTGAATGGCGGCGACATTACCGCGAACCAAATCATTGTAAGCCTTAGCCCCTTCTGGATCTGAGATGTTGATCAGATATGACATGGAATCCGCAACTTTGTTGAAAGTTTCGAGCGAGATGCTGGCGAACTGATTTCCGGCTTGCAGCGAAAGGTCTTTCAGGTTTGTTTTGGTCAAACGCACAAAGGCGTGGTCGTCGTCAGATTTCTCAACGTAGACACTGAAATTTCCGCGCGCCACGTAGACGGGACCGATACCGGGTCCATACACTCCGCCAATTCCGACCTCGGCAAAAAAGATGACGCCACCGAAACTGTCATTGTAACTGTAGTCGCCCGGGGTCCAGGTCTTGAGCTCATCCGCCGCAAGAGGTGGCGAGCTGGCCGTCACGTGCTGAGCGTTTTGCAACGTGGAGGCGAACTTGACCGATGCCACTTCGCTGCCGGCAAAAGGTGTGAGACCGACCACGCTCCAAGCATTCGGACTGAGACCCGTGACGTTATTGTGAAACCAAACAATCTTATCGCCATAACCGGCACTGATGACAGTGTACCGAGTGACCCGGAATCCATTGGTGTAATCCCCGTACACCAATGTATCGGTGACGGAATTGTAATTTTCAACGAGCGCGCCCATGCCTTGTTGCGGAGTCAGGTTGAGAATCTTTGATCCGTAATCAAAATTCAGAAAATAGGAAGGTCGGTTGACGTGCGGATCCGCCCAGGCATCAAGAGTGCCCATTCCCAGCATGACGGTGACGATCGCTAAAATGAATTTGATGCTTTTTATTCTCATGAGCACATCCTTTGTGATTTGAGCAAGGCTTGTTCACGAAAGATTAACCCTAATCCTTCGCCGGCCCGAGTGTGGCTGTGCAATTTGAAAACCACCAAACCAGTCTATGATTGTTAGGATTATAAATAAATATTGTACGATTTTGCCACCGATCTGCATGGGGTGACGGCAGAAATCCCTGCTGCACGGAGAGAACTTTACATTCGGTGATCTTGTCGTTCGCCACTGAATTCAGGCAGTCGCCATCAGAGACGGTCCGCTGTCTGAATATTGATTGGTTCGATTACTGATGGAGGCCAATGGCCTCGGCGTCTGTCACTCCAATTTTTTGATGCCGCCAGGAGAGATGTAGAGATCTCCAACTTTGAATGCGACTTGCCGGCCTGGGGCCTTGATCTGCTTGTAGCGCTGGCGCAGTTCCTTGGCGTTCGTGGATTCGGCGATGGTCATGCTCAAGGTCGAATCGATCGAAGCCAGTCTGTCTCTTTTGAAACAAGCCGCATTGCTGAGCCTGCTATTAGAGCGCGGCGGTGAAATTGCTTGCTTCAAGCACCGAGATCTCACGCCCGAAGAAAGGGAGAATTACGACCTTGCCGCGATGCTGGAGTTTTGCAAATTCAAAGGCCAGTGAGTGGCGACTCGCAAGGCCGAACTGTCAAAATTTTGGTGACGCTGCAGACTTCGACTTCATTTTGTCGAACTTCTAACTATTGGCGACGACCCATTTTGAGAAACTAGACCTTCAACCCTTTATGAGAAATCCACCTTGGCCGATAAGTCCAAGACAGACCTGAAGTCATAAGGTCGTGGGAATACAGGGGTCGAAGATTGAAGCTGAAGGATATCGTCCCTCGAAATAAGAATATCATTCGTTTGGTGCGTCTGGCACCGATCGGAATCTTGTTGGTCATCTTTGGTCAGCAATGCTCGCGCACGCCTTTAACGGCCGTGAATGAATTCAATTACAGCTCTTTGGGTGGCGACAAGCTTTTACCGGTGCCGGAAGATATGACCTCGGTTCAGCGCTACATCATCGCCATCGACATGAGCTGGTCAATGGTCTCGGGCCCATGCCCGCAGGACATCAGCGAAATTGATAACTATGATCCCACCTACGGCACCCCTTCTTTCCGAACGGTTCGCGAGTCCTATGACCCGAACATTGCCGGCGGTAAATACTTTCCCGAGCTCGCGGCCGGCGCCACCAACGGACGCACGTTTCCGTACAAAAAAGACGATGGCACCATCGCTCCTCCGGGCCCCGTGGTTGCTGAGAATTTCTACGACACCAACTCTCGTCCGACCGGCCCTTCTGGATACCCAACCAAAATTACGATTGCCTCGACCACGACATCGCTCAATCATTCGAACTTTTCCAACAACGAATTCGATCATCTGAATTCGGGCATGGACTGCGTGGTTCAAGATCCGGCTTCAATGCCCCAAGATTACAAATTGTTCCGCCAGAATTCGCCGAAACGTTACGGCGGGGCGACGCCTTTCACCGATTTCTTATCGTCGCCTTCGTTTCCGTTTTTTGATTACGACAATGGACTTTTCTTTGATTCGCTTTGGTCCAGCACTCTGACCCTGTACGGAAAAAACCCGATCATTAAGAATCGTTACCGCACGTACCGCGGTTTGGACTGGGACGGCAAACGACTGGACATGGTCTACCAATTGATGGAGCGATTGAAGAATGACACCACGGCCTCGCGCACTTTGGTGATGCTGGTGCCGATTTCCGGTGGCGTCGCTCAGTCAAAACTGTTGTCCATGGTTGGTGGTTTGCGATGGATGAAGCCAGAAGCGGTTCAGCAGCTGATCAAGAACGATATCCCCGGAACCGGTGGCGATCCAAACGATCTTTTTGAAGCGCAGGAAATTGCCAAGCAAGGCGCCGTCAACGGCAGCAATGAATGGAATTACGAGAAACGTTGGATGGGAACCACGGCGCCGAATGACGTTCTGCTGGGATACACTGAAGACAGCGGAACGACCTGGAAGACCGAATACGGGCACACGGAAGCGGATGATGGTTTAGCGACCGGTAAAAAACCAGTCTATCAGCTTTTGATCGACGAAATGCAAAGCCTGGCGCGCGATAAAACATTGGAAAGAACGACGATCAACTTTTTGATGATCACCGATGGCCGAATCACGCCGTCGGTGTCCGATCTGGCCAAAGCAAAAGCGGCGCTCGGATGTCCGGCGACCGGAGGTTGCATCTACGACACTCTGCTGACGCAGTTCTGGGGGCGTGCCGACAACAACAAGCGAGCTGATTTGAAAAACATGATCGAAAAGTTTCTGGAGCTGCCAGCCGCCCGCTTCGAGAATCAAGGAAAAATTCTTTTCAATGTTCTGGATCTGAATACCTTTGCCAACGGAACGAACCTGTTCCCAACCGAATGGTCCACCGATACCGAGAAAGCTCCGTTCTTTAGCGGGCTGCAAATGCCGGGCTTGCGATTTTACAATATTCTGAGTGACGGTCAGACAAATTTTCCGATCGGCTCGGTCTCGACCGATCCGACGATCTACGAAGTCAGCAATGTTTACGTTTTAAATTTGCACGTGCGACCGCGACCGGACGGCACGACTTGCGTTGATTCCGATGCCGATGGTCTTTGTGACGACGAAGAACTGCGTTTGGGTACGGACCCGAGAGATCCCCGCACTTTTAAGAATGCGAATAACAAAGGCGTTTGTCTGGACAGCATCTTTGTTCGATACGAAAGCTCGTGCCGAGCCTTGGCGGCGCAGGATCTTTGCAATCCGGAAATCGATGCCGACAGTGACGGACTGAATGCCTGTGAAGAAAGCTTGCTCGGAACTTCTCCCTTTGATTTTGATTCCGACGATGACGGCATACCTGATTACCTGGCGTGGATTTATGGATATTCGCTGACGAATTCAAAGCCCGATCAAGATAGCAATGGCGATGGCATTCCGGACATCTCAAATTTCAAAGTTGGTCTGGGACCCAACATGGTCTACAGCGAGATCCCCGCAAGCTTGAAGACGAACTTTACGTCGAACGTGGTTCGCTACAACGTCAACGGTCGATGGATGAACACGCGCGAAGTGCACATCAACTATTTGCCGACGAGCCCGCTCTTACCGGTGACCGAAGTCGGTGCCGCAAGCTACGCGGTGAAGAATGGGGATACTCCGGCCTTGGCGCTGCCGTGGATCGAGACGCTTCCAAGCTACTCGACGACGGGCACCGACAATCCGTACATCGTTCTGGCCCGGGTCATCGATACGACGAATCCGGACAAGGTGTTCTGGTACCTTTATAAAAGCTCGATCGATTTGCGAACGCGGCAGCTTCCGAGCGTGATTCCGCTTTCGCAATTCAAACAGATTCGTTTTGCGGCGGATCCACAAAAGGTGAAATGAGTAGGATGAAGTGATGGCGAATAAACGATCGAAATTTTTGAACAAGGCTTCCATTCTCAGCGCGGTCTCGGTGACGGCGTTGATGGTGCTTTTTCAAAACTGTTCGCGCGTGCCATTGGCGAAGGTCGAAGAGGAAGTGGGCGTTT
Organism: uncultured Bdellovibrio sp.; assembly: GCA_966211795.1. GTDB lineage: Bacteria > Bdellovibrionota > Bdellovibrionia > Bdellovibrionales > Bdellovibrionaceae > 21-14-0-10-47-8. The sequence continues at coordinate 115,913 of CBIHNW010000006.1, read as the reverse complement.
TCCTGTCCTCGATGAACCCGCTCGCGGTTTGCAGCGAATCGAGCATCGATAAATCGGCGCCGAAATATATCTTCCTGGTCGATATGTCGGCCTCGAACCTTGGGAAATCCAAACTCGTTAACGTCACGAACCATCCGATCTACGGCAACACGCAGCTGAACCAATGGGATAGCAGCCAAGCCACGGACGCCAACGGTGATCGCCTGACGATGATCAAAAGTTTTCTGACCCCGAATGGTGTCAGTACGGATAGCGATGTCGATGTCGCCATCATCCCCTTCAGCTGGGACCGCAAATTTTCGGATGCCAACATGAGCGTCGCTTGGAAAGACAGCACCAAAGGCTTCGTCAACAAGACGACGGCCGCTAGCAAAATCGATTCTTTGCTGAAAACGCAAAATGGCTTTCAAGATCCCGACACCGGCGTCTACACGCCCGGGGCGAAAGACTTCTACAACTGCCTGGATCCGGCGAAACCGACCTTTTCCGGAAACATCCTCCCTCCGGGAACGCCGATTTCCTATTATCAGGATGAACCGACATCCGATTGCGCGGATCGGGGCTACGCCCTGCCCTCTTGCAATCCGGCTCCGGGCCTGGGAACGCCCTTGAATTCCTGCGATTATCACATGGGTGAAACATCTTATTTGCGCGCCCTCGAGGCCACCAAGCGAATGATCGATGAAGACATTGCTGCCAATGCCAACAACCCCGACGCGACAAAAAATTATTATGTCTTCTTGATCAGTGACGGAGCTCCTCAGGACAGTCCGGTGAACTTGCCAACGGACAACGGTCGCTGCATGCCGAAAGGCGATGATCCAAACTATGAACTGAATTGTCAGGAGCAAAAGATTTTCGCGCAGGTTTCTTTGATGGAAACAAGCATGAAAGCTGCCAGCCGTAAGCTTTATCTATACGGCCTGTATTACGGCGGTGAGCCCGCGGGCGAAACCTTCATGAATAAACTTGTCAGTTACGCGAAAAACGGACGTGCGAAGAGCATTTCGAATTTCGGCGAATCGAGCAGCGGAGACTTCTTCAAGTCCGTGATCGAAAGCATGACGGTTTTCGAGCCTTCAAACATCCAGATGGTTCCGCTGACGACGATCTTAAAAAATGGCGTGGTTTACGCGGATTCGGATATGGACGGAGTGATCGACAGCGAAGAAGCATTGATCGATGGCGACCTGTCGAAGCCGGGTCTGCAACCGCTGTCTGCCACCAATCCCCGCTCGAACAGCCTGGGAATTTTGGATGGATTGTACGTTATGCTGGCGAAAAACGGAAAGCTGAGCTCGTTGCAATGCCTGGCTGGCGAGAACAAATTTTCGGCCAGCGAATTGGATCCGGCGCAGACTCCGAAAAATTATACGGGGCTCACCAAGTGCGATATGCGGGCCCTGGGCATCGCGATCGATGCTTTGAATAAAACCAACAGTCCGACCTTCGGCCTCGATGTGGACGGAGATGGTTTGACGGATTCGACCTTTGGTTTGGATACAGACGATGATGGATTGATCGATTTCGTTGAAGTCCTAAAATTTCTAAATCCATCCGACAATGAATTGAACGAAGACACGGACCGAGATGGAATGACCACCGTGCAAGAAGTTCTACGCGGTTCGGATCCATTCACCCCGGATAGCAATCTGCCAGCGAATTTGATCAATCGTTTTACGGTCAAGGCTCTGCCCTCAACGGCCGGCGTTTGTTCGAGCCAAGGCACCAAAGCCTTCACTGTCAAAATCGACTCTTTGCAAACGGCTTCGACCTTGGATGTCAGCCAAAGCAGCAATGTTCCAAGCTACTTGAAACACGGCGTGAACGAAGGCGTGGTTTATATCGGCTATCGTTTGGTGCAAACATCTTCGACCGAAGTGAACACGCTGCCAAAAACTTACAAAGGACAATTCGTTCGGGTGAAGTACGAAGCCAACGGACGATTTGAAGTGTTGGACGAAGACAAACCTTTCGTCACCTTGGGGACGAAGTGATGATGTTATTCGCCAGTCGCCGCAGGGCCCTTATCTCGATGCTGTTTTTCGGATTCCTGATGTCGGTCGGCTATACGAATTGCTCACAAGTCTCTTTGGAAAAAGAAGTTCCGGTGGCTTTTGCTTCCGGTAAAGTCAGCTTGTGTCTGCAGGACTATAAACCCCAGGCCTATTATTTCCGAAATTTGAATATGGCAAATTATTTGGACCGAGTGCTTCCGGATAACGATGCCGACGGCATTCCCGATGATGTCGAAGCTCTTTACGGCATGGATCCCCTGCGCCGAAGAACTTTTGGGGCCACGCTCGATTCGGTCTGTCTGAATGCTTACGGTGGCGACAAAACCATTTGCGAGGCCAGCGCCGGGACGACTTGCTCGGTGGCCGAACACAAAATGAAATACATTGGCATGAGTCAGTGCGATGTGAAAGCAATCGCGGCGGCCCAAAATGCCATTCCGAATTCGCGCCTGGAAGGTTGGGATTCGGACCATGACGGAATTCCGGATTTTATCGAAATCTTGGCAGGCACAAACGCCCTGGTCGCAAGCCAAACGGATGACCCCGATAGCGATGGCCAGACCACGTCCATGGAAATCAGCAACTTTACCAATCCGAATTTTGCCGGCAGCCATGACTCGACGACGGATATTGTCTCCAGCCTGACGACGGCGTCGGACCCGAACTGCACGGGCGATGCGTACCAGATCGCGCTTGATAGCGCACCGATGACGACGCTCAGACCTTATCAGAGCGTTGAATTTCCGAAACTTTCGCACGGTACGGATGACAACAATTTTATCTTTGCCATCGAGCTTGTACACAAAACCAATCCGACAGATCCGCAAATCGGACGCCGCTTGGTCTACAAACTGTTCAAAATGAAACCGGATTCCGAACCTTTTCAGATTCAGTACCTCGAAGACACTTCGGCGGCAGCAACGGCCATCGAAGAAATACAAGATGGGACTCCCAATGATTAAACAATGGATTGCAATCTTCACCATCTCCCTTCTCTCGCAGCAGATTCTGGCGATCCAGAATTACGATGGATCTCGCCCTTCACGTGGAAGCACAAACGTGGATAATGTTTCCTTGCGCTTGGAAGGCCAGCATCTCAGCCGCACCTGCCCCGCTTTGATCGAGCAAAAGGCGAAAAACATTCCACCACGTGTGTGTCGTTACTATGCCACCTCGACCAAGTCCTATCCGCCAAAGGTCGTGGGCTGCGCCAGTCCGTTGAAATACTGCTGCGATAAAAGTCACGCCGTCACCAAAACCTGCAAAGTCGGTACGGAACAAAAGTTTGATTTTTTCAGCCGCCTGCTTTTGCGCAACAAAGATGGTAAGCTCAAATGCCAGTGGGAAGGCTGCCCGGTTCCTGAATATTTCAATCTGGCATCCTACGACGTGACGGTTCCCGCCAACGGAACGGATCCCGCTAAGACTTATCGAATGGGTTATCATTCGTGGCCTGAAGCGGCCGCCGCCCCCGTCGAAGTGGAATGCAAACCGGATGTTGGAAATGAAGAATGCGATCCTGACAACCAAACTTTGGAAAGTTGCCCTGTTGGTTGCGGTGGATCTTCGGGCCCTGGTCCGGGACCTGGAGCCTAGTGATGAAAAGGAAGACACACATGAAAGCAAATTGGATGAAGACATTGTCTCTTTGGACTGCCGCTCTCGGCATTGGCTTGGTTCCATTTACTGGCGTGGCTCAAGCGCAGATGAAAGGTGCCAACAAAGTGCAGCTCGACGACGTTTCAATCAAAGGAGAAGCGACGAAAATGGGGCTGAATCTTTTTTCGCGGGCCCGCAATAACTTGGACGGCCGAATCCTGATCCGTCGTGATTTCCGCGACCGCACGCTCGAGGATTTGCCAGCTTACTATGATTCAAAAACCTTGGTGCAAGCATCGACCGAACCGGCTCGATGATGATGTTTGGGAAAGGAGCCAGAATGCTGAAATTCATTTCCATTTCTAAAATTGTCGGCATGCTGGCCCTGCTGGGGTTGTGCGCTTGTAAATTTGAATTCCAAAAAAGCCCTGGTTCGGTGACCGCGGCTTCAAATTCGGCGTTGGCGGTTGATGCGGAGCCTGTCTTCACGACCCCTTCGCCGACCAATGATTGGCCGACACCTCCGGCCAGCACGAACTCGAAAGGACCCGCAACGGGAAACCCGATCAACGTCGTCGCCGGCGATTCGAATTCGCTGGTCAACGCGCTCAAAAGTGCACGCGCCGGGGACATGGTGGTGATTCCGCCCGGAACCTACACCATCACGAGCAGCGTGGGTCTCAGCGCCCAAGGCACACTGGCGTCTCCGATCTGGGTCACGGCGGCAACGCTTGGAACCGTGATCATCAAGAGCAAAACGACCGAGATGATCAACGTCAACGGTGCGAATTGGAATTTTGAAAATCTTCTGATCCAAGGTGATTGCGTTCCGGACACGGCTTGCGAGCACGCGTTTCACGTCGTTGAAAAATCATCCAACTTTATGCTGAGAAATAGCGTCCTTCGCGATTTCAACGCCATGATCAAAGGCAACGGTCAAAACGGAACCTATCCCGCCAACGTCCTGATCGAAAACAATCAGTTCTACAATCGTTGGGGCCGTGATGTCGGCGTCTTGACCTTCATCGACGTGGTCGGTGGAGACTATTGGACGATCCGCGGAAATTACATCGCGGACTTTCAAAAAGCCGGCGGCAACTTTATTAGCTACGGCGCTTTCTTAAAGGGCGGCGGTCGCTACGGATTATTCGAAAATAATTTTGTGGTTTGCTCTCGCTACCTGCCCTACGCCGGCGATGCCCGTTTGGGTCTTTCCTTCGGTGGTGGTGGCACAGGCCCGCAGTTCTGCGACCGTGGCGAGCAGTGCGAAACCGGTGAACACATTCAGGGAATCATGCGCAACAACATCCTGATGAATTGCTCTGACGCCGGAATTTTCATGAGAAAAGCCATCGATTGCAAATTGCACAACAACATCCTGTACAACAGCATCGGTATCGACGAGGTCGACGGCACCAGCGGCACCGAAGCGCTGTACAATATCGCTTACAACACCGACAACACTTTCATCTATGATCGCGCCAGCACGCATAACAACTCCATGGATGCCAAAAACTTTTCAACCAACAGCAAGACCGCCATTCTCGCCTTGTTCACCAATCCGGACAGCGGCGATTTCAGTTTAAAAGGCACGACCACCAAGGGCACCTCGAGCATCCCAGGTTTCACCAAAGACATGTGCGGCTTCACCCGCACCGCCGCAACACCCGAATACGGCTCCATCGAATTCTCAACCGGCGACGCCGCAGCCGCCACCGAATCCTGCGCCACCAAACAGAAAAAAATCTACGACTCGCACAAACCCCCAGCACTGTAACCAATCCAAATTTTCATTTACAAGAGAGAGTTTCCCCCTCACCATCAAAAAAACTCTCTCAAAAAAAACCTGACCGACGCAGTCCCAACAGACGCAGTCCTGAAGGACAACACGGATTGGTCCCTAGTATGCCAGTCAAAGCAGAAGCAATCGATCCGCAAAAAACCATGAACAATAGAACTGCCTTTCAACCGAAATCCAATATGTTGGATTTTTGACCAACATATTGGACTCAAAGAGAAGGACGAGATTCCATGAGGAAAGCGTACTCTGCGATACGCAAATACCAGACCAATCAAGGTATGAGCCGCAAGGCGAAGACCTCTCCGACCACAGTCCAGAGGGAAGCTCGCGAATCAGCCCAAAGTCGAGGCGCTAGGAGGAAGGCGTACCCCTGCGGTACGTCGACGACGACGCAACGAAGGATTGGGGCTGATTCGCGAGCTTCCCTTATTTTTCGGGGTTTACGACGAAATTTATGCCAGTCCATCCCTCGTCGATCAGGACGCGCATGACTTTTTTGACTTCTTCGACCGAAGTCTTTTCATCTGCTTGCAGATTCACTTTGCCTTTGAAGGCTTTTTCGCCAAGGCTCAATTCATTTTGCTTGATTCGGCGAAGGGCCGCGCGCAATTGCGGAGCTTTTTCGTCATTGAATTCGGTGACGGTGCCTTTGTTTTCCAAAGCATCAAAAACGATGTTCGTGCCCACGACCGAAATCAACGGATTGTTTTGCATTGTCTGTCCCGTTGAAGCTTTCGGAATCGTCAGGTCGCGCGAGATGAAAAAGATCTCCCCGTCCGTCGAAAAGTTCATGATCAAATAAATGACCAGGATCGAGAACATATCGACCATCGGCGCCAGCATCAGCTGAAACGTTTTCTTTTTGGTGCGCTTTTCATCCAAAATGTGACGAGTGTGCACGAGATCGTATTGGGGAGTGATGTGATAACCCGGGGTCGTAATCACCCGGCGGGCGGAACCTTTGACTTTGCTATCACCGCTGGCCATCTCATTTACCTCGGATTGATGCCCACATCGGGGAACTGGTTGGCGACAAGCACGTCATACATTTTGATCATTTGACCGTACATCACGTTGGCTTCCGTATTCAGGATCACGTCTTTCTTTTCGGGATGCCGAGTTTTCCATTCTGCAAGGATTTGCTTTAAGCCTTCGACATCAAGCTCGGTTCCCTGATCGGCAATCTGCACGCTCTTATCGTCTTCACGAAGCGTCACCGCATTCGCGGTCAGCTCGACGATCAACTGCACCTTTTTCTCTTCGGGCGGAGGTGGTTGAGAATCCGGTGAGGGCGCATCCGCGACCGTTGTTTTTTCGATATTTGTCGGCATCACTTCGAGCTGAATCCAGGCTGCGGTCATCAACAGAAAGCAAACCAAGACCGAAAAAAGATCGATAAAGGGTGTTAAATTGGGTTCGTTCCCGCCACCTGCTGCCACGGATTATCCTCTTTCCAGATCGACTTGCTGGTTTAACGAATGATTTTATCTTTGTTCGCTAAAATAAAATTGAGCGTCGAGACACTGGCTTCATGGACGTCGTCAATGATTTGCGAAGAGTACGAGTTGAGCCATCCCCACGCCGCGAACAATACAATCGAAATCAAAAGACCGAAACCGGTGGCGTTCAACGCTTCGGCGATCGAGCTTGCCAGCACCCGGGCCTTGTCCGCCGGAGCGAGATTGGCAACGGCACCGAAGGCCGCGATCATTCCCGTGACGGTTCCCAGCAGTCCCAACAGGACCGAGATGTTCGCCAATGCTGAAAGCAAATCAATTCGTCGTCCCAGTCTTGGAATCTCGCGAAGCGCGACCGCGTCCATCGCCGTCTGAATTTCTTCCGGAGACTTGTTACTGGAAATGGCGATCAAACCCGACAGCACGATATTCGGAAGGGGTCCCTTGGACTGCGACACCACATTGATGGCATCTTTGAGACGACCCTGCATGCAGTAGCTCTGAATGACTTTCAAAAGTTCATCCTTGTTCACGGCGCTGGCCGCGCTCAAGGTCAACGCACGCTCGACAACAATTGCAAATCCAACAGCGGAACTGGCCGCGATCGGGCCCATGATGTACCAATGTTCGACAAACACTCTACCAAAATCACCACCAACCATTGTGTTAGCCTTCCTTCCCGAAAGGAAATCCGATCGTCGCCGTCGTCGGCTGTTTGTTTTTTGCTGCAGGAAATTTCATCGCTTTGAATAAAAGCATAACACACGAATTCAGGCTGTCACCATTGCTGAGCTCAGATCGCTTGATCCGGACCGAGGTGACTTTTCCTTCCGGCGTGATATCCCATTCGTACTGCACCCGACCCGCCAAGTTCGAATCATTCAAGAGTGCGCGTTCGTAGCAGCGATTGACCTGCGACAAATATTTATTCACGACGGACATGACTTCTTTATCCGTCAGGCCGTTGGTCGAGGCCGAAAAATCATCGAGCTTTGGTGAGCCGACAACGCCGCCTTTGACTCCGCGTTTTCCGGCGCTGCCGCCACCCGGCGTGTTGGAATAGCCAAATTTTCCGGCCTTCGCCGTGGTGACGCCGCCACTGATGCCACCACCGGCTTGCAACTTGCCGCCTTTGGCTTTCAAGGCACCCGACACACCGGCGGTCGAAAGTCCAGGCTCGCCGGCCGGACCTTGCGAGGCCACGGACCGATCCATCTTGATGGCCTTGTTGCCACTGTTCGCGGCGGGACTTGGAACGGTCGAAAACACATTCATCAATTCGTTGGCCGCGACTTCGCTCGCCGAAGGTTTCGGCGGAGTCACCTTCTCTGGCGCCGGCTTCGGCGAAGGAGGTTGCTTCTGCACGACTTTCGGCTCCGCTCTCGGCTCTGCTTTGGGCTCGGCTTTCGGAACCGGTTTCGGCTCAGGCTTGTGCACGATTTTTTCTGGCTTCTTTTTTTCCGGAGTTTTCTTCACCTGCTTCACCGGCTTGCGTGGCGGCTCGGCCTTTTTCGGAACAGGTTTGGGCTCTGGTGGTTTGGCCTCGACGATGGGTGGAGGCGGCGGTTCAGGAATCGGTTCCGGAACTGGCTCGGGCTTTGGCGGTGCCAATGGCATCGGCGGCGGCTCGATCAAGAGTTTTGCAAAACGAGGCGGAACATTTTCAATCTGTGGCGCCTCGGTCTTCGGGGCCGTGATCACCAAGGCCAAGCATGCGATCAAATGCAGGGCCACCGATATCGACATCGCCTTGACGAACTCTTCGCGATTTTCCAACCAGGTTCGACGGATGAAAAAGCGCGCATTTTCAACGTAACGAAGATGCAGGGAAACCGCGTTCCCTAAATCCAAAGTCACAAAGTCACCGTGATTGACATCGAAGACCTGTCGTTCACCGGCGAAGCGCAAGAACTGAGAATGCTTCGCGGTTTCCGGAGTGAAATCCACGCCCTGCCGGCGCAGACGCCAATTGATATCTTTGGCCAGCGACAATTGGCCGCGTGGTCCGTTCATTCGTCCGAGAAGAATCGGCTTTCGAATGCCGGGAAGGTACACGGGCGAGTCCACATTGCCGCCCACCCAGATTTTATCTCCAGCGCGGAACTGTCGAACGTCAAGGATGTCTTCACCCCAAACGAGCACGCCTTGCAGGGAGAATTGGTTGGGTTGAAGTCTTTGAAAACGCGGCTGCGTTTCCAGCATCAACGAGTCCGCCAAACTGACCAGATGATCTCGCGGCGGCGCCGGCTTCTCGGGCAAGGGCGGCACGAACATCGGTTCGGTGGTTTCTTCGGACACGGCTGGTTTGATCGGCTCCGGTATGACGGCGCCGTCCAGACGTTGAACTTTGAAAACGAGAGATCGGATTTGGAAGGTGCAGTTTCGTTGAAAGCGTGCGTTCAAAAAAGGCTTGCCGGATTCGCCGACCAAGCCCAGCTTGCTCTTCATGTCCGAGACTAGGTAAGTGTCTTTCTCGTCCGTGATCGTTGCGTGCAGAGAAGAAACCCAGCCGTAATTTGACAGAGCGATGTGACAATGCGTGCCCCGGCCGATCATGATCGGAAATTCGTCAAATTCACCGGCGAAAACAACCCGGTCCTTTTCTCGTACTTCAACCTTTAATCGCACAGTTTGTCCAATCCATTAGAGCTTCATCAGTGGATGCACCACCGTCGAAGGCTTTCCGGCTGCTCTTGCCTGGTTCAGAGCTTTGTTCAACTTTTCCTTATAGCCAAATTTGTTGTAGATCCCGACCAGGCCCCAAAGAGCCGTGACGTTTTTCGAATCTTTTTTCAGCGCTTCGCCAAAGTAAGCGTAGGCTTCATCCCATGAACCCTGAAACATGTGAACGACCCCGATCTGCGCCATTGCATTTGGATCCTTGGGCTTGATCTCCAGCACGCGATTGTAGACGGCATTGGCCTGCGCGGGATCACCGTTTTTCATGAAGGTCTGCGCCAGTTGATTCAGAAGATCCGTGTTGGCAGGATCCTTTAAGAGCTTGGCGCGAAGATCCGCCGAACCACCGACCGAAGCCACACTGCGAATGACCGGGCGCTCGCTGGCCGCCTCATCCACCAAACCAAGCTTGCGGCTTTGGCAGCTTTCAACAAACGTCGAAAAAACATCCGATTGTTCGGCCGTGCGCGCGCACTTGACGAAAATATCGCCGGCATTCTTCAGGTAATTTTGAATCTGTGGCGCCGTCATTTGCTGATATTGCGCCGGCGTCAATGGCTTGGGCGCCGGTCCCCGCTTCAGGAACTTGGCAAAGTCTTCGTAGAGCACGGCCTGCATGCGCATCCCCGCGACCACCCAACTGCCGACCCCGGTCTCGAGCGTCTTCCACAGAACCTTATCGGTTTCAGCCAGGGCCGCGGCTTTCAATTTGATATCACCAATGTTACTGACGCCGTTGCTGGCCACTTTGCGGTAGTTCTCATAACTTTGCAAAGCCATCAGGTAACCGGCGTGAGCGATGAACTGTTTTTCTTGGGCGGTGCTGGCGGTCGAATTGAACGCGCGCTCCATCAAGCGCATCGCCGAATCTTTCTGACCCAATCGGTACTGCGCCAATCCCAAATAGTACAAACCTTTCAGGCCCGGAATTCGCGGCGCGATTTTTTGCAGGTCCGCCCAACGCTGGTTCTTTAAAAAAATATCACCGGCATGTCCATGATCACCCAAAGCCTGATAGATGTCGGCCGCTTGCTCGAGATTTCCAAGTGCTTCTTGAAATTGTGCGGCCGTCAGCGCGAACTTGGAGCTGGATTCGTCGTTCGGATATTTTTGCGAGAAAGCGGCCAGGTAAGTCGCCGCTTTCGAAAAATCGGCGGCGGCCAGTGCAAGCTGGATCATGTTGCTTAAGACGGTTTTGGCTTTGTCGGAATTTCCATACTGACCCACAAACTGCTCGCCAACCTTGAGGGCGGCGATATCCTGACTAGCTTTCAAAGAAACGAAGGCCTCGAGCAGCGCCGTTTCTCCAAGAGTTGATTTGCCCGCCTCCTTCGCAAACTTCATGAACTGATCGGCGTATCCTTTGGTGGCGAAATCTCCGGCGATCGAGCGCACCCGTTTTAATTGCGATTGTTGGATCACGGACTGAATTTCTTTTTTCACGGATGATTGCAGCGGAAACGCCATCAAGGCATTTCCCTTTTCGACCAGGCTCTTGAGATCGTCACGCACGTAAAAACAATCCAGGTAGATCACGGCCGCGGCCTGGGCATTTTTATCATTCGGAAATCGTTGCAGCAGTTGATAAAATCGCTGCGAAGCACTGATGTAATCTTGCGAGTCGTAAAGCGACTTGGCGAGATTGTACAAGATGGTCGGCATCGCCGGATTCTGACTGTCCCGTCGGTAAAAACTGTCGACCAATAAAGCGTAAGACGCCTGGCCCTGAGTTTTCTCGAGCAAGCTCAGCTTGTCGTGAGCCTTGAAAGCTTGGTTGAAGGATTCGAAAGCGGAAAAAAAGTATTCCTTATTCTTCTTTGAATCCTTGATCAGCGTCACCATCTTTCCGTAACCCAGTCCCGCTTCCACGAAGCGACCGGCGTGAAAGGCAGATTCGGCCATATTCAAGCTGATTTCATTTTTGTATTTCGTCTCGGGATAAATCCAAAGATAGTCTTTGTAGGCTTCAATCGCGCGGTCGATATCTTCGGCCCGCTTGGTGGCAAGACCCGACTTGTGAAAGCTGGTGGCGATGTCTCGCAAAACGGGTTCGAAGCGCTGAATTTCGGCTGGCTTTTCCTGCTTCAATTCAAATAAGAACTGCGACACCAGGCGGGACGAATTTTCGGGATAATCCACCTTCTGGGTTTTCTTTTTCTCGATGAAAAAAGATTCCAGTGCCTCTTTGCCCTGATTCAAGTCGTTGGAAACTTCGAGCAGCGCAAACCACGCTCGCGATGCTTCGTCATGCCGGTTTTTCAGCGTCATCCGTTTCGCCAAACGCGCTAACAATGAGCGAAAGGCCGGGCGATTCGGCGCGAGACTGGTGTAGTACTCGAGAGGATATTGGTATTTCGGATTTTTGAGCAGGTCTTCGGCAGGCAGATCGCTGAGCGGTTTCACGCTGGCCACCAGCGCTTCTTCACGCATGTCTTTGCGCTTAAAGTCTTCCGGTAACTTTTCAGGATCGATTTCAATTTTGGTCGTGAAGACTTGCTCAAAAGCTTGCAAGGCATCGAGAGGTTTGTCCAACTGCAAGTAACACTGTCCCATTTTATAATACGCCATCATGCTCATCATTTTGGCGTCGGGCTTGGTGAGAATTTTTTTGTACTGACCAAGCGCGAATTCGTAATCTTTTTTGTCGTAATAAATGTTACCGATGCTGTACATCGCTTCGGCCCAGAATTCACTGGACGGAAATTTATCCAAAAGGCGTTTGAAAGTTTTCAGTGCCTGTTCGTTCTCGCCCATCTCACGGTATTCGTGAGCAATGGCAAAGACCACCCGGTCCAAACCCACGTAATTCGGATAGCGTTCCTCGATCTGGGTCAACGCTTCGATAGCTTCGGATTTGATCATCTTCTCGGCCGTAAAGTCGAGATCTTCGGTCTTACGGTCACCCGCCTGCTCAAGCTTCATCGAGTACTTGAGGCGCGATTTATCGATCAACAATTCGGCCAGCGATAAATAAAGCTCTGGCAAGAACTGAATGTCTTTCGACGTGCGGATTTTCTGTTTGGTCAAAGCAATGGATTTGTCCGTCTTCGCCAGATTTTCCTTGAGCAGCGCCAGACGCTGACGGTCCACCCGGCGTGGTGCGGCCTTTTTCGTCGCCAGGGCGGGCTTTGGCGCCGGCGTTCCTTTGGCAGGATCCGCGGCCCACGCGATGTGGCCCGAGCTCAGGTTCACGACAAAGGTGGCAGGCAGCATGACATTCAGGACGAGATGATTGAACTTCATTGCCCCGCCTTTTCGCATCGATCCGAAATCAGCACACGAATGTTGGGCATTTCATCAAACCAAAATTCTTTGCGATTTTGTTTTTTTTCGTTGCTGGTCGCAGGAGCCCGCAGCGGCCAATAAAGAGTGTTAAAACGAAGCGTATCAGCCTTCTCGGCCTTGTAACCGCGACTTTCGAAAAGCCCCTTGATGCGGTTTTCATCTAAACCCGAAACGTAATCAAGAAGCTTCAACTGATCATTGAGCTCAAGCAAGCGATTGGCTTCAAATTTCAAGGGCTGCTCCAGCCGGCGATCGAGACGACTTTTGATTTCGCGCTCTCTTTTGTCGTAAGCTTTCTGCACGAAAGCAAATCGGTTCGAAGAAAATTTAGCGTTGAACAGCGTTCTTTCTTTTTGGATCGCGTCCACGACATCGGCAAATTCACGCATCGGTTCGCGCACCAGGGCCATCGACATCAGAATCGGCTGTTGCTTGAGCGGCTTGACCTTGCGAATGTTTTCAATCACCGAGCCAAAAACCGCGGTGAAGTCTTGGCTGACGGTTTGAACCTCGGGGTAATGGCAAAGATCGCGAAGAATCAGCGCCCGCAGCAAATGCGCTTCCGGATCCAGAGACGGCGAAAAATAGGGAGCGCGCAGAGACTCTAACATTCCCAGGGACAAGGCATAGTCTTTCAAATAGTACTGATTCCAGGCGCGCTCATAAAGAATGCGGCCGGTGTTGCGATTCGAGGAACGAATGTCCGCGTAAATCTTTTCGGCCGCGGGATAATCTTTTCTTTCAAAATGAAGTCTCGCCAGCTGCAGACGCACATTCAACAGCAGGTTCGGCATCATGCCGGGATGCTGGGTCAGGGTTTCAAACGCGGCAATGGCCTTGTCCGTCTGCCCCGCCTTGACCAACTCGAGCGCGTTGAAATAGCTCATTCGTGCCGACCAATACGAGGTCGCATCGATCATGCTCGGAAACGAGCTCATCCATTTCACTTGTCCCGCTTTCATGTGGTCAAGAGTCAGAAAAAAACCGGCCATCGACATCGCCGGCGGCGGAAGTTCGGCTGGCGAAGAGCGATTGATCACGAGCGATAAACGCTCTTCATCAAAGTCTCCGTCAGGCACCATTTGCGAAAGGTCCAGGAATGCTTGATTGGCGGCGAAGGATCCCGGAAAGTCCTCGATGATCCCGAGCAAAAGGTCGAACGCGGCTTGATGAAATCCCAAACCGTGAAACGCTTCGGCCAAAGCCAGACCACTTTCATTTTTTTCCGATTCGTTCGCGGCCTTTTCACGCATGTCCAAAGCTTGCTGGGCGGCCGCTTCAAAAGCACCCGCCTGAAGATCTTTGGTGTGTTTCGACCAAAATTCTTCATTCTCGGCAATGTAGCGCCAGCCGATCATTGGTTTCGCCGCTTGCGCCCTCGCGTTCTGCTGAGCCAAAGCAACGATAGCTAGAATTGTCAGGAAAATCCTTTTCCCCATTTTTATTTCAAGCTTATTGACGCCTGCTCCTCTGTTCCTCTTTGCCGCTTGGATCAAATTCATAAGAGAGACCCAGATTGATCGAAAGCACGTAGTTCGTGCTCATCCCTTCCGCAAAATGATAGTAAACTCGGTTGTCAAATTTCCAAGACCAACGATCCGACATGAAGAAGCGAAAGATCAAACCGCCTCCCGCCATGGGCGCACTCTTGCCAGATTTAAACGAGGCCATGCCGCCCCCACCGAGAAAGGAGATTTCTCCGTGCACCAAGTTCTTATTGAACAGCAGATTTTTGCTGTAAACGGGCGTGTAGACCAGATTCGTCGTCACCGTATAGTTGATGTAATCAAGATAGTTCGCCTCTTGCACGCCGAAATTGGTTCGCAGATCATCGCGCAGCCCCGTGTCCTGCGTGAAGGCGGCCGAGCCGTTGAACACTTCCCAACCCCAGTAGGACTGAAAATAATGGGTGTAGCCGAGATTCACCAACAGCGCCTTGTAGAAGGCATCCAACGGCAAAAGGCCCGCCTGGAAATTCAGTTCATTGGAAGGTTCGTACATTTTATTTTCGATGGCGGTTGTGGCCGGAACCGAATAGGGATCGGCCTCGCCGTAGGCGAAGAGAGAGGATAGCGAAATTGAGAGGACCAATGCCAGAAAAGAGATACGCAAAATTTCCCCCGTATCTTTCCATCTTAAGAAGTGCTTAAGAACTCCGTCAATTCTTATGCCCCCCTTGGACTGAAGACGGATCCGAGATCTAGCCGAATGTCGCTGGTCCAATGTCAGAATTTGGGAAATTTTTTCCGGGCTTGGCGGCAGATCCAGTCCTGATCGCGAAACTTGGCGATCGCATTGTTAGGGGGCCGATGCGCCATCAAAGTTCGCGGCCGGCAAACTGAAAGTGAATTTGGTTCGCGACGAAGTGGCATCCAACCACAAATTTCCACCGTGATTTTCAATCAAGGATTTGGAAATGCTCAGGCCCAAACCCGTGCCCTTACCGACTGGCTTCGAGGTGAAAAACGGCTCGTAAATCTGATCGCGAATTCGCTCCGGAATGCCCGGCCCGGTGTCCGAAACGGAAATCAACACGCGGTCGGCATCAAAAGTCCAATCGATCTGCACTTCTTTTTCCGGCTGTCCCTGAACCGCATCGAAGGCATTGTTCATCAGGTTGATCAGCACCTGCGAAATCTCCGGACTGCGACAAGAGACGAAAACATCGGGCTCGGCTGACGCCACTTTGAGAGACACTTCGCCGTTGCGAAATCTTTCCTGACAAAGTGTCGAGACATCGTTGAAAATATCGCTGAGCTTGTGATCCACCACGGGATCCAGCGTGGCATCGCGGGCGATGGCGCGCATGGATTTGATGATTTTCGAGATCCGCATGACATTTCTCTCGATCGCTTGGCTGCTGTGATGGATTTTCTCGAGCGGAGGTTGGGCCTGCGTGGACAGGGCCCCGATCGAATTTGCATTGGTGTAAATGATCGTCAGGGGATTGTTGATTTCGTGAGAAATGCCGGCGGCCATCCGTCCCAGCGCCGCCATCTTTTCGGAATTGATGATTTCGATTTTCCGCAGTTGCAGCTGCTTGTTGGTCTCACGAATCCGATCGACCAGCGCGAAACTGAGAAGCACGGCTTCGGACAATACACCGAGATGGGGCGTGTATTCGACAAATTCCCCAAAATAAAAGATGTTGGATTTTTGCAGAACGAAAAGAATGTAACCCGCATTGAAAATAAACGAAGACAAAAGGAAAAATTTGGCGGATCGCACGCGACGATAAAGACAGACACCCGCTATTCCCAAAATCAGAAAATTGCCGAGCATGATGCCGATCTGCCCGATGATCGCTACTTTTTGGCTGAGATCAAAGATCATCCACAGGGCCCGGCCGGTCGACAGAAAAGAACAAAATAGCAAGGCGCGATCCAACCAAGGCGTGTTTTTCGCGGTTTCCAGAAAGTTTCGCACGAACAGGACATAAAATAAAAAGGCGGCTCCGCCAAATACATGCATTTCCATCAAGGCCCAATGCGGCGAATGCGGCCAGAAGAACTGCACAGAAATTCGTTCGTGGCCCATGAACAGCATCAGGGCATTGATGACGAATAAGCAATAATAGAGGTGCATTTTATTTCGGACCGCCGATGCGAGATAGGCATTGAAACAGAAGGCGATAAACAGGATTCCAAAGTAAATGCCGAGCAACAAATTGCGTGGGGCTTGCTGCCGCTGCAAGCTGGTTTCTTTCACGATCTCCATGGGAACCGAAAGCGGAAAGTCTCCCTCGACCGACAAATAATAAACGGTCTGACCAGAGGTTCCGAGTTTGGGAATGAGAAACGCAAAAGTTCCGGTGGTCAGAGGCTTGGTCTCGTCCGGCTTGATCGGCACACCCATGCCTTGCGACTCTTGCGAAAGGATTTGACCCTTTTCGGTGACGTAGAAAGAAACTTTTTCGAGGTAGGTATACGGAATCGTCAGATACAGACTTTCCGAGACATCGAATGAGCCATCGGGAATTTCGAATCGGATCCAATGGCGGGATTTGGTGTAGCCAAAATTCAAATCAGCGGAACCTGCCACCCATTTTTCGGCCGAGCCTTCACCCATTACGCTTCCGGGCGCTTGCATCTTGGTCGCATCATCAAATGTTTGAATGTGGGTGGGCGTCAGGCCCCAACCCACAGAACAAAAAAATAAGAGCACGACTGAAAACCAGACTTCCCGCATACTTAGTTTTATTCAATTATTAAAATTCAGACAAGGGATTCCGAAAAAAGCTGGCAGGAATTTAAAAGACACTGATTCATCGCATGGTGATTCGCTGGCGCCTCATCAAATTCTCGTTGCAAGCAACTTCGCGAGATGGATTGGCGGCAGGTCAATTCGACAGCGACAGCGTGCGCACTGGAGGTCTCGGTTTCGCACCTGGCGGATTCTTGCCTTGAAGGATGCCGGCCTCGATCTGCGCGATGTCCTGAAAATTTTCTTCCATCTGCAAAAGCACATTTTGCTGAGCATCCCGATAGAAGAACCGAGTCCGGTACCCTCGTTTCAGTTTTTCGTTCTGAACGGTCAGGGTGCAATCGCCGGCCGAGACCGCACTCCATAAACGGATTTGACCCGGACGCAATTTTTCATCCGCATGCAATTCAACGACAACATGGTCGCGGTAGATCTTATCGATTCGACAATTGGCCAGAGCCATCGGGGCGGTCGTTAGGCGCCCTGAAATCAGCACGAAATAGTCTTTGGGATACAAATTCAATTTCTCCACCTGCGATATAACTCCTTGCAGATATTCCTTTGAGACATAAGGAGAACAGTCCATTTTCGGATTCTGAGCCAGGGCCGCGAATCCTTTTGTCAGAATTTTGTAGTAAGGTTTTTGTTTTTCGTTCAGGCTCTCCCCGTCCTGGCCCGGCACCCAATATTGAAATTCGGAGATGGATTGGCAGACATCTTGCTGTTTTGAAAAATCCAGAAGTTTCACGGCACGGTTCATAATTCTCAAATTTTTCTCGTTGATGTCCTGGACCGGGACTTGATTCAAAGCTTTCAGAATCAGTGCCGTTCGGGTCGGAATCGTCATGGTTTCGGGGTCGTCAATCAGGTCTTCCAGGATCTTGAGGGGGTCGGCTCGACGATCCAGCAAAGCCAGCCGTAGAGCCTCTCGGGTGGCGACGGGAAAAGACTGCACCGCTTTCCACTGCGCCATGATGGTCTGTTGAAATGATTCATCTGCGGTGATTTGGCCGCGGCTCACCATCCCCCCCACTTGTTCCGAGACCGCTCTCAGTTTCGCACTGACGTCTGCGAAGGAATCTTGGTTGAGCGGAAGGCCCATCTGGCGAGCCCACCTGAGATCGTCGTCCAGAGTGGCGCGACGATCATCGTCCTGTGTCCGCTCGGCGTCCCGATACTGCAGGAAATTTTGCATCAGCAAAACCTGATCTTCTTTGCTTCCGGAAAGGTTCAGATCCCGCAAGCTCACTTTCGACAGATCTTCATCATGTCCATAAGCCGAGATGAGAATGTTCAATTGCAGGCTCAACCATTCGCGATGATCCAGCTCTCCAGGTTTTCCTTGATTCGTTGGGATCGGGCCAAAGAATTGAAGTGGCGGCGTCTGGGCGCCGGATAAAAGC
This sequence comes from uncultured Bdellovibrio sp., assembly GCA_966211795.1. Classification (GTDB taxonomy): domain Bacteria; phylum Bdellovibrionota; class Bdellovibrionia; order Bdellovibrionales; family Bdellovibrionaceae; genus 21-14-0-10-47-8. Next base: position 97,468 of record CBIHNW010000006.1, on the reverse strand, counting down.
GGAAGGGACATCAAAATCGCAAATAAAACGATGTTTCGCATAGCCAGGTCTTCAGTTGCAACCACAAGACCAGGCAGGAAACTCCCCGACTGAAATTAAAATCTGTCTAAGCAGATACGGATTCGTTTTCTCTGATCAAGGCTTAGACAGCCTTCCGTTTTTCGCACTTGGATCAGCATCTTTCCGGCGTTGGCCCGGTCTGCCTGACGCCAGACGGACCGTCATTTTTGCCTTCATCAATTTTTGTAATAGGCGCCTGAATCCAGCCAATTCTTGATGATGCGAACTTGGTCGTCATTGAGATAACTGTGTGGCTGAGTGCCAAAATCCACATCAAAGTTGTAAGTCGAGTCCGTGCGCCCATCCATGCGTCGGCCCGCCGCCTTCCAATAGAACAGGCTTTCCAGCGCAAATGCCATATTCACGTATTTCGAAGAGTATGGCCGCTCCCAACCCTGCGGCAAATGCGCGACGATCTCGTACCAAGTGCGATTCGGTTTGTACTGTTCAAAATTATTTCCCGGATACGCAAATGTTTCGGTGTAATCCAGGCGCAGTCCACCGGCGGCGCTGCTTTGGTTATGGCAAGACACGCAGCTCACGCCATTAGCATTTGGCGCACTCAGGATCGGCGCGATGTGCTGGGTGTATTCATAAAGAATGCCCTGAGGTTGGTTGACGATTTTTCCTTTGATGATTTCTGGATAAATTTGATCGACTCCCACTTTCGGCACGATCATTTGATTGCCCGGATCTTTCAATTTGCCGCTCAACTGATTGAAGGCCAAGCTTTGATCGAAAGGCCGACCTTCTCGCCCACTGTGCAAATGACAACCCACACAGGTGCGAACCTCGCCTGGTCTTAATGACTGCGGCACCTGGTCGCGCATGATCACTTCACCATCCTGAGTAACCCCTGCCATCACGTACGGAGTGTCACATGGAATCTCCGCCACCCAAGAACCATCGGCCTGCAACGGCACGTCTCCCAAAAGTCGGTGCCGATTGCCGGTGGTGGAAAGTAAGAACAGCGCCCCGTTCAGATTTTCGGCCGTGTTCGGAATGACTTCCCAGAAACGAATGGCTTTCACTTTTTCCAGGCCGATTGCTCTGGCTTTGCATCCCTGCACCGCACAGTCGTGAGACGACTGCCCGACCCCGTTGAAGGTGTAAGGCGTGGCAGGCTCCACTTCCGCCTCCATCGAAGAGCTACCAATTAAGCATCGTGGTTTTTCCGTGCCCGTCAGTCGTGGTGCCGCCGGTACACCGGGCTTTTCTTTGCCGTAAATAAAACTGTAGGGCTCGGCGACGCGGGCCATGTATTCGTGATAGTTTGGCGAATCCACCACCTTCACCATATCGCCACGACTGGCGGGAATTTTGGTGGTCATGTAAATGCCCATATCGCAATCCATCACCGGAGTTTGGTTGATGTAGCTTTCGATGCTGGAAATGTTTCGCTCGCAAGCGCCGTTGTTATAAGTGAACAACAGTTGATTTCCCGGAAGCGCCATGGGATCGCGCAAACTGCCCTGATAAAGGCCATTGGCGCCGACCGAAGAAGGAAAATCTCCACCGCTTGAAAAGGTGAAAGCACTGAAGAGATTACGGGGAACAAAAACCATCATCGGATTGTCCACTTCGCCAGGCGCTGGGCCTTCGACGCCGTTCGCTTCTCTTTCAAAGCATTCGATTTCGCCGCCGCCCATGTTGTTGCCGCGATAATAGTCGCCGGTGCAAAGAAAACCGTTTGGCGTCTCGGTCAGAAAATGAAAAGCGGTGCTGGTGCGGATGCCCTTGTCGCTAATCCATTCTTTGCTGTGCTTACCGAACACCGCCTTGAAATCTCCACCGGTCGAATCGACGCTGGCCAACCAGAATTCATTCGTTACCGTCGAACATCCGCCCGCCGAGCCATTGTTTTTTCGAAACAGATTCATATGATTCGTGGACCAAGTAGAGAAAAGAACCCGGCCATCTGACATCACGAAAGGATGCAGAACCCCGTCTCGGTTGTGTTGCCCCACGCGGTGTATATTTGAGCCATCCGCACCCGCGATGTACAGCTGCAGGATCGGCGATGCGTACCGCGGACCAATCGGTGTCGAGCAAAAATGAGCGCTCGAAGTGTATTCATGGGCACGACTTGAGGTGAACATGACATTGCCATCGGGAAGATACACAGGGGCCGTATCGAAATCTCCGGCCTGGAAAGGAAATTTTCGCACGGCTCCGGTCGCGATGTCGACCTCGTGAATTTGCGCGCCTTTTTCATTGTTCGAAATGTTGGAAAAAGAAAAGGTGTAGTACTTGTAGGGGGCAAAGTCCGCATAAAGAACGGTGAAGATGACTTTCTTTCCGTCAAAGGAAACCGTGGGATCCATCGGCAGACAAGAGCTGCTGGTTCCGTCCGGCATCGTTGCTTTTTGATTGATACAATCAAACAAAACTTTTTCATTTCCCAAGCGGTCACGGTAGACAAGCTGTCCGGGTCCGGTCAGACCCCGGTACTGGACCGTCACTTCGGGAACAACATCAAAATGCCCTTGCGGTCCAGATGTTCCATTGCCATAAGGTCCCGCCGGAGTTTTCGGGACGCGAATGTAGACCACAGCAAAAGAGCTGTTCAATGGCGAAGTGGTGTAGGCTGTCTTTGTCCCCTTCTTATTCACGTACACCGTGATGGGTCTTGAGACCGTTTCTTGGTCGTTCGAGGCTTGCAAAGTATAGGTCGTGGTTTCGTTGGGCTGAACCTGGACCGAAGAGGATCCGCCTAGATCCAAAGTCGTGTTGTCAGGAAGCAAAAGAACTGTTTTCGCGCCGGTCACATTCCAAGTGATCGTGGTCTTCTGACCAGCTTCGACGTGGCTCGGAACGGCGCTGAGATCGGTGATCGCAACGGTGCTACCAATTCCTGGACCGCTGCCCAGTCCCAGTGAGCTGGATTCAAGTGAAAATTCTTGCAACTGAAAACCTGAGCCTTGGCAATTGGTGAAACCAAAAACAAGGACCCCAAACAGGCCGAGCATAACGGACCCTTGATAGACCTTGCGAATCGACCTTTTCATCATTCCCCCAGCAATGGCTGATGCTTGAGAACATCACCCCTTCTTCTATTCTCTATTTTTCTCTAAATTTCTCCAATGAACTACTGGATGAATGACCATTTTAAGACGGAACTTTTCGCCAAGAGCAATTGTTCGTCTCAATTTGAGATGCGTGAACCCCGCCCGTCGGGCGCGATTCAAGACCGCTTGCTGGGGAGGCCTATGAAAGGCGCGGGGTCCAGGATTCGCGTCTGGCATCCATTTGGCAAACACTGACCGACGGAAACTTTAATTATGTTTTAAACAAAGGGTGGGTTTATTTATGGGGACTATTTTCAAGATCGTCTATTTATTGGTCATCACTTTTTTTATCGCGAGCTGCCATTCTCCGACGACTGACTTTCAGCCTCCGGATGTCAAACTTCCGGATCTGAAATCCGACACCGTTCTAAAAGACATTCTGGCTTGTGATAAAAAAGAAAGCGAGATGACCATTTCCGATGAAGCGCGGAAAAATGCCGTCTCCATCGAAGATCGCATTGAAATGCAAAACATGGAAAAGACCGATTGCGACGGGAAAGTTGAGACAACGTTCGGACAAGTGCGAAGTCTGGATCAGATCGTCAGTGTCGATCCACCGCAGGAATTTCAAGAAGACGTAACGTTTGTCAAAGTCGAGAATATCCGCACTTGCTCGATTCAACAATTTGATGGCGATGAAAAACTGAGCGCCACCGAATACCAGAATGAAAAAGGTGAAACGGTCCAACTGCCGGTGGGTCTTTCCGAATCCGACCGCAAAGGTCACATTCGAATCAACATCAGTGATTGGTTTTACAATACAGGATTTCAGGTGAACGTGAGAAACGGCGCAAACTTGCTGGAAATTTCTTACTTTGGAAAATGCCTGAAATATCGTGAGAATCCAGATCTGTCAATCAAGGCCGAACACTATCGATGTGAGAAGGCGGAACTTTTGGGTTCAAAAGAAGTTTTATTGAACGCCAAAATTGATTACGTCAAAGTCGATGGCACCAAGAAAATCAACACCTGCCAGAAGCAATAGCTGGCACACTCGGAATTTAGCATCAAGGGACGGGGGAGGGGCTCGACATCTGGCAAGAGTCCCGAACTTCGCACCAGTCTGAGGGGCACAAAGCTGTCGTCCTTGAACACCTCTCGGAACGCCCATCTCATTTTGAAACGGCCCATCTCGATCCAACGTAAAGGCAAAGTGCATATTGATGATTGTTTATTTATAGGTTAACCTTCTCTCCCTGCGCCTTCTCCAGACTCTTTTCAAATGTGACAAAAAAGTCTCATTCAAAATGAGTCATTTTCACATCTGAGCAAAATGAGATTCTTCAAGATCCTTCAACGGCGTACCGATTCTATAGAGTCTCGTTAACAAACAGCTCACGTGTGTGAAGGGAGAACCAAGATCATGAAACGAAATCAGCTGGCGGTCTTAACCGCCGTGGTTACCGCCTTAGTGGTGGCCGGATGTTCCAAAAAGGATGACGACGCCAGCAGCAGCACCGGCCTTGCGGTCACGGGCTCATTAAACTTGGGAAATTCTTCCTCGAGCTTCGAAAAAATGAAAATGATGAGCAAAAACGGCGATTCCGATGTCGACGCTCTGGCCTTATCGGATTATACGGCCGTTTGCGCGACGACGACGGTGCCGATTTTGTCCGGATCTTCTCCGATCGCATCCGACGGAAGTTTCAGCGTGAATATCGAAGATGGTTCCGGTAAGCCTCTCAGCTGCTTTCTGGTGGATGCAACCGGAGCAAAGGCTGCAGACTTTTTGATCGAAAATTCGTCCAGCAAAGATCTGAACGGCAACAGCGAAAAAGCCTCGACCATCACCCCCACCGGCAATGTCAATATGGACGCGATCACTTTCAACGCCGCGACCGGCGAGGTGATTGTTCCGTCGACCGCGATCGCGAGCTCGATCACGACGGCCGTTTCGGGAGAGGTCTTTGATCCGACCGGAGCCTGGACGATCAGTCCGGTTGATTTCAGTTTACCTAGTGGCGTACGCAGTCCTTGCACGACAGATGAACAAAACGCGCACACTTGCGACGGCCCGCCGGCAGGTCAGGTTATTTATCTGAAGCTGTGGCACGGAACAAAAACATCTGACAGCTCTGCCGTCCACGGATTGCAAGTTTGGCAGAGCCAAAGCGGTTTCACCTCTTGCGGCAGCCGCATCGGTCTGTCAACGGCGCAAAAGAGCGTGATCGGTGTTGATTTCAGCTCGAACGGATCATCCGACAGCGAGTTCTCGTTTCCAAATTCATTGACCTTTACGGATCAAGTATTGAATGCCAGCAGCAGCCCGACATTAACGGACAACTGGAAGATGACAACGGCGAAAGCGATGTACGATTTCAATCCGAACTGTGGACCCGTGAACCTCACGATCGGGTCGAAGACCTACAGCAATGCTTGGAAGTGCGGTCCTGATACCAGTGGGGATTACCAAGTTGGATTGAGTGGCGGTTGCATGGTCAACACGACCGGCAAATCTGCCGAAGTCAATGATTGGTCCGGAATGTCCTGCAGTCAATCGACCAGCAGTGACGGCGTGAAGACCAATGTCTGCACCGGCAACAAATCGGTGAACGGATCGACCGTCGCCGTCACCTGCAGAAACAGCTGGGTGGTGATCGATGCCTCGAACAATGTCGAGCCTTCTGGCGATTTCAACTGGAGTGAGATGACTGGCGGAATCTCGGCGACGACTAACTGTTCGGCCATCAGCACGGCCACCAACGCCAGCCGCATGGCACAGCTGCGATGTTATGCCGATTACTATTATCGATCGGGGCTGTCGGAATACAGTGGCGCCTGCATGCCACGCGTAAACATGGATTGGTCGGCGACGACGGATGCGGATTTCGTCCATAAAGACTTCCGCCCAAATCAGTTGATCTTCTTTGAGCAGTACAAGCCTTTTACGGATGGCACCGGCGGATCGATGATCACCCGTCAAGAGCACTTCGAAGGTGTACAGCTCGCGGGTGGAAACAGTTGGGTCAACTGCGAAGTGATCGATACCGGCGGTTTGAATATCAAAAAGATCAGCGATAATAAATTGCTGGTGACTTACCAATCTTCATTGGTGACATCGAGCACGGCTAAACCCGCTTGCATGGCGAAGTTTACCGGCAAAAAAGAAACTTTCGTTTTTTACATGTCGAAATAGATCTGACAACCGATTTATTGCAATCACAGACCGGCCCCAAGGGAGAGCCGGTCTTTTTTTTCAATGTGGACTGATAACATCAAACCTGCGCGGATTTTTCTCGAACCAAAACAGGATCGCTCGACACCGCTCGGTAAAGCCATTGCTGCAATTTGAAATTGAGAGCCGGGACAGATCTGTGAAACTGAACACCGAAACCTTTTTGACATAGCAGGGTCAGACCGTCATTGCTCCAGGCAACCTGGCCCTGAACTTTATAGCTGCAGCCTTCAAAACGAAATGAAACGGTGACGTCGCCGCCAACAGCCGGCAGGCTTCCGCTGCAAGCCACGAAGCAACCACCTTCAGTCAAATCATGAAGCTCGGCGAAACCGGTTGTTCCTTGAATCTCCACAACCGAAGAAAAACGAACCGGTGTGCGGTACTCGGGGTGACCAACGTTGGTCTCGACGCTATCTTGAAATTCGGTCATCGCGGCGACTCCAAAGTAAGTCGTGTAAACCTGCACCAAAGTTCTCTTTTCTTCCGCACTCATGCGCGCCCAGACTTCTTTTTTCTCGAGACAAAAATATTTCAACATTTCCGGCGTGATCACCGGATGAATGCTCTGCCCGGAAATTTTTGCGGGATAACGAAAACGACGGTCGTTGGCTTCCATCACCATCGGAATATTTCCCAGACCCTGCTTCGAAGCGTAGGTTTTGTGGATCTTGGCTAGGTGTTCGTCTGAAAGATCCAAAGAAATGTGAATCGCCGCTGCATCTTTCAGCGTTTTGTATTGAACCGGTTCGCCGTTTCTTTCGAAGCTCCACAACGCTTTGTAAAAATCTTCGGCCCGCGGATGAACGGCCGCGATCATGAAATCACCTTGAAAGCAATTCTTGCAATAAAAGTACAGATGCTTCATGAGCAGAAACGAAACACTGTGATGACCGCGAAATTCCGGGGCCACCGCCAAAGCCGAAGCTTCAACCAGAACCTTGCCCTGTCGACGAAAATCATTATTCTGCGCCAAAAAATCTTTGTCGGATGGAAGACCCGACTTGGAATCCTTAATCGCGCTCACCGTGCCGATCACTTTGCCGCCGAACTTGGCAACGATGATCGTCGAAGTTGGTAAGAACGAATACAAATAGCAGCGAAGTCCCGACGGTTGGGGGTCGATGATCTTAATTCCGACATAGCAATCATGTAAAAGCGCGTAGGCGGCTTCCAGATCTTCACGGGTTTTTGCGACCTCGACCGTGAAAAACGGATTCAGGTATTCTTTGGGGATGGTGGCCATATTTCGATACAATTTGTGTCGGTATTTTTCACCAATCAAATTCATCGCGAAACGGATTAATTTTTTCATCTTTTTTCTCCACTCCTGAAACTTTGCATCACACTTCAATCGACCGAATATTTTCCGGGTGATAAGATCAGGTTCGGATCTAAAGCCCGCTTGATCTGGCGATACATCTCAAGCGCCACCGGAAGCTCCGCGTTTTCATTCTCACAAAAGAATCGGCGCTGGGTTTCCATGTCCATGCGGTACGGAAAAATCCCGAAGGCCTGGCTGGCCATCAGCAACTGTTCCAGGCAAGCGTGCGCGCGCTTCACCGCCTGCGGATCGTTGGCGTCAAACAACAGCGGAATCGTTGCGTCCAAGCAGCGCTCGGTGATCGAAGTGAACGTGAACAGCGGCTCGATGTCATGGGCCAGGCAAATCTTGGCCATGGACTTGTAAAATTCACGGACCATATCGCCTTTCAAAGGAACGATCGGCGCGAACCAGATCAGACCCACGCCTTCTTGATCCAGCGCCTTCAGGTCTGAGCTCAGACTTTTTCCGCGCGTCTTTAAGAAAGCCAAAGGCAGCGCCACCTTGGATGGAACGCCCTCTAAAATGGTCAGTCCCTCGGACAGCTTGTTGACCAGGGCCGAAACTTTCCGGATCGGCAGAAATCGCAAAACCTTTTGCGCCACCGTGATTTTTTGCCGATTCAAAAACACCATGCGTTTGGCGACCGGTTTCATCAATCGGCGCAGATGCTGCTTGGCACCCGCGGTGACCGAGCGCGGACCATACAGCGCGCCCATGATCACCCACTCGCCGACCGCTTTCTTCTGTGCCCATTGCGACAATTCTTCCTCTGTCAGCGTGCGATCCACGGGCCAGTCCAAATACGTGTCCATCATCGAAATCACGCGGCGTCGGTTCATCAAATTGATTCCGCCGCAGACGCCGCCCAAATCATGACGAACCGTGCGGATGGTATTGACCGCTTGCTCGAGATCTTGATCCTGAACGTAGACGATAAATTGCTCGACGCGCTCGGGACGTTTTTTCAGCGCCAAGGTGACTTGGGTCACGATGCCAAGGTTCGACTGAGCGAACAAGCCATCCAGATAGGGACCGATTTTCCATTTGAAAACTTCCGCCGTTTGCTCGCCGCCAAAATCCTTCATCGCCGACTTGTAGATTTGGCCATTTGGCAAGACGGCCTCGAGCGATAAAACGGCCGAGAAATGATCTTCGATCGGCGTGATCCCGAAGCCGCGATCCAGAGCGTTTCCCAAAAGACTGCCCGTCGGACCTGCACCCGTTGTGGGCACCATGAGATCGGAATTGTTCTCTTTCAAAAAATCAAACAGCATCTGCTGAGTCACACCGGGCTGAACCGTGATCGTCCCCAGATCTTCATCATGATGAAGGATCTGATTCATGCGGCTCAAATCAACGATCAGGCATTCGTCCTGAGATGGGGTCGCGCTACCGTAGCCCCAGTTTCGCCCGGTGCTGAAAACCGACAGACGCGTCTGGGTCTTGCCGGCCCACTGCACGATTCGTTGCAGTTCTTCGACGCTTTCCGGTTTCACCGCGCCCAAAATTTTGCGACTGACGCCCAAAGTATTGGCGCCATATTTCTGTTCCGCTTGATCCTTCGACATCCAAGAATGAGCAAAAATGGTTTCAAAATTCTGGTCCACGATGACCTCCATGAAACAATCATAGAGCGCGCGGTCCCCGGGGATGAGTTTTATGATTGTCGCGTGAAAGACAGTTTCCGCTGTGATTTCAAGCACTCGTGAAAAATCTCAAAATGGGAATCGAAAGCTTCGATGGGATTTGAGATGGTTCGGGCTTTAAAGAAAGCGGTAGGCCTTGCGGCCCTGACGAAGAAAGATTCGAAGCCGGCGTTTGCTGAGCCCATGCTCAACCCAGCGCCGGGCCGTTCGTTGCGAAACGCCCAGGGTTTCGGCCAGCTCTTGGCTCGAGAATGGATTTGGGCCAAAAATCGACTTCACTTTGGCAAGGATCACGTTTGGTGCCTGCGCCCTTTCTTTGTAAGACTTGTGAACCAGAAGATTCAGTCCAGCGCCCAGTACAAGCTTCATCTCATGATTTTTCATCTGGATCTCAAATGGAAGTTCGTTTTCCTGCGCCCACTTTCGCAGTCGCTGAATCAAGTTGCGCACCTGTTGCGGCGAGGAATAGGGGTTGAAGTACTCGCCAGGATATACGGCCGTGTACATTTGCCCGATGCTGACGGGACGGTAAAAATCGCTCGCCAGGGTTCTGAGACAAGTCAAAAGTTTTGGCTCTTTCACCAATGAAACCGCGGGCCGCTTCGGACAGAAGCCAAGCTGAAGATCAAAAAGCAATCCGTCGTCGCCATTGCCATTTCCCAAAATAGCTTTCTGTGCGTAACCGATTCGGCTTGATGACAGGCGCATGGCCCGCTGACGGTAGCTCGAATACGGTGTCCCGATCATGACGAAATTCAGTTTCTCTTTGTTGCCGGCTAAAAGCGCATCGTAAAGATCACAGTCGCGAAGTGTTTCCCAGTCTTTGGACTCTTGCGCGCGCGCTTTCACGTTTTGCAGCGAGATCAGATCGTGAGCCTGCAACTGATGACGATCTTTCTTTTCATACAGATCAACCAGGCAGGACCATTTTTCGGCGTACAACAAATACACCCCTTGCGAGGTCTGTAGCAAAGCTTTCGACTTCTCGAGATACTGGCGCGCCTGTGGAAACTGACGCTTGACCAGGGCGGCCTGTGCGGCCAGCTCGTACGCATTTCCCAAAAGCAGGTGATGCGAATGGGTCGCCAATTCAATTTCGAGTTTTGCGAACAGTCGATCGGCCTCGAGAAAATTTTCTTCCGCCGTTTGCGCTGACAGCAAATTCATCTCGGCTATAAATCTTCGGTAACCGTCCACCCGACTGAGACGAATGTACTTTTTCAATAAGACCGTCGCCGCTTTATAGTTCCAACCGTAAATCGCGATATGGGCCAGATACAGATAGGCTTCGGGATTGTGCGGGCCCTTCACTTTTTCCAGAATCTCTTGTGCTTCGCTGGTGATCCCGACCCTTGCCAACACCGAAGCGTAGACCGTCAGCTCTTCCGAAGTCGCGGGATGAAGTCGGTCGACTTCTTGACGGATCAAAGGCTGCAAAAGACGAAGAGAAAAGAGCGGAGCCCCAACCCGACGACCCAGATTTGCAAACTGCACCCACGAAGCCCGCGGCAGCGAATTTCGCGAAATTTTTTTCAGATCTTCGGCGACCTGCTTTCCTTGTCCGCGCCGGATGCGCTCGTCCGCTTTTAAAAGAAAGTCTTTCCAGTTGAAGCGGGGTTGCAAAAAAATCTCCTTTTGAAACAGTCAGGCTAAGCTCTTAAAACCTGTTCGGAAAGAGTGGGCGATCGGTCAAGAGAGCGGAGGCGGTATTTTCAAAAAGTTGGACCGCGGAAAAGACGCAGAATCAGAGAACAACGGGTCCGTCTCATTTCGAGAACAGCTTGAGGAATCAAATCAACTCGCCTACCCTCATTATTGGGGGACCGAAATGTCGCGCATTTTGAAATATGCTCTGTTGCCAGTGCTGTTGGTTTTCGTTCTCTCTTTTCAAAATTGCTCGCGCATTCAATTCACCCAGCTCAGCTCATCCGACCAACAAAAAACCGAAACCGACAGCGGTAATGGTGGTGTTTACGAAGGAAAGCCTGGCACTTATTATCGCTTCGTTCCCGGCTTCACGTGTGAAGGCCATCCGGCCGTTTTCTCGTCCATCGATATTCAGGGATCGCTTGCCAGCATTCTTTTTAATTTTGCCACCAAATGCGATGTGCAAAAAGACCCGGTCTCAACCGACGGTCTTGGTCTGAAATCCATCAACGGTCTCGTCATCGGGTACCGCGACGGAATTTACGAACGATCCGAAACTGCGCTGGATCCACAGAATCCGCCGCCAAATCCAGTCGAAGCTTTTTGCCAAAGTCTTTCACCGCAAGCCGATCAAGTCGAAGTTCTCGTTCGCACGTCATTGCAAGCGACCGAAAGCCAAGCCCAGGTCTTCACTCTGCCAGCAAATCAGGCCGTCAAAAGATTGGACTTTAAGGCTCTCCGAAAGGTGGTCGGTCTTCCCGAGATTCGCTACGTCTCTGAAGATTTTGATCTTGGTTTCAACGTCGAACAGAATGTCCCAGGCCAACTGCATATTTTCCCGAGCCGATTTTCATATCAAGAAAATGGCGCCGACCGAAAGCTCTCATTGGCTTGCCGAACCGGAAGCTCTTTGGATCCGAGCCTGATTTTGCCCGCACCCGGCAGCCCTTCGCAAAATTTTGGCGTCAATGGCAAGGTCAGCGTCGTGAATCCTGTCGTCGGCGGACAACCCAATCAACTGGTCGAGCTTAAAAATAAAAAAATGCTGATCCCGATTTCGAAATATGGCGACACCAGCTTCAATTTGCTACGTCTGAATTCGGATGGCACCGTTGACGCAAGCTTCGGCACCGCCGGATTGGTCAAACAATCTCTGGGAAGTGCGAGCAGCATCAATAAGGTCATCGAGCTTTCCGATCAACGCCTGCTCGTGGTTGGTGACAGCAGCGGCAATGGGGCGATCTTGCGATTGAATTCAGATGGGTCCTTGGACACTGCTTTCGGCAGCGGCGGCAAAGTGATTCTGGATCTGGGCGGACCTTCGGATTCGTTTTCAGACATTCAGACCGACGCGGCCGGAAATCTTCTCGCCATCGGACAATGGGGCAATAACAGCACCGGCGTTTTTTTGGCGGTCGCCCGCTTCAGCAAAAATGGAATCTTGGACCCAAGCTTCGGCTCGGGCGGAATTCAAAAGCTCGCCTACCCAAGCGCAGTTAACGCCACCGTCTCTTCCACAAACCAGCTTTTGCTGGCATCGAATATCAATTCTCAAGGAAAGAGCGCCGGCTTCGGACTGGTCGCGCTTCGCACTGATGGCGCACTGGATACCACATTCGGATCTGTAGTCCCCGGAATCACTGGTTTTGACTTTGGTGTTTCAGACCAATCTCTCAGCCTCATGAAATCTCTGCCGAATGGAAAACTGCTCTTAGCCGGCCGGGTGAATAGCGATTACGGACTGGTCAGATTTCTCGAGAACGGTCAGGTCGATTCATCCTTTGGTGGTGGCAAAGGTGTTGTTGCCGACGGTTTCCTGTCAGATTACCTGCATGACGTTGTCTTGCAACCAGATGGAAAGATGATCATCATCGGCGGCCACAGCGGCGCCGGTCCACGATTGGTCCGCTTGGATGATGATGGTCAGCGAGATTACGGCTTTGGTTCCGACGGATCCGTGAATCCAAATAGCTCTCAAGACTTTGTCACGCTGCCAACAGATGCACTTGAACCACAAAGCGGATACTTTACATCCGACGGACATCTGCGCTTCGTGGTCCTGCTGCAAAACGGACAGATCGCCGTTTACGAGTTGAATTTGTAATGGTTCTCATTTCCAGCTTGCGCGCCGAAAAATAAAATCGTGTGACCATCAGCTTCTTTCATGCCGAGACCGAGACGCGACGTCAAAGCTTGCTTTCCGGCGAACGCCTTACAAAAACCGCAGCCAGTATTCATCGGCGAGATGATCTTCGATGTAAACGCGGATGCGCAGATTGCCACCCGGATCGGTTTTGGCGACGTGGTATTGGTCGCCGAGAATGAAATTACCATTTTCGGAATTCACGACTTTCTCGTAAGCGCCGCTGCGGCCGTCGTTCGAAACTTTCAGGCTTTTTGGAAAGCCTGGCCATTCCGACAATGGTTTTTCGTAGGTCAGCTCCGTTCGCACGTGAAGGACCTTGTGATCAGAGCTCACGAACATGATCCAAGCATAATTTTGGTGAGTTTTATACGGAAACACCGTCGTCGAGCGAATGGTGCTTTCATCCGTACGGGGCTCAAGCACGGTCGAGGACATGATCGTGGTCCCCGGAAACACGATGCGTGGTGGGACCTCGTTCTGGCCATTGTCGCAGCCCAAGAGGGCCTTGAGGTATTTGCCATCTTTTTCGATGCGAATTTCGAAAGGTTCCTCGTGTTTGTTGGTTTCACAAACCGTGTTCACCTGCTTCTCACCGCAATCCACGTGCGCTTTTTGCTGAACCGATTTCTGCTCGAGATTCAGTTCTTCCGCTTCGATTTGAACCGAGCATTCAAAGGGGCCCTGAGTTTGCCGAAAATGTCCCTGCGAAAGATAATGAATGTCCGAGACCGCGGATTCGGTCCCGCCGTTCATCGCAAAGACCCAGAGAAAACCCGTTTGTGGTCGCGAGCCCGGCGCGCGCTCGGCAGGAAGGCTTGCGTCTGATTTTCCGGTGAAGCTTCCGCAGCCGCCAAGCAAAAAACCAGGCAAAAAGGAAAGACATAAAAAAATACGGATCTTCCGATTCATGACCTTATCTTGTCGTTGTCTTCACATCAGGTCCAGGGAAAAAAGTTTCTTTGCGGGCTGGCCTGGCATCAGGCACACGAAGATGGAACAATTCATTCATGACTCAATCCACCTCTGGTTACGTTGATATCGTGAGCCTGGCCAATAGCTCGGCCTGGCTGCCATCGGGCGAAAAATTAAAAATTGGTCAGCTGTGGCAGAAACAAACTGTCATCCTGATTTTTCTTCGGCATTTTGCGTGCATGGCCTGCCGCGCGCACGCGAGCCAAGTTTGGAGCGAGCACGAAAAGTACGAAAAATCCGGCGCGAAGCTGGTCTTTATCGGCAACGGCAGTCCTGACTTTATCGAGAAATTCAAAGAGGACATGAGCATGGAAGGCGCCATGATCTTGACCGATCCCACTTTGGAAAGCTTTCGCGCCGCCGGACTGAAACGCGGCATCCTGGCGCTGGTGCAACCAAAATCCTTCGTCAACGCAGCGAAGCTCGCCATGCAGGGGCATCGCCAGACCAAGTCCTCGCCCGAATCAGGTCACCACTTGCAGCTAGGTGGGGTCGTGGCCATCAATACGCGAAGCAAAATCTTGTATCATTTCCGCAGTGAATCTTTCGGCGATCTGCCATTCGAGCCGCATCTCGAGATCATCAAATCCGACGAAGAAAAAGCCGCCGGCTAAAATTCACTGCGGCCCATGAAGAGTGAAAAGCTCCTCGAAGAACGGAATGAAATCCCCTCTCTGCGAATTTCGCAGCGAATTGGCAATCCGGCGTTTGCTTTTTTCAATGATCTGAGAAACCCGGGCTTGCGAAATGCCCTTGGCATCGGCGATGTCACGAAACGTCTGCGCCGAGGCCACCACAAAATAAGAGCGTCCGCTTTTTTCCTGAGCGATTTTCAGTCCCAGGTATCCGAGCAGGATTTCAAGACTGTCGCCGCGGGCGGTGGCGTGCTCGGTGGCCAGTGCGGACTGCATGTTCTGAATCAGACCATTTTCAAATTCACGTAAGACCACCCGCTCCTCCACCGACAGACCCGGAGCTTCCGCTAAATCCAGTGCGGGAACTCGGTAACTGACGTTGGCCTCGTCTCGATTGTCGGAAACGGTGACTTCGGTTTGGATATTTTTAAGATGCAAATTCCATTGCAATAAATTTTGAATGACGTGCTCTGGAAGCGGACTCATGCCCCGCTTTTCGTTTTCCGCCGCGATCTCGCTGACCGTCGTTTCGCGTTTCAACTTTTCTTTCAATTCCATCTTCAACCGGGTCACGCGGCTGAACAGATAGAAATGATTCACTTTGGCGGCTCCGGGATACAAAGCCCCGATGGTTTGCAAGATGCGGTCTTGCACCGAAGCCCATGCAAACGTTGAAAACATATAAGCCGAGTCCGCCTTATACTCTCGCATCGCTTCCACCAGTCCCAGCAAGGCTGCCTGATGAATATCGTCGGCCGGAATCTGCTTGTAGATTTTCGCTTTCTCGGCTGCCCAGTGCTTCGCCAGGCCGATGAACTTGGGCAAAAGAATTTTTTCCTCGTAACGACGGGCTTCCGCTTCTGAAAGATTGTCGCGTTTTCGAAATAAGGCTTCGAGTTCGGCCTTATCGGGATAAACATTTTTTTCCGTTGATTGGTATAAAGACTGGCAGGTGTTCGCGGCTGTTGCTTGGCCAGCCAGGATCAACACGAAGGCGATACTTAAGAGCGGTTTTAAAAATAAGTTTCTAAAGAATTGAAGCTGTTGATCCATATCCCTCCACCTTCAGCAATGAGCTTGCCACGGTCGTGACCCATCACTTGTCACCACCATTGAGATAAAAACCATTCCGGCATTGAGTGGCGTCCATTTCTTCGACACTTGTTGAGCGCTTTTCGTTTCGCATCCCGATCGGCATCTCCTGATGGCCTTTGTGGAATCGAAACCAAACCAGAATTTTAAGACAATGCAGAGAGACCCTTAAAATTCAGCCGTTTACCTATCCGACAATGAGCCCAAACAAGTCAGGTCATGTGTGACCGGCGAACCGGCTTTCATTGCTATCTTTGATTTCAACCTAAACCCCTTCCCGTCAAAAAGGCGCGAAGAAAAAAATAGAGGAGTCTTTATGAAAACGAAAATGATCTTGATCACCCTAGCCCTGACGGCTTCATTCAGTGCGTTTGCTGGAAACGGCGAAAATCCATTGGTCAGCAGCGCCGCTTCCGTGCTGGCCGGTCCGGCCTTGCTGGGTGGCGCTACTTCCGAGACGGTCGGAACAGGCCCTGGCCTTGGCGGACCCTGCAAAGAAATCGTCGAGATTGCAGCCGACGACATCGCGACTTTCCGTGCGACAGGCGAAATGAGCGGATTCCTGCATGAAGCCATCAAACGAATTTCGGTGTCGACCAAACAAACACCCGACAAAGTCGTTCAGGCCATGATCCAAGAGGCAGATCAGAAAATGGCGCAAGAGTCAGCGCAATCGCAAAGATAAGATCTCAAAATAGGAAGGAGGACTTATGAATTTCAAAAATTTCGTCACCACTGGCTCCTTCCTTTTTTTTGCAGCTAAGGCTAGCGCCTTGACCATTAGCACCCCCACCCCAGGACTGCAGGCCCCTTCGGCCACCCTTATTGAAGAGGCTCTGCAGATCCTTCCCTTGAAAATGAAAGCGGTGTTACCGCCAGATCTGCAGTTCAAATTGAAATCCGGGACGACCCACACTGGACAGTGGATTGACGGCAAGACCGTCCAACTGAATGAAGCTTTGATTCAGGACTATATGCAAAATCCGAAGAAAGAAAATTTCGTTCGCTTCACCCGACATCCGGACTTTCACACTTATCTCGTTGCCACCATCGTCCACGAGCTTTCGCATGCTTACGATTTTTCGGGGCAAAATATGCTCGAGTACAAAACCGGCAAGCAACTGATGCAGAACTGTAACTATGATCCCGACTCGCCCGAGGACAAAGCGAAGACCTTTGATCCCGATTGTTATGTTTTATCTCAGAAAAAAGGGCGCATCTCGGGTGATCCTGAATTTTTAAATCTCACTTATGAATATTTTAACGGCAGTCAAAGGACCTCACGCCTGCGCGGAAACTTTTTTGAAAATCGCTCGGTCGATCCTTACGAATTCAAGAATTCGGCAGAAGCCTTTGCCACGCACATGGAATTTTTTCTTCTGGATCCCGAGTTTAAATGCCGCAAGCCTGCGCTTTACCGGTATTTTTCTGAACGTTTGGCGCACGTGCCGTTTGCGAACGCAACCTGTTCCAAGTTTGCCAAGCAGTTTTATCTTTCACCGACGATGACGGATTTTCGTCCCCAGATGCGCGCGCCGAAAGGTCTGCTGTACCAGATCCACTATTTCATGGCGGGACCTGGTGAAGGTGTCGTCAGCCGATTCGGGCACGCCATGCTTCGCTTGGTTTATTGCAGTCCCGAGCGGACCGTCGCTTCCGAAGATTGCCTTTTCGATGTCGAGCACCACATCGTCATCAGTCCGGCCGCCGGTATCACCGATTTTGACTATTCCACCTACGATGGGATGTCGGGAAAATATCCAACATTTCTTTTTGCTTCGGGACTGAGCTCGCGAATGATCGATTACAACAAAATTGAAGAACGAGAAATCTTCAGCATTCCCTTAAAGCTCAATGACCGACAGCTCAAATCTTTGGAAACGACGATTTTAGAAGCGCATTGGAATTATAAAAATAAATACTATTTCCTAAGCAACAACTGTGCGGTTGAAGTTTTAAATCTGCTCAAAAGAAGCTTACCCGAAAATTATGCCCTGCAAACGGTCATGGAAATTAAGCCCACGAATTTACTGGAAAGTCTGCACGCCATCGGCCTGGTCTCGAGCCACAACCTGGATGAATGGCGAAGAGATGACAAGAAACGATTTTATTTTCCTTCGATCACGACCACCTTGAATAAGCTTGAACAGCTTCTGGGCCGCTCTCTGGGTTCCACCGGTGGCATTTCTTACCGAAAGCTGTCTTGGACCGAGCGAAAAGCGATCATCGCCAAGATTTTGGAATTGAATCCTGAAACCAAACGACGCTTGGCGGCCGCCACGAGCTATCTCGAGGAAAATATTCAGCTGAAACTGTCTCTGGCCTTAGCGAAAAAAGTCAGTGCCGAGATCGCCGCTGGCAAACAAAAGGGGCCGAGCGAAGCCGTCGAAATTTACAAGAAAGAATATTCCGTCTGGATGGCGCCGCCGCAATTGTTGAGCGCCAAAGAATATGGTCTTCCCACGACCCAAGAATTGGACCAAGTCGTCAGCCAGAACCAAGCAATGTTCGACGGCTCGAAAGAAAGTCAAAAGAACATGGCAAGCTTTAGCAAAACTGCAGCAGAAAGGTATCCCGAGGCCCGAGATCTCGATTCCAGCCGCCAGCTCTCAATGTTGCTCAAAGGTGCTGCCAACGGATTTTGAATCCCGGTGTTAGCGTCTTTCAGCACATCGTCAAAACATTGGACAGTTTGCGAAGCGGTATCGCTCAGGTTTTCTGGCACGGCTTGCATTTATCCTGGGTGATGGACGCACGACTTTTCACCAAGCATCACTGGCTGGCATTTTTCATTTTGCTTCTGGGACCTGTGCTGTCCTGGGGCCAGATCCAAATCAATCCGCGGTACGAAAGCATGTACCGAACCAATCACATGTCCCTGGACCTGCCGGCAATCAACGATTGGATCGAGGCAACGAAGACCCAGTCGCTGGAGCTTTCGCTACAGAATTGGTCCATGCTGACCATGTCCTTGGAAGGCAATTTCAAACAAATGTTTTTTTGCCATAACAGGATGGGTCCGGCGAACAGAAAGATTCCATATTTTTCAATCAACCTTCCCTTGTCCGCGCAAAAGGCCTTGCTGCATTTTGTCCGTCAGCAGATGGACCAAGTGGATGGCAGTTTCTTTATGGGCATCGGTGGCGCATCCACCCGCCAAGTGGCGCTTGCGATCAATACCGCCATCCGTTGTTTAGAAGACCGCCATCAGGAAGACGAGATGGATCTGTCGGATGCCTCGATCGCGATGAATCCTTCTTTGCTGGAACTGCGGGAGAGAAAAAATCAGACATACGTGAATCGATGTGTTCCGGAATTTCTGGAGATCACACCGATGGCAAAAGAAAAAGCTTATACCGCGATTCAATCCTTGTTTGCCATTCACAAGACGATGCTCATCATGAGCTGCTCGGAAAACGAGAATTCTTTCGCCCTGCCAGAGCGGCAGATGAAAAATGACTTTGACGACATCGCCGAATTCGCCACAAATTACCTCTTCACCAACATTCCGACCAACACCCGCTTGCATGTTCAGGGGTTTCTCGGGTCTTTCCTTCCACGAAAATGATCGCCCGATAACTGTTCCCAGCTTGTCGTGACCGACGTCTCAGATTGAGACGTGATTCCATGTTCTGAATTGGTCGCATTTTTTGCTTGTCTGGTGTCATGTTTTGGGATGTTTACGGGAAAGTTTTCTGATTTCTTTAAGGGAGATTGTACACTAGAGTCTGGGGAAAACTCTTATGACAATTGGTTCGAAGAATCAGGTGAAGCTTTTGGCTTGCTGTGGGCTCGTGTTAGCGTGCACCACGGTTCTCTTTAATAATTGTTCGAGCCAGTTTCGAACCGTCGAGGATTCGGTCGGTGCGACCTCTTCCGAACTTTCTTCCAATGCGGATCCTCAAGCTTCACCGCCTTCGGATTCAACCGGAGACCTGCCGGGCGCAGGCGGCCCCAGTGCCACCATTCCGGTTGTGCACGATCCCGTTCTCGTGCAACCCCCTCCCGCCGCGATTCAGCCGATCGTCATGACGGATAAGCCGGCGTGGATGAATGGCAAAAGTTTGAACGAATGGATTGAGATCCCGAATACCGCCGGTGCCGGTGGCTCGGCGATCGGAGCGTTCAGCGGATTTGCAATTCGTGAGGCCAACAGCGAGCTGATCGTTGCCGCGGCCGGAGGACACGGAGATTCGTCAGACAATCGCGTCGTGTCGTTGGTTCTCGAGACCAATCAACCCAAGTGGCAATTGCGAATTGCGCCGAGCCCTTACCCGAAGATGGACGTGGCCCATTATCCAGACGGCACGCCGTCTTCTCGTCACACCTATCATCATAATTTCTATGTCGAGTCTTTGAAGCGCATCTTTCTTTTTGGCTGTCGTGGTGCTTTTGGCAATGCTTACCATTTTCGAGATGTCGATGCCTTTTCGCTTGAGACCAATCAGTGGGATCCACCAGGAACTTGGGCCTCGCTGCCATCGGACAGCACTTTCGGCGCCGTCAAATTGACAGGGACCGATGATGTCTTTACGGGCACCTTGCACAAGTGGACCGCATCGGAAGCTTTGAAAAGCTCTCAGGCCGGCACCTCGTCTTCGACCAGCGTTTGGTCGAAACCGATCAAGACGGTCCTGAGTGATCCGATTCATTGGCCGCTGGCGCACAATAAATTTCGAAATGAACTTTTCAGTTTGCAGTGGGCGGATGGCATGGGCTACAGCGGTCAACAGATCTACGCTTCGCGAATTGATCTCGCCAAAGGAGTCCAAACCCGAGTGACGTTTAAGGCCAGCCCCGTCGTTGATCTTTTCATTGCCGAAAAGCCGACCTACGCGGCCTTAGAATTCGATCCCGAAAATGATCGCTTCCTGTTTTACAGTGGACAGGGAGCCGCCGCCGGCCGAGTCTACGTGATCAAGCCTGCCGACGGTAATGAATGGGAAATGAGCTTGCTGTCCACCATTTCAGGATCGGCAATGCCCGGACCAGCCCCCAGCAGCGGAGTGAATTCAAACTTTTTATACGTGCCTCGTTTGAAAGGCTTCGTGCTTCTGCCCAATCAGCGATCGAATTTATTCTTTATCAAAACGGCTCAGTAGATTGAAACGGTCTTGCAACAAAAACGCGCCCTTCTTGGCGCACGGACTTTGATCCATATCCGAAATCCGCTTCGAGCCCTTGCAATGTTCCTGAGATACAATGAGCTATGACAAAGTTGTATCGGCTTGTTTTGATTTTTTCCTACTGCCTGATCCAAGAACAAGCATTCGCCGTTCCGGATTCTTGCAAACAAGAAAGCGTGCCGAAAGCGGACGAGATTGTTTCCGTTTCTATTGGTTTTTCTGACTACCGTGCCGGCGCCGGCAAAGAAGGTCGAATTTCTGACGTTCCGGGTTCCGACAATGATGCCCGCTTTTACAATCGCCTGGGGTCCGCCATGACCCATCATGCAGAAGTTTGGGACGAGAAATTTGCTGGCACCAACACACCCACCAAAGCGATTTTCCTGAGCAAGCTCAAAGACGCTTTGAAAGATGCAAAGGTCATTAATTTTAATTACGCCGGTCACGGCATTCGTTTGCATGATGGAAACTGGGCCCTGGCCTTGCCTTCGATGCCCGCCCGCTGTGTTCACTTGCTAAGCCCCAAGAGCGAAGGAAAAACCAGCAGCAATCGAATCGTCAATCCGGAACGCAGTCTGAGCGAGCCGATGGATGATTCATCCTGCTCGGACTTTATGGTCACGAATAGCGAATTGGAAGATGTGTTTCGTGGACGCCCCGTTTTCGGGATCATAGACTCTTGCTATGCCGGCGCCATCGCTTTGAAAAACCAGCACATGCTGGTGTCCAGCCGCGCAGATCAAGAAAGCCAGGGTCTGAGTTTTGGTGAGCTTTCACATAAATTGCGGGATCTGATCGACGATAAATCCTGCGCGCTGGATCAGGATAAAGACGGACAAATTTCATTGGCAGAGTTAACGGCAACGCTTCCGCCCGTTCCCATGCCCAAGCTTCGTTATCCCGAAGTGGCCGCAGGCCAAGACATGGGCTATAAGGGAAATTTTGATTGGGCTCAGTGCATCCCCCTGTCTGGAACTGATTTCAAATGCCGTCCACCCATCAAAGTCGGAGACGTTCTCGAGATTGCGACCGCGAATGTCGTGCCGCAAATGCATGGATCCTATAAAGTTGGCGGTGTTTGCACCCTTCAACCCGGAGATAAAGTCAGGGTGCAAAAAATGATCAGTCAAATGGACGCCACGGTGCAATTGCCACCGAACCGTGGCTGCCCGAAAAGCGCCAACATTGCTTTGACCGGCACTTGGAATAAAACTCCGCTGACTCAGCCACAAGCTGAGACTCGCTCTGCAGCGACGCCGAGCTCTGCGAAATAAACCGAGTCTCGGGTCCCACGCGCCTTCACTTGCAGGACCCGGCCCTTGCGTTTATTGCTGAATGAATTGACCGATGCTGAGCTGTTTATTGCCAGAGGCCAATCCCAATGCCTGATCCAATTTATGAACTGCCATGCGGAACGAGACGATCATGCTTAAAATCTCTCGCGGCGCCATGCCTTTGACGTTGATGCTATCTGCGATATTTTTCAGACTGGTCGCGATTTCCCCTCGCTGCGACGTCAAGAACATCACGGTTTTTGGAAGATTGCGATCGCCCTGCTCGGACCGAATGATCTGCAATGCTTGCTCGTAAATCCCCAAAATTTTATTGGCTTCTGCATACGCATCCGGTGCCTGCGCATCTCGATCCCAGAGGGCCAATTTCGGCGATAAGAAAAGCCAAGGAGTCGTCACCGTGTTGGACCTGCCATCCTTGCTTTCGATGCCGGGCTTTGAAACGGTCCAGCGAGCGGTGTCGCCATTAAATTCCAAGACGGGTCTTTCCCATGTCGCGAAAGGAACCGGCATATCGGGCGTCTTCCAGCTGCTGACCATCTTCGAGCCTTCAAATCGGCACGAGGCAATCGACGATTCCGGCATATTATTGTCGTCATTGAAGATGTCCGCCAAGGACGTGTAGGTGCGAAACATCGGACGGCCACTGACATTGCAAGACTTTAACATCAGGCTTCCGGTATAGTAGATGGAATCTCGCTGCCGGAGAGACGAGTAGTATCGGTCGTTCACGAACGGCACGACCTGCACAGTCAGTAAAGCGCCTAAGCCAAAACTGCGAAACCCAGAAAAGCTGACAATGACATTCATGACCTCGGCTTGGAAGTTCGATGGAAAAACCCCCGCCAATTTATTACCCGGGATAGATTCGTTGGAAGAATTGTAACGGCCGTTGCGTGAGATGTCGCTTACGTTGGCAAAAAGTGGAACGTCTGTTTGCGCTGTCAGCTGCTCCGAGTTCAGCGGATTCAGCTTGAAGATTTGAGGCCGGGGCGCAGCTGGTGTCACTGAAGCCGCGTCCTGCGCAGTTGCCGTCAGAGAGGTCAGCAAAGTGAAAACCGTTAAAAATGTGATGGATGTTTTCATAAAAATATTCCTTTTCTAAAATTTATTTGAATTTTGGTTTTGCTTCGATTTGAAATCCAAATTGACCGTCGGCATCTTGATAAGGCAGGCATTGTCCGACGTGTTCGAATCCGTAAAGGTGGGTCAGCATCACCGTGCAAGTGTTCAATGCTTCTGCCAAGGTTGGAAACCGCAGGTTGTACACGCGCCCATCATAGGTTTGTGGAGCGGCCTGATTGAGCTCACCCTTCACGCCGTAAAGCACGAAGCCGTAACGAATTTGATTTCGATCCTGATACATCGGAACGGCCACCGGTTTTTCGTCGAAGACCGCAGTTTCTAAATAGCTCGAATAAGAAGACGAGCTTGAATAGGAACTGAAGACCTGCGCCACCGCACTTCCGAAACGGCTGAAAGCCGATGCGGAGGCCAGGTCCGATCCGCCTGAAGACGAGGAACCTGACGAAGATTGGCTCAGCACCGCTGCCAATTCTTTTTTGGTTCGCATTTCGGTCCACGAATAACGGACCTTGCTGATCCAGACCGTGGGTTCGCAGTACAAGTTCTTATAAGTGTCGGCATAGTTCTTGGCGAACTGGGCACAGGCCGATTCCGCCTGCCCTGCTAAAGTGTAGTCTTTCATCTCCACCAATCGACTGAGACCCGGCGAGGCCTGCGCTGCACCCGCGAAAGCCAGCGTCATGAGCGCCATCAGTAAAGTTTTTTTAATCTGCTTTTTCATAAAATCTCCTTAGTGATTTCAGTTTTTTCTGTTCATTTCGAAACTGAAAAATACCAGCCTGAAATCAAAGTGTTTGCTGAATGAAAAAAAATGTTTCCCAACTGGGAAACACCGGTGCTGGACAAGTGGCGCAGGGTCACCCGCGAAAAATGGGAAACCCGCCCTGCTTGCAAGAGACCGATGATGATTTTGACAGTCCCCTCGGCAGTGACAATTTTGGTCTCACGCCAGGGCAGGTGAAAAAAAAGATTTCGATATCCATTTGAAAACCAGAATCAAAGCGACGTGCCGGGCATTTGTGTTGCAAAGCTGTTCAAGCAGGCCCGACACCCGTCGGCCGCCCGGGCAAAAGCTGTTTGACCAGTCGTCAGATCGCATTCGCCGGGAATCAGGAGACTCGATGAAAACAAATTGGACAGTCGACCAATCGATCAACAAAGCCTGGCGCTCCGGATTGGTTTTCATCGTGCTTCTTGCCTCGCTCATGGCCGGCGCGCAGGACGGTTTCGAGCGAAACATGCGTTATCTCGAAGACAATGGCGTGCAGAAATTGAGCGGACAATCCGTGCAAAGTCTCAGGGAGCAAGGCCGAGACATCCCCGTCCACAGCCGGGAGACCACCCTTCATCTGGATGACGACGGCAACTCGCGACGGTCCGGGCAGTGGAATAAAGATGGCATCGAGCTCTCCGCTTTGCATTCCGAACGAATGAACCGCGGGAACTGGGATGCGGTCGTCACCCACGAGAAATGCCAAAAGTTGACCGAAGGAACCTGTGACCAAAACTTTCAAAATACCGGCTTGATCGAAGCGCACAAATCCTACGAGAAGATGCGAAGTCAGAAACCGGAATTGAAGCTGATCGAACTCCCCTTAAAATCTTTCGAATCTGACCTGAATAAAAAAGGCGGCGTCACGGCCGTGGGTGGTGGTGGGGACGGACGAATCGTCGATTACATGCGAGCCATCTATTTGGACTTGATGATGCGACTGGCGCGTGGCCGAATCAATTGGGACACCTTTCACCGGATTCACGAGTGGTTCGGCCTGGTGAAGGTCGAGGTCTCGGCAGCGGTACCTCAGGGAAAAGTCGAACTGGATTCCGTCAAGAATACTTTGTACATTCCCAAGGACGCCTTTATTGACGATCGGTTTGACTTGAATTTGGATGCCTGTGAAATGTTGGTGGATGCGCTGGTCGCCACAATGCAGGTGCCCTAAGCATGGCCTCTCAAGCTCAAGCCCTGCGCACCATTCACAAAGTCTGGAATCGGAAAAAGGAAACAGATTCCGAGATCAGGTCCTTGCGAAAGCTAGCCCTCAAACTGAAACTTTCACCCGGCTACCTCAGCAAAGTTTTATCCGGTCAAAAGCCCCTCAGTGAAGAGCTGGCGCGAAAATTCGTGAAAGTCCTGTCGCCAGACAGCTTGGCTCAAACATCGATCTTAAAACCTTTTGTATCTGCAACTCGAACCGAGTCCTCATCAAAAGAACCAGATCTTTCGGTTTACGAAATCGCATCCGCCGATGCCGAGTGGTTGCTCGGAAAATGGTACCGGACGACGTTGCTGGATCTGATGACGTTGAAAAACTTTGTCAGCGATCCACACTGGATGGCCGAGAGACTTGGAATTTCCTTGAGCGAAGTGGAAACTTCGCTGGCTTACCTGGCCCGCCAGGGTCTGGCCTTTCAAAATGAAGAAGGTCGTTGGCAGAAAACACATCTGCTGCTGCGGTTTCCGACCGAGACTTCGAAAAAAGTCATTCGCGAACACCACAAAAGCCATCTGCAAAGAGCGGCGCAGATTCTGGATTCGAAAATTTTGCCCAAAGACTTTCAAGACCGTTTGATCGTCAGTCTTTCCCTGGCCTGCAATCCCGAGCATTTGCAAGAAATCAAAACGGAATTGCATCGCCAGTTGCTCGATGCCGCCAGCAAACTGTCACAGGGCGATTGCCAAGAGATTTACCAGTTAAACCTGCAGCTCTTTCCGCAAACCAAAAGCTCCCGCTCTTAATGCTTCATGGATTCGGGGATTTTACCGCCGTTGGCTTCCAACTTTTGCATGACCTGTTCGTGCAACCAGATATTCATCTTGGCTGAATCGTTCGTGTCGCCGGTGTAATTCAGTTCCTTCGCCAATTGTTTGCGCGAGGCCAGATCGCTTTCCATGCCGAGCATTTTGAGCAGATCAACAATTGAATGACGCCAGTCTAATGGCTGCGAGCCCCTGCCTTCCATGCCTTGCAAAACTTTTTCGACATCGACTTCGCTCATGACCGGCGTTGGCGCCGCCATATCGGCAGGTTTTAACGGTGAAGCTTGAGTATTGCCAGGTTGTTGCGTCGGCGGTTGGGTTTGCGCTTGGGCATGTTGCGGAAGGATCTTGCTCATGATGGTGTCGAGGATATTCATCGTTGTCTCCTTGGGTTCAGATTCCTGTTGAAGACCAGGTTGCAAATCTTGAACCCCGCTCATGCGTGTGCGTTGATCAGCTTTAACGTCGATGAATGCCAGCGCGTTGCAATTTGCCTCTGTGCAAAATCAATTCAGCACCGAGAGAGCAAATCCCCACTGGAATTTTAGGATCCTATATTCCAGCCCCACTCAGCTGAACGGACATCGTCGAGCTGGAATAATTTGTATAGATCATCAGACTGCCCGCGTTCGCACCCGTCGTGTTCGGTGAAAATTTGAGGTTGAGGATGCAACTGGCTCCGGGACTTAGGGGCGTGGAGATCAAACAGTTGCCGGTCCCCGAAAAGCCCGCACTAAAAGTGAAAGCCCTCAAGAAAACCAACGGCGCCGTTCCCGTGTTCGTGATGGTCAGCGGGACGATGACGCTGGAGGATCCGATGGCGACGGATCCAAAACTTAACGATGTCGCCGACAAACTGAGCCCTGGAGCAGCCGGCACTTCGGCCGCAGAATAGTCACATGCTTTCGCAACTTTTGGCGTCGGATCGATGCCAAAGCTTGCCGCCGTGCAGACGATCGGCCCATTCACCGCCGTCTTGGTCACAAAAGTTCCATTCGCGCCGTAGCGCACATTTCGAATTCCGGTGAAAGCACAAGAACCAGAATCGATCGCGCATCTCACCCAATTTGGATCTGTCGCAGCGGGCATGGTGGTCGTAGTTGATGCCGTCGGAACTAAATTGTCCACCGGAAGGTTCACCACTTGGGTGAACGTTTGCCCTGTTCGATCCGTCAAAATGACCTGCACATTCACACTGTCGGCAAGGGCCTTGGTCACCAATATCGCCTTCTGTCCCGTCATGCTGCCGCTCGGAGTGATGAATTGAATTGAATTTAGATCCACGTCGGGTGCGCTCACTTGCACCAGAATGGACTCATTGACAAAGTCCAAGTTCGCCAATGTGTTGCGGATCTCGACGGCACCGGCCGAGTTCACGTTCAGGGTTGACGTGCCTTTGCTGGTCAATTGGAAGGTCGTGATTAAAAACGCCACCCCATCACGAATACCAAACACATAATAAGTCCCCAGCATGTTGGGCAGGAAAGCTGTCTCGTTCCATGTCTCACCGACCGCAACGACGGTTGAGGAAGGACCGTGAATCCAAAGCACCTTGCTAAAATCATTCTTCTTTAAGACGATGTTTTCGATGACCGGGCTTCCCTGAGAATAATGATATTCGTTTCCCGTCGCCGAAAGTGGAAAAAAAACATTGGACGAATCTTCATTGGCAGAGCCTGCTAGCGTGTTCAGGTCCACGTGCGAGCCGACCTCTGCCATCGAAGCCATGTCCAAGCCGCCTCCGCCCTTTGCTGTCAATTTTGCGGGACCGCAATTTTGAAACGAGAGAATGAAAACCCCGATCGCCACCGAACCCCAAATGGAAAGCTTGCGCCCCGATTTTCTCATGGAACTCCTTGAGGACACTGTTCAATATTTTTCGCCGGCACATCTTCGCGGCAGAGAACGCCGTCGCGGGTGTTGTTCTGAATCACGATCCGCTCGAGATTGAAATCGCGGACAATGTAAGAGCCTTCCACCGATATGCCGTACCGGGTGTGCGACATCTGGTTTCCCTGGATGGAAATATCGCGAGTGTGGCAGCGCCGAGCGTCCGAAGCACAGGGATTATCATCCGAGCCCACGACGATGCCCGCGCAGTTTGAACCGATGTTGTTTTCGTAGCGGTGCTCTTTCACTTCATGCCAGCTGTGATAACAAAATCCCACAATATCTTTGACCACATTGTCGTGGGCGTAGCCCCCCGGAACGGCCATGTAAATTCCGTGCACTAAATTTGACGTCACGCCGGGCGGCCCCCAGATATCATGGACCGAGTTATTGAAAATTTCGTGCTCGGCCCCGATATAATTTCCAGAGCCCGCCACATCGATGCCGGCCCCGCCGCTGCCACTATCGATCAGGCTTTGCGGCACGGTTAGATGGTGAACATGATTGTTCATCGTTCGCGAGTGAGATCCCGTGACCATCAAGAGCACGTTGAATCCCGAACCCTGACTGCCATCGACTTCGAAACCGTCAAAATCGACAAAATGGCGCTGGATCAGAATTCCACTGGTTTTGGCACGGACGATGGCTTTTTGTTTTTCCACGGAAACGAAACGAGTGCGCGCGTGGTTGGGATATTTGGTGCTGACATACTTGCCAATTCCGACCGTATCCGCAATCGATGCCGCCAACAATCCCTCGGCGATGGCCGAATTCTCGGCGCTATAGGCCGACAAGAGACGAACCGTGAATTCAGAGTACTCGCCAGGATCGGCGCAAACCACGTCGCCATAACTGGAAAGGTCCGCGGCCTTCTGCAGGGTCCGCACCGCAAGATTTCTGCTTTTTCCAGAGTTGGTGTCTTTCCCGTTGGGTGATACGTAGATCGTACATCCTAAGTCCGCTGCATTCGGTACGGCCGGATTGGGCGGTGGTTCGGGCGTCGTTGACGTCTGGTCGAAGGCCCCCAGTGAGAGCGCCTCGGCGGGAATGGTCGAAAACGAACCGCCGCAATTCTGAAAAAGCAGAATCAGCAATGAAGCGAATGCAATCGCGATCGTTTTTTTCACCAATGTCCCCTCTCAAACATTCTAACGAATGTTTCAGCTGTTCGAGAGGTTTTATTTCAAACGATTATTTATTGATACAATGCATGCATATGCGCCGCCGATCCCTGTCGTCGCGGCACCTTCTGTTTCATTTTGAGACGGCGGTCCCCGCGCTAATTTTCTTTTGGATCCGTGCTACCGGGCCGGCACTCGACCACCTGCCGGCGGATGCACTTGCCGGTCGGTACGCCCAATTGGTGCAGCCGTATCAGCACATTTTTGAAAAGGGGTTTGGTGTGGTAATGATCGCTGCCCGCATCGACGTAAATGATTTTTCCCTTCTCGATGACAAGATCTCCGGCACCGGCGACGTCTTTGCCGGCAAAAATGCTCGAATGGCGAAGCGTGGGATCGGCATAGCCATCAAAAAGGTAAAAGAATCCATCTTGGTCCATGACGTAGCCGATTTGGTTGTCATGATCACTTTGCGTATTCGGAACCGGTGCCCCGTTCGCATCGAAAACTCTCCCCTCGCGAATTGTCACCTGACTGGCCTCCCGTCTTTCCGCATTCCAATAAATCACGCCTTTGCGGCGATCCTCGGCACGCTTTCCCTCACTCAGTTCGACGGTCGGATAGGTTTCGCTGACCTCATCCGGGTCGACGCTCGACATCTTTCGCTCCACTTTCTTTTCGACCGGAGCCGAAGAGCAGCCGACAGTTAAGCCGAGCAGAACAAGGGCCAGCAAATATTTTTTCATCCTCAAACCCCAACTGGAGAGCGACGCTCCGGTTAAACACAAGCCTTTATTTAAGAGTAAAGGATTGCGCACGGGCTTTCAATTGGAGGGCGGTGATTTCGATTGCGAACGTCGGAAGACAGAAGAGAAAGGAGGAGATTGACAGCTAATTTGAGCCGTCAAATTTTTTGACGGCTGGCCATGCAATCCGTGGGATGCATGGCCAACCCTGTTGAATTATTGAACGGCTGGTTTATTGACGTAATTGGCTTCGATCGCTTGGCGACCGCAGTCCTTTTGCACTTCACCGCTGGTGTTCAGGTTGTGCAGGTAAAGGATCGAATCCATCTCGCCTTCCAGCGCGGTTCCCAAACGATCCAAGGCTCTTTCACCATCCGCCAGGCTGTTGGTGCCAAGGCTGGTCTCATCGAACCAGTTCACGTTAAAGTTCACCGGCCGCTGATCCATGATCGAGCGCGTGTTGTACCACTGATCCAGTTTCAACTTGAACACGAACATCCAGTGCTTGCAGCCATCGGCCGGAGATGCAACCGTCGAACCCGGTTGCGTGAATCCGTTCGAGGCACTCATCTCGTAGCTGCTGGCCACGAATGGCGAGTACGCTTGATCGCGATAAGTTCCCAGACCGTCATCGTAAGCCGAAGCGTACCAATCGGTGTGGCGATTGACGGCATCGCGGATTCGCTCGAAGGCCAACTCTTTGTTGCCGGCTTTTTTATCGCCATTAAAGTGCACGAGAGAGTTGTAACCGATGTCCGCTTGCGACCAGTATTTGTCCCGGTTGCTCAGCCAATCCGGCAAAAGATCGGTGATATCGGTGACCGGCGGCTTGCTGGCCTGCTTGTCCAAGAAGTTCTTTTTATAAACTTCGTAATCGGCTTTCGCGGCAGCTTCTTGCGCTTGGGCTTGTTCGAGCTCGGTACCGGCCAGGACGATGTCACCATCTGGCCCCCACTTAACCATTTCGCCTTTTTCATTCTTCATGACGGGCGAATAGAAATCCTGCAATTTCTCTTCCCGCTCGCGGAACTGGTAAGCGAATGGGCCGTTCATCGGTGAATCGTTCGGGATGACCGTGACGTTCAGGCTGGAATTCGAATAAGTCGCATCATGCTTTTGATCGTGCATCAGCCAAGTGGAAAGACCGGCGCGTGCCGCCGACCAGCGATAGGCGAATGGGCTCGAGAAATACTTTTCGCAAATATCTTGATCCTTGAATTTGTCTTTCACTTTCTCTTTCAACACCATCTTACCATTCACGCGGGTGCAGCTGTTCGCGATCGATGACGAGAACCAGATCATGGCGTTTGATTCCGGAGAATTCGGTTTGAAATTCGAATCGCCGCGGAAGTCGTAGAAATGAGTCTGGTCATCCTCACTGCACTGAGCTTTGAACTTTTTGTACTGGGCCTGGTAAATCTTGAAATGCGGCTCTTTAAAGACGGCGAATCGTTGGACCAACTTTTTTGGATTGTCCAAGTTCTCGGCGTCACCATCACCCGAATCGTTGTGCGCGGAGATCATGGCATTTTCGATGTCGTAATAAGGCTGCATGGCGGCCGCATAATCTGCCGTGCATTTTTCAATTTGCGTCTTATCCTGCGCGCAGGCCTGAAAAGTATCGTAAGCCTTGACGTAGACCGCCTGCAGCTCTTCCGGCGTCATCGACGCAGGAGTTGCCGCTGCCACCGCACGCTTGGACGTTTTTCGATGCGAAGCCACTTCGGCGCCCTCACCATCGCCACCCTGGTTGCCGTGATAAGAAATGTTTGAGCGTCCGAACACCGCATTTTTCTCGACAAAGTTTTTAAAGATAAACTTGGTTTCGCAAACCGAGAAAGGTTCAACCGGATAGTCTTCCTTGTATTTTCCCATGACGGCATGTTGGTTATTGGTTTTTAAGAACTGCTCTTTGGACGCAAAGATGGCGCGCGAATTCTCGAGATACAAATTGTAGCTTCGCGCCGAAACATTTTGCCACAGCTCATTGTTGACGTGAATTGGCTTCTGGGGCGCATCCGGCAGCAGGTACATTTTATTGACCCATTTCAGTTTCGCTTCGATCAACGATGGGCGGTCCCGAAATTCACCGCACAACAAAGTCAAAAACGAATGGGCATTTTTCTTGCCGTTCACTTCTTCCGGAACATTCGGAAACGAAGCCGGAACGTCGTTGAGACCTTTTCCGGATTTTAAACCGTAGGCGTACATCGGGCCTGAATAGAAATAGAAGCTAAACGGAGACACCTTCGACAATTTCTTGGCCGCGCTGATAACCTCGGGATTCGCATAGTTCGGTGTTGGAATCTGCGAACTGAGCCGGGTCGCGGTCCCGCAATATTTTTTCCAAATCATTTCGTCCTGCGCCGCCGATGATGGCGCCGGTGGAAGTGCCGAGGCCGACACTTGGGCCGCTAGCAAACAGATCACGAATATTTGAGAGATGTTTTGATATTTCATTTTTCAATCCCTTATTTCACTTGTGAAAAAATCGGTGAGAATCCCCAGACGGTTTTGCCCTGGCTGCAAGGATCAGCGCTGGCTTTGACCGAAAGGCAAACATAGGGATTGGCGCGCGAGTTCTGGGTGCGTTCAACCAGGGCGTGTTTCTGTTTCACCAACCACTGGCGATTTTCATTGTTGATCGAATAAGATGGGATCATCAACACCTTACGACCATCGCTTTTGGTGATGTGCTTGTCGCCGTTGCAATCCAGCTGAATCGCGTAATTGGTGTCACCATTATCGCGAGCCATTTGATTGCTCTCGGGAAATTCGAGACGCCCGCAGGTTTGAATGCGTGACATGTCATTGGCCGAACTGGGATGTCGTCCCTGATTTGATTCCGAGTTCCACTGTTGGGACTGACAACCCACCAGCAAACCCAGTAGCGATAGCATGAAAATCTTTTTCATGAATTCTCCTGTTGGTTATTTATTTAGCGCACTTCACAAGTGTGACCAGGACACGACCATTTTACAACCTGGACCTTGGGCCAGCTTCTGACTTTGCCGGTGTTCGGTTCACCGTTGCGATTCCATCATCTACAAGATCAATAAAAAACCGCTGAGCTCATCAAGGCAAACTGGCAAGCACGCTCATCCACGATGTTGACCGTTGGTATGGTGTGCCAACGGTCAACATCGTGGATGGACACCATGGTGACCATTTGGCCTGGCATTTTGCTTGCTAAGACTGGCCGCACTGGTGCGCTTTGATTTCGATGGGGATGCCTGTGAAAAATTTATTTGTCTGTTTCGTTCTATTTTTATCGAGCGTTTCCGCTTTCGGACAGTACCTGGCCATCGGCTCTTCCTGTACGAACAGCGCTCAGTGCCTTTATAGCTGCGTGAACAATCTTTGCTCTGGTCCCGGCAGCTTTCTTCCCGAGGGCTCGGCCTGCACTTCGAGCGCTCAGTGCCAAAATTCTTGCGTGAATGGTCAATGCTCTGGCTCGGGCGGCTACCTGCCTGTGGGCGCATCTTGCACCTCGAGCGCTCAATGTGCCTACAGCTGCGTGAATCAACAGTGCTCGGGCCCTGGCAGTTACCTTCCCGAGGGCGCATCTTGCACCTCGAGTGCACAATGTCAGAACTCTTGCGTGAACGGTGCTTGTTCGGGACAAGGTGGTTACCTGCCCGTCGGTGCCGTCTGCAGCTCGAGCGCGCAATGTGCAAATTCTTGCGTGAATGGTTTGTGTTCGGGAAATGGTGGGTATTTGCCAGTGGGTGCGTCTTGCACCTCGAGTGCTCAGTGTGAAAACTCGTGTGTCAACGGTCTGTGTTCAGGTTCCGGAAGCTACTTGCCCGTGGGTTCATCGTGCACATCCAGCAATCAATGCGAATACTCTTGCGTGAATCATCTTTGCTCGGGTACGGGCGGATATTTGCCCGAGGGTTCAGTCTGCACATCCAGCGCTCAATGTGCGAATTCCTGTGTGAATGGAATGTGTTCGGGTGATGGCGGGTTCTTGCCGATTGGTTCTTCTTGTTCATCCAGCAGCCAGTGTCAGTCCGCTTGCGTGCATGGGCTTTGCTCGGGCTCTGGAAATGTAGCCGCACCCGGCGTTCACTGCGCGAGTGACGTTCAATGCCAGTCGAATAGCTGCGTGAACAATCAATGCACGCAAAGTGATGGATACCTGCCATTAGGCGCGGCCTGCAGCGCCAATTCTCAGTGCAAGAAAATCTGCTACCAAAACAAATGCTTTTAGGACGACGATTGCAAAGACCGCCGGCGGTTACAGCTTTACTGCAGAAGCCCGGTTGCGTGCGCCAAGCGCAGAGCCCCAATCAACAGTCGACCATCGCGCACTTGCGTTCGTTGCTGCACCAAATCTTCGAGCGCAACCCAGGTCAGACCTGAATTGGGGGTCGCACCCGAGACAATGGACGAGGGTTCGACTTCGACCGCGATCGTGTGCACGGTCTCGGCCGTGATTCCTGGCGAAGAATGATAAGCACCACCTAAGCTGAACACTTGCTGCACTTTCAAGCCGAAATCGGATTCCAGTTTTTGGGCTGCGAAATTTCTGCCTTCATCTAGATTGCGGACCGTCTTGGCGAGATGCCATGATGGATTGGTCACTAGATCCGAAGTTCCTTCGACCAATTGCACACCGGCCAATTGCTGGCGCTGCAATCCCACGTAGATCTTTCCATTTATTTTGGTGACCGGCAGTGCCGACATCACGGACTGGCTTTCGTTTTTCGCTTCGAGGTATTCACGAGTGGCGCGAGCCAGAACATTTCCGTTCGCATCGACCTCGGTGAAACTCCCTTCACGAATCGCCAGCTCTTGACCAAACTGTGTCGGCTTTGCCTCGGCAAATTGCTGAACCGGCCGGGGCTTTAAAAAATCAGCGGCCGATACTGCAAAATTCGCTCGCTGCGAATTATCGCTCAACTTGATTTGTTCGCCGATCCAGGCATCAAAAGGTTTTTTCTTTGCCAATAAAAGCTGGTACACGCCAAGCTCGAGACGAGCGTCCAACACGGATCCCGCCTGCGCGGATCTTAAAACTTGGTTCGCTTCGATCGAGCGAATTGTTCCCGACGTCGTAAATCCAGAATAGTTTTCATCCGGGCGTTCGCTCAAGCCCTGTTTCGGATCCATCTGCACCGCCACTGAAGACACTCGTTCGTTCACCGTGTCGGGGCTGGTGTAAATCTTCGCCAAAGACGTCGTCTCGATCTTTCCAGCCTTGTTCAGATCAATTCCCGTTCGTCCCTGCAGCTTCTGCGCAAGCTCGCCGTTGCCGGCAAACCCACCCAAGAAACTGATGGGCTCAACAACATAACCATCGCTGTGCACTCCAGAAAGATGCGCCCCTTTTCCCTGCGTGGTTAAAATGGGTCGCGGAAAACCTTGTTTGCTCAAAATAAAAATTTGTCCATCACGAATGAAATACGGAAGCACAT
This sequence comes from uncultured Bdellovibrio sp., assembly GCA_966211795.1. Taxonomy (GTDB): domain Bacteria; phylum Bdellovibrionota; class Bdellovibrionia; order Bdellovibrionales; family Bdellovibrionaceae; genus 21-14-0-10-47-8. Next base: position 62,258 of record CBIHNW010000006.1, on the reverse strand, counting down.
CGGTGGCCTCTTCTTGGCGACTGACCACATCGTGAACTTGACCCGTCTTCTGATCAAGCATCGCTTTGGCTTTGAGAAATTTCGGCTTGGTGACGATTTGCACGGACTCTTGCCGCAAAGCAATCGCCTGATCGGGATTGATTTTCTCGCCGACGATCACGTAATTCGTGGCCGGAAAAGGAACGGTTTCCCCGCTCAGATCCGTGATGCGAATCTTATCGCGAAAGCGGTTGTTCACGATCCATGGGTTGTGAATGGGCGCCGAATGCTGAATGCGAAATCCAGCCTGGCGAAAACTGGATTCGTAATCGGCCTGACTCATGAAAGTGTACTCTTCTTTGATTTCGGCGTCGTAATGATCGCGATAATCTTTGCGCAAAATAAATTCGGTCGCGTCCCGCAGTGACAGGCGAAAACGCCGCCAGCCACTCTCAGCACCCGACACCGCTTGATAAGGCACGGGACGATCGGGGTTTCGCCCGCTGCGAAAATCACGAGCGAATTTTTCGAAAAGTGCGGCCGTCGAAAGCTCGCGCGGTGATCCCGTCGTTTGGCCATCGGTCTCCGGCAAATCGAGAAACACTTCGGATGGTCCATCGGGAATCAAAAAGTCTCGCAAGATGTAAAGACCTCCCGGCTTCAGCTGCTCGTGAGCCGATTGGATCGCGTTTCGCACATGCTGCACCTCGAAGCTTCCGCTGCCGTAGCTCGTGAGATGGTGCGCCGTCGACGACATAAAAATCGTGTCGAGGGAATTGGGAGCAAAGTTTTTCAGCTCGGCGTTGCCCGTTTTGTAATCGAGATTCGCCAAGGTGTAGTGAGATTTTGCGTACTGGACCATTCCGGGATCGAGATCGACGCCAATGATTTTGGAAGTTGGAAAAAGCACAGCGAGATCGCGGGCCGCAATTCCAGATCCGGTCCCTAGATCGACGATCACTCCGGGTCTGGCGAGAGCAGCGTAAGCGGCTTTCTGCAAAGAGCTCTTCTCCATCCCCGCCACGTACTTGGTCAGATCGGTGTGAAGATGAGCCTTGGGTGCGGCGGCCTCAGGTAAAGGCCTATAGATATCCCTGCAGGATTCAGCGGCCAGAACCGCCAGCGGGATGTTGAAAACCGTCGAGAGAATAAGGGCTCGTCTCAAATTTGTCATGGAAGCTTGAAGAGCAAGAACAATACCTGTTCGCAAAAAGCTTCAGCATTTCCAAGCTTGCGGATTTCGGTGTCAAAGCTTTAGCCATGTGTAGACCCAGATTGGGCTCTCAGTTTGGAAATCGCCTAAGCAAGATAGGCCGACAACGTGTCGAGCAAAGCGTCGCGGTCCACGGGCTTGGTGAGATGATCATTGAATCCGAGATCGATGCAACGTTTGCGTTCTTCTTTCATGGCGTGCGCGGTCAGGGCAATGATGGGACGAATGAAACCGCGATTGCGCAGCTCTTGCGTCGCTTGAAAGCCATCCAGATCGGGCATCTGTAAATCCATCAGCACCAGACTGAAATCTTCATGGAGAGCCTTTTCGATCCCCTGCCGTCCACTGTTGGCGGTTTCAACTTTGGCGCCGGCAATCGTCAGGATTCTTTTGATCAACGCTAAATTATCCAGACTGTCATCGACGATCAAAACCTTCAGACGCGAAAGTAAGGGACTCCCCGCGCGCGGGGAAAAATCGATGATTTTCGCGTTGTCCTGTGGTTCACCGATAGTTTCGATAATGACTTCTTTCGATTGTCCGTGATCAATGCTGATGACGAAAGTACTACCGACACCCAAGGCGCTATCTTTCAAGATGACATCGCCGCCCAAGGCATTGGCCAGTTTTTTAGAAAGGACCAAGCCCAAACCGGTGCCACCAAATTTTCGCGTGGTCGTCACATCCGCTTGGGTGAAAGGTGAAAAAAGGCGAACCGCTTGCTCAGGGCCAATGCCGGTGCCGGTGTCCTTGACGACAAACAAAAGTTTGGTCACATCCGATGGCGCCAGCTTCACGGTCAGGCTGACAAATCCCTTTTCGGTGAACTTGATGGCGTTGCCGACGATGTTGAAAAGGATCTGGCGCAATCGCACAGGATCGGTCGTGATGATGTCCGGAACAATCCCTTCTGACGATACAACCAGTTTGATGCCTTTGCCGGAAGCTTCGAGATTCAAAAGCACCACCAGCTCATTCAAAAGTTCTCGCAAAGGAACATCGATGCGCTCGATATCGAGCTTGCCCGCTTCAACTTTGGATAAGTCCAAAATGTCGTTGATGATGGTGGAAAGCAATTTGCCATTTCGCTTGATGATCTCGATGGTGTTGACTCGCTCAGAGGCCGACATCTGACCGTCCAACATCAATTCTGAAAATCCAATCACTGCGCCCAAAGGCGTGCGGATCTCGTGGCTCATGTTGGCCAAGAACGCGCTCTTGGTGGCATTGGCCACTTCGGCCTCTTCTTTGGCGCTCTTCAGTTGCGCTTCGATGTCTTTGTACTTGGTGACATCAGTGGCAACAATGATAAAACCCTTCACTTTATTGTCTGAATCGAACTCGGGCACGAAGGTGACATTGAGAATGGTCTGCCGGTTGCCGCTTTTCGAGTTTCGTTCGTAAGTGACGGTTTCGCCTTGCAGGACTTTGATGATATAGGGTTGATTGCCCGGGTACCGCTCTTCACCGAGAATGGCGCGAAAGGTCTGCTTGCGAATTTCGCTTGGATCACATTGGAACCAATCACAGAAAGAATCATTCGCGAATAAAAAACGTTCGTGCTGATCCACTTGCGCGACCAGGATGGGAAGGGCGTTGGTGATGGTGCGCAACTGCGCTTCACGCGCTTGCAAAGCGAGCGTTCTTTCGCGCACCCGCATTTCCAGCTCTTCATTGATGCTCTTGGTTCGCTCTTCCGCTGCTTTCAACTGCGTGATATCACGCGTGACCTTGGAAAAGCCCGTCAGCGTTCCATCCTTATCGTAAAGAGGATCAATCACGATATTCGCCCAAAACTTGGAACCATCTTTTCGCTGGCGAACAACCTCGCCTTCAAAGTGTCCTTGCTCTTGCGCGATCACAAATTCGCTGGGAACACCGGGGCTTCCGGGCTTGTCCTTTGGCATCAACACGGAGACGTGCTGACCGATGATTTCCTGATCGGTATAGCCCATGATCTTTTCCGCCCCCGAATTCCATGTCGTGATCAGCCCCTTTGGATCCACCATGAAAATCGCGTAATCCCGAACCGCTTCGACAAGCACGCGAAATTTCTCTTCGCTTTTGATCAGGACCTCTTCATTGCGCTTTTGTCGAAGCGCCAAAATCCGTTGACCAATCGAACTGGCCAACGCGATCCCGAGCAGCAACAAGGTCGTGAAAATCGTGACGATCGTCACCCCCGAGGAAACCAACAGATTGGATTCGTGAATTTGCAGGGTTTGATCATGAATGAAAGTCGCGGCGACCATACCGGTGTAATGCATTCCCGAGATCGCCACTCCCATCAACATGCTGGCCATCACCAGCAAGCTCAGACGATCCGGTTTGTTGCGCAGACGGATCGAAATGGTGAGCGCCCCAAATGAGGCCGCCAAGGCAATGACAATCGAAAGTAGAACAAGGTAAACGTTCCACTGAATGCGGGCCGACATGCGCATGGAATACATTCCGATATAGTGCATGCCACTGATCGCCGCGGCCATCGCGATGCCACCCGAAATCAAGGATCCACTTTGCACAACGGGACGGCTGACGACAAAAAGTGCGAGCGCACTGCCGAAGATCGCAACCACAACGGAAAGAATCATCAAAGGAATGTCGTAGGCCATGTCCATGCCGGGCATCTCGAAGGCCAGCATGCCAACAAAGTGCATGCTCCAAATCCCCACGCCCATGGCCACGGCCCCACAGGTCAACCACATCAACTGCGATCGCCCCTTGGCCTGAGTAACACTGTAAGCAAGATTCAGCGCCACATAGGACGCCAAAATCGCGACCAACACAGACAAAATCACCAAAAGAGGATTGTAACTCGCATCCATCGACATAACGCTTCGGACCTTAGCATAGGCCAACCAGAAATCATATCTTTCACTCGAGGGAACCTGCGAGTTCTATGCGGATCGGCAAGGAAGTTTCAGCTCTATTTGGAAATTTTAAATGGGACCAGACCCGCCATCATTTTCGGGATCATTTTCATGCCCAGACGATGGCATCTTTCAATGATATATTTTTCCTCATGACGGCTGGTGACGAGAATCGAAGAATTTTGAATGGAAAGCCCTTCCACGACATCAAGACCCGTCACTTGTTGGCCCAATAATTCATAATCGATTAAGTAAATAACATGAGAATGTTTCACTGGCTGAGCAGCAAACCATTTTTTGAAGGCATCGGCAGAGGTAAAACTTATCAACTCAATACCATGATCCAATGCGCCCAATGATTTCAGACGACCATTCCAGATATTGTGGATGCTCTGATCATCATCCAGAACAACAATTGTAGTCGTTTTTTTAATTTCCAAATGATCCACAAACCAGGTCGGAGGTTTTGCCTTCGGCAAGAGTATCGTGACAATCTGTCACCCGCATTAAGTCCAGTTGGACCTGATTGCTGCCGTTCAGCTGTTGCTCCGGACAAAACCGGTCTTTTTCAGGGGGAGGAGAGCGCTTAGAATAACTAAATGAGAAAGATGCTACTGTTTTCGATTTTTTGGCTGGGGTGTCCCTCGCCGACTTTTGCGGCCTCTCCGCCATCTTATTGCAATGACTTGTTTAGCGTAGCGTGTTCTCCCGGGGAAACGAAAGACCTCACTGGAACCGCCACGAATGGAGTTTCAGAATCTTTCCTGGATACGGCGATTCAAAATGACTTACCGACCACCGCCCGGGATTTTAAAAAAATCATTCAGGACCCAAATCAAAAGTACTTTCGAAAGATGGCGCTCGAAACTTTGGCTTTTAAAAACAGTCCGGAGTGCCAATTTCAGGATCCAAAAAATATTGAAGACTGCGATAAGAAAATTTCAGAAGGTTTGGCCCAGTTTGCCAGTATTAAAATCAGTCAAAAAAGCAAGACCAGGTCGATTCAATTCAACGGGAACTTAGAAGACCTGACGCTTCTTCAAGAAAACTCTAACTTCAAGAACGTTCTGCATGGAATGAAAGCTCGTCTCTCTGACACTTTGAAAGTAAAAGAGCTGGAAAAAAAGGTGGAGCTGGATATTTTTCCAACAGCCAAGCAACTTCTTCAGAACAAAATTTCCAGTTTTCCCGTCGATGACAAAATGAAGGATTACCTTGTCACCAAAATCAAATCTATGAATTATAGCGGAAACGATTGTTTCAAAGATCGGAATAAGAGAGATCAGATTTCAATTGATTCCGCTTTGATAACAAATGCTGCATACGTGCCGAAAGGCAATGAATTCCTTACTTGCAATGGTATCCTTTTTGCTGGGCAAAGTGATTTCACTCTCCTTTGGTCGACCACTCACGAAATAGCCCACAGCATTGACCCCTGCGGAATACAAATGGCACTCAGCGGAGAAAATATTAAATATGACAGGAAAAATTTAGATAAGGCGGAATCTCAGTATATAAATCCAAATCTTCTGAAATGTCTTCGAAACAAAGACTCGGTCGAGGCAAAAAGAAACGAAGGAGTTGTTGCTGCTGGCCAGCGCCGCCTTTTTGGAAGTGACGATAAAATGTTTTGCAAGGACGACCAGATCGGCGAAAGCACTGCAGATTGGTTGGCAACGGAAGTGATCGCAGATTACATTAATAAAAATTTTGAAAATATCCAGCCCGACGAAGCCTTGAGAGCTATCTCGAACATAACCAAACCACTTTGTCCAAAAAGCAATCAAAGTTCCCAACCATTTTTTGATATGCATCCGAAAACTGCAGATCGAGTCAATCGGATCATTCTCGCACAACCGCGGATTCGGCAGGCGCTGGGCTGCTCTGACTTCCGGGCTCCTGCTGGATATTGTGATGGTTACGGCAGCCGACCCATCCGGGTGACTTCTGGCAAAATTTCGCCGGCTCAAGGAACGAGGTAAAGAATGAGTTTCCGTATGGCAGTTCTTGGGATTTTACTTTGGCTTCCTCTGGCTCAGGCTTCGACTTTCAAAGTTCTTGTCAAGTTTGGCGATGCGGTCACCATTTTTGAACTTGCCTCTTCGAACGGCAAAAATCAAATTTCAAAAACTACGGAAAGTTCGGCCCCGCAAAAATTGGAGATAAATGACCAGAACGCAAAGTTCCTGACCACATCCTTCGAAAAAGTGTTTCAGGAAAAATCTCATGCAATTTCTCTTTGCCCCAATCACTATATATCGCTTCAAAATTTGAAAGATCAAAGCCTCAGAATTGCTTGCATCCGCTCTGACACAAAAATCACGGAATACGCGACCCGTCTTTCAAATTCATTCGTAAACGCATTCCAATTTCTTTAAGTATCAGGCTTTGGCTTCTGATTCGGAAAACAACGCCGGCCCCTTGCCGACTTCTGATAAACCAACCCTCGCCATTCTTCTAAACGACGAATTCGGATTCCTTGATGCCGGCGGTGGACAGTCCGGTTTTTAAATCTTGAGAGGGTCGGTCCATTCCGTCGTTGGCCAAAGTGAATGTTCCGAGATGCGTGGCGATGCTCAGTTTAGATTCGAGATCTCGGTTCGTGAAAAAAAAGGGCCTTCATCCACGATGTTGACCGTTGGTATGGCATGTTATATTTCTTCCAGACAATGCATCATACCAACGGTCAACATCGTGGATGAGGGAGTCTTCTCAGTTCAAAATTATTCTCTTGATCGGCGGCGGATGCTTGAATTTCATGGCCAAGTATCTGACAATTTTTCTTCACCTCAAGGAAGGGAAAACCACCATGAATTTTTCTAAAGTCAGTATGTGTTTGGTTGCGGTCGCTTTAGCGGCTTGCGTTTCGAAATCCAAATACGAAAGCGAAACGTCCGAACTGAAATCTGAAATTGCAAAAAGAAATGCCGATATCGAAAAAGGCAAAAGCGAATTGAAAGCCGCGAACGACGAGAAAGCTCAGGTTCAAGAAAATCTGATCACCGTCACCAAGGACCGCGGACAACTGAAGTCCTCTCTCGAAGACATGAAAAAAGCGATGGATGAAATGCGCCAACGCCAGGCCGAAGAGCGGCGACGTTTGAAGGAATTCGAAGATCTGACTCAACGATTTAAAAAATTAACGGATTCGGGTGCGCTGTCCGTGCAATTCGTCGACGGTAAAATGGTGGTCAGCCTTGGATCTGATGTCCTGTTCACATCGGGATCTGCAAAATTGTCTGCTGCTGGTCATGACGCTATCAAAGAGGTCGCCGCTCAGTTGACGGCAATTCCGAATAAACGTTACCAAGTCGAAGGACACACTGACAATGTGCCAATCTCAACCGCGACTTTTCCATCAAATTGGGAATTGGCTTCGGCGCGTGCATTGAACGTGACCCGCTCGATGATTGATGCCGGCATGCCCGCCAACCGTGTCAGCGCCGCAAGCTTTGCCGACACGTCTCCGCGAGCTTCGAACGATACTCCTGAAGGACGCGCGCAGAATCGTCGCATCGCCATCGTCGTCGTACCGGATCTTTCGACCCTGCCTGGTTACGAAGAGCTGAACAAACGCAACACACCTTAATCGTATTGAAAATCCAGAAGCTGTTTCTGAAACGGCTTCTGCAGTCGACGGGCCACAAGACCTTGGATCGGAGCGGGCCGATAACTTTTCCGCAGGCAGCTCAATTAATTCGCGGCCTAACTTTTTCCTGATTTATCTTTGATCCATTTTTGATAGGAACTGTTGATATCCGAAATGCGGCAGATGTTTTCGAGATAATCCTGCAGCTTTCTTTGCACACTGAGACGAAGCAATCCGCGCAAGTCACAATGACTGGAAATCATTTCCGCCAGCGCTTGCGAAGCCTGGTATCGTGAATGAATCATCGCCGCCTCGCCGTGCATGGGGTGCGCCAGCTCGGTGACGTCTTTGACCGGATATTTGCTCAGAGCTTGGTAATCAACACTGCCATTTTTGGATACGAAGTTGGCGATGCCTTCCTCGAGCCAGCTCGGAATCGCGTCTTTGTATTTTTGGCTGGAGATCACGTGCACCAGCTCGTGACCGAAAACCGGATCAAAATTTTTCTCGGTCACACGTGGCCCCAGCAAAATTTTGTCTTGTCCGCGAAACGAAACCGCCAGCGCCGCAGGTCCCACGGAATGAGCTTTCTCGAACGCCGCTTGGTCTTGATACCACACCACTTCCACGCGATGAGTGCTCCACTCCATGAAATTTTCGATAGGCCCTGCCACCTTGTTGACGCGATTCAGAGTCAACCAAGCCGGCGCATTCGCAAAGTGCGCACTGTTGGTCAGAAGCTCGGCCGCTGAAGCGTTGAAGGAACAAGCCACGACGATTGAAAGGATCAAAAGTGTTTTCATCAGAACACCTATTTGGCACCGAAGGCCCGATCCCCGTCAAGCCGCAAAGGCTGGTTCAATTCGCGGGGAGCTTTTTCAAGGCCTGAAAATAAAGCATCAAGCTGAAGAGTGTACCGGAGATCAAAGCCGGAATGGCAAAGGCCTGAAACTGAATTGCCGAGAAGAGAACTCCGCCAAAGCCTGCTCCCACGACAAAAAAGAAAATCAATCCCAGGCGCAATAAATTGGAACGCAATTCTTCCCATAAAGGGTCCGGCATTTTTCTTCGGTTCAGCAAGCGCGCAAGACCAAGACCCAAATCTGTCGTCAAGCCGGTAAGGTGACTGGTGCGCACCACCATGCGCGAAACGGAATTGATCGTGCCGTTTTGCAAACCGCAGACGAATGATAAAAGAATCATCAAGGCATAATCACGAGGCTGCGTGAAAGACTCGCCGAAGACACCGAACAGGCCGGAATGACCGGCAAGAAGAATCGCTAAGATGAGCAGAAACAGCAGACCGAAGACTTCGTAGTAGCGGGGCTGGCGTTTTTGCTTCAGGCGCACATCCACCAACAAACCGCTTAAGATGCAGCCCAGAAGAAAAGCGAAAGGCGTCGCCACCACGCTGCCGCATTCGCGCCAATTCAGCTGAAAAAATTCAAAACCTGACAGCGTCCACGCACCCGTCATGTGGGACACAAATCGGTGACAGCTCAGATAGCCGGCGATATTCAAGAAGCCGCCTTGAAAGGCCATGGCCATCCAGATCGTCATATTGCTGGGCGTGTAATGGGAGATGGACTGATTTCCGTGAAGCACCCGAATAGATTAAAACAGGAATTCTCAAAGGTAAACCAGAGCAGGACCCCGGTGAGCACGCGATTTGAAAATGAATAGCGGCAGGTCGGCCCAAGCCCGCCGATTCGCTTGAAACCGACAGGAAAGGAAAAACAGTCCGTGAAACTGTTCAGGCTTTTGACAGGTGTTATTCTGATTGGGCTATCTTCGCTTTGCCCAGCCCAGACCGCTTGCCGAACGGTCTATAGCGAATCTCAATTCTCGTCCAAGACCCTGTACCCCGATGTCAGCCTGAAAATGATTTTTCAGTTATCTGACATTTCTCAGACGGCGGACTTCCAACGCGGTCCCCGAATGAAGGCAGCGTGGAGGCGGTATAAAAATACGCCGGGTCCACAGTCCGTGCTGATCGACCTGGGAGATCCAAACCTTTTCAATCCCAGCCCGCTTTTGAACAGCTACAACGCCAAAATCAAATACAGCAAATACGATGAAGTGACGGCTTTGCTCCGTCAGGGCGATCGCGTGAAGCTGGGAGATCGGATCTATACGCTCGGAGAGTTTCTGGGCGCCGGCAATGCAACCCACATCTACGCCAATGCCGATGATCCGACCACGGCGATTCGAATTCCTTACCTGGTCAGCAGAGTCATCGAGGCAAATTTATTGCCTGCCAAAAAAGTGTTGCTCTACAAACCCGCCAGCTTTTGGCGAGATCCCAAAGTTCGTACGTTGCTGGCTTGGTTTTTCAATCACCTGCAAAAAGAGATCAACCAACTGCCACAATCGGCAAAGCTGCAGGACTTGGATGCCTATGGCCGGCTTGCCATTACAGAAAGAGTCAACGGTTCTGAAGCGGGAAGCGACTTTATCATTCCGCTCTTAACCGCTGGTGGGCTCAACTCGGCCAACAGGACTTCCTTACTTGCGTATCCGGGATCATTCTGGAGTCGCCTGGTACAGCTAAACCACTTCACACCATCCTCGAAATGGCCTGCCGAAACGGTCCGGAAAATGAATCTGCTCCTGACGGCCATGGTTGCCAACGGGGATGCAATCCAGGATGGCTCTCAGTATCAGATCAAGGCCAGCCGAACCCGACAGTATCTTTCGATGTCCGGCTTCAGCAGTGGAAGCTTGTTGATTTCGAAACGCTGAATCTAGCCGAGCAACCGGAAGCTTTTGGCCAATTTCTGAGCGAGCTGAAAGAATTGCGGATTGAACTGCCGTGAGGAAACCGAGCCGCAATCCGTGATGGCTCCATCCCGGAATCGAAAAATCAGCCTGGGTCAATTTTGAACATATTTCTGTCTTCTCACGTCGAAAATGGACAAAGACCAGGCTTTGCTTGCCACTGGCGCGGCTCCTCTTTCGGTATCAAGGTTGCACATTCTAAGTAGGGCTTTAAGTTTTTGAAAGTCCGCACGGGCCCGAAAGATATTACGATACGAAAAGGAAACTGGAATGGAACGAAACAAAACGCTGGTGATTGTGGATGATGATGTCGAGTTTCGGGAAGCGGTGATGTCTCTATTTAAAGATCAGCCGATTGATGTTTTGGGTTTTACCACGGGCGAAGAGGCGATCGAATTTATCGATGAGCTGCGGTTCCAACCGGACCTGATCGTCCTGGATATCGAATTGAAGATTGGCGGTTTATCCGGAGTCGAGGTCGCCCACCATCTGCGAAAACAAAGCGGAGTTTTCGGCCCCATTCTGTTTCTCTCGGCGGAAGAGACCGTCAACATGTGGACCAGTCGCATTCCGAATTCACGCGCTTTGCAAAAACAGAATTCTTTGCGCCGAATTTTCAAAGAGATCACCGGCTTTGAAGGTGGTGGATTGCTCTCGCCGCCTACCCATCAATAAGAACCAGAAATATTCTGAGAGTCGGTCGCAGCTCAGGGAGACCCGGGCCGCGACAAAAGTTCCGGTACTTTTCTAATTCTTTTCTAATTCTTTCCAATCTCAAGTTTCATTCCGTAGCCTCGCACACCGCCGTTGACCAGGCAGCTGATGATATAGAATTTGGAATTCACCGTGCTGGTGTGAAGCATCTTATCATTTGGCACATCTGATTTTTCCACTTCGGTGTGGTACTTGCGACAGATGTCATCGAATTCATTGGACAGCTGCATGGCGATTTTCGAATACTGCGGCTTATGATCGGCCGAATAATCTGAAGCTTCTGCCTGGAGCAGCTCCGTCAGGTTTTCCACATAAGATTGGGAGCTGCGGTCAAATACAAAGTTATAAACGTCTTTTGAGAAATTCACTCCAGAAAATACCGTCGTGGCCGGAAGAATCGAATCAAATTTTTGCACCAGGGACATATCCATCGACACGTTGCTTGAGGTGTAGAGCTGCGAAGGCTTGAGAAAAAGTTCGCTCGCCAGAATAGGACGACCCAGCTGTTGTTCGATTGTTTTCAAGGCCGCCGAGCGCTGCTTCAAATTGGAATTCAAGACAACAGAGTAATCCATAAGACTTGCAATTCGAGGTTGAACTTCTCGAAGAATATCGCGCGAGCTCATCCGGCGATCTTCCCATGAACTGGATGCTAAGAGTTTCGTTGAAATTGCATTCAAGGCATTGGTGTATGCGACCGCACTTGCTTCACTGCGATCTGAATTCAGATAGGCCTGAATCAGATTGTCGATTTGATTGATGGACAAAATTTTCTGACTAACTGGCTCCACCGTTCGCATCAGGTATTCGTGAATCAATGTCAGCGCTTGTTGCCGCGGACTGTACTCTTCAAATGCTGCCAAAATATAAGTTTTTTCGGCGTCCGAATAGGCCGGTAAAGCCGAGTTGTCCCGATTCAATTGAATTGTCTTCGAGGAAAGTTTCAGAAGATTCTGATAATCCTTCTTGATTTTTTCGTAGACGCCAGGCTGAACCACGCTGCGGGCATCGATAAAAATAGATCGATCATCCGATGCCAAAATGTCAGCGGCCCTGGCTGCACTTGCGTCGTATCGACTCGACAAAGGCAGCGCTTTCAAGATCGTTCGCAACTCTTCTTTGGTTTGCGGGGAAATTGAATAATAAGTTGGATATTTTTTTGCCTGCACGACGGCTTCGTCCGCTGACTTGGTGAAAATAAATCCGGCTTCGGTTAAGGTCAGGAGCTTTCCGTTTTGGCGGACCGCAAAAGCACCGCCCGCGTCGGCGCCACCGAGAGACATCTTATCGTTATCCGAGTCCCGGCGACTGTCCTCTTTCAAGGAATCACCCGAAGACTTTCGGCTTTTTTTGTCCGACCGGTCGCTATCGGAAAGCTTCATGCGGTCGTTGCTTGATGAACGTGCAGACTCTTTTGCCTGTCCTTGTTGATGATCCCGTTTTGTCGAAGAGTTTGCCAGCTGTTGAGCGGAAATTGCGCCCGAAGCGAATTGCATGGCTGTAAATGCGATCAGTGCGATTGTTTTGGTGTTTTTCATATACTGATTCACAAAGCAATTTAAGGACCACTGAGCCAGCTTGCTTTGAGAGGACACGAGCAAAGGGGTCGGTTGGTTGGGTTGCATTGGGTTCTCCTATTTCGAGCCTTGGGGTTGGGGAAGGCTTGTGGTTGGATAATAAATGCGGTGCATCAATTGATCCACAGCTACTTTGTAAAAGCGTTATGTTATATCTTACAATCAGTAAAGTTCGTGCTTTAAAAGCCGATACATACGATATGAGCCTGTTTAATTTTGAAAATTACCGCGAATACCTGCAGGATCACCTGCGCAAACTGCCCAAGAAAGGTCATGGCGAGCTATCGAAAATGGCCAAGGCCTTGGGCGTTCACTCGACCTTGATGAGTTTGATTTTGTCAGGTGATCGCGAGCTCACTTTGGAGCAAGCTTTCGATCTGGCCAAGTACCTGCAGCTCACCGATCTGGAAACCGAGTACCTGTCGTTATTGGTTCAGCATGCACGCGCTGGCAATCATCGGTACCAAGGCTTCATCTTGGAAAAGCTGGAAAAAATCCGGCGCGAGGCCACGCAGATCTCCAAACGTTTTGATCATGAAAAAAAATTATCCGAACATGACCGCACGACATTTTATTCCAGCTGGATGTATTCAGCGTTGAGACTGTATGCTTCAACGGCCGAGGACGGAAAATCAGTCGAGGAGCTGGTCGATAAGTTTCAGCTGCCACGACCGAAGATCATCCAGCTGCTGGAATTCCTACAGTCCGCAGGTTTGGTCATCAAAGAAAAAGAAAAATACAAGATGGGACCGCAGCGAACCTTTCTCGAGTTCGGCTCACCCCACCTGCTCAAACATTTATCGAACTGGCGGATGAAAGCTCTGCAACGGGCCGATGAACTGACCGAGAAGGAACTGATGTTTTCTTCCCCGATTTCGGTTTCTCGCGCCGACTTTCAGAAAATCCGCGAGCAACTGGCCGATTACATCAAGCAATTTTCCCAAATCGTCAAAGACTCGCCCGCTGAAGACATCGCTTGCTTGAACATCGATTTCTTCTGGATTGGGAAATAAAGAATCTTTTTCTGGCTTGCCGATCTCATCGTGAAACACCACCGGTAACCTGTTGTTTTAACTTTGGGATTTCCCGCCAAATATATCACTCCCATAATTTCTCAACGGGCCCGATACTGAAATGGTCCTTGATACTTCAACAAATGATGGGTGAACCGAGCTAGAGAAGCGCCGGCGCGCGCTGATTGAAAATCAGATCATATCATCGAAGTGTCTTGAACAACACACTTCTCATTTTTCGGCGCTCGTGTTGCCTGAGCGCGAATCGTTTGTCATCAACAACGAAAATAATTATACATAAATATATGTTTACAGTCCGGTAATCGCCAGCAATCAAGATTATTTATTTTTGCTTCATGTGTTCTTATTTTCTTCAAACTCTTCTCCGATAAGTCTTTAGATTCGCAGATCTCAATGAAAAGTGAATTGTGAACCAACGAGGCTTTTGACAATGCATGGGATGAAACTTCAAAATCAGATTCGAAAACTGGCGATTGCAGGTTTGATCCTGATCTCACCACTGTTGGCGATCGCTTCGAACGAAGCTCCTCAAACTTTCACCATTGATGGACAGCTTTACCAGGCCGGCACCAACGCTCCGCTTTTGGATAGCGCCGCTAAATTGACCGTGCAAGTGATCAACCCGAACGGCACCTGTCTTCTGTACGAGGAACAGCAAACCGTGAACACTTCCAACACCGAAGGACATTTCACGGTGCACGTGGGCTCGCTGCCGGGCTCAGGTAAAAGAACCGTCAATGATCCGGGTCGCACGATGGGCCAAATTCTGCAAAATCTCGCCGTAATTTCCGCCAACAATGTTCCGGGCCAGACTTGCGCCAGTGGCGCATACAATCCCTCTGCCGGTGCCGTTCGCTATTTGCGTCTGATCGTGACGCCCTCTTCTTCAAATATCGCGGACACTTTGACACCCGATCTGGTCATCGACTCGGTTCCCACGGCGGTCGTCGCGCAGAGCCTACAAGGGTTGGAAAGAAGTTCGGTCCTGCAAGTCAACAATTCGGGTTCCACGGTTCTCACCCAGGCCAATCTCGAAGCGCTCTTCACCACACCGGCCTACACGAATTTGCAAAGCATCTTGGCCGGCAACTTTATGAAGACGGATTCTTCCGGCGCTTCTTTGCCAAGCTTCGCTTCGGATCCTGCGGGAACAGCCAATGGGGACATTTGGTTTGACTCGACAACCGGGCAGATCAAATACCAAACCAGTGGTGGTGTGCAGACCGTGGGTGCAGGTGGTGCCGGTTCAATCTCATCGTTGACCGTGGGCTCGAGCATGTCTTTGAACGGCTCGTTGGCCGGCACGATTAGCTCTGGCTCTGGAACTATTGATCTGACGAATACGGGCGTCAGCAGCGGCACCTATAGCAAAGTCACGGTCGACACCAAAGGGCGAGTCACTGCCGGAACCATTTCGCTGGTCGAAGCGGACATCCCAAATCTCACCACGCCTGGAAAAGTTTCTGGCAACACGATCACTTCAGGTACGATCAGCGGATCTGCTGCGATCAACACGTCAGGAAATTTAATCACGACTGGAACCGTGAGCGGTCTGAACGTGCAAGCCACAAACTTGCGAGTTTATAACGGTTCAAATTATATTCAGATTGCGGCACCTGCTTTGGGTGGAAACGTGAATCTCACTTTGCCTACAACTGATGGCAATCCGAATGAGTTTTTAAAAACCGATGGTAGCGGAGTTTTATCTTGGGCTTCGGCCACGATCACTTCTTCCGATGTGACGGGAGCACTTGGCTACACGCCACTAAATGCGGCCGCTGCTTTCTCTGGTGATGTCAGTGGTGTTTACACGAATGTCAGCTTGGATAAACTGAAAGGCAAATCAGTAACCGCTGGCTCTGTGAGTGGTCAGATGATGATCTACGACGGCAGCCAATGGGGGAATAATGTGATGTCGGGCGACGCGACCCTTAGTTCCGCTGGCGTGCTCACACTGAATAAAGTACCGGTTTCAAAGGGCGGAACCAACGCGACCACCTTCGGTAACAACCGGATCATTGCTTCCAATGGCACCGGCACGGCTTTGGTGGACTTCACTTGCTCGCTCAATCAAGTCATTTCATTCGATGTCTCGGGCAATGCCACTTGTGCCGCGATCAGCTCGCTGGGTGGCTTCATCGTGAATGGCGGTAACACCACTGGCGCAGATATTTCCCTTGGTACGAATGACAATAAGGCTTTGAAATTCAAAGTCAGTAACTCGGTGGCGATGACAATCTCCCAAAGCGGTAATGTCGGAATCGGGACCACATTCCCTTCATCCGCCCTGGATGTCAGTGGTGCCTTCAATCAAGTCGGTATCGCAGCTCCTGCGGTCTCGCCCGCTAATGAAGGGCGTATTTATTTCGATGCTTCCGCAAGCAAATTCAAAGTCTCGCAAAATGGTGCCGCTTACGTAGATCTGGTATCGAGCGGGGGCATCACATCTCTGAGCGGCCAGAGCGGCGCCACTCAGACTCTTGCGATCAGCGTTGACAATTCAGTGGCCACCCCGACGATCACGTCCGCCACCAACGCTCACACTTGGAAAATTCCGATGGCTTCCAATACAGGAACGACCGCGGGATTATTGAATAAAACGGATTATGATTCATTCGTGACAAAGCTCGGATCTGCGACTTCTTTTGCTGGCGATGTTTCGGGTGTGTACAATGCGATGAGCGTTCAAAAACTCCAGGGGAAATCCATCACCGCAGGCTCCGTCAGTGGTCAGATGATGATCTATGATGGCACGGCTTGGAACAACGCCGTCATGTCGGGGGACGCGACGATGAGCTACACGGGAATGGTGACTTTAAATAAGGTTCCGGTTTCAAAAGGCGGAACCAACGCGACTTCTTTTGGTAACAATCGCATCATCGCATCGAACTCGAGCGGAACCACTCTGCAAGATTTCACCTGTTCAATGAACCAAGTGATTTCGTTCAACGCTTCTGGAGACGGAACTTGCGCCACTGTGGCTTCGCTTTTTCCAACTGGCATCACCAATGGCGGAAATTCAACCGGAGCGGCCATTTCAATTGGAACGAATGATAACTTTGCCTTGAACTTCAAAGCTAATAATAGCATCGCCATGACGATCTTACCGAGCGGCAACGTCGGCATCGCGAACACCAATCCCTCGACTGCCTTGGATGTCAGCGGTGCCATCAACCAAGTTGGAATCGCGGCTCCATCGGTATCGTCAAGCAATCAGGGCCGAATTTATTATGATGTTTCAACCAATAAATTTCGCGTCTCGCAAAATGGTGCTGCCTATGTCGACATGATCGGTGGAGGCAGTATCACTTCATTAGGTGGACAGACTGGTGGAACACAAACGCTTGCGATCAGCGTCGACAACTCGGTCGCCGCTCCCACAATCTCTTCCGCGACAAATGCTCACACTTGGAAAATCCCGATGGCTTCAAATACGGGGACAACGGCTGGCCTTTTAAGTAAGACGGAATACGATGCGTTTAACACCAAGCTTAGTACGACCACTTCTTTCGCAGGAGACGTTTCAGGAGCCTACAATGCAACCAGCGTTGATAAAATCAAAGGCAAGGCCGTCACCGCAGGCTCGGTCAGCGGGCAAATGATGATTTACGATGGCACGGCTTGGAACAACGCCATGATGTCGGGCGATGCGACCCTCAGCTATGCTGGGATACTCACCTTGAACAAAGTCCCCGTGTCGAAGGGTGGTACCAATGCGACCTCATTCGGAAATAACCGCATCATCGCTTCGAATGGAACAGGGACGACGCTTCAGGATTTTACCTGCTCGCTCAATCAGGTGATCAGCTTCGATGCCTCGGGAAACGCCACTTGTGCTGCCATCAGTTCTCTTGGCGGATTTATCGTCAACGGTGGAAATGCGACAAGCGCTGATATTTCCATCGGCACGAATGATAACAAAGCCTTGGCTTTCAAAGTTAATAACTCAATCGCCATGACCATCTCGCAAAATGGCGCGAT
This sequence comes from uncultured Bdellovibrio sp., assembly GCA_966211795.1. Classification (GTDB taxonomy): domain Bacteria; phylum Bdellovibrionota; class Bdellovibrionia; order Bdellovibrionales; family Bdellovibrionaceae; genus 21-14-0-10-47-8. Next base: position 44,523 of record CBIHNW010000006.1, on the reverse strand, counting down.
CGGGATCGGCACTGCGCTCCCTTCGTCAGCGTTGGACATCAGTGGCGCCATCAATCAAGCCGGGATCGCAGCTCCCGCCGCTTCTCCGGCGAATCAAGGAAGAATTTACTACGATTTATCCGCTAATAAATTTAAAGTCTCCCAGAATGGCGCCGCTTATGTCGACTTGGTCTCAAGCGGTGGCATCACTTCGTTCGGTGGGCAAACCGGAGCTACGCAAACCATCAGTATCAGTGTCGACAACTCGGTCGCCACACCGACCATTTCTTCGGCAACGAATGCGCACACCTGGAAAATTCCGATGGCTTCCAATACAGGAACGATCGCGGGATTATTGAGCAAAACCGATTACGACGTCTTCAACACCAAACTTGGAACCTCGACTTCGTTCGCAGGAGACGTTTCCGGAGTCTACAACTCGACGAGTGTGGATAAAATCAAAGGTAAATCTGTGACTGCAGCCACTGTGAGTGGTCAGATCATGATTTATGATGGAACAGCTTGGGTGAACAACATCGTCTCGGGCGATGCGACGCTAGCTTACACCGGCATTTTGACATTGAACAAAGTCCCCGTCTCAAAAGGCGGCACGAACGCCAACAGCTTTGGCAACAATCGCATCATCGCTTCGAACGGAACAGGGACGACCCTTCAGGATTTCACTTGCTCTTTGAACCAGGTTATCACTTTCGATGCCTCGGGAAATTCGGCCTGTGCCTATGTCAGCTCTCTTGTGACCGGAATTTTGAATGGCGGCAACTCGACCGGAGCGGACATTTCCGTCGGTACAAATGACAACAAGGCCTTCAGTTTTAAGACCAACAACACCATCGCGATGACCATTTCTCAAGGTGGCGCGATCGGCATCGGCACCAGCATGCCGAACTCTGGCAGCAAGTTGAGCATTTCTGGCGATGGCAACGCGCTCTTCATGGCTCCCGCCACCAACACCAATGGCGTGGCGACTTACATGTTGAATAGCGGCAATGGCAGTTTGTTCGGAATCGAATCTGCCGGCGGAGGATCGCTCATCCTTGGAAGCTCTCCGTACGCTTCGGTTTTCGGAACGCAGAGCACTCGCTCTTTTCAAATCGGCACCAATAATGCCATCCGCATGACCATCGACAGCGCTGGCCTGGTCGGCATCGGTATCAGCAATCCGACCGGAATCATCGACGTTCAAGGCGGGACTGCGGCCGCAGGCAGCGGAAAAAGCATCAACCTGGTGGCCCAATCAGGGCTTGCATCTGGAAATACGAATGGCGGCAATATCAATCTCACCGCCGGTACCGCCAATGGCACCGGCACCCCTGGTTCGGTCGTCGTCAATCAAAATGGCATTAAGTTTAATACTGGAAGCGGAACCATCCCCACTGGCTTCACCGGATTTTACAGCTCGGGCACCGACCGTCTCGACTTTGCGACGGCCGGCTCGATGCGATTTTCCGTTCTCGCCGACGGAACCGTGGTCATGGGCAATACCGGCACGCGAATCGTCGGCAATGATTTTGCCGATTACGTCTCACAAACCAATGGTTTTGCGATGGATGCGAGCGGAACTTACCTCAAATCCAACAGCACTCGGCAAGTGACCCTGACCACCAGCGGAAACCTTGGAATCGGCTCAGGCCTGACGCCGACCACGAAATTGCAAGTCGCAGGCACGATCGCGCCGTCGGCCGACAACACCTACCCGCTTGGTGGCTCTGCATTGAGATTCACCGCGGTGTATGCCGCCAATGGCACGATCCAAACTTCGGATCAGCGCTTGAAAAAAAATATTCAGGATTCGGATCTGGGTCTCGCATTCATCCGACGCCTTCGCCCCGTTTCCTATCAATGGACTTCGGGCGCGGATCGCGGACGGTATTATGGATTGCTGGCGCAGGAAACAGAATCGACCTTGCGAGATGTGCAGAAGCTTGAAAAAAACGAGAAAGTTCCGATTGTCGATCATGATTTGGAAACGGATCGCTACGGTCTTCGCTACACCGAATTGATCGCGCCGCTGATCAAAGCTGTTCAGGAGCTTTATCACCAAATTGACGGCACGGAGAAATCCCAAGCACTGCAGAGAGAAGAAATGACGTCTCTGCAGAAAAAAATGGAAATGATCCAAAAAGAAAATGCAGAGCTGAAAGCCAGGTTGGACCGCCTCGAGCGATTGGCAAATTCGAAATGAGTTTCAGTTTTGAACGAATCTTGACTCGTTCTGAGAAAGAAATGAAAAATATCTGACCCGCCAAGGAATCGTTTGCCGATTGACAGCGCTTCCCGCGCTCCCGTAGCATCAAGGCATCCACCGGCAAAACTTGAGGTCAATATGAAAAAGTTTATCCTGATCAGCCTTGTTTTTTTCTCTTCCTTGCAGGCCTTCACGCAAACACCGAAAGCGTCCGAAGCCAGCAACCAGTTGGCCTTCGATCTCTACAAGTTGAACGCAAAGAATCCGGGCAATGTTTTTTTCTCTCCGTTCAGCATTGAATTGGCTTTGGCCATGACCTCGGCCGGTGCGAAAGATGAAACTTTGAAGCAAATGCTGAAGACATTGCATCTGACGGGAGACTATCATGGCGAGTTTCAGAAGCTGCAACAGCTACTGAAAGGAAATAAAAAATTTGATCTCTTCGTCGCCAACCGTCTTTGGGGTCAAAGCGGAACCGCTTACATTCCAGAATTTCTGAAAGTATTGGCAACCCAGTACGGTGCCGAGCTCACACCAACAGATTTCCGCAATCAGCCCGAGCCAGCACGTTTCACGATCAATAAATGGGTCGAGGCGCAGACCAAGGATAAGATCAAAGATCTGCTTCCACCTGGTACCATCACATCGTTGACGGACTTGGTTCTCACCAATGCCATCTATTTCAAAGGTTCTTGGTTTTCACCATTCAAAAAAGAGCAAACCAAAGACGAGCCCTTTTTCATTTCCAAAGATCAGCGAAAATCGGTGCCGATGATGCACCAGACGGACTCTTTTCTCTATGCTGAAACCAAAGAGTACCAATACGTGCAGCTCCCTTATGCCGGTGATGAGCTGGTGATGGATATCATTTTGCCAACACCAGCCATGGGCTTAGCGATGACCGAATCAAAATTGGGATTGAAAGAGTATGCTCAAATCTATCAAGGTGCCTACAGTGAAGAGCTTCAGCTGAGCTTGCCAAAATTTAAAACCGAGCAGTCCTTGGATCTCAATGATCAACTGGTGAAGCTGGGGATGCCAGATGCCTTTCATCCGCGGAAAGCGAATTTCCGAGGCATGCGAAACCTCAAGCCAGATGAAAATCTTTATATCTCCAAAGTCATCCACAAGGCCTTTGTTGATGTGAACGAAAAAGGCACCGAAGCTGCGGCCGCCACGGCGGTGGTGATGGCAATGACGGAATCGATTCCTAAACCACCAATAGTTTTCAAAGCGGACCGACCGTTTTTATTTTTCATCCGTCACGTCAAGTCCGGCACCGTTTTATTTATGGGTCGCTACTCGCAGCCTTGACGCTCATGTCGAAAGCTCACTGAGCATTGACCACACCGAGCAAAGTGCAGGTCGAGGGACCTCCTTCGACCTCGGTGCAAAATAGCGACATCCGCGGAAATTGCTTTTCCTGCGCGCCGTCGTTCGCGGTCAGAGTGACGGTTTCGCCATTGCTGATAATCGCATTCGAAATACTTTCGATCCACTTGTTCACCAATGGCGGGTTCTGAAACGCGATCGATACCACGGGGCTTGAGTATTTTTTAGAAACGCGAATCTGCACTGTCGCCGATGACTGAGACGGATCAACGGACAGCCGGCAGATGCCTTTGGCCACGTTCTTTGCGGTCGATGCGATCGCCGGCCCACTGCGCTCACATTCCAAAACAACACCTGGCGCCACCTGCGCCCAGAATTTTTGGATGGCCGAGCCGGCATCTTGCGGATCAATCTTCATCGAACCCTCGCCGCCAGTGCGGGCCACCAGGCATAACAAATCAGCGCAAGGCGTGGTGATTTCCGAGTCAAATTTTCGAGTTTTGACGACCAGCTTTTGTTTCCATCCAGCGGTCGCTTCTTGAACCGAATTCGGCGGCACGTGATGAGGCCAATGGACATTCGATGAGTCCTGCGACGGACCGCTTGCGGAACCGGAAGCAGAACCATGTTCAGGACTGGCGTCGGGATTTGGTGTCGGCTGCACCGTTTGCATCGGCACATTTGTCGAAACCGGTGATGAATCAAAAGAGCCCGAGCACGATCTGGCGGCAAATTCCTGTTTGCGAGTTTCGCGCGCGCAGTAAGCATTCAAATGATCGTCTTTCAGACCCGCACAGAGATCATCTTTGCTCGAAAAAGTGTGCTTGCCGGTCGGACAGTTATTGTAGGTGATTTCGTAAGAATAAGACTCGGAATTGTTGGAAGAATTGCTTCCACTTCCATTGGAGCAACCGGCCCCTAAAGCCAGACACAAAAATGCCAAAACTAATTTTCCTGTTTTCATGACGTCCTCGCAAACCTTGCTTTATATCGCATCTGAAAGAACGCACGGAAAGAATCATGAAGAGGCTGAAATTACTATTTATTTGATCAAATATTAGCCAGATTCTTGATCCACATTGAGCAAGCAGCCATTTGGGAAAGGCTCGCTATTCGTCGGCGGATTCGCTTTCGACTTGGGACATATCGAGCTCGCGGGTTTTTTGCACGATCTGCTCGAGAGTTTCTTCCGGCAAAGCTCCGGGTTGCATCAAGATGATTTGCTTTTGCTTGATGACCGCCAAGGTCGGGATGGATTTGATATCAAAGTTGGCCGCGAGCTCTTCTTCCAGGTCGGTGTTGACCTTCACGAATTTCAGATCTGGATGTTTGGCCGCCACGCGCTCGAAGATCGGTGTGAAGCGTTTACAGGGACCACACCACTCGGCCCAAAAATCGATGATCACGATTTCATTTTGCTCGACCACATCTTTAATCGCGGATTTTGTCAGTTCTTGCAAAGCCATTCAGTCCCACCCTTTCATAAAAACCGTTTCCCACTGTAGAAAGAAAAATAAAATCACGCAAGCTTTAGAGCCTGCGAATGAGCCGCCTCTCGCCGTGCATTGGCTTTTTATTGAAATTTAAAATATTTCATCCTTCAGCAGGCACTTAACCATTCAAAGCCGCAATTCGAGCAAAAGCTTCGATGATCAAATCTTTCACCAACCGCACCTCTTCACGCAACAAGGAGCTTTCCTGCACCACCAACCATACGGGCCGTTTGAACAAAGTCTCGGGTCCGCTGACGCGAGTGAGATGGGTCCGCGAATCCCCCAAGACGGCCGGCAAAACGCCGCGGCAATCCAGATGATCCAACGCGGCCGCAAGGCTCAGGTACGAATTCGCCTTGATCGCATGCGTGTCTGCCGGCTTCACATTTTTCTGAATCCACTTCACGTCCGGTAGAAAAGCGAACTCGTCACCGAAATGAATCCATTTCGAGTCATATTTGTTAGCGATATCCGTGCGGGTGTAGACCGCGAAATTTAGATCGATCAGCTTTTTCACTTTATAAAGTCCGGTCACCGCCGGCCGGTCCATGCGGATCGCGATATCGAAACCACGGCGACGGATGTTTTCGCGGTGAATGGAGGTGCCGATATCCAAGGGCGGCACGGATTTGTTGCGAAAAAACGGCAGCAGGATTTCGGCGACGACAAATTCGACCGTGGTGACCCGCACCGGTTTGGCCTGAGAAAAGTCTTGCTCAGGATCCTTCAAAACGGCCGCTTCCATCAGCTTGGCTTTCTCGATCAAAGCCATCGCCTGCGGCGCCGGAGCGTAGCTGCCCCCCTTGTAAAAGAACAGGGGGCCGCTTGAGCGTTCTTCTAAGGACTTGAGCCTTCTTGAGACGGTGCTTTGGGTCGTGCCCAGTTTGCGGGCGGCCCCGCTCAGGCTGCCGGCTTCGGCGATCTTTAGAAGCAATTGGTAATCATTCCATTCCAGACTGGTCATAGCCATGCATTTTTGCATAGGTCTCATGCAAAAACAACGATGGAGAAAATGCGTCGGCAGGACGAAACTGAATTCAAGACAGCAAACCTCCTTCTCAAGGACCTGATATGAACTCGTTTAAACTGCAATTCTGGATCGCCTTCGCCACCGCCTTTTCGGTTTTCTTCGCCATCGCGGTGCTGATCCCCGTGCTTCCGCTTTACATTCACGACGGCCTTCACCTGGGTGATATCGCGGTCGGTATCATCATGGGCCTGCAGGCCACGGGCGCGATCGGTTCGCGCACGATGGTGGGACGCTTGACCTCTTCGCAAGGAATTTGGCGAACGCTCGCTTTCGGAGCCGCACTGACGACCTTGGGCGGATTTTTATTTCTGTTTCAATCGTCAGCGTTTTTGTTGGGACTGGCGCGGTTGTTTCAAGGCATCGGTGAAGGCTTGGCATTCACCGCCGGCACCACGTGGATCGTGGCGAACGCGCCGAACGAAAAGAAAGGTCAGCTCTTAAGCCTGTTCGGCCTTTCATTGTGGTTGGGCGCGACGATCGGCCCCATGATCGGTGGCTTGACCGGTTCCCGATGGGGATTGGTACCAACCATTTGGCTCGCGATCTTACCGCCGCTTGCGCTGACCATCGTGGCGTTCCTGCAAAAATCCGAACCGCTTGCAGGTCTCAACCATGCGAAAACGACGTTCGAGTGGATTCCTTCCGAATCGGTGATTCCCGGCACCACCCTGGCGCTGGCTTCAACCGGCTTCGTGGCGATCTCGACCTTCGGTGCTTTGTCTTTCGCCTCTCGCGATTGGCCGCATGGCTCTTGGATGGTCGTGGCTTTCGGAATGGGATTCGTTTTGATGCGAGTGGTGGGCGGACATTGGATTGATCGCTACAGCAGTTCGCAAGTTGCGCGTGTTTCAGCGACGGTTTCGACGTTGGGACTTTTGGCGGTCGCGCTGGCACCCGCTTGGCAATGGTCGGTGCTTGGCGCGCTCTTAGGTGGCTCGGGCCTGGCGCTCATGTATCCGGCACTGGCCATTGAATCGGTGCGCGGAGTGGATCCTTCTCGTCACGGAAATGTTTTGGGTTGGTACACGGCTTTCTGGGATCTTTCTTTGTTGGGAAGCAATTTCTTTTTCGGTTGGCTCGCTTCATCGCAGGGTTACGCGGCCGTTTATCTCGTGAGCGCTCTGGCATCGGGTCTGTGCATTCTCTTTGTCAGCGTCCGGGCGAGAGTCGCTTCGACCCCAGTTTCGAGTCAATGAGCCCCAAGAAATTAAAAACAAGATTTTTTTCACTCGCTCCTGACCGTTAATTCGCGTTCGGAAAAATTTCGCGGCTGGCACCGCCCTTGCTGAATCCAAATTGCAGGAGGATCTATGAACGAAAAACAAAATACGAACGCGAATCAAATCAGAAACGTGAATCAGAACGATCAAAGCCGCTCGGATTCAAACTTGTCTCGCGCCAAGGAACAACTCGCTCCTAAAACCATCGAGCAGGCACCAAGCCCTGGTGACGAACAAGCTCCCTGAGCTCGCTCAAAAAAAGAGAGAACCTTATTTTGAGATCTTCACTTACTTTCCAGTTTAACTAAAACTAGAAGCTAGCTCATAAATGCAAAGTCGAGGCGTCGCACTGAAAGTGCGCATTCTGCGCGATGACGAAGGCGTCCGCATGGACGTCGAGGAGGCGCCAACGAAGGATTTGCATTTATGAGCTAGCTTCTAAAACACGTGTCTTGAAGATCCAGCAGGTCATATCAGAGATTCGATGTGTATCCGCGATGGACCAAAAGATTTGAAAAGACCGAACAGAAAAACACCGCCCCCGTGGCGGTGTTTTTCTTTGGCACAGCAATGGCATTCTGAGAGGCGTCGCCATGCTTGCTGTCACGATCAAAGGAAATCCCTCCTTTTTGCGGTCGGCAATCGGCCCAGGGATTCAATGCCGAGGCATTTGAAGCTGTTTTCATCACTTTCGAAGATCTGGTTGGCTTGCAATTTAATGCTGGCGCTGCCGAATTTCGCTTTTGCTGTCAACGAAAAGAACACCTTGGATCTGAAGACGGTGATGGCTTCGGCCGACTCCGTGAAAGACCAATTTGCTTATCAGGCCTTCATGGCCGAACTGATGCGCTTGGTTCACACTCAGCATTTGGCAAAGCTTTGGCAGGAAGCTCAGAAAAATCCCGAGGCCCATCGGGGTGCCTTGAATCTCGCTCAGTTTTTTCGCGATCTGGATCAGTGTCAGCTTTTCGAAACCGCCAACCAGAACGTGACCTTGCAAGCGGATCCCGCCCGGCGCAGTGATTTTTATGTTCTGGGTGGCAAAGCTGGATTTTTCAATCATGAAGCCTTTGAAAAAGGAACCCCTGAGGGCATCGTTGCCTTGGGCATTCATGTCTGCGCCGGCGCTGCCGGATACCAAGACCAGGACTATCAGCTCAGCTTGGCACTTTTGATGGATGAAGCTTCCCTGGATCCAAATAAGAAGGAAGCTTTTCGTGGCGTCGAGATGGAGAAGCTTTACCCGCAGACGCCAGAAAGTCTTTACCGTCGCTCACCACAAGATTTAAAACTTGAAAAAGAAGAGCGCGAGACGCCGAAGGATCTGGGCCGCCTGAGACCCGAAACCAAAGAAGGCTCGGAACCAACTTCCGGACGGCAACAAAAGCTGATCATTCAGAAAAAAGGCGGCAGTTTTACCGGCGTCGGCGGTGGCGGTGATGTCTTCTCGGTCATGGTCAAAATGGAAATGCTGACCTACATGAACCTGGTGACGGAAAAGTTTGAGCTGCCGCCCAGCTGCAAAAGCCGCTGGAAAGACCGGACCGTCTTCGTGGCCGATGTGTTGAATTTAAAAATGGAAAGCAAAGACGGTCTCAAGAACATCGTCACTTCGAAGGACGGTGGCGACAGCATGTTGATCCCGACCGTCCCTGGCAAGTACAAGGACATGCATCATCTCTTTGCCCAGCTCGCCGTGTTTTATCTTTGCAACCTGAAGGCCGACGCGCCATGAGCACCGGTCAGAAACGTTTCTTTGAAAGCAGTGAAATTCTACGCAAGGCTTTCTACAATTTAAAAAAAACCGATCGCCTCAGTCTGCGCAAATGGTCCGGGCTTGTGGGTCTTCATTCTTCGATCCTGAATCTAATTTTAAACTCCAAACGCATCGTTCCCCGCAAGCACCTCAAATTGTTAGCCGAGAGTTTGAATTTTGATGCCTTGGCCACCGCCGACCTGATTGAAGCCCATACCCGTGATTGGTTGGTTGCAAAAGGCATCAAAGCCCCGCGTGACCGTCGGGCAGCCCAGCGCTCGTCAACGCTGGAGATTGAAGACGTGATCGAAGATGACCACATTCTATTGAAGAGCTGGCTGCATCTGGCTTTGCTGGAATCTTTCGCCTGCGAAGATTTCAGCGCGCAACCGAACGCACTGGCACGACGGTTTGGCGTGCCGGAAAAAAATATCGTCGAGACCTTGGCGGATCTGCAGCGAGCCGGGTTTCTGGTGATCGCCAAAGACGGACGCTGGGTGAAGAAAAATAAAAAGATGCGGATCGCGACCAAGCGCAGTCGACAGCTGGTGCGAGACTTTCACACGCAGATGCTGAAAAAGGCCTTGCAGCACATGCAATCGCAAACCGAATCCGAAGCTTTTGAAAATCGGCTGGTGACCGGATACACGGTCTCGGCCAATCCCAAAAAAATAAAAAAGGCAAAATTGATCCTCGAAAAAGCATTGATCGAAGCCTGCACCGCCTTGATCGACGGCAAATGCACCGAAGTCTACCAAGTCCAGCTGCAACTTTTCCCCCTGACCAAAAAATAAATCCCCCTCTCCGACGTGCCGATGCGGCGGTCGGCATGGAAATATATTTCTTTCCTGGTGATCACGAGTTTGTCATTTCGGATGCAAGTGCCCTCTTTCACATCAGAATGCCGGCGCTGTTGACATTTTCTGTCAACAACCCGTGACTTTCGGCCTGTGCATTGCGGACCTGGTTTTTTATAGTTCGGCCTGTCGGTCCCGGCGCTGGGTTGCTGGGACATCAAACAATGACGGACTGAAGGAGTCTTTATGAAAAAAATGTTTTTATTTGTCTTGTGTTGTCTTTGCTTCAGCGTGGGTTCCACGGCGGGCGCAGTTGATTCACAGAAAATCCATCAGCTGGTGGATCAATTCTATTTGCAAAAAAGCCCTGCCAAGGCGGCCCCCAAACACCTGCTGGGATTTCTGAATTTGAATCCAAAGCCCAACGGCTTTTTGTCAAATCAAGGCTGCGGCCCCGGAAGCGGCAGCAGCTGCATGGATGTGGCTTGTGAAAAGTTGGGAAGCTTTGGTTGCAATGACCTGGACGAGATCAAAACGGTAGGTCTGGCTTGCCGGGGCAACTGGAATGGCGATTGCCTGACAGCCGCCTGCGAAAAGCTCGGATCTTTCGGCTGCAACGACATGGGCGAAATCACGGTCGTGGCCCGTGCCTGCGTCGGCAATGCCAACACTCAATGTTTCGAAAGCGTTTGTCAGAAGCTCGGATCCTTTGGCTGCAATGACCAGAATGAAGTGACCGAAGTTCTGAACGCGTGCTCAGGAAACACTCCATAAAACTGATGGCCCATGAATGCTTCAATGGATTCGTGGGCCAAAGCTGCGCCCTCTGGCCATTCTTTAGCCACATCTGACAAAAGAATCCGCAAGGTATTCATTCCTGCGCTGGCACTGGATTGGCAACTCGAACTGCTGCTCGAATGTTGCACGTCTATTCAAAATGTCAGAGGAGCTTTCCATGCGGAATGTCTTGATTCTCGTCCTCACGCTTTTTTCGGTCTTCGCAAACGCTCAACAGCTGATCGACCTCGATAACGTCGACGTCAGTCCGGGACTGCAGTCCTTGTTGCAACGGCCCAATCGTCCGCGCTTGGCAGAGTTGAAGCAACATCGCGCCGAGATGGCCGAGCTGATCAAGCTGATGGAAGATGCCGATGCAAAACACCGCGAATATTATCAAGGACACTATCGGCATGTCGCCCCCATCTTTGGCGATGCCTGGGCTCCAGAACACATCAAAGAGAACCTCCCCAAATTGATCATTTCCTTGGAAAAAGCATTTCCCAATGGGACCTACGCATTCTTGGGACGTGATGTGAACCTTTGGGGTGATGCCATGGATGCATTTTACCAAAGCTTTGGTCAGACCGGGCGGGTCCAACTTTTAAATGCCAGCACCGCCAGCTTCTCCAATGCCGAACCAGAAACGTTGGTCAATTTTCTGGTGCAGAATGGAATGGATCCACGAATCGTCACGGTCACCGATCCAGAAGAATATAATTCGCTGAAGCCTTTTGTGATCTACGACCGAACTTCGATGGGATCCACCAGTCAGTCGACCAAATTGATGGACGCGGTCTTCACCATGGCGGCTCGCAATGGTGTCCCAGTTCATCTATTGCCGGAAAAATTTTTCGTCGCGACGACCTCGGGAGATGTCAATCCCCTGTACGGTGACAATTCGCTTGAGAAGTTGAAGACCTACGGCTTGCAGTTGGAATTGATTCTTTCGCAAGCTTTGCACGATCGCAAGGCGGCACTTCTGCAAGCACGCCTATACGGCCACCAACCTCCCGAACCACCTCCATTGAAGCTGACCATTTATGGACAAACAATGTTCAATGGACGCATGACAACCAATGGAGTTTCGACGGTCCGAACAGACTTTCCTGCAAACGATCCCACCCAACAATGGCATGATCCATTTCAACAATTTGAAGAGGTGGATGGAAAAGTCATAGGCAGACCAGGTCCTGCTCATCATCGCTCTGAGCGAATGAATGTCTTGTATTTGATGGACCAAGCCGAAAAGCAGGCTTCTTCGCAGGAAGTTTTTCAGTCCGTCTTTGATGGCGCCATCGAGCATGGCGTCCCATCGATCTTAAACCTTGTCGGTAAAGGCAAATACCTGCGGGTCTTAGAAGCGAAAGCTCGCGTAGAAGTCCGCCAAAAGAGAGAGAATCAGAAACAAAAAGAAAAAGCGGCGTTTCGGCGGGCCAAAAGCAACCTGTTAGGTTATTTGCAATCGAATCTTGAACAAGTGGCGGAAAATTCGAAGAATGCCGGTATCACCTATCATTCTCAGGGATACCGAATGACGGAAATCGGGCACGCGCTTTACCAAATGTATCAGCAATACCAGACCGTCGCGCACGCCGATGAAATGGTGCTGACGACGGCGCGAAACCTGGTGAAATCAGGTCATCTGCCTTCGTCGGATCTGGTGCCGCTCAGCCAAGCCATTCTGAAAACCAATCCGCAGGCCGAAGTGATTCGCAAGCGCATGCGCATCGGCGGTCTTTGCACCATGGTCTACCGCTAAGACCTTGATGCCGCGGCCGCAAGGGATGTGACCGCGGACGAAGCCCCGGTTTCAATCTTCACCAGGGGTTGATTTCCGTTCGGGTCTTACGCTTGGACGGGCGTCGCGAAGACCTTGTCCTTCGCTGCGCTTGCACGGATTGGCCGTATTCTTCGAGGGCGGCATGATAGAGCTTCAGTTCGGACATCTGTTCGGCCAGGTGGCTGAGCTGCGAGTGATAATTTTTTTGAACTTTTTTGATCAAGGGCTTCAGGTCCCGACGTTTCGAAAAACCCCAGGCCCAAGATTTTTTCAGATCACCAGAGGCCTGTCGCAATTCTTGCAAATCCCCATTCAACCAGCCCTGGCTGTCACGAATTTCGGTGAGCGTCAGCGAGCTGAGATCTTTCAGGCGCAGCAAGGTCAGCGCGTACAGCTTTTCAAGCGCCGGAAGGTCTTTGCCATGATAGTATTTTTGCATGCGCTCCCAGTACTGAGAAATCCAGTTCTCGGTCGCGGCCTGCACATCGGAAGAGTCGGGATGCAGCTTGCGCGCAAGCTTGCGGTAAATGGACTTTAATATTTCGGTCTGCGAGACATTCAGGTTCGGTGAAAAATCGTGCTCGCGGCCCACGTATTCGTCGTCAAAGCCTTCAAACTCTTCCGCGGCATCACGATCGCGATCCCGGTCGTCCAGATCCGCGATGATGTCTTCAATCTGCTCGCCGCTCATTTCTTTGAAAAAACCGGCGAATTTCCGACGAAGGGTGCGATTGGCCAGCTTCCAAAGTCTCAAGAAGGGTCGAAAGTTTCCGTAATTCGTGCCCATTTCAAAACAGGTGAGCAAAAAGAAAAATCCAATGCTCTGTTGCAGCGTCTGTTCGATGTCCTCGTCCGACATGTGGTCCACGTCGTCGAACATTTTTTTCTCGTCTTCGGAAAATTCGGGACGGTCGTTGAAATTTTCTTCGGCCTGGTTCAGCCCACCATAGGATCTTTCCGACTGAAACTGCTTTTTGATTTCGTCTTCGGCGTAGCGATCGCGCTCGGCCCATCGCTTTTCGATCGCGTTTCGTTCTTCGGCTCCGCCTTCGGCATGGGCTTTTTGTTCGTCTTTCAGCAAGGGATAGGCCTCGTACAATTCGATGTCCAGCATGCGGGCGGTGGCCAGCAGCCGATTGTGAAACTGGCAAAGTTGCTCGTATTCATCTTTGGTCGCGGCCAACTGTGTTTGCTCAGTTCGAAACGTCAACGCTTCCCACTCTTGGAAAAGTTTTTGATCTTCCTGATGAAAAGACTGAATTTTATTTTCGAGCTGGTCCAGCTTGCGGATCACGTTCTCGGTTTCCCGAAATGCCTGCCAGCGAATTTTAAAATCATCGACACAAAGCAGATCCCGCGTTTGGACAAATCCAGACGTCTCGATTTTTTCAACCGTTTCGAGTTTTGCTTTCGGGCCTTTTCTTGGTGGACTCATAAGGGCCCTTGTACACGAATTTTGGGGCCGGGTCAGCTACAGTTGCTGGTAGCACCAAATTGCTTGCCGCACACCAGTTTTTGCTGGAATCAAGGACCCGGCCATGATCTCATCGCCAAATCACGGAGAAATGGACCCATGCCAATGCAAAAAATGAAAGCCGTCGGTTATTTCAAACCACTGGACATTCAAGAGCCGGACAGCCTGGTCGATGTTCAGATCGATAAACCTGAGCTGACAAAACCGCATGATCTTTTGGTGCAGGTCAAGGCCGTCTCCGTGAATCCGGTCGATACCAAAATTCGAAAATCTGCCAAACCCCAAGGGGAACAACCTAAAATATTAGGCTGGGATGCCAGTGGCTTCGTGGTTCAGGTCGGAAGCGCCGTCACCTCATTCAAAGTCGGTGACGAGGTTTATTACGCTGGCGATATCACCCGTTCCGGCACCAATGCCGAATTTCACCTGGTCGACGAAAGAATCGCTGGCCGCAAACCAAAGAATCTCGGTTTCGAAACCGCGGCCGCGATCCCGTTGACGGCAATCACCGCTTATGAAGCCCTATTCCATCGTTTGCAGGTGCAAAACGAAAAAAAACCGGAAACCATTTTGATCATCGGCGCGGCCGGCGGTGTGGGATCGATCGCCATCCAACTGATCAAGGCGCTGACCCATCATCACGTCGTCGCGACGGCTTCGAGACCGGAAACGGTCGAATGGTGTCAAAGCCTGGGGGCGGACCAAGTCATCAATCATCGCCAGGGCCTGGTCTCTGAATTTAAGGAAAAGAAATTGGCGCCGCCCAAGTTTGTATTGAGCCTGACCCACACCGAAAGTTATCTGGGAGAAATCGCCGAACTGATTCAGGCCCAAGGCAAGTTCGGCCTGATTGACGATCCAGAACAACTGGACATCAACGCCTTCAAACGCAAATCAGTTTCCGTTCATTGGGAATTGATGTTCACGCGCTCGCTTTATCAAACCGAGGACATGATCGAGCAAAAAAATCTGTTGAATCATGTCGGTGATTTATTGGAGCAGAATAAAATCCGCTCGACTTCGAGCGAATCCTTTGGCCCCTTGAATTCGTCGAACCTGAAAAAAGCTCACGCAAAATCAGAATCCGGCACGGCTCTGGGTAAGATCACGCTCTGGCTCGATTAACTTAGAAGCTATCTCATCAATGCCAATCCTTCGTTGCCGCCTCCTCGACGTCCATGCGGACGCCTTCGTCGTTGCGCCTCGACTTTGCATTGATGAAATAGCTTCTAGAAAGCTAGGCGGCTCGTTTGATGACGCCTGCACCTTTTAAGATGGCCTGCAAGGTTTCTTCCGACAATGGAAATTCGAATCGAACTGCGTAGCGAACGGCTTGGCCTTCGGTGCGCACATTCGAAATCTTACCAATCGCCAGGATGGGCTGAGCGCTGCCAGCGAAGATCTGAATCCGAACATCGCTGAAATTGGGAAAAATTTGGCTGTCCCAATAAAAGCTCATGCCCTTCAGGGACAGGTCTCTGATTCGGGTCTGCACCTTCAGCGGTGACTTGATCACCTGAATCTGACAAGGGATCGGAATTGAATAACGAGGGGTTTTGCGAACTGACTTTTTTAATTCAACACTCATCTGGCTCTCCCACAACAACTTCAGTCTTTCCTATGGTACTTTTCGGATGAACCTCACAAAATTTTAACAGAACCTACGCATCCTTCGTATTCTTGACTCAAAATGCATCATTCAATTGAATCACTTGATTGGAAATGAGCCCAAATGCGGAGGGTGACCAGACAAACTCTTTCTTGTTTGAAGGCCTCGACCACTCCCCTTTCATTACGGAGCGACATCCTCGGATATCAAACCTCCCTGCACCGACGAGTAAACTTTGTAGCCCTGAGACGAGGACTGCACGCCGCCCGCATAAATGCCGCCGATTGAACCCGATGTCCGGTAGCCTTGTTGATTGTTCGTTTGGTACGGCAGACCTCCGGAAATAAATTCGGTGGTGCCAGAATTCTTGAGCGAGATCGGCAGCGTTGCCAGCTCGGGCGACCGTGCTTCGGCGCGAACCCAATCTTCAACCTGCGAACCGCAGCCAGAAAGCGCCAACATCAGCGCGCCGCAAACAGGAATTCTTGAGAAATGCCATTTTATTTTCCGTCTTCCCGTTGCCACACTCATCCTCCAGCAAAAAATATTTCTCACGCCATCCCTCATTTGCATTACGGGAGAAGTTTCCAGATTGCGCGAAAGCCGTGATAGTTGATGGATGTATCTGAAACAAAACTGATGTACATCGTGTTCGAAGTTGTCGTCAGCGTGGCCGTGGTCGGAAAATAGCCGCTGTAGGTCGCCAGCAAAGTTCCGCTCGCATTCGGTCCGTCGTAAATCTTGATGAGATCGTAGCCGGCTTCGGTTTGCACATAATCAAACTTAAGCTCCACCTTGCCGCCGCTCGCTGCGTTGGCAATTACAAATCCGCAGTTCGAATTCGACGAGTACACCGCGCTGGGCCCGCCATTATCATACAGAACCCCGCGGTCGGCCGAACTGGTTGTTTGCGTGCACAGTTTGTTCGTGGCGCCGACGGCGAAACTTTCATCAAATGTCGAACCGGTGGCGTCGGTGACCCGGACCGTGACATCCCCCGTAGCCGTGCCCGGCGTGTAAATACCGATGGCCGGATCGACCGGCGATGTCGCGATCGATCCAAGACCCGAGACGACCGCGAAAGAGTAAGGCCCCGCGCCACCGGTCGCGACGAAATTTTCAGACACGCCAAGCTCCGTCGCGTATTTGTTCACATGCAAAAGGCTCACGTTGGCCGGCAGAATCGAAGTGTGCGCTTGGTAACCGGTGGTCACTGTGTTCGGATCCGACGTGAAGTTTAAAATCATCGCGCCGAGGTTGGCGGTGAGGGTCGGCGGAATTGAACTGCCCGAAATGCTGCTCAAGATCGAGGTCGAGGTGTCGCCATTGTAAACTTTTAGAAAATCGTAGCCGGCTTCCGTTTGATAACTATCGAAGATCAAATTGATCAACGTTGAATTGTGATCCCCACGAATGATCAGCGCGCCGTTTTCCGAATTGCCGTAATTGCCGCTCGGCCCTCCCGAATCGTAAACCAGAAATTGAGGATCGGCCACGATCTGCAGAGCTCCGCTGGTCATCGAAACACTCGCCATCGTGTTGTTGATGGAAAGGACCGAGCTTGTGCCATTGGCATCTGTCACCTTCACGTTGGCCGTCGCCGCATTCGTGGTCGCCGCCGTGAAAAGTCCGCTCAAGCTCACCGACCCGGTTCCGCTGAGCAGGCTAAAAGAATACGGTGGTGCTCCACCGGTCGCGCTCAGTTGCCATTTCTGACCGGGCCGAATCGACGTGATGGTCGCGTTCGCAAATGACACCGGCGGTGGCGGCGCGGAAGATTTGCGCATGCGCGGGCCGGTCCATGCAGACGTCGACAAAGACAGAAAACTGAAACTGAGAATAAAAATAAGTCTGCGTCTTAGTTTTGTTTCCATACCTGTGACCCATACCAAACAGAATCATCCGAGACTTTGGTGAATTGATAGATGGTGGTCTTCGAGGCGGCCGAGGCCGGCGCCGGGGCCGAGGCACTTTGATCCCAAAGAATCGAGTCGGTGCCCGGTGCCGCCCAGCTCAAAGTTCGACTGCCGGTCGCGTCCTGGGTTACCATCACCGTCAAGGTCCAGACTTTGTTCGTCGGGGACGAGAACGCCGGCAGCGTCAGGGTCGCATTCCCCGTCAGCGAAATACGACGGATGTTCAACGTGGAATTCGGAATGGTGTAAGCCGCTCCGCTACTGATCACCGCCGCGGTGGATTCTGTCGAGGCACCCACGGTCGCGGTTCCGCTGACGTCGAGCGCGGTCGACGGCACTGTCGTGCCGATTCCGACATTTCCTGAAATATCGATCGCCATCTGTACGGTGTTGTTGGTTCTAAATTTCAACGGCCAACCATCATTGGTGCCGATGCTGGCACCCGCGCCGAAAGAATTTCCGCCATTCTGAAATGAAGTGGAACCGCCCGCGCCACAGCCGGCAAAACCGGAGGCATCAAAGACAACCGTCTGGCCGCTACCGCAGTTCAAGGCCTGCAACGCGGTCCCCGTGCCATTCGAGACAATCACCGCATTCCCCGCAAAATTTGTGGCCGCCGTGCCACCGCGGCCGATGGACAAGGTTCCGCTGGTCATGCTGGCCGTGTTCAGATTGGTGAGCGCACTGCCGTCGACCGCCGGTAATTTTGCAGAGCCATCCAATTTAACGATTTGGTTGGGACCGGTTCCGGCATTGACGTTCGCCACGGCACCCGAGATCGTGATTCCCGAGGTGGCCGCATCGGTCAGGAACTGCACCACTCCTTTGGTCGAGTAACTGGCATCAGCGGGTGCAGAAGCCGCGGCCCATTTCAAACCCGAAGCTGCACTCGAGTCCGCCTGCAGAACATATCCATTGGTTCCAGCCGGCAACCGAGTGGCCGTGGTTCCATTGAAGGTGATGAGATCTCCCTTTGTCGTCATCGGTGAAGTGAAGCCTGCTCCCGTCGCATCGCTTGCGCAGGCCCAAGCGCTGCCATTCCATTTCAATATTTCGTTGATCGCGCATGCGGCTCCGGCGATGGTTTTGGCATTGGCCATCTCTGCCGTCGTGAAAGTCGTCGCACTGCCGACCGTCGAGACTTTCACCAGATTGTTGATGTTCCAACCATCGATCTCGTGGGCCTGCAAGGCAAAAGGCACGGACTTGATCGTCATCGGGCTTAAGGCCACATTGGTGCCGGCATCATTGAGCGAAACTTCGAGTGTCCGGTCGTCCGTCCCACTGGCCGCAAAAGAAGACCCCGACGTGCAGGTCAAGCCGGACAGGGTGTTGTTATTGACGAAAGCCTGATTGAAACTGTGCGCCCCACCATCGGTGCGCGTGCCGGCACCAAGATTCAAACTGAAGAATCCTTTCGAGCCGTTCATCGAAACGGTCTGCGTTTCGGAATAAAGCAAGCAATGGGTTGCACTGGGCGAGTAAACGTTCAGCGAAAAAGTAACGCTGCCCGAATCAATCGCGTTGCCGTCGGGACGAATCACCCGACCTTGATAAACCAGATTTTGATTCGACGCCGCCCATGCGGGATCGACTCCGGCAATCCCGATGTGCAAAACCAGCAAAATCAGTCTTCTCGCGAAACGTCCCACCCTTTTCTTATCGGAATTGCAGATTCAACAAGTAAATCGCCGCACAGGCTTAAATGCTTTAAAGAAAGATTCTTGATTTCTTCATGCCGCACAAGATTGGTTTACAAATCAATTCCCGTCGTCTCGAATTGAAAGGGATTGAAAGGGTCAGACCCCGCTTTACTTTTGCCACCCCGGCACCCAGGCGGTGGTGCGCCCACCGATGTCTTCGTGAATGATTTTTTGGCCGCGACTGGTGCGCGCCGTTTTGCTTTTGCCCCAACGCTCGTGAAACAACCAGGTTTTCGGAAATCTTTCATAATCGGCCCTCACCGCCACCGCCTTGCGAATCACGGCCAATGTCTGCCGGTGCAGGTTCTTGATTTGCGCCGTCGTCAAATTCGCGGCCAGGTGATGCGGTGACAGCCGCGCTTGATACAAGATTTCGTCGGCCAACCAATTCCCGACGCCGGCAAAAAGGCTTTGATCCAACAGCACGGCCTTGATGGCTTTCTTTCGTTTTTTCAATCGCAAGCCCAGCTCTTTCGCGGACGGAAAATCAATCAGGGGATCAAATCCGAGCTTGCGGATTCGCGGATGCTCCAATGGATCATCGGCCAACCACATACGTCCGAATCGTCGTGGATCGATCAAGGCCATTTCAAATCCCTGATCGCACTTCAACAACAACCGACAGAACCACAAACGCTCGCGCAAAGAGGCATCGCTTTCGCTCCACAGCTTGGCCCCACCCCAAACTTTTTCGTGACCTTTCTTTTTCGCTTTGGGATTGAGCAAGGCCACATTGCCACTCATCCCGAGATGAAAGATCGGCCAGGGCTTGCGATCCAACTTCAACCAAAAATACTTGCCCTTGCGTCCGGTACCGGTCACCTTGGCCCCGCGCAGGGCCTTTCGCACATCCCCGATCGAGGCGAAAGCGAAGAGGTAACGATCGCTCGCATCGACTTCGATGTCCTTGATCTTTCGACCCTTCATTTGTTTTTCGATTTGCAGACGGACCGTTTCGACTTCGGCTAACTCTGGCATGCTGACTCCGACGAATTCTCAGATGGTTTAGGGGACGACTTTCAGATGCTTTTCGAGCCAGCTCGCAATGATTTCAATGCTGACTTTTTTCTTGATGACTTGGTTGATGATAAAAGTCTCGCCATCATCTGCATCAACCACCAAAAGGTAACCATTCATCCGCAGAAAGATCGCGGTCGATGCGAACGCGACTCGCTTATTGCCATCGATAAAGATAAATGAATGATTTTGAACAAGGCTCTGAAAAAGGGCCGCAGCTTCCAGCGAAAGACTTTTATAATAACCGGTTTGTGGACGCATGAGGGCGCTTTCCAGAAGACCCAGATCTTGCACTCCGTCTTTTCCACCAAACCGATTGATCAAGCGCGTGTGCAATTCAAGCGTTTCCGCAAGAGTTGGGTAGATTGTCACTTTCATTTTGCAAGGCGCTCAAGCAGTTCCGAATGCTCATTCAAAACTTCGTCCATCGCATTTCGAAATACAGGGCGCAGACTGGCCCGATGAATGTATTCGGCAATGGCGTCACTGACGACACTGGAAATGCTGCGATCCGTTTGCTCAACGTATTTTTTGAGATCCTTTAAGACTTTTTCATCAACTTGGGTCGCGAATTTCTTAGCTTTCATATCCAACCGCCTCAAGCTCATACTTTTCTTGACATTTCATGAAATGTCAAGAAAATGAGGCATTATTGCTTAAATGGACCCCATCCTCGTGCCAGCACCCCTGAGATATTCAGGTCGTGGCAAATGTCCCTGTAAACGCTTTTTCCAGCTGTCGATTTTTTATTTACTGAATGGGGCGCAAAAACCAGACTTGATGCCTCACTCTAAGAATCCGACCAGTCTAGGGGGCATTCACTCGAAGTGTTCCCTGATATTTGCTAAGCTAAGACCGGGACAATGAACTTTGGGGGAGTATGAAAAAACTCAGCGCGATAGGTGTATCGGTCGGGTCAATTCTCATTTTGATACTCTTTCAAAATTGCGGGCAAGGCTTTAAAACCAATGTGCCACTGGATGCGGCTGACTTGGTGGGTGAAACTTCCTCATCCAGTACATCGGTTGCCAATCCGGGTTCAGATCCGAGTGCGGACTCACCCCCACCTCCCACTTCACCCGACGCGCCTCCACCTTCGCAGCCGCTGCCTCCGCCAGGCACGGTGAACCCACCCGGCGCACCCGAAATCACGGTTGGCTTGTCAAATCAGCTGATGCTCAGCAAACCCGAAGGCATCACCGCCGAGATCCAGTTGAAAAACTCGACCGGTCTGACCTTCGACTGGGTCGTCAACGGAGTGACCGCTCACACCACCGAGCCGCGGCTGAACATTAAAAGCATCGGCCGCCTGGATGTTTCGGTGGTGGTGAAAAATTCTGCCGGCGAGAGCTCGAGCTCGCGTGCGATCTATTCAGTGTCGGTCTTTTCAATCGTCAACGGAAAGGCGAAGTATTCACTCTTAGAACGAGCGTACCTCGATCTGGACTCGGCCGATATGTCGACTTTCAAAGTGCTCGGAGTGAACACTGCGGCGGACGCCAATCAGCTCTATCTTTACAATTCTGGCATCAAAATCTTGAAAGTTCCGAACGCGCTGGCAGCCAAGGAGCTGTCGCCGAATTACACTGTCGCCAATGGCGTGGTCTACTTTCAGGGTGTGGCCGTTCCCAATGCGCTGGCGGATAGCTTTACAGTCGTCAGTGATGCCGGTTACGCCAAGGACAGCGCGCGGGTGTACTGTCTTTCCAAAGAACTGCAAAATGCGGATCCTCAGTCGTTCCAAGCGCCCAGTCCGGGCATCCAGAATTTCGCGCGCGACAAGTCCAACTTGTATTCAGGCTGCGCTCCGCTGCGGGCTTATGATCCCAACGCCTTCTCGGTCATCAAAAACACTCTGCTAGATCCCAACACGACGAATGCCCTCGTCACCGTTTCCGGAAAAATCTTTTTGGTTGGCGGTGCCAAGGACATGGACAGTATCAGCTTTACGGAGCTGCCCTTCATCCCAACCGATTCAGCAAAATTGAAAATCGTCAGCAGCGCTCCGTTCAGGTTGCACAGCTACGAGGTCCCGTATGCATTGGTGACGGACGGAACGAACTTCGCTGGCTTCAGACTGCTATCCACCACGGCCATCATCTCCATTCTGAAAATCTCTCAGCCCGTGGACCTCGAAAGTCTTGCTTACGTCAAAATGCCGGTTTTTTTGGATAAGGACCACGTCTTCGTATGGGATCAGCTGAAGGCGACCCTCAATGTTCTAACAGATGCCCAGAGCTCAAATTTTGCTTTCATCACGGACAGCTTTTTCCGAAGCGGGTCGATCGCCTACTTTATTTCTTCGTTGGGTGCGTGGACAAAGCTTTCAGGTGTCGATGGCGCGACACTTTCGCTATTTGTTGATAATATCTACAAAGATTCCGCGCGGGTTTATCTTTTGCCACCAAAAAGCAGCAATTTGCAGGTGATCCCGGACGCGAACCCCGCCACCTTCGCAAGCGTCGGCTCTGGGTTGTATAAAGATGGCGGCAATGTTTGGTACACGGACAAAACCAACATTCAGCTATTCGGTAACGTCGAAGGCGCCAACCTTAAACTGCTGAGCGCAACGGGCGAAGGAGTTCTTTTTACGGATAGCACTCATGTCTATCTCGCCTTTGCCGATGCCGTGACCCACGCGATCCAATCGAACGCGCTGGCAGTCACGAACCCCGCCGAGATCGGATTGGTGACCGGCTTGTACATTGCGAACTCGAACACAGTTTATTATCTGAAAAATCACTCGGCCATTGCGATGGTTGGGGCAAGCCCGGTGGGTTTGAAGATTTATTCTCCTGAATGCCTTGGTGCTGACACCAAACTGATCTGCTTCGGCAATATTGTTGCTGACGTCGACCCAACCAAACTGGTCGCGGTCGGCCATTCCTATTATAAAAACGCCACGTCCGTCTTCTACTTTCCCACCAGACTGGACAATGTCCAAACTTCAACCTTTCGACTGGTGAACCCCGCGCTGTCGGACTTTTACTCGACCGATGGCATCCATGTCTGGTACCGGGACATTCTCTTGCCGATGGCCGACGTCGCAACCTTCAGGGTGGTGGGTCTGCTGACTGCGGAAGATCAGACCTACAATTACACCCTGTCAAATGCGACAAAGAAGTAGCTGAAGATGAGCCGGCCACGGGCTTAACAAGTCCTATCCACTTTCTGTCAGCGTGGAATTTTTACGAGCCTTTTCAGCCGCAGATCAACTGAGGCTTAGGCGACGCAAAAGCGTAGTCAACTGACTACCAAAACTGGTTCGATATGCCTCGTTTTATTGCAGCACAACAAAAGCGGTGCTACTTCCTTTTCAGTTTCAAAATCACAGGCCCCGAAAAAAAGGAAGTCACAGATGAAAAAAATTATTTTAGCCGCCCTCACGGTTGCCAGTTTCTCTTTTGCTGCCAAAGCGGAAGTGCCAAAATGTTGGATCAGCGAAGGTGCCGGCGATATCGTCGATGGCCAATACAAGGTCATGGTCGCAACAAAAAACCTTTCGGCTAAAGAGTACGCCAACATCCTCTTCAACCTTCAGGGCGCACCGGTCGATGTTCTAGCGGACGGCACCACCTCGTCGCTGTCATCGATCGAAATTGATTTGCAAGCGCTTCTGCCCAGCGACTGGAAACCCAGCTCTGCTTATCCGACATTTCAAGCTCTCGAAAAGGAAGCGACTGATTTTCTCGAGCAATTGGCGAAGCTAAAAGGTGTCCAGTCCATTGGCTGCATTCCGCAAATGCACGCTCATCCCCATCCGGGAGTTTCCGTCGGGAATTGATCATGGATTTGAGTTTGCACGCCCCCGTCCTATTGCGGCAGACCGATTACAGAGCTTTCCTGAGGGAAGCTCTGTTGATCTTGGGCCAGCGTTCAGGGCGGATCAACTATGCCGCGTTCTCTCGCAAGGCGGGCTTTGCGTCGCGCAGCTTTCCCCGCGACGTCATCGTTGGCAAACGGCGGATGACGCTGGCGGCGCTGCCGAAATTCGTTCGCGGTCTGAATCTGCGCGGTGACCTTCGCATTTATTTTCAGACTTTGGTTTTTCTTGAAGAAAGCGACTTGAACCAAAATGGTTCTTCAAAAAAGGAGCTCGAGGCAAAGCTGGCCAAGATTCGCGCCAACGCCGAATCGCTGAAGCATTTGAAGCCTGCCTCGGGTGCCTTGGTGGTGCGCTACCGTCGTTGGCAGGAAATATTTGCGGCCCTGGGCGAGACAGAGGTCGGAGCGAGCCTTTCCGAAATCGAATCGCGAACGCGCTATTCTCAGGCCGTTTGCATCGAGGCTCTGAGCGAGATGACGAAAGAGGGGCTCGTTCACCACAACCCCGAGACCCAATGCTTCCGGGCCGTCAAATGGCATTTGAATCTCGAAGGCTTGGGACGCGATCAATACTTCAAACAGCACATGAAATACCGCATGAATCAGGCCAGTCTGGCCTTAGAAACGAAGTTGAATTCGGACGAACATCTGTTTTTCAACTCGGTCTGGTCGATCGAAAAGTCGCGCCTTCCCGAATTCAAAGCCGAGCTGCGCAGTCTGCTTCTGCAATTTGTCGAAAACACCGAGAAATCCACCGGCGACGAGCTCAACCAGATCCTGGTCTGCATGGGGCGATTCTGATCGCGCCTTTCAAAGCGCGTCGACTTTCCATCCCGTCCCACGAAAGTCAAAACGTCTCATCTCAATTTGTGAAGCCCGCATCTTCCAATTAAAAATCAAATCGGCATCACCGTCAAAATGCAAAGTTTCGCCCAATCCAATTGAGACCGGACCGTCGGGACCAGGATTTGCCGCCCCGGACCAGGGTTTGTCTCGTCTTGATCTACTAGTTGATATATCAACCAAAATCGGCCATACTAGTTGATATGTCAACTTCTTCCGTTTTAGACAGTTATGTTTCTTTCCGTCGCGCCGTCGCCTTGTTGCGGGCGGCCGAGGTCAAAGACCTGGAATTCGGGCACAACCAGATTTCGGTTCTTTACAAATTATCCCTCGGGCCGGCCACCATGGGCGAGTTGGTCGAAGCCACGTCTTCGGATAAAGCGTCGATGACCCGCACGGTGGCTTCGCTCGAAAAAATGGGTTTTGTCCGGCGCAAGGGCGATGAAAGAGACCGCCGCGTGATCGTCATTGAATTGACGAGCAAAGGAAAAGTTCATGCGCAGAAAGCGCACGAAGTTCGAAGCAACATCGCCAAGAAACTGGAAAAATGCCTGAACGCGGACGAGCGAAAGCAGTTCACGTTCTTAATTGATAAAATTGTGGATCATTTAAAGTAGGAAAATAAACCGAGGACCCTATGCAAACAACCGAAACGCCAACGCCAGCCCACTCTTCTCATGACTCCAAGCCCGCGCCCAAGCCGCACACGGCACCGGCCGCCGCAGCCGCGAAAAATACCAAATGGTGGAAAACCCAGCGCGCGCGTCAGGTCGGGACCGGCATGGCCGTTTTGGCCGTGATCGGCTTGATCGTCTGGTGGTTCGCGTTTCATCCGTACATCTCGACCGATGACGCCCGCGTTGCCATGACTTTCGTGCGCGTGGCGCCTTCAAACATCAGTGGCCGCATTGAAAAGGTGAATGTCGAAGAAGGCTCACGCGTGAAGGCCGGTGATGTTCTGGTCGAGATCGATCATCGCATCCCGCAGGCGAATTACGATAAAGCCAAATCCAAATCGGATCTCGCCAATCGCGAGTTGTCGCGGATGCAGCGCCTGACGTCGGAAGGCTCCTCGACTCAGCAAGCACTGGATCAAGCGCGCGCCACCGCGGCCACGACCGATGTCGAACTGAAGCTGGCCGAAGTCGCACTGGAAAATACTTATCTCAAAAGTCCGTTTGACGGCGTGGTCGTGCAGAAAATCGCCGAAGTCGGAAACCTGCTCGAGCAAAACCAAACCGCGCTCGTGATCGCCGATGAAGCGCATGCCTGGGTCGCCGCCAATGTCGAAGAGACCGCGGTCGGCGCCGTGCACGTGGGCCAGCCGGTGAAGATCGCGATCGATGAAGGTGGCGATCTCGAAGGCCAGGTCTCGGAAATTCGCGCCTCGGTCGCTTCGCAGTTTGCGTTGATCCCCAGCGATTCGGGTGCGGGAAACTTCACCAAAGTTGTTCAGCGCGTTCCGATCAAGGTTGCGATCACCAAACGTCAGGATCGTCCGCTGCGTGCCGGGCAATCGGTTGAAATTAAAATCCGGGTGCACTGAGAAAGCTGAGTTTTTATGACACAGGCTTCGAATTACAAATGGCAAGTTCTCTGGATCGTGATGATCGGCACGTTGATGTCCGCCCTGGACGCCAGCATCGTCAACGTTTCGATTCCGGCCATCATGGCGGACTTTGGCTCCAGCCTTGATGACATCGAATGGGTGATCACCAGCTACATGCTGGCCTTCGCCGCCTTGATGCCGCTCACCGCCTGGCTGCGCGATCGCATCGGTCACAAACAGCTCTACATCGCAAGCCTCGTGGTCTTCACCCTGGGCTCGGTGTTCTGCGGATTGGCCTGGAATTTACCGACGATGATTCTCGCCCGCGTGCTGCAAGCAATCGGTGGCGGCGCGATCACGCCGACAGGAATGGCGATGATCACCGAAACTTTCGAACCGCACGAACGCGGCAAAGCGCTGGGATTTTGGGGCATGGGCGCCGTGATGGGTCCCGCTTTCGGTCCCACCGTCGGTGGTTTTTTGACAAAATATTTTGGCTGGCCTTCGATCTTCTTGATCAATCTGCCGATTGGAATTTTGGGCGTCGTCATGGCGTGGAAAATTTTAAAACCCGACGTTCCCCACGCCAGCAATCATCGCCCTTTCGACGCCGCGGGATTTTTCTTTCTCGCCTTATTCCTGGTGACCTTTCTGCTTGGAATGTCGAAAGGTGGCAGCGAAGGCTGGACATCGGCGTATGTTTTGACCTGCGGAATTTTAGCGTTTGTCGGTCTCGTCGGTTTTCTTTTGGTCGAGTCCCTGGTCCCCAATCGAATCATGGATCTGACTTTGCTGAAAGAGCCGGTTTTTGCCGCCTGCTTCAGTCTGACCGCGATCCGTTCGGTGGCTCTCTATGGCGGAACTTTCTTGCTCCCCGTTTTTTTGCAGAACTTTAAAAATATGGACGAGGTCCAAAGCGGCTTGATTCTTTTGCCAGGCTCTTTATTAATGGGTCTACTGATGCCTTTCGCCGGTCGCCTGGGCGATAAGATGAGTCCCCGCACGATGGGATTTATCGGCTTCACTTTGCTGGGATTCTTTTTCTTCGAGTACCGGACGCTTTCGGTCGAAACCAGCAACTGGGGCATCATCTGGCCGACGATCATTCGCGGCGTCGGCATCGCGATGTTGATCGCGCCGCTCACGGCGACGGCAATGAACGCGGTTCCGAAAAAACGAGCGGGAATGGCGTCTTCGATGTTGAATATCATTCAACAGGTCGGGGGTTCGGTGGGCATCGCGGTCTTGAGCGTCGTTCTGCAACACCGCTCGACCTCGCATCTCAACGTCATCGGTTCGCAGGTTTCTAGCACGGATACGGCCTTTCGCGAGGCTTCGGCGCGGGTGATGGCGCGAGCGCATGAGCTGGGGTATTCGCAAATCGAAAGTGCCCGCATCGCCGCCAGCACCGTCGGCAAACACATCGCCAAATCGGCCAGCGTCCTGGGATTTCAAGATGCCTTTCTGGTCGGCGCGGGTCTGACGTTTATGACTTTGTTTTTGGTTTTCTTTTTACCGGATAAGCCCATTGCGCACAAAAGTGCCGAGCCCATCCACCTGGAGTAAGTGATGAAAAAACTCATGCTGTTTTCCCTGCTCGCGATTTCGATGAATGCCCACGCTCTCAGCTTTGAGCAAGCGGTCAACGCCGCTTCGGAAAATTCTCACGATCTGAAAATTCTTCGGCTCGAATCCGAGTCCGCAACCTGGGGCGAGCGCAAAGCTTGGGGCGCCTACCTGCCAAAATTGGATATGGAAGGTCGTCACCTTTTCAACGAGCGTTACGAAGAAATCGAAGTTCCCTTTGGCGGCGAGACCGTGATCATGCCGGCCATTCAGCCCTATACCGCTTTGGGTTTCACGGCGAGCCTGAATCTTTTCAATGGCTTTCAATCCACCAATCAATTGAATGCCGCCCAACTGGAACGACAAGCGGCCGAGTTTCGCCTGAAACGCGCCTTTGATCAGAAACACGCCGAGATTCGCACTCTGTTTTACCGCGCGCTGGGCTCGCAGATTTTGGTGCACGTGGCGGATCAAAATATCGAAACTCTGCAAAGCCACTTGAATGACGTCAACGTCCGCATTCGCAGCGGGGTTTCCACTCGCTATGATTCCTTGCGGGTCGAGGTTCAGTTGGAAGACGCGCGCACCGAGAAGATCGCGGCCGAAGGCAGTGTCGTCGTATCGCGCGCCAAGCTGTTTGAAGCGCTCGGCATTCCGGACGACGGCAAAGCGCTCGAAGGCCAGCTTCCGGATGACTTTACAAAAATCGATATCAGCAAAGTCGAACTGCAAACAGAGGCGCGCACCGACCGCTTGGCTTTGATCGCCAATCGCGATCGCATGATGCATTTATCTTCAGCTTCGAAAGCGCACTGGATGCCGGACGTTTCGCTTTTTGCCAATTACGAATGGTACAACAATATCAATCACTCGATCAGCGAATCCGACGAGCGCTTCAAATCGGCCTATGGATTGGGAGTCAAATTCAGCTGGAACCTTTTCGATGGCGGCGTGGCCTATGCGGATCAACGACAGGCAGCTTTGGCAAGCCAAGTGGCCCAGGAAAATCTTTCGAAGTTCGATCAGGGTGTGCCCGTTGCTTTGGAAGAAGCCAAACGTCGTTTTTCATATGACGTCATCAATTACAACGCGAAGTTATCGTCGATCCGCAAAGCCGAAGAAGCGGTCCGCCTGGCCCGCGGTGGATTGCGCGCCGGCACCCGCACCAACACGGAAATCTTGGACACGGTTGTGGACTTGAACCGCGCCCGTGCCGCCGCCGTCAAATCGCAAGTTGACGCGATCGAAGCTTTGGGTCAGCTTGAATTATCGGTTGGTCATTCGTTGTGACGTGAGGCTTTCATGACCCAAGTGGCCCTTTTCGGAATGATTGTTTTCGTGATGAGCTTGAACACTGCTCACGCCCAAGATCCAACACCGGCTTCGATGCCGATGTCCGCGTGCAAAGAACAAATTGAACTGTCCTGTAAAAGCGAGTCTGAGAACAAGGATCTTCGCGGCCTGGTCAAATGCTTGATCCGCAATGACGACAAGCTCTCGGTCGAATGCAAACAAGAAATTCAGCGCTTTGCTCAGGCCAGTCGTCAGACGACTCCGCCAGGTGGTGGTCCGCTTGGAGCGCTGGGTGGACTGGCTGGACCGAGCGCCCAGGTTCCTTCACTGGCTTACGAAGGCCGTGTGCTTTCGGACCGAAATGATTCGCACGACAAGGGCTCGCAGATGAATGAGAACAGTCTGCAAGCTTCCATCCCCGTCCTGAAGAATGAAGCCGACGCGTTGGCCACGACCGTGAACGGTAGCGTTTTGCATTTTCGCGAACCCGTGACTTTGGATTCAGGACGCCAGGTGCCCACAGATTTGTTTCGCACCGAGCTCGGGCTTCAGTACTCGCACCAAATTGGCATGGGCAAATCGACAGGCCTGCGGGTGTCTTACGGCTATAATGGCGACGAGCTGAACTGGAAAACGGAAACCTACAATCTGATCGCCAATTATGGGTATCCGGGCCGCAACGGCAGCTACTGGGTTTGGATGCTGATGATCTCGAACAACAGTCCCTTCGGCACATTGATTCCGATTCCGGGATTTTTGTACATCACCAAAAGCCCGACCTTCACCGGCGTGTTCGGCATTCCGGTCTTGTCGATGCAATGGACGCCGGTCGATCCGTGGAGCTACTCGTTTTCAATTTTTGGGCCGCAGGTGAAAAGCGAAGTCGCTTTTGGAGAGATCGATACCACGCAATATTTTTTAGGTCTGGCCTGGCGCCAGCAGAAATTTATTTTAAGCGAGCGTGAAAACAAGGAAGACCAACTGACAATCGAAGAAAAGACCCTCGAGCTCGGCGCCAGACGCCCGTTGTACCGAAGCCTGTTCGGCGAAATTCAGATCGGCCGCTCGTTCGACCGTTCGATCTACATTGGCAAAGGTCTTTTCAATCACTCGCAAGGCTTGGCCGAGCTGGATCCAAACACGTACCTGCGCTGGTCCTTGAAGGCCACGTTTTAGCGCAAAGCTCAGTCGAAGATTTCAGTTCGGAAGATCGGAATTGATGAGGATTAATTTGTGCCAGATTTGGCGTCTCTGTTGAATGGGCTTTTTCCAGGTTTGATCTCGCCAGAGCAGTAAATATGATCTTTCAGATTGGGCGAGCATTTCATCTGCGAACGAATTTTCGGTTGCAGCGCTAAAATTCGGGAGATTCTTGTCTCAGAAGACGGATGGATCTGATCGGACTTCCCAAAACCTTTTTGCACCAGACAATCTTTGCGAAGTGCATTGCTGTAACCATTTCGGTACTGATTGACGTTCAGTTTCAATTTGGAATCCATGTATTCAGGGATGATCTCGGCCGACATCCAATCCGCAAAGGCTTCAGAGAAATCGGACGAATATTCGGCTTCGGTCGAACAAAACGGCTTCAAGGAAAAATCAAAATTCGAGCTTTTGATCAGATCAAGCTCACCGTCTTGGAGATCCCGTGGACAGTACAACGTGCAGGCACCGGCCTTTGCTGGATGTTCTGAATAGACATACACTTTCACACCGGCCGAAAGCGGATCCTGCAGGCACGACAGAATATTTGAAAATGGATTTTGGCTGATGAACAATGGGAAGTTTCGGGTCAGGTCACTTTCTAATTTTTGGAAATTGGTTTTAACTTTTGTGTACTGAATGACGGGGCCCAAACCAAGCTTGCTGTCTCCGACGGAAGTGGCGATCGTGCAGGGATCAAACGCGTGCGTCACCTCGTGGGCGATGGTGCCGACAATATCAAATAAGCTCGGCTGCTCCAAAAGCCATCCAGAACAAACCCGAAAGTTGTGATACCCAGGATTATAACTGGCATTGCGCGACGTTATCGCCTGCAGCAGGCCATATTTTTTCAGGTCCTTGACCTGCTCATCATGTTCTTTGTTGCAGAGACTGGTCGAATTGAAGGTGATCGAAGACACGCGCTGAAGAATCGCCTGCTTTTTTTCAGGATCCAAATTCATTTTTTTTATCTTTTGCACGACCAGCGCCATCACGTCCGGGAAAATTTCGCTTTCGATTTTTTGATAGGTCGGTGCCAACTGGCTTTGAATCCGACGTTCAGATTCATCCAAAACACCTTGCAACATCGCTGCGTACTTTAAATTTTTTCGATGAGGACTGTCCTTGAATAATTCCGCATTCGCCGGATTTTTGAAAATTTTTTTGACGAGATCGGATTCCGCAAGCTTCGAAGCTTCAGCTCTTATATTTTGCTGGCAACTTTTGGAAGCCTGATCCGCCTGGCAGCTGGGCAGGCTCTCGGCATGGATCGCCTGATAAATTTGACTTTTAAATTCAGCTTCCGAAGGATCCGATAAAATCTGATCCAAACGAGTCGCCAGTATTTTTCTGGTTGCTTGATTGAATTGATCTGGATTTGCCAATTCTTCGGGAATTTTAAAGGTGTTCAAGGTGCCATCATCCAGCATCCGCGCATCACAAGCTTTCTCGACTAAAGAATCACAGAAATCTTTTTCTTGCCCGAGGACCGGGGTGGCCGTAAGAGCGACAGCTAAAACTGGGATAACGGAAAAGAAATGGCGTCGGCTCATGGTCTCACCATCGGCTCTTTCGAGACTGGACTTGAATGCGCGGCCTTCACTTTTTCTCGATAAATTTGTATCGGGTCGAGCGACCGCTCGCGGTTTTTTTGATCTTTCGGTCCGCCAGGGCCTTTTCCAAAAATCGTTGGGCCGATCTCGGTGCGATGCCCAGCTCGCGAGCGACCTCGTTGGTCGTGAACGGCCGATCCCGAAATGCGACCCGAAGCTGCTCCATTTCGGAAATGTTTTTAATCGGCACGACCTTCGCGATGACGTCGCCCAAACGGATGGCGTAACTGTCACCAAGGCCTTTCAGCTGATAACTTTCCCCATCGACCACCACGTCCAGCGGAATGTCACTTTCGCGAAACCAGTCGCGCAGGCGAACCACGGCTTGATAAGCTTTTTGCGGCGACGTCACGGGATTGAAATATTCGTCGGGATATAATTCTGAAATCAAAGAGCCCAATGGCAAAGGTCGAAAGAAGTCGCGCGACAAAGTTTCGAGCAATTTGTAAAGCAAAGGCTTCGAGGTCAAGAGGGCCTCACCCCCCTCTTCACCGGCCGTCCGCATATTGAAAACCCGAACCGGTGACCCATTCTGGTCCGCCTTCTCCGCTTCGCCAGCGACGTCTCCGTCGACGGTCCACAGATAATCTTCCGGGACCTCGGCGGTCGGTTGGTAAATCTGCGCGATTCGTTTGCGGTAGCTCAGGTAAGGTGTTCCGAAATAGACCTTCCAATAAAGTTCATCGTTCCGTGTGGCCAGCGCTTCGTAGAAATCACAGTCCCGACGCGTTTCCCAATCCTTGAGCTGCAAAGCTTCGCGGCGCACGTGACGTAAAACATCAAGGGGCTCGGGCGCGCTTGGCGCCTTCAGCAGATCCAGTATGGCTTGCCATTTTTTCACGAAAAATTCGTAGCGACTGCGGCTTCCGGCCAGAAGTTCTCGCGCCTTGACGATCCAGATTTCGGCCGCCGTCAGCTCGCCTTTCAGAATCGCCATTTCCGCCATGAGCTCGAAGGAATAACCGTGAATCAGTTTGTGACTTTCAAGATCCGGTTTTTTCAAAACTTCCCGCTGAATCTCGGCCAGGACCTGCTCACCCGATTCCCATTTCATGTTCCACACGTGCGAAGCGGCAAGGTTCACTCGGCCGACCAAGCGTTCGTAATCGGAAATTCCTTTGGCACGCACGTAGCGGCTGAGAGGAAGAATGGGCTTCGTGTAATTCCACTGCAGCATTTGGTTCTGCGCTTGGTACAATAAAATCTCTGGCGAGCCCCGGCCGTCCAATCCACTTAAGATCTTCTCGGCCTCTTTGAAACTGCCGACGCGGGATAAGGCCGTTGCGTACAACCCGAGCTCGCGCGCGGTCGCAGGTGGAATCACCGGAATTTCGGGGCGGATCACGGGACGCAGAACCTGCAGCATGAACTTGGGCATGTTCAACCGGCGTCCGATGTCGGCAAAGGCCGCGGCTTCTTCGCGCGGGATTTTCTGCAGATTTAAATCCACCAAAATCTGACGAGCCTGACCCAATGATCCTTCGCGGATCATGCGATCGAGCTCATCAATCATTGGATTCATTGTCAGTGCTGTCTGTCCCACTGTCTCTGTTTCGGCCGACCCGAGACGATTCGCAAGTCAAGTTCGTAAGTATATGTTTTGACTAATGAAAGATGGCAATCTCGCCACTCTTTATCAGTGTCGAGAAGGCCCCTGGATCACCTATTCTGAATTTATCAAGAGCAGATCGCAAACATCGGAGTCTTTATGAAAGCATTTGATTACAAAGAACTGGTCCAGCGGAATCTGGGATACATCGAAGCCTCGACACAAAGTCAGATTGCCGAGACCCGAGTGTTGATCGCTGGTTGCGGGATCGGTAGCAGCATCGCCGAAGCGGCCGTGCGCATGGGGTTTCGCCATTTCATCCTGGTGGACGGCGACCATGTTTCATTGAGCAATCTGAATCGACAAGCCTATCGCTTTGAAGACGTGGGCGCACTGAAGACCACGGCCTTGGCCGCTCTTTTGCGCTCGATCAATCCCGAAGTGCAGATCGAAGAAGTTCCGCAGTATCTCAATGCCCAGAACATTCATCAATACGTTGCCAAGAGCGATCTTATTTTCGACACGATTGATTTTTTGGATCTGCCGGCAATCCTGGCTTTGCACGACCAATGTTTGTTGCAGAAAAAACCATTGATCACCGCCATGGCCGCAGGTTGGGGATCGGGCGCGATGTACGTGCCGCCATCCGAGCGAAAGACATCTTGGTTTCGCGAGTTCTTTTCGGTACCCGCCGAACTTTCGGCATCGGTCACGCACAGTCAGCTGTACGCCGGATTCTTTCGCAATCTCGCGCCCCACCTGGACCCGACCATCCTGGAGGCGATGTCGACCGCGCTCAAAGTCATGAAGGATGGCAAACCCTGCCCGGCTCCGCAAGTTTCTGCCGGTGCTTTTGCGGTTGCCTCTTTAGCGATGACCATGGCTTACCGAATCTTATCTGAGAAACCGGTGACCACGGCGCCCGAGTTGATCCTGATCGATCAGTTTGGCATCACCGCAAGGTCCGGCGTTTCCATCGGAGGAGTCAAATGAAAAAGCAGCTGTTCCGCCTCTTACCTCCATGGCTCAAAACCGAGCTGATCCGTCGCTCGTTGGACGTGTCGGCATCCTTAAACGATGAGATCCAATTTAAAATCGCCGAAACTTTTTCCGAATTCGAACAGGCCTTTCATTTGGTGCACGACGCCTACGTCCGCGAAGGTTTCATTTCACCACAACCGCAGCGCCTGCGCGTGATTCCCCAACATCTTCTGCCGTCGACGCACGTTCTGATTGCAAAATGCCGCGACGAAGTGGTCGGCACGCTGACCTTGGTTCGCGATGCCAAAGCCCAGCTTCCGCTGGAAAGAGTTTTCGACTTAAACCCGATCCGTACAACAGGACTGCGCACCGCCGAGATCACCTGCCTAGCGGTCAAGAGCGAGTACCGCCGCGCCAAGGGCGGAACGGTCTTCGCGAACTTGATGAAGTACATGTACGAATTTGCCGCGATGTACGCTGGTGTTGATCAGCTGGTGGTCGCCGTATTTCCCAAAGACGCGATTTTTTACGAGGGGCTTTTGTGCTTTCAGGCGCTGGAAAAAAATCCAGTTGATTACCTGGGCGCACCAGCCATTGCCTTGCACTTGAACTTGCAGCAAGCTCCCGAACTTTTCAAAAAAGCTTATGACTGGCGTGCCGAGCGCAACAATCTTTACCGCTTTTTTGTCGAGCAAAAAGTGACCAACTTTCAATTTCCAAAACGTGCCTTCTGCGAAATCAATTACCCCACTTTCACGCCCGCCCATGCCGAGCGCTTTTTTCAAGATCAAGGATTGGCGCAGGTTCTGCCATTTCGCTCGCGAAAACACGAAGGCAGAAGCATTCGGGCCGACGTCAGTTGCCAAGGTCACCTCGACACCAAACTGATGGAGACCGGCCAAGCTTTGAAAGTGCTTGATGTCTCGATGGCCGGGGTCAAGCTGGCGACATCGCAAACGCTGCAAGTGGGACAGGTGTACAAGGCAAGCTTGCAAATTTCGCCTCAGCACCAATGCCAAATCTCGATGGAAGTTCGCTGGACCAATCAGCAAGGTCTTTACGGTCTGGCCGTCCAATCGGCCGATCCTATCTGGTATGACTTTGTCGACGCGATGACCGGCGATCCAGTGGCGAACAATGCATCTCGCCGACGAACCGCTTAAGAAAAAGTCTCAGTATGAAACGATATTTGCTTCAGGAAATATCTATTTATGCCGACAAAGTAAGGATGCGAAATATCAGCCGCGCGGTCTCGTTCGCCGCTCTGTTTTCAATCCTCATTTCGTTCCAGAATTGCTCGCCCGTTTCATTTAATATGGAGTCCGTCACGAGCTCGCTGAAGGCTGACAACGGCAGCGTCTTTGACGGCAAGCCCACGTATTACCAGAACGTACCGAATTACCAGTGCGAGGGCCAGCCGGCCCCACGCTCTTTCATTCAGTACCAAGGCGACCAGCCGCTCTTGACCGTCAACCAGAACGATCATTGCGGCGCCCTGTCCAATCAAGCCATCGATCCGAAGGACATTGATAGCTCTCGCTTTGATGCCGAGTACATCGGATACCGCGACGGCATTTACCAACGAAGCGTGCAACCACCGGATCCATCATCGCCCATTTACAACGAAGCTTGGTGCCAATCGGATGCCACAGGCGCTGGCGCGGTGGATGTGGCCATCCGCTTTGACGAGCAAGCCCAGATCGCCACCTCTAAAATATACTTTGAAAATAACGGCCAACCACGAAGCGTTCCGTTTTTTCAGGTCTCGCGATCCATGACTGACAATGAAGCCCGGTACAGCGCGCCTTCATTCAGCCTGGTGATCGATCGGTCGCAACCGGCACCGGAAAAGTGGTGGTATTTCTCGGCCACCCTGAATGCGAATCTGGAAACCGGCCCGTTCAGCGGACCCTTGCGATGCCGAATGCAGGCTGGAAAACTTTTGTCGTCCGTGCAGAAGCTGTATGTTAAAAATGGCGACTGGAATTCTTATGTTCAACGAAACAGCCCGACCACCGATCTCTTTCGACAACCCGATGTCAGTTGCACTGCGGGAACAAAATTTTGGAGCGCCTGTTTTCATGGTGGCGACAAATTGATCGTGCGCACGGAGGCTAAAAGCTGTGCGGAGCTGACGATCGCGGATGCTTTGCATGCCTTTCAATGGATTTGCGAGGACCACCCCGAGGGCGCCATCTTTTACAGCTCTCAATTGGCCACGGGCCACAGTCTTTCGGATCTGGTGACCAGTGCTGGCTGGAAACCGAATTTCGTTCAGGTCACCCAAAATCAGCACGTCATCTACGAGTCCATCCCGATGGCCTGGTGGAAAAATCAGGTTCTCAGCTTACCGTCCAATCCGGTCGGTGCGGCCGTCAGCTTAAACCAAGCGGGCGCCGTCTACGTTCTTGAAGCTTCGGCCTCGAGCCAGGGTTACAGCATTGATCAGAGCGGAATCTCGGTGGTCATCAAACCCGGAGCCATCTTGACCGCAGCCGCAGTTCTGTCGAACAACTGCAGCTCAAGCTTTGACCCTTCTGCACCGAATGGCTATGGCGGTCCGTCAAAATGTCTCCTGAATGTCAGCAATACCGGTTTCGCCTGGGTCGAAGGAACTTTCGATACCAGCGGCAGCAATGCGATGACGAATTTGAAATTGACCAAATCCAGCTTTCTGCGTCTGCAGAATATCAAGGTGAGTGGCAGTGTTGGCTACGGAATCTACCAGTACATGCTGCTGGGTTCGATCTTCGACCGGGTTTCATCTACTGGCAATCAGTTCGGTCTGGTTTCGACCATGTCCGAAGGCAATCTGCTGAATCAAATGACCTTTCAAAACAACACCTATGCGGGCTTGATCTTCTCGGCTTGGGACAATGACAACACCATTGTTCAATCAAAAGCCGTCGACAATGGCATTTACGGATTTGAATTCAGCTCGACTTTGAATTTGAAGGCAATCTCCCTGCGGGCCACGAATCACCCCAACGCAGGAATTTTGCTTGAAGGATTCACGGACAATGCGGCCTTTGATTCGGTCTTTCTGAGCAAAAACAATTACGGTCTCGACATCAATCGTGCCAGTAGTGGCAATCAATACGGCAATCACCTGCAAAACATCGCGGTCGTCGGCAACAACACGGGCCTGCGCGTGCTGAAGAGCACCGGTCCCACACCTGTTGACCAAGAATATTTCCAAGGCAGTTTTCGCGCTGGTAACGTCAAGGACTGTCAAGTTTTCGTGACCGGATTCGGAGCCTTCAATGCGCCTGTTTGTCCAGGATCGACCACAGCTGGCTCTGAGGTCTACGGTGTCGCTGGCAGCTTGAATTTCGATAATTCGTGCACTCTATCGACGGATGGTGGCTCCGCTCTTTGTGCGGGGAAATCTTGGTCCGAATCCTGTCGTCTTCCCGACAGCGGACCGCTCTTGTCACCTCAGCCATCGGGCGCACCGATCTGTGGCAGCGGACTTTAGAGTTTCGCACGGATCAAAAAATCGATCGGGACATGCTGAAAAATAAAAGGCCAGCGCAGGATCTGCACTGGCCTTCGGGGGAAGATCAGACATTATTTATTTCTTTGCGGACTTGAATTCTTTTTTGTCTTCTTTCAGCTTTTTCATCGCCGACTTGCAAGAATCCGAAAATTTGAATTCTTTGTGCGCTTTCTTATAAGTGTGCAGGCACTTGAGAAGACCTTTGCCCACCACTTCGGTGCCGCATCCGGCAGTCTGGGCATCACTGCTGCAAGACGCGTTGACAGCGTCACGATCTGCCTTCAAGGGCTCGGCGGCGAAAGCTTGGGCCGTGATCAGGGTCAGGGCAAGAACGAGAGTTTGCGTTTTCATGGGTCACTCCTTTGTGTGAATGTGAACTTGAAACCAGTATGACAGATGGAATTAAAAAAGTTCTGAACGGCAGATTAAAAGATTTTTAGACCGAGCTTCAAAGCCGCTCCTGGCGAGTTTAAAAACAAATCTAAAAGATTCCCAATTTGATTCGCGACAATTGAAACCGAGATTCCCAAAATGAGTGGCCTCATCGAATTTCGTGCCTAGGCCTTGCCCCACTTTTTAAGTGTGCGCAGACACTGTTGCAAAGCCGGCTGTTGCGGTCGATGCATCAGGTAAAGCTTTTGACCCACGGTGCTTTTGACGGGAAAGGATTTCAAATGTGAATGGGTGACGTGCGAATGCTTTGGTAGAATCGAAACCACTTTTGGGTTTTGCTCGATGATATCCAGGATGCTTTCCACATCTTCGATGTAAGCCAGCACTTTGTTCTGCGGGATTTGGTTCTGATGGAAAAAAGCTTTGAGCAGATCATTGGATGAGCGATAGCCGATCCAAGATTTATTTTGCAGATCCACATCGGCCATCGATTTCGGGTCCCCGTGTGCCGAGCAAAAGAGCGCAAAGCTTTCGGCGAAGATCGGATAGGGCACCCAGTCCTCGAGCTCGAAGGGCGAAGGCGTGACGACCAAATCCATGTCGCTGGCCAGGGCGTTCAGCGAAATCTGGTCCACCCGGCTTTGAACATAGGTCAGGCGATACTGGGCCGGCAGATCGCTTTCGAACCATTTGGGAAAGAAAATATTTCGCATGTACAGGCTGGGCCCCGTGATTTTGACGTCGATCAGCTGTTCGTCAAAATTTTTGACCAAGGCCAAGGTGTCATCCCACGAGCTCGAAAACCTTTGAATTCTTTCGGCAAATAGCAAACCCTGCGCGGTGGGACGCAGTCCTTGAAATCCCTTGCGCTCGAAAAGGCGAAAGCCCAGATCGGATTCCACCCGTTGGATCAGCTTGCTCAGGCTGGATTGGCTGACGCGAAAACGTTTTGAAACTTTTGTCAGGTTTGGGTCCAGAAAAATGGCGGCCATGATCTTCAAATCTTCTATTTTCATCTTAAATCATCCGTCTTTCACGTGCTTGGTGCGTCCCGCCTAATTATTCCGTTTGGGAATAGAACTATTATATTAATTCGCTTTTTGCAATTTTTAAAACGGTGGCAAAAGGGCCTCAACAACAAACCCTCCATAAAGGAAGAATCAATGAAAGCAAAAATTTTTATATCCCTGATCTGCGGAGCCCTGTCTCTGTCGTCAGCCGCCCTCGCTTCGGATATGTCCAAGGATCTCAAAACTCCGTTTGAGCCTTTGGCCAATCCGTTCCATGCAAACCAAGAGCAAACACTGAACCCGAAGCTTGCAAGTGATCTGTCGGCTTTGCTTCTGAAATGCAGCAGCCGCAAGGTGACCGTCGACGAGCACAAGTGGGATGTGTGGAACATGGCCGAAATCAAGCCCGAGTGCTCGGGCGACATGTCCATGAATAAAGATCAAAATCAACTCACGATCTCCGTGCAAAACCAGATCTTTCACGTGATCAGCTGGGACGGAAGTTTTTCTGATCACGGCGACCAGCAAGCCATCGGGATTTACAATGCCAAAGGCAAAAGAATCGGTGTTTATCCGGGTCTCTACGTCGACGGCAATGTGCTGGATGGACTGGCGGCCGCTTTGAATACGGACGTCCCAGAAATTCGCGTCGATTGATCCTTGAGCTCGATCAATCGGTAGCTCCAATATCGGCATCTCTCATCGTCGGGGTGCCGAATTGTTTTCAGGACCTGATTTCTTTTGGCGGATTTCCGCGCAAGTGATCAAACGCTTTTTGAATCAACTGATTGTTCTCGGTTCGCTTTTCCAAACGGGTCGCTAGCAAATAAGCCGAAGGCACCACGTACAATGTGAGAAAAGTCGAAACCGCCACCCCGCCGATCACGCAAACGGCCATGGGTCGTAGGGTCTCACCGCCGGCACCGAATGACAAAGCTTCGGGAATCGCACCGACGATGATCGCGAACGAAGTCATCAAGATCGGACGCAAGCGCATCGGACACGCCTGTTTCAAAGCCTCGAAGGCATCCGTGGTTCCACGGTCACGAACCTGATTGGTAAAATCCACCAGCAAGATCGAATTTTTCTTCACGATTCCCATCAATAAAATCAGACCGATCATCGAATAGATATTCAGCGTCTGCCCGGCCAGCTTCAGCGCGATGAAAGCACCGCTCAGGCTAAACGGCAGCGCTAAGAGCACGATGATGGGATCAATGAACGAATTGAACTGCGAAGCCAAGACCATGTAAGCCACAAAAATTCCGAGAATCAGCGCAAAAATTAATGAGTCAAAGGACTCTTTGAAAGTGAGCGCACTGCCCGTCAAGCTGATGCTGTAGCCTGAGGGTAAAACGGATTGCGCGATATCGGCGACTTTCTTCAAGGCGTCCTGCTGGGCGACGCCCGGTTGCACGTTTGAATACACCGAGATGGCCCGCTGCCGATCGACGCGAGAAATTTGCTGCAAGCTGGGCTTGGTTTCTTGCTTGACCACGCTGGCCAGCGGAATCAAATTTCCGTGATTGTTGCCGATCAAAAGCTTTTGAATGTTTTCGACCTTGTCATAGTTTTTTTGCACCTGCAGCCGAACATCATATCGATAAGCACCTTTCTGGTATTCGGCCACCTTCACGCCGCCGATCAAGGCATTGACCGTTTGGCCAATCGCCTGCGCGCTGACGCCACGGTAAGCCGCTTGCTCGCGATCCGGAGTGATCTGCACCTCGGGCATACCGGCCAGATAATTGGTGTCGACATCGACCATTAAGTTGGAGGCCTTCATCTGATCCATGATTTGCGTCGTGTATTCATGCAGTTTATCCCAATCCGGACCCTTGACCGTGAATTCGATCGGCAGTCCACGGCCGGTCGAAAATCCACGCTGCGACAGATCTTGCAAAGCCGGGTGAAAGTCTTTGATTTTAACCAGCTCTTTCCGTGCCATCTGCATGAATTCTTGCTCGGACAACTCGTGGCCGAAAGCCGGATTTTTTCCGCGCTGACCTTTCGGCTTCATCGTCACGAACATGATTCCCGAATTGATCTGGTTGTTCGATCCGCTGAAACCACCGATCGCCGTATAGACCTGCGCGATCTCCGGTTGCTTGCGAAGATACTCTTCCGCTTGCTTGGCGCGCTCATCGGTGAACGCCAATGATGCATCCACCGGTGTCTGAAAACGCATCAGGAAAAGGCTTTGATCTTGCGCCGGCGCGAACTCTTTACCGATAAAGTTCACCAAAGAGAAAGACACGATCAAGAAAACCACACTGAACGCCATCACCCACCAGCGATGGTGAAGGGCCACGACCAAAGATTTCAAATAAGTTCGTTGCGTCCAGGCCATGCCGGACTCGAAGGCTTTTCCGAGACGCGTGGTGCGCTTTCCCAGCTCGACAAACGAAGCGCAGCGCATGGGCGTGATGGTCAAAGCTTCCAACAAGGAGAGCAAGACGGCGATGCTCATGGTAACACCGAACTGATAAAAATATTTTCCGATCACGCCTTTCATAAAAGCGACCGGCAGAAAAATCGCGATGATGGCGATCGAAGCCGCTAGCGCCGCAAACGTGATTTCGCGGGCGCCGATGATCGCCGCTTCAATTCGTGGTGCCCCCTCTTCGTGATGGCGAAAGATATTTTCCAATACCATGATCGCATCATCGACGACGATCCCGATCGAGAGCGCCAGGGCCAACAAGGTGAAAGTGTTCAGGGTAAAACCGAAAAAATACAGTGCGGTGAACGTGCCGATGACCGACGTCGGAATCGCCAACAGCACATTTAGCGTTGCCGTCCACGAGCCCAAAAAAATCCAGCAGGCCAAAGCGGTCAGAATCGCCGAGATGGCCAGCGTCCGGTTCAATTCGTGAACGGCATCGGCGATAAACCGGGTGGAATCAAAGTTCACGAAAAGGTGAACATCTTTCGGTAATGTCGGCGCGATTTGATCCATCTTCTGACGAACGCGTTCGGCAACGGCCACGGCATTCGTCCCCTTTTGTTTGAGCACGCCGATTCCCAGCGCAAACTGTCCGTTGAAACGTGAATCGCGGGTGATCTCCGCCAGACCCTCTTCGATTTTCGCCACTTGATTCAGACGCAGAACATTCAGTGGATTTTGCGTGTAGCCGCCGACCCGTTGGCTGATCGTGATTTTTCCGAACTCTTCGGCCGATTTGGCTTCGCCCAGCGTGCGCACGTTGAAAGTTTTCTCGGGCGTCTGGATCTGGCCGCCCGGCAATTCGGTGTGTTCAAATTGGATCGAGTTGATGATGTCGTTGACCGAAATATTATATTTCTTCAGGGAATCCGGATCCACCCAAACGCGCAGATTGGGATCGATGTAACCGCCGATCTGCACGTCACCCACACCTGCGACGACCGTGAATTGATCCCGCAATATATTTCGCGCCAGCGACATCAAGTAGGATTTATCGGGATTGGTGCTGGTCGCCGCCAACCAGATGATGGGTTGGTCATCAGGATTGGTTTTAGTGATGATCGGCGGATCAATGTCCTTCGGCAAAAGTCTTTGCGCTTGCTCAACCTTCGCTTGGATCTCGTTGATGGCGACATCGATGTTGCGATCCAATT
Organism: uncultured Bdellovibrio sp.; assembly: GCA_966211795.1. Taxonomy (GTDB): domain Bacteria; phylum Bdellovibrionota; class Bdellovibrionia; order Bdellovibrionales; family Bdellovibrionaceae; genus 21-14-0-10-47-8. The sequence goes on along the minus strand of CBIHNW010000006.1, from coordinate 1,507 downwards.
CCAACTCGACCGTCACGCGGGTGAGCCCCTGGCTTGAAGTGGAGCTCACGCTGTGCACACCTTGCACGGTCATGACCGCACTTTCAATCGGATCGGCCACGGTCGTTTCCATGATTTCTGGCGCCGCACCTTCAAGAGTGACCGAGACCGTGGCGACCGGGAAGTCGACATCCGGCAATTGACTGATCCCCATGCGCAAAAAACAGATGATGCCAAAAATGATCAAGCCTGACATCAACATCCAGGCAAAAACAGGTTTGCGAATTGAAAGATCCGATAAACGCATCGAGACTCTCCGGTCTTTTCAAGAGACTGAGCATAAATCAGGCCGCCTTCATCGTTTGTTGGCGTGATCGCAATTGGGGTTGAAGCGGAAATTGTGCCCCCAGCCTCGCCCCCAAATCGACCCGATTTTGTATGCATAGGAATGGCGATCCATGATGAACTCAAGTCATGGCCAACGAAAACGCGATTGAAGCCTTTCAGACTTGGAAACGGGTCCTGGTCTTTGGTTGGATGTCGGTGGTTGCAGAAAAAACCGTTCCAAAATCGTGACTGATTTCTTGTTTGATTTTAAAAATCTAGAATCCTTCTTCCAGATCATGTCTCAATTGGAAACAGCCCATTTTTTCAGATGAGGTTAATTTCTTTTTTTTTGTTGAACTTGCGCACAGTTTCCTTCTCATCTGCTTTATAAAAACTCTCGCGAAAAATGTCTCAATATCAGATGCTCCCAAGCCAAAGAAAGAATAATTCAATCGTGCCGTGGGCTTAGCCGATACGTTCAGTATGGGAAAGAGAACCGCACCGATCATTTACCAATCTTTAACAATTCTCATATTTGCAATTTTGCAAATCCCAGCCGTATTTGCCAGCAACGAATCGCCGCAAACTTTCACTCTGGACGGAAAACTTTTTAAAACCGGGACGACGACGCCACTGTTAGATGGGGGCGCCAAGGTAACGGTGCAAGTTCTAAATCCCGCCGGAACTTGCTTGCTGTACGAAGAACAACAAACGGTCAACACTTTGAACACCGATGGCCGCTTTACCATTAACGTGGGCTCGGCCACTGGCTCGGCAAAACGAACGGTGAACGATCCAGGCCGCACGATGAGCCAAATCTACCAAAATATTGCGGCCATTTCGGCAAACAACGTCCCGGGACAAACTTGTACGGGTAGCGCTTACACTCCTTCACCCGGAGCGGTTCGTTACCTGCGATTGATCGTGACGCCTTCGACGACGAATATCGCCGACACTTTGTCTCCGGATATCGTGATGGATTCTGTTCCCAACGCGATGGTCGCGCAAAGTCTTCAAGGTCTCGAGCGCAGCTCGGTCCTGCAAGTCAACAGCTCAGGCTCAACCGCGCTGACGCAGGTGAATTTAGAAGCTCTGTTCACCACCCCAGCCTACACCAACCTGCAAAGCATCTTGGCCGGCAATTTTATGAAGACGGATTCGTCGGGAGCGGCACTCCCCGCCTACGCTTCAACCCCGGCTG
>CBIHNW010000005.1:0-214342 GCA_966211795.1 uncultured Bdellovibrio sp. | reverse complement strand
GTGGAATGATGGGCATGCCGATGGCCGGAATGATGGCCGGTGGTATGGGCGGCGGTATGATGGGAATGCCAATGGGCGGCTACATGATGGGCGGCATGGGCGGCGGCATGATGGGAATGCCGATGAGTGGAATGATGAGCGGCGGAATGATGGCTGGAGGCATGATGGGAATGCCGATGGCCGGAATGATGGCCGGTGGAATGATGGGCATGATGAATGGCGGAATGATGAGTGGTGGCATGATGGGCATGGATTCATCAAGCATGATGCAAATGCAAATGCAGATGCAGCAGCAGGCAATGCAGATGCAACAGCAACAAATGAGCGTCTACATGCAACAGCAGCAGCGGGCTCAAGAGAACTATGCGAACGGAAGTCGTGTGGTCATGGCCTTGCAGCAAGAAATGCAATCGGTGCAAATGCGAATGCAGCAAGCCATCATGTCGATCAATTCAGGTGGCTACATGAATTTTGGATCAAGCTACAATTTGACAACGCCGGGATACTCACCGGGATTGAATGGTGGAACATTGCTTCCGGGACAGACATTGCCTGGACAGACTCTGCCGGGTGGAACAGCGACTTCAACGGTTGGACCGAGTTCGCGATAAAATAAGAAATTCGAGACAAAATCAAAACCCCAGGTTAAAAAGACCTGGGGTTTTTTTATGCTTTGGAAGATACCACGTTGTTATGACAGTCACCTGCACTTGATGGCATCAGGCATGATGCAAAAAGGGCTGCGACTTTTTGATCTCAAATCTGCTGATGACATTCGCCATCTCAAAATTGAAAAGCATCATTTCCGAGGTGATTGGTTGGTGGGGTTTGGTTGGGATCAGACCAAATGGCCCGGTGGTGAATGGCCAACCAAAGATATTTTGGATCGAGTTTTCCCCGATCACCCGGTGGCATTCTCACGCGCCGACGGGCACGCCATTTGGCTGAATTCAAAAGCGCTTGAAAGAGCCGGTTATCTCGGAAAAACAGAAAACGAAAAACCGACATCGGCTGGCGGCGTGATTGTGCGAGATGCGCAAGGTCTGCCAACCGGAGTTTTCGGCGAACTATCAAAACTTGAAGTGGAAATGCTGATTCCGCCCTACACGGTGGAACAAAATCGAGACTTTCTTCTCGAAGCGGTTCGGTACTTGAATTCTCGTGGATTTTCCCATGCTCGGGATATGTCGGGCTTTCTGGATCAATGGAACCTACTGCGCGAGTTGGATCTGCGAGGTGAGCTTACGCTCTACGTGGATCAAAATTTCACCTGCGAAAATCTTCAGGATTTTGAACGCGCTTTGAAAGAAGCCTTGCAGGCTCGACAGACCGAAACGCCCCACCTGAAAGCTCGCGGAATTAAGTTTTACTTTGATGGCTCGCTTGGCTCGCAAGGTGCTTATCTCAGTCAATTTTATCCGGGCACCACAAACAAGGGACTGACCCTCTGGGATCTGTCGGATGTCGAGCAGGTCCTTGAAAGAACTTGGAAAGCGGGATTCGAAGTCTGCGTTCATACCATTGGTGACGAGGCGGCCCACTTGATTCTGCAAACAGCCGTTAAAGTGAAGAAGGAAAAGCAAGTTCAAGGGATCATTAATATCGAGCATGCCGAAGTCGTTCGCCCCGAAACGATTCGCCTGATGAAAGAATTTGAAACCATCTGTCACGTCCAACCCTGCCATTGGTTGACCGATCGGCGCTGGCTCAAAGAAAGCTTGGGTTCTTTATACGCCCATGCATTCCCTTGGCGAGCTTTGCAAGATAACGGAATTCAAATGCAGTGGGGCAGTGATTGCCCGATCGAAGAGGCCTCGGTCCTGGCCAATTGGAAAGCATTGACGGAAAGTCCGGCCGAAGGAATTCCGGCTCTCGCCGGGCCCCTTCTCGAATTCCATTCTCACCGTCAGCAGGACTGGGGATCGCGGTGCCATTCAATTTTTGAAGATGGACAACTCAAAGAGCTCATCTTCGACGGTCGGAAGCTAGTGTAAACCTGGCGCTTGCACCTGTACATTCTTGCCTTGCAGTCCGACCGCCAAGCCGACACCGACCGCGATCATCACGGGCCAAACCCAATGCCGTGAACTTTGGTTTTCGACATTCACCATGGATTTCGAGTTTCCGAGATGATCTGTTTGCGATTGGATTGGCGTGCTCATCCCATATTCAGCGATGCATTTAGTGTTGGCGAAGACATTCACGCGCATCAACCCGAATTTTTGCGCGTTCAATTGATCGAGATCCTTGCAGTCACCCTGAGCCAATGGCTTTAATTCTTTCAGCGATTCGGCGGCAAATTGCGAAAATGTGCCCAAGCGAATCAAAGGCTCGTGGGTGTTGGACACCAGAGACCATTGATAGATGCCTTCGGGTGCCGCCCAGTTCTGCAAATTGGAAATTTTCTTTCCATTGATCAAAAGCGCCACTTCGACAATCGGCATTTTCTTCGACAAAGCGTTCTTCCAAGCTTTCATTTCCAGTGCTTTCACGTCGGAAGCTTGAGCCGATCCTTCAGGTAAAGCGACATGAAATAGATCCGCAAGCTTAGGATGAGTTTTCAATAAACCGTCGCGCAACCGCTGATAGAATGCCTGATTGGCCGATCGAATCTTCATCATTTTCGACAAGAAGGAAAACAGAACCTCTCGCCGCGCCTGATTCAAAGGCTTCGCCGTCAGGGATTTCACGGCATTGAGACAAGTGTTCTGCGATGGGGCTCCGAGATACATTTCCTCGAGACACTGCTCGAGCAAAGGTGTCTCCATCTCGGTCACGCTGGACAGTTGAATGTAGGCTTGGGAAAAGCTTGTTTGACCACTCTTCTCCAGATAGCGACTGTAATCCGTAAAAGAACTTTCAGTTGTGCGTTGAACTGCAGTTTCGGCCAAGGCCGAAAACGAAATGCTGAAGCTGATGAAGAGCGAAAATACTTTTTTCATCTTAGTTCCCCTGAAAATATTCGATTCGAGATTTTTTCTTTTGCGCGGCGATCTCGGTGGATTTTTTCTCCTGCGGATTTTGGATGGCGGCCCAGTAAGGACCCGGCGTCGACATCAAGGTCGAAACCTCGGTCTCTGGCACCAGCACCGCAAACTGCTGCGGATTTAACGGGGCCCGCAGCAATCGCAAACGTCGTCCCACACGCTGTGAGCCAGGTCCCCGAAACAAATCCACGATGGCGTAGCTGCCAACCAAAGAAGACAGGGACTCGGAGTTTTGAATTTCGATCGGTACCAGAACAAACCCGTTCGGAATGTAAGTGTCGGCAGATGCCGGGTCTGCAGCCTCGGTCGATGGTTGATGAGACGTCAAATTGACGACGACAATGATGACCAACATTAAAGCCAGGGCGAATAGCAAGGTGCGGTTGCGGGGATCTTGGAGCCACTTTTTGATTTTGTCTTTATCGATTCTTTCCATGACCAGGACTCCTTTTAAAATGAAATGGCTCAATTCGCTTGTCTTGAGACGAAAGATTGTTTTTGAAATGGACAAAGAAGAAAGTCACAAAAACCAAAATGACCAGGGCCGCCTCGATTACCGCTTGCCCTCGCTCAGGGTTTGTTCGAATTTGGATCCGCTTTCGGCCAAGCTTGCGCTGCAATTTTGTTTGAGAGTGTGGTGATTTGAAATCCATTGAACGCTTTCCCGTGACGTTGTTTGAAATTCAGATATCCAAGAAACGTTCAAGGCTTGTTTCTGCGTAAAATCGTTTTCAAGTTCGTATACGGGAGCGGGATCCGGTTGGTCCGGCCGGACGGCCACCGATCGCGGCAGGAACGAGATGTTGTGAATTCGGAAAGAAAAGAAAGGTGGCATCCAGTTTTGATTTTTCTGATCCTGCAGTCTCAGCTTTTGCGAAACTTTTTGCAGGCCGCCTAACATCTTTGCGTTCGCGGTCCAAATCAGTCCCTTCTGTTGGAGGTCCAAGGCCTTTTGTTGGCGCTCGATAAACCGAATTTTACGCCACACCTGCAGCACCAAAGCCGGATTTTCTGCAGCCATTGCTTCGGCAAGCTCAATGTAGGCCAGTCTTTTTTGGGTTCGCAGTGAAAGGGCTTCTTTGTTTAAGCCCATCAGTTTTTCCAAGGTGCCGCCCACAGATTCCTGCGTTTTCAAGAGCTCGGTCCGGCAGATGTGCAGGGACTGCATCCAATTTTTTAAATAGTATTGTGAGAATAAAAGAAAAAGCAGTCCTGCCAGCAAGACCGGCAGGACTGACAAGAACATCATCGAAGCAAAACCATTTTGCGTCTTCAGTGCTCTTGGAGGGGCAATGCAATTGAATCTTTGTAGGTCCATTTGAAATTTTTCCGCTTCATCCCAAAAATTTGAAACCTCAAAACCACTTCGACACTCTGGCTGCTCGGCCTTTTCTGGGCTTGAATCGATTCGATCCGGCCAAAGCTCAAAAAGGACTGCAAATCATTTTTAAATCGATAATCGCAGGTGGCTGGATCTTTGAATTCGCGACAGATCAAGAGCTCATGCGAAGTGAATTGCAGATGGGCCTTTAATGAAAGAAAGTAGAAAGTCGCCAAAAACAACATGACGAAGGGGATGAAAGCCGTCACCGCGATGATGGCTTCCAGACTGGCTTGTCCGTCAGTCGTCGTGAGTTTCATTTTTATCGGCGCGATTTTTATTATCTTTGTCTAAGGCGGCGGACTGAAAGTTCGACATGTCCATGTTTTTGTAGGATGCGGTCGAGACGTTTGCGTTGGTGATCGAGCCGGTCACTTTCCCATCCAGGCTTTTCAGGACATGGGAAAATTTGGCATTCACTTGCTTGCTGACAGCTTTGACCAGGCCGATCGAGCCGATACCGACCAGGGCGACAATGATAAGATACTCGATCAATGTTTGACCGCGTTGATTGCGAATGGAACTGGAAATGATTTTCATAAGGACCTCCTGAGAAACCACTTGTGCAATGGTTCTGAAGGTCCCAGATCAAAATAAATTAGAATTTAAATCCGGGAGGCGGATCAAATCCGAAAAAGGGGAGGTTCTTACTTCTTCTTTGCTTTTTTAGCAGGGGCGGCTGCTTTTGCTTTGGGCGCAGCCTTTGCTGGAGTCGCCGCTTTCTTCAAAACAACTGGAGCCGGTTTTTTCGCTGGAGCAGCTACTTTAGCCGCTGGCTTGGCTGGTGCGGCTGCTTTCACCGGAGCTGGTGCAGGTTTAGCCACGATCTTTTTTGTTTCCGCTGCTTTCACTTCGGCAGCAGCCGCTTTTGCTGCTTTGGCCGCTTCCTTTTCTTTGGCTTTGTTGGCTGCTTTTTCTGCGGCCTTTTTCGCTTTTCGATCAACAATAATGCGATCTAAGATTTCGTAAGCTTCTTTTTGCAGGTCGTTTTCAAAGATAAAACGATAAAATCCTTCGATTTCAGGGCTTTGACGGAATTTTTTCAGGGACGTGGGAAGATTGTCAGATTGAACGAAATCGATGGAACTGCCGTCTTTTGAAAGTTTCACTTTTTCTGACATGTTGCCCCCTTTTGAAGGAAATTCGAGCGCTTACTCTTGCGGAACTTAATGCATGCAAGCCAAGGGGTCAAGCTTCGCCGGCTGTATCATTTGAACTTAATCGGTGAAATCTGCCCTGAAATTTGGGACCATCAAGAGCATATGATTCGACTCGATGGAAAAATTGTTTCTCAGGCGCGCCGTGAGGCTCTTCGGCCTCGAATTGAAGCTTTCAAACAAAAAACGGGGCGGGCTCCGCACCTGGTGGTGGTCTTGGTTGGGCAAAACGTGGCCAGCCAGGTCTACGTCCGCAACAAGGTTAAGGCCTGCGAAAGCGTCGGCATGCAATCCACCAAGATCGAGCTGCCGGAAACCCTGTCCCAGCAGGCGTTAGAAGACACGATCCGGAAATTGAACCAAGACAACGATGTCGATGGCATTTTGGTTCAGTTGCCGCTGCCGAAAGGTTTGAAAGAAGAGCCGATTCTGGAAATCCTATCTCCGGAAAAAGATGCCGACGGATTTACGTTTCAATCGCTGGGGCATCTCTGGGGTGGCAAGCCCTTCGTGGCGCCGTGCACTCCGAGCGGAGTGATGTCGATTCTCGAGCATTACCATATCAATCCGGCCGGGATGAAGTGCGTGGTCGTGGGTCGTTCCAACATCGTCGGCAAACCGATGGCGCATCTCCTGACGACGGCCGATGCGACCGTGACTCTTTGTCATTCTAAAACCAAGGATCTGACCAGCTACACTCGGCAGGCGGAATTGGTTGTCGTTGCCGCCGGCAAACGACACATGTTGGGTCGCGAAGATTTCAAACAAGGTGCCGTGGTCATCGACGTCGGCATGCATGGCAGTGGCGAAGGCAATGGCGTGACCGGTGACGTGCGCGTGTCCGAATTGGATGGTTGGGTTCGCGCAGCGACCCCGGTTCCGGGCGGAGTCGGCCCGATGACCATCACCACCTTGCTTGAGAACACCGTCACCTTAGCAGAAAAACGATTGAAGTTATGAAAGCAGCCTTGATTTTCACTCTGCTGGTATCTTCTTTTCAGGCCCTGGCGCTTGAAATTGAATACCTCAATCAAGTGGTTTTGCCGAACAAAATGGCGTTTCAGAAAACAAAGATCGGTGGTTTGTCTGGTCTTTATTTTGATCCGAACACGCAAAAGCTTTTTGCCGTATCGGACGATCGCGGTTTTGTGAATGAGCCTCGCATTTACGAATTCAAAATCCAGATCTCGCCCAAAGATTTTAAGGTTGAACCGCAAAAGGTGATTTTCTTGACCGTGAATGAAAGCGAGCTTTCGCACAAGACCACGGCTTCGCCTTCGAAACTGTTTTCGCGCGTCTTGGATATGGAAGCAATTTCGATGACTCCTTGGGGAGATTTTCTGCTGACGAACGAAGGGGATATGAACAAAAAACCCCGGGTCAATCCGCAGCTTTTTTCGGTCAATGCCGCAGGCACGATCATGCGCGAATTTGATGTGCCAAAAGATTTTTTGCCCGAGCCCAGTGGCGAGCAGAAAAAAGGAGTGCAGAACAATTTGGCCTTCGAAGGCTTAGCCATGAATCCAAATGGCAAAGAGTGGATCATGGCCACCGAGGCCGCCTTGCTTCAGGATCCGAAGGACCAAGTGCGTTTCATTCAATACGAAATGCCCGAAGCCTGGGTGCTGAAACCTGGGAAAGAGTACCGCTACCCAATGCCCCAGGGAAAAGCCAATCCCAAGTCCCTGATCGAGTTTCAAAAAGGGGTCTCCGAAATCGTCTATTTGAACGATCACGAGCTCTTGGTTTTGGAAAGACTTTTGGACATTTCTTCAGACGGGGCGAAACTGCAGATTCAAATGTTCCAAACCGATCTCAAGCAACCCGGTCCCGATGGTGTTTTGAACAAAAAGATGGTCTTAGATTTTTCCAGTCTCGAGGCCAAAATTGGCCACAATGAAAACTATGAAGGCATGACTTGGGGACCCACTCTGCCAGATGGACGTCGCAGCCTGATTGTGGTCAGCGATGACAACTTTATGAGCGAACAGCGGACCCAGTTTCTGCTCTTCGCGGTCAAAGTGAACGAGAAATAGACAGTCCGGTGCTTTGATCCATGAAAAGCCTTCATCATTCAGCCGTGAGCTTAGAACTGGTTGTCAAGTCCGCGAATTTTATGAGAAATCATCACCTCTTCTGCATGCTAAATCTCTGAAAGAGGTCTGAACAATGGAACAGCCAACAGTGTGGCGTCTGCGCCGGGGCGCCGATCGTCGAATTCGTGGTGGTCACCCGTGGATTTTCTCGAACGAATTATCGGCCAGTCCCAAAGGACATCCGGCCGGGGCACCCGTCGTTTTGTTGGATGAAAAGGGAAGCTTTCTGGCCAGCGGTTACGGCAATCCGCATTCGTTGATCGCATTCCGCGCACTCAGTTTTGATTCACGTGAACAAGACACGACGTCAACTGAATATCTCATCGGCAAACTGACCAAAACATGGTGGCAACGAAAATCTTTGGGTTTTGAAGCGAGCTTTCGTCTTTGCTACGGCGAAGGAGATTACATCCCGGGGCTTGTGATCGATCGTTACTTGGTTCATCAAAACGGAAAGACCGCGCAGGTTTTAGCCGTGCAAATTTTAACGGCCGGAATTTCGGCGGCCATCACCAATCCGCCGGCGTTCTTTGAAGAGTTGATTCAAACCGTGAAAGAGCGCGAGATCTGCGGTTTTGGTTGGGAAGACACGGCGGTCGTGCTTCGCAACGACGTTCAAATCCGTCGCTTGGAAGGCATGGAGCCCCAGGACGCTCAGGTCATCAAAGAGGTCGCGGGTCTGGATCTCACCAACATCGATATCGAAATCAACAATCGCGTTTTGATGTCGACGGATTTGATCGAGGGACAAAAGACAGGCTTTTTCCTGGATCAGGCTTACAATATTTCTTTGCTCTGCAATCAGCTTGAAAAAATGCAATTCAGTACCGACACGGTGAAGGTCTTGGATCTTTGCTGCTACGTCGGTCAGTGGTCGACACAGATCACCCGCACATTGAAGGTGCGTGGCTTGAATGTCGAAGTTTCCGCGGTCGACGTGTCGGCCAAAGCGCTGCAATTCGCGAAACACAATATCGAACGCCAGGGTGCCGTCGTGAACATTCGCGAGCTGGATGTGTTGAAGGACCTTGGCAGCTTTCCGGATCGCTACTTTGATATCGTCATCGCGGACCCACCGGCCTTTATCAAGGCGAAGAAAGACGTGCCGACAGGACGTCATGCTTATCTCAAGCTGAACACTTCGGCTTTCAAGCTGGTGAAAAAAGGTGGGCTTGTTGTTTCTTGCTCTTGCTCGGGTTTATTTGAAGAAGCCGAGATGAAGGAGACCTTGCAGAAAGCTTTGCGCCGGGGTGAAAACGAAGGCCGCTGCATCCTGCACGGAGGCCATTCGCCGGATCATCCGGTGCTGTTGGCCTTCTCGGAAGGTTTCTATCTCAAGATGTTCGTGCATCACGTTTTGTAAACGGCTTTGCCTGGGAAGACCTTGCTTCCAAAAAGACAAACCCCCTCTGAAGGTTGTCGATTCGACGATTCAGAAGGGGTTTTGAAAAACTCATTTTTAAAAACAGAATTCGAAATTAGGCGCGGACTTCGGGGGCACGCTGCTGATGCAGGGCCGTCAGCTTGGCGATGTAATCCTTCAGCGCCCCATTTTCTTGGCGCAGGACGTGGATCTGGGTCATCGCTTGTTGCAAGTGACTGTAGTAATCCTGTGATTCGATCGTGCGCTTATCTAAAGCCAGCTTCAGCTCGATCATCTTTTTTTCGGCGACGTCGGAAAGCGTTTTCATCATCTCGTGCTGTTGCTGAGTGTGCGCATCGTATTCGCGCAAAGCTTCGGCGGATTTCTGCAGCTCTTCAACCTTAGAATTGATCTCGTCGCGGAAAGTTTGGATCTGATTTTTCTTCTCTTCGATGTTCGCGTTTTTATCGTCGATCTCGGATTGCAGATTGCGGCGCTCGTTGCCCCAAGCCTGATTTTCCAATTGGAATTTCTCTTTGGCTTTCGCCAGCTCCAAACGGGTCTCGTTGGCCAAGGCTTGCGACAGATCCAGTTCGTGCGACAGTGATTTCACGCGGTCTTGCAGAAATTGGTTGTGCTTTTTTTCTTCGGTCAGGTGCTGGTTAGCCTTCGAGCGGATCTCTTCGATTTCGAATTGCAAGCGCAGATTCATTTCCAGAGATTTTGCGAGATCGGTGCTGAGCTTTGAATTGTTGATTCGCTCTTGGTCCAGTTGCTCGGACAGGCGCTTCACTTCTCGACTGAGGTCGTTGCTGGCGAAGTTCAATGTGTCCAGAGATTTGATTTTGTCGTGAATCTCTTGCTGAGCGGATTTAAGTTCCTCTTGCGATTTACGAAGATGCGTTTGCATTTTATCTAGCCTTTCGGAGAAGTTGTCTGCTCGTTGAACTTGCGATCCATCACCCATGGAAACGAGAGCCGCCTCCTGGAAGATTTCTTGTTTTTTTAAACTGAGTTCTTGTAACTTTCCGCAGATTTCATCGAAAAGCTTTTCATGCTCTGGCAAATTATTGTCGTCTAAATCCATGCTCGACCATCCTTGGTATTGATGCAGATTCAGCTATGAATATTATCGCGGACGAAGGTCGAAGGTCATCAAAGAGATTTGTTTTTCTCAGCTCTTGGCCTTAGTCTAGCCCCTATGCCAGAGATCGCAGCAGTCGGATTGGTCGGAGCCATCATCACTTTTTTGGTGGTGAACTTGAATCTTTACTGGGTCCATCGCGGGTTTCAAAAACCCGAGTTCCTTTGTCTGAATCATAATCTTTCAAAAGTGGCTCGTTACTGGTCCCTGGAGCAAGGTCGAGTGGTCTCGATTGAAAGTGGCAAAACACAGGAAGAGGTGCAGAAGAGGGATCATGCGAGAGCCACTCGGTCGGCGTTCTTGTTTGGAACTTTGTTGATCTTTTTGAGCTGGCTGGGGCTTGTCCTGTTTGGACTTTACTGTATTTCGACCACGAAATGGGCCAAGTCCCGGTTGGAGCAAAGAATTTTTTCCTCGGTGCTAGTTCAAAATTCAAATCTTGCGCCATCTGAAGTAGAAGGTCTCTTGAAGGAATTTGAAAGTCTCGGCGGATGAAAACGGATAAAGACAAACCTTGGACATGGTTGAAATATCGCGACGGTCTCTGCAACGGTTGCCACGGCAGCTGTTGCACGATGCCTGTCGAGATCAAAGCGGAAGATCTGGTCCGTCTCGGAGTTGCCGATGAAGACGAGCTTGCCGCCAGTCCCAAAAAGGTGGCCAAGCGTTTGATCAAAGAAGGCATCCTCAGCTCCTACCGGGACGGCACCGGAAATTTTATGCTGACCCAAAGATCCAACGACGACTGCTATTACCTGCATCCTCAAACCAGGCTTTGCACGGTTTACGAAAAACGACCCGGCGTCTGTCGGCAATTCCCGGACATCGGCCCGAAACCTGGATTCTGTCCGGTGCGCAAGAAATAAGAAGGCGCTGACTTGCCCTGGGGCCGCCTGTGCAGTTAAGGTGCGGTTTTTGGGAGATCATTCATGAAATCCAACTCGTTCGCCTCATTTAGCTTTCGGCTGAAGCCAGGTCAGGATCTCAAGCAAGAGCTGCAGAAATTTGCGCGCGACCATCAACTGAAGGCGGCCGCCATTGTCAGCGGTGTTGGTAGCCTTCGTCAGCTCAAGCTTCGCTTGGCCAATGGCAAAGACATCAAAACTTTTGACGGCTTTTTTGAAATCGTCTCGGTCACCGGCACCTTGTGGGAATCCGGAATGCACGTGCATCTGTCAGCCGCGGACGCCGAAGGAAAAACCATCGGTGGGCACCTGGTTGACGGCAATCTCATTTACACGACGTGCGAAGTCGTGCTTTTGGAGCAGAAGGATCTCGAGTTCGCCCGTGAGCAAGATCCCACTTCTGGATACCTGGAACTTGTGGTAAGACCCCGATCATAAAAAGGGGAGTGCCATGAAAGCCGTTTCTGATATTTTCAATCCCGAGTGGTGGACCGAAGTTCCTGGATTTAATTTCAAGGACATCACTTACCACCGCGCCAAACATCAGGGCACCGTGCGGATTGCTTTCAATCGCCCCGAAGTCCGCAATGCTTTCCGTCCGCAAACGGTCGATGAATTGTACACGGCGCTTGAGCACGCCAGGGTCAGCGCCGATGTTGGCGTGGTCTTGCTGACCGGCAATGGTCCCTCACCGAAAGATGGTGGTTGGGCCTTCTGTTCGGGTGGAGATCAGCGCATTCGTGGCAAGGACGGATACAAATACGAAGATAAAGAAGCAAACGGAAAAATTGATCAAGCCCGCCTGGGTCGTTTGCACATTCTCGAAGTTCAGCGCCTGATTCGCTTCATGCCCAAGATCGTGGTCGCCGTCGTTCCCGGTTGGTCCGTGGGTGGTGGGCATTCTTTGCATGTGGTCTGTGATCTGACACTGGCCAGTGCCGAGCACGCGATCTTCAAGCAAACCGATCCGGATGTCGCGAGCTTTGACAGCGGTTACGGCTCGGCTTACTTGGCACGCATGGTGGGTCAGAAACGCGCTCGCGAAATTTTCTTTTTAGGCCGCAATTATTCGGCACAAGAGGCGTTCGACATGGGCATGGTCAATGCGGTCATTCCGCACAAGGATCTCGAGAAGGTTGCGCTGGAATGGGCGCAGGAAATGAATTCGAAATCACCGACGGCCATGCGCATGCTCAAGTTCGGCTTCAACATGATCGACGATGGTTTGGTCGGTCAGCAGCTATTCGCGGGCGAGGCCACTCGGCTGGCTTACGGAACTGAGGAAGCGGTCGAAGGCCGAAATTCCTTCGTTGAAAAGCGGGACAAGGATTTTTCGAAATTTCCTTGGCATTATTAAGCTCAATTTAAGATTTGGTTGCTGTTGTGAAGATGAATTTCTTTTCAACATAACTTTGAGAAATCACTCCATCCACGATTTTGACCGTTGGTATTACATGTTATCTTGGAATCAAGAAAACGCTCCGTCCCGACGGCCAACATCGTGGATGAGCACCTTTCAATGCTGTGCTCGAAAGTCATGAGTGGCAATTTCGGCGGTGGACGTCGAAGTCAGTCCGAATGACTGCAGCGTCCTGCCAGTTGCAAAATCAAATTCAGTTCCAAATGGAAGTGTTCTAAACGTCTTTGCCGGTGTTCAGAAGTTTTTTCTCGGCCTTCGCGCCAAGTTCTTTCAACATCTCAACCTGTCGAAGCAGGTTGCCGGATCCTTCGCTGATTTTACTCATCACTTGCGAATGAGATTTTTGGACGCCGCCAATTTTGGCTCCCAAATCATCAAGATCTGCGACCAGGCTTGCGAATTTGTCGTACAAAGCACCGCCGCGTTTGGCGATCTCCATGGCATTTCGTTCTTGGCGTTCTTGTTTCCAAATCGTCGAAACCGTTTTCAGCGTGGTCAGCAGCGTTGTCGGAGAGACCAGAGCGATATTTTTATCCCACGCATACTGCATCAGATCCGCGCGCTGTTTGAATGCCAAAGCAAAAGCTGGCTCTAATGGCATGAACAAGATGACAAATTCCGGAGAGATCAGCTTGTCGGCCGTGTGATATTTTTTTTCGGATAAGCCATCGATGTGGCGCTTCAGTGAATCAACGTGCGCGCGCGCGTGGATGTCTTTGTGCTCCGGAAGATCCGCCGAGATGTAAGAGTCATAATCTTTCAGAGAAACTTTCGAATCGACGATGATGTGTTTGCCCTCGGGCAGATTGACGATGACGTCGGGACGAATGTCTTTGCCTTCGTCATTGCGCAGGCCCATGTCGATGCCCTGAATGATGTACTCGTCACCCTTTCGCAGGCCCGAGCGTTCGAGAATCGTTTCCAGAATCATCTCGCCCCAATTTCCCATGACTTTGTTGTCGCCCTTCAGCGCGCGGGTCAGGTTCTGGGCCTCGGATGACATGCGGATGTTGAGCTCCATCATTTTATTGAGCTCGCCCCGCAAGGTTCCGCGTTCGGCTCGCTCGGTGGAATACGTTTCTTCGACTTTCTTTTCGAAATCTTTCAGACGTTCCTTGAAAGGCTCAAGCAAGGTCGAAAGGTTTTTCATATTGTGATCAGCAAATCGAGTCGATTTATCTTCGAAAATCTTGGTGGCCAAATTCTCAAACTTTTCAGTCATCTGCTGACTGAGAACTTGGAAGTCTTTTTTCTGGGCATCCAAAGAAGCAATTTGCAGTTGTGAATTGTGAAGTTCTTGACCCGCTTCCATCAGCTCTTCTTTCGCCGCAAAAAGACGCGAGCGAAAATACACAAACACCGCGCTGCCAGCTAAGATCGCGCCCACCAGAATGCCAAGTAATAGAATTGAAATTTGCATTCTGGAATTTTAGCACTGCGCATCGCGAAATGGAAAGAGGGATTTCCTCTCGCATGCTGATAGCAAGAATTCAGCTTCTCAAGCCCGGAAAAAAGGAACAAAATCGCCAAATGGCAAATTTGAAAGCATGGGTTCTGGCCGCTCGCCCGAAAACTCTGACGGCTGCGTTGATTCCGATTTTGGTGGGGACCACTCTCGCCAAAGTTGAAACCGGAAAAATCATCTGGTGGGTTAGCGTTTTGACATTGCTTGCTTCGATTTTCATTCAAATCGGAACCAACTTCGTGAACGATGCCGTGGACTTTCAAAAAGGCGCGGACACGGAAAAGCGCATTGGTCCGCAACGGGTGACCCAGGCCGGAATTTTCACGGCTCGCCAAGTGCTGTGGATGGGAACTTTCTTTTTTGCGTTGGCCGTCCTTTGCGGCGTTCCTTTGGTGTGGTTGGGTGGCAAAGCTATTTTGGGAATAGGTTTGATTTCGGTGGCGATGGGATATGCCTACACCGCCGGACCTTTTCCACTGGCATACAAAGGATTGGGCGATTTGTTCGTTGTTTTGTTTTTTGGTTTGATCGCCGTGGGTGGAGTCTATTATCTGCACACCGGAGCTTGGACCAGCGGCGCATTCTATGCGGGATTACAGGTCGGATTGCACTGCGCAGTTTTGATTGCCATCAATAATCTTCGCGATCATGAAGGGGACCGCCTGGTGGATAAAAAAACTTTGCCGGTTCGATTCGGGATTCGTTTTGCCAGATGGGAAATTGCTTTTTTATGTTTTTCCCCTTTCTTGATAGGCATTTACTGGCTCATGCAGGCAAGGTACGGTGCCTTTCTGTTGCCATTTTTAATTTTACCGCTGGCCATGCTGATTTCGAAACTGGTCTTTAAGACCGAGCCCAGTCCAGCCTATAATAAATTTCTGGGGAAAGCGGCCGCCTTGCACATGGTTTTCGGTGTCCTGCTTTCGGTGGGATTTTTCTTATGATCAAATTTTGGACCAGTCGTTACGAATTGCACCCGTGGCAAGTTTTTGGGGCGGTGGCCGATGCCTCACCTCGGGCCGGCTCTTTGCTCAAAGTGCAGTGGCCCAACGGCAATACCGGTTACGCGGATATTTTCCCTTGGCCTGAATTTGGTGACGCCGATATCGTTGATCAAATTCGCGCTTTGTCTCAGGGCAAAGTGAGCCCGCTGGTCGAGCAGTCCATTTGGCTTGCTAAAAGAGATGCGGCTTGGCGGCGGGAGCGAAAAAACGCTCATGTCGGCTCTTCTAAAATCAAAAATCATTTTTTGGTCACTGATTTCACGAAATTTTCGGAAGCCAGTATCAAGGAAGCTCGTTCGGCAGGATTTACGACTTTTAAAATCAAGGTCGGCCGTGCGGTGGATGAAGAAGGCAAATTCATCACCAGATTCTTAAAACAAAATCCGGTGCTGGTGCGCTTGGACTTTAATGCCAAGACGGATTTTTCTGAATTCGAACGCTTTTTTTCCCATATGGGAGCAGCGGAAAAAGCGCGCATCGAATTTGTCGAAGATCCGGTGCCTTGGGCGATCGATGCGTGGACCGAAGCGGCCAAAATCGTGCCGCTCGCGATCGATATCGAGAGCGAAAAAATCGCGTGGGATAAATTTACGTCCAAGCCTCCATTCCAAGTGGTGATCCTGAAGCCGGCGCGAATGGACATGGATAAAGCGCTTCGTTTTGTCAGCAAATACCATTTGAAAATGGCGGTCTCAAGCTCGCTGGATCATCCGGTCGGCGTGGCGCACGCAATGGCGCAGGCTTTGGAGATCAAAAAATTCTATCCCAATACTTTGTTGGACTGCGGCTGCTTGACTTTAAAGGCATACAAGCCCAATGAATTCACTGGTCTGATTCAAACCACGGGGCCTTTCTTGAAAGAAATCAGGGGCACGGGAATTGGTTTTGATGACCTTTGGGATAAGTTGGAATGGACACCGGTTCAAAAATAAATTGGCACGACGAAAGCTCGCATGTTCTTTTGAATCCTCGACTTTCTGAAATCGAAAAAAATGAGCTGTGGGATTTGTCCCGTCAGCACTCGTTACCTGGGCATATTTGGATTGCGTCTTCGGGCTCTTCCAAATCGGCAAACCAATCATTGAAATTGATCGCACTCTCAAAGAAAGCATTTCTGGCTTCCGCCGAAGCAGTGAACCGTCATTTGGCAAGCCACGCGAAAGATGTGTGGCTGCAGAACCTGCCAAAATTCCATGTGGGTGGGTTGTCGATCGAAGTGCGCGCCTTTCTATCGGGCGCCAAGGTCGTCACCGAAAGCGCTTGGGATCCTGAGCGCTTCATTCAATTGGCCGAGTCCGAAAAAGTGACCTTGTCGGCGTTGGTGCCAACTCAGATTTTTGATCTCGTGCAGACCGGGCGAAAGTCTCCCCCTTCTTTACGCGCAATTGTTATCGGCGGGGCCGCCTTGTCCGATGATCTTTATCAAAAAGCGATCGCGCTGAATTGGCCGGTGCTTCCCAGCTACGGAATGACGGAATGTTGTTCGCAGATCGCGACTGCAGATTTGAATGGTTGGAGTCGCGGACGAAGAGAGCTGCAGCTTCTTTCGCATGTCGAAGCACGGGTGACGACAGAAGGTCACTTGCAAATCAGCAGCCCTTCGTTGCTGACCGGTTTTGCCCAGGTTGTGGATGGTGCTGCTAGCTGGACGGATCCGAAAGTGAATGGATGGTACCAAGCTCAGGATCTGGTGCAGCTGCAAGACCGAACGCTGATTCCTTTGGGACGCGGAACGGATTTTTTGAAAATTCTGGGCGAAGGGGTCGAGCTGCAAAAGCTCAGAAATATTTTGGATCAAGTGGCACAGGATCTTTTTCCGCAAGCGTGGCAAAATTTTAATCTTTCGGCGGTGCCGGATTCTCGGCTGGGCCATCGCTTGATTCTTCAGGTGCTCGGTGGACTGGATGGCGCTTCCGTTCGCGATCAGTTCAATCGTCAAGTGGCGCCCTTCGAAAGAATTCAAGAGCTGCAGACAGTCGCCGATTTACCATGGAAGAAAAAGTCGGCGAAAGCTTGGTGATACCTTCTAATTGATTCGCAAGGATCCCAATCCTTGGATTCGGTCGAGCACCGAAAAGAAAACCGGCGATCCGGCCTTTGGGTCTCCTGCCGTTGGTTGATCCAAAGTGACGATGTGGTTGTCGCCGATCAGGGATAAGCTTCTGGCAAAGATATTCAAAACTCCAGAACCGTTCAACTGGACAAGGCTGAGATGATCCATCACGAGCTCATTCGCGGAAAGCACCGCATATCGCCACGAGATCGTGGAGCGTCCGCATAAGAACACCTTATCGGCGTGAGCATGAATAAATCCATGCTGAATTTTCATTTTCACCTCGGTCAAACCTTCGATCTTTTTGGGATTCAAATTTCCGCAGCCAGCGTTGATATAGGTTTTGCGACTGGTGACTTCGTTGATCGGCGCCATTTCTTCCGTTTCAATCTCGCGGATCGCGGCGGTATTCGTCTCGAGATCGACATGGATTTTCTCGTTCAAAGTCATTTTCTGGGCCGCATCCAGGGTGGCGGCGATGCCCGCAAAGGTCACGCTTCCCGGCTGGGCGGTCTTTGATAAATTCAAGTTGCCGACTTCAATCACCGCCAGCGCGCCTTTGAATTTCTGATCCCGATTCAGGGCCCGCCCACGCAGAGTGGCTTGCTGCTCGGCCTGAGCCTGGGTCGTATCGCTTGCTCCGGATGGGGCGAATTCTTTATTGATTTGCGTGTGGAAACCACAGCCGGTGATCAAGAATATGAGCATGAGCGTGAGATAGATTTTCGAATTCATAAAAGCTCCTCTGCAAGCCTGGAATCATCTCGACTGTTGAAAGATTGGACAGATCTGAAAATGATTCAGGTC
This sequence comes from uncultured Bdellovibrio sp., assembly GCA_966211795.1. GTDB lineage: Bacteria > Bdellovibrionota > Bdellovibrionia > Bdellovibrionales > Bdellovibrionaceae > 21-14-0-10-47-8. The sequence continues at coordinate 196,560 of CBIHNW010000005.1, read as the reverse complement.
CACACCGACAAAATGCTTTGTGGTGACGGACCAACCAAGGATTTCTTCAAATGCGAAAGAAGTGCCAGATTAAGAGGAGATTTGCTGAGGTTCGATCAGGGGCGGGTCGTCCAAAACAATTCGGTATGTTTCAGCCGAGCGAAAGCGCTTTCGGTTCAACGCAAAGTAGATGATGCCCCACAGGACCCCAAGCGTGAAGCCAATCAAATGGCTTTGATAGCTGATGGAGGGATCAAATGCTTCGGCCGGAAAAAAGAGGAGCAAGCCGACGCCCAGCGCGCGAATCGCCCGTTGGTAAAGACTTTTCCGACGCTCGATGAAAAAATAGAGAATCAGCCAAGCGCCGCCAAGCCAAAAGACGACGCCGGACATGCCGATCAGTTTCGTTTCCATCGGCATCGATTGCAAAACGTACCAGTTGGTCAGTCCGCCGAAAAGAATGGCCATCAACGGAAAATTCCAAAGGCCGAAATAACCCGTCATAAAAGATCCAAGAATAAAAAATAGAAACGAATTCGATAGCAAATGTTTTTCATCGGCATGAGCAAACAACGTGGACCACAATCGCCAGGCTTCGTGTTGATTGAAGACCAAGTCCCGGCTGGCGGGCATCAGAATACCAACGTGAAAAAAGTCTCGCAGGTACACCAGGCTCATGAAGGCCATGATCAAGGTCATCACGGCGCCAATGATAAAACTCCAGGGGTGAGGCTTGCGCGTGAGCCAGGTGCTCATGATGAGGGTCTGCATTTGGGTCTCCTGACTTTAAATTGGGAAGCGTTTGACGCAATGTCAATGTCAGGTCGCATTTATTTTCCAGGGTCGGCTTCGGCTGTATGCCAAGCACTGAATTCTGTTGGTGTTTATAGACACTGCATGCGGGGCATATTCCAAAATGGATCTAAAAATGAAAGGATATTTTGGCGATGATTTTGCTTCTGATCATTCAATTGATAATTCAGACGGCGGATCAAAGTGATAAAATTGATGAAGAGTGGATTCGCAGCAGAAGGGCAAGGCAAAATGGAATTTCTCTCTAAATATATATTTATTTTTCACCTTGGATTCACTTTTCTTTCCTTCCATTTGCAGGCCTCTGCGGCTGAAAGCCCTGCGGAAGTCGAGATCATGTTTGAAGACGCGGCCGCACCCTGGTCGAATCCTGATGGGACGGGATACGCCAATGATGTCGTTGAAGCCTCTTTTCAAGAAATGAATGTCAAAGTTCGAAAACAAGTCGTTCCGTATTCACGATGTAAAGAAATGGCGCTGGCCGGAAAAATTACCGCCTGCGTGAGCATGACCTGGTTGCCGGAATACAAAGGATTGATTGAGCTTGCGAAAGAACCATTGATCATTTTGAATTCGGATATTTTTGAAAACAAACAAAATCCTTTGCCACGTCCTCCCTCGAACGGCTGCCAGCTTCCCCCGGGAAAAACGATCGGTGTTGTTCGGGGTTACGAGTATCCATCGGCCACCATGGCTCTGCAGAAAAAGAGTGGGTCTTGGGCTGTCAGCGGAACCGATACGCAAAGTCTGCAGCGCTTGGCTCTGGGTCGATTGGACGCCGCCGTGGTCATCACCAATGATCTTGAACCGCGAAATAAAAAAGCCGTTGCGGCAGGCGTGGAAGAGAAGGTGGCTTTTGCATTTCAATGCGGACAAGAAACTGGGACGATTGGTTTCAGTCTCAAGTCACCGCTCGGCATTTGGGCGCGCGATACTTACAAAGAGGGTTTTCGACGTCTGAAGCAAAAGGGTGGATTGGATAAGATTCACCAAAAATGGGCGCCACAAAACGAGGGCAGCAAACAATTTAAAAAAAGACCGGCGGATATCAGCGAACCGAAGCCTTCAAAGATTGGATCGCGTCTTGATCCAGCGCCAGTTCGCTGGCCGCTTGCTCGTTCATGACCTTGCGAATTTGGCTGGCCGGAACAAGCGGACCCTTGCCGACGCCAGGACAGAACGTGACGACTTCTTTTTTCCAGGTTTTAGCGTTCATCACGTCGGGCCAGAAGGGCCAAGTTCGACACTGAATGGGACGAGCCTCGTAAACCGAACAACGTTTCTCTTTTAAAAACATGCAATCCGGATTTTTGCCGTCTTCTTTGAGGTGATAAACGCCATTGCTGCGATCACAATATTTGCGCGTGAAGGCCACAAGTCCAAGTCCCAAATGATCCGCCATTCGCTGACGATCTTCGGTCGTCAGAAAAACGAATCCGTATTCACCATGAGACGTGCAGCATTTGCCAGAACCCTGACATTGAAAGCGCAGGCCTTCACTCCACCATTCTTTTTTTTCTGTGCTAGACGGCTTCGGCATCGAGATAAACCTTTAAGCGATTGCGGACCAAGTCGGGAACGGATGTTTTCTGCTTCGACTTTGCATCCAAGAAGACATGAGTCATGCGGACTTCGGCATGTTGATTCGAGCCCTGCAAAAACCGGTATTTCATTTGAAAAGAGGAATCCCCCAGCTTGGCAACACTGACCGCAATTTGATAGTTTTCGCCCGGCAGAAAGGGGCGCATAAAATTACATTCCGTGTGGCGAATGGGCACGATGTGTTCCTTGGTTTGAAACCACTCTTTCCAGGTAAAGCCCGCCGCTTGGATGAAATCCTCGAAAGCGTCGTGGGCAAAGCTAAAAACGTTGGCGAAATAGCCAATACCCGCCGGATCAGCTTCGCGAAAACGCACCTGGAATTCTTTCTTAAAATGCACAGCCATGAAGGATCAGTTATGAAGCAAGCTTTCCTTGACTTCAAGGTCGGATTCTTTGAAATCTATTTCTCTTTTCAATAAACCGTTCAAACAAATCTCGACAGGTTGGTAACGCGCAGCGATGGACGTCCGAAGTAGCGACATCAAGATATTTGATCCACAGGATTTTCCGGCTTATCTGCCGAAATTGAACACCCTGTATGATGATCTCTTTTCCGGCGGCAAAGGGTTTCGCGCGAAATTGATCAAGATGTTTGCGGTGCACCTGAAGATTCCAAATCGCACCGAGACTTTGCTCGCACAAACGATTGAATTCATCCACAACGCTTCTTTGTTGCATGATGATCTGATCGATCGCTCGCAATTGCGTCGCGGGAAGACGGCCGCGTGGCTGCGCTTCACCCCGGAATACGCGGTGCTGGCCGGAGATTATCTGTTGGCGCGCGTGATGGTGAATCTCTCAAGCTTCGGCAACATTCGTTTGGTCCAGTACACGGCGCAGGTGATTTCAGATTTGCTCGAGGGCGAGTGGTTGCAGGATTCTTTGGTCGGCGATCTCAATGTTGAATTGAGCCAATTGGACCGCGTCCACAATTTGAAAACGGCATCGCTTTTCAAATGGTGCTTGCGGGCGCCCTTTATTGCGCTGGAACGATACGAAACCGAATTGCACACGACGCTGGAAGAAATGGGAACTTTGCTGGGACAGCTGTTTCAACGCTCCGATGATTTGTTGGATTACGACATTCGCAACAATGAAGGCAAAGCTGTCTTGGGTGATCTCAAATCCGGTTACCTGAATTCGTTTGCCGCATTTGCAACGCGAGGTCTGTCAAATGAAAGTCGCCAAAAGCTCAAAGGCGCGCAGACCCTGGCGGATTTTCATGCCTGCGTGGGCGGGCAAGATCAGTTCGAACAATCCGTGAAAGAGTTCGACGAGAAAAATGTTTTTCTGATTCAACTGTATCAACATCATCTCAAGACCCTGAGCCGTTACCTGAGCGAGGATGAACAATCGCTATTGAAAGATCTCGAGCCGCTGACGGAAATTCTTTACTGGAGACGAAAGCCCTCATGACCGAGCTGATCACGCTGTCTAAAAGCGATCCTCGATTTCCGGATTACATCAAGGGAACTTTCTCTCAGGATCACCGGGCGTTGCCGCTGCAATCGTTAAACGTCAATACGGCGTCCGAGCAGGTGACTTTTCAAATTTTACCGAAAGCCCAAATTCAACCACCCTTTCTAGGGCTGCACTGGTTGCAGGTTTTGAAGGTGCGCAATCTCTTGATGGTGGCCTTTCCCATATTTCTGGTCTTCATCAAAAACTGGAAAGCAGGGACGCTGCTAGATCCGGTGACCAGTGGTTTAGGTGCTTTGGGTGCCTTGTGCTTGATGACGGCGGTCAATTTGCGCAATGATTATTTAGATCATCTGTCAGGACTGGATCGACTGCATCCCAATTCGGGCAGCCACGCCATTCAAAAAGGTTGGGTGACTGCGGCTCAAGTTCACACTTGGTCGTTCTTGTATTTAGGTCTCGGTATTTTGCTGGGTTTGCCGGCGATCGTTCGGCATCCACAAATCTTGATCCTGGTCGGAACGTTTGCGCTGCTCGGAATTTTCGGCATGACCTCGTACAAAATGGGCTTGAAGTATCGCCGTTGGAGCGAGTGGACCGTTTTTGTTTTGCTGGGGCCAGCGCTGACCGTTGGCATGCAATTTTCTATGGGAGGCGCGTTTGATTGGAGCGTGTTTTTTCTGGGATGCATGACCGGATGGTTTTCCATGTTCTACATGCATCTTAAAAATTTCGAACAATTGATGATCAACAATCAGGCCCGATTTGAAAACACCGTCACCTGGCTGGGCTTTGAAAAAAGCAAAGCTTGGTTGATCTTCTGTTGGTTGGTGTTGGTCGTGGGTTTGGGTTTCTTGCATTACCAAGATGCGCATCTGCGTGGTGGTTTTTCCATCTTTGCCTTGGGCCTGGTGTTCAGTGGGTTGTTCATTCGTGATTTGCTTTCTCTGCAAAGTCCCGTGGGGTCGCAGATGAAAGCCGTCGTGCGAATCGGGCAAGCCGGCCTGACGGCGCTGATCACGGTTTGGACGCTGGAGCTTTTATGGACAGCTTGGATCGGCGGATGAAATTTGATCTCAAGGCTGATCTCACAATTCCACAGGCCTTGCAGGAACAATTTCAAGTTGTCAGCGATCGACTGCAGCTGACCCCAACCGAAAATCCGGCGGGAAGCTTTTTCCTGTATGATGAAAAAGGTTTGTCTTTAAAAGATGAGGAGCTTGGACTGCTTCATCTTGATTTCATCAATGATCATTTAAATTATGCGCGCGCGGCTCATCGTGGAAAAAGCGAGCTGATCGCCAAAGCCATCGGTCTGGCGAAGGGCCATAAGCGAGTTTTCGATGCGACTTTGGGACTGGCGCAGGATGCTTGGTTTCTCACCCAGCTAGGGGCCGAAGTCGAAGGCTGCGAACGGTCGCCGGTCGTTTATTTGTTATTATTTGATGCTTTGTTGCGCTCGAATGAATCCCGGTTGAAAATTCATTACGGCGATTCGATCGAAAGATTGCAGTCATTGAACGACATCTCGACTGTTTTCTTAGATCCCATGTTTCCCGATAAGAAAAAATCCGCACTGCCGAGAAAAGAAATGCGAATTTTCCGCAAGTGGGTCGGCGATGACATGGATGCCGAAAGCTTGTTGCAGGCGGCCCTGCGCTCGTCGGCCGAGCGGGTGGTCGTCAAGCGCCCGATCAAGGCACCAGACCTGAAAGCAGGAGTGGTGCACTCGTTTGAGGGAAAAACCGTGCGCTACGATTTGTACTCACCGGGAATTGGAAGGAAAGAATGATGGAACTGGCGGTTTGGCTTTCAAAGTTAACGATCCCTTTGGTGGGATGGTGGTTGCTGACGACTCATTTTCAAAAGTTAGCGGCCCATCTGCAGAAAAGCTGGAAGTGGAACAGCCAGTTTCAGCAAGATTTTTTCAAATCGTTTTTGATTTCTTTCTGTCACGGCACACCTGAAAATCATTGCGATTCATTGAAGGTTTCAGAGTTGTCGCTGCGGGTGAGACTGCTGTGGCTGGGGCTTCGTTCGCTCAGTTACGGTTTTGTTTTTATCATCTTGTTTGGTGTCTGGAATCTGGTGCCAGCGCCGGTGTTTTTGCTCTTGGGCTTAATGGCATTTTTGCTGGGACAGTGGTGGAAGCCTGTGCGCAGCCTGGCGCTTTTCTTGTTGGGACTTGGGCTTTTTATCTGGGGATTTGAAAATTTGCTGACGGCCTCGGCCGCGTTGACGGCAGATGAAGCCAGCCCCGAGTGGGTGTATTGGTTTGGCAGCAATTCATTGCAAGGGGTGCTGATCGGTTTTGTTTGCGGAGCCGTGATCCGATTCTTGACCCGCATGTCGGGGGTCGCATGGTGGAGCGGCATGAGTTTGCTGTTAGCCGGAATCTTGTCCTTGGGTGGTGCTTGGGGATTTTTCCTGGGTGATTTTTTGATGGCACTGCTTGAAGACTATCGCCGACATCAAGAGAAGGACTTTCGCCTGCGTTTTGCTTTGGGAATTGGCTTTGCGATTTTCATGGGTCTGCTAACCATCCCTTACCAATATCTGACCATGAACTGGATCAATGGCGAGTACTCGGTTCAACTGCGAAGCCTGCAGCTGGGGTTTATGATCTTCCTGTTCTTGACGCTGGAAAGCACGCTGGCCTTAGGGGTCTTTCACTTCTACTTCCTGAAGAAGAATCAAAACTGACCTTTGTCGAAGTGCTCATTATTTCCAAGCAAAGCGCAAAGATCGGTCCTAGAATGGAAGAGAATTTGCGAAAGAAACCATTGAAATTATGAGCAAAGACAAAGTCAGCGAAAAAGAATTACGCGAAAAAATCGAAGAGCTGCAAGAAGAGCTCAAGCAAAAAGAGCAACAGCTCCAGCGCTACCGTTTTGAGCTGCAGAAAACCAACTCGAATCTGCAGCAAATGATTGGGGACTTGGGACAAGAGCTGAAGCTCGCGGGCTTGATCCAAAAACTATTGACCCCGACCGAAATTCCCAACATCCCGGGAATTGAATTTTCGACCAAATTCATTCCGGGCATGAAATCGGGCGGGGATTACTTTGACATCTTCGAGCATGACGATCGCCTGAAATTCGGAATCATTCTTTCCAGCAGTTCGGGTTACACCATGTCAGCTTTATTTCTATCCGTGCTGATGAAATTGTCGGCGCAAATCGAAGCGCGTCGTGGAATGGAGCCGCACCAGGTGATTTCCTTGATGGCCGCGGAAATCGTGCCCAACATTCAAAAGTCGGAATCGGCCAGCATTTTTTACGGAATCATCGATCGTCGAAATTATGAGCTCAAATATTCATGCGTTGGGTCGATCGCCGGCATTCTGCAAGTGCAGGGGCAAGAGCCCGTCAGCTGGCTGGAGCCATCGTCTGGACCGTTGAAAAAGGATTATGACGAAAGTCCCCTCACTCACACCTTGCCTTTGGGGCCACGCGATCGTTTGATTTTGTGCACCGAGGGTGTTTGGAACGCGCAGAGCTCGCAGGGTTCTTTCGGCAAAGAGAAATTGCTGAAAACGGTGCATCGCGCCCCGCGTTCCGGGGTTCACGATCTGCGCAATGAGATTCTTTATCAAGTCGAGCAATTCACGGGTCAAGCCGAGCCCACGCGCGATCAAACGGTGGTTGTGACTGAAGTCAAAGACCGGGTGATAAAACTTGCTAAAAAAGGCTCGGTATAGTTAATTTGAAAAATTCTGAATCGATTTGAAAGGAAAGGTTTTTATGGCGGAAGCAGCACCGATTTACGAAGGCGCGATCGACCGAGGTCTTGAAGGCGTCGTCGCTTGTTCAACAGCAGTCTCAACAATTTTGGACGCAACTCTTTTGTACCGTGGTTACACGATTGAAGAATTGGCAGCGAATTCAACTTTCGAAGAAACAACGTTCCTGTTGTGGAACGATCGTTTGCCAAAGGCCAGCGAACTGGAACAGTTCAAAAAAGATCTGGCGGCCGAGTACGCTCTTCACCCGGACTTTATCAAAGTTTTGAAAACGATCCCCACCAAAGTTCATCCGATGGCTTGGTTGCGCACGGCCGTTTCTTTGATGAGCCACTGGGACACAGACGCGAACGACAACAGCCCGCAAGCCAACGCCAAGAAAGCAATCAAATTGGTCGCAAAGATGGGAACCATCGTTTGTGCTTTCGAAGCGATCCGCAACGGCAAAGAGCCGGTGGCGCCAAAATCTGACAAGAGCATCGCTTGGAATTTTATGTACATGTTGAAGGGTGGACAAGAGCCAAAATCCGACATGGTCAAAATTTTCGATACTTGCCTGATCCTGCACGCCGACCACGAACTGAACTGTTCAGCTTTCGCGACACGCGTAACGACTTCGTCATTGAGCGACCTGCACTCGGCGATTGTATCGGCGATCGGTGCCTTGAAAGGTCCTTTGCACGGCGGAGCGAACGAACAAGTGATGATCATGCTGAAAAAAATCGGCACCATGGACAAAGCTCAACAATTCGTCAAAGACGCATTGGCAGCGAAAGAAAAAGTCATGGGGATCGGTCATCGGGTTTACAAAAACGGGGACCCACGCGCCGCAATCCTGCGCAAGATCAGCGAGCAGCTGACTCAGCAAATTGGTGAGCCTTTGTGGTATCAGATGTCGACATTGATCGACGATACAATGAACAAAGAAAAAGGCCTGATGCCGAACGTGGATTTCTACTCGGCGACTGTTTATTACAGCATGGGCATTCCGGTTGATATCTACACGCCGATCTTCGCCGTGTCTCGTATCAGCGGCTGGATCGCACACGCGATGGAGCAATACGCGAACAACCGCATTTACCGACCACGTGGAAAATGGGTCGGCAAGAGCGGCCTCAAGTGGACACCAGTCGAGAAACGATAATCGCTTTAGGAATGAGAGGGTGAATTGAACAAGGTCTTGATTATTAGCACATCCTTTGATGAGCAATCCAAGATCGAGGAAGTGGCTCAATACCACAACCCGGGTGGTCTCGCGATCGAGACCACCGCTTCTTTCGCCCAGGATATCACCTACTGGACCACTCAGCCGCCGGATGTTTTGGTCCTGCAGCTTCCGGATGATGATCTTCTGCAAAGTTACTTTTTCACCAAACTTCGAAAAGATGTTCCACCCAATCAGGCTGTGGTTTTTCTTTGCTCAGCTATATCCGCACCGGTCATGCAGCTGAGCACGCAGTTTTCCAAAGTTCGGATGTTGAAAAGCCCGATTGATGGCTTTGCATTGTACCGAGCGGTGAATGATCTTTTGCAGAAATTCAAAGATGGGCAAAAGCAAATTCATCCACGCTACTTGACAGATCAGCCGGTCGATATTTATTCCGATCATCATGAAGGCAAGCTTCAAGGAGTGATGAAGAACCTCTCCCTAAGCGGCGTTTATTTTGAAAGCACGGGGACCGAGTTTGAAATCAAGGCGGGCGATTTGGTCAAGCTCAGCATATTCATCGGCCAACCGGCCAAACAATATGTCTTCGACGTTCGTGTTGTCTGGGCTAAAGCTCAAACCAACGGCGCCAATGGCTACGGCGTGACCTTTGTCGACAAAGACGAAGTTTACAACAGCCTTCTGAAGAACATTTAAAACCGAAAGCTTCGTAACGCGTAGAAGATTGCCAGGCTTCATTTGCGGTCTTAGGGTTTTGGTATCGACAATGTTTCTGAAATCGAGAGGGCATCCATTATGGCATCGGTATTTACAAAAATCATTCAGGGCGAAATTCCAAGCTACAAAATTTTAGAGGACGACCTGACGATATCGATCCTGACGATTGAACCGATTCATTTGGGACATGCGCTGGTGATTCCAAAACAAGAGGTCAATCACTGGTTTGATGTTCCGGAAGCCGCTTATTTACAGGTGCAAAAGAACGCGCAGAAAATTGGCAAAGCGATCCGCGAAGCCACCGGATGCCCGCGGGTTTTAACGGCCGCTATTGGTTTCGAAGTTCCACACTATCATTTGCATTTGATTCCGGCCTGGTCGATGGCGGATCTGGATTTTAAAAAGGCACAGAAACGTTCGGATGCCGAAATGAAGGATATTCAAGCGAAGCTGATCGCTGCTTTAAAAGCATAGGGCCATGCGAGCCGCGGTTTAACAGCCGCGGGAAATATAACTGAAATTGATTTTTTTATTTCGTCGCAGTGGCGTCCAGCCTTCGCCGTAAGATTTTTCATCCGCACAATGATCCATCAGTTTGATTCTGAGCCAATCCTGACCCTGAACTTTTCTGTGCTCGAGAACCTCGACGCCTTTGTGGTCAATGACATCGGTTCCGATGATCGAGCGAAGGGCTGTTTTGCGATCTGATTCGGTCAAAGGCTTCAGATTGTCGAAGTTTCCCTTATCCACCCAGCCCGTATTGAATTTAAAATCGGGATCCTGTTTCAATAATTTCATATCCAACTGATTCTTTCGAAATTGAACGAGATCATTTTTGAAAGCAATTTTATAAAGGCCATTTTTATCCTCGAGCACATACACCTGCAGACAGAAAATATGGCTCGAATCCTTTGGTCCCTCGCATTCGGCGCCATGAAGAAAGGAAAAGTTTTGTGGGCAAATGCCGATCAGCTTTTGTTTGTTGGCATCGGCATAAAACGGAATTTCGCAAGGCACGTTCGTTTTCTTCAAGTTTTCTGGTTTCAAGCGCACGGTCCCTAAAAAGCGAACCGATGGAAATGAGACTCTGAATGTTTCGGGACGATCTGGTGATTTATAAAGAGTCTGATCCCACTCGACCAATTCGGCCATCGTGTTTTGAAGAAAATCAGGAATGGATTGGTATTCGCCGTTCTCGATATAAACCCATCCCTGCAATGCAAATTTCTCGGGAAAGCCCATTCCGGGTTCGCTCGCCGTCAACAGACCGATCTTGTACCAGTTGCCTTGATGTTCCAGCACGGGAAGAGCCGTTTCTTCAGAGCGAAATTCTGGAACCACGTAGATTTGACCGCCCGGAGCTTTGATTTCGGCCCTTGAAATGGTCGCAAGAACGGGACTGTTTTTCACCGGTTCCTTTTGCATGTTCAGGCTCATCTTTTGTTCGGCCGGGGTCACTTCGATGTCATGGGATAAAAGCTTGGGAATGAACAAAAGACCTTCAAGGTCAGCCCAAGAACAGGTGGGACGAAACAAGATCAGCACGGCAATCAGAACGAGTGGTATTTTTGTTTTCATAAGATGACTGAATCCTATTTCAGAGAAAAATTCCTGTCACGGATCTAGGCCGAAACCTGGCCTTAGCTCAGGTCTTGACTCGGTTCATGGGCTGCTTGGAAAATAAAGGGATGCAGCGAAATCCAGATATTCCCTTCACCTACCAGTATTCGCAACCCGAAGAGTATCATTTCTCTTTGGATTCCATCGAAATGCCCTGGGAAGTCGCCCTTCATTTGCGCGAGAGAATGACCGAGGACAACAAAGAAAAGAAGCAGAGCCCTTCAGACTATCTTCGAAATTCGATGCGGCGGTGGAACGTGCTGGATCTCTGCGCGGGTTGTGGAGTCATCGGATTTGAAATGAATTTTCACGTACCGCAGATTCAGAACATTGATTTTGTCGAGGTTCAAGACGTTTACCTGCCGCATTTTGAAACCAATAAATCCAAAGTGCAGAATGCGGGCGAGTTCCGTTTTTTAAATTTAAATTACGAAAAACTGCTGCAGCCAGAATTCGAGAAAAAGTACCAGCTCATCCTTTGCAATCCGCCTTACTTTAAAGTTGAGCAAGGAAAGCAGTCTCCGTCTGAATTTAAAAATCGTTGCCGATTCTTTATGGATTCGACTTTCGAGATGCTTCTGCAGTCCATCGATCACGTGTTGGCCGATGAAGGAGAGGCTTACGTTTTGCTTCGTGATTTGGAAGATCATGGTTTGGATCTGCTAACCGAATTGCGGAACCTGACCAAAGGGAAATTAAAAGTCGAGAATCTCACCATGGTCCGGGGAACTTATTTGTTGAAACTTTATCGGTGAATTTTAAAATTTATTTTTATTTTGCACAGTTACGAACGCGGTGTTTTTTTCTTATAGTTGCCATCAAACAATTCCATTTATGAAATGCTTCCATCTCTTGAGATGAATTGTTATTCTGTGTTCAAGCTACTCTAGTGGCTCGAAAGGGGGTGGTGCTTGGTGACAGATTTATGTGATATGACCAAGGCGGAGGTGACGGCCTCTTAGCAAGTTTCGACTTGTTGGGATAGCTGTTCAGCTTCGCCACACATCAATCAGGGCGGGGACCAACTGTGCCTCGCCCTCCTATTTCCTTCTGTTTTATTTTCCCTGAGTGTTCTCGCTCTAAAAAGGGAATTATCTTGCTCTCAGTTCTTGAGCGGTCTACATATCTGCCGCATGACCATTCTTGATTTCGTTCAATCTCTACAAGAAATGAAAAAGTCCCAGATTCAATGGGCCAGCCAAGATTTACAGCTTCGATCCGAGGCATTGAGAAACATCGCTCATAAAATCAGCGCTCAATCCACCGAGATTTCCACTCGGCTGGCGAATTTGCAGAATCTGGCAACGGATTTTATTTTGCGGAACGAAGTTCAGGCGGCCGAAAAAACCTTTGCCCGCGTTGCGGAAGAACGGCCACCGGTCGGCGTTCTGCCAAAGCCGACGGGATTTATTTCGATTCTTCTTCCAGAGATGTTTGCGTTTCGAATCTTGGCGGAAAAGCTTGCACCCGCATTATTGGCCGGAAATGGCATTTTCGTTTATGTTCCCGAGCGCCATTCAGACATCAAAAAAATGTGGGAAGATCTTTTGGATCCATCCTTGCCGATCCGTCTTTTTGATGGAGGAGATGATCTGGCGGAAATCTTGGTTTCTCATCCCGGCATTCATGCCGTGGCCGCCTATGGATCTCCCGAGCGCGGCGATCAAATCTTGAAAGCCTTGGCGGGGAGTTGGAAAAAATCCCAGATCACCGCGGGATTTCACAATTCGGCGCTCATTCTGAATGATGCCGACATCCCGGCGGTGTCGCGCTCTTTGGTGCAAAGCTGCTTTCTGGGCCACGGGCAATTGCATTGGAATATTTCAAATATTTTGGTCACCGAAACCCAGCTGCCGACGTTTCTGAAAGAATTCTTCGGGCAGCTGGAAGCGACGTCATTTCCAGAGCTTCCGGTAGACGCCCAAACACGATTGCAGAATATCAAAGCCAAGCTGAAAACCGAAAATGGCAAAGCCCTGTACGGCGGTGGCGATGGCAACGGGCCTTTGGTCGTGCAGGATCTCAGTCATTGTTCGACCTTGCAGCAAGATTGCCTGATGGCGCCGGTGGTGTTGATTTCTCCGGTCAAGTACGTGCACGAAATGGTGCGCTGGACGAACACGTCCTATTACGGAATGTTGGCGCAGATTTTCGGACCCGAAGAGAAAGTGGAAAAGTTTGCGGGCCAGCTCGAGGTCAGTCGAATTCTGGCCAACTCTTGGATCGAAAAAATGTCAGATCTGCCGTTGGGGATGAAGCAGTCCTTTTCAGGACTTTCAGATGTCGGTGCTTTTGGCGGATTTTATTCGGACCTTCGAAAAATTGACGGGCTAGGATCAAAAAACTGACAAGCAGCGAACACTGATTTCAGTTTAAAGTGTAATTTTTGGCGCGCGTTCGCATGTCACAGTGGGGACAGTAAGCCTCTTCTTTGATCTCGACTGATTCTTCAGAGCGACTGTGACGCAGCTCCAGCACGCTGGCGCATAAAACGCAGTTATTGTGGGCCTGGATAAAGTCTCTGTGAGTCTTTGTTTCCACGCGCTCGAAATACTGAACTTTTCCGAATTCCATTTTCCATCCTTGGTTTTGGTATCAAGGACATTCAATGCAAATCACGGGCACAGGACTTTGGTTGTAACTAGAAGCTATCTCATTCAGGCAAATCCTTCGTTGTTGCGCTGAAAGCGCACCTTCGGTGCGACCTCCTCGATGTCCATGCGGACGCCTTCGTCACTGCGCAAAATGCGCACTTTCAGTGCGACGCCTCGACTTTGCCTGAATGAGATAGCTTCTAGAAGTGTGATTTGATGATCATTTATAAGCAGCGCGATTGGAAGGCCGGGGAAAAATTTTGGGGGCCAAATAGAAAAACCGAGAACGAATCAAAGTTCGTTCTCGGTCGTTTGAAATTACTTTTCTTCTTTATTTCACTGATTGATTTGGGGGGCCGGAACGTCAGTGACTTCGAGCACCTTTTTGAGCTGGGCTCGTTTTTCATCCAGCAGGATATCAATCACTTCATTGGTTTGAAGCCCGTAGAGATCAATGAAGTATTTCAGTGATTTGATTGGAACTCTGGAAACGCCACGCTCAATATTCGATATGAATTGAGGTGATCCGTATCCCAGTTGAATTGCCACTTGGGCCTGAGTCAGACCTTTTTGTTCACGCTTCTCCCGTAAGTAGACACCCATCTTTTTCATTTAACCTCCTGAGTTAACGTACCGCTATGGAGTTAAATAAATCTTACAGATATATAGACCGGATGTGTTTCGTGACCTGTTCAAGAAAACGTCTTTTTATGACAACTTATCGTAATTGGTCATGAGCTCCATCTCGGATTGGTACTTTTCAAGACCCAAGTCGAGCAAGTTGGTTATCAGCTGTTGATAACTGAGACCGCTGGCTTCCCACATTTTTGGGTACATGCTGATTTTTGTGAAACCCGGGATGGTATTGATCTCATTTAGGAGCACTTGACCGTTCTTTTTTAAGAAAAAATCCACCCGGCTGAGACCGTCACAACCCAGAACCTGGAAAGTTTGGCAGGCGATTTTCTGGATGTTTTTGAGCTCGTCGGCGGAAATCTTGGCGGGAATCTGCAGCTGCGCTCCGTTTTCATCGATGTACTTGGCTTCGTAAGAATAGAACTCGTGGGTCGGAGTGACCTCGCCCGCAACCGAGGCTTTTGGCGAATGATTGTGTCCCATTACCGAGATTTCGATTTCGCGGCCCTCGACAAACTCTTCCGCTAAAACTTTGTGATCGTACATCAAAGCATCTTTGATCTTCGTTTCAAAATCGGCTTTCGATTTGATTTTGTGGACGCCGACGGATGAACCGGCGTTGGCGGGCTTGATGAAGAAGGGCAGTCCCAGAGACTTGCTCAAAGTTTCAAACGAGGAAGGAATGTGCGAATAAATGACTTCGTAACGGGCCGAAGGAATCTTCGCTTCCACCAGCAGACGCTTCATCACTTCTTTGTCCATGCCGGCGGACGAGCCCAAAACGCCGCAACCAACAAAAGGAAGATTCATCATTTTGAAAAGTCCCTGAATGCAGCCGTCTTCACCGAAGGTTCCGTGCATGACCGGGAAAGCAACGTCGACCGGCATGGTCTTTTTGCTTTCAAGACTGAAAATCTGGGGCTTTCCTTTCATGCAGACCAACGAAACGGGATCGGCCTGCGCGGGAAGTTTCGCATCATTGAGGGCGCTGATTTTATCGAAGACGCTCACATCGGGAAATTGGTACCAGGTTCCCTCTTTGCTGATGCCGATCAGAATCAATTCAAACTTGGAAAGATCCAGGGCAGCAGAGACATTTTTGGCAGAGCGAATGGAGACTTCGTGTTCGGCGGATCGACCACCGAAAAGAATTGCGACTTTTTTCTTCATGAGACAAATCCTTTTGTGATGTCAGAAATTATGCCATCTCGATGAACTCTTTGACCAGCCCAGAAATGCCTTGAAAAACTTCGTGAGGTTTTGCCGAGTCATGCATGTAGGCCGGAGTCGAAATGACTTTGTGCTCACGGTCCGTGATGTAATCTGTAACGGGACATGCTTCATGCTGAGCACCGGTCTTGGCGATTTCTTTTGCCGCTTCCGAATTCTCATTGCCAACGGTCAGGCTGACGCCTTTCGTTCCCAAAACTTTGGCCACCAATGTCGGAGCGATGCAAATCGCGGCGATGGGTTTGCTCTGTTGATAAAAAGCTTGGATCGCCTTCTCGACGGCAGGGTGCACTTGGCATTTCGCTCCGGCTTCGGCCCAATTTGAAAGATGCAGGGCCGCACCGAAACCACCGGGAAAAGCCAGGCCATCAAAATGATCAGCGTTTAATTCTTTTAGATCCTGCATCTGGCTGCGCGAGATGCGAGCGGCTTCGACCATGATATTGCGCTTTTCTGGCAGGGGTTGGTCACTGAGAAAATTTTTGGGGGTGAAGTCTTGATTGGGGGCGAAGAAGGTCATCTGTGCGCCGGTCGCAGAAAGCGCGATCATGAGACTGACGGCTTCGGTGATTTCGGTGCCGTCCTTATTCCCACATCCTGATAATACAACGGCAATCTTTTTTGACATAGGTCCTCCTGCGATGGCCGTCTTCAAGACGGCAGCTTGGGACCTACTTTATTATTTTCCAAATTGAAAGTCTGTAACTTCCATACATTCCCGCACCGGGACAACCTGGGTTTGGGTGTCACTTTTCACCTCGACCCATGTTTGCGCGCAAGATTCGACCAGGTTTGTCGGGTAGACGTCACCGGGCAACCAGTCATAAACGTAAGTTGGAATGTCGGTGCTGTAAGTGAAGCTGTAGGTGGTCTTTGTTCCCTTGTTGTCCTGATCCCAGACCACGCGATCGACGCTGACACGGACAAAACGCAGTCCCTGTGTGCAGTTTTTCACGCCGCCACAATCGGGCTTGTTGCTGACCGATTGGGGAACCGGCAAGAAGCCATCTTCGCGCTTCAGATTGTGGTAGGTGACTTTATTTGTTTGGGCCGCATCCATTTGGCGGACACCCCTGACGGTGTAAGGGAGAATCGATTTCGTCGGCTGATAGGACTGGGTGGTCGCGGCCGAACAAGCGCCGCTATCATTCACTTTTTCATAGCAAAGCGGGCCGTATTTGACTTCTGAAATTTGCCATTGGCCGGAACTGTTTCTTTCTTTCAGTTGGACGTTAAAGGTCCAATGAAAAGAGCCAGTCTCTTCGGTTTGGGTGGTTACGTCATCCCGGCGTTGCCACATGGTATCTGGACTTTGCACATCGATGATGCGGTAGACATCAACAGAGACGTATTGACCGGCTTTGATCATTTCGGGCGCGATGGGCATATCCACCTTCGAAGCTTTTTCGACTTCGCTGATGTCCACTTCGGGACCGTAATCCGGAGTGTGATCCGGTTTTTTCATGCAGCCAGTTGCGCACAACAGAACAAATAAAACTGAAGCGGATATTTTCATCATACCGAGTCCCAACCCCAAACCCACATTGAGAGCGGAAGGATGCGCGACATCTTTTTTTGGGAATCTGCCTGCAGGTGAGGAATTTCGACCCCCGGCCCGAAAAGAATTTGCACCAGGGCTTTCTCGTCCGAAATGACAATCAAATCGGCAGCGAAGCCCATGACATATTCGTGGTCGCGTTTTTCCAAGACAAAATCATTCATTCCCAGCGAACGGGCAGCTTTTTTGATTTTTTGAAAGACCTGATCATGCGAGATCAGTTTGATCATTCCTAAAAAGCCCTGATTAGGGATGCTGCCGTCCAGAGCCTTCAATTGATTGTTCAAATTCAAAGAGTGGTGGGGAGTGATGACGGTGAAAGTTTGTTTCTTTTCTTTTCGAATGTATGAGAACAGTGCCATCAGATGCGAAACGCTACCGCCCCATTCGTGGATGTAGCCGGTTAAATCGGCGCCCTTGCCTTCGATGGCGTAAGCCACCAGTTGGTTGGAAGCATCCCAAGCGGTGTAAGTAATGGTCTGGGGAATCTGTAAAAATTTTCGAATATCTTCCGCCGTTCGCACCGAAGCAACGCTGTGCTGGTTGTAAAGTCTGAGAATGGCGTCGGCCGAAACCTGAGGACCTTGAACGAATTTCAACTTGTGGGCGGGCACTTCAAATTCATTTTCGATGACGAAAGACATTTCGGTGCCGGCCAATTCAAAATCCATTTTTTGGTAGAACTCGTAAAGATCGGTCCAAAGCATCGCGATGTCGCATTCTTGGCGGCGGGCTTCGGTCAAGCAATCATCCAAAATTTTTCGGCTCAGGCCCTGATTGCGGTGATTGCTATCCGTGACGACGCTACCGATGGCGCCGACCTTGAATACGGCCAGCGGAGTGCGGATGATCAGCGGCTTTAAAACGGCATGCGAGAGAACTTTTTTGTCATCCGTGATGATCCGGATGTTGTGAATATTCGACAGGCTCAGGGCCGTTGGGTACTCGCTGGCCAGAGACCAAGATGAATTCGGCCGTAACTCTTGGCGCAAAAAATCCATAACTTGTGAATATTCAGTTTCCCGAGGGGGACGAGGACCTTCCATGATCACCTCCAACCCCTTTATTTTAGCGGCTCTCGGCGGTGGCGCTCAGGCCAGATTCGACCTTGCCGCTTGAAACAAGACCGATGTCTGGACAAGGCCCGTAAAACCCTGTAAGGTTGGCTTCCGTCTTTATTCAGGAGAACCCGCCAATGGCTGATATTTCGCAGAAATGGAAAGAAAACTCCCAGGGCAAAATGTTTGTCGACCAGACTTGCATTGCTTGTGATGCGTGTGTCTTAGCGGCTCCGAATAATTTTAAAATGCACGAGGAAGACGGTCATGCCTATGTCTCGAAACAGCCCGAAAACCCTGACGAAGAATCAGCCTGCAAAGAAGCAATGGAAGGCTGTCCCGTCGAAGCCATCGGCGACTTTGGCGACAAAGGCTAAAGCCACGGCCAAGTCTTTGGTCTCATCTTCCAAGTCCCCGTCCAAGGTCCTAAAGAAGCCCGCTTCGGCTGTCGAAGCGATTCAGCTGCTCCGGCGCTATTATCCCGATGCCCACTGCGCTTTGAATTTTGAAACTCCTTTCCAATTATTGGTGGCGACGATTTTGTCGGCTCAATGCACGGACGAACGCGTGAACAAGGTGACGCCTCATTTGTTCGCGCAATACCCATCGTCTTTCGAAATGGCAAAAGCTCGTGTTCAAGATATCGAAGAGCTGATCAAATCGATCAATTTCTTTCGCAACAAAGCCAAAGCTCTGAAATCGATGAGCGAAGTCTTGGTTGAAAAGCATCAAGGCGAAGTTCCACAAAATTTGGACAGCTTGGTCGAGCTGGCGGGCGTTGGGCGAAAGACCGCCAATGTCGTGTTAGGAAATGCTTTTGATATTGTCAGTGGCGTGGTCGTGGATACTCATGTCGGTCGCCTTTCAAATCGAATGGGTTGGACCAAGAGCGGAAATGCCGTGGTGATTGAACAGGATTTGCAAAAGATCATCCCACATGAACACTGGATTCAGATTTCCCATTGGCTTATCACGCATGGTCGAGCGACGTGCAAAGCTCGTAAGCCCGACTGCGACACATGCTTTTTGTTTGAACTCTGTCCCAAAATTTTGAAGAATAAATAACATGTTTGTAGCCTTTTTTGAGAGCGTCAAATACGTCGGCCATCTTTTGCCCATTTCATTTCTGCGGGTGTTCCTCGGATATTATTATTTGAATCAGGCGCTTTTGAATTTCAAAGGTGATTACCTGTTGCGCCCACGCTTGGCCGACCAGATCTCAGAAGCATTGCCAAGCTTGCAAATTCCGCATTGGTACCGCGTCTTTTTGGAAAATATCGTGATTCCACAGTGGCAGATTTTTGCGTTCATAATTCTGGGGCTGCAATTTGCGATTGCGGTCTCGTACCTGTTTGGCTACGTCGTTCGTCCCGTCGCTTTGTTGGGGATGGCGCTGTCTTTTTACCTGCTGATTTTTTCGGGACCACAGTTTGAAGATCTTTACAAAACCTTCGTCGCCATTCATTTCATGATGGCGTGGGTGGGCGCGGGCCGTTGTTTGGGATTTGATTATTATTTCTTCAAACGCCGACGCGGAATCTGGTGGTAAGACCATGAAGAACTTTTTGATTTTTCTGATCATTGTTTTTGGTGGTTTATTTTCGGCCATCGTGCTGCGAAAAAATTCTCGTCCTGAACAAGACAGCCGGCCGGTTTTGAAAGTTTTTGCGTCTTCGAGCTTTATCGCGCAGTGGGGACCGGGTCCCTGGTTGAAAGACAGCTTCGAGAAAAGCTGTGATTGCCGGGTGGAATATCAAGATGGTGCCGACGCCATGATCTTGCTGCAAAGACTGAAGTCCGAAGGTCGCACCGGTGGCGCCGACGTGGTTTTGGGTTTTGATCAATACGACCTGGAAATGGCTCAACAGGGTCTGGAATGGCGGAAGATCAATCTGGACGAGTACGACTTTGAAGACGAAGTTCACCCAATGCTGTCTCGCAGTCACCTGATTCCTTACGATTGGAGTCTGCTGACATTTGTCGTGCGCAAATCAGATTTTAAAGAATTGCCAAAAAATCTCAACGACCTGATGCAGCCGGATCTGAAGGGACAGATCGTGATGGAAGATCCGCGAACCAGCTCGCCGGGCCTGCAGTTTCTGCTGTGGCTCATTCAACTGAAGGGCGAAGAAAAGGCCTTCGAATTCTTAAAAGAGTTCAATCAACAGCTTCACTCTTACGCTCCGAGCTGGTCAACGGCCTATGGTCTTTTCCAAAAGGCACAAGTGAAAGTGACTTATTCATACGTGACCTCGCCAGTTTACCATTTGATCGAAGACAAATCGACGGACGTGGTGGCGCTTGAAATGCAAGAAGGTCATCCAGCGCAGTACGAATTTGCCGGCATTCCCGCAACCTGTAAAAACTGTGAGCTGGCGGAAAAATTCGTGGCGCTGATTTTGTCCAAAGAAGGCCAGAAAACGATCATGGAAAAAAACTATATGTTTCCGGTGATCAAGGCGGTTCGTGAAGGCACGGTCTTCGCTTCGGTCCCGAATTATAAAATGACCGAGATGTCGGTTCTGCCGACCGCCAGCGACCGCGAACGAATCCAGAAAAAATGGGCGGCTCTCCGTCGCGGGGATTGATTGCGCTCGCGGCAGGCTCTTTTTCTTTTCTTTTTCATCTTTCTTTTTTTTCCTTACGTTTTTTTATTTTCAAAATTTAACATTTTGCAATCTGTCGACGTGCCCGAGCTTTGGTGGGCGCTCGAGAATTCTTTTGACCAGGCCTTGTGGAGCGCTCTGGGTGCCGTGGCCATGGGCTTGTGGCTAACCCAAGGTTTCTTTCAGCTGCATCGATATTTGAAACCCTGGCAGAGCAAAACGTTTGAAGTTTTATTGATCCTGCCCAGTTTGCTGCCGCCACTTTTCATTTTGCTTTTGACCATGAACTTTGTGGATCCATTTCCGGTCGGCATGATCGGGGTGGTGCTGATTCATATTTTGATGAATGCCGGCTTGGTGTCGTTGCTTTTAAAAAATTTGATCGAAAGCAAGATGCGCCCCCTGATCGAAGGCGCTGACGTCGAGGGCGCCTCGAGATGGCAGCTGGGACGTGCGTTGTTCGGTATGGCCAAGCGAGATCTCGCATCCATCTTTTTATTTGTCTTCGTTCTCTGCTTTAGCAGCTTTTCGATCCCGTTGGTGGCTGGCGGGGGCCGTGCCACGACGCTCGAAATTTTAATTTACGAAAAAATTCGCATCTCTGGCGACTGGGGGCAAGGGCTCGGTCTTGCCTTCATTCAATTGGCCATTATTCTGTGTTTGGCCTATTTGCCATTTCAGTCTCGCCGAAAACTTTTCGGCCGTAACGAAGCTCTGCCCTTGCTCAAAAGTCGGTCGGGCGCGCTGGCTCTTGTCCTCTACACCGTGGCGCCTTTGATTTATTTCGTCGTGCAAAACATCTTGGGTTGGTCACAGGTCTTCCGCATTCCGGGTCTTTGGGAGCAAGCGGTCTCCGTGCTTCCCTTCAGTCTCTTTTTTGGCTTGGCCGTTGGCTTTGTAACCGCTTTGTTATTGCTGCTGTCCGCGTGGGTTTCGCCGTTTCCATTATTGAACCGCTGGATTTCGGGAGTGGTTTCGCCGAGCACCGCCCTGCTTGGATTTTCATTGCTGTTTTTTATTTCGAATGAAGAACCTTACAGCCAAATCAAATGGGTGATCGGATTTTCTTACCTGATTTTTTCCACGCTGTACCGGTGGGGCTGGGATCAGGAACTGTCTGGACTGAATGATCAAATTCAGGTCGCTGAAACCATGGGGGCTTCGCGGGCTTTGATCTTTGTCGACATTCTGTTGCCACAACTGTTGAAACCTTTGGGGCAGGCGGCGGGCATCGCGAGCTTCTGGGCGATTGGCGATTTTGCGTTAGGAAAAATATTGATGGGCCGGCCGGCAAGCTTGTCGTTGCTGATTGAATCCTTGCTCTCCAGTTACCGACTGCAATCGGCTTTGGCTTTGATGGGATTATTGATTTTACTGGGGGCTTTGAGCTTTCTTTTCTTCTGGGGGCTGGCTTATGTCTGTCGTCGAGCACTTGAACAAAAAATATGACGGCTTTGAAATCCAAATTCCCCGTTGGGAAATTTTGGATCAAGGCGTAACCGCATTGTGGGGGCCGTCGGGCTCCGGTAAAACTTCGGTTTTTCGCGTATTGTTGGGATTGGAATCATGTCCCGGGTTGAAGTGGTCTTGGGGAGCCGAGGACTTGGCGCAGTTGCCAACACCGAAGAGAAATCTCGGCGTGGTTTTTCAAACCCTGGATCTTTTTCCACACCTGACCGCGCAACAAAATATTTATTTTCCAGTCAAGGCCCGCGGTATTGCGGCAGATTTGGCAGAAAAAAGATTTGGGAAATTGAACGATGTCCTGAAGTTGAAATCTTTTTTGAATCGCAAGGCCGAGCTTTTATCAGGTGGTGAAAAACAGCGCGTGGCTTTGGCGCGGGCCTTAATGTCATTTCCGCGAATGCTTTTTTTAGATGAACCATTTTCTGCGCTGGACGAATCTCTGCGCGGAGATGCGAGAAAATTGGTGAAGCTGCTGTTGCAGGAAACGCAAACGCCGGCCGTTTTGATCACGCATGATGAACGAGATCTTGAAGCTTTGGCGCAGAAAGTGACGAAGATCGAAAAGGGTCGAATCCAAACTGTCTGATCTATTGACAGGTAAATAATTCTTTCAGAAGTCTTGGAACTTCATTCAATTGAGAATGAGGGAAAACATCAGTTTCATGTTTTCCTGGACCAATTCTTTCTCCCCATTTCTGACAAATTGCACTTTAATAAGGGTTCACCATGAGGGTTGAACATGAATACACGCTGGATTTTATCTCTGGCCGTTCCTGCCATTTTGGCATGCGGGCCGAGTGGATTTAAATCAGAAGCTTCGACGGATTCCGAAGCTCGCTTTTCATTTTTGCAGCCAAGCGAAGATGGTCTGCAAAACTTTGCCGAAACGGATCTTCCGGAAAACAAAATTCCCGAACGGTCACGGCCGGGATCGACACCATCGCCGGCAGAATCTTCAGGCACGCAGATATCGCCAGAATCAAAGCGGGAAGCGCCGAGCACTGATCTCCAGGCACAAGGTAATTTAAGCCCCACTATTTATTTTCATGCTCTGGTTCGCGATGAAGGTGGAAACTGTTCGTCCGGGCGGCCCGTCAATCTCTACGGCGCAAAGGGTGTCACGTTGATGAGCGTCTGCTCAAGCACGTTGTCTGTTTGCACCATGGAAGGGTCCTGTCAAATCGCGCGCGGCAGTCAGCTTCGCTCGTTCAATTATGACGGACAGGCCAATGGTCACTCAGTTTTCTTCGAAATCAAACCCGGCGAGTGTGTTTACGGCTATGGCGTACAATCTTCTTGTTTAGACCCATTTTTCACGGTGGCCGCCGATACGCGATTTCACAAGGCGGGTGAAGTTTTGTATGTCCCGAAGATTGCGGGCGTGATGTTGCCGAATGGCTCAAGGCATTCAGGGTACTTTATCGTGCGCGATCAGGGTGGGCGAATCAAAGGTCAGCACCGATTTGATTTTTTTTCGGGCAATCTGAAATGGGATGATCCGCGAAATCCATTCTTCCAGATCCAGCTCGGTGATCAAAATCAGAAATTTTCGTACTCGATCGTACGCGGGGAGACGGCGCGAAAGGTTCTGCAGGATCGAAACTATCCCAACCTTCCGTCCACTGAGCCACCGACGTTTTTCTTCTCATTCGAGGATGCGGGATTCACTTTTCAGTAGGCGCGAGGCATTTGGCTTGCTCTCGTTGGCGACGAAATCCGAAATGAGCTGGATCAATTCGGCGCGCTGAATAGGCTTCGTGACAAAATGATTGTAGCCCACGGCGAGACATTTCTGTCGGTCCTCTTCATCTGAATGACCGGTCAAAGCGATGATTGGTTTCGCAAATCCCTTTTGACGAAGAGTTTGCGTCGCCTGTCTTCCATCCATGTGTGGCATCTGCACGTCCATCAGGACAACATCGAACTCTTCTGCCAGCGCCGTTTGGACGCCTTGGGCGCCGTCATGCACGCTGGTCACATGTGCACCTGAATGGGTGAGAAGACGCGTGATCAACATCACGTTATCGACGGAATCATCAACCACAAGGATGCGGCAGTCTTTCAATGGCAACGCTTGTTTGTCCGTCGTTACGGTCGACGGAAGGTTTTTCGGCTTGGTTTCGGCGGTCAAATCATGATTGGTATCAATTGAAATTTGAAACTGACTGCCAACGCCGGTTTCGCTCTTGACCAAAATGAGATCGCCACCCAATGCCCGCGCTAATTTTTTCGATAACACCAGTCCCAAGCCAGTTCCGCCAAATTTGCGGGTGATCGAGCTGTCTGCCTGCGTGAAAGGCTGAAACAGGTGCGCTGCCTGTTCGGCGGAAATGCCGAGGCCGGTGTCGGTGACTTCGATGTTCAGCAGCTGTCTTTTGCGCGGATCATTCGACTGAGAAGAAAAGACCCGAATTGAAACCTGGCCTTCGTTGGTGAACTTGATGGCGTTGCCGATGATATTGATCAACACTTGCTTCAATCGGACCGGATCGGTATTAATTTCTTTAGGCACGTCGGCAGCCAGAGTGACCGAAAGCGGAACGTTTTTCGCCAGCGCTCGCGGTTCCAAGGCTAACATCACTTCGCGGAGAAGATCCGAGACCGAAATGGAAATTGTCTCGACCGCGATTTTTCCCGATTCGACCTTGGCAAGATCCAAAATGTCGTCGATCAATGCCGTCAACAAGCTGCCGTTTCGTTTGATGGTGTTGATGTAGATTTCCCGCTCTTGGGCGGTGACTTCGGGTTCCATTAGAATTTCGGAAAACCCGAGGATGGCCCCAAGCGGAGTGCGGATTTCGTGGCTCATGTTTGCGAGAAAAACACTTTTCGCCTGATTGGCTTCGACCGCTTCTTTTTTTGACGCCTCTAGAGCTGCGACCAGATCACGAACTTCATACTGACGTCGGCGATCGGCCAGGGCGGATTGAGCCACGCTGGTCAAAGTTCCGATGCGCACAGGTCGCTCGAGCAGTGTGGTGTTACGCAGGGGCTTTAACAATTTCAACGATTCAGAATTGCCCAGGGCCAAATCACCGGCACCAATCAAGATGATCAGGGGAAGGAACGACCATGTCGGCTGCTGATTGAGAAATCGGGATAAAACCGCGATTGAATCCAAATTGAGAACTTCTTTAGCCAAGATGACCGCGCCGGCTCCGCGGCGCAATTCATTCAGCAAATTCTCGAGAGTCGTGCATTTGGTGCATTCGATCTGAGATCGTGAAAGAATCTGACAAGTCGATTCTGCATCCTTGTTGCTGGCGGCAAAAACCAGAATGCGTTCATTTAAGTTGCTCATTTGTATTGTTTCAATTTGGTTCCTTCAATCATGATCGGGGCGCCGGACAAAATTCCTTGGAAGTCTGTCAATGGCTGGCCAATCGAAATTCCATCTTTTGAAAATGCAAATTCGCGAATCGATTTTTCATGTGGTCCGGCTCTGCGCTTGACCACGGACAAGGCTTGGCGAACGGTACCCGAAGCTTCAAAATATCTCAAAAGAAAAACATTATCCGCCAGGTAACTCACGTCGACAGAGGTTTCCATCTGCGTCCCCAAGATCCCGTGCTGGACGACGACCAAGAACGTCGAAACTTCCATTTGGCTCAGGTAGCTCAAAAGCTCGTGCATCTGAATGACCAAGAATCTTTCTTCGGGCATGGCGTTTAAATAACCATTTAAGCTATCGATTATGATCACCCGGGCCTTGGATTTATCGACGGCTTCGCGAACCAGATGGACAAATTCTCCGGGGGACAGTTGCGCCGGATCGATTTGGCGAATCGAGATTGTCCCGGCGTTGTAATGCTTTTCAATATCCATCCCCAGGCCCTTGCTTCGCGAGAACAGGGTGCGGATGCCTTCGTCAAAAGTGAAGACCGCGACCGGCTCGCCACGTTCGGCGGCTTGATAGGCATACTGTAAAACGATTGTTGATTTGCCTGAGCCTGCAGGTCCCATCACCAGGGTGCTAGAGCCCCTTTCGATTCCGCCGCCAATCAACTGATCAATTCCTTTGACGCCGCTACTGATCATTGAACTGGTTGAATCGATCCCGTGCTCGGACGCAATCAAGCGTGGGAAAATCTGTAGACCGCCTTTGCGGATGGCAAAATCGTGAAAACCGCCGCGAAAGGCAACGCCGCGAAGTTTCGTGACCGTCAGGCGGCGGCGCTCGGAACCGTATTCCGGAGCCAATTGCTCGAGCTTGACGACACCGTGGACGATACTTTGAATTTCCTCGTCGCTGATCGATGAAGTTTTATCATCCAGAAATAAGACCGTGATTCCTTGTGTATTGAAATATTGTTTGAAAGCTAAAATCTGCCGACGAAATTTAATCGGACTTTGGGACATTAATTTCAGTTCGGTCATCGAATCGATGACCATGCGCTTGGGTTTCACCTTGGCGATCTGATCTAAAATCACTTGGTTCGTTGTTCCAAGTTCAATCTCAGAAGGATGGAAAAAAGTATTTTGCGCGTCCGATGAAAGTTGCTCGGACACCGGAAGATCAAAAATATTTAAACCTTTGAGATTCCACTCGTGCGAATCAGCGACGGCTTTTAATTCTTCGGCAGATTCAGAAAGAGTGACATACAAACAGTTTTCGCCTTGTCTCACGCCTTCTAAAAGAAATTGCAAAGCCAGCGTCGTTTTGCCGCAGCCAGGCTTACCTTCCACCAGATAAACTCGATTCGCTGGAAAGCCGCCACCAAGGATGCTGTCCAGGCCTTCAATACCGCTTGAAAGAATATCTTTTTTTAAGCTTTTCATGGTCTCAATATATAATATTACGTATCTAAAATTAAGAATTCTTGAGGATTTATTTTATCATTTTTTGTGTTCTGACTGCGTTCACTTGTAATTGTTCAGATGCCTTAACAATTACTCAATAATTTCGCAGAAATTTGTGTTTACTTTGATTTCCGTCAGCTCAAACTGAAGTTCAAATTTAAAATACTTTTGCAAAAAATTTTCGACTGTCAGTTTTTTTTCCATGCTGGAATTTCATTGGCTCAATTGGTTGATTTGGATAATCGCATAATCGATATTTGGAGGATCTTGTGGCGTATCGATTAGGTCGGCGCGACCCCAGTCGCTGGGTCCTCGCCGAAGTGTCTTCCGCTGAGACATTAGGTTGGTATTTTTGCTTCAAGATTGGAAAATCCATAAAGATCCTCAAGTTTTAACGCGAAGCGTCGAAAAGAGTAGTGACTGCTGAACGGGGCTTAAAAGTAATTGAATATCGTGTCTGTGGGCGACCTTGTTTTGTCTCGAATTGAGATGGAAAGAGGGGCCATATGGGATTGAGGATCAATACGAATCTGGCGAGCATTGCAGCTCAACGCCAGATCGGCCTGTCGCAAAGACAAGCTGAAGGAAATATGCGGGCGCTTGCCAGCGGCAATCGCTTTGATAATCCGGATGAGGGTTCGGCGGACTATTCAATCGCCGAACATTTAAGAGGACAAATTGCGGGCGTGAAGGCGGGGCAGAGCAACGCCGAAAACGCGCAATCATTTATTCAAGTAGCTGAGGGCGGGCTTAGCGAACAGAATAATATTTTAATTCGCATGCGTGAGCTAGCGGTGCAGGCGGCCAGTGATTCCTTCTCGGATCAAGAGCGAGATCTTTTAGGTGCAGAATTTTCTCAGCTCCAACAAGAGATTGATCGAATCGCGCAGAGCACGCAATTTGGTTCGCAAAAACTTTTGGCGGGCGATAAAAGGGATCTCGAATTTCAAGTCGGTGCCTACTCTTCAGAGGAGAATGTCATCAAATATCGCTCGGAAGCCGATACCAGAGCGTCTGCACTTGGTGTGGACTCTTCGGGAATTTCCGACCGGTCTGATGCCAGAGATTCTCTTGAACGCATCGATGAAGCTCTGGATAAAGTGGCAACAGCGCGCGCGAATTTTGGCGCGATCGATTCGCGATTGAACTCGACCATTGATCACGCTGCAATTCAATCAGAAGCTTTGCAGGCCGCGCACTCAAGAATTGCGGACACGAATGTTGCGCAAGCGGCCAGTGATATGTACCGCAATCAGGCATTGCAGCAGTATCAGATTTCGATCTTGGACCAAGCGAATCGTTTTCCGGGTTCGGTGATCCGATTGGTTGGTTGATGCTGGCATGATTTTGTTTGCGAATTCTTTTTCGTCAATGAGTTCGTCTTTTGGTCTGAAATCTCTCTCTCTCTTTCGAATTATTTTAAAGCCTCGAGGTCTTTGGACTTCGGGGCTTTTTCTATTTAAGGGTGCCGAGGTCTAGGTCTGATCTGACTAAGGTCTAGTTCAAATTGAGACTTTTCAGAAAAACTCCAAAAAAATATTTCTAAGCATAGACCAATCATTTCATGAACAAGACGCGCTGCGTAAGAAATCTGACTGGACCAAGGTCCTTAAGTTTCCTGGACCTTCGCCGAGAAGTTATGCGGAACACGTTGGAGAAAAAAGTCCAATCTCGGTAAAGGCCCCGTTCAGCAGTCAAACCGAACGAAGCCCGAAAAGAAAAGTCTTTTACAATTCCGCGGGGGAGAGACAGTCACCTCTCCCTCGATGGAATTCCCTCCGACAAACAAAAATTTATTTTTGATTTGAAACGCTCTTAATAAAGGCAAGAGCGATAGACACAAACATCGCGTTTGTAGGAGGAACTAAATGGGCTTAAGAATTTCGACGAATATGCCGTCGATATCCGCGCAGCGGGTATTGCAGGTACAGCAAAAACGAATGGAGCATGCGACTCAAGCGTTGGCTTCCGGAAGCAGAATTGTGCAAGCTTCTGACGATGCCGCAGGTCTGGCGATTTCAGAATCTCTCAAGGGTCAGATCCGGGGTATCGGTCAAGCTAGAAACAACGCCTTCAATGCGGGATCATTGATCCAAGTTTCTGAAGGTGGTTTGAACGAAATCAATAACATCTTAATTCGTGTCCGTGAATTGGGAATCCAAGCGGCCTCAGATACCGTCGGCGATAAAGAGCGTGGTTTCCTGAACGAGGAAGCTCAACAGCTGATCCAAGAGTCGGATCGCATCGCGAAGACGACTCGATTCGGTGACAAGCTTCTGCTCGATGGTTCGGGTGGTGAGCAAGAGTACCATGTCGGCGCCTTCGCCGGAGAAGAGAACGTGATCAAGTATTCGTTGTCGACGGATGCTCGCGCTTCTGAACTTGGTATCGATAGCTTGTCGGTCAGTGATAAGAGCTCGGCCCGTGATGCTCTGTCGACGGTCGACCAAGCCCTGGATAAGCTCGGCACCATGCGCGCAAACTTTGGTTCGATCCAGAGCCGTTTGAACGCCACGGTTTCCAACTTGGACATTCAGAATGAAAACTTGAGCGCCGCGAATTCTCGTCTGCGAGATACGGACGTCGCTCACGAATCTTCGGAGATCGCGTCCGCGCAGATTTTGCAGCAGGCGGCGGTTTCGGTCCTGGCACAGGCCAACCAATTCCCGGGAATGGCCCTGAAATTGATCGGTTAATTGTATGTATCAACTGGATAGAGAGTCTCGGTTTCGGTCGAGACTCTCTCTTCAACTGAGAGATCTCGCGTAGATTTTTCACTTGAAGATTCAGATTCCATTTTGATTTTGCAATTACCAGCTTTCGGGGGGTTTTCGGTCGAGCACAGACATGATGATCCCTTTAAGCCCGCCCTTGGGAGACCTACTCCCAAGGGTTTTTTTATGGTGCCTTCCCTTTTTCTGTAGCAATAGCGTGTCAATATTGATGAGTTTCCAATCTCGAAGGCTTTCGGCTGACGGGATCGATTCGCAATTCAAACACGGACTTTTTCAAACCCTGCCGGATCGTCTCCCGATCCTCTTTGTCAACAGCATGGTTCAGCCATTTCAAAGTTCCTTCCAACTCATCCATCAGCAATTCATCTGAAACCGGAAAATTTAGTTTTTGAAATCCCAAGAGACCTCTCAGCGAAGAATACGGATAGTCCTCCACCCGAGGGCAGGCGCCGATCTCGACCGGATTTCGAAGCACGTACTTGTAGGCATGCATGTAATGCTGATAACTGGAAATCAAAGATCGATAGTGGCGTTGGCCGTAAACATGGTTTCGAGTCTTCATTTTGTAATTAATTTGGCGCGCGGTCTCGGTCATGAACCAGCGAAGGGCGGCACTCATCTGGCCCTCGGGGTCTGACAGAATGAGGTGAAAGTGGTTGCTCATCAAAACGAATGCATGGATTCGAACTCCAAACCCATGATGAATGAAATACAGTTGCTCTTCGCAAATCTTCCAGACTTCGCTTAAGTTCAGTCCAAACCATTCACGATTATTTGTCCTTGCGGTGATGTGATACGGACAGTCTGTCCGGCCAGGCGGATGTGATCTCGGCATAAACGCTTCCTCCATTTCAGAAAGGATTGCGTTCCAATTTCCATGCTCACGTCTTTCGGCGGCGTTCGACGAGATCGTGACACGCTATTGCTACAGAAAAAGGGAAGGCACCTTTGGTCGGGGGCTGGCTGGACTGGATGTTGGTGAGTTGGCGGTTTGTCTTGGGGTTGAAGGTCCAATTTTCAATACCAAGGGCTAGGAAAATGCCGAGTTTTCCAGGACTGAGGTCTAGTTCGCACTGGACCTCGGTCCAGAACTGCTCGACTCGACTAAAGCCTTCCACGACCTCGCCGAAAGGTAGGTAAGCAAGTTGATCAAAAGTTGAATGACGGATCAAGAAACGGTTTTCGGAGTGACTGCTGAGAATCGGATCGTTGGAACCTGGACCTTTGATGGAGCTTTGGAAAGCAAGAATCGAAAGAGGAATGCTGCACCATTGCTACATAAAAAGGGAAGGCACCTGAAGAGAAGGAGTGAGGCGGATGATTGGCTACCAACGTGTTCAACCCAAGTGGCTAGGGATTACGGCCCACTTCGTATCGTAGCGCTGAGCGCTCAATGAGTTCGTGTAGGTATCGAACTCGACGAAAGTCTTGAATGGACTTCAGGAAATTATTGGAGGTTCCCTATGGGAATGAGAGTTTCTACAAACGTCGCGTCGATCAATGCACAACGGTCATTGGCGACATCACAACAAGCGATCGCGAAGTCCTACGCACAGTTGGCTTCGGGATCTCGTATCACAAAAGCAGCCGACGACGCTGCAGGATTGGCGATCAGTGAAAACTTGAAATCGCAAATCCGATCATTCTCGCAAGCGTCGCGAAACGCCAACGACGGTATCTCGATGTTACAGGTCGCAGAGGGCGGACTCGGTGAAGTTTCAAATATCTTAACTCGATTGCGTGAGTTGGGCATCCAGGCCGCTTCCGACACCGTCGGTGATAAAGAGCGTGGCTTTATGGATAAAGAGGTTCAGCAGTTGAAGTCAGAGGTTCAGCGTATTTCCAAAACAACTCGTTTCGGAGCGACGAATCTCTTGGACGGTAGCGGCAGCAAGTTTGACATCCAAGTCGGTATTAACAATGACGACTTTGAAGATCGCATCAGCTTCGACCCATCCGAGTTGAACGTGCAAACGGGCAACTTGAACATCGAAAGCTTGGACTTTAAGTCGAAAGATGGAGCGAAAGAAGCTCTGGCTGTCCTCGATAACGCCTCGACGATGGTTTCTTCGTTCCGTTCGAATATCGGTGCCCTTCAGAACCGATTCGAATCAACGGTGTCGAACTTGGGTTCTCAACACGAGAACTTGTCGGCCGCGAACTCTCGTATCCGTGATGCGGATATCGCGCAGTCCACTTCCGAGTCGACTCGAAACAACATCCTGTTGAACGCTTCAACATCCGTGTTGGCTCAGGCGAACAACAATCCGCAGCTGGCTTTGAAGCTGATCGGTTAAGCAAAAAAATCGGGCTTTCAATGAGCAATTGTTGAAAGTCCCGAGTCAAGAATGTCGGATTCAATGTTGAGATGATGGCCGAGTGAAAAATATCGAGGCGAAGTCGCAACAAAAGATTCGGCGAATGGTAACAATATCAAAACGGATCGCATGACGGCAGCGGTGTCCGATCCGGTGAAAGTTCCTTCGGGAGGTTACTCCATAACCACCCGGTACTGCCTACCCAAGGAGAGGTTCTCTCTCCTTGGAGTACTTTGGATCTATTTCAAAGGGCCGATCATGGCGAAAGCCTGCGACCTAGTGAAATAGATTCTGAATTTTGGCGACTCGTGAAAGCTTGAAGAACGAAGACTTGATTCAAGACGACGCAGGAAACTTGAAGAATTGAAAACTGGAAATGGACTGGTAGGAATACGTGCCGGTCAGTTGCAAATGGAAATCTATCGGTAGCCAGAGCTTTTGCATCTGGTTGATTTAAGAGTTTTGAAAGTGAAGAGTCGGAACCGCAATGCACAAGCTGGACCTAGATCCAGAAAAAATCCAGTCGAGTTGAGTCGGACCAGGGTATTTTCCGAAACGACAGATATGGATATCAAGAACGCTTTGAATTCGATTTTACCTCCGAGCATGAGGAAGACCGTACCCACGGATCGATCGATCAAGGCAGGTAACACCACAGATCGGGACGCCAACGGACAGGCGGCTTACGATGAAAATCAACAGCAAAAACGCGAACCGATGACCGAAGAGCAGCTCAAAAAAGCACTCGAGCATCTCAAGTCTTTGCCAGCCGTCAAAGATCACAACCTGACGGTGGAACTGGTCGAGCAGAACGGCAAGAAATTTGTCTTTCTCAAAGAGCCAGATGGAAAGATATTAAGAAAAATTCCAGAAATTGAATTGTGGACCTTGCCGGTCATGACAGAATCCGACCCGCAAAAAAAAGGTCAGCTCTTACGCAAAACGGCTTAGAAGCCAGCTCAAGTTCACCCAAATCCTTCACGGCCTGATTAGAATGTCATCTCCCTTGATAAAGAGTTGAGAGCCAGCTTGGTAGAGGTCTGCCATTGGAGAGAATTGAACAGATGGCCAAATCGACGTTGGATCGAAGATAAAGCGATCCGGTGTGCAACAGTGGGCAACGGCGTGAGCTGCTGGCGCGCAATGGGCGTGCTTGGGTTAGCTGGGGCTGGACCTGCAATTGGTGGCTGGCTGCTTTCAAAGTGTAAAACGAACTTGCGATCTGAAAAGAGCTCCTCATAAAATAGGAAAACGAGGTGCTTATGAAGAAAATGATTTTCTTTTCGGTCTTGATGGCCACCACTGCGGCTCTGGCCGCCATTCCTCCGCAAGCCAAGAAGGCTTTGTCAAACTCGGCCATTTTGCGTACCAGCGGCGCCATTCACGGCGGAATTGCCGGCAAAGGTTTCAGTCTGTTGGCGGTTCAAAGTCAGCCGGCCAAAAATCAAAAGCTTGAAAGAGTGACGGTTTCCGTTGGTGATCCTTTGTTCCAAGCGCATCAAGGAGCGCCGGGATATTTTCACATCGAGAACAGTCCAGAGTCCAAACGCGTGGTCATCAATTTCGCGCAAACGGTGAACGCAAAATTCAACGAAAAAAATCTGCAACAGGCATTTGCCAAGTCACCTTTCGTCAAAAGCTCGCAGCTGATTTTTGAACCCGAATCGCAAACCATGAGCTTGGTTCTGCTTTTGAAAAAGCAAGCTTCGATCCGCGCGATTCCGGTCGTTGGCAAAGGTCATTCGACCGCTCAGCTGAAGATCGATTTGTTTGAAGACTCGTTGCTGGCGCAGAAGAGAAAGAAATGATCCAAGCTCTCGCCGGACTTTGCATTTTGCTTGCAATGATGACGGCTCAGGCGAGAGTCTTCAATATCAATGATGAAAGCTTCGCGGCCTATGTTCGCGGAAGCTTGGGACCCAAAGTTGAAAACACGTTGAATTCCCAGTCCAGCGGCAACGGCGTGATTTTGGATTCGAATCACGCTGCGGACGTCTCGGGCGAGTTCGGATTTCTTTATGCCTCGCCCTACATGAATGTTCGCTTTGGTTTGGAAGTTCTGAAGCCAACCGACATCAAAGATGCCATCGCAAAAAATTCGACGGACGCCGAGCTGTACTCGATGACCAGCGAAATCTCGGTGATGATTCCGAAGTTTGCGGTCGAGGTCAATGCGTATCGCTGGCCGGTCTCGCGTGTCTACATCTCGGCCGGTGCCGGCTACGCCAACTTGGCGGCGCGAAATTCGTACACGATGACGACGGCGGGGACGACGGCGTTTGGTGGCTTGACTGATTTTTATGAAGATCTGCGCGGTGGCGCAATGGCCTTTGAAGGAACCGTGGGTTACGAACATCTTCTGACCGATAGCACGACCGTTGTGTTGGAAGGCGGGTATCGCAGCTTGGTTTTTGATGATATCAGGCACAACCGGGACGTGACCGGGTTTCAAGGAGCCGTCGTTAAGAACGATCGCGCTCGCACCATGAGCGGAGATCCGCGAACGCTGAATCTCTCGAATTATTTTGCGGGCCTGGCCCTGCGTTTTTGGATTCATTAAATTTTTCGAGGACAATCTGGTTGTAAGTCGAGTCCTTAGTTCGGTCAGGTCTCATTGCCAGTTTCGCTGGTGGGATTTAAAATCGACAGTATGGCATCCGTTTCCTTTCGAAATTTCGGTCTGTGTTGCGTCTTCATGTTGGGCTCGCTGGCTTGTCAGCGACTGAACATCGGATATCAAGACGTTCAGCTTTCTTCGGCGTCTGAGAAATCTTGTGGATTCGTTCAGAACTCGGCCGGCGCCCGTGTGTCTTGGAAAAGCCAAGTGCCGGTCAAATTCAGCATCGATCAATCCGTCCCGGCCGAATTTCGCCCCGCCATTTTTGCGGCGGCGGAAGACTGGAATCGGGCCGCGGGCCGAACTTTCCTGGTCGTCTCTCAAGAGATCGTCACGTCGCCGCAATGGGCAGTGGACGGAAAGAACATTATTTATTGGGTGCAAAAAGAAGGTGTGTTTTCGTCCGTTTCGCAACAGGCGAAAAGTCTTTTGCGTTGGACCGGAACAAACCTTTCGGACGTCGATGTCCTGATCAACGCCGCGAATTGGAATTTTTATCTCACCACCCCAGTTCACGGCAATGATCTGCATTTGGAAAGTCTGTTGGTTCACGAGCTGGGACACGCCTTGGGTTTGGCGCATCAAGAGTCAACGAAAAGCGTGATGTACATGTCATTGGGTGGATCCGTGATTCGCGATACGCCGACGCAGGCACCGGATCTTGAAGACATAGGATGCGAATACTTATGAAAAAGTGGATGCTTGTTTTAGTTGTCGCCGCATTGATCGTCGGCGGATACTTTTGGAATCGGCAGAAGCGCGACTTGGCCACGGCCGAGCCCGGAATGAAGCTCGAGTACGCCCAAATCAAAACGCAGATGATTCAATCCATCGATTGGAAAGATCAGGGCGACCAGATGTTATTTCAGTTGGAATCGCAAGATCCCGAATTTTGCACTCAGTGGAATCAGGTCAAGGTGGCATTGGCGGCGGAAGGAATGGGTGTTTCCGGGGAATCTCCAGGCGCTTTCGCCACGGCGAAATGCGAACAGGGGCGGATTCAAATGTTATGGCCCAAAGACATTGGAAAATGGACCGAGTCAATTCAGAAAACGGGAGACTATATCGAGACTCCCTCGCAGTTTTACATCTCTTCCATTGAGCTTTCGGGGGCCAAGGGCGAGATGAAGATCTCCAATTTTGAAATCAGCGCAATTCGAAGTCAAAAATTCGATCTGGATATAAATCCGCCGGCAGCACAGTAACATTCGCAGATTTTCACTCTCAAAATGGGCGATTCTAAATTTGAGTCGTGATGATTTTTTTTGCGAAGCAGCCTTCGAGAAGCGGATTCAAATCTTGCGTTGAGCATTTGGCTTAACGCGAATCGCTTCTAGCTGTACAGAGCTTCGATTTGCTTTTGGAATTTTTGGTCTAATACTTTTCTTTTGACCTTGAGGGAAGGCGTCAGCTCGCCGGATTCGATCGTGAATTCGTGCTGCAAGATTGAAAAGCGCTTGATGGTCTCAAAGCTGGCCAATTGCGTGTTCACTTCGGCAACCGATAAGCGGATTTTTTCAAGCACCATTGGATTCTGCGTTAACGCGGCAATATTCTGAAAAGAGATTCCTTTTTCCGCAGCAAAATTCTTCAATCCCACCGGATCCAAAGTCAGCAAAGCGACGATGTACTTTTTGTTATCGCCATGAATGAGCACATGCGAAATCAGTGGCTGAGTTTTCAAGAGGTTTTCGAGTTTTTGCGGTGCCACGTATTTGCCACCGGCCGTCTTGATCAAATCCTTTTTGCGATCGGTGATCTTCAAATCTCCGGAAGGCATGATTTCGCCGATATCGCCGGTGTGAAACCAGCCATCTGTGAAGACTTTTTTGGTGTTTTCATCGTCATGATAATATTCGCGCATGACCTTTTGACTCTTGACCAAAATTTCGCCGTCTTCGGCAATGCGAAGCTGAGTGTCGCCGATGGGGCGACCGACCGATCCGAAGCGATAGTTAAACGGTGCATTCACACAAATCGCGGCCGTTGTTTCCGTGAGGCCGTAACCCTCGAGAATCAAAATACCGCAGGCGTGAAAAAAAAGTTCGATGTCTTTGGCGATTGGGGCGCCACCGCTGATGGCAAAACGCAGTCGACCCCCAAAGGCCTCCCGAATCTTATTCAGGATCAATTTTTGCGCCAGTTGCAATTCGGCAAATAAAGGAATCGGCAAGGGCTTGTGATCCAATCGGTATTGGCCCGCTTTCAGTCCGACCTGCACGGCCCACTGAAATGCTTTTTGTTTGATTGGATTGTTACCAAGCTGGGCGTGAATGCCGGAATAAATTTTTTCAAAAATTCGTGGGACGGAAATCAAGAAGGTCGGGCGAATTTCGGTTAGGTTGGCCCGAATCTTTTCGATGCTTTCGGCATAGGCCATTTGGTAGCCGATGAACATGTGTCCCCAATGTTCGATGCGTCCCATGACGTGAGCGTAAGGAAGAAAACTCAATGAAATATCGGTCGGGTCGGCGCCGACGTATGGGAAGGCTTCGCTGATCTCGCTGATGATTTGTTCGTGGCGGATCACCACGCCTTTCGGCAGGCCCGTGGTCCCTGACGTGTAAACGATCGAGGCGACATCTTCGATATGGGTCGAAGAACAGCTCTTGGCGAAGGTTTCCGAATTTTCATCTAGGTCTTGTTTTCCCATGGCGATAAAATCAATCCACGGGGTCATCGCGATGTCATTGATTTTGCCATCATTGTCATAGCAGACGACTTTTTCGACTTTGGGGCACTGATTTTTGATTTTACCAAAAATTTTCAGCAACGACTCGCTTTCCAAAAATAGAATGCGCGCTTCAGAATCGTTCAGGATGTGCACCATATCTTCCGGTGTCGCCGTTTGGTAGATCGGAACGGTGACCGCTTTCATGCCCAAAATAGCGTAATCGCAGATCGACCACTCCATTCGCGTTCCTGACATAATCGCCACGCGATCACCGGCTTGGACACCCAGTGAAATCAGGGCCGATCCCACGGTGCGAATTTCATCGTGATACTGCTGCCAAGTGATGTGTTTCCAAGATCCATGTTTTTTGAAATGCAATGCGATGGCCTGGCCACGATCAGGCATAGACATGACGGAATCACAGATGGTGCGGTTTTTTTTGCCAGTCATGAACTACTTTGTCTCAGCCGGCTTTCGCTGAGTCAAAAGAAGATTCACTTGGATCTTCTGATTTGATCCAACGCGCACAACCTGCTCGGCCGAAAGTCCGGTGAACGGATTGTGAGCTTCAATTTTAACTGGTGTGCCGGCAAGCACGGCATAGTTTTTCAGAGGCAATTTTTCTTCGATGCGAACACCATTGATGATCACCACCGGATTCATACCACCGTTGACCAGTTCCAAATTGATGTAACCCATTTTTGGCATCGGCAGAAGGCTGGCCTTGATAACAAGACCTTTTTCAATCGCTCTTTCCTTGCGCTCGTAAAATTGAAAACCGTCTTTGCGAAGGCTGACCGTAAATTCTTTGCCGGCTTCAATGGAACGTTGGGCGGGAGTGATCATGCCCGTGTCTTGCCCATCAATTGAAATTCGTGCTCCCGTCGGGGTGCTTTGAATGATGACCGTGTTTAATTCTTTTGGTTGTTTCGAAGCCGAATCAATCGCTCCGTTTTGTTCCAGGGTTGGCAGAGTCGTCGGCTCTTCTTTGACGATCTTCACTTCCGGAGAAGGGATGGTGGGTTGCGCGATCGGTGCCACGGGCTCGACCATCGGCGTTTGGGATCGACTTTGCCAAACGTACCAACCGCCAGCGCCAGCCAACATCAAACTGATGGCCAACATGATCGGACCCAGCATCGAGCGGTTCGAAGAGACTTTGTTTCTTCGTCCCGTGATGGCGGTGTTGGGTCGATACCCAGACTGCGTTCGATTCATCCGGTCTTGTCCGGCATCGAAGAAGGAAGGTTGCTTGGTCGGGGCACGCTTGCCGAGATCGCTGAGATCGACGGGTGTGCCGCTGGGCTCGTCACCGAGATCCAGTTTGAGATTGCCGTCCGTATTTTCGGCTCGTTCGCTAAAGGAAGTTGCGTCATCCGTCTCCGTCAACGTCGAGGTCATCGTCAAACTGTCCGAGTCTTCGCCCTTTACTTTGGCGAACTCGACCAGCTTCTTGCGATTTTCCATGAACATCGCCGAAAAGGCGGACTTCATGAAGACGCTGAAATCGTGCGGAGAAAATTCTGGATACTGCGTATTTAAAAATCGGTTGAGGTCTCGATGAAAAGCCGCTGCCGTTTGGTAACGCAGGCTTTTGTCTTTCGCCAAGGCTTTGTTGATGATGCGCTCGAGCTCTGGCGGAATCGAAGGATTCAGTTTTCGCAGTGAAGGAATTTGGCATTCGCGAATTTTTCGCAATGTCGCCGCTTCGCTGTTCGAGGTGAACAGACGATCGTTCGCCAGCAGCTCCCACATCACGATGCCCAAGGAAAAAATATCCGTGCGCAAATCAACCGTCTGGCCATCGGCTTGTTCGGGACTCATGTAACCGAATTTACCTTTGATGGTGCCGGCACGGGTCGCTTCGATTTCGCTTTCCGCTTTCTTGGCGATTCCGAAGTCGACGATTTTCACTTCGCCTTCGAAACTGACCATGATGTTTTGCGGGCTCATGTCACGGTGGGTGATGTTCAGCGGTTTGCCGGTGGTGCCGTCCAAGCAGCGGTGCGCGTGGTCCAATCCGGCCGCGACTTCTTTACCCATGTACACGATTTGATCGATGGAGAAATATTTGTTTTCTTTTTTCAGGTGATTCAGGATTTGGCGAAGATTTTGGCCTTCGACGTATTCCATGACCAGGAAGAATTGCTTTTTCTCGACGCCAAAATCGTAAATCGAAACCACGTTTCCGTGATTCAAGTTAACGGCGATGTTCGCCTCTTCTTTGAACATGTCGATGAATTCAGGATGATCGGAATACTGAGGAAGGATGCGCTTGATGGCGATGAATTTATTGATGCCGCTCGCACCGAGAGATTTCGCAAGGTAAACTTCGGCCATACCGCCGGAGGCTAACTTTTCGAGAAGAATGTATTTTCCAAATGTCTCGATAGCTTTCGACACTGAATATCCTCTTTTCCTTCCAATGAGTTATCGGTAAGATCAGGGCATTGGTTTAACGAAAAACGCTCTGACGGTGGTCGAGTTCGCGAGAAGAGAACATCTATGAAGTGGTACGGGCTCACGGGCGGAATCGCCTCGGGTAAAAGCAGTGTCAGTCAGATTCTGAAAGATGAGGGAATTGCCGTAGTTGATGCGGACTTGATTGCGCGTCAAGTGGTGGAGGCAGGCACGGCTGGACTGAAGGCGGTGGTGGCTCAATTCGGAGCGGATGTTCTCTATCCAGACGGAAGTCTAGATCGAAAGAAGCTTGGCCAACGGGTGTTTGGTTCGCCGGAAAAACTTTTGCTGCTGGAAAGTATTCTGCATCCCTTGGTCAAGCAGGAGACTTTGAAGCAAAGGCAAGGATACCATGCGGAAGGTCGAGAGTTTTCGTTTTATGATGTCCCATTGCTGTTCGAAAAAAAGATGCAATCAGATTTTGATGGAATCTTGGTGGTGACGGCTTCAGATGACTTGCAAAGACGGCGGATGAAAAGTCGCGACGGTTTGTCAGATGCGGAAATCGAAAATCGCCTGCGAGCCCAATTGCCACTGTCAGAAAAAATAAAACAAGCCACTTGGGTGATTGAAAATCACGGCAGCCTTCAGGATCTGCGCACATCGACTTTGCAAGTGCTCGCCAAAATTCAATCAGGAAAAGCGTAAAGCAATTGAATGAAAAAGTGAGCGCCCGGATACCCCATGCGGGCGCCGATTTCCGTGCGCAGGGTTCGGTGCATGGACAGCAGATCTTCCAGGCCCAGGCCGACTTGCCAAAAATATCTTTGATAGTCAATCAAGGTCGCCAACTGGTCTTTCGGTTCGTAGAAAGCGGCGGCGCCGATTTTATAATAGGGTTTCCACTCGGAAGCAAACGTCGTGAAACAACAAAGTTTCTTAAATCCCCAATCGACGCCGATCAAATTGTTCGAGGTCAAATTCAGCCCAAACTCTTGCGCGGTTTCATCCGCATTGTACTGCGTTCTTTGCACGTGAAAAGTCGTGAGCTCCTTGGTGTCCTTGTCTTTGTCAAAGCTGCCGGTACCGTAGCCGACCCCGAAATTCAGCGAGCCCGTTGACGGTGTGGATCCCTGGCGGAGAAAGCGCGGGTCATAGTCCGGGGCCTCTGTTGCCTGCACGGATTCTTTTTTCAGAGTTGAATCTGTATTTTGAAATGTTTCCCGAGTCTGGATGGGCGCGGGTTGGAGAGAGGAATTTGGTGCGGCATGCACGGTCAGCACGACTAAGGTCAAAAAAAGAGAATAGAAAGCCAGACGCATGAGAGAAATGATATCTCAAATACACTGTTTGAGAATAAAATTTTTCAATATGTGCAATTCACTTCGATTTTCGATCGCGATGGCCTTGGGTCTTTTGACTTCGTTCTGTTGGGCTCAAGAAGGCGTGCAGACTTCCATTCATCATCAATACCAGTCGACACGTGCTTTAGGAATGGGAGATGCCTTCATCGCCACGGCGAACGACTATACGGCTTTGTTCTACAATCCGGCAGGATTGGCTCGTCGCGAGCTCGGCCAATTGAACATGTCGATGGAATTTGCCGCCAGCGCGGACGTCCAGAAATTTTATAAAGACATCGGTGAAATCGATAAGGGCACTTACGCGAACGACGGTGAAAAGCAGTTGGCTTACGCCGAGCTCCTGAATGATTACTATGGAAAAACTTTGGGCTTTCGCGTGAAAGCCTTCGAGGCGATTTGGGCGCGGCCTCATTGGGCCATTGGCGTCGTGCCGATGGATTTTACATTTGAATCTCAGGTCCACAATCAAGGCACGCCGGCATTGGATGTGCGCGCGTTTGCGGACACGACGATTGCTTACGGTTACGGTGATGACATTCATGGCGCCGTACCGGGCCGATGGTCTTGGGGAACGACCGTGAAAATGGTGAACCGAGGATACATCAACCGGGAAGTGAACTCGCTCAGTCTCGTGGCTGATTCATCGACCTTGCGAAAAGAAGACGCGCGCGATGGTTACACCTTTGATGCGGATTTCGGGACCTTGTACAGTCCGCGAGTTCCGACCGAAGGTTTCTTTTCCGTGTTTCAATTGGCGAAGCCGACTTTTGGCGCGGTTGTTCGCAACGTTGCGGATTATGGATTTGGCTCGACCTTTAAGCTGATCAACAAGGACCAGGTGGATCCGCCAGAAAAACTGAACCGCGTGCTGGATCTGGGAGCTAAATTTGAATATCCGGAACTTTGGATTTTTGGTGGCCGCGGTGAAATTGACATTCGCGATATCGGTCATCCCAACTTTACATGGCGCCGATCCTTTCATTTGGGCTTCGAGTTCGACTGGACCGTCGCCACTTGGTGGAAGGGTCATTACCGAATTGGCGTCAATCAAGGATACCCTTCGCTGGGTGTGTCGGCTTTGCTTTTCATCTTCAACCTCGATCTCGCCACCTACGGCGAAGAGGTCGGGACTTTCCACAATCCGAAAGAAAATCGCGTTTACATGGCCAAGCTGAACCTGGATTTCTAGGGGAAGCTGCGGGTGGTGCATGGGCCGCGGACGGAGCGGGTTTGCGGACGGAGCGGGTTTGCGGGTGAAACGTTGAATCCGAGCGGGGTTGTGCGCGCGCTTCCATGTGGTAGTGGTTTTGCGGTGCCTGTTGAAAGGACTGAGCGGAAAGTGTTGGGCGGGGTCAGGTGCCCAGTTGAGGTCAGGGCCAAGTCAGTTGACCTGAATGCCGAGTCAGTTGCGTTTTCAGGTTTAAATCAATTTTTTGAAATTTAATCTTTTGTAAGAGTAAATCGGTACGAGCAAAATGTTCTGCACGTGAATCCTCGAGCTTCTCAGGTTTCCATTGACGCGAGCGTGCTGAGGAGAAAATTGTTTATTGGAACCGTAATTTCCGCTTGACGAGGTTTTTGCCTCTTTAATCCTTTGTTTCGGCTGCGAATTTTCTTTCTGCGAGGCCGGTCTTGTTTGGAATTTTTCCGTCTTGTGGTGAGCCAGTCTGCGGGCCTGGATTGGCGTTTGAGAGCGGTCCGCTGGATTGTAGTTGCATTTCAAAATCTTCGAAATTCTTCGTTTAAAAAGCCGTGATATATCGATCTTACTTTCTTTGAAGAAGAGGTGTGAGATGCGAAATCATTTTGAAAATAGTCGATCAACTAGAAATTTAAAATCTTTGTCGGATCAAGAATTGGATCAAAGCTTAAAGTCTTTGGTGAAAAAAGAGAATGAAGTCTTGGCCGAGATTCTTTTGCATGTCAAAGAAGTGGCATCGCGCAGACTTTACCTCAAGATGAACTGTGCGAGCCTTTTCGAGTATCTCACGAAAAACATGGGTTACGCCAACGGCCCGGCTCAAAGAAGGATTGATGCGGCAAGATTGTCAAAAGAAGTGCCAACTCTGATTGAAGATCTTAAAAATGGGGAGCTTAATTTAAGCCAGGTCTCTCTTTTCCAGCAAGGAGTGCGGAAAAGAAGAAGAGAGCAGCAAAAATTCGAGAAAGCAGGGCTCCATGCGGAGGCTGAAACAAAAGCTGAGCTTTCGGCTGAGGTGAAAATGACTTTGCTCGAAAAGCTTAAACAAAAATCAATCTCAGAATCCCAAGTTTTAGTATCGAAAACTTTCGAAGTTGAGGTGCAGGTAGAACCCAAGATTACCTATCAAGCAGATGAATCCGTAAGGCTCGAGGTGACTCTCACTAAAGAGCAGTGGGAAAAGCTGGAAAGAATGAGGTCTCTTGTCTCGCATGCACTACCAGATGGTAGTTGGGATCAAGTTTTGGAATATGTGGCCGACCGGGTGATTGCAAGCAAAACGAAGGTGCGGGCGAAAAGTGATGCTTCTCAACCGGGCAAAGATCAGGAACCGAAATCGAAATCAAAAACGAAATCGAAATTAAAATCGAAAACACAGTTAACGTCGAAATCAATCACGACAACGTCTTCATCACTTGAAGAAGATCTAAACTCACCGTCGTCTTCTTCTGAAAGCCAAGATCTCAGTCGGGACCGGGATTTGGAGATCCAAACCCGAGTAAAAAAAGATGAATCTAAAGCAGTGAAATTAAAGTCCTACTACCAACTCCGCAAGGATCTCTTGCGAGAGCACCACTCCTGCCAACATGTGGATGCAAGCACGAAAGCAAAGTGCACTTCCACCTGGAAGTTGCAGGTCGAGCACATCAAACCGCGGTGGGCGGGTGGCGAAGACGCACCAGAGAATCTCACGATTCTGTGTGCTCAGCACAATCGGCAGAAATATCGGGAGCAGGCGGGGATCCGGATGCTGTAACTTGCGATGTAGACAAAGGT
Source organism: uncultured Bdellovibrio sp. (assembly GCA_966211795.1). Taxonomy (GTDB): domain Bacteria; phylum Bdellovibrionota; class Bdellovibrionia; order Bdellovibrionales; family Bdellovibrionaceae; genus 21-14-0-10-47-8. Next base: position 152,466 of record CBIHNW010000005.1, on the reverse strand, counting down.
TCATTTCGCCGGGCCGGTTTTATCGTGCGTGCTGCACAGGCCCTGTCGTTCGTACAAGCTTTCAGTGCCGGGGCTGAGCCCTCAGCCGAAGCTTTGCGCAATCCCGCAAGAAAAATCAAAATCCTGAGCAGCCTGGCGCCGTCGGAGTTGTGTAGCACAGCATGAGCTGTTGGCCGATGCCGGCTGGATTGTCGGTGCCGCCCGAGACGGTGGTGACGGCCGAGCGAAATTGTTGGCAATAGTTGCCGGGAGCAGAAACGTTGGAAGTGTTACAGCTCGAATCGTAAATCGCCACGACAGCAGAGCCGACCGCCGTCTGCGCTTCGGTGTTGCCAGCCAAGTTGGTCATCAGCGTCGCCAGTTCGGCGGCGGTCGGCGGAGTTCCGCTGCCGGTCAAAGACAAAGCTTCGGCCACACTCCACATCGACGTCGCAATTTTTGTCAGGCCCGCCAAAAAGATTAACCCTTTGGATTTTGATTTCGTGCAGAACTCGGCCGCTTCATCGCTGCTGGCCGCATTTAATGCCGGTGTCGACTCGGTCGTAAATGTCAGCGCCGACATCATCGCCAAGCTGCCAGTCGCGCCGCCGTTGTTATCGCCTGAAATATTGGCCAACGCGCCCGACAGTTTCGTTGCGTTGTTGAATCCTTCTTTTACGAATTTTCCCGCGCAGCGAATCAGGTAAGCGCCTTCACTTTCAAGCCCATCCACTTTCGAGACGCAGGCGGCTGCTTCGGGGGCCGTTGCCCTGTCCAGGCAACTTTGGGCGTCGGCGATTTTATCCGCGTCCGTTTCTTTATTGCAGCCCGCAGCCAAAAATAGAAAACCAACCAACAACGAAGAGTATAAGATTTTGCTCATCTCTCTATTTTAAATGAGAACGTTGATTCTTGAAAATAAAGATTTGCAGGTCCAGTCTGAAGGCCCAAGGTCGTGTTTCAGTCGAGGCGTCTCAAGTCGGGAAAATCTCATTCCGATATGAAGAGTGATGAACAGGATGTTCTTTTTTTCTCTTACGATTTTTGCCGCGATGGCCGCTCACGCACAAGAAGTGCGCGAGAACTATAACGGCGCGCGCTCGCTCGGAATGGGTGGCGCATCGATCGCCGTCGTCAATGACGAAACGGCGCTTTTGTCCAATCCGGCAGGCCTTGGAAAATTGCGTGACTCGTACGGTACTTTGATCGACCCCGAGCTCGATGGCGGTTTCAATATGAAACGCATGTACGACACGAAAGCCTTCACCAATCCCTTCGACCTCGAGCAGGTCCGGGACACGACGGATTATTCTCGCGACACTTACTTTCATGCCAAAGGACAGGTCTTCCCTTCGTTCGTTGTGCGCAATTTCGGAATTGGCATTCATGCCAGCAAAACGATGGATGCGCAGATGAACACGGCGGGCACCCAGATGACGACTTTTTATCAAGACGATATCGCGCTGGTCATGGGCCTGAATCTTCGCTTTTTCGATGGCCGAATCAAAATCGGCGCGGTGGGAAAAGCCATCTCTCGAATCGAAGTCGACAAAGTGCTGACGGTCGGTGGACCTTTCAGTCTGGATCAAAATGCGTCGGAAGGTGTGGCCATCGGCTCGGATGCCGGCATCATCATGACCGCGCCCGTTGTTTTGCTGCCAACCATCTCGGCCGTGGTGCGCGACATTGGCGGCACCGAATTCAAAGCGGGCAGTGGCATTCGCATGCAGACGGCGACAAGACCGAAAGACGTCCCGCAAGACATGGACGTCGCGCTCGCGTTCTTTCCGATACACGACAACAAAAGTCGCTCCTCGATCACGTTCGAGTATCAAAAAATGAAAGAGGCCAGTCTCGCGACCGACAAGCAGCGATATTATCACTTTGGTTACGAGTTCAACTATTCGGATCTTCTCTTTTTCCGTGCGGGCATGAATCAGCATTACTGGACCGCCGGATTCGAGCTGGCGAGCGAGCACACGCAATTTCAGATTGCGAGCTACGGAGAAGACGTGGGCGTGGACGGCACTCCGGTTGAAGACCGAAGGTACGTCTTCAAATTTGCATTTCGATTTTGAGGTGAGGGAATGAAAAAAAAGATCGGCTCAAAAATTCTTTCCATCTTTCTATGCCTGTCGATGCTGGGCTGTTCAAATATTTTTCAGGGAGTGTCGAATAAGACTTCGGATGAAGCTTTGTTCGAGGACGTGCAAACTTTGATGGACGAGCAGAATTGGGATGAAGCCATCACCAAACTGAATTCTCTTTCGAGCGAATTTCGTGGACATCGCGACGTCATTGAAGCCTGGGCCGGTGTCTATGCCGGAAAGTGCGGCCTGAATTTTATCGACTATTTCACTTCGCTGGGAAGCGCCAGCCTGACCGGCACCACGATCTTTGCTTATTTCATGAAAGCCTGGACCGGAAAAACGGTGGACCCGGACTCTTGCACCTTGGCGCAAACCAAGATGGAAGAAATCAGCACCGATCCTGCACAGCGCACGCCGGGACAGAATTTATTTCTGGCCGTTTTAGGAATGGTGAAGGTGGGTGTTTTCCTTCGTGCTTACGCCGACCGAAATGGCACGGGCAATTTGGGAGACGGAACCGCCGAGATCAATGTTTGCACGAATGATGCGAGCAATTTATTGGATGCGAAATTGGACGAAGTGATCACGGGTCTGGGATTGATCACCACCAATCTTGCGTACCTAACGGCCGTCCTATCAAACAATAGCATCTCGGGTGCCTTAGACTCTTTGAACACCGCTTGCCAGGCATCGCCGGGCGCGTGTGGTAAGACAAAGCCCGCGGATATTACGCCGGCCGATCGTGCGCTTTTCCGAGATCTTCTCAACACGGGGCCCGCAAATCCAACGGCTCCGGTCGGGATTGGCATATGTCCTGATGTGGGTGTCGTGACATGCTGTTGATGCGAAGACTTTTTCTTTCACTGCTTTTCTTTCTGCCGTTGATGTCAGTGGCGAAAGAGTTTTCTGAGCCCAATCAGACTTTGCGTCAGTTGGGGATGGGCGGTGTTTACGCCTTCAATGAAAACGATGCGGGATCGTTGATGCAAAATCCGGCCTACACTTGTTACGCCAAGGGCTTGAACATGACCTTGTTCGACATCCGTATTGGTGTCGGAGATTTGAAAACCTACATGGATCTCACGGACAACGGAACAAAATCGTTGCCGACCCCGCAAGGTCTGAGCGGTCTGGCTCCGTATTATGGAAAAGACATTTGGCTCGGGGCAGGGGGATACGCAGCCGCGACACTTCCGTGCTTTGGCATGGCCGGTTTCTATTCGGGAACAACGGGATTCATGCTTCACAATCCGGCTTATCCGCAATTGAATACGACTTTTCAAACCGATTACGGCGTCGACATTGGCGGAGCCGTGCAAATCAGTCCGGCTTTATCTGTGGGATTGGCAGCAAAGCGGGTCACTCGTCGTGGAGGCCCTTATGTTTTTGGACCCGATCGCTTGGCGAATTTATCGGGCAGTGATGGTTTGAAAGAGCTTGCCACCAGCATTGAAAATGAAGGTGTCGGTTACGGTCTTGATATGGGGGTGACTTCGCGATTGGAAGCCCTGCCATTCAATCCAACCGTCTCGTTAGCATGGCGGGATGTGGGTTCCATGTCGTTTGTCAAAACCAAAGGGACCGATTCGCCCGAGCGTCAGAAAGACAATCTGGTTTTAGGAATGACGTTTGATGGCTCGGTGCCTTTGCTCGGCGTGTCCGGCGGTTTCGAGTATCGTCACATCACCGACGCCGATGAGCAGATCGGAAAGAAGATTCATCTCGGTGCTGAGATCCATCTGGGACCATTTGATGTGCGCAGCGGATTGTACCAAGGTTATCCCACCTATGGTTTGGGCGTGAATCTGTTTATTCTGCAATTGGATTTAGCAAAATACACCGTGGAGCAAGGCGTTTACCCGGGGCAGACACCGCAAGAGCGCGTGAATATCGGGTTGATGATGGAGTTGGAACTGGATCCCAATTTCAATCTCGTTGATATCGGTGGACGAAAGCGCCGATTGAAACAGCGCCGATAGTTGTTTATACTTCTTCGATGCTCACAATAACACGCCTGAAGTCTCCCGCCGAAAAATTGGATGTCTTAGATGCATTCGATGCCAGTCGCGCAACGTGGATCGTTTCCGATTTGCGAAATAAGTTCGAAATTCAGCGCCTGCTTCTGGACAATCAGGACTCTTACGAGGATCTGAGTGTTCTGCGTGCCAGCGAATTGTGGCGCACGCTGCTGAAGCGCAGTCATCCGGAAATGAAATTCGTGTCCAGCGAATTGATTTCGACTTGGGTGAAAGAAGAAACCCGACGCGACACCAATCTGAAATTGGGAAACAGTGCCCACCAAACCGTCGTCGACATGATGGACGTAATGGCTTCGGTGCATTGCCATGATCTCGGCGCCGATCGCGTTCGTGAATGGTTTCACGAAAATCCGGAAAGCTTGCAGCGTTGGGGCGGATGGTTTTTGCTGTCCGAAAGATTTTGCCACGAGCTGCTGGCACAAAATAAAATCGCGCCGAAGTGGTCAGCGTCGTTTCTGCAAAATGAATTTGACTGGCAGAAATTTTGGGATCGTCCCTTGATCTTTGATTTGGGTTCACAGATCTCGCAGGTCGAAGCCGATCTGATCCAAGCCATGAGTCGCGACATCGACATCTGGGTGCTGGCACCAACACCGGAATGGAAATCGGAATTCGCCTATTTGCTAAAGCCCTATGATTTTCTCGAAGCCCAAGCTTCACAGCAGCGAACTGTGCCGGATCTGGGACACAAGAAAGATGCGGTCAGCAAAGCCTTGCGTTTTTCAGGTGTGTTGGGTGAAGCCAAGAAAGCGGTCGAAATGGTGCGAGAATGGCTCGAGAGCGGAATTTCCGCCGACACCATCGCTTTGATTGCACCGGATATGGAAAAGTACTGGCCTTTGCTGCAGCCCTTGTTGGTCGCCGAAGGCATTCCCTACGCCAAAGACATCACCAGTCGCTTGCAGATTCTGCCATCGGTGGCGCAGTGGTTGTCGCAGCTTCGCTTGTCGGCGCAAGACGTGCGCTTTTCCGATTTGGAAACGGCCTTGTTTCCGGTGGAAGAGTCAGGCGGACTTCGTTTTGAAGAATTTTATTCTCTTTTCGCCGAGCTGATGGGATCTGAAGATCTCAGACGTCATGCTTTGGTGGAAAAATCGTTTCAGTCCCAGTTCTCTTTGAATGATGAAATCACCCGTGATGAATGGTTGGGCTTTGCGGCCAAATGCTGGAAAAGTCGCAATCAATTCGAGCCGATCGAACTTTGCTTTCGCGAAATTTTAAGCAATACGGATGCCTCGCTCAGCATGCGGGTTTCATCTTGGATTCACTTGCTCGAACAAATCGTCGCCAAGAAAGAAATCCGCATCCAAAAAGGCGATCGCTTCGGCATTCAATTGGCCAATCTTTCGGCTGGGGACTCGATCTCGATCACGCACCGGATTTTCTTAGGTCTGACGGAATCAATGCTCAAGCCGACGGCCTCGCCGATGCTTTCGCCGAAAGAAGTGATGACCATCTCCAATGAGCTGGGTTTCGCGTTGGAGCATCCCGAGATCAGCTCGTTAGAGTTTGATCTTGCCTGGCTTTCCGAAAATCAGGGCGTGAACAGTCTTTACTTTTATCCGCAAACCGGATTTTCTGGCGGAGCGGAAGCGCCGAGTGCTTTGTGGTTGAAAAAAGCCGACGAGCTCAGCCAGGTGCTGAGCTATCCCGAGAAACTGCGTTGGGATTCGTTGCTGCGCTTGGAATCTGAATCTTTTTCGATTGCCGAGACGGAGCAGAATCTTCAATTAAAAGGCCCGATCTCACTGTCGCCGTCTTCGATCGAAGCCTATCGCAAATGTGCCTTCACTTTCGCGACGCAGAAATTATTTCGTCTGCAGGATTTGCCGGTGATGGACTTTGACGTGGATCGAAGAACCCGTGGTTCACTGGCGCACGCGCTTTTGGATCAGCTCGGACAAGAACCAAGAAAATTTGAATGGTCGCAGACCGAACTGGAAGAAATGGTCGAGGGTCTTCGCGAAAAAGCGGGACTTACGAAGATGGACGCCTTTATCTGGCGCGGCCTAAAAGACCGACATATTAAATTGGCGCGCCGATTTTTGTCTTTCGAACAAGAGTGGCTGCAGAAATTTCCGCAGACCAAGATTTTGGCGCGGGAAAAAGATTTCGAATTTTTCTGGGACAGCGAAAGGCAAGTCTTGGCGAAAGAAGGCCAGTGGAAAATCCGCGGGCGCATCGATCGCATCGACGAAGACCAACAGAATCGCTTGGTGTTGATCGATTATAAATTAACGGCGGGCGAGTACCGGAATTACAACAAGTGGCTGGAGAAAAATCAGCTGCAGCTCGCCTTGTACATGTTGGCTCTCGAAGAAGAAGCGATTGCGGGTCTGGAAGCCAAAGAAGTTATCGGTGCTTTCTATTACATCCTGAAAAATATGGATCGCCACAAAGGCCTGAAAGTCGAGCCGGCAGCAGGAACTTTGTTCGATCTGGATAAAAAAGGAAATCGCATCACCGAAGAGAAAAAGACCGAACTCTTAAAAGCCGTCAAAGGCATCATTCAAGAAGTGATCAACGGTATTCAAACAGGTCAATTCAACCCGGTTCCTTTGGAACCCGAACGATGTGGAGAGTGCAATTGGAAAAATCTATGCAGAGCCCCCCATTTGAATTGATTGACATCGTCGTTCGCGCCGGTGCCGGTGCGGGCAAGACGACGGAACTGACACAGCGAGTGTTGAAGCTCGCTCAAGATTTTCACGTGAAACATCAGCGCTATCCGCACTTTGTCGTCACCACATTCACCCGCAAGGCGACGCAAGAGCTGAAAGAGCGACTGATGAAAGAAGCGATGAAGCGGGACGATCCCGGTTTGATCGCCTTTTTGAAACGTCCCAGCCAACTGCACATTTCGACCATCCACGGAATCCTGAGCATCTTTCTGGCGAAATTCGGATCGATCATGGGTCTCAGTCCTAAATTGATCGTCGTGCCGGATTCGCGAGAACGATTTCAAATCAAAAAACAAATTCGCGAGCTCTGTCAGAAAAATCCGCAGTTCAACGACGACCTGCAGGCCCTGCTCGAGAATTGCGAATTTTCGGATTTGCAAGAAGCCTTCGGTCAGTATTTCCGATTGAAAATGCAGTACGGCAAGATTCCTTATTTTCAAAAAGCCGATTTTGAAAAACACCTCGAAGGTAAAAAAGAAACCGTGCTCGAGACGATGAAAGCCTTGGCCTGGGTGATTCGCGATAGCGATGTTCCCGAAGTTTGGCAGGAGTTGGCCGCTTTTTGTGAAGCTTCCGTCAAAAACCCAGACTTCGCGGCAATCATCGAAAATCTGCCGGCCCCTAAAAAGACCAAGGCAATTCCTGATAACGTGATTGAATTGCGCGACGAACTGAAAGATCTGCTAAAATTTTTCGACAACTGGCGCGTGACCAATGAATTTTTTTATTATCACGAGCAAACCTGCGGCACCTTCCAAAGATGCGCCGAGGCTTTGACCGACGCCTTGCTGGAAAGCAAACTTTTCAGCGGCGAGATCACGATGCAGGATCTGGAAACCTTGTCGCTGAGATTGATTCGCCAGCATCCTGAAGCCGCGCAAAGCTTTTCCAAACAATGGGATTATTGGTTGGTCGACGAATATCAAGACACTTCGCCGGTACAGGTCGAGCTGCTGAAAGCTCTCTCGGGAGAAGCCAAAAGCTTTGTCGTCGGCGATCCCCAGCAAAGCATTTACCTGTTCCGGGGCGCGCGATCCGAGGTCTTCTCTCAGCGCGAATCCTTGGTGGAAAGCCAAAAGGGAGTGCTTTTTTCGAAGCTCACGAATTATCGCTCGAAGCCCGAACTTTTGGAATTTTTCAATTTCCTATTTGCGGGCATCAGCCCCCAATTCCAAAAAATGAAACCAAAGGCCGAGCCCGAGGCTTCACCGAAATTTTCGGTCGCCGAAATCTTCGTGGTGGGCGAGGAGCCGGTCGCAGAGGCGCCAGACGCCGGTCAAGCGAAAAGCGCTAAAGCGAAGTCCAAGACTGCGGCAAAAAAAGAAATCACCGCGCAGATTTCCGGGACCGTTGCCAATGAAACGGATCAAGAATTGGAAACCGTTCTGTTTCGTTGTCACGAGCTGATTCAGAAGGGCGTGCCGTTAGAAAAAATCTGCGTTCTGTTTCGCAGCAATCGTGATCTGGAAGAGCTCGCCTGGATGGCCTTGCAAAACGGCATCCCGGTGCAGGCTTTGTCGGCCGGCCAATTTTTCGAGCAACGAGAAATCATCGATGCTCTGGCCTTGCTGAAATTTCTGTGCAACCCGCATGACAATCGAAATCTGTTACAGATTTTAAGATCACCGCTGTTCCGCGTTCCGGACCAAACATTGTACGAATGGTGCCAAGAAGCCGGTAGCTCCTACTGGCAGAGTTTCCTGGCTCATAAACATGCCGTGGTTTTGGAATTGCTGCAGGCCTTGATGGCGACGCAGGAAAAAGGTGTCGGCACTTTGTGGCGAGATCTCTTGGTCGAGAAAAAATATTTTCATTTCGCCCAGAGCATGGATCCATCGGGAAAACGCGAAGCCAATCTGTGGAAATTAATCCACATGGTGCGTTCGGAAGAACGTCGGCCCGGATTTTCGTACCTTGAATTTCTGAAGGATCTGGATGTGCGCACTCTTTCAACTGAAGAGTCCGATGAAGGCGAAGCGGTTCCGGTCATTGAACCGAAACGCGTTCACCTGATGACCGTGCATGCCTCGAAGGGCCTGCAGTTTGCGCACGTGATTCTGCCACGCATGGGGAAAACTCCTCCACCGGTCAGTCCGGATTTTTTCCTGAATGACGAGCAGACGGGTCGATGGACGCTGAGCCTGGTAGAGCCCGAAGAAGGGAAGAAGACGGCTTCGCTGTCCGGCGTGAATCTGACCGAAACGATGAAGCGCCGCCAGAAGGAAGAGGAAGATCGCGTTCTGTACGTGGCTTTGACCCGTGCGGAAGAATCCGTCAGCTTGATTTGGAAACAAGATCCAAAATCCGAATCTTGGGCCGGCCGCATGCCGCTCAAGTTGGATGAGGGTCACCATCAATACGAAAATTTCTGCTATCAGGTGCGAAAAGGTCTCTTTGCCGCCACGAAAATGCAAATGCCGGAATTGGCAACCGCGGTTCAGGTCCAGCCTTACCAATCCAAATCAGCCACCGAGACCCAGACGGTGTCGGTGACGGAAATGCTGGAAATCACGACGGGCCATGAACCGGACAAACATAAAACAGAAATGGCAGACATTCAAAAAGCGGTCACCGGCGTGGATGTTCACCGGATTTTTGAATCGCTGAAATATCACTGGATGAAAAATCCAGACTATGACTGGCAGACTGGATTGCCTGATTTGCCCAGTGGTCATCAGAAAGCTTTGCGGTACCTAGCGCAGGATCAGCAGGGATTGTGGCTGGATGTGATTCGCAATGGTTATGTCGAGTACGGCCTTGCGGTGAAAATGGGTGAAGGCCTGTTGCAAGGTCAGATTGATTTGTGGGGAGCGGACGAGCAAGGTCGCATCTGGTTGGTCGATTACAAAACCGGAAGCCCGCGTTTTCAGGACAAAGCGTTCAAGCAACTGGAAATTTACCTGTGGGCGTTGCACAAAATGAAAAAAATCACGAAACCCGAACAGGTCCAATTGGCCGTGATCTACCCATTCTCAGAAATGACTTTGGTGCGGCCGGCTCAGGGATGGCAGCCGCCAGATAAGCTCGGAAAATCATGATCGATCACCAAGCTTCTTCGTTATTTATACATACCACCGGTGCGCAGATTGATTTTGTCGACGACGGTGCGCAGATTTCGTAAAAACACCGCGCTGTAATTATCGGCCTTTAATTTGCCGGTATTATTGTAAAGAACTTCCATCGGCTTCGATTCAGTCTCAACCTTGTCCGCGAAGGCGCTCACCAGTTGAAGGTCATCATGGATGGTGGTTTTAAAACTTTCCATCATCAACGCCCGCGCATTCGACATTGAGCTAAAAATTTGGAACTGCGAATCCAGCTGGTACTGGTAAAGCTTGTCGGCTTTGATGGCGATGGGAACGATCGAGCGCGGGCGGGGTGTGCGCATTTCCGAAGCTTCCCAGGCATTGTCATCCGCAAATCCGCCCATCCAGTTGGCGGCGAAAGCCTTCAGCGCGTGATCATAAACCGGTTGCGGCTTTCCACCTTGTTGCAAAAGCTGATCGCCACTTTCCAGAAAGTCTGAAATGAACCTGCTTTGCAAACCAATCAAGGCCTGACTGGCTCGCTCGTTTTCGCTCAAACTTAAAAATCGGCGAATTCGCGGAACGGCATCAAAGGATTCTTGCAAGGTGAAATAGTTCTGCAATCCCAAAACCTGATTCAGAATCGGTGCGGCCCGGTAAAACAAGGCGGTCGCGTCTTCGTACGTCTTGAGATTGATGATATCCATATAAGAGTTCAGAAACCATTCAACGATTCGGTTGTCGCCGGCGAGCCCTCCTTGCCGCACCACTTGGGTGGCGAATGCGTCCGCTTTGGTCCCGAGAGGTACCTGAGAGATTTGCGATTCTCGATAAAGAAGATCCTTCGTCAGTGATTCGGGAATCACGATGGTCATGTTGGCCGCGATGGCGGGCAGCTTCAATTGCGGTAAACCGGATTCTAGATACACCCGAAGACGCAACAACAAATCCCAAGTGTAGATGATCAGATTTCCATCTTTCACCTGCGTGCGGTAATTCATTCCGCTCGGAAGATTCTTGGTGAACGGCGAGCTGATATCCTGACCGGCCGCAATTTGGGCGTGCGCCCACTGCCAATAGGCTTTTTCGTAAATAACCAATTGGCTCATCACTTCGCGCTCGCGAGTCATCAAATAGAAATAACAATCATGCGCTTCTTTGAAGCGTTTCATGAATTTGGTGGCGTATGTTTTTGAGAGCTCCTTGACGTTTTCCAAGCTGTGCTCGAACAGTGGAGTCTTGATTCCGGATTTCTCCAGCCCTTTTTGCAGCGACGAAAAGTATTGCAGGGTCGGCAAGATGTCCAAGCGAAGCCATTCGATCTGATCCATGGTTTTTTTGCTGATCATGAAATAGCCCGGATCGGTGTACTCAAACGAAGTATTTCCGGAGCCGCCCGAGGTTCGGCTCGAGTTCTCGGCATACGAAATTCGCTTGGCCAGGCTTCCCAATGTCGGTGATTCCGTCAAGGCAATAAGGTTCAGTGTCTGTCGGGGTTTGGCTCCGTTGCCTTGTAGACCTTTGCAAAAATGGACCGTGTCTTGCCATTCTCCCGTATTGAACTTGGCTTCCAGTGTCTGCAGGCTGTCTTTCAGTACGGCTAATTTGGTTGGGACATTCACGTCTTCGAATTGACCAAAGTACACCTTCCACGCATTGGACTGCATGTAGACTTCGAAGAGATCTCGTAAGGCCTCGTCCGGTGTTCGTCCCATGCTTTCGTACCAGCCGCTCTTTGCGGTCATCTCGATGGCTTCAATGACTTCGAATGAAGACAGGGGATGTTTATCCAAGGTGTAATCCAACAGCGGATCGACTTCGCCACGAATGAACTGTTGGACGTAGCTTTCGAGCGCCCACTGCGAAAAATTCAATTGCCCATCCAAAGCGACAATTTGATTCGGAGTGATCCCCAGCCTTGTCGCCGTATCAAACAGCACGAGCGCGACCGGATAAGAAATCGTCATCTTCACGGTTTTCTCGAGCGTGCTGACAATCTTAAAGTAGGATTGATCTTCGCTGGATTTCGGCGCGGAGAGCGAAAAAAATTGCAGCACGTTTCGAAAGTGATCGGGGAGCGCCCGCGCCTCGATTGAAGAGCGAGACAGGGCCTTCTTGCCATCGACAAAAAGATTTGAAGCATTGAGACCCGGAGTCTTTTTTAAAAAATCGGCCAGCTCTTGTTGCGCGACCGCCATCACGTACGCCAGCTGAGACTGGGTGTAGATCTTGGCGTATTCAAAGGCTTTCGGAATTTCAAGTCCCGCACTTTTCACAAAGGCATCAGCCTGCTTCGGCGACCAACGAGACGTGAAGAGCTGATCGATGACGTAAAAATAGGCGTCTTTTTCCAATGCCGGAATTTTCAACTGAGTTTTCAGTCTGCTATTGGCCTTTTCAACCCAGACCATGCGGTTTGAAAAACTGTCCGGAAGCTTTTGATTCTTCTCAATTTCCTGCAGCAGCTGAGGGCTGAGGGTGAACTTGCCAGCTTTTTCCGTAACGGAATATTTTGCGGCGACAGCAACGTCTTCGGCTTTGATGGAATTTAAAAGTGGCAGGTCGGCGATCCAGCTTTTGTCTTTGATCTGCAGTCGGCCAGACTGATAAAGATTGAACATAACAGACAGAACGCGGTCCACGCGTGCCAATAGGTCTTTGTTGCCCGAGCTGATCAGACTGTCGCGGTAAGCTTTGATGTCATTCAAAAATGCCTGCATGGTCGCTTGCGGGAATTCTTGGTTTTGCACGTCAAAGGCCATCAGAAAAAAATTGTATTTCTTGGCAATGTCCTTTTGCTGCAAGGCAACCTCGACCAAGAGGGCGGCACTCTTCGGTGAAGTCTTCAAGATCTTCAGTTGACCGCATTCTTTCAAATCATCTTGGCAAAGAGAATCAAAGTGCTTCGCCAATTCGGGCCACCGCTGATTCGCCGGCAGATCCAAAAGCCGGCTGTGCACCAGCTCTATGAACGGGGGAAAGGAAGAATTTTTCGAGACGCGCTCTTCCTGCCAAAGCTTCAGATTCAGATATGTATTTTTGGCATTTTCGAGAAAGGCATGGGGATCTTCAATTTTCAACAAACGGTCGATTTCATCCAGGCTCTGCGTGGTTTCTTGGTGCGAGTCAACGGCGAGAACCTGGGCGGGAGCAATGGCGTCCTCGTGCTGATTCACGGGATCGAGCTTCCCACCGCAGGCGGTGAGCAAAAGCAAATTCAAGCTGAAAAGAAGGAGCGAGTTAAATTTCAACCTGCACTCCCAATTTGATGAACCGGTGAGTTTCGTCCATGTAAAGAAATTTATAGGAATCGTTCTTGTCGTACTGACCTAGAGTATAGGAGAGTTTGAAGTTCCAATTTCGATAGGCATAGGAAATAAATTCGGAAGTATTCGTTCGTAGGACATTTTCATCATTGATGAAATGAACGCTTTTAGCCGAGGCGGATGCGCCGATTGAGATATGGCTGGCGATCCGATAGCTCAGCTTGAATCGACCGGTGGTGACCGTATCTGGATTGCTTTCCAGCGTGTTTGGAGACGAATCGAATGTTTGGACCAAGCGGCTGATGTTGAGCAAATTGACCAAAACCAGACGCTTATTGAAAAATGGGTTGTCCAATTCGGCTTCGGTGCCGATCACGGATTTCACTTGTTCCGCACGGCTTTCGCTGCCGGTTGGGAGATCTTCACTGACCGACAAAGTTGCCATGCTGTTAGAAAATAGGTTTGTTTTCCAACCCAAAGATAAACTTAGGTCATTCCAGGCTGGATTGCCCTCTTCATTTCTAACATTGCTTCCGTCCGCCAACCAAACCAACCCGGTGCCGACGCTGGCCGATATGTCTTTTCGAAGATCATAATCGAATCCTAGGTCTAAAGTATTCGTGTAAGGACGTTTGTTGTCTGATTGGTTCAAATCCGTCGCCGATGAAAATGCAGCTGACAATTTCCAATCTTTCGAAGTCTCGGCGCGGCTGGTGCGCGACTGCGCAACCACCGTGCGCAGCGATGTGCCCTGGGCCATGGCCAGGCAACAATTCGTTAGGATGAAAAAAGCCGCCAGCAAGCGTTTCATTATTTTTGATTCATGCTTTCTTTGTAAAATTGATTGGTCCTTCGATTGTGAAAGTCCGAAAGGATTGCTTTGTTATTGTTCTGTTTGCGCACATCCACCAGGACCGAGCTCCCGTTGTCGATCAGGTTCGGCGTGTAAACCGAAGTTCCCTGGCCGTCGAGACGGTAAGTGATCTGCAGATTTTTAAGATCCAGCTTTTTCTGCTTTGCTTCGATGGCGTCATCAAAGTTCTTGATGATCTCTTCGCTGCGGGTGACGAAGCGCTTGTATTTCGCATTGATCGCGGTTTCAATTTTCTCGGGCATTGGAAATAACAACCGGCCCTTGTTGGTGAAAGCCATGGCGTGCCGGGCGGCCTCTTTCAAATCACCAGTGACGTCGGTCACCTGCATGTAAGCCGTGTCCAAAATGCCGCGAAATTCAGTTTCGGTGGTATCAAACAAGAAACCACGAATTTTATCTCGAGGAATCAACTCGTTTTGGCTCATCTTTTTAAGCCAGATTTTCTCGGTTTCTTGGATGTTCACGAAAGACGCGGTCTCTAAAGCCAGATCGATGATCTCGCCGGCCGAAAGCGATGTCTTCGGGTCTTTGTAGAGATCGGTATCAAATCCCATTTTGTACAAAGAAACTGCTGTCGACAGTTCCGTATTCCAGGTGTTCAAGGTCGCGATATCCTGCAACCAGGCAACCATACTGCCGCTTTGTGAATTCAGCTGCGTCATCCCATTGTTGATAAAGGCTTCACGCGATAAAACCTCACCCGAAGATTTGCTAATAAAGGTGATCTGCCGGACTTGTGATTTGAGCGAATCTTTGGTCGTCGAGTCAGGTTCGACGAAATTCACGGTCGGTTTCAGCGCACTTGAAAAGCGGGCGAATCGGCTCAGGAGATTCCATCGCGAAAAGACATAGGATTCCGTCTCGATGCTTTCGCCTTCGCCCATCTCTAAGGACTTGGTGAGCTCGGCCGCTTTTTTCTTTCGATCTTCGCCACTGAGACCCTTTAACGTCGTCATGGCATCATAGACTTGACCCAGATAGTTCGTCTCTGCGGTGAAGATCTGAGACTCACGCTCACGCTCGATCCAAATCAGCCGGCCGGTGCAGGCGGATAAAGATCGGTACTGGGTGACGGCTTCTTTCAAAAAATCACGCTTGATGTTTTCCAATTCATCCAGATCTGTCTGCAGTTGGGCTTTCATTTTCTTAATTTCGGCCGATGGTAGATTCAAGCGATCCATATTGGCCTGCAAGGGTTCCATCATTGCTTTGAGCTGGGTCAGGCGCAGTTCATAGGTGTCACGAACGGCCGCGAATTCGTTCATCGGATCAAAAAGACTGAGCGCAGATCCGATCAACCCCTTACCCTTGGTGCCGAAAATCGAAAAGTACTGAAGCTCATCGAGCTTCATCAATGTTTGATAGTTCTTATTGTTTTTGGATTCATTCTCACAAACATCCATCAATGCTGAATAGTCTGAGATGGTGTTGGTCGGCGTTTGCAGCTTGGCCAATGCATCTTTCAGTCTTCCAAAGTCATTCAATATAGTTTTCTTGAGGGCTTTTTGAAAAAACGAAACCCGGTCGATGATCTGCAGCCCCTTGCTGTCTTTGATCGAGGCAAAGGTCTCAAATGCGCCAGCATTCAATGCATAATGAAAGGCGTAGATCAGCTCGGTCTTGTTCAGCGGAGCCGTATCGCCACCGAATAGGAACCATGGGTCTCCCAATCCGCCATCCAGCATGTAATCCATGATTGTGGTTGGATCGACTTCGAATTCTCGGCCGGACCATGAGGTGAATTTGAATTTCGCATCCGCGCCGATCATGAAATATCCAAGCAGCATCATATTCGGGTAGACCGAGATGAATTTGGCATTTCGCTTCACGCTTTCGATCAACGACTGAGCTTCCTTTAAATTCAAGGCGTTTTCGCCGGAGCCCCTTTGTTGTCCTAAGAAAATGGCGATGCGATCCATTTGCGATCCCATCACGTCCCACTCTTTCGTCAGCGGCTCGCTCTTTTGGATGGCTTGCTTGAACAGGTCGTCGTTTTTGATGCCTTTTTGCAGGAAGATATCGCCCAGATACTGATTCGTTTTCACGATGCGTTTGACCAATTCGATTTTGATATAAGAGTCGAGCGTTTTCATCAGCTTTTTTTGGTCTTGCTGTGAGCCCTGCCAAAGGCTTCCGGCTTCTTCCAAATTCAAATGCCCACGGTACAGGCGATCGATCATGAAAAAGTATTCATTGTAAAAGTCATCACCCTGAATCGAGCTCGTATCGAAATTCAATCCTTTGAAAACTTCTTTCGATCTTGCGTCTGAAAGCAACGTCTGCAGAGATTTTTTAAAAGATGGACCGGTCTTGTCGTCGGACTCTTGCGACGAATTGATCGCCGCCCGCAAGTCCGGATTCAAGGTTTTTTTGCCTTCGCCATAAACGTAATGAAGAGCCGCGAAAGAAAACATTTTCTCAGCGCCGTAAGGGAAATTGTTCGCCGTTAAATGCGAAAACGTCCAAGGCTGAAAAGCTTTGACGAAGGCCGCGAATTTTTCATCTTTAGCGTCAGCCGGATGCTGCGCCATCAGATTCTCGAAAATTCTGCCGTGGCGCTTTAAGAAGTCCGAGTTTTGCTCCGGACCTGATTTCGAGACTGCGGCAAATTGGCTGGCCCGTTTCAGGTAAAGAAATTCAAGCGTCGGATTGGCAAAGTGGTTCTGCATATCGAACGAAGCCGCCAAAAGATCATAATATTGTTTCAAAGAAGACGCACAGTCCGTCTTGCACTGAGCATCCATTTTTTTATCCAAAAGTGTCACGATCATTTCGATGACCTTGCTGGATCGCGGATCCTTTCTAAGCCACAAGATATTCTGGCAGTTGGTGAGCTCGTCCGAGCAACCTGCCATCGCCATCTTCTGGTAGCGTTCGATCACGGCCGCCGTCTGTTGAGAGTCAGGCGCGATCTCGATCAAGCGGATCACCGCCCAGTTGTAATAAGAAAGGGACGTGACGACATTGTCCGCGACGCGCAGTTTGGGATCATTCCAAACGCTGGCATTGACCGTTGATTTTTCCAAAGCATCGATCACGCCGATCGCATCGGCTTCGGTCGCGATCGCGCTTGTTTTGTCAAAGATCGACTTGAGATCCAAATTCTGGACGCTTGCCACGACCTCAGTGCCCGCCGATCGGGGAGCCGCTTTGTCGTCGGTCGAAATCGTCAAATTTGTCGGCTGTGCCTCTTCGTTCAATCCGCGGTCTGATTTTTTAAACGAGCAGGCCGATATCGAGAAGGCGATCGAAACAGCGAATAGAGAGTAAATTTGCTTTCTCATGCATCACCTATTTCTGGATGTAATCCATGACTTCAGGAAGCCAATAACCGTTTAAGATCGCCGCCGAAGAAATGATCAAGCCCAGACCGCGAATCGATTCTCGGCAGGTCTCGGGCTTCGCAGATTTATTGGAAGCGTAATAAGCCGCGAAAGCTTTATCGATGGACTCGAGAAACAGTTTTCGGGTCTCTTCATTTCTCGCCAGACCTTCTCCCATCTGAAAGCCTTTAAATTCCGGCACCGTCGAGGTGAAAAAGTGCGCCAGACCATTGTTGGCGCCATCCGTTCCCATCACGCATGCATTGATCAGACGTTCATGAAGTTCACGCAGATCTGTCTTCACGCTGAATTCTGAAAGCGAGTCCGTGGTGTCCCGCGAATACTCGAGTTTATAGGCAAAGAGATATCCTTCTTTATCCGAGTAAGGCGTGAATTTGGTGATCGGATACAGGAACATTCCCGGAGAGCTGGCAATCACGGTTCCGCCCGGCATGATGTACGCGTTCGTCAGTGGCGAAGATTTGTCCGTGTTCGGATCGTAGACCGAGCCTTCCCAGCCATCGACAAAATTCGGATTGTCATCCTTGTTGCGCCCTTTCAGCAAAATGGCGACAAGGCCCAAGCTGAACTGTTGTTGATTTCGAATTTTCTCGACATATTGCGGAGGGAACAACGAAGCGTCGTTATTTCCATACCAAGCGCTGTCACTCATCCAACCCATGGTCAGGACCGAGCGGCCCATGGTGGTGCGATCGCTCTGGCCAAGGCTGGCGAAACGCAGATTGTTGCGCACGTTCGCGGCCACGATTTCCGTGTACTCGCGCGGGTAGAGATAGCTGTACGAAAAGCGATAGTTCGGATCGTCATACAAAGGATTCGCCATCATACCCATATCGGTGGACCACGGAACGCCCGTGGTGAGCGCATACAAGGTCGCAGTTTTCACCGGCAGTCCCGTCATCTCGGTCCATGAACCGGACCAACGAGACCAATCTCTTTCAGCATCACCACCGTCCATCCCACCCGGCAGAAATTTTCCCGAAACATCCTTTTGGGTAAAGTCGGTCAAGTCCAACGAGACCAGGCCTTTCATTTCGCGCATCGCCAGCGCATTGGCCTGGCAAAGTTCCTTCAGTTGAGGTTTCTCGGTGAAAATCTGTTTCAGCGTTGGATTGTTGATCTGCTCGATCTTCTCTCGCTGACAAGCGCTCGAAAATTCCATCAAAGCGTCTTCATCCGAGCGAATGCGATCGATTTCTTTTTTAAAGTACAAGCGCATGTAATCGTAAAACACACGCGTGCGTCCCAGGGTGCGGAACGATTTAAACCACAAGTAGCCTTCGACACATTCGGGGCAGCCGCCGCGCGCATCGGTGAACGCGAACAATGTGTGCAAAGAGCTGGTCAAATCTGAAAAGTAGCTTTTCATGATGACATTGGCGTTGGAGCCTTTGTCAAAGCGGTTGCAATAAGGATCCAAGGCCAGCGTGGCTTCGACGTCATTGCACTGGGGGAAGTAAGACGTTTTATATTCAGGCTTTTCGGGATTGGCATCGGGAATGATGCCGTTTGCCGGAAGATTCGCGAACGTAAAATCCGCATCACCGGTTTTATAGGTCGCGTACTCCTGTCGATACAGAAATCGCAATACCAAAATGTCCTGCGGGCCTGGTTTCACGCCTTCTTTCTGCGCGATTTCCACTTCGGGATTTCGGTAACCCATCACCGAGGTGTAATTGGTGTAACCGTTTTCCTCGCGAGCATTTTCGACCAGCGAATTGTAGATCGAATCCGGAACCGAACCCTTGGCCGGTAAAATATTTTCTTTGAATTGGTGACCCAACCCCAGGAAATGTCCGTATTCGTGACTGGTCAGTTCTTTGATAATGTTACGTAAGATTTGTCGATCCTTGGCGACACCGTCTTTCGAACCCGTCTTGTCGGCATTGGCCGAGATCGCTTTTGCCCATCCCGTCGCGACGTCCGCAAAGGTGCGGCCCTGACAAAACATCGGACCCGAAAACTTTTGGATCAGCTCATTTTCACGCGCGCGAGAAGTATTGGCCTTGGCCACGCGCTTTTGTGAACCGGGATCAGAATCGGAATCTGAAATCTCATTGTCGGCTTGATCGTTGGCCGGGAATAGATTTTTACGCATCATCGCGCCAAAATTTTTGGTCGATGTCTGCAGTTTCGCCGTCGCCAGCTTGCTCTGAGATAGCTGAACACCTTTATTGAAGATGTCTTGCAAAGTATTTTGCAGTCGCTCGGCCTCTGCTTTCATTTCGGTATCGCTGGGCTCTTTCTTCGACTTGTCGATCCGTGCTTTCACGAGATCCATCGCCAGTCTTTCGCCTTCACTGCGTGGCAAACCCATCTTTCCAACCAGATTTCGAAAAGCCGGGGGAAGATCCAACGAAGTCGGCAACCCCAATCGAGACAAGATCTGACCCGCGATTTTTCCGGCCATTCCCGAATCGGTCGAAGTCGGCAGGTAAGATTTCATGTAGCTTTCGATCATGCCGCCGTACAAAGTGATCATACCCCATTTGATCTCGCCATTTTTCACATCCGCCAAGGCCATGCCGACGCCCAATGCGGAATAGGAAGAAATCTTTTCGTCCGCCACCCATGCGATCGTCGGGTAGCGAAGATCAAAGGCATGTTCGGCCGGAGTGTCGCTGACCACGAAAGGACCATCAGACAAAGTGGTGGCTTCGGCTTTTCGCAAAGCTTCGTTCCAGTCGCTCACGACCTCTTTCACGATTTCTTTATAGGCCTCCGGAAATTGCCACAAACGAATCTCGTGTTTCTTGGTCAGATCCCAGTGCGCGGCCTGCAGGATCGGGTACAGTCCATTGACCTTTTCGCCGATGATGTGCAGGACGTTCATGCGTTTATAGTTTTTGTCGTTGAAAGGTGTTGATTTGAAATCAGGGTTTGTTTCGAAAGCCTGAAAGTTAAAGCGAATGCGGCTGTAGCTTGAACCATAGGTTCCACGATTCACCGTGAACGCTAAAAATCCGCTCTTGGTGTCCCACTCGACTTTCTCAACATTCATGGTTCCGATATTTGTATTTGATCCCCAGAAATCATAGCTCGCCCAGCGTGTCTGAAAGTTGATGCTATCCAGATCCAAATCCATGTTCGGACGGGCGGACCAATGGCTGCGAGACGTATTGCGGATCACGCGATTGGTGTCACGACCTGCCCCATCTTTTTCCGTCTCGGTGTAATAGTGAGATTTAATCGGAATCGTCAGTACGACTTCCCAACGAGTGGGATCATTCGGAAATGAGGGATTGATCAGTTTGCCAAGCAATTTGGATTCAGTGATTTCAAAGACGATATTGCAGTGTTCGGGGACCATGACATTGTTCGTGTAGGCCGTCTGCGCCGCCCATCCCGTTTCCATTTCGCTGGCCCAGCCGCACAGAAATGTTTTTGGAACGTTGATGGTCTGACCAGTTTTTGGATCCACCTTGGTGGTGATGAAGAAAGATTTCGAAGTTTCTGTTTCGCTCGGAACGGGAGTTTCGGTGGCCGGAGATTTATAAGTACAAGCGGCGGCAAGCGCGAGACCCGCGACCACCAGGGCGCTGAAGCTTCCTTTATATAAGAGATTCGCACGCGGGTGTTGAAGGCTTTGACGGTCGTTCAACAATCTTGGCGTCGATGGGTCTCTCAGATTCTCGGTATTCGCGCTCGACGACCACAGCTTCCGGACGGCATTTTGGAAGCGTCTCATTTTGAGCCAGTTCTGTTGTTTCAACATCTGAAACCCCTTTATCTTATATTTGAGCTCAGGATTTGGATCCCGAGTTCTCTCACTTCAAGGTGAACATTTCAGATTCAGTGCCAGCGACGGATAAACCTGCGACCTGGCTACCCTTTTTTGTTCTTTGTCCAAAGTTTGGTCGGCCAAAACCCCCTTGGTTTCGGGCGTGGCAACAATTCCTGGCACCTCGAATGCAAATTTTACCAATTGGAAGAACTCCGAAAGGGACCGGCGTGAAGGCAAACGGTTTTCGACATTATATAGTCAAAGCTCTGGGGCTGATGATCAGCTTCGGGTTTTCCATTGCCGCCGGCGCCGCCAGCATCCAAAGACTGCCAACCTTGCAACGCTCGAAAATGGCGGTGCAGACGAATCAAGAAAAAGAGGCAGATCTCTGGGGCTCGGTCAGCATGGGCTACAAGCAAAGCCTGATCGATCACCAAGACGCCTCTAAAAGCGAATCGGCCGGCGGATCTGTTTCATTGGGTTACCAAATGCTGCCCACCTGGAGCTTCAGTGCCGGCGTTGATTATGATCAAAATTTGCAAGATCCCGAAGACACCGACAATGGAATTTCGGATCTCTCGATTGGATTCAAAAACAAAAGTCATTCACTGGCATCTTGGGTGGATGGCACCTGGTCGTTGTCGGCCGAATACCCGATGTCGGAAGACTCTTTGAAAATTTCGAATTTCGAAGGATCGATCGGCACCAAATACCGTTTTTCCCTGACCTCGGTCGTCCTGCCAAAAGGTTGGGATGCATCGACAGCACTGAGCGCGACCCGCAGTTTTTATAAATATGAGACCAGCACCAAGGGCACGGTGCTAAACCCCTATTCGGTCAATGAATCCGTCAGCCTTGGCTATACGTTCAAGCGCTGGAGTTTCTCGGTCAGCGGCAAGCACGCCCATCGCTTTGATTTCGACAACCACGTCAGCGAACGGTTGTTTCATACGGAAGAAGTCGAATTCGATGTCATTCACAAGCGATGGTCGATTGCGGTCGGGCACACGAACCGAACTTCGTGGTTCAGCCAACAGGATGAAGACGCAAATTTAGATTTTATCAATGAAGACAGTTCGAAAATTTACGCGCAAACAGAAATTTCATTCTGAAAATGAGAGAGGAGGCGGCCATGAAAAAGTTGAATCGAATCTTAAAGCCGATCGCTCTATTGTTATCGCTGGCCTTGGCGGCCGCCTGCACGAAAAAGCGGGATCCGGAATTGTCTTACACCGAAAACCGTGACTTGCTGACCTTGGCCGCTTTCGAAGGCAAAGAATGGGATCTGCAAACTTTTAACGTGATCAAATCTTCCGACAGCTCGGCCAAAGTGCGTTTATCGGACGATCGCAAAAACGCCAAAACCAAAATCAAAACTTTCGATTACGTCAGCTACAAATCCGAAGATCCGTTAAAGCTCACGGATGACACATTGATGCTGGGCTTGCCTAATCACCAGTACAAGGTGAAATACCTGTTCCAGGGAACTTTGCTGAAGGTGATGAAGCTCGCACCCCCCGAAGACCTGGCAACGGACGAAAAAGCGGCGGCGATCGACAACAAAGACGGTCGCCTGATGGTGCCGATCGTGTCCTACAACATTTCGTTGTATTCGACGGACCGTCAGCGCAACGATCAGAACGAGACGACCTCGAAGCTTGAACTGATCTCGATGCAAAGCCTGAACGGGGCGACTCATTTCAAAATCGATTTCAATTCAAAGACACGGGCCTCGTTCTTGTCGAAGACCACCGTCTTGCCGGCAAATTTCTTCGTCGGTGAGAATGGAGATTCGACGGATTGGTATTATTCACTGACCGTTATCGCGCAAAATTCCCACGAAGCGGATCATGGTGAGGGAGCTCCGCCAGGCGCCGAGTTTGGCTCAGATAAATACTTGAGGAGAGCCGTCAAGGTTCGCGCGAAAAAATTGGAAGAAAAAATAGTTTTCTTCAATCTCGGAGTGGATCCACGAGTCGAGAAAAATGTGAATGAAAGAGTTGAGAATCAGGCGACGGTGGTCACGCTACCGGTCGAGTTCATAGACTATCAGCTGGCCGAATCCGGTAAAACAGTCACCGTGAAAGAAGAAGCTTCCAAGGAAAAAGCCTGGGATAAAAGAGCTTTCATGAACGTCAAGGTGACCGAGGCAATTACGGTTGATCAAAGTATCAAAATCAGCGAGCTGCGGGACGTGCAAATTGATGACAATTACTTTTCTTTCACCGTGAAAGAAGATTCGACCGGCAGCCTTTTGCGTTTTTCTTTCTACAACGTGAAAGCCTATCAAAAAAATGCATCCCAAAAGTATGGAGCTAAAACCTACCAACCAAAAATCTTGTTTCCAGAAGATGAGAAGCTCTTTGGTTATTTTTCGACGACTCCAGAGAATATCAACAGCTTTGAAGTGACGAGAAGAGAAGTCGCGGATCGCCGGAATTTTCTGAACCGCTTCAATCCAACGCGGACCGTGGTGGAATATCGCCTGAATCAAGATGCTCCCAAATGGACCGAAGAAATCGCCAAACAGGCCGTCAAGGGTTGGAATGCGTCTTTGCAGGCGGCCGGAACATCTTTCCGTCTGCGAATCACGGATGAAAACGGCAAAGTGCTTCGCGGCCAGGTCGGAGATTTGCGATACAACCTGATCAATTTCATGACCGAACCGGACCAAGATCTTTACTGGTGGTATGGCTACGGGCCATCGCTATCGGACCCGTCAACCGGCGAAATCATCATGGCAACGACCAACTTGAACGCCTTTTACCAAGTGTATGGGTTCAAGAATATTTTAAATCAGTATCTCCAGTCCCAAAAGGGATTGATGGACGACAAATACCTGATGGGATTTTCGTTCCCGGCGTTCAAGGTCGTGCTTGATGCCGCTCAGAATGCAGTTCAAGTCGTCAGCAAGGGAATGGGTTTTGAAAACGTCGGCAAGAATGCAAGTTTCACGATGTACGATGCAGAGCTGGGTCAGTTTCGAAAGAATTTGAAAATGAATGGCCCATCCAAAATGGCTCGTGCATCATTTTCGTTGCAGAATCAGCTCGAAAGCACCGTCGAGGTCTTAGAGCCCGATGTCATCGGTTCTGCTTTGAACCAATGTCCCGAGTTTAAAAAAATCGCCGAGCAAATTCGGGGGCAAAAAAACGAAAGTATCGATGACGAGAAAAGGTCCCGCATCGTCAGTGATTGTGCCCAAGAAATTTCGAAGCCAAGCCTTATCAGCACGCTCGTCCATGAAATGGGCCACAATCTCGGATTGACGCATAATTTTTATGGTTCGACCGACGCCCGAAATTACTATGGTCCGATCAAAAAAACAGTTAACGGCCAAGAAGTCTCGGTTCAATGGAAAACGAGTTCGATCATGGATTATATTCCATTGAATGATGACATCATGACACAGCCGGGACGGTACGACACCGCTGCCATTCGATGGGGTTATCAAGATAAAATCGAATTGGAGAATGGGCAGGTCGTCGCCGTAGATGGCTCCAAACCAACTCGGCCACGTTTCGAAGGTCAAATGCGCAAATTTAAATTTTGTGATGACTATGACGCCGGTGACTATTCAAAGGATCCACTTTGCGCCCGGTATGATATCGGTGCAGATCCAGAAACGATTGTTGATCATTTGATCCACGAATACGAAGCCCATGTTGCGTTTGCCAACAATCGATTAGGGAAAAATAAAACCCGCGATACACTTGAATTGGCGCTTGAAAGAAAAAATGCCTTCTTGGTACCGATGCTCAGGTTCTATGAAATGTGGCGTTTGATGGTCGCCAAGGAAGCCGGTAGCGGAAAAGAATATCTTGAATCCTTTGATTCACTTGAGCTTTACAATGGACTTTTGCAGAATATGTTTGATGAGTCTAAACAGGGCAAAGACCAAGCTCAGTGGAATAAAAAGTATTACAATTCAGCCCAAAAAATATTCCAGCTTCTGGTGCGGATCGCTTTTATGCCGGACGCTTCCTGCGTCACCCGCCGTGAGGTCAATGGCAAAGAAACGATCCAACTGTTTTCTTTGACAAAATTGCAGAGAGAATTGTTTCTGCAAACCAACCGGACATTTCATTCCTGCCAGGATCCCGAGGTTCAAGATTACCTTCGCCGCACGAACGGGGCAACGGCCATAGCGCAAGGTGGATTGCCGTTTCAAAATTTGTATTCCGATCTCGGCGCTGTTCGGGTGAATCGTGAAACGGGTCAGCCTAATTACGACACCGAAACCGTTGGTCTGGTGCAGGATCGTTACTTTGCATTAGAAGCCCTGACGAACCGATCTGGTGAATTGTACACCAGTCGACTGCATCGGTTTTCGCCAAACTTTGTGGACGAATTTCCATTTCGTGAGGAGCTGAAAACCCGAATCAACAATCGCTTGACCAAAGGGGTGAGCGTCCGGGATCTGCAATTGGATCGAGGATTTGAAACAAATAAAATCACCGAGGACAAGTACAGTCTCAATTTTGCGGTGGAAAAGCCGCTGCTCAACGAAATGGTCGGTCTTTTCAAATCGGCATTGTACGTTCCGGGCAAGGACACTCTCACAGACCAACGATTGACCCGCTATAAGATCCGCGCCGAATATAAAATCAAGCGGATGAATAGCGGCATCGAATGCACGCAGATTCAGGGCGATGACTATTGCGCTTCGAAGATCGACAATCCTGAAGCTTATAATTTGATCAGTCAGTACAAGGCTCTGGATCGCCGCAAGAAGGCCTGGAAGATGTCGCAAAAATCCATCGACCTGTTCTTGAGTTTGGTCATGGATAAAATTCCGGCCAAGGGTCACGGCATGGAGGCGAATTTTGCTTTCTGGAACACCTTGGATAAAAAGACCGACGAGATCCGCGACACCGATAAAGACTTAGCGCGTGATCTCGAGGATTTGGCTAAGATCTTCAGGCCGGAATTCGATATTTTCGCGGCGGCTACCAAAATCCAGCGGGACAAGCTCAGCGATGAAGATCTCAGCAAAGAAGCGAGAGATAAACAGTTCGCGGCTTTGTTCGAACCGAGGCTCGCGGACCTGGCCAAAAAAATCGGTAAGGAAAAGGACTTTAAAGGCTTGGACCAAGAGATCGTCAAAACTCGGCTGAACGAGGCTTTGCAAAAAGCTCGCGATGCCTACGAAGAATACCAGGCCGATCCGACTGAGTATGATGCTCAAGCTGACATCCTGATCAACGCTTTGATCTCCACCAACTAGCCCTGGCTTCCCGCTGGGGTCACAATGCAATTTCTACTGAACTGTTGATCTAATCAACGACGCCTTCATTTCGTGTTTTCGAAATATCCAACACCAATCGGCGTTTAACTCGATCTGGTGCGGGTTTCAGAGACATTCTGGCACTGACAATCTTCGGCACAAGAACTGCTAATGGCTTGTTAAGCTTGGGGGAAGGTCACTGTGGTTTTCCCTTATAGAGCGGATAAGAAAGTCGAAAGGGAAAGATGAACACACTCAAAGCAATGTCCATTCTAGTGATCTTGTTCATGAGTCTTCTTTTGTTCGCACAAACCAACACGAGCAGCATGAAGCTTCAGCCGACCGAGCGGGAAAAACGCGCGGACCGATACCATGTCATCATGGACCTTTCGACATCTTCGAATCTCTACAAAGAAGAAGCGCAAGATCGCGAAGCGAAAACCGAGCTCGAGCTGATTCCTTCGGTCTACATCGGCAATGGTTTTGGACTGATGGCCGATGCGGTCGTGTCCAAAGAAGAAACCGGTGCACGTAACACCACTCTTTCAAATACAAAAATCATTCTATCGAAAGACGGTCCGGCGTTGGCTGAAAACTGGGGAAGCAAATTTCTTTTGGGTGGGACAGCGCCAACCGACGAAGATGCACGGAACAAGGACAGCTATCAAGGTGCCGCCAGCATCGGTGCGGGTATCAACGGGCAAATCAAGTACGTCGCATTGACTTACACCCTGAGCGGAACACGAAATTTTCACGGTTACACTTTCACCTCTGAAGGCGATGCGAATGTCCAGTACTCGCTGACGCACAAAGCGACATTGGATTACGAGTTCATCGAAAATTGGACGCTTGGCTTGATCGCTTCTTACAAGCAGGGTTGGACTTATCACGATTTTACTCGTCAAAACTACACCAACCAAATTTCTCTGGGACACCAGTTCGCGAAGAACTGGGCGGTCAGTGCGGGTATCGGCAATGAAGGCGGTGCCTTTAAAGCCAATGGAACAGATTCGAATATTAAAGTTTACGATTTAAACACAACTGTCGTCCAGGCGTCAGTGACGTTCACGAATTGAAGGGAAGGGGTATGAAACAGTTCACAAGACTTCTGTTAAGCTCAGGTCTGGCGGTGTTCGCACTGTCGGCTTGTACGAAAGAGCTGCCGTTTCAGGAAAAGCTCAGAGACGAGGTGCAAAGCACGGCCAATGTCGACACCAAGTCCGAGTACATTTACTCGAGCCAGGTGCAGAACATCAGTCGTTCATCTAGCGATGCTTTGCCATACTCTTCGAGCGATAACAAACGCGTCAAACTTCAGTGGACAAAAACCTCATTGCGAGTTGTTGAGACCGAGCGTGATGCCCGATTCCAGGGGAACACGACGAACGATAAGCTCGTGTTGGAAATTCCCGTAGATTACGTGGACTATCAGTGCACCAAAGACAAATACGGCGAATGCACGAATGCCGAAGAAGAAAGAACTGATGTCACTTGGGATCAGAAAACCAATTTTCGGTTCAAGCTGGAGGCAGCCAAATCGGCGGCGCTCGAGCTTCTTCCGATCCTGAGCGATAAATCATTTGGTGGAACATGTTACGAAGAGGTTTCCGCGAAAGTGGTCGCGATCAATCTCGATAAGACGTCTTTGAACATGGACATCGAACGCACTTTCAAGGTGAATCCAGCCGGCCAAACGGCTGAGGGTGGAAGCTGCGCCTCTCAGGTCGATAACCTGGCGGATCTGACGACGACGGCCGTGTTTCACTATTCAATGGTGAAGACGGACAGCGTTCTTTCCAAAGATTTCGTGACGATTCCGTACCCTGACACGGACGAAGGAATTTTCGGATTCTTCTCGACCAAGCAGACTCAGTTGGACACGGATAATAACAATACGGTCGATAGCAAAAAAGTGGTGATGAACCACTGGAATCCAAGCCGGACGACGATTGACTATTACCTTTCGGATGAATTCAAGAAACCAGAGTACGCGAATATCAAACGTTTGACTTATAAAACAGTCGACGCGATCAACGATGGCTTGGGAAAAGCTGAAGCCAAGTTCCGTCTGAAGCTGCATGAGCCAGAAGGCAAGAACGTCGGCGACATCCGTAACAGCATGATCGTTCTGGTTGAAGATCCCGTTGCTTCGAGCGTGATCGGTTACGGTCCGCAAACGGAAGACCCGGTGACGGGCGAGATCATCAGCGCTCGCACGATCATGTTCTTGGGGACGATCAAAAAGTACATCAAGTACACTTACGACGACATCCTACGCGAAAAGCGGGCGGTTGCTCTGGAAGCAGCGGCAGCCAAAGCACAACAAGATGCGGGCAAGAAGGATGATGGTAAGAAAGACGGTGGAACGGCAGATCAGCCTCCGGTGGACACCGGCGATAATGGCGGATTGAACATCGACAATGGCTTGAGCAAAGGAAAAGTGGCGAAGGCTCTTTTCAAAGGTCAAAGCATCCAAGCTTTGAAGAAATTGATCCCGAGCTTCAAGGGTAAAACCGCTTTCAGCAAGATCGCTAAAGGACCTGCTGTCGGCGCGGTTGATCGCTTTCACCAGATCATCAAAGAATCTCGTAACTATACGAAATACAACAACGCTCGATACTCGACCGGGCCAAAAGCTCAGTTCCGCTTCCTGCAAGAGGCGAAGAACTGTGCGATGGGGCTTGACGGTGACTTGACTCACTCGCGCATCAGTCCTCGATTGTTAGCGATGTTTCCGGATGATGCCCCTGCTTGGGAATCTCTTTCGGACGCGCAAAAAGAAGACGTGCTCGAGAAACTGTTGCCTGAAATCTGGATTCCAACTTTGATCCACGAAATGGGTCACAACTTGGGATTGCGCCACAACTTCGGCGGATCTGAAGACGAGAAGAACTATTACTCTGCAGAAGAGTTGGCAGCCATGGGTGTCGATCACGAAGTTCCGTTCAGTTCGGTGATGGAATACGGCGATGACTTGAAGACTTTGCCGGTGATGGGAAAGTACGACATCGCGGCTTTGAAATTTGCCTACGCCCGAAAAGTGGAATTGGCAGATGGCACTTTCGCTCCGGTCCAAGGTTCGTTGGTTGATTCACTGAAAGGTGCCTTGGCAGATGCGAAAAAAGCTGCTCCGACCGCGCGAGTGGAAGATTTGGTTAAGCCATATCGTTACTGCACGGACGAGCACACGGGCATCAACGCCGGTTGCCGCCGATTTGACTTGGGTTCGACATACACGGACATCGTGCTGAACGATATCGAGACTTATAACAACTCGTATGCGCGAAGAAATCTGCGTGCGGGACGCGCGAGCATGAGCTTGACGGACGATCCGGCCTACGCTTCACGCATCTACCAAACGTTCTTTGGTTTCCAGTTGGTGGAAGAGTTGTACAACAAGATCAAGTACGGAAATGGTCTTGCAGATGACGCTCCCGAGTGGACTGGATTTGATAAAGATGGCAAGCCTCTCAATCCGGAAGAAGCGAAGCTGCTGACCGATATCAAAACGGCAACGACAATTGCGACCAAGTTCTTGTTGAGCGTGATCGCGATGCCGGATCAGACTTGCGTGCTGATGCAGGATGGAAACCCACAGCCGATCTTGGCTCCGATTGATGATATCAATTCAGGTGCGGTTTCTTGCTTCGATATTCAACTGAACTCGCAGTATAAGATGCTGTACCAGTTCGGTCGCCGTTTGAATTCGCGAAAAGATAGCAACAGTGAAAATCACTATGCTGATCAGATCGACGTGCGCGGATACTGGATTGATAAAGCGATGGCGGCACGTGCCTTGTTTGAACGATCAACCGGAATCCTGACGTTGGACGACAATACGGACAACATGCTGGATCGCTCAGACTTGTCTCCGGAGATTCTGTCACTGGTTCGCGGTATGATGCTCAATCAAGTCGCGACTCAGGTTGAAATCCAAAACTCGAAGGGCCTTGTTGAAGGACTTGCGACGGTACCGGTGGACACATCACGGGCGAACGTTGATAAATCGATCTTTGCAGGACAAATGGGCCCTGAGGGGCTAAAAGCTTTAGCCGGATCTATGGGATTGCCAGGTTCTCGTTTCTTGTCTGACAGTTTCAGTTTCAACCGTTTGCTGTCTTACAAGTTCGTTTCCGAGATGGTGGATGATTCGCACCAAGTTGACGGCCAGGCGCTGGCGGACATGTTCAGCGTGACTCGCTGGAGCACGAACAATAGCAATTCGATCGGAAAAGGATCGAAGACTTTCGACCTCGGAACTTCACGATTTATCGCGACTCCGGATAACGTTTTGGCTTCCGAGGCAATGGATCTCCGCGAAGCGGCAATCACTTTGGCGGCGGTTCCCGAAGCTCGAGTGAAAGAGCTGAGTGATCTGAAGGCAAAGTCTCAGACGCCTCCAGCGAATCTGACTCCGCAAGAGCAAGCTGTTTGGGCATTGCCAGCCGAGCGCCTGCAAGATTTCTTGTCTGGTGTTTTGGGCAAATCCGTCTTCTACGAAGACGTGGTTAACATGTTGCCAAACTAATTTTGGATATCGATCCAGAATTAAAAATGAAATGCTTCGAAAAGGGCTCCGGAAACGGGGCCTTTTTCTTTTTGGGCATAAGAATCTTTGGTATCCGCCGTATTTCGAGGCGCTCGACATCCTACGGCTTGCCCTGGGTTTAATTCTCTACAAGAATCGCCCTGTGAAATCAGCTTTGACACATTCCATACTTATTTTCTCTGATGGCGCTTGCTCGGGCAATCCCGGCCCCGGCGGTTGGGCCGCGGTGATCGCCGCTCCCGAAGGCCAGGTTCAGGAAATCGGCGGTCACAAAGAGCGCACGACAAATAATGAAATGGAAATGATGGCGACGATCGAAGCACTTAAAAAAATTCGCAACCGCAAAGAGCCTGTTTTCTTCTACACCGATTCGACCTACGTCATTCGCGGGATCACGCAGTGGATATGGGGTTGGATGAAAAAAGGCTGGAAGACGGCGGAAGGAAACGATGTTTCCAATCAAGCTCTGTGGAAGGATCTTTATTCATTGGTCCGCGATCGGGGCAGCGAAGGCAAGATCGAGTGGCATTATTCGCGCGGACACGTCGGGACGCCGGGAAACGAGCGTTGTGACGAGATCGCGGTCGCTTTTTCGCAGAAAAAATGGATCGATCTCTATCAGGGTCCCTTGTTGAAATATCCGATTGCGGTCTATGACGTGCCGGAAGATTCCTCTTTGCCCGAGATGCGCCCTAAGCAAGAAAAAAAAGCCGCTTATTCGTATCTCAGCAATATTGGTGGCGCCGTCTACCGCCACCGCGACTGGGCGTCTTGTGAAAGACGGGTCAAAGGAAAATCCGGCGCGCAATTTAAAAAGGCGATGTCGGCCGCAGAGGAACCTTCGATTTTAAAAGGCTGGGGACTGTCGGACAAAACTGAAATAAAAGAATAAAGAATGAGGAGTTTGCACCATGGAAATTCGAGACAGCCACATTCTGATCACCGGAGCCGATCACGGCACCGGAAAAGCCGTAGCCCTGATGTGCGCCGAAGACAAAGCACATCTGCATTTGGTCGTCCGCCAAGCGGAAGAAGAATTTAAACAAGAGCTCACCAAAGCGGGCGCGCCTTCCGTGCAATTTTACCAAGTCGATCTTGAACAGCGATCGCAGGTGGAAGCTTTGTTGCAGCAATTGAAAGCCATCAACATCGATATCTTGTTTAACGATGCCGGCCAACTGACCGGCGGACTTTTGGAAGAACAGCCGATCGACGAAGTCCTTCGCATGTTGCAAGTCAACGTCAGCGCCTTGATTCAAATAACTCATGGAGTGCTCCCAAGCATGCTGGCCCGCAAGCGCGGAAAGATCATCAATAATGCCAGCATCTCGGCGGTTATGTACATGCCCTGCGCTTCGACCTACTCGGCCGCAAAGGCCGCAGTCTTGGCCTTTACCAAATGCCTCGAGCCCGAGCTCAAAGGCACCGGTGTCTCAACGTTGGTTCTGATCACTCCCGGAATCGACACGCGTTTGTACAAAGAAATTCCGAAGCTTTACGGAAAGAATTTTGATCTCGGTTTGCTCAGCGGTATCCCTTCCAAAAAATACGCCCAAATGATCCGAGAAGCCATTCTCGAGGACTTGCGTGAATTGAAACCAACGGGGCTAGTTGGCGTCGGCTTGCTCGCCGCTCGCTTTATCCCTCAGGTTTTCGACCGAGTGGTTGCGACCCGCTTTAAGCGAAATCGAGCAACGCCTTAACTTGAAATGATTCGCGCTATTTTGGGTTTATTGCAGGGACTTAAATTCGACTTTGGTTGTTCCCACCGGACCTGTGATCGTCAGACTGCTTTCCGCATTTTCGATGGTCGAAATAGGGACAGGGAACGTGATCATGTAGGGTGAGAAGAATCGATTGTGAGTTGGATATAACGATTGAACATCGGCCAGAATCGTTTTTAATCTTTCCACTTTGGCTTCGTAACGTTTACCACCGGCATCTAAGAAGATGCGCCACAAAGTTTTCGGCTTGTGCAAATCATCGTGTTTTCTTTCGGGCACAAAGAAATCAAAAAAGACTTTCGTTTCTTTGCCAAGGCTCGATTCCAATTCGGCTTGATTGCTTTTGTACTGTTCGGCAGTCCATTGAAAAATGCGGGCCTTGTGGTCCAACTGCGCGCGCGAAACCGGAGTGTTCAACAAAGTCGCCGAAACCTCCATGGTCTGTATGAACCCATCATAAACTTTTTTATTCGTCGTGTATTTTTCCGTCAGCGAATTGTACTCGGACTCGGGAATCAAAGTCGGCAGATTCGGATTCTGATAAGGAGTCACGCAGGAACTCATATTGATCATCAAAATCGTCGCAATCACCCCAAAAAAAATCTGCCAGATCACATTTCGTTTAGTTTTCATACCCTTTTATCATCCGGCTTACCCCCAAACCCGTCAAGGTCCAGTCCCAAGAATCTCCAGATTCATTTTTAAAGTCCAATCTGCGACTGAGCGCTTCGGATTGCTTTGATGTCTAGAAAACTGTGGATCCTTTCGAATTCTGACATCCGGCCATTCTGGGTCCGCGTTCCGGCATCCGAACCTGAGACCCAACTGAGAGTTGGCCAAATGGGTCCTTCAAGTGATTGTCGGTAAATTGGAATTATTGCCAATTTACCGACATTGGCCAGAGACACCCTCCAAGGAGGTGAGTTGTGAAAAAAGAAATTAATAAAGAGAGCGCCAATGTTGCGAAGGGCTGGAGTGAAATGCCAGACGGTCAATTGAGTCGAATATTGGCAGATCAACTTTTGAAATGTCGATTCAGGCATGGAGGAACTCAGGCCGAGGTAGCGACTGAGTTAGGAATCGCTAGATCAACGCTGGCATTTGCTGAATCCGGTCTCGGAAATCCTTCGATGACATTGATTGTGAAATTGGCCAAGTTTTATCGTGTGACCTTAGATGACCTCATTTGCGATCCTTTAAATCGAAAGTTCATCATGTTTCGTCAAGGTGAAGTGACGCGATCTCAGATCACAAATTTTATTTCTGTCAGACAGGTCCTATCTCATCAAAATCAAATTCGATTGCGTGAATTTTCGATTGAACAAGGACAAAGATTGAGATTGAAGCCAGCAGATAGAGATTGGAAAGAACTTTTGATCTGCAACCAAGGTCTCTTAGATGTCGCAGGCTTCACAAAGGGTGTGCTTCTAAAACCGGGCCAGTTTCTAGAGTTAATTCCCGAAGTCGAGAAAAAAATTTGGTCCATCAAAGGCACGGCCGAAGCAACACTCATTCAAATCAAAGACCGCTCACCAAATCGCCTCAATTAAAAACCACCCGAACCCAAAAGACAGCCGAACGCGGGCTTTTCTCTCCACAGATTTTCGATCCAATTCAGAAGAGAAGAGCTAAGGAAGGCCGCGAGAGACGATGGTGTCCTGAGCGTGACCTTCGGCGCGGTCGTTTTCGGTCCAGCCGGCCCATGGGTAATCCAAGTTATAGTGAATGCCGCGGGATTCTTTGCGCTTCAAGGCGCATTTGATGGTGAGGTCGGCGATGATGGCGATGTTTCGCAGCTCTAAAATATCCGAGTGGATTTTGAAGTTCGAGTAATAATCTTTGACCTCGGTCAGGATGTTTTCCATTCGGTGCGAGGCCCGCATCAGACGCTTGTCCGAACGAACGATGCCCACATAGTTCCACATCAGGCGACGGATTTCGTCCCACATGTGAGTGATCACGATCATTTCATCGTCGTTTGATTCCTGAGGGTAAACCCAATCGCTTGGGGTCTGGGTCGGCATCTGCAAGTGCGCCCAAGTGCGCTTCATTTCTTCCATGCAGTTGTGAGCCATGCCTAAGCATTCCAACAATGAGTTGGAAGCCAAACGATTGGCGCCGTGCAGGCCCGTGCAAGCCGTCTCACCTAAGGCCCACAAGTTTTCGATGTCTGTTTTTCCATTCATGTCAGTCCACACGCCACCGCAAAGAAAGTGGGCGGCCGGTACGACGGGAATCGGTTGCACGGACATATCGATGCCGTAGTCCATACACTTTTTGAAAATCATCGGAAAACGAGTTTGTAAGTACTCTCGGTTGTGCTTCCGCATGTCCAAAAACATGCAGGGTTCGCCCGATTTTTTCATTTCGGCATCGATCGATCGGGCGACAATATCACGGGGAGCGAGACTTCCCATCTCGTGATACTTTTTCATGAAAGGCACGCCTTGCGCATTCACCAGCTCGCCGCCTTCGCCGCGCAGGGCTTCGCTGATCAGAAAATTTCGCGAGTCCCGATGGTACAAGCAGGTCGGATGAAATTGCATGAATTCCAGATTCGCGATGCGAGCACCCGCCCGGTAGGCCATGGCGATTCCGTCTCCGGTCGCGCCACCCCAATTCGAAGTATATAAATAAACTTTTCCTGCACCGCCGGTCGATAGGATCGTGACTTTCGCGAGCTCAGACGAAACGTCTCCGGTTTGTTTGTTCAAAACATAGGCGCCGACACATTGGGAAGGGTTGATGTCATTTGGGTCGATATGTCGGTTGAGGATCAAATCGATCGCGAAATGTTGTTCCTTGATTTGAATGCGTGGATTGTTCCGACACATGTGCAAGAGGGCGCGATGAATCTCAAGACCGGTGTGATCTTCGAAGTGCAAAATGCGGCGGGAGCTATGTCCGCCTTCTCGCGTCAAATCGACTTTTTGGGTGCCGCTGTGAACGTCGAAGTGGACTCCCCAGTTTATTAAATCTTTAATTCTTTCAGGAGCTTGCAGGATATAGTTTTCCACCACGTCTTTTTTGCACAGGCCGGCACCGGCACGCATGGTATCGAAGATGTGGCTTTCGAAAGTGTCTTCGTCGGACATGACGGCGGCGATTCCGCCCTGAGCCCATGACGTGTTGGCAGAAGGTGCTTGATCTTTGGTCACGATGGTCACAGTGCCAAGCTCAGAAGCCTTCAGAGCGAAAGCAAGACCTGCGAGACCAGAACCGATCACTAAAAAATCACTGCGAGAAAGTTCCATTCGTGCGTCTCTCATAGCTTGATTCTTACATCAGAGTCCAACACAATATTCATAGAGATGCGTGCAACAATTTTCTTTCTGACTTTTGCTATCTTCGTCGCGGCGCTGGTGTTGCGAGTGGATCAGGTCATCTTTGGTGACAAGCTGGCCTCGGGCGAGGCGCAGTCGCGCGTGCAAATGGCCTCAATGTCGCAGGCACTGTCCAGTGAAATTCAGGCACTGAAAGATATTTTGATTCTGAGCTTTAACGAGATCGAGCGCGGCAAAGGCGACTTTTCTGCGGGTCGTCCTTACAGCCGCTTTCAGATGCTGGCCAAGTTGGCGCCGCCCAATCCGAAAGAGGACCGACGGGAATGGCAAATCATCTCGTCGTACTTTCTCGAAAAGTCCGCGGCAAAGAATTGGGCGACCCCTTACATCACGCTGGCATTAAAGTCGGTGATGCCGAATGATGTGCGGCCGGCGGGAGCGTATTTTTATGCTTTGATGGATCCGCAGCGAAAACCATTTTTGTTGATGCTGTATAACTCGAGCGGCAGCTGGTATTCGGGACTTTTGGGATCCGAAACTTTTCAGGCTTTGATGGATCGACAAAAAGGTCAGCGAAGCACGGTCTTCATCGTCAACCTGCAGGGTCAGGCATTGGCGCACACGACTCAAGAATACATCGGCAGTCTTTTGACCGAAGATCCTTTGGTCAACGAATTGATCAAGTCTTCCGTTGGCAGCGGCTTTGGATCTTTCAAGGATTTGAAGGGCGAATCCATTCAAGGTCTGTACGAGCAAATTGAAAATACAAATCTCTATGCCGTGATCACGACGCCGGTCAAAGTTCTCAGTGCGGGTCGGGATTCGACCCGGCTGCAGCTGGTGCTATTGGGCGTTGGTTTGGGCCTGATTGGCCTGGCGATTTTTTTCTTCACCGATCGGGGCGAATCATCGGCGCAAGCTCAGGCAAAACTTCCGCCGGTCGTGGCGCCCGCAACGCCGGTGCCGGCTTCCGTCAACAGCACACAAACTCCGCAAGGCGCGGATAAGATGAAAGCCTACGTGCAAGTGGCGTCCAGTCTTTCGCACGAGTTGAAATCGCCGCTGACTTCGATTTTGGGATACTCGCAATTGGCGATGAACCAAATGCCCGAAGGTGGACCGAAAGAGCATTTGCAGAAAATCGATGCCGAAGCCCGCTCGGTCCGTGAGATCATCCAAAAACTTTTGATCTTTGCCGGCGAAGACAAAATGCCTTCACAAAAAGTCAGCTTGGAAATGGTGGTCGGCAAAGCTCTGAAAAATTTGGAAGGCCGTCTTTTATCAAAAGGCATCAAGGTCATTAAGAATTTTCAACCGGTTCCGGCTTTCACCATGCCGGTCGATTTGGTGGTGCGGGCGATTGAAAATGTCATCATGAATTCCATCGAAGCGATGGAGCGGGCGCCGAGAAAAGAATTGAGTCTGGGTTTGAAATTGGAAGGCGAGCAAATTCTGCTTTCGATCGACGACACGGGCGAGGGAATTGCCGCGCCCAATATGGGAAAAGTTTTTGATCCCTTCTTCACCACCAAAGGCAACGCCCAGCATGTCGGGTTAGGTCTATCGACGGCGTTGGGAATTTTCAAAGAAATCTCCGGCGAGATGCAGATGGATTCGGAACAAGGCCAGGGAACGAAAACGCTGATTCGTTTTTCACCCGAGCAAATGCAGACCGCCGATGCATTGACAGCTTCGCCACCAATTGCGGCGCCATCTGCGGTCGCAGCGCCAACATTGAAGGCTCCAACCAATGCGCCCAGTTTTCCGCTTCCACCACCAGCCGCAGCTCCGGCGGCGGCAGCAAAACCGGTTGCGGCGCCCGTGAAAGATTCGCCGATGGATTCGTTGCTGGTTGATAACACCATCGAGCGATTGATCGAAGGAGACGTGCCGGATATGCCGCCACCTCCGGATGATGGATTTGGTTTGGACCTGTCCACCGAAGTTTTGAAAGCGCCGCCGAAGGGCAAAGATCCAGAAGACACCGAACTTTTATTGGACATACCGGATGTGACCGAGGACGTTTTGCCCGAAGAAGAACACGAAGAGTTGTCCTTGATGGTGCCACCAGCGCCTCAGGCACCGCCGGCTCCAGCTCCGCAAGCGCCCGTCGCTTCGCCGACTCCCGCGGCGCCTGAAAAGCCGGCGTTCTCGGCCAAAATCGGCAAACCTAAAATCGATCTCAAAAAGAAAACATCGCGCGTGGACGAGGAAGTGCAAATCAACATCCGCCGTCCCGGGGAGCGTCAGTGAACCTGAAAGATCTGCGCGCCCAGTTTTCTATTTTTATTTTTTTTGCAACCGCCGACGAGAACACCGAAATCAAAGGTGCGATGATCGAGGCGGGTTACGAATCTTTTGGCTTCATCGATCAAGCGACGCTTTTGGCGCGCGTGAAGGAAGCCGCTCCGCACGTGATTTTATTTTCGGCCGATGCCTTGCAAGATTCTCTGAGCGATTTTGTTTCACAGGTCCTCGAGATCAATTCGGAGATTCAATTCGTTGGCGTGGCGCCGGCCGAGCAAGCCGACACATTGAACGAGTACCGCGAGTACGGTTTCGCGGGATTGGTGCCGCAGGGGCCGCAGCTACCGGTGCGGGTGGTTTGGGAGCTGGATCAAGTTTGTCAAAATCTGTATCGCCTTTACCAGAATGAGCAACTGTTGGATGAACGCGGTCAGTTGAAGGACGAATTAAAGCAGGTGCAGCACAAGCTCAAGAACACTCCGGCGCAAAAAATTCCGACACCGGTCGAAGTTTCTTTGTCTGAAAAATTCGCTCTCTACGAAGGCGCTTCTTCGAAAGAGGAATACCTTCAGGTTTTTTTGAAGCAGTTGCCCTGCATGGGAATCTTTTTTAAATTTTTGCCGACGGTGAATTCATTTGTTGCCACTTTCGCCAAAGGTTTGGAGATCGAGGCCATCAAAGGTGTGGGCTCTCGCTTGAAACCTGAAGAGGTGGAAAATTTGATGCCCCAGCTTCAGTCGGGTCAATTGCCATTAGCTTTGACGGAGCTGATGCAGGAAGGGCTGAAGGTTTCTAATTTTTTCTTCAAACCCGTGCTGGTGCACCGGGGTTTGGATGGGCTGTTGGTATTCTGGGGACACGAAGCGGTTCCGAAACAAGAGATCGAAAATGGTTTTTTGATTTTTCATCTGCTGTACCAGCAAGCCCACTTGATCAAACGCAACGAAGGCTTTGATATCTATGATCCGGTGACCGAGCTTTACAATCGCAATTTTTTTATCAAAAAGCTCGAAGAGGAAATCGCGCGCGCCCGACGCATTGAAAGAGCGGTGTCGGTGGTGCGCTTGAGCGTGGATCATTTTGTTGAAATTGAACAAAGTTTTGGGCGGACCAATCGCGACCTGATTTTGCGCACGATCGCTTCGATCGTGAAAAAAACCAGTCGCGTGAATGACTTGACCTGCCGGACCGAGGACAATGAAATTTCCTTGATCCTTCCGCACTGTGCCCGAAAAGGGGCAGCGCTGCGGGCCGAGCGATTGCGACGAATCATCGAAGGTCACAGTTTCGGCGTCAATGATTTGAAAATCACCATCAGCTGCGGGGTCAGCGAGTATCCTTCACTGAGCACGGGCGCCACCGATCTGGAAGCATCGGCATCGAAGGCGTTGGAATTCATCATCTCGCGTGGCGGAAACAAGGTTTGTTTGTTTAAACCGATCGAGGATTTTAAACCGGACTTTGAAGTGCCGCCCATGTAGTTTTGAGGAAAGTTTGTGGAACGATTTCGACCCACTCGGGCAGTGATTCACCTGGATTCTCTGTCCCACAATGTAACCGAACTGAGACGGGCACTCGGCCCGACGCCACGGTTTTTTTGTCCCATGGTCAAGGCCAATGGCTACGGTCATGGCGACGTGGAAATTTCGAAACAACTGGAAAAAGACGGCGTTCAACATCTCGGCGTCGGCTTGATTGAAGAAGGTTTGTTGCTGCGAGAAATGGGTCTGCAAACGGACCTTTTATTTTTCGGCGTTTGCGATGAAAAGGGAGCTCGGGTCGCGGTGGAAAACCGCATGACTCCGGTGATGAGCACCTGGGACCAGGTCCGAGCCTTTGAAGCCTGCGCGCCGGCAGGTTACCCGGTGCATTTGAAATTCGATACCGGCATGCATCGCTTGGGTTTTTCGATGAAGGACGTGATCAAGCTCTCGCAGTACTTTGCCAGTCAATCAAAGATGAAAGTGGAAGGTATTCTCACTCATTTGCACACGGGCGAGGATGCTTTCAATACCGACGGCACCAGTTTCACGCAGCTCAAGCTATTCCAAATTGTCGAAAAGGCGTTTCAATCGCAAAAGGTCGTGTCGCATACTTTGAACTCGGCTGGATTGATTGGCTTTTTGTCGCATCAGGGAAAAGTTTTGCCGCACGGAATTTCGCCGGTCCAAGGGGTGCGTCCTGGATTGGCGATCTACGGTGTTTCGCCGGTAAAAGATTCGCCGTTGAATTTAAGGCCGGTCATGAGCCTGCGCTCGGAAACCGTGAAATACCATTTCGTACCGGCGGGTGAAGGGGTTTCCTACAACCACACCTGGACCGCTCCGAAAGATTCGGTGATCGCGATCATTCCGATTGGCTACGCCGATGGTTATCACCGTCTTTTGTCCAATAAGGCCGAAGTCCTTTTTCGCGGACAGCGGGTTCCGCTCGTGGGCAATGTGTGCATGGATTATTTGATGGCGGATGTGACCTCGACGTTGAAAAATGAAGGCGCCGACAGTTTGAAACCTGAACCGGTCACGTTGTTTGGCCAGGATGAAATGGGAAATGAAATTTCCGTGGGCGAACTGGCGCAAAAAGCGCAAACTATCTCTTGGGAGATCCTGACCAGCGTCGGTGAGCGCGTCCCGCGAGAGGTTGAAAGCAAAACAATGAGGACAGAAGCATGATCCAATCCATTGCCGGTCTTTTGGATCGAATCGTTGGTGGAGCTTTAACCGGTTTTTTGATGTGGATCAAAGAACTGGGCGACATCACCATGTTCGGCATCACCTCGATTCGCCTCAGTTTCACCAAGCCCAATCGGTACGGCGAAATCATCAAGCACATGGAATTCATCGGCAACCAATCTGTCTTCATCGTGGCCTTGACCGCGCTGTTCACGGGCCTGGCATTGTCGTTTCAACTTTATCTCGGATTCAAAGCTTTCAATGCGGTCAACATGGTCGGACCGACGGTGGCTTTGGGAATCACGCGGGAACTGGGTCCGGTCTTGACCGGCTTGATCGTGGCCGCCCGGGCCGGTGGGGCGATGGCCGCACGCTTGGGAACCATGCGCGTGAATGAACAAATTGATGCCCTGGACGTGATGGGCGTGAACACCAAACAATATTTAATCGCGCCGCGAATTTACGCGGCGGTGATTTGCATGCCACTTTTGACGGCGATTTTTGATTTCGTCGCGATGTTGGGCTCGTATGTTTTGTGCGTGAAGCTGGTCGAGCTGGACGAAGCCATTTTTTGGGACCGCGTAAACCAAATGATCGAGATTCGCCATTTGAACGAAGGTCTTTTCAAGGCTGCCATTTTCGGTTTGTTCTTCGCCGTGATTTGCACCTACCGCGGATTCAATACCACCGGCGGAGCGAAGGGCGTGGGCGAAGCGACCAATCAAGGCGTCGTCAGCTCGATGGTCATGATTATTATCTTGGATTATTTCCTGACAAATGTTTTCATTCGCATGTTTTACCAAATCACGGGAATTCAGCAATGACGACGACAGCCGAAGCTGTAGAAAAAATGACTCCGGCGATTCGCTTGAAAGATCTCAAAAAGACTTTCGACGGCAAAGAATTCGTCGTCAATGGTATGAATCTCAGCATTCCCAAAGGCAGCCTGACCGCAATCATCGGTTTCTCCGGAACGGGAAAATCGGTGATGCTGAAACATATCTTGGGTCTGTATCGACCGACGTCGGGAAGCATCGAAGTTTTAGGCCAAGACATCACTCAATACACAAACGATGAGCTCACGGCCTTTCGTCGGAAGTTCGGTGTGCTTTTTCAAGGTGCCGCTTTATTCGATGATATGACGGTTCTGGAGAACGTCTGCTTTCCGTTGGTCGAGCACCGACGAGACCTTCCAGAGAAAACCGTGATTGAAATTGCCTCGACCAAACTCAAGCAAGTGGGTCTGGATCCGAAGCATTTTAGCAAGTTGCCCTCGCAAATCTCGGGTGGAATGCAGAAGAGAACAGGACTGGCTCGAGCTTTAGCCCTAGATCCAGAAATTATATTTTATGACGAGCCAACGACGGGTTTAGATCCAATTTTGACCGAAATGGTAGATAATTTGATTCTGGATACCCATAAGCATCGAGAAGGCATGACCTCGGTTATGGTCTCTCATGATTTGGACGCAGCATTTCGAATCGCGGATTACGTCGCGATGCTGAATGCGGGACAGGTTTTGCTTTTTGGGACTCCGGAAGATTTTTTTAATACGGAAATCGAGCTTGTGAAAAAGTTTGTGGCCAAAGGAATGAAACGTCGATGAATCTGCTTCAGGCTGCCGAATTAAAAGTTGGTTTGCTCGTTGTCACGGTGGCAGCGCTCATTGCTTACATGTCGATGCAGGTCAGCGACAACCCCAGTTATTTTGGCAAGCAGGGAACCGCTTGGTTCGTTCTGCAAGATGCCAGCGGTTTAGTCAAAGGCAGTCAGGTCAAGTCCGCCGGCATCCCGGTCGGCGTAATCAAAAATATTTCCCTGCAAGATGGTCAAGCGCGCATCGATCTGAATCTGAAACCTGAATTTAAATTGTACGTTTCGGCTTCGGTCGAAATTCGCTCGCAAGGCATTCTGGGTGACATGCACGTGGCGCTGCAACCCGGATCACCGACCGATCCGCCGCTGGAAAATGGCGGGCAGATCCTGAACGTGAAAACCAGCGGGTCGCTGGATAACGTCGTGGCCCAAGTTGGTGAAATCGCCACGACCCTGAAAGACACCGCGCAAGCTTTGAAAGAAGCCACGAACGGGGATGGAACGCGCAAGCATATATTAGGTCGAATCGTTTCCAATATCGAAAAATTGACGGCGGATCTCGCCGATCTGACGTCGGAAAACAAGGGCAAGATCAATCAAATCGTCGATCAAGTGAATCGGGTCACCAAATCTTTGGATGACATCTTGAATGATCCATCTGGCGACTCCTTGAAAGTCCAGTTGAAGCGCACGATGACCCGTTTGGATTCGGCGATGAAAAACATCGACGAAATCTCGGGTAAAATCAATCGCGGCGAAGGAACGATCGGCCGCCTGATCAACGACGAAGACACGGTCGAAGAGTTGAACACGGCGATCGAAGGCGTGAACAACTTTTTGGACACCGCCAGCAAAACGCAAACGGCTCTCGATTTTCACGCCGATTACCTGGGTGAAGTCGGCAGCATGAAGACGACGGTCGGGATCAAGCTGCAGCCAGGACTGGATCGTTATTATTATCTCGGCATCGTCGATGATCCAACCGGGGTGGTGGAAGAGACCGACATCCGCACCACGCCAAGTGGCGGACCCGAATCGAACGTTAACGAAGTTCGCACCTTTCATAACAAAGTTAAATTCAACGCGCTTTTCGCCAAGACATTTTGGGATCTGACCATTCACGGTGGTCTGATGGAGAATAGCGGCGGTCTC
This sequence comes from uncultured Bdellovibrio sp., assembly GCA_966211795.1. GTDB lineage: Bacteria > Bdellovibrionota > Bdellovibrionia > Bdellovibrionales > Bdellovibrionaceae > 21-14-0-10-47-8. The sequence continues at coordinate 108,992 of CBIHNW010000005.1, read as the reverse complement.
GGATTTGATTACAATATCTATCGCAACAAATTATTTTTCACGATGGATATGTTTGAGCTTGGAAAGCCCAACGTGCGTGCGCAGTTGCAGTACAATGTCTGGAAGGGCATTTACGTATTGGGTGGTATCCAGGATGCGGTCAACAATCAGAAGAAACGCTCGAATTATGTCGGTGCGGGTCTTTTGCTGACCAACGACGACTTGAAGATGTTACTGACGAAGTTGCCAATGGGTAATTAACCGATTTAGGAATTTGCTATGTTTCAGAACGCTCTGGTGAGTGTGTCAGAAAAAAAAGGCTTGGTGGAATTTCTCAAGCCCCTTTATCAGAAAGGCCTGCGAATTGTTTCGACAGGTGGCACCGCTCAGTATCTGAAGGACAATGGCATGTCGGTCGTCGATGTGTCCGAGCAGACCGGGTTTCCCGAAGTGATGGGGGGGCGGGTGAAAACCCTGCATCCTCACGTTCACATGTCGATTTTATCGCGACCCGATCATCCCGAAGATCTCGAGCTCTTGAAAAAGACGGGGCTTGCGCCCTTTGATCTGGTTGTTTGCAATCTTTATCCGTTCGAGGCGGCCGTCGAAAAAAATCTGCAGGGCAGTGAGCTGATCGAAAAAATTGATATTGGTGGACCGACGGTGTTGCGGGCGGCGGCGAAAAATTTCGCGCAGGTGACGGTGGTCTGCGATCCCGATGATTACGAGTGGATCTCGCAGAAAATTGAAATTTCGGTCGGAGATCGCAAAAAGCTGGCCGCCAAAGTTTTCGCGCATGTTTCTTCTTATGACTCTTTGGTGGCGTCCGAGCTTGGCAACGGTTGGGGGCCCCAGTTCTCGGTTGGTGGCCACAAAGTGATGGAGCTTCGGTACGGTGAGAATCCTCATCAATCCGCTGCTTGGTATCGCATCTTGGCCGATCAAAAAGGCCTGCACACTGCCGAAGTTCTGCAGGGCAAAGTTCTATCTTACAATAATCTTCTGGATCTCGAGGCGGCCAGTTCCCTGGTGCAAAACTTCAAGGAACCTGCGGCCGTTGCCGTGAAACACAACAATCCGTGCGGTGCCGCAATTGCGGCGAAACTTTCGCAAGCGGTCGAGCTGGCCCTGAAGGCCGATCCGGTGAGCGTCTTCGGCGGGATTTTTGCGGTCAATCGTGAGATCGGAAAAGCGGAAGCCGAAATGTTGCACTCGATATTTTTAGAATGCATCGTGGCTCCATCGTTTACGGCTGAAGCCATGGACATTTTCGCCAAAAAGAAAAATCTCCGCATTCTCAAATGGAAGTCTTTGGCCGAGCCGCAGATGCGTTTTGAAATGAAGACGGTCGCGGGCGGATTCTTGTTGCAGGAAAAAGATTCGATCGGCTCGGCAAATGCGCAGTCTTGGAAATTTCTGAAACAAAGTCCATCGGATGCCGTGATGAAGGATCTGCAGTTTGCGGAAAAGGTGTGTGCTTCGTTAAAGAGCAATGCCATCGCGCTGGTGAAGGACGGGCAAACCGTCGGCTTGGGCATGGGCCAGGTCAATCGCGTTGATGCCGTGAAACAGGCGATCGAAAGAATGAAAACGCATTTTGGAAGTCTAAAAGATGTGATCTTGGCCAGCGATGCTTTTTTCCCGTTTGCTGATTCGATCGAAATCGCGGCGCAGGCCGGAATCTCGTGGGTTTTGCAACCCGGTGGATCGATGAAGGATGAAGAAGTGTTCGCGGCGGCGAACAAGCTGGGCATCAATATGGTTGTAACCGGAACTAGACACTTTAAACACTGAGGATCGATGAATCAAGCGGCTGATACCGACAAAAAATGGCTCGTAAAATCGTCTGGCGCGATTTTAGGTCCATTTGCGCTTGAAGAAGTCATTCAGCAGCTCACTCATAAAAAAATATCTTTGATCGATGAAATCCGTTCGCCCGATTCGCGTTGGATGTTCATCCGCGAACACAAACAATTTGCCAACATCGTCCAGTTTCTGCGCGATCAACAATCCGAAACGCGCGAAGACACCAATTCGACGTTTATCAACCGAACGATCACGGTGAATCCAGAAGAAGTCACGACCGTCCCGGCGCAATCCAATCCGGCACCGGCGGCTCCGGCGCCAGCGCCCGCAGCTTCAGCACCGATTGAATCTCGGCCGATCACCTATGCGGCCCAGAATGATTTCCGCGTTCGAAGACAGCACGAGCCCGATCGCAAATGGCTTTCGATTTTGATTTGGTTTAGCACCTTGGTGCTTGTCGTCGCCGCCGGCGTTTATTTCTTTGTCATCCAGAAAGACACCCCAAAGACGCTGGGCTATATGGATTACATCAAGCTCGCGCAACGACAACAAGACATGGGTCACTTTGATCAGGCGCTCGGATTTTTCCGAAAAGCCGAATCGGTTCAGAAGCTGAGCCCTCTGCATCGTCTACAAATGATTCCGCTTTTGATGGTCGTCGAAAAACAGAACGTCCAAGCCCGACAGATTCTGGATGAAATTCAGCAAGAGGTTCCGCTCAGCACCAAGCAGAAATTGGAAGCGGCAAATATGCGCGCCTTTTCGTTCCTGAATGAAGGGCAGTTGTCCGAAGCGAAGCAGCGATACAGCGACCTCGTGAAGGAAAATCCTGGTCTGGAATCGGCGCACGTGAATCTGCTCGAGATTTCAATTTTGGAAGGACGCTTTCAAGAGGCTCTGGACAGCATCCGCACCGTGATGAAAGCGGGCGTGAAGGAACCCTTGGTCTTTTTGTATCGCAGTCTCGCAGCTTATCGCCAGTACGCGCAAAATGATAAATTAGAATCCGTCATCGAGGATTTGAAAAGATACGTCGGTCGATATCATGATTATCAGCCCGAAAGTTATTTGTTGATCGCGGCGATCCAAAAGAAGCTGGGAAAAGATCAAGACATGCAGCAAACGATCAAAAACATGCTGCAAACCGATCCAGATATGAGCCGACGGCACATTCATGAATTGATGATCCATCGTGAAGTGTTCGAGTGGGGATATCTTGGAAATATTTGCGACCTTCTTCTGAAGGATTCGGCCGACAGCGCATTGACGAAAGGATTGGCCTCTTACTGCAGCTACCAATTGGGAGATCTCAAAGCCTCGATCGAACAAATTGAAAAGGCCCGTGCCCAGTACGGCACCGACGGGACGCTTTTGGGCTTGCATTCGTTCTTGTTGATCAAATCGAATCGTCTGCAGGAAGCGAAGGCGCTGATTCAGTCTGTTGGCGGAAACGGCAATGAACTTTTGGTTTCCTCTTACGCGAACGTTTGCCAAGAGCAAAAAGACTGGAAATGTGCCGAGCGTGAATGGCACCGCATTCAAGGTTTGAACTCGCAAAGCGTCGCTGCTTTTGCCGGATTGGCAAGGGTCGCGGTAGCGCAAGGGGACTCTGAGCGCGCCAAAGATTTGATCCAGCAAGGTCTGGTCATTTCATCTTTGTACAAACCCCTTCTGGAAGTGAAAGATCAAGTCGATGGACTTTAGGGTCTGTCTTTTTCTTTATTTGCTCCTGCCATGCCTGGCCGGCGCCAAAGTCTATGAGATGGCCGATCCCGGTGCCGACGTCAAAGTACCCGTGCAAATTTGGAATCAATTCGCGCCGGTTGGTGGCAAGGAAACCTTGGGATTCGCAACGATCAAGGTGCGCCTGGTGGAAAAGACCGAAGGCATTTTAGTTGAGCCCGAAATCGAACTTAAATTTCCACGTGGTGGCGGCGAAATCGACTTGGCCCAGTTTGTTAAAGAGCAATCGGGTACTTTCCGGGTATTTTTTGATTTGGAAGAATCGGATCATCATGATCAAATGCGAGCCTATTTTATTTCCCGCGCCCGAAAGCGAAAGCTGGACGGTGAAGTGTGGGGAGCAGGCTGCAACAAATATATGGATATTCAGAAATACATTTTTGGTGAAGGCATGAAAAAGGGAATCGAAGTGAACACCAATCGAAATCGTCACGACACGGTTTTGGGTGGAACTTTTTTCTTTTCCTCGGGAAATCAAATCACCCAAGTCACTTTTAAAGACAGTCGTCAGCCCCATCTTTTTTGCGATTCGGTTCAGGCGGCGGACTGATGATCGACTTTCTGCGGGCCTATAAAAGCTACGATCCGGCGGCGAAATCCATTTTGGAAATTGCCCTGTTGTATCCGGGACCGAAAGCGCTGCTCTTTCATCGCATCGCCCATGCCTTTTATGGCCTGAAATTATTTTTCATCTCTCGCATGTTTGCCGAATATTCAAGAATGATCACGGGGATCGAAATTCATCCTGGTGCTAAAATCGGCAAGCGGTTGGTGATTGATCACGGCATGGGTGTCGTCATCGGCGAGACGGCCGAGATTGGCGATGATTGCATCATCTTTCACGGCGTCACTTTGGGCGGAGTCAAATTCGATCCGGTGAAACGTCACCCAACGGTGAAAAACAAAGTTTTGATCGGCACGGGAGCCAAGATCCTGGGACCGATCACTTTGGGCGAAGGCTGTAAGGTCGGCGCAAATTCGGTGGTCACCAAAGATGTTCCACCCGGCGCCACCGTCATCGGGCCGAAGCCCGAAATCCGGATTTAATATTTATTTCCACTCCATCCAAATCAGCCCTTGATCTTCGGTCCAACCGTTCAGTTTCCACAGACGGTCTTTGGTTTGCAAAGTCGGCAACTGAATTTCTGCGGTTTGCCCTTTGAACAAGGACTCGGTGGCTTTCTTTAATACTTTTTCGGAGATGCCACCGGGGTGAAAGTCGCTGACGTATTGGGGATCGAAGCTCCAGCTCAGGTTTGTCGCCGGATCACCGGATTGCAAAATCAAGCGGCTGTCCTTCACCGTGCTGGTCGAGACCGAAGACAAGCCGACACCCCAGTTGATATAGTTTCGCATCTTTCCGTTTCGCGTGACTTCGATGATGCCGCGGGTTTGCAGCTGCACCTGCCAACGACCAGCGCCCAGAGATTGAATGTCGATTTTTTGATCCGGCAAAGTCGAAAGATAAAACGGCGTGTTGCGCGCGAAATGCAAAAGATCCGACCACACAAAGAACTGGCTGAATCGACTGTGCATCAGTTTTGAAAACGCATCGATTTGCTGCAGGTCATATTTTTGAATCGAGTACTGTCCGATGGTTTCGCGAGCTATCGCGGCGAAGCCTTCGCTGGAAAGTACCAGTTGCGGTGTCGCCGCTTGGCTGCGAACCCGCAGTTGTGTCGGCAAAGGGATTTTCCAGTCACCGGATCCAGCGCTGATTTCGCCTTTCAAGAAAAGGCCGTCGTCCAGGGGATCACTCATCGAAGTGATTTTCAGATCTTGATATTTTTCATTCGTGATTTGTGTCCAGGATTGCTGCCATTTTTTCTGCAGCTCCGGTGCGAGGTAATTTTTCAAAAGACTTGCCAAAGCGTCCGGATTTTTCAACGAATCCTGAATGATCGCCGTCAAACGATCTTCAATTCCCAGCGGGCCTTCGCAGACCAAGTTGCTGACGTTCCAGCCTTCATGCACCGAAAGATTTAGATCTGCCAACACCGGAACAACCACAACACCATCTTTTTGAAAAGGAGCACGGATGGAAGCATCAAATGAAGGAACCCGAATTTCGAAAGGCTGACACGAAGCCTTGATGCGAATTTCGATGTGGTTGCCGCCAATTTCTTTGATCACCGTTTGATCCAGGCTCAATTGTCCCACTTTGAACACAGCCGAAAGTCCAGTCGCCACCGCCTGCACGCCGTCTTTGTTGATTTGCAGCGTGTGGATTTGGCCGCTAACGTTAAAATCCGTCTGCAAGGCCTGGGGTTTCCACTCTTGCCATTGCAGGGTGAAATTTTGTGCCTGCGTTTGAAAGTTCAAGGGCCACAAACTGGCTTCCTGAGCCAGAGAGGACCAGGGGAGCCACTGCGCAACTTCAATCGTCCCGGCATGCGTTTGCAGACCGAAAATGATCAAGAAAAGCGAAAAGAAAACCGATTGAAATTTCATGCGTCACCAACTCCCATCAGACAAGAAAACTGACTTAGGTCTTATCGGCCAAAGTCGTGAACGGATTAAGGCTATTTTCAGTTCGCGACAAACTGTCTATGTTCTGATCGCCGCAGTTTTGCTGACCGTCGTCTGGAGCGGGTGGAGTTTGCGAAATCTGAGCACAGAATATTCAGTTCGTCAGTTCTATCCTAAAGAGCATCCGCTCTTGAAAAAAGACCGGGAAATTCGTCAAACTTTTCAGCTGAACGAAAAGTCACCTTTTCTTTTCGTTGTCACCCTGAACGATGGTCAGACTTGGCTCGAAAAATCTTCGGTCCAGAGACTGCGCGAACTATCGAAAACTCTTCAGGAACATGAAGATGTGGCGCAAGCTTTATCGCTAACGCTGATCGAAGGTGCGTCGCAGACGAAAAAAGATTTGTTTGTTGGCAATGTTTTCGATCGTGTGCCAATTGGCAAATGGAAACAGGCAGTCCAGAGTAATCCGCTGCTTTATCCACTTCTGATCACGCCAGATTTTCGCTCGACCTTGATTGTTCTCGAAGCGAAAGCAACCCAGTCATCCGAAATGCTTCAGTTCCGTCAGCGAATGGAATCATTGATCCAGAAAAAGTTTCCGAAAGCGCAAGTTCTAACGGCCGGCGTACCGGTGATTCAAACCCATTTGTCGGACCTGATTCGATCGGAGCTTGGAAAATTTTTAGCGATTGCCATCTTGGTATTTTGCGCGATCTTTTATTTCTTGTTTTCGCATTGGACGGCGATTGCCTGCGCCTGCATCAGTTTGCTAGCCACCAATCTTTTTTCTTTGGGACTGCTCGCGTTTTTGCGGGTACCGATGAATGCCGTCTTGGTCACGCTGCCGATCGTGACCAGCGTGTCGGTGATGAGCCTTTTGATTCACACTTTGCATCTGTGGTCACAGAAGCCAGTGGCGCAATCAACTTCTTTTCGGGATCGCTGGCAAGCTTCATTGCAAACGATTCGCGAATTGATGCTGGCGAATTTTTTAGGTTCATGGACCACGGCCTTGGGCTTTATTGCCTTGGCGCCTTCGCACATCCCGATCATTCGCCAGTATGGCTGGGTGGTGGCGCTGGTCATTGCCTTTGTCGCAATTTACGGGCAGTTGTTATTGCTGATCAGCCTTCCATTCGTTCAACCGAAAATGCGCCGTTGGTTTGATCGACCGGCAGCATGGGCCGTTCTTCCACTGCGATATCCAAAAGTGATTGTCTTTTCGACGCTTGCGGTTTCGCTGATCGGAGCAGGTCTTTTGTTCAAGCTCAATTTCTCGGGACGCTTGTTTGATGATCTGCCGAAGGGTGACACGGTCCGGGCCTCGACGGAATGGATGGATCAGGTTTATGGCGGCGTCATCAGTTATGAGCTGGTACTGTCCGCGAAGCAAGAAGGATTCTGGAAAGATCCGGTTTCACTTCGCCGGCTTTCGGCTTTGGCTCAACATCTTCGGCAAGATCCCACGGTCGGCAGTGTCGTGACGTTAACGGATTTTTTTCAAGGTGGCATTCCACAAAAGAAAAGTCAGGTGGCGGAAACGTTCTTTCTGTTTTCGATGGCCGAGAAAAATCCATTGAGCCAAATCATGACGGACGATGCGAAGCGACTGCGGTTGATGATTCGCTTGAAAGACCTTCCGAGCCAAACGATCGCGAAAACGCGAAATTGGATTCAACAAAGCACCAAAGTCGTTTTCCCCGAAGTCGCGCAGTCCGAAGGTGGCATGGCCGTGACCTCGCACAGTTTGAATCAAGAGGTCGCGCGTGAATTGGTTTTTGGCTTTTGGCATTCCTTATTGCTGATTGGTTTGTTTTTAGTCTTCATGTTCCGTTCGCCGCGATGGGCGATTGTGGCCTGTTTGCCGAATTTCATTCCGCCCGCGATTTTAATTGGCGCTTTGGCTTTGACCAAGGTCCCGATCAAACCCGGCGTCGCCTTAATTTTCTCGATCGCTTTGGGGTTTGCGTTCAATAATACAGTTTACCTTCTCAGTCGCTTGAGATCCTTGATGCGAACAGGAAAATTTCCATTGAAGCGCGCGCTGATGATGGAAGCCAATCCTTGTTTTTTCGAGTCCCTGGTGATGCTGGTTGGATTTTCGATCTTTGTTTTTTCAAGTTTTTCGATGAATCAAATCTTCGGAGTTTTTATGATGATTTCAATCGTGGCGGGATTCGTGGCAGATTTGTTTTTCTTGCCGGCCCTGTTAAAGCTATTTCCGCGTTTGCTGAACTCAGCGCCTTCCAAAGATCAAGGACCTGGTTCGCTGCATGTTCTGCCGGCCGTCCAATCGAGCGCCGACGATTTTATTTCGCCATCAAAAGCCGCAGGTTTTGCCTTGGCCTTTCTGGCAGGTGGTTTGTTGTTTTCTCAACCCGTGATGGCCGTTGATGCCAAGGCCATTTTGGAAAAATCGAGATCTCAGCTGGATGCCAAGGATGATCAAGCCAAAGTCGATATGAAGATCATCGAAAAAAACGGCGAGACCAAATCGCGAGTCATTGATCTCAAGACCTTTCGCAAGAATGGTTTTTCCGTGATCGCAAAAATTCAATCTCCGGCCGATATCAAAGGAATGGGATTTCTGGGCCAAGTTAAAGACGGCAAAGAAGTGCAGTGGATTTATCTTCCCAGCAGCGGTCAGGTTCGTCGGGTCGTCACCGGCCAAACCAAAGGTGGTCTGCTAGGCTCCGAGATCAGCCCCGAGGATCTCAATTCGCAGGCGATTCAGTCCTCGAAAATTCAGGTCTTGAAAGACGAAGCGCAGGATTGGTCCATCGAGCTCACGCCGGCGAAAGGCACCTCGGCCTACACCCGCGTCGTCAGTCAGATCTCGAAAAAAGATTTCTTGCCGAAGAAAACTGAATACTTTGCCGGTTCTCGATTGAAAAAGACCGTCGAGTTTAAGAATTACGCCAAGTTCGGCGGTGTTTGGCGGGCCCAACAGATCGATGTGAAAAATCATTTGAACGGTCGTGGCACCCAGGTTCGTCTGTCCCAGCTGAAAATCAATTCAGGTTTATCGGCTGCCGATTTTTCCCAGTCCGCTTTGAAAGATTGAGCCCTCGGGTCTAACCCGCGACTTGAGACTGGACCTCTTCGGATTTCCGGTCCCGCGATCTCACTTGAATCTTGTCAATTCGGCCCCCACTTGGGATTCTGAAAAGGTGACAGGCCCGCACTCATTATCCATTCTGCTTGTTCTTCTTGGCATATCTGCAACGGCATCGGCCGAATGGACCAGCAGCGGCTCGGCGCAAATTTTCTATCAAAAATATGGGTTGGTGGAATCGCAAAAATTTGCCAACCAAGTGGGCGGCCTGGATTTGAATCTGAAAACAGATTGGAAATCCAAAAGGCAGTGGCGTTTTCGTTCGGATCTTGAGCTGATCACCGACCAAGCCAGCAAAGATTCGGAAGAAGGCGCGCGCTTCAATCCGAAAAACTTTTTGATCGAAAATCGTTCGACACCGGTCACGGTGAAGCTTGGCATCCAGAGTTTGGTTCCCGAAGGACCCGACATTCTCAACCCGGCCGACGTCATCCTATCGAAAGATTGGAAAGATCCCACCAATCCGCAGTCGCTGGGCTCGGCCGGACTTTCTCTTTCGCAAGAGTGGAACGAGTGGCAGTGGGAAGCCTTCTACATTCCACGCCAAAACGAGCCTCGATTGCCCGGCGAGCAAAGTCCATGGTGGCCACGCGAGAAGAGATTGCCGATTGAATCTGAATTTATCAACGAGGCACGAATTCCGGCGGATCTCGATTATAAGGTTGCCGATCCCGTCGAGATCAATCAGGCCCTGCAAAATAATTTTGCCTTTCGGTTGCAGCGAAAGTCTGAAGCGTTGGAAGCCCAGCTTGTTTATTACCAAGGCCTTTCGCAGGATCCCCATTTATTTTTCAATGCCTCGTCGACGAATTTTGTTTTTGAATCGCCCGTGACATTGATTCCTTTTTATTATCGTCACCAAGTCGTGGCCGGAACATTCGTGTTGCCGATCGGAACCTGGTCGTTCAAAGGCGGCGCCAATTGGATCAAACCCGTCGGAACAGACGAGCGTCTGCCGGGTGAAGAATCAACCAGCGTGCTCGGAGTGGAAAAAAATATTGAGACGCGAAAAGGCATTATCACCCTGATGCTTCAACACGAAGAGCAAAAAAGGCAGGCCCAGGATCAAATCAGTTTTCTGCGAAGTCTTTTCGAGAATGCCTGGAGTTTAGGACTTCGCATTCCGTGGGGCGAAGACACGCAGCTCTTAGGTGGAGTCATCTATGACACCGTCGGAAAATCTTCGGTATCGAAAGTCTCCTTGTCCCGACGCTTCACCGATTCGTTCTCGGTCAACTTGGATGGACAATGGCTCGAAGGCCCCGAAGAAACATTGGTCGGTCTTTACACCAAGTACGATCGCTACGGCTTGGGCTTCACTTATTATTGGTGATAACGCGGGCTTGCTACCAAAAAGGGAGAGGCACCCCTAGGCTGGTAGCATGTTGAAAAAAATCAATAAGCAGAAACTTTCTTGGGCTATGTATGACTGGGGTAACTCGGCGTTTGCCACGACGGTGATGACCGCACTGTATCCCATTTTTTATAAAAACTATTGGAGTGCCGGGGTTGAAGCTTCGACCAGCACCGCGCAACTGGGGATCACTCATTCGATCGCTAGCGGAATTTTGGCGGCGCTTTCGCCTGTGCTCGGGGCTTTTGCCGACCGGGGATCGAAGAAAAAAGCATTTCTCTTTTTGTTTACTTTTCTGGGAGTCTTGTCGACCTGTTTGCTTCCGACCGTCGAGCAAGGTGATTGGAAATCTGCGACGCTCTTATTTCTGCTGGGAAATCTTGGATTTTTTGGCGGAATCACTTTTTATGACTCGTTGCTGGTATCGGTTTCGGATTCGGAAGAGATGGAATTCACTTCGGCCCTGGGATACGCTTTGGGGTATCTGGGCGGTGGACTTTTATTTTTGGTGAACATCTTGACCATCATGAAGCCTGAGCTGTTTGGCTTGGCCGACAAGGTGCAGGCCACCAAGCTGGCGTTTCTCTCGGTGGGCATTTGGTGGGCCTTGTTTGCCATCCCGATTTTTTTATTTGTGCCGGAACATCGTCCCGGTGATCCGATTCCGCCAAAAATGCCGGCGGGTCAGTTGGCACGCGAAAGTTTTCGGCAGCTGCTCGGAACTTTTCATCAGCTTCGAAAGCATCAGTACTTGGGAATTTTTCTGCTGGCATACTTTTTCTACATCGATGGCGTGAACACGATCATTAAAATGGCCGTCGATTACGGCATGGCTTTGGGCTTTAAATCCGACAGTCTGATTTTGGCCATTCTGATCGTTCAATTCGTCAGTTTTCCCGCAACCTTGGTCTTCAGCCATTTTGTCGATCGGTGGGGTGCGAAGAAATCTTTATACCTGTGCATCGGCGTTTACGTCTTGGTCACGCTTTGGGCGTACCAGATGTCCGCTGAATGGGAATTCTATGCATTATCGGTTGCCATTTCTTTCGTCATGGGGCCCATTCAAAGCATCAGTCGCGCCGTCTTTGGTCGCATGATCCCGTCAGAACAGTCCGGCGAGTTCTTCGGCTTTTACAACATGCTCGGAAAATTTTCGGCGGTCTTAGGTCCATCACTGATCGCGGTGGTCAGCCTGGTCTCAAAAGATCCGCGCCATTCAATCCTGAGCGTTTTATTTTTATTCGCCATGGGAGCCGTCTTTCTAAAAAAGGTCCCCATCTCAGAATCAAAAAAATAAATTTTCGCCGGATCAAATCGCCTTATTTTACTTCTCGCCCTAGCGCTGGCGGTCCAAGATCGCAAAGGCTCTGGATCGGCCTCAAATTTGTGTCAACCAGTTGATTGTTGGCGTTCGGTTATCGGATTCCGTCGAATGGGTTTTTCGTTGCCACAGCTGTTTTGGGTGTTGCTGGAAAGATGAGAGCGGATCCTTTCTTGAACGCCGGTCGACTGGCCAAGATGACAGGATGCTGAAACTCAGGAAAAGTTCGATTGTCAGCTTCAGGGACCTTGAAGCGAAATCCAATATATTGGTCAAAATTCCAACATATTGGATTTCACTTCAAAGACGTACCTTTCTCCCAATCAAGTTACTTGGAAGCCATCTCTTTCTTAGAAGATTTTCTTTCTTGAAAGACATCTCTCTCTCTCTCTCTCGAAGGAGCTTCTTTCCCTCTCATCAGGTTTTAACGGTTAGATGCGCTTTGCGGACGATGGCTGAATGCAAAGACCTTGCATCAGGACCTTGTTGGTCCACGAGAAAAATCCCAGGCTTGTCGAGAGCTGAGTGGTGATGCCGGTGATCGAGCCTGTGGGACAAGCATTTTTCAGTTTGTCGTAAGCTTCATTCACATAGTCCGTGTTTCCGGTGATTCCCAGCACAACGAATTGCTCGCTGGTGGCTTTGATCATCTGTCCGCGACTCATTTCTGAGCTGGGCAGAAAGTCCGAGGTGTGGACTTCGTGAATGGAATGCGCACAACCAACCGACAGAAGAAGCAGAATGGCAAAACAGAAGGGCTTCATATTCTAGTTCTCCATTGAGCTGTCGGGCGAGACATCAGCAGAGCCCGGCTGCCGGTTTTTTCCCGGCATCTGAGCCGTATTTGCCGTGGCGATGTTGCAATATCCAGTCGCTGAAACATGTTTCTTAAAAAGCAAAAAGTAAGAAATCGTTTCGTCCTTGGTCAGAATTCCGGAGATGACACCGTTCGGACATTTCTGTTTCAAATCGCCCACCAATGGATCAATAAAATCGTTGTCAAAGCTGAACCCCAGAAAAATCCATTTTGAAACTTCTGCTTTGACCGGATGATTTCGCTGCGCGGGGATCGGCGTCAGCGAAACAGAATTCACGGCCGCGCATCCCACCATTCCCGAGGTCAGCGCCAGAAAACAGAATGACAGGAAAAGATTTGGGTTTATTTTCATTTGATTTCTCCTTGAGTGGAAACGGGGGCGGCGGCGACTTTGGTGGCTTGACGGCAATCACCGGTGACTTTCACGATCTCTCCGGAAATCACCGGATATTTTTTCATTTCACGCACGGACATGAGATTGGTGACCCGGCCGCTGGGGCATTTCTGATAAATTTCGTAAATCAATTTTTCGGCGTAAGCGGGATTGTAAATGGGATTCCCGGTTCGTGGGCCGACCTGAAACATCGCGACGATATCGGTCACGGCTTTCAGATTGTCACCGCCATAGGAATTCGTGGCCTTGGCAATTTTGCCGAGCTCTTCTGTGCTCACTCCGGTCTCGCTCATGAGGATGACGAAGGGAACCAAGGTTTCTGGTTGGCGATTGTCGATTTGTCCAACTTGAACATGGTGCAAGACTGCGCACCCCGAAAGACTGACGGCCAAGCAAATCAGAAACATCCTCAAAAAGAAACGAGACTGAACTTGTAACTGTGTCATTTGGAAATTTTAGGGGAAGCCTGAGATCTGACAACTGGGATAGGGATGACAATTGCGAATGTGGACGAAAGTCCGGTCCTTCGATTCGGGGCACAATTTCCAAAACCATCACAGACCCCAGCTATAAACGCAATGGGGACGGCGACCGTTTTGCTAGCTTGTAAATTAAATTTCAACTATGGAGGCTCATCATGGGACCCAAATCAAAAATGACAACTGACAATCAAAGCTCTCAGTCTTCGCAGCAAGAAGAGCGATCCCAAGTGCAAGGAACGGCTGGCGGTGAGATGCCAGATCCAGATCGTCACAGTGAAGCTCCAAGCGAAGCCGATATCGAATAAAGAAATCAAACCGGCAGAACAAAGCCCAGCCAGAATTCCAACAAAAGTTTTCGGTTGGGCTTTTTATTTTTAAACACTCTGGTGAAGGAAGACAAATCTGGTTTCAATTTCAAACGAACTCATTTTCAAGCTCGTGATTGCAAACCGAAGTTAGGTCACAGCGGGCGCTGGGGCTACGGGATTATTCGTGCGTCCTTGCGCCCTTTCGGTCAAAACACGCGTGATTTCGGCGCCGGTAAATAAGATCAAGGCCGAGTAATAAACCCAAGACAATAAAACAATCAGTGAACCGGCAGCGCCGTAAGACGAGCCCACCGCACTTTTACCCAAGTACAAGCCGATGATCACTTTACCAATCGCAAACAAGACGGCCGTGACCATGGCGCCCGAAAAGGAGCGTTTCCACGAAAGCTTGGTGTCCGGAAGATATTTGAAAAGCAAAGTAAAGAGCGCAGCGAAGACACCAAGAGAAATGGCAAAATTCAAAACCTCCCATAGCATTCCGGATTTCGAAAAAAGAAATGACAGAATGGTACTGACCACCAAAGACACCATTGCCAAGAAACCCAGGCTGATCACCATTCCCATAGACAGAATTCTTTTGCGAACCCACCCCCAAGCGCCGCGGCTTTCTTTGGCCTGGGCTTCGAAGATCAAGTTCAAAGATGTCTGAATCTGCGCGAAGACTCCGCTGGCTGAAAAAAGCAGAACCAGGACACTGATGATGCCCGCGATGTTACCGACCTGGGGTTTCGACTGCGAACTGTTGATGATGGCGTTGATGGCCGTGGCCGCCTGATCGCCGAGAAGATTTTGAATTTGCTCGATCAATTGCTGCTGTGAGCTTTCCCCTAGCAGGCCCACCAGCGCCAGCGTGATCACCAAAAGTGGAGCCAGAGATAAGGCAGTGTAAAAAGCCAAAGCCGCAGATTGGGTCAGCAGATCGTGCGCGGAAACTCCGGCAAATACTTTGGCACCGACGGCCTTTAATCCTTTCCAACTCGAGAGCGGGAGACTGCGCGTCTCCGTTGCATCTTCGGAAGCGGTTTTCTTTTTCTTATCCGCTTGAATGCTCGGTTGGTTGGGGTGCAATGCTGGCAGCGTCTGCGTTGTATTCACGGAATCTCCTTTTCTAAAAACGATCCGGAGATTTGCAATGGCAACGGATGTGCCAGTCTGACCTGCAATTAAAGCTCGGTGTGGGCACAGAGAAACCGGTCATGTCCCAAAAAGCCTCGAGCGGATTTCAATTGGATTGACGGGGACGGCCCTTCGCTTGAGCGGGCGCCGTCAGGGGATCATCGGGCCAGCTGTGCTTGGGGTAGCGCGAGCGCATCTCTTTTCGCACTTCGGGATATCCGTTTTTCCAAAAACTTGCCAGATCCTGAGTGACTTGGACCGGCCGGTAATTCGGTCCCAGCAGAACCATCGTGAGCGGTAATTTTCCGCGCCCGATTTTCGGCGTTTCGCTCCAGCCAAAAACTTCCTGCAGGCGAACTTCGAGTGCGGGATTGGGTCCCGAATAATTTAGGCGAATTCGCGAGCCACTTGGCACTTGCAAAGACTCGGGGCATTCCGAATGAAAGCGTTGCACGACCGATGATGGCAGCTTGCTTTCGAAAAAATAAATCAGATCTTTTTCGTACAGACCGGTCAGCGAGTTTTCACCAAAGCTCGCCTCACTGAAAATATCTTTCAGGTCTTGATCGCTGAAGCCCGTTTCTTCGCTGATCTTCAGCCAAACCTGAAAGCGCTCCCACCAATTTTTCAAATTTTCGTTCTTTAAGAAAATCTTCTCGCGCCACTCGAACGCGATTTCGCCTAATTTTTTCTGGATGTCGTCGGCTCGAGCCGGTTGCGAGCGAACATCCGACAAAGGCAAAGAGCCGACACCCGGAAGCACCACGCTCTGCGCACTCTGCACCAGAAATTTTTCGGTCTTCTCATCAAATTCGACCCAAGATTTGGTCTCGCTTTTTCCAAGCTGCTGCACCAGATCCTTGCTCACCCCGCAGGCCAGGCTGACGCGGGTTTCGGAAGACGAAAGACCTTCCATCACCGAAAGCGCGACAAAAAATTCCGAGCTCCGCACTTGTGAAGTGGGCTCCAGGGTGACGCCGCGGCCGCCGATCATCAAAGCACGCGGCTCTCCCGATTTTCGTCGGCGGCAGAGCTGATCGGAAAAAGCTTCGAGCAAAAGTTTGCGCACTTGATCGGCCGTCGCCGGACGCGAGCCGGAATCCAAAAGTTTTTGCAGCTGCTGACTGGCGCGCTCGACGGATTTGAAAGAACCTTTGTGCAGCATCTCGAGCCGAAGCAAAATGTCGCACTCTTCCCGGGAATCATAAGATTTCTTTCCGAGAATGTCTTTTTCCAACAGCAAAGCCGCGATGTCGGCGCCGGTGCGACCGATGCCCATCGACTGCGCCACCAACAACAATTTTCCGAGTCGTGGCGGCAGGGGAAATTTTAAAAGATCGCGCCCCAGTGGCGTCAGCTCATGGGTGCTGGTCAAGGCTCCCAAAGTTTTCAGGTGCCGTTGCGATTTTTCAATCTGATCCGGAGCCGGATGCTCGAACCACGAAAATCCCATAAAGTCGCGCACCCCTTGCGATGCCAGAAACATCAAGGCTTCGGAAAGATCGACGCGCAAAATTTCCGCGGTTTCTTCCACCGGCATCGAAAGCTCGTCCAGTTGACTCCACAAACGGAAACATCGGCCCGGCGCCTGACGGGCGGCACGACCCGCACGTTGGATGGCGGAAGATTTTGAAATGCGCGCAATCTCAAGGCTGGGAAATCCTGTTTTCGGATGAATCGAAGATCGCCTTTGCAATCCCGAATCCATCACGGCCCGTACGCCATCAATGGTCAGCGAGCTTTCCGCGATGTTGGTGGCCAGAATGATTTTGCTCTCGGTCGTTGGCGCTAGCACGTCTTTCTGTTCTTCCAGACTGAGACTGCCATGCAGTTTCAAAAGGCGATGACCTTTTTCCCGTGTCCACGCTTCAAGCCTTTCGGCACAGCGTTCGATCTCACCCACTCCCGGCAAAAACACCAGAAGATGCTCGCCTTTTTTGAGGGTGCTCATCGCTGACGGAATTTGGCCGGTGACGTTTTCGACAAACTCAAAACCAGTCTGCAGTTTCTGCGCGGTCTTTTGATATTGCACATCCAGCGGATGACTTTGACCCGGCACTTGCACTTTGGCGGCATCACCCAAGAACTGCGCGATGGGATCGGCCTGCAAAGTGGCCGACATCACCACGATCTGCAGATCGGGCCGCGACAGTTCCTGCATTTCTTTGAGCAGCCCCAGGGCCAAATCGACATGTTGCGATCGCTCGTGAAATTCATCCAGCACCACCATGCCGACATCGGCGAGATCCGGATCGGCAATGATCTTTCGATTCAGCAAAGCTTCGGTCAAAAAAATCAAACGCGTCTGCGACGAAAAGTTGGCATCAAAGCGAATCTGATAGCCGACTTCGCCGCCCAGTTTCCAGTTTTGCTCGTCCGCAATGCGGCTGGCGGCCGCGACGGCGGCGATCCTTCGGGGCTCCAGCACCAGTATTTTTTTCGAGGTCAGCTCCAGCAACCGTGGCGGCAGCCGAGTCGTCTTACCCGCACCCGGAGCGGCAGATAGAACCAAATTGCGATGACTCTTCAGGCTCGCAAGAATGGAATCCAGTTGCGCATCAATCGGAAGAGCAATCATCTCGGTCCCGCAGGGGCGGAGCTGATGGAAGCAGAGCGGGCGTTTTTTCGCGGATAGATCAAGAGCATGAACTCGGCCTTGGCCGGAAGCTCGGATTTGAGAACTTGCGCCGGCGAGCCTTCGAGAATTGTCTCCGTCGCTTGCGTCAGATCCAGGGTCAGTAAAATTCGGCGGTCACCAAAATATTCATTCGTTTCCGCCAGCATTTTTTGAAATCGGTAAGGGGTGTCCATGATGACGATGGCGCGACCTTCTTTTTGCAATTCGAGCCACGATTTTTTACGCGCTTCGTTTTCGGCCGGCAAAAAACCGCGAAAGACGAATTGATCCAAACGTTCGCTCGATAAAGACAAAAGTCCCATCAAGCTCGAAGCACCCGGAAAGGTTCGCACCGCAATCTTGCGACGACGACACTCGCGCACCAGATCCGCACCCGGATCACAAAAGCCCGGCGTGCCGCAATCGGTGATCAGGGCGACCTCTTCTTTTTCGCAGAGATCGACCAGGCGTTTAAGATCCTCGGGCGTCGAATGCTCGTTCAATTGCTCGTATGTTTTGCCGGAGATGCCGTGGGCCCGCAGAAAGCGCGTTGATTCTTTGAACTCTTCCAGCACGATGATCTGCACGCCTTTTAAGAGTTCCAGAGCCCGCAGGCTGATATCCTGATCGTTGCCAATGGGGGTTGCGACCAATGTAAGACTCAAGCCTCGCCGCCTTTTTCGATCAGGAAATTCAGGATGCGTGGCAGGTCCGCCGGCGCTTCAGCTTTTCCGGAATGAGTGCTTTCGAAAAACACGATCTCGACATGCTGGTGCTTCAGGCGCACCAGGTTCACGTTCACCGGTTCGTTTTCAAAAAACCAAATCTTCTCGAAGCGATCCGGGGGCAGTGAAGCAAACCAGTCTGATTTGAACTCGGCATCATCCATGCCTTTCTGCGGTTTCAAGACCAAAGTGGATCGCTTGTCATCCAGGGGGAAATTCCATTTGAGAAGTACATCGCGTGAACCTTGGCCCATGCGGTGCACGTCCCGGCCGGTGAGATAAGCGACTTCGGCGCCAACTTTGATGAGATTTTGCACAAACTCGACGGCGCCTTCGTAGGGGACATCGTATTCGAGATATTCGTTGGAAAAAAAATGCTGCACCCAAAACTGTTTCAAAGCCTGATGAAATTCGGGGTGATGAGTGTCCAGGCCCGCACGCACAACGGCATTCTTGATGCCCCAATCCGTGCGGAAGGTCTCGGCCTTTCCTAAAATCGCGCAGGCCTCGGGAAAAAGAGCCTGATTCTGGGGCTGCAAAGCAAAATCATGGAGAATTTTTTTCAAGCGGGGACTGACGTCGAACAAAGTCGAATCCAGGTCGAATACGACCAATGCTTGGCGGCCCGAAGCCTCAAATTCGGCGATTTCGGTCAGGATTTTTTCAAGATATTGACTGGGTTGCGTCATGTTGGGCCCATTCAGCCAGAGTTTTGGAAAAAAGGCAAGGATCGGTCTGCCCCAACAGCGGCGGAAGTGGCCGTTTTCCCTCTGAGAATCAAGAGAAGTCTTGGAAAGCGGACCTTTCTTTGTTACACCTCTTTCCGTTCCAAAAAATTTTAAAAGGAGTCCTCTATGAAAACCCTGAAGCTGGTGTTGGGCACAAGTCTGGCACTGATGATCTCGGCTTGCACAGTGAACAAAGGCGAACTCGGATCAGAGAAAAATCCCGTGAAACTGTTCTTCGTCCCTTCCGTTGACGCCAAAGTCATCGAGGCCAACTCCAAAGTGATCAAGACTTGGTTGGAAGCCAACACTCCCTACAAATTCGAAGTCGCCGTGCCTGCATCTTTCATCGCGGTCGTTGAAGCTTTCGGATCGAAACGCGCCGACGTCGCGGCCATCAACACTTTCGGTTACATCCTGGCCAACGAAAAATACGGCGTTGAGGCTCGCTTGACAGCTCTTCGCCATGGCTCCGCGACATACCAAGCTCAGTTCATCGCCAAAGAAGGCGGACCGATCAAAACTCTGGCGGATTTCGCCGGTAAAAAAGTCGCTTTCGTGGATCCCGCCAGCACCACTGGCTTCTTGCTGCCGAAAAAAGTTTTGAACGACAAAGGCATCAAGCCGGCGCAAGAAGTTTTCGCCATGAAACACGACTCGGTCGTTTCGATGATCTATCAGGGTCAGGTTGATGGTGGAGCGACATTTTACTCGCCGCCAGCAGACGGTGAAATCCAAGATGCTCGTCGCCTGGTGAAGACCCAGTACCCAGACGTTGAAAAGAAAATCAAGATCGTCGAGCTTTCGGAAAATGTTCCGAACGATCCGATCGTTTTCCGCAAAGATCTGTCGGACGAGATGAAGAAAACCATCACCGAAGCTTTCATCAAATTCATCCACACACCTGAAGGTCTTGAGGCTTTCAAGAACATCTACAGCTACACGGATTTGAAAGTCGCAACCGACAGCGACTACGATCCCGTTCGCGCCATGCTCAAATCTTTGGGCAAGTCCGCAGAAGAGCTGACCGCAAAGAAATAGTTTTTGAGATTGGGATTGAGATTGCATGCAGCCGGAGGGGCACGTGGCAGAGAACATTCTACAAGTTCGAAATCTGATTAAGACTTATCCCAATGGAACTCAGGCCCTGAAGGGCGTGAGTTTCGACGTCAAGAAGGGCGAGTTCCTGGTCATCATCGGTCTCAGCGGTTCGGGCAAGTCCACTTTACTGCGCTGCTTGAATCGCCTGCACGATCCCACATCGGGCGAGATCTTGCTCAGTGGCGAAGACATTTCCAAAGTTCAAACCGCGTCTCAGGTTCGCAATCTTCGCAAACGCGTGGCGATGATTTTTCAGCACTTCAATTTGATTCCTCGCCACACGGTTCTTGGCAACGTGCTGATGGGCCGCCTGGGCGTGACGGACACTTTGAAATCGATGTTGGGATTATTCACCGATAACGATAAAAACGACGCCATGAAATATCTCTCGCTGGTCGGAATTGCCGACAAAGCGAAAATGCGTGCCGACAACCTGTCGGGTGGTCAGCAACAGCGCGTGGCCATTGCCCGAGCGCTGACCCAGCAGCCTCAAGTCCTGCTCGCCGACGAGCCAGTTGCTTCTCTCGATCCCGCCACTTGCCACACCGTCATGGATTACCTGAAGAAGGTGAATCAAGAGCTGGGCATTACCGTCATCGCCAACCTTCACTTTCTGAGCTTGGTTCGCCAATACGCGACCCGCGTGATCGCGATGAAGGGTGGACAGATCGTGTTCGAGGGCGACCCGAAAGAAATCAACGACGCTTGGTTCGAGAAAATCTACGGACAAGGCGCTAAAGAAGTTCACATCAACTAGGAGCTAGCAACAACATGCGATCGTCTGTGACCAAACGAACTGTCTTTGATGCCATCATTCTGGGTTATCTTTTCTGCGTTTTGCTGTTTGTGATCGTTTCGCCAAGTGAAGAGGAAATGCTCAAGCTTGGCCGCAACACCCTGATCTTTATCGCGGCCATGATCGGCTCTGGAGTCTTGAGCTTCGTGATCAACAAAGCGGGCCAGAAAACTTTGGGTGAGCTGGTGTTCGAACCCGCTCATAAAAAAGCGATCGCGAAAGACGAAACTTGGTACAAGACTGTTTGGGGTTGGGAACTGTTGATTTTCTTCGTCGTCACGATGGTGGTGGGATTGAACGTCACTCAGGTTTCAATCATCAAGCTGGTGGACGAGGAAAGCTTTTACCCTACCATGCGCTTGTTCAAAAGCCTGATGACGCCAAACTGGAATCTGCTTCCACGTGCGGTGCTGATGATGATCGAAACCATGTTCTTGGCTTTCGTCGCCACCAGCCTGGCCATTCCGATCGCCTTCGTTGCCTGCTTCTTTGCTTCGAAGAACATCATGAAACATCCCGTAGCGTTCGCCATTTATCTTTTCGTGCGAACTTTTCTGAATATCATTCGTTCGGTCGAAGCCTTTATCTGGGCGATCATTTTCACCGTATGGGTCGGGATTGGTCCATTCGCCGGCATGATCGCGCTCTTCATTCACTCGATCGCATCTTTGACCAAGCAATACTCTGAAATCGTCGAGGTCGTCGATGAAGGCCCGATCGAAGGCATTCAATCGACCGGCGCAAACTTGATCCAGACCATCTGGTTCGCGATCGTTCCGCAGGTCGTGCTTCCATTCATTTCCTTCACGGTTTATCGCTGGGACATCAACATCCGCATGGCAACCATCGTCGGATTCGTCGGTGGCGGCGGTATCGGTTACTTGCTCCAGACCTATTCGTCGCAAGCGATGTGGTCCGAAGTCGGCACCATCGTGGTCGTCATCGCTTTCGTTGTCTGGTTCATGGACACCGCCAGCGCCTACATCCGCGAAGCTTTGAAATAATCGCGGATTTTTTCCGCAATCCCGCGATTTTTCTGCGATCCCGCGCGATTTTTCGCGAATTCGAAAATTTTCTGCGATCGTTTGTTTTACAACGGACCTAATTGTCTGTTTCAGATCATGCGATCCTTTCCAGCGCCATCAGTAACGATGGCGAATCGCAGAATCAAAATCGAGCCTCTCAAACATCCCAAGTTCCCCCTCACATTCTTGTCGACGGATCAGTCAACAAGACTTGTATACGGATCAGTAGACAAGAGTTGTATACGGATTAGTCGACAAGAGTTGTATACGGATTAGTAGACAAGAAAGTGAGGGTGAAAAACTCAGATTCGCCTGCGACAGTCGCGATGGCGATTTATGATTTTCGGAAGTCTTGGATACTGACTTGGCTCTGTCATTAGGGTTCGAGGCCGATGGCTTTTTTCCAGGCGGGGGTGGGTTCGATCAGGCGGCGTTGGACCAGATCAAAAAGGCCCATGGTGAACAGGGCTTCGCTGGCGACATTGCCGTCGGCTTTGATCATTTGTTGCTTCAGCTTGCCGATGCGACCGGTGTAATTCAGCAGTTCGGTGGTGATGGTGATTTCTTCGCGCAGCTTTAATTCGCGCATGAATTTGATCGAGGCTTCAAGCACCACGGGACCTTGTTTCAGGTCCTGCACGGTCTTAAGACCGTAACCGTTACCCGTGATCAGTTCCCAACGTGCTTCTTCGTAGAGACTCATGTAAGTCGAATTGTTAACGTGGCCGAAAGTATCAAGATGTGCTTCGCGAATGAGAATCGGGTATTTCCAAATCATGGGAATAGATTAGCAGAACTGATGGGGCAGGCGACTGCTAACTCGGGATGTCGGGGACCTTTATTTTATTCAGTCGTCTGGGACAAGCGCTGCGTGCAGTCTCCGATGCGGTTGCCATAGGAAGTATTGGCATTCAGCTGAATCAGTTTTTCCAATTCGGGAATTCGAGCGTCGTCTTTGCGATTGTCCTCTTCCATCTTGGCGATCCGAGCCTGATTTTTCCCTTTGCCATCATCGGTGTTCGATAATGATTCAATGGCCTTGTTCCGCTGTGCGATCTGCTGCTTAAGTTTTGCGACCTCTTGACGTCTTTTCGAGTTGATACGCTGAAGTAGTCCTGGTGATTCGGTAAACGAGGTCAAAGCACCGGATTGCAAGCAAGTTTCGATTTTTTTGAAATAGTCTTTGGATTCACTGGGAAGATCAGACGAGCGAAGAATTTGCGCGGGGCTTCGGCCACTGGCGGCTTCCAGCAATTTTTGTCCGCCGTTGTAGCTCATCGTCGTCAGCATCACGTCTTTAATCTTCATATGCTGAAGGTCACCTGAACAATCTTTGCATTGCCCGCTTTCGACGATTTTAGAAAGAAAATTGTCATAAATCCAACGATAGTACATGGCCATGGCACCGGTCGCCGAAGGAATGTTGTTATCGTCGCGCATGCGCCAGAAGTTGGCGTCTTTGTTCAAGGATCTATATTTATCCCACATTTCTTTATAGGGCGACTTCTGTCCAAAGGCGACCATGTCATCCATCGTTCGCGGCATGATCTGTGCGTAGCCTCGGGCTCCTTTGGTCGAAACCATTCGGCGTTTCAATCCGGACTCGGCCATCATCGAACAGCGGACCAGTTCTTTGGGGACACCGAAAGCTTCCTCGGCTTGCTCGGCGGCCTTGACGAACTGGGGAAAGCGTTTAAAAAATTCGTCCACTTCGGTTGGCGAATCCTCGTGGTTATCGGCCGAATTGCGACGGTGCAAACAGGTGAACATTGCCAGCTCGTCCGCGGATTTCACTTTGAAATCTTGAAAGCTTGAATCTTCAATCTTGTCTGTCAGCTCAAGAAGGTTGCTGGAGACTTCGTTGAGCTCGGGTGTTTCCGGCAAGCCATTCGGCGTTTGGGTGCTCTTTTTCCCCAGCATCGCGCATTCTTTGCAGATCTCAGCGGGTTCGGGACGAATGGTTTGAATCGGGTCCGGATCGGACAAGAGATCCGCCGAAACGTATCCATCATAATTGACCAGCTCGCCATTCTCATTTTTAGCTTTGATGCGAACCTTGTAAAAACGAACGATTTCTTCGTGACCACGATACAGGATCGGCCGGTCTTCATACTCGGCTTGTTGAAAGGTGCGCCCATTCTCGGTGATATCCCGGGTCAGGACCGTCACGCGCTGAGCTTCTTTCAAAAAATGATCGGCTCTTCTCTCTGCGCAAACTCCGGCAGCTTTTTCGCGACGCATGTTCAACAAGGTCTGCTCGCGCTCGGGCCATTTTTTATCATTGATGCTCGGGGCTTCGCAGTCCAGGGACGTCCAACCAGGTTCTGGCCAAACGTAAACTTGTTTATATTTGACGAAGGCTTCCATGCGCATGTCGGATGCATGGGCGAAGATTGAAAGTGAGATCACGGAGAGGAGCGTGAGCAGTGGTAACTTCATCAGTGAATTCATCGGAATATATGGAAAATTTTGAAACAAAAGCCGGCACGAATCCCCGAATTTAGATCGGACCAAGGTCTGAATTCTCAGAGAAGTGGCCAGATGATCGACAGTTTTCGGTGAATCATTTCAAGGGGTTAAGTGTCATCCCGCAACAGCCGAAAAGAGTGAAGGAAGGAGGACCTGTGGGATACATCGTGCATCATCTTGGCATTCAAAAAGGACCATGGTCGGTTGAAGACATTCGGAAGCGCTTGGAAAAAAAAGAACTCGAATGGACGGACTATGTTTTTGATGAACAGAAGCGGGATTGGGTGATGTTGTTGGATCATGCGGCGTTCTCGGAACAGTTTCAAAAGTGGCGACAGCCCGTGGTGGCGGCAGAATCAAAGCCTCCCAGCGACGCGGCGGAATGGTACGTCCTGCGCGATGAAAACAAGTACGGCCCTTTCCTTTATCTTGAGCTGATCAAGATGCTTCAGGAAAAGAAGCTCTTGGAATTTGATTACGTCTGGAACCGGCAGAAAATGGAATCCTGGAAGCGAATCTCCGAAGTGGAAGACTTCCAAGAGGACAAAATCCGTCAGATCAAAACGACGGGTGGACCAGAATTAAAGGATGTCTTCTATCGCCGCCGACATGGGCGTGCCCGATACGGGGCTTCGATTCTTTTGCATAACAATAAAGAAGTTTGGCAGGGAAAATCAATGGAAGTGAGCTCCGGCGGGGCGGGTCTATTGATCAACTCGGATGAAATTCAAGTCGGGCAAAATCTGTTTTTGCATTTCAAGGCCGGCGATGGGGTGCCACCCTTTAATGCCGTCTGCGTGATCGTCAGCAAGGCTGTGGTCAAAGGCAAGGGCGTGCGTTACGGGATTCGTTTCACCAGCATCAGCCAAAGCATCCAACAAGCCATCAAAAAATTCGCCGAGCGTAAAGCTGGGTGAGCGGGGGAAGCATGCAAACCAAATCGAGACTGCCTTTGCGAAAGTTCATGATGGGATTTCTAGCGGTGCCAAGTTTTCTGCTGGCATCGAGCCTTCTGAGTGCGTGCAACAAACAGACCTATTCGCTTCCCGAAACGACGGAAGAGTTTTCCCAAAGTATCAAGTACAATAACAAAGTGGACATCATCATGATGGTCGATAACTCGTCCAGCATGTCGACCTATCAAGATCGATTGGCGTCCCAGGCTGGCGGCATGATTACGGCCCTGAACAGCTACGGAATGGATTACCGCATCGTCGTCGTAACAACGGACATGCGCGGTGGCGGCAACGGTGGAGTTTTTGTGGGAACGCCGAAAATTTTAACGGCGGCGACCACGAATTTATCATCGGTGCTGACGGCGCGGATCAAGCAGGGGAATAGCGGCTCGGATCTCGAGCGCGGTCTGCAAAGCATCGAGACGGCTTTGAACGCGGAAAAAGATTTCTTGCGAGCGGATGCTTTGCTGGCGGTGGTGGCCTTATCCAATGAAGATGATTATTCCGAATACGACGTCAATCACTACACCCAATATTTCAACACGCTGAAACCTAAATTCAAAGGCGTCACCCAGGCGTGGCTCGTGAATTTCATCGGCGTTCCAAGTCTGAGCTCGAATTGCACGACGGCGCTGGATGGAATTTACAAAGAACCGGGACTGCGTTGGATTGACCTGGCGAATGCTTCGGGCGGTTTGAATCAACCCATTTGCGACACGACTTTGGCTTTGGCCGTGAACAACATTCGTCAGCGCATCGTCGAAGTTTTGACGGAATACGTTCTGGATCGAAAGCCAATGATTGAAACCATCGTCGTTAAGGTCAATGGCAACTTGATCCCGCAATCAACCACCAATGGTTGGGAATACATTGCTGACGGTCAGCGCATCCGCCTTCACGGCAGTGCCGTACCGTCATCTGCCAGCGACAAAATCTCGGTGGACTTTAAACCTGCTGAAGCCATGTGATAATAAAGACCTTTTTGGTTCATCAGCTCGGCGTGCTTGCCGAGCTCTTTGATCTCGCCTTGATCCATCACCACGATCACGTCACAATTCTGAATCGTCGACAGCCGATGCGCGATGATCACGCTGGTCCGACCTTTGGAGACTTCGGTGGTGGCCTGCTGAATGATTTTTTCACTGTGTGAATCGATATTGGCCGTGGCCTCGTCCAGAATCAGAATGTCGGGCTCAAACGCCAAGATCCGCGCGAAGGCGATCAGCTGGCGCTCGCCGACCGAAAGATTGGCACCGCGCTCTTCGACGGGCGATTGCAGGTTGCGACCGGTTTGTTGCAACAGATTCCAATATCCCACCTGGCGGCAAGCCCGTTCAATTTTTTCCAAAGCGATATTTTCCGAATTGAGGCTGATGTTGCTAGCGATCGTGCCGCGAAAGACAAAGTTATCTTGCTGAACGACGCCGATATGGGTGCGCAGTTTGTGAAGCGGAATTTGTTCAAGCGGCGTGCCGTCCAAGCGAATGCGATCGAGCGGTGGTTCATAGAATCGTTGCAACAATGAAATCAAAGTCGATTTACCGCTGCCGGTGCGGCCCACGATGGCGACCGATTGTCCCGGTTTGATGGAAAGGGAAATGTTTTTCAAGACAAAAGGCAAATGGGCCGCGTACTGGAAGGAGAGATTGCGGATTTCGATCTCACCCAGCCATCGGCTTGGCACTTGTGGGTTTGAATTTTCCATCTCTGGAACTTCGTCAAAAACTTGAAAGACGCGCTCGCCGCTGGTCAGTGAATTTTGGAACTGTTGGTACTTTTCCAAAATCTCGCGAAGGGGAGCGATAAAGTCCTGCACGTGCAAAATGAAAGCGACCAAGGCACCGATCTGCAGGCCCTGCGATTCATGAAAGACGCCGCCAAAGTAGAGAGCGGTCGAGACCGTGACGGCCGAAAAGAGATTCATCACCGGTTGCATCAAGGCATAAGCTTTGACCGAATCCAGGGACAGTTGTTTGTACTGTTCCGATAAATCCTGAAAGTGTCGGCGATTGCGCGGAATGCGATTGTAGAGCTGAATGACTTTGATGCCATTCATGTTTTCCGCAACATAAGAGTTCAAAACCGAAAGCTTCTTTTTGGCCTCGCGAAAAATATCCCGAATGCGATTGTTGATCTTGAGCGATGCCCAGATAAACACCGGCGCCAAGCACATCACGATCAGCGCGAGCTTGAGCGAAATCAAGGACATGGCGACAAAGATTGAACATAGAATCACAAACTGCACAAAAATTGTGATGACCCCATCGGTGAAAAGCTCGGCCAGCGTCGAGACATCATTTGTCAGACGGGTGACGATGCGGCCAATCGGGGTTTTATTAAAGTATTGAATCGGCAGGCTTTGAATATGACGAACCAGATCTTCGCGAACGTAAAACAGAACCCGGTTCCCGAAAAGTTGAAAGACGTAGCTATAGGCAAACTGGAAAAGTGTCTGCAAGATTTGCAGGCCCAGATAAGCCAGCGCCATGGACTTCATCACTTCGAGATTTTTTTCTTTCACGCCATGATCGATCGCGTAGCCGATGACATATGGAAGCAGTCGCGAGCTGACGGCCAAGCCGACGACGGATAAAAGAACGGCGAAGAAAAGTCCAAGATGCTTCCGGCAATAGGGCCACAGCCGCTTCAGCAAATCTGCGGCCGAGATATTTGCTTTGATCTGGTCTTCGGAAATAAATTTTTCGCTCATGCCAGATAACCTTGGATTTCGGCCATGCGACGGTAGGTCGGACTTTTTTCGATCAGCTCGTGATGCCGACCGATGGCTTCGATTTCGCCTTGATTCATGACGATGATCTGATCGGCATTTTCAACGGCCGACAGCCGATGGGAAACGATCAGCTGAGTCTTCTGGTTTTCCATTTGGTTGGCCAGCTGAGCTTGAATTGTTTTTTCGGTTTGATGATCGACGGCGCTGAGCGAGTCATCCAAGATGATAAATGGTGCCCGGGTCATCAAACCCCGCGCGATCGTCAGGCGCTGCTTTTGTCCGCCGGACAGGTTGACCCCGCGCTCGCCCAATTCGGATTGAAACTGATGAGGAAGGTTTTCAATCTCGGTTTTAATATCGACCACCTGAGCCCAGTGCAGAACTTCGTCATCGGGTGGTGGCTCTTCGCGACCCATTTTCATGTTCTCTGAAATCGATTCACTGAATAAGAAAGGTTCCTGCGGAACGAATGCGATCTGCAGGTGCAGGGATCTTTGCGTGATATCCTGAAGATCAATTCCGTTCACCCGAATGCGGCCCTGGGATACGGGGTAAAGGCGGTTGATCAAATGTAGCAATGTCGTCTTGCCGCTACCGACAGGTCCCACCAAGCCGACCTTCTGACCGGCGTGAATCTGAAAGTTGATATTTTTAAGGCTGGGCTGATTGGCTTCTGGAAACTGAAAATTGAGATCGTGAACTTCGAGGTTCTTAAATTCCTTGATTTCGATTTGCCCTTCGTCGGGAATATCCGTTTTTTGCAAAAGAATATTTTTAATTCGCGAGTAGGACGCCATGCCCTTTTGGTACTGGCTGAAGCCCATTCCCAGCGCGGTCATCGGCCAAACCATCTTTTGGATGTAACGTTGAAACGCGACAAAGGTGCCGATGGTGGTGGCCCCCGCTAGAACATCGGGTCCCGCGATGAAAAAGAGAATGACGGTGCCGCTGGCCACGCCAAATTGCATGACCGGCGAGAACAACGAATCAACCGACGCTACGTGATTGCAGGCTTTCTCGAAAATGCGACTGATTTTATTGTATCGACCCAGCTGATTGTTCTCCTGCGCAAAACTTTTGATCACGCGGATGCCGGCCACAGTCTCTTGTGAGAATCCGGACAACTCGGAGAGATGATCTTGCTGGACTTTGTAGCGCTGAAAAATCAGGCGCGTCACCTGCCAGATCAGGAACGGGACCGTGGGCAAAAAGATCAAGGTCTTCCACGTCCAATTTGGCTCCATCCACAGCATCAGTGGCAAGACGATCAGGATGATCGAGAAGCCATCGACTAAGACCAGAACACCTGCGCCGATGGCCTGACGGAATGATTGCACGTCGTTGGTGATCAAACTCATCAGCTCACCGATGGGATTTTGTTTGAAGAACTGGGGGCCCATTGCGGTCAAATGTTGGAAGATGCGGTTTCGAAGATCTTCGGCCGCGCGCGTGTGGTAATTCGCAAAGAAGACGCGCCAAAAATATCGGGTGATGGCCAAGAAGCTCATCGTACCGAAGAAAAGCCACGCTGTCGGCGCGACGGCGGTCATTGGTTGGCCTTCGGAAATTTGATCGATGCCCTTTCTTAAAATCAAAGGATAAAGGCCGTCGGCGATGTTGGTGATCAAAAGAAAGAACATGCCCAAGGCAAAGAAGCGCCACTGGCTGCGAATGTAGAAAAAAAGTGGGTGTTGATTTAAAAATGGCTTCATGGGCGGCCCTTACAATATCGGTCCGCCCAGAAATTGGAAAGAAAATATGAAGCTATCTTCTTAGTTCGCCGTCACTTCTTGCAGGAAGTCCTTCATGGCTTGGAAAGATCGCTTGTCGGCCTTTTCGTTGTAAGCCGCGCCCTTGCTTGGATCATTGCCAGCCTGCGGCTGGGTGAAAGCGTGAACGGCGCCCGAGTAAGCAACGAATTGGTAATCATTTTTATTTTGTTCCAAGGCTTTGGTGAAAGTGCTGACTTGGTCAGGTGGCACATTTGGATCCACCGCACCGTGCAGAATCAAAAGTGGTGCCTTGAGATTTTTCACGTCCGTCGCCAAGGTCGGAAAATCGAGACCACCGTGGAAGCTGACAATTCCTTTCAATGGCAGGCCGCTCAGGCCCATTTCGATGGCGGTGGTGCCACCAAAGCAATATCCCATCGCCAGCATTTTGCTGGTGTCGACTTTCGGATTGTTTTTCAACGTGTCGAAGGCCGCTTTGGCGCGCGCTCGCAGCAAGTTGCGATCGCCTTTGTATTTCATGACTTGGGTTTTTGCTTCGTCCGTGTTTTTGGGGCGAACACCTTTTCCGTAGATGTCAGCGGCGAAAGCGACGTAACCCAGTTCCGCCAATTGTTTCG
Source organism: uncultured Bdellovibrio sp. (assembly GCA_966211795.1). Lineage (GTDB taxonomy): Bacteria > Bdellovibrionota > Bdellovibrionia > Bdellovibrionales > Bdellovibrionaceae > 21-14-0-10-47-8. The sequence continues at coordinate 78,569 of CBIHNW010000005.1, read as the reverse complement.
CGCGCCCTTTGACGTAATCGCCAAGACCCATCCATTCGTGAACAATCACGATGCCTGGTTTTTTTCCTTTGGCGGCATCATCGTAAGCGATGAAGCCTTCAAGCGTGGTGGAGCCCTCTTTGTATTCGACGGTTTCGGTCTTGATCGCCGCGAAAGAACCGAGCGACAGAAGCGTGATGGCAGTGAAGGTGGAAAGAAAAGCTTTGGTGATTGAGATCATAGATCCTCCTATATGCGCCTAGCTTAGGCCGCTGTCAGAGGATCTATCAATAGAATCGGAAAATTAAGCGCTGCGCTTAGCGGTCATGTGGAATTTTTCTGTTTTATCCCAGTTCTTTTTCAAGGTGTTATATTTTTTGACATCTTTGAAATAAGCCTTGCGATAGTCTTTGTTGTAACGCGCAAACATTTTGTCCAAGAAAGAGTAGTAAGTCTTGTACAAGTGGTTGGTCATGAAAGCGCAATACCACTGCTGAGGAGTTTCACCTGAGCACCAGTATTTTTTCGCGAACGTCGTGATTTCGGTGTTGAACACTTTCCACCACATCATCGCTTCTTTTTTGTGAACGAAATTACCGACAAAATATGTTTTGCCACCGCAATGCAGGCTGACTTCGTAGCCTTGGCCGACCGTTTTGAAAAACGTTTTGAAAGTGAAGTCACCATAGTTGTAATTTTTGGTGTGCATCGTTGCTCCTTGATTGTGATTGTTTTTTGTTGGCAAATTGAAGCGGCCAACTCACGAATTAAATTGTCGGTGAACATTCACAATTTGGAGAGTCCGGTTTTCGCGAGGTCCTGCGGCAGGCTTTTAGTCTTTCATGATGGTTGAATCACAGGCCACCCGAACTGCATCCGCTTGCCAGCCGTCATCACCGTCCTCAATTTTGGCATCTATCAAGGTCGTGTACTCGAACGTCCGCAGGTCCGTTTTGATTTCACCCAGATTATTTTTATCTTGCTTCAGGGACAGCGTGAACGTCGTATTTTTTCCGCTGGACTCTTTGTTCAAAGTGACCTCGACGTTACCGATCGATTTCAATTCGATAAATCCTTTTTTCTCGGGCAATTGCCAAGCTTGCTTTTGCGTCTGATACCAGGTCACGCCACCCTTGGTGCGAAACTCGACCGTGCAATTCAGAACTTTGCCATCTTCATTCGCGCTGGCCGGTTTTCGTTTGCCGCCCATTCCTTTGGCGTTCGTCACAACGCTAGCGAGAGTGAGGGCGAAAACTATCAGGTAACGAAAGTTGGACATGTGGGCTCCTTGTGGGGGCTGAATCTGTTTTTGTCATTTTATTTTCTGATCTCAAGGGCAAACGAGGAACCAAAATTTAGTCGTCTGGTCCTGTGTCGGGTCTGATCGCTTGGCTTTCAGCGAGGCGGGTTTTCTGATGTGGTGAGTGTGGCGAGGGCTAAGGTAGGGCCGGTGCTTGAGCGAGGTGAGAACAGAGGCTGAAGTCGGCGCCTGTCTGAGGTGAGGATTGCATTTGGAACCTTGGACATTTCGGCGCTCTGCTTTGGGGAGGTTGAATTTTTTAGAAAAAATAATTATTTATATAGAATAAGTAGTTTTTTATCGAAGAGTTCATGACGCAGATTTTAGGATGCGTTAACTCAGAAAATTAATTTGACGGGCATTTCTGCCAACTTTCCCTTCTTGCATTCGCATTTTCATCTGCTTAACCGGATGTGCGCAGTTCCTCCAAATCTTCGCGTTATGACGTGCAAAATTTTGATTTGATCCCGACGTGGATCTTTCTTTTTCTCCTTTGAGCGCGAACGTTGAGGGCTTCATTTTTGGATTTAGAACCCATGCTACATTGTTCGAGCAGAAAAAGGAGCAAGCATATGAAAAAGTCAGACTTCGATCTTTTAAATCAGCTTCACTTGGCCGTAAAAGCTGAACGTAAAATCACATTGCAGGTTTTAGAACTCTTGAAAGAAGTGGAATTTCGGAAATTGTATTTAACTCTCAGCTATGGCTCTCTTCTAGAGTTTTGCATGAAGGAGCTTCGTTACTCGGAAAGTGCTGCATACCGAAGAATTTCGGCCATGTGCGCGCTTTGTGATGTTCCGGTGCTAGAGAAAAAGATTGAAGATGGCAGTTTGTCACTGGCTGTGATTTCGCAGGCACAAACACACATCCGGCAAAAAGAGAAACGCGCATCGGTCAAAATGAACACGAAAGAGAAAGCATCACTCTTTGAAAGTTTATCTGGACTATCCTGCAGAGAAGCTGAGAAAGAATTAATTCGCAAAGATCCGGAAACGTTCGAAATATCTCTCAAAAAAGAGTCAGTTCGGCAGATTACCAAAGACCTGCAGGAATTGAAAATCATGCTCGATCCCGAAATGCAGGCGGATCTTGAGATACTTAAAAATCTGCTCTCCCACACAATTCCGGGAGCCAGCATCAAAGATATTTTGAAATTCGCGGTGAAAGAGTCGATCCAAAAGCGTGATTTGCAAAGAGAAGTGAAAGCGCGAAAACGCGAAGCAGCACCGGCGCCGGTGCTCAACAAAAATGAAACTCCAGCAAATGCCGAACCATCGGCAGGCGACATGGCTGAGAAGAAAAATGTAAACTCCGCAAATCAAAACCCAAGTGGTGCTGTCGAAATAAAGTCTTCCTCCCAGATAAGCGTAGGAATGAGAACCCCTCTTGCTGTCGCAGAAAAGAGATTAGTCTGGAGAAAATCACAAGGTCAGTGTTGCTATCGGCACGAGGGTCGAAGATGCTCATCGAGATTCCAACTGCAGATTGATCACATCATTCCATTGGCCAGAGATGGCACGAATGAAATCTCGAATTTGCAACTTTTGTGTCGGCAGCACAATCAAATGAAGGGGTTTCATTTGCAGAAATAGCTTCAGCATCTGCTGTAATCTCGAAATATGAAGGGGTGCGATGGCTTCGACCCCCGTTGCTGAAAGATTTGCTAGGGCGAAACTTGTGGCTCTGGTTGCAAGCGACAAGGACGTTCGATGAAACATAGCCCCGCGAACCTCAGAACAATTTGTTAATTGCGAAGTTGAGCCAGGGGGAGCGCAGGTTGATGTTCCAATAATCGACTTGAGACAGAATCAGGCCGCTCTTTGGTGACAGTATGGCGTAAGAGACGCCGAGCATGTTCATGGGCTTTTTCAGTTTGATAAAATGGCTCTCCCAGCGAATGCACAGGCGGTCGCCTTCGAGCAGGTGATCGGCGACGCGAAATTCTTTGAGCTGGATGTCTTTTCGCATGCGCTGATAGTAATCCAGAATCTCGGTGCGGCCTTTGACGTCTTCGAGCGGGGTCATCAGCGTCGCTTTCTCTTCGTAAAACTGCGAGAAGGCGACAAGATCGGTCGTGGGCAGTTGCGAGAGTTGTTTCAGCAAATCCTTAGGCGCGGGCATAAATCAGTTGTTCGATGCGGGATTGAAAGATGGCGAACTCGACCTGGTTGCGCAGATTTCCGAGCGGCGTGCTCAAGAGCTTGGCGGCGTCGACGTGAATTCCTGAATTTCCCAGTAGCCAAAGTGTCGCCAGGACGGCGGTTCGACGATTGGCATCTTGAAACAAATGTTCCAACACCAACTCGGAATACAAATAGCAAGCCGCCTCGACCACCTTGCCGTTGCCGGCCATTTGCAAAGCATTGCCCGTGATTTCGCGCGCGCGATTCAAAGGATTCGAATGGACTTGCATTTCGACCGTTCCACCCGGGATCTGGATCGTTGTGCTTTGAAATCGCCAGGGGTCCTCTTCTTCGCGATCTGTGACGAGCTGATTCAGGTGCGCCAGCTCGCTGGAGGTGAGCTTCTTCAAACCGCCGGCGGCCTGCTGAACATAAGAGACGCCCGATTGAAATCGTTTTTCTTCCAGCTGCTTTTGTAAGGGGTTGGTGTTCATCACTTGATTGTTTCTTATTTATGCAAAGAGAGAAAGTGGCTTCGAAGGGAGTCTGGATCTTGGTCAAGGAAGGCGAGAAGACTCAGTCCAACAGCAGAAGAAATCACACGGAAATAAAGGTCTCGTTCATTCTTGCGGAAACCACCCATGAAAATAAAAAAGCCGAAGTCCGCGAAGACTTCGGCTTTTCTTGCGAACAGATTTAAACTTTTATTCGTCCAGCAAAGCTTTGACGTCCAATTTTCCTTGGCTGACGGATTTGCCCGCCATTGCCGGAATTTTTTTGGCGCTGTCCAAGATCGCGGCTTTCACTTCTTTCCATGATTTGTTTGGATAGGCGGACCAGTACAAGGCCGCGGCGCCCGCCACGTGCGGAGTCGCCATCGAAGTTCCATCCCAAGTCAGGAACGGAAGGTTCGGATAAACGGTCGCGCTGTAAGTGTTGCCAACAGTCGTTGAGAACACGGCCACACCCGGAGCGGCGATGTCGACAGTTTTCGCTCCCCAGTTGGAGAAAGCGCCCAATTGATCTTTGCTGTCGATCGCGGCCACGCTGATGATGTTATCAAAATCGTAGCTGGCGGGATAACCCGGACGTGGATCCGAATCATTGTCGTAGCCCGCACCGTTGTGTCCGTTGCCGGCCGCCGCGATGAAAAGGACTCCGTGATCTTCAGCGTACTTGATGGCATCTCGCAACGCCTGGTTCTGTGTTCCATCTGCTGGGTCTTCACCTTCGGATCCCCAAGAGTTGGAAAGAACGCGGGCGCCGTTATCAACCGCATAGTGAATCGCCTTCACCGCATCGGCCGTCGTGCCTTCGCCTTTGTCCGTCAGAAATCGCAAAGCCATGATGCGAACATTGGGTGCGACACCGGCCACGCCAAGACCATTCATCGCTTTCGCGGCAATGTTTCCAGCGCAGTGAGTTCCGTGTCCCGGATTGGCGGTGCCTTTCAGATCGTAAGGTTTGTTGTCGTTCGAAGCGAAATCCCAACCAACGACGTCGTCGATAAATCCGTTTCCATCATCATCAATTCCGTTGTCCGGAATTTCTTTCGGATTGCGCCACATGTTTGGTGCCAGATCTTCGTGCGTGTAATCCACGCCGGTGTCGATGACGGCGACGATCATATCGGGACTGCCCATCGTTTTTTTCCAAGCATCTTTGACGCCGATATCGATCATGCCCCACTGTTTGGAAACCAATGGATCAGCACCGGTTCCTTGTTGAGGAGCGGCCGGAATTGCTGGGTTATCAGGCAAAGCTGGAGCGGCCGGTAAGCCAAGTTTGCGCATTCCACGAACCTGCGCTGCGCGGCGCAATGGATCTTGGAGTGTTAAGCCATCCAGCAAGTGAACCGCATAGTTGGGTTGAATGAACTCGACAGCCGGATCGGTATTTAAATCTTTGATCAGTGTTTGGCTGTGTTTGTTTGGGATCTGAATTTTCACCCACTCGTCGCTCAAGATTTCAGCATTTCCCCCTTGCGCTGAAACCGAGTGAACCATGGTCTGCATCTCGTTGAAGGTTCCTGGTGCGTATTTCACAAGCATTTCTTGTGATTTCGAAGACGTTGCAAGCGCTAATGAAGAGGCGGCCATCATGGCGGCGATCATCAGGGCTTGCATTCCGAAGTGGTGAATCATTCTTTTACCCCCCTTGGTCAAGAATTGTGTGTGGTTCGATCAGCAAAGCAAATTTTAGAAAGGAAGCCACCCGAAGGGCAATTTGAAATCCAGTTTTCCACAGGATTTCTCCACATTCGGGAGCGCTCGCGTTGGAAAACGACATATTGTCACGAATCTAGTGCGTGCTACAATTCCAAGCACTCGAACTGATTTGGTTTTTGATGTTTTTTTGATTGTTTACTTGAAGCTAAAAATTTGCGACAAGTTGAGAATCAAATGAAAATGTCTCGCTGAGCGATGAACAGAGTAACTTGGACATCAGAGGCCAGCAAAAAAGGGGACACGAATGGCTGAAAATAAAGCTGGAAGTAATATGGGAAATACGCCGATAACGTCCGCGAATGGAAATCATTCGGGCAAGTCCGGGCTCATTCATGGAGCATCGGGCAGTCAGGCCACGGACGATATGTCTCGTTCGTTCGCGATGACCACGCGATTGGAATCGATCATCGCCTGGGGACAGAAGAATGCTCTGTGGCCATTGCCATACGGCACGGCTTGCTGCGGAATCGAACTGATGTCGGTGATGGGTCCCAAGTATGACTTGGCCCGTTTCGGCGCCGAGGTCGTGCGTTTCTCTCCTCGACAATCGGATCTTTTGTTGGTGGCCGGAACGATCACGGAAAAAATGGCGCCGGTGTTGGTGCGAATTTATCGCCAGATGCTCGAGCCGAAATACGTTCTGTCGATGGGGGCTTGTGCCAGCTCGGGCGGTTTCTACCGCGCTTATCACGTGCTGCAAGGTTGCGACATGGTGATCCCGGTCGACGTTTACGTGCCAGGATGTCCTCCGACGCCGGAAGCGGTTTTGGATGGCGTGATGGCTTTGCAAAAGATGATCGCTTCTGGACAACCACGACCTTGGAAAGACAACTGGAAGGCTCCTGACTATGAGTAATCTTGAATCCATCAAATCTGATCTGGCGACCCGATTGCAAATCAGTCGCTACGAATTCTCGCACGCTTTCGGCGACGACGTGATGGTCGTCCCGGCATCGGACATCATCCAAGTCCTGTCTTTCTTTCGTCAGAGCGATCGTTTCGATTTCCTGATGGACGTTTGCGGTGCTCACTATCCCAATCGCGAAAAGCCGTTGGAAGTCGTGTACCACTTGTTTTCGTCTCGCGATTCCAGCCGTCTGCGCATCAAGGTTCCGCTCTCTGAAGGCGAAACCATCGAATCCGCGATTCCGGTTTGGAAAGGTGCGGACTGGTTCGAGCGGGAAGCTTACGACATGTTCGGAATTATTTTCCGCGGTCACCCGAATTTGCGCAAGATCCTGACTCACCACCAATTCGTGGGTCATCCTTTGCGCAAGGATTACGAAGCCGATCGCCAGCAACATTGCACGGGCTCTTTGCCGATTCACTTCGACAATGAACCGGGAAATCCAGGCGACGTTCTGAATGAAAACTATGTGCCGCTGAACATTGGTCCGTCGCATCCAGCGATGCACGGAACTTTGCGTGTGATGGCCGAGCTCGATGGCGAGACCATCGTGCGTGCGATGCCCGAGATCGGGTATCTGCACCGCTGTTTTGAAAAAATGGCCGAGACCCATCCCTACAATCAGGTCATTCCTTACACCGATCGTTTGAACTATTGCTCGGCTCCGATGAACAACGTCGGTTACTGCAAAGCGGTCGAACGTTTGCTCGGAGTGGAAATTCCGCCGAAAGCGCAGGCGATGCGCGTGATCCTGGCCGAGCTGTCTCGGGTGATCGATCACATCATCGCGGTTGGAACTGGTGGCGTTGACTTGGGTGCCTTGACGGCGTTCTTCCATCTGTTCACATACCGCGAAAAAGTTTACACCTTGTTTGAAAAACTTTGCGGTGCTCGTCTGACCGTTTCGATGACTCGGGTCGGAGGCATGGCTCAAGACGCGCCCGAAGGTTGGTTCGATGACGTTCTCGCCTTCTGCAAAGACATGCGTGCGGGTGTGGACGAAATCGCCAGCCTGATGTTGGATAACAAGATTTTTATCAAGCGAACTCAAGGTGTGGCGCCGATCAAAGCGGCCGACGCGATCGCTTGGGGTTACACCGGTCCTTTGCTGCGCGCTTGTGGCGTCGGTTTGGATCTGCGAAAAGCGAAACCTTATTACGGCTACGACGGATTGGAATTTGATATTCCGGTCGGAACCAATGGCGACATCTATGATCGCTACTTGGTTCGCATCGAAGAAATGCGCCAATCTCTGCGCATCATCGAGCAGGTTTGCCGAAACGTTCCGGGCGGTGATTACACCATCCGCGACAAGGGCATCGTGTTGCCTGAGAAAAAAGACGTTTACGGAAACATCGAAGGTTTGATGAACCACTTTATGTTGGTGATCAAAGGCCTGCGACCTCCTCCAGGGGAAGTCTACGATGCGACCGAAGCGGCCAATGGCGAGCTCGGATTTTATCTGGTCTCGGATGGCAGCGCCAATCCGTATCGTTTGAAAGTGCGACCTCCATGCTTTGCGATTTACCAATCTTTCCCGACCGTGGTGAAGGGCTGGATGATCGCCGATGCAATTGCAACCGTGGCCAGCATGAATTTGATCGCTGGCGAGCTGGACAGATAGGGAGATAGAGAAGATGTTTCAACTGAGTGCCGACGGCTTAGCCAAGGTCAAACAAGAGCTCACGCGATATGAAGCGAAAGATTCTGCGATCATTCCTTCTTTGTACATCGCTCAAAAGGAAAACAAGGGTTGGGTGAACGACGAGGTCATTCATCATCTGTCCAAGGTGATGGAAATCCCCGAAGCGCGCATCCACGAAGTTTTCACTTTCTACACCATGTTCAATCAAAAGCCGGTTGGTAAATACCACGTTCAGGTTTGCACCAACATTTCTTGCGCCCTGAACGGCTCACGCGAATTGGCGGGACATATCTGCAAAGAATTGAAAGTTCAGTTCGATCAGATTTCCGAAGACGGCCGCTACACGATTTCCAAGGTGGAATGCCTGGGTTCGTGCGGAACGGCGCCGATGATGCAGGTGAATGACACTTATTATGAAAATCTCACTCCGGAATCGGCGATGAATATTTTGCGAGGGATGAAGTAATGGAAACAAAACTGCTGACGGAACATTATCATCTCGATGATTACCGCACCCTGAAAGGCTACCAGGCGAAAGGTGGCTACGAAGTTTTGAAGAAAGCTTTGAAGATGCAGCCGCAAGCGATCATCGACGAAGTCAAAGCTTCCGGTCTTCGCGGTCGTGGCGGCGCGGGTTTCCCGACGGGAACCAAATGGGGATTCTTGCCAAAGAATAACGAGCCCCGATATCTGCTTTGCAACGCGGACGAAGGTGAGCCCGGAACTTTTAAAGATCGTTTGATGATGGAGCGTGCTCCTCACCAATTGATCGAAGGCATGATCATCTCTGGCTTCGCGATCGGTTCGAAAAAAGGTTACATCTACATTCGCGGTGAATATCACTATCCAATTTCGGTGGTCGAAAAGGCTTTGAAAGAAGCTTACGACGCCGGTCTGTTGGGAAAGAACATCCTGGGCTCTGGCCTTGATTTCGATCTCGACGTTTATTCGGGTGCCGGTGCTTACATCTGCGGTGAAGAGACCGGAATGATCTCTTCGATCGAAGGTTTGAAAGGTCAGCCGAAATTGAAGCCGCCATTCCCGGCGGTTCAAGGATATCTGCGCAAGCCAACCATCGTGAACAATGTGGAAACATTGGCCGCGGTTGTGCCGATCCTGAAAGATGGCGCGGCGGCTTACCGAAAATTCGGAACTGAAAAATCAGCCGGAACGAAGCTTTTCTCTTTGAGCGGAAACGTCGTTCGTCCCGGTAACTATGAAGTGCCACTCGCTTATCCGATGAAAGACATGATCTACAAAATCGGTGGCGGCATGAAGCCAGGTCGAAAATTGAAAGCGGTGATCCCCGGTGGATCGTCGGCTCCGGTTTTGACGGCGGAAGAAGCGGAAAAAGTTTTGCTCGATTACGAAAATATTGCGGCGGCGGGCTCGATGCTTGGCTCCGGTGCGATCATCGTGATTGATGATTCTCAGTGCATGGTCGATATGTTGGGAGTTCTCACTCACTTTTATCACCATGAATCTTGCGGTCAGTGCACGCCTTGCCGTGAAGGCACGGGCTGGCTCAACAAAATCGTTCATTCGATCTTGGAAGGCCGCGGTCGTTTGCAGGACATCGAACTTTTGATTAAGGTCGCTGACAATATGAAAGGTCGCACGATCTGTGCGCTTTCGGATGCAGCCGCTTTGCCGGTCCTCAGTTTCGTGACAAAATTCCGTGATGAGTTTGAATTTTTCGTTCGAGAAGGTCGTTCGAAAGTAAAGGGAGTCAGAAATGCCGAAATGCACCATTAACGGCAAAGAAGTCGAAGTCAAAGAAGGCACCACGATCATCCAGGCGATGTACGGTGCTGACGGGGCTTGGGAAAATGGAAAAGTTGCTCACTATTGCTGGCACCCGGGTCTGTCGGTGGCTGGTGTTTGCCGTCTTTGCATGGTGGAGATCGAAGGAAATCCACGTGTTCAGATCGCCTGCAACACGACTGTGACCGAAGGCATGAAGATCAATAACACTTCGGCGAAAGTTCAAGACGCGGCCAAGTGGGGTCTTGATTTCCATTTGATCAATCACCCTTTGGATTGTCCGATTTGCGATCAGGCCGGCGAGTGCGGTCTGCAAGATCAATACATGGAATTCGGTAAGTACAATCCCGAGATGGCCGAGAAAAAAGTGAAGAAACACAAGGTTGTGGATTTGGGACCGACCGTGGTCCTGGATACCGAGCGCTGCATTCTGTGCTCGCGCTGTGTTCGCTTCACCGAAGAAGTTTCAAAAACCAGCGAGCTTGGCATTTTCAATCGTGGCGATCGTTCTGAGATCGGCACCTTTGATGGCAAACCGCTCGATAATAAATACTCGATGAACACCGTCGACATCTGCCCTGTTGGTGCATTAACGTCGAAAGATTTCCGATTCCGTCAACGGGTTTGGTATCTAAAGGACGGCGATACTTTGTGCAATGGTTGCAGCACGGGCTGTAACGTGAAGGCTTATTACAATCGCGAAGGATTCTTCCGCGTGAAGCCGGTATACAACGAAAAGGTCAACGGTTACTGGATGTGTGACGATGGTCGCGACATCTATAAATACGTGAACCGCGAAAATCGTTGGTTGAAAGCGAAACGTCGCTTGAGCACTGGTTGGGAAGAGACTCAGCCAGGAGCCGCGGCGAAACAAGCCAGCGAAGCTGTGAAAGCGGCGGGCGCCAATGCGGCCTTGGTTCTGACCGGTCAATACACGGTTGAAGAGTACGAGAGCATCATCGGAACTTTCGTGAACGATTTGAAATCGAAGAACATTTTCCACTGGAATCAAAACCCCGAGAAAATGGACGAATTCGATGGCATCTTGCTTCGCGGAGACAAGAATCCAAACACGCAGGGATTGCTGCAAGTTTTGAAAAAGTACGGCATCAGCACCAAGTGGTCGGATCTGACGGCGGGAATCAACAGCGGCACATTTAAAACTGTCGTCGTTGCCGGTCCCGAAGTTCAGTTGCAGTTCCCGGACATCAAGGACAAGGTCAAAGATCTTTCCAAAGCTCAGAACCTGATCTGGATGCAATCTTGTAAGAATGAGGCGCTGGAAAATCTGACGGGCAATGTGTGGTTGATCCCGATGAAGTCGTACGTCGAAAAAGACGGAACTTTCGTCAACTATGCAGGCTTGGCTCAGAAATTTAAAAAGGTCACGAACGTGGTGTCCGAAGCCCTGACGTTGTCAGAAGCCGGAGACCTGATTTCAGGTAAGATGTTGTCGGTGAAACCAGAAACAAACATGATGGTGGAAGCGAATCGTCCGGCTGATCGCATCGTGGTCGAGCACAGAAAGAAAAACGAATTCGTTTATCGACGGGGAACTTTGTAGACCAAAAGGGTTTCGAGCAACTGACGTTCTTTGGAGCGTCAGAAAGTTCAGCCCAAAAGGGCGCTAGAAGATCGGCCCCGAAGGGGCACTAGAAGAATCGGTCCGAGCGGACACGAGGAGAAAAAATGGCTGTCGTACAGAAAAATACATCTCAAGTGAGCGAGTGGTACCTGCCGGGAATTTTCGGTGGAATGGTGATCACCGCAAAGCACTTGATCAAAAACTTGTTCCAAAAGAAGCAAATGCTGACCCTGAATTATCCGGAAGAGAAGTTCGAATACTCTCCACGATTCAAGGGTAATCACGTTCTGACCGTGAAGAAAGACGGATCGCTTCGTTGCACGGCTTGCATGTTGTGCGCGACGAACTGTCCGGCCGAATGCATTTCGATCGTGGCCAGCGAGCACGAAGATCCAAGCGTTGAGAAATATCCGATCAAATACGAGATCGATGTTCTTCGCTGCGTTTTCTGCGGTTTCTGCGAAGAGGCCTGCCCGGTCGATGCAGTCCGCATGGGCCCCGAGTGGCAAACCCCCGGCGTCAACGGCGCCAACTTCCACTATGGCATCGAGCAGTTGGCCTACCGCCCCCAATTAAAAGGCGGAATCCTCTCCATCGTCGACGATGAGGAGAGACACAAGTCCGGCATATAAAGGTGCCTTCCCCTTTTATGTAGCAATACTGCGTTAAATAACTGAAGCCCCAGATTCAAAAGATCTGGGGTTTTGTTTTTTGGGGCATGCGCAACCAACCAGCAAATTGCTTCGCGACTGATTTTCATTGTCTGAATCCAACCTCATCCCAAGCGGGTGAGCCAAACAGCGGGTTGTTCAGCTGGCTGTTATTTGTTGGATTTGCGATTGTCGGCGATCATTAAGATTGGTGAATCAGCCTTGATATTTTTTGGCAGGCTTGTCTGGTCCGAATGGGCCGACTCAATTCATGTCGAACGTTTCAGGGTGAAAGACCCGGGCGAGTGAAAGTCAGGTTCGCCCGCAGCGTGAGTGACGGCCCAGTAATGAATGTGGTGATTTGAATCTTCGATCACGCTGGTCAGGCTGACGTCGAATTCTCGAAAGGCCGTTTTATTTTCCAGTTGAGCCGAGAGGAATTTTTTTTCCGCGTTCCAGCTGAGACTTTGCAGGGCAAATGCGTGCGATACACTCGGTGGTTGTGGTTTTCGGTAGCCGGTGAATTCATAAGCATTCCAGGCTGGACCAAGAGAAAAATTGAACTCGTAATAACAGGCTGATGCTTTTGGCTTGAGAAAAGCTTCGAAACAAGTGGTCTTCCACAATTCATCTTTTCGCGGAATATCTTCTGCGGTCCACAAACGCGAAGCTGAAGGCAGGCCCAAAACCGATATGAAATTCGCATCCAATTGAAACTGGATGGTGATCAGCGAAGCCTTCATCGTGAGATCAGCTTCGATTGCAAATGGCAGTGTCTGCTGAAACGGAACAAGTCGGTGCATTCCCAATCTTAAGAGTGCCTGCCCTTTTTTTGTAGCAATACTGCATCATCTCGGAAAAAAATCGCATTCGTCGAGGCCGGCCTCATGGCTGTCTACCGGCAGATGACGTTGCCGTGGCCTTGCGGGTAAGAGTAGGTGATTTCATGCAGCTGGCCCTGTGGGCTGAAAGTGAAAACAAGCCCCACAAATGCAGGCAGCTTGCCGGCGATGACATCGCCGACGGTGGCACCAGTGTTCAGCTGATCGTAAGTCAGTTTGTGATCGTCCAACATTTCGCTGCTGGGTTTTCCGAGCACGGTCTTCACTTTTTGCATGGAATCGCCCAGGTGAAGGCTCAAAACATTTTTCAATTGTTTGGCATGCGAGTCAGGATCACTGGTCAGCATTTGATCCATCGCTTTTTTCTCATTTTCCTTTTTAGCTTTGGCAATTTCTTCCAATTCACGAACTTCATTTTCGTCTTTGTCTTTTTTTGCCCGGCGTTTGGCCAAAGCGGCTTCCCACTCGGGATTGTTTTTGGCGATTCCCTTAAGTAAACCCGGAATAAATTCTTGAACCGAGCTGAACACTTCTTCAGGTACGGGTGCCGCAGGTTTTCTGAGCGCGGTTTCTTGCGATGTCGGTGCTGATTTCGAGCCTGGCGCAGCGGTCTCTGATTCGGCAACGGGCATTTCAGGTTTGGTTGCGGGTTTTGTTTTCGCAACTGGAGTCACAGATTTCACTTGTGTCGCGGATGGAGTCATTGGTTCCAAGTCTAACATTTCAGGCTTAGGTGAAGGTTTCACTTGCGCCGCGGGTGGGACCGTCGGTTCCAAGCCTGACGTTTCAGCTTTGGCTGCAGGTTTCACTTGCGCAACCGGAGCTGCAACCAAGGTTTTTGCCGTTGCCTCTGTCTCTGAATCGTCGGTATCGGTGTCAGTTTCGGATTCGGCGTCTGCAGCTGCAGCTGCCGTCGGAGTCCTTGCCGTTGCAGTCACCTGAACTTTTGCGGGTAGCTCGCGTGGTATGACCGGTGCTGCGGTGGCGACAACTGAGCTGGGTGATGAAGCAGCGTTCGAAGCCGAAGTTGCAGGTGTTTTCGCCATTCCTGCGATGGGCGCGGGCTCTTTCTGCAGTGGCATTTGCAGTGTGACATGATTGAGAGTTGTGTCGCGAACAAAGGTGGCGCCTTTTGGTTGCATCAGACCACTGCCTTGGCAGTAGGCGGTCACTTTCCAGTACTGGTTGAATCCATTTTGGTCACCGCTTTCCAGCTGCAGATTTAAGATGGTCAGCAGTTGATTCACGTGATCCTTCGAGCATGGAGCTTTGGAAACCTGCGAGTACGCCGGAAAGTAAGCCACCATCGCATCGGCGTAGCGTTTTTCTCGGGTGTAATGATTGGCGATCAAGTTATTCAAACCGGCGATTCCGGCTTTTCCCGTCAGCTGCTTTTGCGTCATTTGCAGAACCGAGCGAATCGGCATGTCGCAACTTGGCTTTGTGGAGGGGGTTTCGCAGTTTTCAATCGCACTGACCAGGCAGAAATACAGAGCTGACACATCAATCGCATCGGCCGGAGCACCGCTGTAAGCGGCGATCGATGTTTTGCATTGATCATAAGCTTGATTTTGCAGCTCGCTGGTCTTTTCAATTATTTGATTTTTACGTTGTTCGGACGTCAAATTTGCGCCAAGAGATTTTTCGATGGTCTGCGCTGCGGTCAGCTTTTGCTCGGCCGCTTGAAAGGCCTTGAATCCAGCATGTGTTTGCTTGATATCAGTCACTGGCGCATCAACGGCCCAAGCCATCGAGGTCCATAGAGCTAAAACTGCGAAAACCACATGGTGCATTCTGTTTCCCTTTGAGACGCTTTCTCCTTCTCTCTGATCGGAAATTCTTCAAAGTTGCTCAAGCCAAAGGTTCTTCCAATTGAATCGAAGAGTGCAGAAAATCGTGCCGAGGTGGGTGAACCGGCCGCAAGATGTTTCAAAACGATTCATCGAACAGAGGAGCTAAGTTTCAGTGTGATTTTCGGAAACGCAGGATCGTTCCGCTGCGGCTCCAGCTAGTCGTGGAAAAACCAGCGGTTTGGAGTTCACTTTCGATGACTTGAAAGGCGAGGGGTTTTCTTTGGCGGTTTTGGCCATATTCCAAAGCGACCGTCGCGATGATTTGCGATTTGGTCAGTGGCATGACGGACATGGCAAGCATGCTCGCGCTGGCCTTGGCTTGAGCCAATGCTTCCGAGGGAAGACTGACGTCCGTATCGCCGGTTGCTGGCTTGGTGATGTTATCCAAAATGACAAGCTCACCGCCAGGTTTCAGAAGCTGAGATGCTCGTTGCAAGAAGCTCGCTCTGGCGGTCGGATCGGACTGGCTCAGAACGAAGGATAAAATGACGTGATCAAACTTTTCTTCATGATCGCGAGGCCACTGCGTTTCGACCTGCCAGCGATTTTCGGACTCTTTTAAAAACTGAGCGTGCACAGAGGCATTTTCTCCAAGCACGAGAATTTTTGCGGTCATGGGAAAGCTGAACCCGACCTGGCGAAGATTCAAAAGCTCGCGCAACTGAGAGACCGCCGTGGCCGAGGTCGCACTGGATTTCAACAGGGCGAGGGAAGACTCGATCGACCGAACATTCAAATTTTTCAAAAAAGCACCGAGCTCTTCAAAAGAGAAATTTTCTGGAACGTCAATTTGTTCGGAAGATAGATTCACCAACGATTGTTTCTTAAATTCAGTGAACTTGGACTGGATTGCGAGCAACCACTTGCGAAGTCTCACGACCGGCGAATGCGCTAAATAATCATTCTGCAGATCCCAGTGGTGGGTCCAAGTTTCAACGGGTGGCAGCTCTGGCGCCGGCTGCGTTTTCAATTCAGCGGTTTCGGCGTTGAGCTTTGCCATCACCTGACCGTAGCGCTCGCTTCGGGTGTCGAGATACATCAGGTATTCGGCAGGTCCGGAGCTTTCGGGATCGTTCACCTGCACCAGTATTTCAAAGCCATACTCTTCACGATAATAATCCACTAACGAACGAGACGAAGACCCATTTGCGGCCGGTAAAACAGTGGCATCGCATTCGAGCACGAAAATATCCGTGGGCTTTTTGGGATTTTTGGCCGATTGCAAAGCTTTGTGAAACAAGGATCGCATTGCCGCCTTTGGCACTTTGCCGAAGCGGTTGACGCGCGTGATTTCCGTGACATGCAGGTTCTTCTCTGTGGTCAAGCGCCATAGCAAATTCTGCAGCTGTCCCGACAGTTTTCCGTGGACACGTGAAGCATGGGGAAGCTGATTTCGCAAGCTTTCAGGTCCCAACAAAATGCCCCGGTCCATTGACGAGCGATGCTCCAACCGGGCGAGACGAAGGCTGGCCACCGTGTGCGCTTTGAATTGATCGGCCGTCATCAGCAAAGGGGACTGGCTGGTTTCGTCCAGCAGGATGAAATAGTCATTCGCATTCGGCTCTTCGGTGTCGTATTCGCGCAGACCATAAAGCTGCTCGGGATTGAGATAGGGTTTCTCTTGTTCGTAACGGTTTGTGATTTTGATCGATGTTAATTTCTGGCGTTTGAGCAAAGCATCCCGCGCTTGCAACCAACTAGGATTGTAAGGCACTTCGATGCGAAGAGGTTGGCCCGGATACTGTTTGGCCAGATCGGCGGCTGCTTGTGGGAACACGGCAGAGTCGCCATCTTCCATCAAGAGGCTGGACCCCACATTCATCCAGTGAAAGGACTCGCCAGTGGGCAGTTGCCAAATTTCACCACGAAGCTCGGGATGACGAGTGACCGAATCGCCCAAGACGGGCTTTGTCCGTACCGCTGGCATCGCCGCAATTTCAGTCGTGGCCTGCGGACTGAGGAACTGAACGTGGTCGGTCTGTAGGTAATAGGATCGACCTAATTTGTAAACGTCAGGAAGGAGAATTCCTGGCAAAACAAACGGTCGTTCTTTGACCGAATATTCCGGGTTCTCGAGATCGATTCCGTATCGAGCCGCAAATTGGCCGATCATTTCGGCAGGATTTGGCTGAAGGTTTGCGAAATTTCGATACACGCTTTCGCATCGGGAAGCAGGACCGCTCGCGGCCTCGGCCATGATCGGGACCAAGGCGATCAGAACAAAAAAAATGGCCTTCACACATCCATTCAGGACGCGAAAAGGCCACTGTCTAAAATTTGGACATCCATTGACGTTCATCTCTGATCTTTTCAGAGGCCAACAGTGGCCTCATCAAGCTTGAGATTTTTGCAATGTGGATGCCACCGATAGAGAGGGCGATTACTGAGCAGAGGCCGTCTTCTTCTTTAAGTGATATTCGCAGTTCGCAAAATACTGTCGGAAATTTCCATTCGAAGAGTTGTAATTCTTGGTGAACCAAACTCCGTTGGTCTTGATGTCTGGATTCAACAAAGATTGTGGATTGCCGTAGGCGACTCGGGTTTGTTCAAATGCATTCTGAACTAAAATATCATCTTGAACGACCGTGACCGACACCGAAGTCATGTACTGTGCCTCGCCCGGGAGGTTCATCATGCCGTCCCCATTGATGCTGGCGCTGACTTTCATCAGACCGTCTGGCGTATTGACTTGAAATTGAAAATTATTTGAAGAAGGTGGGTTCATATCCATGTGAGGTCCCGGGGTCACTGGCTTCGGAATCGCCAATGTCACTTGTTGAACCGAGTCCGGCGTCAGATCAGTGAAATGGGCTTGTCCAGCTGCCGTATCATAGGTGCGCAGTCCGATTCCGCATCGAGCCGTGATCTGAACGTCCTCTGGTGAAAGAGAAGATTGAGCCATTGACTGAATTGACATCAAAGTTCCCAAGACCAGAACCGAAGTTAAAAGACGTGTTTTCATAGAATTCTCCTTTTTTTGGGGTGTAGATAAGTCATCATTCGTGTGTAATAAGTTATCACAACTATGAAATGCTGCATCACAAAACGTAGCGATTCTATTTTTTTCAAAAGGTGGCAAAAACTTCGACAGAAATCTGCAGGTTGGATCCAAGCGGCCGGTGGTAGGGATGCGAACAGATTCTGGGTTTTCCTTAGCAATCGTGAAAAGACGGTGAAACCGTTATGGATCGAAGCCAAGATTCAAAGGCGCTGCGGGCAAGGTTGAATAATCCTCAGAAAGCTTTGTTCAAGATTTTTAAAGAAGGCGACTCTTCGGCTCGGAAATGGCCCGATTCAGACAAAGTTTTAGACGGTTTTAGCGACATTCTAGATTTGGGGCCACGCCAAGTCGAAAATTAGATTCTTCATTTGCGCAGGCGTACTGTGAAGTCAGTGAAGCAGGAGGTTTTATGAAAAACACCACATGGCTCATTCCAGTTTCGATTCTGGCCCTTGGGGGAGCTGCGATCTCAGGATGTTCGCAGGGTTCTACGTCCGCGGCGACGGTCAGTGAGGCGATGTCGATGCCTAGCAAAGGCAATTTCAGACTGAGTCTGACGGATGCTCCGCACCCTTCCTTATCTCATGTGATCGTCAATGTGGATCACATTGAATTGTTGCTCGAGAAAGGGGATCGGCAGGGACGTCTAATTTTGGCACAAGGTTTGGGACCTCTTGATTTGCTGCAGTTGCGGGACGGAGTCCATTTGCCAATCCGTGATTTGAATCTGCAAGAAGATGTTATCGTGAAGCAATTTCGACTGATCTTAAAGGACAATGGCAACTGGATTCAGAGATTGGCCGATGATTCGACTTGCGACTTGAAAACTCCGAGTCAGCAACAAACGGGCTTAAAGTTGATCTTACCGAATGGCGGAGTCAGCATTGAAAAAGACAGCATCTATTCGTTGATCGTCGATTTTGACGTGGATCATTCGATTGTCGACAATTCTCATGTTTGTTTGCTGAAGCCAGTTTTGAAAGTCAAAGATCTGGTGAAAGTTCCAGCGAGTGATGATGATAGCGGCGGTACGGACCCTGGTGTGAACGGAAACGACAGCGGAAATGACGGAACAACTGATACAACCAATGACGGCAGCACAACAGCTGGTGACACGACCACCGGCGATACCACGAGCGGTGACACGTCAACGTCTACGACGACAACAACGACAACAACAACCACAAGCACCGCCGTGACTAGCACGACGCTCTCCAGCAGCACCGACACTTCGAGCGGAGCCACTGATCCCGTTGTGATCACAGATGGCGACCCAGATTTTTTCGTTCTAGATTAACAAATGCTGAAGTCCCGGATCACATGATCCGGGTTCAAAGTTCGTTGATCTTCCGCCAGCTGATTTCAGTTTTCTTTGTAGAATTGCTGCCGCTGGCATCGAGCACTAGATTTTTTCCATCCAGCTTCAAAATTCTTCGCGAAATGGTCGTGCCTTCCAATTCTCGAACCACGCAGGATTTCACATGAATGAAAAGCATGTCATCTTTGATCTCAAAGGCTCCCGCATAGGCCATCACCCATTCGTTCGAACCGCTGACGACCGAAAGTTTATGATCACGGGTGAAAACGAACATTCCGGCATTGGCGCGTTCGGTGGTCTGCTGCCCATCTTTGACCGCATGAATCTGCGTCAGTTCATAAATCCCGAAGAGAAGATTTTCGTCGAATATCATTTTGCTTTCTCCGAATTCAAGATGGCTGCATGGTAAGTTGGCGATGTCGGGATTTGAAGAAAAATAAATTCGGCTCCGACCATGAGCATCGAAAATTTTTCAGATTTGGGTCATCAATGATTTTTTGATTATTCACAAAACCTCGACTTTTTAGACTTTGTAATTTGATTCATTCGCGGTCCATTAGTCATGCTGACAATCCAATCCGAATATCTGAATAAAGGAGTCAGCATGATGAGAACGATGAGCCGAGGCCTGTTATTGGCTGTTGCCGCTCTTGCAATTTCTTGTGGTCCGAAATCTGGAAGTGACGAGGCTTCGTCATCAACAGCGTCGGCCAGCCCTCAAGTCAACACGAGCGAAGCGACGGATACATTTGTGTTTCGCGATGCCGAGACGGGTGCCGTGCTGCCAGAGAGTGACATTCCCGGAAATCAGGAAAACGCGACTTATTCGTATCTAGCGACAACCGCGAAGCGATGGCCCAACGGAGTCATCAAGTGGTGGTACAATCCCGCAGGTGAGCCCGCAGGATTCGGCACTCAGGCAACAATTGATGCCTTGATCGCGGCCGGCAAAAGATGGGAACAGGTTTGCAAAGTCAGCTTTCAATATCAAGGGACCACGACAAATCCACTGACGTTATCCGGTTGCAATGGTGCCACGGTTGTCGGTTGGACGCCTTTGGCCGGAAGCGTGATCGGTCAAACTCAGGATTGCTTTTCAAGCACCACCATCAGCGAGATGGATTTGGGTCTGGATAACACTCAGATCACCAGTTTGTCGCTGATGCAGACGGTGGCAGTTCATGAATTCGGTCATTCCTTTGGTTTGGGGCACACGGACCTTGCCGTGGCCGTGATGACGCCATCTTTGACCACGGGAACGCCGGTTCAAGATGACATTAATGGATGTCAAAGTCTGTATGGCGTGCCAAGCACGACAACATCTCCGACCCCAGTTTGCACGGCCAGCGCAACGCAAACTTGTGCGGTCAGCAATGGTTCGGGACGCCAGACTTGCAGCGCCGATGGAATGTCATGGGGCAGCTGTGCCGCGACGACATGTAATTCGGGATTTGCACTGACGAATGGAGTGTGTGTCGCGAACACCACGACCGTCACCAAGATCTGCCAACCCAATCAGCAATATTCTTGCAGCACATTCTCGGGTCGGGGATACAAAACCTGCAGTGCGGATGGAACGGCCTATTCAACTTGCCAAATCAATCGATGCAAAGTCGGATACCACATGGTTTCTGGACAGTGCGTGAAATAAAATTTCTCCCAAGCCTTCAAAGCTGAAGGCTTGGGATTTTTCCAGGATCGTGAATTAAAGTTTCAACATGCCTTCTTGGGCCGCTTTCTCGTCTGAAAATGGCAGCTTGGTGGCGCGATCATACTGCGCACCTTTCCAATTCATGCTGTCGCCGACGTAAGCGTCGGTAAAATCAGCTCCGCGAAGATTCGCATTTTCAAAGTTGACGTTTTGCAAACTGGCACCGCGAAAGCTCGCTCGCTGCAGGTCTGCTTTGGAAAAGTCCGTCTGATTTAAAAGAGCCGAATCAAATGCCGCGGACGTCAGCACCGTACCCGACATATTCACCAGGGTTAATAATGCACTGGAAAACTTGGCGTCTTTGAATTTTGCCATGGTAAAAGAAGACTCGGTGATCAGGGAACCCTTAAAAGTTTGATTCAAAAATTCGGCGCTCGAAAATTTTGAGCGCCGAATTTTAATTTGTTCGAAACTCGAGTTTTCAAATTTTGACGAAGCAAATTCGCAGTCTTGAAAATAAGCGGCCGAGAAATCGACATCGCGGTACTGGGTCCCGACCGAGCGCAGACCCGAAATCTTTTTCCGAGACGTGATGTTCTCAAACTTCATTCCGCTGACCTGGCCGCATTCATCCAGGACAGAAGGATTCAGGCCTTCGTGATCGTTCTGATCGACGCATTGATAGGCGCCGTTGACGGGGCGGTAATGATACTGCAGTTCGGCCGCAAAAAGGTTGGTGGAGGAGAAGGCGATTGTGGTGAGTGTAAATAAAATATTTTTCATAGAACCTAGATTTGAGCCAAGTCTTGGTCTGGTCAATTTTGATTTCGCTAGAAACCCTGCGATATTTATCAAGAAAAAGTGAAGTCCAAAGACCGCGTTTAGAAATTTGAAATCTTTCTGTTGAAATGCAAATCTGAATTTGAAATGCCGGTCTTAGCTCGCCGAGACTTCGCGAAAGGGCTGCGTGCTTTCTTCGATAAACTTCTGAGCGTGATACTGTCGAACCACGTCCAGCGAGCGCTTGGAAATGTGAACCGAATTGATTCCCTGGGAAATCAGCTTGCTCTTTTTGGATTCCGAAAAATTTTCGCCACGGGGATTGTAAAGGACAAAGCGGGCATTCTGCGGAAGATAAACGTAAATATCAAAGTCCACTTTTTCTTCGGGAATCGCGTTGATCCCCAGCTCGACGTATCCACGACGGGTCGAAGGGGTGGCCGTGATTTTCGAAGGATCTTTGAAAAAAGCCAAAACCAATTCTGCATTCTGGTGAATGGAATTGAGGATAAAGTCCGCTTGGGCTTTCGTCCAATCATTGAAATTGACTTCTTCGATCACCAGCTCGTCGGGAGATGTCAGCGAAAAATCTTCGTCGAAGCTCTCCAGGTAACTTTCCAGTTGTCCCCGCAGGTGACTCATCCAAGAGGCATCCAAGGTTCGATTCTGTCCGTAGGCCATGATGAAATAGCCGGAGAGCTTTGCGGTTTGCACACGCAGACACGTGATGCGGGTCAAGGCGCGAACTTTTTCAACCGGGCCGGAATCGGTGCTGCCCGGGATGCAGACGGCTTTCAGGGATAAATCTGCCAATGCCGACATGATCCAAAGCTGTGCGCCATCCAAGCGAGAGGTCAGTTTGTTTTGCTTGTTCTGTTCTCGTTCGATGCGTCTTAGGATTTGGTCTAAGCCCAAGGGATTCAGGGGAGGTTGCAACAAGTAAGAGCCATTCAACTCGCGCGTGACCGCAAGATTTTTGGCGGTCATTCGACCCACAAAGATGATCACGTTCGTCAGCTGATTCAGGACACCAAAAAGCCAGCTGCTTTTTTGCGGAAGCAATTCGGCCGAAAGGAAAGAGAAATCCGGTTGCTCGTCGGTGATGTATTGAATGGCCTCGCGCGCTTTGTTGACGACTTTAATATTGAATCCACGGCTGGCCAGAAAGCGTTCGATGTCAGTGATTTGATCTGTCGGATTTTTCAAAATTAGGATCGACTTCATAGGTTCAGGCAACCTCGGTGCACCTATTGGCACTTTGGCACGCTCTGATTTTCTTGAATAGGTCGGGACTGGATATTCAGGTCCTTTCGTAAAAAAAGGTCTGGCTCAGTCTTAAGATCAGCTTTACCAAAGACGCCGGCACAAGCGCTTTCGCCCCTGCCGGCTTGATATTTCATTAACTTTAAAAACCAGAAACTTTTGAAATCGTTCGGCTCGAGCCTTGTTCCTCCAGCGGAAGAATCTCTTCAAGATCAGCTGATTTCATTTTTCCGCTTTTCGCTTTTGGTTGGTACGCCATCTTGTGCTTGGTGCGATTTTGAGCTGGGCGCTCGGTGTGCGAAGCTTTGATCTGTTGTCCGTTACCACCTTCGACGAAAGTGACCAGCTCGGTGACCAGATCTTGCAACGCCATCGACTGACCGGTCATTTCTTCTGACGTCGCCGATATTTCTTCTGAAGCCGAAGCATTTTGTTGGGTGGCCTTATCGATCTCGTTCATGGCTTTTGAAATGCTGGTCAATCCATTCGCCTGCTCTTGGCTGGCGGTCGCGATTTCGGCATTGATATCCGAAATTTTATGGATCGAGTGCACGATTTTGCCCAGAGATTCTTTGCCTTTTTCCGCTAGCTCTTGGCTCTTGGCGATTTTCGCAACGCTATCGGTGATCAGTGTGCCGATATCTTTTGCGGCCACCGAACTTCTTTGCGCCAAGGTGCGAACGGCTTCGGCCACGACGGCAAAACCTTTTCCTTGCTCGCCAGCACGGGCGGCTTCGACGGCAGCATTCAGGGCCAAGAGATTTGTTTGAAATGCGATATCATCAATAACGTTGATGATCTCTTCGATCTTTTTCGACGAGGTCGAAACATCGCCGACCGCCGTGTACAGTTCCGTGATTTGCACTTCGCCGGCTTCGGCCGTGCCGCGACCTTCAACCGCCAGGCTCGAAGCCTGCGTGGCATTGGTCGAATTGGTTTGAACCATGCTGTTCAATTCTTCCGTTGAAGCCACAGTTTCTTCCAGTGAGCTGGCCGTTTCCGTCGCACCCGAAGACAGCTCGGTCGCCGCAGCGGAAAGCCCTTCCGACGCATGCGAGACTTCCTGACTGTGGTGCGAGAGATTTTGGATCACGTGGGTCAACACGGATGCCACCTTCGAAGCGATCCAGAAACCTAAAGTTCCCAGACCTAACCATGACAAAATAGAAACGATGACCAGCAAGGTTTTGGCTTCTTGAGACTCTTTTGCATCTTTGGCGGCGAGCTCGGTGACAAGTTTCGCACGATAATCATTCAGCTCATCAATCACGCCGGTTGTGTGTTCGATCAGTGGACGTAAATCGGCCTTGATCATTTTGCGCGCGGCCAGGCGATTCTCTTCCGTTCCTTTGTTGGCTTCGGCCAGGATCTTGTTAACGGATTCTTTCAGTGGCAACCAAGATTCTTTGATCTCTTTGAATTTCCCTTGAACAAATTCGGGTTTCGGCAGCTTGTCGACGGCTTCAACGTTTTTTTCGAAAGTATCTATTTCGGACTGAATGCGGGTTTGCGCCGTTTTCAATTCTTCCGGCGAATCTGAAATGACCGCGACCCATAGAAATCGTGCGATGGTTTGGACACTGACGGCCAGCTCATTCGTTCCTTGCGCCAAAGGAATACGAACCAGATTTGCCTGCGTCAGCTTGGCATCATAGTCTGTGCACAGTTGATATGCATAGATGGCAAGTCCCGCAAACAAGAAGCAGCTGATTGAAATCAACGACAACATTTTGAGACGAAAACCGCGAAACCACTTGTTCATTCGAATCCCCTTTTCGAGTCAACTTCATCGGAAGGGTTCTTCACAAACTTGATCTATGGATGGCAATTATATTGGAACCAATATAAATATTTACAAACAAGAATTTTACTATCTTCCTTTGAGATGGAAAGTTGAAGTCTTCACATATGTGAAGAAAAGCTGGACTCTATGTTCTTGGTCCTGTGTTCTTTTTGCCATTCTCCATTTCAAAAAAGAAGTGGGGGGTCTGTTCATTCAGGCCTGATTGGATCACAAATTCTTCCAATAAAACAGCCAGTTGGCGTCGTTTTCTGGATGGCATTTTCTTCAGTCCTTGCAGCATTTGATCTTGAACGGTTGCTCGCCTTTGCTTCGCAATGAGAAGCCCTGACGGGGTCAATGTCAGAATCATTTTGCGGCGATCTTTCGGCGCTGGTGTTCGATCGACATGACCAAGCTTCACCAGATCGTCGACCACGACCGAAATGGTACTTTGGTGAGAGCAGGTGTGTGCCGCCAGATCATTCACTGAAAGGGGCGCATGCTTTTTCATTTGTTGAATAACGAAATACTGCGCGGCTCGCAGCCCACACGTGGTTTCAGACTTGCGTGAAGCTTGGCGTAAGGATCGGACGATACGACGAAGTGAGTCCATGATGGATTGAGATGAATCGTTCATTCGAAAATTCTAGCTTCCAGCGAAATTGAAGACAATCCTGTTTCGCGCGGATTGTCTTAGAATACGGCTTGTCGGCTTTTCCATTGTCTGTGAAACCACAATATCAATTGCATGCCGAGCTCGGTTCCGAAGAAGACGATCACGCAGACTAGGTCCAAACCAAATGGCGTGCTGGTCAATTCGGTCGTGCGCACCAGAAGAATCTGCAAAATGATAAAGTGGAAAAAATAGCACAGCCACAAATTTCTCACCCATTGAAGCTTTGAGATCTGACGGAAAAACCAAGAGCTGAAAAATGGCTGAAACTTTTCCGCGAATTGAAGACGCACGTAGAAAATGAAAAAAATAAAATTCATCCAAAAATGCGTCGATTTTTGCCAGAATTGAAATTCGTAAAATCGTGGACCGGCAAAAAATGGAATGGGGGTTGTCACGCTCACCAAAACCGTAGCGGCCACCAGGAAAATGCCAACTTCCCACAGTCTTAATTTTTTCAGCGTGCCTTCATACTGTTTCGCTAAAAAGCCCAGGCCGTGAAGCGCCAATGGCAGAAAAACCCAAGGTAGCAGAAACCATCCGTTCGGTGGAAACGAACTGGGACTGAGAAGCAAGGCCGGGATCACATGCGGCCATCGGGGCATCAGCCACTCGTAAAAAAAGGGGGTGAGCAGGTCCGAATAAAAAAGGGATGAAGGAATTAGCGCCAACAGGCCGACAATAACGAGGCCGGCTTGGGGACCGGTGGAATTCGGGATCAGCGCCGCGATCAAATAAGTGATGAACAAATAAGAATACACATCCCAGCTCCAGGCGCTGGCTTGCAACAAACCGTTCGAGGTCTGGGCCGAAAATTGTATGAGAAGCACGCCTAAAACAAAGACGATCAGTTTCTTAAGTGAAAAACGACTGCGACGGTAACCAAAAAGGAAAAATGAAATCCCGGCCAGGAAGGGGCCGGCAAAGTGAAAGAACATCGGCAAGATGATGGCATAGTACGCGTAGAAAGATTGATCTTTCGGAAGCCACATCACATCTTTGTAAACGAAATTTTCCCAGACGTGAAAAATCACGATCGCGATCGCAAAACTGAGCTTCAGCAGGTCCAAGCCTGGAAACCGCTTCGGTGATTCAGGTGAATGGTTCAACGGGGAATTCGCGATACGGATGTTTTCCATTTTGCAATCCAGCCCGCCCAAATCTGAAAACTGAAATCAAAGGCACGTCCATAAAATTCCGGCAGAATGTAGGCGAAAAGAATAATGATCTCGATAGCGGGAGAGGTTTTAAAAGAATCAAC
The DNA here is from genome assembly GCA_966211795.1 of uncultured Bdellovibrio sp. Lineage (GTDB taxonomy): Bacteria > Bdellovibrionota > Bdellovibrionia > Bdellovibrionales > Bdellovibrionaceae > 21-14-0-10-47-8. The sequence continues at coordinate 51,963 of CBIHNW010000005.1, read as the reverse complement.
CCAAGGCGTGGCGGACAGACCGAAGAACCAACACAGATGAAGCATGTAGCAGAGCCAAAATTTCTGATTCCACTGCGATTTCGAAATCCAGCGCAGGCTTCGACGCTCCAGCGCGGTTTGCACCGTCGCTAAGAATGACCAGCGAAAAATAAGAAGCGGGAAAAGAATGATTGGCAGAATTTCCAGCGCGTCCTTATGAAAAATTCCGGCCTCGAAACCCGGTCCAACATTGAGCGGCGGATGACTGGCAATATAGGAATAAAGGCTCCAGCCCAAAGCGAGGATGAAGGCGGGGTCTAACAGGAGATGAAATTTGCGCAGTCGGGATTCAAAGCGACGGGCTAATATTCCGAGACCGGCAAAGAGCAGCGGGTAGGCCAACCAAGGAACCAGAAACCATCCTGTCCATAGCTTCGGCGCAATCAAATCTCCGGTCAGGGCTTGCTTGATCCAGGGATGAGTATCCACCGTGTAAAGAGCCGAAATCTGGTAAGGCTGAATTAAAAATAAGAAGCTAAACGAGAGAAGAAACAGCGCCTGAAATGTCTTCGATATTTTTTGCGACAACCACAAAATCAGGTATGCGACCGCGATGAAAGAAAATAGGCCCCATTTCCAAGATTGGACGGCCAGCGCCGAATCTTCGGGGCTGCCATTGTACTGCGTGAGACAAATCCCGATCAAAAACAATAACCATCGCCAAAGCGGCAAAGGTTTTCCCTGCCAGCCAAAAAGAAAGAACGAAATCGCGATGATGAAAAGGCCCGCATGGTAAGACAGAAACGGGACCTGCGATTCGACGAATTCGAAAAAGGCAAAGCCGCTAGCGGCCGAGGTGTTCTGATTGAAGAAGATCATCCACGCGTGATAGACCACGAAGTAATAGACACAGATCAGGCGAAAGACATCGATCAATCGAAGTCTTTCGCGTTCATTCATCACAGGCACAGTGGTCCACCCGGGCACGTCATATCCAGATGCCCACTGGTTAATGTGCCGGTGGATTCAAAGCACAAGGGAAGGCTTGCCATTCCCGAAGTGTAATCTTCGTAGCACATCATTCCGGTGGTTGCGTTGACCATATGGTACTTAATGGCGGCTGGCGGTTGGCAACCATTCCAAGAATCAAATTGGTAAAAACTTTTCTTGTAACAAGTTGCTGCGCTGGGGGCGCAATAAGCTGGTGTGGCGCCTACCGCAGGTTTATAGGTACAAGATCCATAAGCCGGATTGTTGGCAACACAGCTTGCACCAGACATCGAGCAGCTCAATGGGCACGGAGGAGTCAAGTCCGTAGTTGCGGTCGGACAAGTGTTGTTGCGGGGATAGGTCGAGCCATCGCCAGGTGAGTATGGTCCCTTCACGGGAGGTGTGGCGCAAGGAGTAGGTCCACAGTCAGCCGTTGCGAGCTTGCAATTGGCGTTTGCTTTCTCGACCGGTAAATAGCTCGTCGAAGGGAAGACTGTTGCCGGCGCGTTGGTGCGTTTACCCGCGATCTTGGTGATACCACCAAAATCCAAATTGAGAGCATCGATATCGTAAATTTCGGTTCCGTCGTAGCAAGCAATATCAAAATCGCCGCATTTTTGCAGCTGAGTCGTGCCCGGATCCGTATCAACCTTCAGACAAGTGGTGACTCCAGGAGTGACTTTCCCGGTGGGTAAGAACTTAAGTTCGGTTCCACCTTTGATTTTCCAACAAGCTTCGTAGGGTACCCCTGCGGCGCCGTCAACGGTTCCGCTGTCCAATTGCCACTCGCCGTGAGATCCGTTCCACACGCACTTCCACTGTGAGAAACAGTACAAACCATTTTGTTTATCCAACATCGTGTAATTCGAAGTTCCATTGATCGGCGTGTAAGCTGCATTCGGGTCCAGCTTCGGCGTCGGATCGGCAAAATTAATCAGTCCATTGAAATCGATCGGCCCGTTGGGATCTTTTCGGGCGCCCATTTCAACCTGCCAGGTCACTCCGTCCGTCACGCGCTTTTTCACTTCGTACGAGCAATATCCCAATGCGGACTGATCGGTCAAACCAGCTGGCAGATCCGTATCGAAATTCATCGCCGGTGGTGCCGTGACGTTATTGCACGTAAAACCGTTCGAGCATTTCGGCACTTTATCTTGGCTTTTACAGGCACGGTAATCGCCTTGGGTGTCCTTCATTGAATTATCCGGATTGCACTTACCGCCCGTCATGCCCGAGAACTGGAACATACATGTCGAGACGGCCGTGATGATCACGCCCGCCACTCCTTGCGCGACGGCGAGGGTGACCCCGCTGCTGGCGAGAGTAGAAGTCAAACCCGTGTAGACAATGGGAACCCCGAAGAACATGGCGACGCCGACGGCAATCACCGCCAGAACCGCGATGAACCAACTTTTACCAGATTTGGATGGTTTGCATTTGCAGGTGTAGCAGGGAGGAGGTTTGAAATAAATTTTCGGCACAATCGAAGAAATGAAAGGTCGATTGATTCCCAAAATCGCACTGGTGTCGATGATCGAGCCGCCATCCGATCGCGGCACGTAAGATAAGTTTCCGGCCGGATCGACGATCGCGGTCGAGAAGCTGACATCGCATCCCCACAGGCGGTTGCGGCCGGCGTTGCCGTCATTGCGAATCGTGTACTTATAGGCGTAAGTATAAGTTGAATTTCCGGAAACATCGGTCGTGTTCGTAAACGTCACCGCTTCCGGAGTTTGTCCGCAAAAGCGCATTTTTTCACAAGGCACAAAGCCCGTTTGCCCCGGTAGAAAGTCATTCGTGATCAGCGTTTGTGCGCCGGCTCCGCCATTGCACCACATGTAAAAGTCTTTGCCGGAGTTATCCAAAAGATCAGGAGGACGAACCGAAGTGTCCAAGCACATCGGGATGGCGCCCGGCTCTTTATTGATATTTTTGAAACTGAGGCGGAATTCGAAAGTCTTTGATTTGGTCCCGTCTTGCGAACATTCCGGCCGATTTTTACCAAAGCGCACGTTGGGCTGGCCGGTGCTGTCGGTTCCAAAATTTGTGCCAAAGAAAATCGACAAGAAAGTCGGATCCGCAACAACGTCCGAATAGCTGTCAAATTTTGAACTCAATTTTTGCGTCACTAAGGCCTGGGGCGAAGTGACGGACGTCGATGGTGGCGTCAGGAAGTCAAAATCACTGCGATACGAAACCACGTTGTGAAAGTCGGAAGGCAAAAAGTATTCTTGCGTGGTCGAGCAATCGCTGTAGGCACCTGATGCCAGTTCCTGCAATTTTCCTTTGAAGGTCACCTGAAAGCCATAATCCCAACTCATTTCGATTCCGTCCCCGGCTTGCGGAAATTGGGCGATGGCAAAAAATGGATTCAGACCTTTGACTTTGGCGATGGTGTCTTCAACCGTGCTGATACGGTATTTGCTAACGTCCGAGGCATCGGTGTTTCCGTAAGCATTGCGCGGAATCGGCCAAAATTTATTCGACGTGTTCGCAATCGACTTGTCGGTCAGTAAAATGCGGTCGACGCGCATTTGGATTTCCATCGCGTAGCGTGGATCCAATGTTCCTTCTTTTCCGATGACGTAAGCGGGTGCTGGACCAAAGTCCGCGTGGTACAGGCCGTTGTTGTACATATCGGCGACGTCGGCAACGGCACCCTTGATCAAAAGCGGAGTGTAGAGCATAACCCCATCCGCTTCGGCATGAATGACCTTCGCGTCCGCTCGGGTGTAATCCTTGGGCGGGCGGACTTTGTAAAGCATGTAATGACTGCCGGCTTTGGGTGCGCCCAGTTCGTAAAATCGATCCGAGAAAGTGCGCGTGTTATCAGGATTGAAAGAGACGGGCTTGGCGGCCGGAGCGTAGAAAATATCAGGAACATTGGCCCAGTCACCCGCGGTCGTTAAGCTCGTACTCCCGTAAACAAATTCGGGAGTTTCGGTCATGAACGCTCCGCCCGATTCCAGACGGGCCGCCGCACGAGATAAGTAGCCTTGGCACAAACCGGTGGGTTCGTATTGGTTGATGACTTTTCGCTGATTCGAAAAAAATGGCAAGACGACCATCGCCATCGTGATGACGATGCCGAGAGCGGCAAGAACTTCGATTAGACTCGCGCCACGAGCATCGAGGCGTGAAATGCGGGTTGATTGCATTCGGGCTCCATGAAACAAAATGACGTCACTTTATATGCTCTCTTTCTCTCTGATAAATGGCAAATACTATAAACCAGCAGGAAGAGTGGGTCTGAACACGGAATTGACAGTCGCTGGATTGGCGGTGTCTTGAGAGTAGACAGGAAAAGGAGATTTCAGAGATAAATCAGCAAGATCTGTGCGGGCCGGACCGGGGTCGGCGTAAAAGAATTTATGGCCCTGACCAAAAAAAACTTTATTATGAAAACCGGCGGCGTCTAAAGTTGATACAAGTGTTCCTTGGGCGTTTAAAAATGGAAAATCGAGAGTAATCGATCCATCTTTGCGCAGGACCCGGCGAACCATCTCGTACATTTCGACCGAGTACAGCTTGGCCGTATCGAATGCTTTGGGATCGGGAAAATCGATCAGGACCAGATCGTACTGCAGCGGATGATTTCGCAGAAAGCGAAAGGCATCATCGAAAATGATCTTTATTTTTTTATCAAAAGTATGGTCCAGCAATTGTGGCCACTTTTCTTTTGCCTGGTTGGTGACCTCGGGGTCGAGCTCGACCATCGTGATCTCGGTAAAATCACCGAGCACCTTAAAAATTTCGGTGGCGAGCAACCCGTCGCCACCACCGAGAATTAAAATTTTCTGAGGCTTGGTCGGCGTCGGTCGAAAGTACAAAGCGCCTTTTAAAAATGGTTCGTGGTACAAGGCCTGATCCGCGGAATCAAATTGAAAGTCCTCGTTCAAAAACAGTTGAAAGTACGGGGCCGGCTTTTGGAAACGCACGATGTCCAATCGCTGAAATGGACTGACGATGGTTTCGACCTGCGGATCACGTGATTGCGCCCATTCGGCTGCCGTCATGCGCCCGTAAAGAGCTCCGCGACTGACACTTTTCATGTCCGGAATCTTTGCGTAAATCAGGTGCGAGAAATAAGCGCTCAGCGCTAAAAAGCAAGCCGCCGAGATTTTGGTGAAGAGCGGTTGGCGAAAGCGAAAAAGAAAATAGATTCCGGTGCCCAAGTATGTGATCGTCATCAAGCAAAGATCACGCAGCAAAGAATCGTGATGAAAGCTGTAGAGCGAAGCGATCAGGCCTGCAAGCAAAGCGCCAAAATACGAAAGTGCCACCACCAGTTTGGTTTTTTTCTCGGCGACCACGTTGTACAAACAAACCATTTCGTAGCCTGACATGAAGCCCACCATGAAAATCAGGATCAGGCCCGCGAATGTCATGATCACCATGGGGCTTTCGGTCATGCCAAGCGATTCCAATTTCCTCTGAAGGGGTGGTGCCAAAGCCGGAACCATTTCGATCAAGGTTCCGACCTGAACCATCAGAATCGGCACCGCCGAAGCCAGCGACAACAAAGTCTTTTCTTGGGCTTTGACGCTTTTTCCTTTCCCGAGACCGCAGCCTCGAGAAAAGCCCAAATATAAAAAGCAGAGAATCAAGGTTGAACCCAAATAGTCGCTTTGCATGCGCAGGCAGGCTGCCTTGACGATCAGACTTTGAAAGAAAAAACCGCAGAATGAATTCAGGAACAACAAAATCATCCGGTGATCCAAGCGGTCGTCAGCCGGGTGATCTCTTCGGTTTTAGCGAAGCCCGCCGCAACGACAATGAGAAGCAAGGCTGCAGTCGGAACCAGCATTCGAAATTGTCGTTTCGGGATGCTTTGACGAAAGAGCGCGAAGATGACCAAGATCGAAGTCAAACTGATGGCGACGTTGAAAAATAGACTCCCCCAAAATCCCAACTGCCGAATCAGGTAGATTGAAAATAGAAAACAGGCCACCGCCATGCCCAAATAGTCCAGGGTCATGATGTTTTCAAAGGAGAAAGCGTAGACGCGATTTTTTTCGCAGATGTCATTCAGCAGCGGAATTTCGAAGCCCGAGAAAAAGCCCACCAAGAAAATCAAAGCGTAGGAAATCACGTGGGCGACGGGCGAAGACAGAAAATAATTCGTGTACAGCAGGATAAATGGGGTGCTCAGGCTGCAGGTGCCCAGAAGGATTTGGATTTTGATGAAGGAAGCTTCGGGATGCTTTGATTTTTTGTAAACCAAAGCTCCCATCCCCAGCGAAAAAATATAGGTCGCAAAAACCAGTGTTAGTTGGGTGATCAGACCGCCCCAGATGATGGTCAGAATATGAGTTTGCAAGAGCTCGGTCGTGAGGCTTGCGAACGAAGCAGCGATGACAATGAATCCAAAAAGGACTTTCAATTACTTGTCCTGTGAACTTTTGGGTGTCTTCAAAAAGACATAAGTTTGATAAATCAACTCATCCGGAGTGCAGTCGTTGGTGTACTTGACGCAAAAATTGATGTTCAAAAAAAAGCGGTCGTCTCGGGGCGCGTAACTGTTGTCTGCATAGCGAATCCGAAAGATCAGGTCTGCATCCGAATTGATTCCGGTCATGGGAATGTCCGGAATGGGGCCCGTTAATGCGGGCCCATAAACATCGTTCAGATCGGCATTGGCGTCTTGGGGAATCAAGCGGTTGAACAAGTTGAAGAAGGCGAAAAATTTCGAAGCGGGAAAATCCGGTGCGGTCGGTTTTTTGGGGTAAAAATGAATTCCGCTCGGGTCTAAGGATGCAGAAAGATTATCGGGGATCTTGATGCAGATACGCGGGGCACCCAGCACCAAGATCGGAAATAAAACGCCGTCGCGACCGTCGCTGCGGTGAACGCAGATTTCATTTGCGGCATTCGGGAAAGCCGAACTGGAACTGGGAAGATAAAACTGGATGGGCTCGGTCGAACCGACCGGCAAGGCCGGAATGTTCCAGGTGACCACCGGTGTGCCCAAGGGGATGGGCGAAGCATTGTTCGATTCGGGCGAGGGCATGGCCAGTTCGTATCCACGCTTCAATTCGATGGCGAACTGATCAATCGCCAATTGGGCATCCAGCAAAGCCTTGTATCGAGACTTGCTTTGCAGCGAGTTCTGCATTCGGGATTGTGTCGCCACGATCAAGATCATCGTCAGCAAGACCGCCATGATGGCCGCCATCAACACCATGGCACCTTTTTGATTGCGAATGATTTTCATTTGCTCACCCCAATTGGAATTCGAGGTTTAAAAAAGTAGATCGTGTCGGCGCTTCGCCGATACTCGGGGACAATGGTCGCCGGTGATAGCGGGTTCTGACCCCTTTGGCTGATGCCCCGACTGAGAACATTGTTACGGATGTTCACGAGAAATATTTTTTGGGTGTCGCGATAAGGGGTTGGACTTTGGCAGTCCGGATTGGCGGCAATGAATCTTTCGGGACACCATTTCAGCTGTTCCAAAGTATGCCCAAAATAATTTCGAATGACGACTTTGATCAAGACCGCGCTGACAACCGTTTTGTTTTGCAGATCATTGTCGACGGAATAATTTCCGACATTGGCGTAATCATTCCCGATCAAATCGACGACCTCGAAATCAACGATGGACGGTACGCGAATATCAGCCGCGCTCGGGCCAAAGTTGCCGGCATATGTTTGATGAGTGTGAATGTACAGCTCGCCATATTTATCGGTGGTGGGTCGTTGAAAAAAAATTCCGGTCACCGGGTAACGGTCCACACCCGTCATGGTCAGTCCGGTTTCACCGCTGCGCAGGTTCTCGCGGAGAAAAAAAGCGATGGTGTCCACCGCTCCGGAGCCAGTGGTTGCGGTCCAGTCATTCAAGTTGTAACGACGGATCAGGCCTAGATTGTTATTGAAAGACAGCAAAGGCGGGGCTTTGTCCTCTTGCAGATGCACGGCCATCGATAAATAGTTTTTCAGGACATAGGCTGCGTAATTCAGGGACTCTTCCGTTTGCAGCTTCATTTGAAGGGAATAAAAATTAGCGAAGGACGACTGCAGCATGGAACCAATCATCAGGACGACCAAAGTCCCGCCCGTCAGTGCCGAGAGCATCTCCAGAAGGCTAAAACCGCTTTTATGAGTCTGCTTTTTCGAAATTCTTTTCATCCGAACTCATCCTCACGAGGCTCTTTGGTTTGTCCTTCATTTTTTTTCATTGAACAAAACAGGGAGACTGTTTGACTTTAGAAACTCTCTTCAAGAACATCAAGCTAATTTCATTGCAAATAAAAGAGGATTGAAATGAAAAGCTTGAATCAGCGGAAGGCCAGAAATTATATTTTGCAGCCCGTCCGTCAATTTCGTTACGTGATGATTCTCTGCGTGTGGGGAGTCCTGGGTCTCAGTTACATCCAAGGAATTCTGATTCAATCCATGGGACAATTCGCGCTTCAGTATGCCGGCCAGATGAATCTACCTGGACTGGATGTTGAAGCGGCAATCAGCAATGCGTGGCTGATTTTTGCTGGATCCGTGGTTCTGAATTGCCTGATGGCCATTGGATTCGGGATTTACATCTCCCACCGCTTTTTGGGTCCAGCAACCGTCATTCGCAATTCGATTCTGGAATTGAAATCCGGAAATTATTCGCATCGCAAAACTCTCAGAAAGGGTGACGAGCTGGATGACGTCATGGGCGAGGTCAATGCACTGGCCGAAACTCTTGAGAAGAAATATGGTTCCTCGCCGAAAGCTTAATCAGCGGGGCCGCCCAGCTCATGAAGCCGACGGTTTGGTTTGATTTTAAGCGTGGATGTGAATGCCGAGATCAGTGGGAAATGATTTTCGAGAGAAAGTCGCGGGCTCGCGGCGTTCGCTCGTTGAGATCACCAAAGAACCGGCCTGTGGGAACATCTTCGATGATTCGGCCCTGATCCATGAAGATCACTCGATTGCTGACTTTTTTTGCGAAACCCATTTCGTGAGTCACGCACATCATGGTCATTCCATCTTGTGCAAGTTTCACGATCACGTCCAAGACTTCACCGACCATTTCGGGGTCTAGCGCCGAAGTCGGTTCGTCAAATAACATCACGATCGGATCCATGCTCAGGGCCCGGGCGATGGCGACGCGTTGTTGTTGGCCGCCAGACAGCTGGCCCGGAAATTTATCTTTTTGCGCAATCAAGCCCACACGCTCTAACATTTTCAGACCCCGTTTTAAGGCTTCGTCCTGACTGCGGCTTAAAACTTTCATTTGCGCCAAGATTAAATTTTCGCTGACGTTCAGATGCGGAAAGAGCTCAAAATTTTGAAAGACCATGCCGACTTGGCTTCGCAGTTTGGCAAGATCCGTGGCCGGATTCATGATCGACACACCGTTGATGATCACGTCACCCTTTTGGATGGGTTCCAATGCGTTGACGGCTTTGATCAAGGTGCTCTTGCCGGATCCCGAAGGGCCACACACGACAACGACTTCGCCTTTTTGAATCGAAGTCGTGCAGTCGTTCAAGACTTGAAAACTGCCGTACCATTTGGAAATCGACTGAATCTCGATCATAAAAAACCCCTAACGGATGATTTGAATTTTCTTTTGCACGACCGCGGTCAGGCGCGAGAAGAAGAAGCAAATCGCAAAATATAAAACCGCCGCGATCAGATAGCTTTCCACCGGACGATTGAAATTTCGTCCGGCGACCTCGAAACCTTTCAAAAGATCATAAGCCCCGATGGCGTACACCAAGGATGTGTCTTGAAACAAAACCACCGTCTGGGTCATCAGCACGGGAAGCATATTGCGAAAGGCTTGCGGTAAGACGACGTAGCGCATGCATTGAGCATAGGTCAGGCCCAAGGCATATCCGGCCGCCGCTTGACCGCGGGAGATGGATTGGATGCCCGCACGCATGATTTCAGAATAATAAGCTGCTTCAAAAATGGTGAATGTGATAATGGCGCTCAGTTCGGCCCCGATCGAGCGTTTGATCAGCATGGGTATCAGGAGATAAAACCATAAGATCACCATCACCAGCGGAACGGAACGAAAAGTGTTCACGTAAAATGCGGCCGGCATCGATAGCCATTTGTGTTTCGACAAGCGCATCAAGGCCAAGATCGTTCCCAGGACAGCGCCGCCGCACATGGCGATTAACGTGAGCTGAAAAGAGAAGTAAAGTCCCTTCAAGATGAAATCGGTAATGAGTTCGGAATTGAAAAATGAAAAATCCAAATTCATCGCGAAGCTCCGAAGCTTCCTGGAATCAGCATCCGTCTTTCCAAGACGATCGCCAAACGATTCACCGCAAAGGCCGAGATGAAATACAGAAATGTCGTCGCCGCAAACATTTCGATGTTGCGCGAAGTTTCTTCGCCCGCTTGCAGGGCAAACATCGTCAATTCCGAAATGCTGACGGCAAAAGCCACCGACGAGTTCTTGATGATATTCATCGCTTCGCTGGTCAGCGGCGGAATGATGATGCGAATGGTTTGCGGCAGCAAAACCAGGCGGTAAGTCTGCAGCCGCGACAGCCCCAAGGCGAGACCCGCTTGCATCTGTCCCTTGGCCAGAGATTCAATTCCCGCCTTCACTTGTTCGGCGATGCGGGCCGAAGTGAAAAGACCCAGGCCCATCGAGACCAAAAGGTAAGAAGGCACATGGCGAAGGCTCAGGAACATGGACGGAAAGACATGATACCAAATAAAGATTTGCACCAAGAGCGGGATGTTTCGAAACAGCTCGGTCCATGCATCTCCGGCGCGCGCCAAAGGTTTCTGCGGTACGGTTCTCAACACGCCGATCGCAAAGCCGGTGATAAGCGCTAAAATCAAAGCCAAGCCCGACACGGCCAATGTCCAGCCCCAGGCCGACATCAACCAATGCAGATAGGTTTCACCACCGCCGGTGTCTTGAAAAAAAATGTCCCATTGGAAAAACGAATTCAAAGAATGAGATCCTATTTCTTAATGTTATAATCTTCCATTGGCTTGTCATTCGGATTGGCCCAGGCCGCTTTGGTGTTTTCATTCGCCGCTAAGCCAACCTTGGTGTTGGTCGGCGGGATCGGTTGCAAAAACCATTTGTCCCACAGCTTGACGATTTGTCCGGACTTGAACATCGCCTTGATTTCGTCATCGACCGCTTTTTTGAATTCGGGATCATCCTTTGGTAGCATGATCGCGATCGGCTCGACGCTCAAAACCTCGCCCACGATTTTAAAATCATTTGGATTCTTGGCGCGGGAAATATTGCCGGCCAGGATCGATCCGTCCATCACGAAAGCGTCGGCGCGACCGGATTCAAGCAGCAAGAAGCTATCGGCATGATCTTTTCCGTACAGTTCTTTGAAATTCAGTCCAGAAGCCTTCTCATGCTTGCGCAAAGTCTGAACCGAAGTCGTTCCCGTGGTCGTGGCGACAGTTTTTCCATCCAGCTGCGCGATGCTGTTGATGCCGGATTTTGCGTTGACGGCGATGCGCACCTCTTCAACGAAGGTGGTGACCGCAAAGGCCACATCTTTTTCACGCGCCAGATTGTTGGTCGTCGAGCCGCATTCGAGATCGATCGTTCCGTTTTGCAAAAGCGGAATTCGGTTTTGCGAAGTCACCGGCAAATACTTGATGTCCAATTTTTTTAGTCCCAGTTTTTTCTGCAGAGCCGCCAATACGAGATTGCATATCTCGACATGGTAGCCAACGTATTTGCCATTTCCCAAGGTGTAGCTCAGAGCACCCGAGGACTCACGCACTCCCATGGTGACCGTGCCGGTGTCTTTGATTTTTTTCATTTTCGAATCGGCCAAAGTTTGCAAAGAAAAGAGCAAAGACAGGCATATGAGAAGGGCTTTCATGATCGGTTGTCCTTTCGATTCAAATCCATTCAACTGACGGACATCATAGTCAAGGATCCTCTCGCCCGACAAGATGCAGTTCATGGTGCCATGCGCGGCTTCACTCAAATTCCGACGCTGGATCCTTCTTCGCGCGGGTCTGAGACTCCGTGCAAAGTGCCATTTTCATTCTGGATGGCTTGAATCCGGCAGCCGCCATCTTTTTCTTGGATCTTCCATGTTTTTTTCTGAAGCTCATCCAGTGTTTGTTTCGCAAACATGGGCGCTTCAATTTGCAGCTCATCCGGCTGCCATTGCTCGTGATAGCGAGTGGCCGAGACCGCATCCCACAACGGAAGATGGTATTCCAGCACATTCAAGACGGTCAAAGTGACACAAGTGATGATGCGTGTTCCGGAAGGTGTCCCCACGGCCAACACAGGTTTGCCATCTTTCATGACCAAGGTGGGTGACATGCTGCTGACCGGGCGTTTACCGGGCTCCACCAAATTGTTTTTCCCACCGATGGCGCCAAAGAGATTGCTGGCGCCCACTTTGGCGGCAAAGTCATCCATCTCATTGTTCAACACAACGCCTGTGCCGTCGGCAACCATAGCGGATCCAAAATATCCGTTGATCGTCTGCGTGCTGACAATGGCGTTGCCTTCTTGATCCATCAAAGAAAAATGCGTGGTGTCCGGAGATTCTTCTTTCAGTTTGAAATCCGTCGCATGTTTGGCGATGTTGAGATCCATTTCCGAACGGCTTTGGCTGGCGTATTCTTTCGAAATTAATTTGCTGACGGGGATCGAAGCGAAATCAGGATCACCCGCGTACTGGGCGCGATCGAAAAATGCTTTTTGCATGGCGCTGGCGGTGAGATGAATGGACCGGGCATCCTGCGGTCCCCACTTTGAAAGATCATCTTTTTCAAGCATGTTGAGCATTTCGATCACGTGCATGCCGCCCGAGCTGGGGGGCGCCTGACTGAAAATTTCGTACTGGTCGTAAGTACCCTTGAGCGGTTCGCGCCATTTGGCTTTGTAGGATGCGAGATCCTTTTGATCCAACCAGCCGCCGACTTTGCCGATGCTGGAGGAAATTTTTCGAGACACGGCACCTTGATAAAACCCGCGGGCACCCTGGGCCGCGATTTGTCGCAATGTCTTTGCTAAATCTTTCTGAATCAATTGATGTCCGATCGGCCACGGTTCTCCTTGCTCGGTCAGAAAAATTTTTTTCGATGCCGGAAACAAAGACAAGCGAGCTTTCGAACTGGTGGTGGCTTTGTTCAAAGCTGGATAGACGGGGAATCCTTCTTCGGCCATTTGAATCGCCGGCTGCAAAACGGTTTTTAAAGGAAGAACGCCAAACTTTTTTTGAATTTCCAAAACGCCGGCCACATGCCCAGGCACGGCGACCGCAAGCCCTCCGGTCAAGGATTTGTCGGGAATCGCTTCGCCTTTCTCGTCCAGAAACATGGTGGAAGACGCCTTTCTTGGCGCGACCTCGCGGAAATCCAGAGAGTAAACTTTCTTTTCTTTGGCGTGATAAAATAAAACGAATCCGCCGCCACCGATACCGGTTGAATGAGGTCTCTCGACCCCGATCGCGAAAGAAAGAGCGGTGAAAGCATCAAAGAGATTGCCGCCTTTGTTTAAAATTTCAATTGCGGCCGCAGTGGCCCGTGAGCCCTGACTTGAAATCATGGCCTTGTGTCCAAAACCTTCGTATTGATCCCGAGTTTTTCCGCTGATCAGCTGAACGTGGGACAAACCTGCCGCCGGTGTTTGGATCGGTGCAGTCTGACAGGAAATCAAAAGAAGAGCGGAGAGGAGAAGGAGTTTTTTCATACTCAAAATCAAAACAGGAACGATCGCAAAATGCATCCGAGAAATGTTAATTCTCAAAAATTCTGCAATGGTGTTTGGCGATGCCTGTCAGGAGCGGGGCATTTTGGTTGAAACCTTCTTCGAGAGACGACCTTGTCGAACGCCCGACTGGCATCAGACGTGCAAAACTGATCAACGGTTGAGCGGTTTTGCCAGCAATGTATCTTGCAAAAGGAGAATGTATGCCATTTCTTTCGGTCGATAAAGAAAACAACAACGATGTGAAGCTTCATTTTGAAGACTATGGCTCGGGACCTGCCGTGATCTTGATTCACGGCTGGCCCTTGAATGGTGCCTCTTGGGAGAAGCAGACGACGGCTCTGCTCGATGCTGGCTACCGCGTGATCACTTACGATCGCAGGGGATTTGGTCAGTCCAGCCAACCCGCCGAAGGCTATGACTATGACACCTTCACTGAAGACCTGAACCAACTGGTCCAACAGTTAGATCTGAATGACGTGACGTTGGTTGGCTTTTCCATGGGCACAGGGGAAGTGGCAAGATACCTTGGCAAATTCGGTTCGGACCGTGTCAGCAAGGCCGTTTTGATCGGCGTGATTCCGCCGTTCTTATTAAAGACTTCGGACAATCCCACCGGCGTTGATCAGAATGTGTTCGATGATATTCAGGCGAAATTGAAAAAGGATCGACCGGCCTTTCTCTTGGAATTTCTGAAGAACTTTTACAACTATGACAAGCTTCAAGGAAAGCGAATCAGTGAAGAGGTCCTGCGCGCCAGCTGGAATGTGGCTCTCGTTGCGTCGGCCATTGCGACTTTGCAATGCGTGGGCTCTTGGCTGGAAGACTTTCGCAAAGATGTGGCGCGAATGAATGTGCCGCTTTTGATCATTCACGGAGATGCCGATCAAATCCTGCCGATCGAATCAACGGCCGAACCTTTGGCCAAAAAACTGAAGGACGCGAAATTTCTGAAAATCAAGGGGGCGCCACACGGATTGCTGTGGACGCATGCCGAAGAGGTCAACGAAGCGCTGTTGGAATTTTTGGGACCGGCCGCTCGCGTGGACAGTCGGACCACCAAGCGACCGACGGAAGAAAGAACGCAACTGCAGTGATCTTCATTTCGTCGTCAGGCTCTTGTCAGGGTTTGGTTTGAATCGATAAAGAACGTTGCTTCAAAGATTGAATTTGCGGCCGGGACTCTTCAAAGATGGGAAAAGAATCATCTGATCGGAGGCCCCGGTGGCAAATCGAGATGCGCACATTTCACGTCGACAGTTTCTAGAATTTCTCGGAGCAACTTCATTGTCGTTAAGTGCGGCGACAATGATTCCCAGTGTGCTGACCGGTTGTGCAACCGGCAGCGTTGGGCCGCGGGAGCTCGGGGAATTCCTGCAGCCAACATCCGCTGATGAATTGGCCTTAGCGCCCGGGTTGAAATCCGAAATTTTGATGAAGTGGAAAGATCCGATCTCGGCGAGCGGACTGCGATTTGGAACGAACAATGACTTTTGCGCGTTTGTCGCCAAGGACCCAAGCCATCCTTTCGATGGCGTGTTGATGGTCAATCATGAATTCGTAAATCCTTTATTTGTCAGCGGCTACGATGAAAGATTAAAAGTATCAAAAACAAAAGCACAGGTCGAGCTCGAGCAGGATTCTGTCGGCGTCAGCTTATTGCGGTTTCATCAAACAGAAGGAGCGTGGAAAGTCGATTCTACGTCTGGTTTGAATCGGCGAATCACGGCAAAAACGCCAATTCCACTGCAGTCCCTTTTTCCCATCGAAGGCTCGAGGATGGCGCAAGGCACGCTGGCCAATTGCGCGGGTGGCACCACACCTTGGGAAACTTTTCTGACCTGTGAAGAGAATTACGACCAGTTTTATGGCGAATGGGATTTTTCACCGAAACCGGGAATGAAAGCGCCCCGCAAATTTCCACGGCGCCTTTCCACCGATAAAGATCTCCGCTGGAGTCTGCATCAAGATCTGCCGCCGACCCATTATGGTTGGGTGGTCGAGATCAATCCGTGGACCGGAGAAGCGAAAAAGCTGACGTCTCTGGGGCGCTTCGCTCATGAAAGTGCGACCTGCACGGTCTCTCGTGACAACCGAGCCGTTGTCTACATGGGGGATGATACGAACGATCAGTGCCTGTACAAATTCGTCTCTGCGAATAAGACTTCGTTCGAAAAGGGAACCTTGTACGTCGCGCAATTGGAGACGGGAAAATGGCTGCCGATCCAAATGGACTCGCACCCCGAATTTTCCATGAGATTTCGGCACGAAACGGATTTGATGATCCGCACGCGCGAGGCCGCGAAGCTTTTAGGTGGCACGCCTTTAGATCGTCCCGAAGATATTGAAATCAATCCCGCAAACGGCGATGTCATCGTGTCGCTCACGAATCACGTGCCTCAGGGGCGTCCGCATGGATCTTTGCTGCGCATTCAAGAAAAGAACGGTGACGCCAGCTCATTGACCTTCAGCAGTTCGACTTGGATCTCGGGAGGACCGGAAGTGGGCCTATCGTGTCCCGATAATTTGGTTTTCGATAAGTCCGGCAACCTTTGGTGCACGAATGACATCGCCGATGATAAAATGAATCAGGGTGTTTACGAAAAATTTAAAAACAACGGCTTGTATTTCATCCCGATGAAAGGGCCTGCGGCCGGACAGATCTTTCAAGTTGCCAGTGCGCCCCGCGATGCCGAGTTCACGGGGCCCATGTTCACGCCCGATGGTGAAACGTTGCTGATCAGTGTTCAACACCCCGGGGATCAAACCAAAGACATTCTGCAGCCGACATCTCAGTGGCCAGATGGGCCTGGTCAAATTCCGAAATCGGCGATCGTCGCGATCACTGGCGAAAGATTGAAGACCTTAGTGAATTACCAAGGCTAAAGAAACGGCGAAGCCTAAGCCGCCGCGGCCATGTCTTTGGCGACAAGGCTTGCGATGGCGGTGCTGAGTTTGTCAAAATCTTCTTTATTCAAAGCAAGGTCGGCGCCGACTTCTTTGCATTTGCGCTCGATTTGTTCGTTGATCAAGGAAGAGAAGATCACGACCGGCACCTGCTGCGCCATGGTCTTGATTTTTTTGCAGCACGCGAATCCATCGACCTGGGGCATTTCGATATCCGTCAGCACCAATCCGACTTTTTGTTTCAGTGATTGCAGTTCGGAAAATCGTTGGAAAAGCTGGGCGCCATTTTCGAACATTTCGACGTCCTTGGCTTGCAGCTTATCCAAAAGCCATTTGATCTTTTTGCGGATCAACGGTGAATCATCCGCAACCAAAATTTTAAAGTCAGCCGGGAAGTGAATGTCTTCTTTCGTTTCAAATTTGATTTCTGAGCCAAACATCGTCAGGATCAGGGACTCGACATCCAACATCGAGACCTGCTGGTTTCCGATCAGGGCGACCCCAGTGATGCTGGTGGTGTTCAACAGTGAGCTTGGTGATTGCACCTGACTCCAGTTCACGCGATGAATGCCCAAGATTTCGTCCACCAGAAAACCGATGATTTGGCGATTGAATTCGCAGAACAGCAGGATCGAGCGCTCGGCCCGCTTGGTGCGACCCAGTCCCAAAGCAATGCGCAGATCGACGATTTTGATCACCTCTTCGCGCAAGATCATGGTGCCCAGCATGCCTTCGGGCATCATTGGCAGTTGTTGAATTTTATCGGCCTGGAATTGATTGACCTGTTTCACCTTCAGGGCGTTCACCCCGTAGCGAACGCCGTCGACCACAAATTCAAAAATCTCGATTTCGTTGGTGCCGGACTGCCATAAAATTTCATTCTGCTCTTTGCTCATGATCCATTCCTTTGACGTCGGGGATGCAGGTCCACTCATCGACAGATCAACAGGAAATCATGACCCCAAAGCTACGCGCCGGCAGGTCTATCCGCAAATCTTCATACAAAGGCTTGTTTCATTTTGAGAGGCCGCGCGAACGACCGTTTTATTGATTCAGAGAATCCAGCTCAAAGGCCTCGGCATAGGCTTGTGCCATCTGCGGGGGAGCGCCGACCAGGGTCAATCGCGGAAAGCCATCGTCGTCTTCGGTCACTTGGTAATGGTGAATGGCCAGGCCCGGCTGGGCGGCGCAATCTCCATTTTCAGTGACGTCGACGATGACTTCGAGCTCGACCGGCAAAGAATCATCAAAGCGTGCCAAGATCTTTTTCAGATCACCGACCGTCAGGGCCCGTTCTAGCAGGTTGTGAATTTCTTCGGCATTTGCGCCTTGTTCCTGCTTCATGGCTTCGGACATTTTCTGAATTTGTTTTTCGCTGAGACGGCTCATCGGGGCTCCTTTGGTTTCGGACGGCGGAACTTAGCACGGGATCGTAAGCCGGATCTATCAAAATCTTTTCAACATAAGTCCAGCTGAAAATTACAATCGATTACAATTCTGCCGCACCCCTGAACATTTTGATTTTTTTCCGCCATTCTAAATTCAACTTCAACACTGAAAAGGAGGATGTATGCGCTCTCTGGTCAACTCGCCCCTGTGGAGCTTTCGAGAATTGGTCGTGATCCTGCTGATCTCCATCTCGATTGATCGAATTGCGATGGCGACAAACGGCGGACAGGAGATTCCCCTTGGGGCCACCTCCTTTCACGCCATGGAAAAGGAGGTCGCCAAATAGAAAAATCCGTTCTTAAAAAATGTCCCTCCTGCAAAAGAACCACCGCCCTTTTTGCTTTTCGGACTGGCCCTTATCTTTCGGGCCAGATCAACATCCACGGCCGTGCCGCCAAACGCTTCAGTAACAATCCATAAATCAGTTTTCGTTGCGGAGCTTGCACCTTTCGCTTTTTCACGGCGAACGCCAAAGTCAAACCGAACGAAACGGTGACGTTCAAGAATGCCATCGATAAAATTCCGGCAATTCCCAACCAAAAGTCAGCCGTCAACAAGGCTTCCTTCGGAAGCTCAAAGGCCGCCAACGTCAATGATCCGGAAGACAAGGTGACGTGTCGAACATCGAGATGCACCCCAAGTGCCTGACAGAGCAAAGGCACAAAGGCCAACAAAAATCCCAGAGAAACATTCGCGGCCATGGCAAAGCCGTTCTTTCGCCAAAAAGGTGTCAGTCGTCGGCCCGAAAATTTTCGTTCCGCCCAGCTGGCAAACAGGTTGGAGAGAAAAAGCAAAACCCCGGTCCAATAGGCGTATAAAGGCGTCGGCCCAAAGATGGAAAATTCTTGCACGATGCCCCAGGCTTTGGCGGGTCCTAAAAACTGGTGATGAAAGGCGTACTGGCTGATCAGGGACATTAGGGCCACGACGGGAATCACGCCCAAGATATTTCCTGCCAACGCCCCCAGCTGAGAGCGCACCAAGTGAATGATGTCATCGCTCACGGCTTCTGGATCGGTCTCGATTCGTGCCGCCAACGCCGATGCCGTTAAGGCGGGTTGCTTGGTCCCCAGCGTGAACTGAAAAAAATAGATGCCAAGGAAGGTGGCCGAGTAATTCAAACTGGCCATCAAGCCCTTCAGCAACACCGGAGTGTGCAGCAACGCCAACGAAAATTTGATGACCGTGGTGAAGGCCATCATCAGCCCTCCACACAGTCCCTTCTTGAAAAGTTCAAAATACTGCCGCTTATTGCGAGTGATGTAATGTTCACCCATGCGGCGTGCGGAATCGAAATTTTTAAATCGTGACATGCCACGACCCCCTTTGTTGAATTTGCACTTCACAAAAGAGTGGCGGATTTTTTTTCGCAAGGGGAGTGGGGCCTAAAGATTGTAATTCTTTGTAATCATTTGCTGGCCCCAACCTAGCCTCCGGGCTCTGTCGGGTCAGTCGGCGAGGTCTCCGGTTTCAAAGTAAAAGATTTTTTGCAGATTGATGTCAAAGGGCGCAGCGGAGACTTCGGTCGTCGCTTGCAGGTTCGTCGCGGCCTTCAAAGGAACCTGATTTGCCTGGCCCGTGAATTTCAAAGAAAAAACTTGTTTGTCTAAGAGCAGGGGCAAAGCCTGGGCCGAGACGGACACTTTCGAAACCTGGTCAAAATCGGGGGCCGCGGAAATTTGGTGGGCGAGAAACTGTTCCTCCGAATTTCCGAACAGCAGATAAGCGGCTGTGACTGGTTGGCTTTCGCTGGGATCAAATTTTTTGAAATAAATCACCTTCTGAATGTCCACCTGAACATGATCTGCAATCACTGTTCCCCCACGTTCAAAATGTCCCTTAAAAAGTTGGGCCGAGAAAGCGTGGGGATGCGCGACCATGTCCGGCAGCACGAAAGCTTCCGGCACCAGGGTGTAGACCGTTTCATCTGACTGAGCCAGGCTTTCAAGATAAGCTTTCTGAGCGGCTTCTGAGAGCTTCACATCAAGGATCACTTGATAGTCATGGGGCGAATGAAACATTGGCAAATGCGAAAGGTAAATATGAGACTTGCCGACCACCAGCATTCCATGAATCGACGCATGGTCCATGGCTGGATGGTGGTGCATTTGCGCAAACCCCATATTCGTTAACAAAAGTCCTATTGAAAAAATAAAAGCCTGGATCGTCTTCATAAAACCTCCCGTTCTGACGTGCAATATAGGGCACGACGCACGCGAGATAAAACTCATAGATTTTCTGATTCGATCGATTTATCTAATGATGAAGTTTTTGCGGTTCCAGACGGAATGGAACCGCTATTCAACCTTTCAAGCAATTCTTGAAGCTTTGGCCTGTATCAAGGACAAACAGTATAAAACAGCACGGCCCGGTCTGGATTTGAAATGGCATGAGAATACAGGGCCAGCGGCTGTTGGTAAAGAGCCGGCATTTCCGGCAGCACTTCGACTGAGACTTCGATGATCAAATGTCCTTTGTACACACGGGTGTCAAAAAATCTTCGTGTTGCCACAAAATGAGCGGTGTTGCCGGCATAGTCCGTATAGGCATTAAAAGAACTCATGTATTCCAGATTTTTTCCGTCGCTTGATTCGGCCCATGCCCTGGTGTCAGGCGACGTGTAGCCTTTGAAAAGGATGGAAGAGGTGATCACGCCATTAAACGAGTTGAATGTTGCAAACGAAGCGTCCAGGACGACGTCCGTTTCGTTCGGAATCGTCGAAAAATCACCACAGGTCCATTTGTATTTCAAGGTGAGGTCCTTCATTGTCGGCAATGTGCCGGCGGCAAATTCGGCTTGCACCTTTCGGGTGACCGCATCCACCTGGGGAACATCGGCCCAGCTTTGCAGGGCCCAAACCATCGACATAAAAATGAACAGAGCTTTCCAAGTTTTTGGTGTTTTCATTGTTTTCTCCTTGTTGAAAGTTTTTTATCAAATTCGAGCAAGAATTCAGATGAACATCGGTGAAACTGCGACCGTCAAAAAGTTCGACGTTCAGACCAGGGGCACCTGCGATTGGGATCACGCAAAATCATTTGCAGAGCATCGCTGTTACCCGTTGGCGAACTCTCGTTTCAAAGTTATGGTCAGTCCATGTCACCATTGGCCTTCGGAATTTTCCTTCTTGTCTCTTCAGCGTTTTTGCATGCGTTGTGGAACGCGCAGATCAAGCGTTTCGAAAATAAGGAGCGCTGTCTTTTTTATGTCATCCTGACGGCAACGCTTTTTTCCGGGATGCTTGCACCTTGGACCGGTGGGTTTGTCTTCGGTGGTCAGCGCGGGATTTTGTTTACGATTTTAGCGGGACTTTTCGAAGGCGGATATTTTCTCTGCATGGCCAAGTCCTTGAAGCGAGCGCCTCTCGGTGTCGCCTATACCATCATGCGCGGCGGAGCGATGATGGTGGTCTGGGTGATCTCTGTCGGCTGGCTCGGAGAAAGGCTGAATGGCCTGGCTTTTCTCGGCGTTTTCCTGATCGGATGCGGCCTTTACTTTGTGCAGCCACGGATGGAAAAAACGCCAGATTTGAAAGTCGGCATTCTCTGGTCATTTGCCGCCGCATTTTTCATTGCCGGCTATCATCTGTGTTACGGATTTTCGATCGAAGCGGGCGCCAGCCAGGTCTCGCTGTTCATGGGATCCATGTTCGTCTCGTTGCCGATCCTGGCGGTGCAAGCAAGGACCGACAGATTCTGGAGCTGGCCGGTCGTCGGAACAAAACAACGAATTGTCCTGGTCCTGACCGGTGTGGTCAGCGCGGTTTCATTCATTCTGTTTCTGTATGGCCTGCCGAAGACGGGTCCGGGTTACGCCATCACTTTGCGAAACACCTCGGTCGGCTGGGCCCAGATCTTTGCCTTTATGATGGGTGAGAAAATTTCAAGGCGCCAAATCATTTCCGTCGGGGTGATTTTGGGCGGCGCCCTGTTGCTCGGTTTCAGTTAGCCTCTCGCAGATTCCTCTACTGACTCATGATTTCGGGAGCTGGAAAGTCGCTGTCGAGTGGTTCGATGTTGGCCGCTGGCTCGTCGGGTATCGACGTTGCGAGAGCGGTATCGACGGACAATTCATTGGCCGGCACTCGGGTCGCTTCGATGTGCTTTTTAGGAAGGACTTTGGCCATGCGGGTGCTACGGGCCCATGGCTGTTTTTTCTTTTCGGCCTTGTGGCGGGCGATTTTTTTCTGCGACTTGGATTTATGCGAATGTTTGGCTTGATGAGTTTCACTCTTCGAGTACGGATTTTTCAGATGATGCTTCCAGTGCGGTGTCTTTTCGCAGGCGAAGCTGACGGATGAAGAAATCAAAAAGAGCGAGCCAAATAGAAGCGTCCAAAAAATTCGCATGTCGTCCCCCTCAAGTCTCTGATCACCTAGGGACTATTCAACGAGCATGCCGTCTTAAAACCAGTCAGGTTGATTTGATATCTAAAACAAAAGGGCTTTTCGCTCAAGAACCGGGATCAACAAGGAAGCGCACGACTCAACTGTTGGATATTTCGGGGAAAATACTTGATTCGATCAAGCCTTGAGCAATGTCAAGTCGCTGGTCACGTTGGATTGGTACGCCCACTGCTGCAACTGTAGGTTCAGGGTTGGAATTCGTCGTAAAAAGCGAATGCCGATGCCCCGCTGTCTGGACAACGAAAGATTGTCGTTCTTCCATGCCACTTGCCCCAAGACGACGTAATGATGGCCGCCCAGGCGAAACGAGACTTTCAGTGTCTGTCCTGGTTCCGGCAGCTCTTCTTCCCAGCTGAGATAACATCCGCCCGATGTGATATCCAAAATTTCACAGAATGATGATTGCTCGGCCAGGCTGACCACCGACGACAGTTGAACCGGCGTGCGATATTCTTGCTCGACCTGCAGGGGGGCATGGTACCAACGAAAGGCGTTCATTGATTCGTAGCCAAAATAAGTCGAATACACCTGAATCAAGGTTTTATGATCGTGTTGGCTGAGACGATTCCAAACTTCCTGTTGCTCAAGACAAAAGTGCTTCAGCATGTCGGGCGTGATCACCGGATGAATGCTCAAACCTTCTTTCTCGTTGGGGTACTGAAAGCGCGCATCTTTGGCCATGAACATCGAACCCAAATTCCGGTTCACGTCATCGGGACCGAAATCGCGGATGACTTTTTTAAAATGCCGCTGCGAAAGATCCAACGAAATGTGGATCGCGGCTGCTCCCTTCAAAGAACCGTACTGAATCGGGGAGCCATTTTTCTTGAATTGAAACAGTGCTTTGTAAAAGTCTTCAGACTTGGGATGAACGGCGCCGATCATGTAATCGCCACGAAAACAATTGCGACAATAGTTGTACAGATACTTCATGAGCAAAAACGAAACGCTGTGGTTGCCACGAAATTGCGGGGCAACGGCCAAGGCGGAAGCTTCAATCAGGATCTTGCCCTGGCGGCGGAAACGGTCGTTCTCTTTTTGAAAGTCATGATCGGACGGCAGCCCGGAATTGGAATCTTTGATGGCGCTGACGGTGCCGACGACTTTGCCTTTGTATTTAGCGATGATGATGGTCGTGGTTGGCAGGAACGAATACAGATTGCAGCGAAGTCCCGACGGTTGCGGATCGATGATTTGAATTCCCACATAGCAGTCGTGCAGCAGCTCGTAGGCGGCGTGCAGGTCTTCCAGAGATTTGGCGATTTCGACGGTAAAGTCCGCATCAAAGTAAGCCTTGGGAATGGACGCCAGTTTTCGGTAAATCTGCAGACGATGTTTTTCGCTCAGAAGATTCATGGTCTTTCGCAAGATGCGTTTCATTCACAGCTCCCCACGCCGAGACGAAAATGAAATCGTCGGGCGCAATCGAATTGGCTTGGCCGAATTTTTATCGGCCAAATGGGTTTTCAAAATTTAAAATGAAATTGGTTCTCCCCAGCTTCGCGTTTCAAACTGGCGAAAGGCAATGAAAAGTTTTTTCGATTGTCGAGTTGCAAGGCCACGAACGCCGCAGCCAGAGCCTTAGTCGAGATTTTCGTAAATTACAAAATTGTAATTTTGTGGTCGAACCGAAAGGTCGCACCCGAGCCGCGAGATTTGAAAATGACGAGAAGCCATTTCATAAATGCAAAGTCGAGGAAGTCGCACCAAAGGTGCGCTTTCAGCGCAACAACGAAGGATTTGCATTTATGAAATAGCTTCTAGGGCTTGCGAATCCAAACGCAAGTGTAGGGCTCGGATCCGGTGATCTCGTAACGAAGTTCGATTTTATTTGGGGTGATCGACGCGATCGCCGTTGTTTTTGAGCGCACGGCGTAGCCTCCGTTGTCGTCCTTGCAGCGTTCTTCATTCATTCTTGTCAGCTGCGTTTCGCTTTCTGATTTATCTTCACGCGAATTCGTTTCAAAAAATTTACAGATTCCAGGGTTGATATCGGATTCGACCAAATGGGTCGATCGCTTTGATTCGAAGATGTAACGGGCGCCAAGAAAAACGGGGCGGCCGCCGATCAATTCTTTTTTGTCCAAATTAAAATCCGGGCAAAGTCCAACCGAAACCTGGGCGTCAGTCAAAGTCGAAAGACCGCGAGCCAGTTCGTATTTGCCCGGCTGTCCCGAGCTGACATTGAGGATCGGAGAAGGGGCCTGGCCACCGTCGGCCAAGGCCGATAGGCCGAAGAAAGCGATGATCAGTGGGAGGCTGTGCTTTAGAAACATAAATTGAACCTCTTCATATGTGGCATCAACTGATGATCCTTGTATTCGCGTCGGATCGGTCCCCAGTAACCGACTTTTCCACTGGCCGAGTCGCCGATGGAAAGCTGTCTTTTCATCATGATATCAATCGAACATCGAGCTTGGCCTTCAACGCTGCCGATGTTGTTGCAGGCGGCACCGCGCGAGCGACGAACGTTTCGGTCTCTTTCCATCGCCCACAAACCATAGCCTTCGCGGGGATTCAGAACAATCGATTTTCCATTTTTCGTGTACGAGGTGCCGTGATGCGCGCTCACGTTGCAGCTCGCTTCTTCTTGCGCCAGTGCCGTCCAAAACCAAGCCCACGCCATCAGCTTTTCGTGGTGACTGAGATTGTTGAATTTCGGACAGTATGAACCAAGCGCGTTCGATTGGGTGTAGTACTTTTCATATTTTGGTTCCGACATGATCGACACCAAACTTTTGCCACCACTTCCCAGCTGACCATTCTTATCCATCAGCATCGAGCAACGAGGCGCCATGGACCTGGTGGTTGCAGGCTTGATGTGAACACTATCGGCACCCGTCGCGGCCAAAGCGCAAGCCTCGCAAGTCTCGGTCGTTTGATTGGCCGCACTCTGGGTATCATTGATCAAAGCGATCACGGCTTCAGCGTCTGTCGATTTCGTCGCCTTCGGCGTGACAGAGGCTGTTGAATCGGTGGATCCAGATTTCGCGGGGCCAATCTTGCGAGCCGTGCCCAATCCGCTCACCGGTTTTGTCGTCTCGGCCACTTGGGCCTTGCTTGGTTCGCCAACTTTCTCGAGCGAAACCTTCTTGCCTTCTTTGGCCCACGCGGCAAGTTTTGCGTCGCGATCGGCGGCGTTGCCACTATAAGAATACAAATTCATCGAAGCATTGCCCTTGCGGTAATAAACCCAGATGCAATCTTGTCCCGTTTGAAAGTCATCACTGTTTTTGACTTCCAGACAGATGCCGGCGTTTCCATTTTGAAATGTTTGAACTTTTTTGACCAAGGCACGTGTGCCGGCCTTCAGGCGATAGGTCACATTGTGATCGGTGGAACGGAAATAATGATCCGACCGACCGTTCAGCTCAAGCTTTTGCAGCTGGTCTTTCAGTTCAATCAGATCTCCATTTTGCGGAGTCGTGAACGCAACCAGCTGAGCGGCCAGGGTCAGCACTCCAAAGAACCGCAATATTTTTCGCACAGTGGTCGCAGGCATCTCGCCTCCTGAATGATTTCCTTAAGAGCAAGCAAGGAGCCACATGTGCCACCGGTTTTTTCTCCTGATTCAAGGCATTTAGTCGGGTGATCCCAATGTCAGTGTTCGCACAAAACAAAAGTGGTCGCTCAGCTGTCTCAAACGTCGACACTTCATTGAGATGTCTCAAAATGAGAATCGAATTTGGACCTAGGTCCGTACAGCCAACTCAAGGCCCTTGCTACACTGGGGGAATGAAAGTCGACATCACCCCTTTTGAAGCCTGGGAAAGCCTGAATCTCGCGGTTCAGGACCTTTTGCAAACATCGCCCGAGACTTCGCTTCGCTGCTATCAGGGGGCGGCTGCGGCCTGTTTCGAATTGGCGCTCTCGACGGCGCAGTTTTACAGTCACAAACGCAGTGTCGCGATTCAAGCGGGTGGGACCCCTCATTTTCAATCGATCCTGCCGTATCTCTATAAAGAGGGTTACGACGTGCAGATGGCGCCTGAAAATCTGGATGCCAAAGCCTGGGTCGAATCCCTGAAGAAAGACACTTGCTTCGTGTTGTTCAGCGAAGATCACGCGATCACCGGTGAAATGTCGGACAACCAAGAGCTGGAAAAGCTTTTGAACGAAAAAAAGATTTTCTGCTTCAAGGTTTCTCATCACGCGCATCTGTTTCGTCCGAGCGAGATCTTGCCGTATTCGGCCCGCATCTGCGCCTTTGATCCCAAAACGGCGGTGGCCTTGATCGGTAATAAATTGAAAGCGCCACCTTTGATTTCCGGATACCTGAATTGGGAGCCCGAGATTTTTCTGCAGACAATCCAGAAAATGAAAAGCACGCAGTTTGAAGATCGCGCCTTGGTCGAAAAGTTAGAAAAGAATCTCCCGGCTGGATTTCAGGTGTTTTTTCCACACGCCCATCGCACTTGGGACCGGGCCGTAATTTATTCCGAAGCCGCGGCCGGCGAATCGTTGCAGCAGTACGTGGCGGGGGCATTGGGACTGAAGATTGACAGACCCGGCTTTGAAACCGGCATCGAAACCACTCATCTCTGTCGCTGGGGTGGCGTTAAAAACTATGACGACTGGTGGAAACCACGACCAGCAGAATCAATTTTAAGAGGACTCTTGCTTTTAGGCACCCAAGTCTTAGATCATCCCGGATTGAGGGCCGCTTTGGAAAAGGCTCTGCGGGAGTGCCAGATTGCCAGCTTCGACGAAAACTAAAGCCCTGATTCTGCGATCGACCAAATACGGTGAAGCGGATTTGATTTTACAGGCACTGACCATTGGCGGTGAGAAACTGTCGTTGCTGGCGCGCGGCGCCCTGAAATCGAAACGCCGATTTTCCGGCGGGGTGCTCGAGCCCACTCACTTTGTCGAAGTTCGTTTCAAGCGACCCCTGCAGGAAGACCGCATCTCGACGCTGGAAGAAGCGAGCCTGATCAATGGCTTCGAAGATCTGCGCAAAGACTATGACAAAATGGAAGTCGCCTTTTTTGTGCTCGAGACCTTGTCGAAGGCTTCGCAGGAAGGGGACTTGAACTCGGAAGGTCTGTTCAATCTGGGTGGGCACAGTCTACGGGCGCTGGAAAAATCGCAAAGCCTGAGAAATTTTCGTCTGCATTTTTGTCTGAAGATGCTCTTTCAACAAGGAGTGCTCGAGCCCGAATCGTGGATGACGCCGTTTCTAGGGACGTCGATGTCCGAGCATCAGAAGCTCGAGGATCACCAGGATCCTCAATCTGATTTGCATTTGCGCTGGGCCGAAAACAAACTGCGCGAATATCTGTCTACAGGGATGTTGTCCAGCTGAACATCGTCATGATCACGTACTTGTTGTAATCCGAAGATTCCAGGGTCGAACTGTTGTTGGTGTAAGTCCCGGTCAGTGTCGTCGAGAAGGTCTCGGTGATCGGCTTCAACAATCCCAAAGTAATCGCCGTATCGGTGTCCTTGCGGCCCACCGTGTGCTTGTTGTAATCAGCGTAATACAGAGCCATGCGCGCCGTCCACGTCGTCTCCCAAACCCATGGCGACATGTAGGTCGCGGCAAAATCAAAGCGAGTGTAGGTGGCGTTGTCACCCTTGGCGGTGTTTTGTGAAGCGCCCATCTCGCCGATCCAGGCTTCGGTCTTTTTATCGTTCTGGAAAAAAGTTTGCGTCGTCGACAAACCAATTTTGGTGGCGCTTAAATCATCATCGGTGCCTTCGGTCGCTGCGATCTTCGATACATCCGAACGAAGCTCGAGCGAGTAAGTGGCAAACCAAGTATTGTCCATGATGAAGGTGTGATCGTTTTTCAGCACGGTTGAATACAAGATGGTTTCACGGCTGCCCTCGGCATCGGCATTCATCATCGTCATTTCGTATCCCGGGTTCAGGGTCATCTGGTAGCCCTTATCAAAGGCCTTTCCTTTGTAGCGGTAAGGAGCGTACACGCTGACGGTCAAAGGATCGGTGTCTTGAAATGATTTTTCCGCCGCAAATTTGCTGTTGGTCGAATACATATCACTGGCAGAGGCGATCACCGAGAAATCATGCACGTAAGTGTAAAGCGGGCGGTACTCGAAGCTTGCACCATAGGCCCAGCGGTAACCCGCAAGCTCGGTCTGCTGATCCAGTTGCGATCTCGCAATCGCCAGGATGTTCGAGTCATACATCAAGCCGCCATTCAGGCTCAGGATGAATTTCTTCTGTTGCTCTTTTTTGAAGGCGATGACGTTGGCGATTTGCTCGATGTAGGTTTCCGCCTGCTTATCCAAGCTTGGATCACCCGAATTGTCCAAGACGAATTCAAAATTCGCCTTCGCTGGATCGTACTTCTCGCCTTGGTATTGCAGAACGCCGGCGTAGAAAGCGGCACCGGCACTCAGGTTTTTATCTGTTGAATTCTTCGCGGCTTCATAATGTTGGATCGCATTGTCGTTTTCTTTGAGCTTCATGTAATCGGAAGCAACAAAGAAATCGCGTTCGGCCGCATTCACGTCGCTGCCTTTGGCGAGATTCAGAATGACCAATGATTTGTTGTAATGACCATTGCGGTACAGGGTCACACCGTACTGAAAATAAAATGCGGTGTTCGCAGGATCCAACTCGATGGCTTTCGCAAATTTAGGTTCAGCCTCGACATAGTTGGCTTTTTTGTAGGATTCCATACCCTGAGCCGCCAGCTGTTTGGCCTGGGCCGCGCGGCGTGCTTTCTCGGCGGCGTTCAGTTGCTCTTGCTGCAGACGCAAAGCCTCTTGCTTCTTTTTTTCTTCGGCTTCGATGCGGGATCGTTCTTCGTTCTGCTGCTGCTCGAGATTCATTTTCTCTTTTTGCTCGCGCGCTTTAACGGCCAAGGCTTGCGCTTCCAGCGCGGCCTGTCCGACGGGGGACTTCACTTGCAGGCGAAGTTTACGGTAATCATCCAAAGCTTGGATCGCTTGTTCCTTGGTATCAAAGATTGTGATGACATAGTTGCCTTTGCCCTCTTCGTGCACAAAGTAAGGCTTGCGGATCAGGCTTCCGTCTTTGATGTAATTTTCAAGCTTGCTGATCTGCTCAGAGTTTTTCATCATCTCTTGCGGCGGAAAGTAAACTTCCGGAGTGAAATCCTGCTGTCCGAAGGTCACCGAATAATGTCCAATGAAAAGATCTGAATTGAGATCGGTCTCTTGCAATTGCACGCGCACCATTTTTTTGGTTTCCGAATCGCGAATCAGGATGAACGCATCATCCAACTGCGTGGGATGTTTATTCCAAACCTTGGATCGATACTCCAACGAAATGGGTTTGGACGAGTTCACTTTAATTTGTGCAGCTGAAAAAAGGGACGTGCATGACAGCAAAACAAAGATGAAAAATCGAAGCACAGCTGATCTCCTTCAAACATAGATGAGGCGTGCTTCGATTATAGTATGATGTCTATTTCGGGTTCAAAATAATATTCACCTTGGCCTTGCCACCACCAACTACGCCCAAAGGTGGGGCCGTCGGAGAAATGGGAATCTGTTGAATTGGTGGTTTGATAACTGGCGGTGGAGGTGGAGGTCCACCTGCAGTGGGAACGCCGCCGCTGTTGCCTCCTGGTCCTGTTGGGCCTCCAGGAAGATCGCCAGCAGTGATTAAATTGGAGCCGCTTGATCCAGAGCTTGCTGGCTCACGCTTGTTTCCATCTTTTGGTCCTGAACTAGTGTCGCCAGCTTCTTTCTTACCTTCGCCGTCTTTCTTGCCGTTCTCGCTCGCGGGTTCACGTTTCGAATCGCCATCGCTTTTGTCTTTCGCTTCGCCGTCTTTTTTATCGGATTTCGAATCGGCAACATTCTGCCCGGAATCTTTTTTTCCGTTCGAAGCTGTATCGGCTTTGGTCTCGTTGTTCATTTTGTTCAGATCTTCTTTAGGAACGGACTTCGGAGTTTCCGGAGTTTTGCCGGCTCCTGCTGAAGTCATCTGACCTGCCTGAACGAAAACTGGGTTCTTGATCGTGCCGCCAGGTCCAGGTTGTCCGACCGCGACCGATCCCGAAAAGGTGATGACCTGCGCGGTCTTCGTACCCTGATTGTATCCCATCAAGAAATCGGTACCACGGACACCGGCAACGGCCGACGGAGTTTTGATATTGAACTTGGATTTATCTCCATCATACTTTTGCTCGACGCTGGCGCGGACTTTACCGTAGACGACGTTCAGCTCGACATTCTTTTTGTCTTTGCCATCGTTTTCGTATTTTTCGATCACGATTTTCGAGTCCGGAGAAACGTTGATCACGTTCTTATCGGCCATCACGATTTTCGCTCGCGAATCGGCGCCCGCCAAGATGGTGTCGCCGGCAGAAACTTTTTTGCCAACTTTGCCGGCTTCGATTTTTCCGTCGGCACCGGTGACTTTGATATCACCTTTGACGACCATCATGACCCCTTGAACAGTTTGCGCTTGCACCGCGAAAGAAAAGGCCATCGCGAAGGCAAAACCAAGGATCCATTTTAATGTGTTCATATGAACCTCGAATGTTAAATCAACAAGTTACGGATCGGACTTTGGGGTTGGAAACTTGATTTATTCTCAATTTGAAAAGGAGCTAAAGGCTTCTCGAAATGAGATTGGGTTTTAGTGTCGAAGAATTGATCTGGGCTTCGCTCCCAGCATGATACAAAGCAAGACTCTACCTCCCGTCAGGCCGGCCAGCAGAAGCGGACGAAGCGAAAGTGATAGCGAAGTCAGGTTCGGAATAGACACACTCACATTCTTGTCTACGGATCCGTCGACAAGACTTGTATACGGATGAGTCGACAAGAAAGTGAGTGCGCAAAATCCAACGCGCTCCTAGAGCCTTCCCGAATTTCAAATCGGATCGCCAGAGCCCAAAAATGCAAAGCCGGTAGAGACCATCGAGAGATGCCATCCAGAAGCACCATGGGTCCACAGGCTTCCTAAGCCGAGCCGAGCCCTAGGCTTTTTTCTTTTGTCCGAAGGGATGATGAGCCTCGAGTGTCCGCGCCAGCTGATCGACCCCGAGATGAGTGTACTTTTCGGTAGCGGTGAGACTTTCATGTCCCAAAAGCTCTTGCAATGTTCGCAGGTTGGCCCCGCTGGCCAGCAGGTGAGTGGCGAAACTGTGGCGAAGCGCATGCGGGTGAATCGGCCGCATCAAGCCGGCTTTAGCACCTCGACTTCGAACCCATTCGTAAGCGGTTCGCGGATTCAAAGCTTGCTCGCCCCAGACATATTCCGTGCTCGATTTCTGATGCTCGGCCTGCAGAAGCTTGGCCAGATTCTGCGGCAAAGCGACCAGTCTTTCTTTGTCGCCTTTTCCGCGAATCAGAATCACGCGCCGACTGAAATCGATGCGCTTCCACTGCAGACCGCAAGCCTCGCTGACCCGCAAGCCCGCGCCGTACAAAAGTAGAAACAGAACCTTCTCCAGTCCGTGGTTCTGATCCGCATCGCGATCGAATGACTGCAGAACGGCAACGACTTCATCGACAGAAATGAAATGCGGAATTTTCTTCGGCACTTTGGGGCTGTGAATTTGCGAGCTCAAATCTCGCTCGATGTAGCCTTCACGGAAAAGGTAATTGAAGAAGGATTTGAGCGTCGCGGATTTGCGATTGCGACTGGCCAAGCTCAGGCTTCCCCAGCCCAAAAGAGCCTGCCGTGCCTGGGTGAAGAGCTCGGTTTCTTGATAAATCCGTGTCTTTTTTATAGGTCCTGACAATTCTGGGAAGGCTTGGCTCAAATCTAAGTGGTAGGCTTTCAAGGTCAAAACCGAGCAAGTTTCAATATTTTCTAGGTATTTCAAGAAGTTATCTGTAATCGTCAAGATATCTAAAGTTTTTGGGTTCGATTTTCCTTCTATCATTTCAAAGCCTTAAACCGTGAACTTATTGCATAAGATTGCAAAGTTTCTCTTGTGGTATTTGTAGAATTACCATATAACACACTGCACAACGAGTGGTTCTGAACATGGGCGTGGGGGCATGCCGCAGATAGCTGGTTGGTTCTTAAATTCACTCTTGTTGAAAGGTGGCACGTATGTCGAGTGATGTTAATTCCCCCATTTTGCCGGCGTCTCAGAATACCCGTCAGGTCATGTGGCAAACTCCTGCTCATCAAATTGTCGAGCAGAAAACCATTATCTTCAAGTCAGACGTCATGACTCAGTTGATGAAGATGATCGAGCGTGTGGCGACTTCAAACGCCAACATCCTCGTTCTCGGAGAATCCGGCACCGGTAAAGAACTGATTGCCAAAGCGATTCACGAGAAGTCGACTCGTAAGAACAAGCCTTTCGTCGCGATCAACTGCGGCGCTCTTCGCGAGACTCTTTTAGAATCAGAATTATTCGGCCATGAAAAAGGATCTTTCACGGGCGCTTACCAAAAGAAAATGGGATTGGCAGAAGCTGCCAATGGCGGAACGTTGTTCCTGGACGAAATTGGCGAGTTGTCACAAGCCATCCAGGCCAAACTTTTGCGTTTCATCCAAGAAGGTGAAATCTATCGCGTCGGCGGCAAAGACCCAATCCAGGTCGACATCCGTCTGATCTGTGCCACCAATCGGGATCTGGAAAAAGAAGTCCAAATCGGAAATTTCCGTGAAGACCTTTTCTATCGCATCAATACGATTGTGGCGTCAGTTCCCCCTTTGCGCCGACGCAAAGAAGACATTCCGGCTCTGGTCAATCACTTCCTGTCGTCAAACGACCACGCGTATTTGAACCGCGGCCGTCAGATGGACGCGGAAGCGATGACTTTGATGATGAACTATGACTGGCCAGGTAACATCCGAGAATTGCAAAACGTTTGCGAGCGTCTGCAAATCTTGTGTGAAGGCCACACCATCATGGTCAACGACATCCCCGAGAACATCCGCAATCCGGAGACCAAGGATGAGACGGCCGAGTACGATCCAACGATCACTCTGTCCGAGCTCGAAAAGCGCTACATCCTTAAAGCGCTGGTGCACTTCGACGGAAACAAAACTCAGGCGGCGAATGCTCTTGGCATCACCATCAAGACTTTGTACAACAAATTGCATGAATACGGCGAATTCGAAAAGTTCGCTGTCCACCAAAAGCCGATCAAGGACTAAAAGTATGAAATCTCTGACACTGATCGCATTGATGTTGGCCGCACCCCTGGCTTCGATGGCAGCCCAGGCGAAAACCTTTCAAGTCGCCTGCGCCGTTCCCGAAGGTCAGAATATCATCGCAAGCTTCCAAGCAAATGGGTCGGTGACGATCGAAGAGAACGGGGAGTCCTCGGCCGCCCTGACTCTTCAGATCCACGGTTTTGACGTCGTGAGCGATTTCTTCAACGGCAAAACGCAAACTGTTCAGCCTGGTTTCATGCCCCAAGTTTCATACGGCTTCGTCGGTACGGCCGAGCACATGACAGCAGGCCAAGACAACAAGCCTGCGATCCTGAAGATGTACCTTGGCGGTCCGAAGAATCAAGCGAGCTCTCGCGTGATCTTGAATGGTGCCGAGTATCTTTCGAACTGCGACATCGTTCCTTAAAAAGAAGGCCGCTCTTCGGCCGGCTTTCGAATCTCAGAAAATTAAAACCCAAGCCACAAGCTTGGGTTTTTTATTGGCCCCCACAGTCCTGTTTCCATCATTTCGAATGGCAATTTTTTTGCGCGATCTTGGGGCTCACCTCGGACCCTCACTTTCTTGTCTACGGATCCGTAGACAAGTCTTGTCGACCAATCCGTAGACAAGAATCTGATGTGGCGGGCGAGTCGACCAGTTTATGAAGTGAAAAGAGTGTCGATCCGCTCCAATAGGAGAGAAACACCGAGCCAGCCGGAAAGACCGCACCAGCTGGAAATGAAAAAATAATTGAAAAGCGAGCCCTGGAAAAACAAAAACCCAGACTTGTCGCCTGGGTTTTGGATTGATTTCGAAATTTCGAATCGAGAATCAGAGTCGAGATCTAGAAACTAGAAGTAACCTTCGTCGTCTCCGCCTTCTTCGTCTTCGTCCTCATCATCATCGTCTTCCATTTTTTCAAATGGCTCGTCTTCTTTTTCTTCGGACTCTTCCCAACCTTCTTCGGTTTTGGCTTCTTCAGACTCTTCGCCTTCAGTTTCCATGTCTTCCATGCCGCCAGCGTCGTCACCGAATTCATCCAACTCGTCCATCAAAGGTTCGTGTTTGTATTCTTTTGCTGGAGCGACAGCTTTTGCTTTTTTAGGAGCGGCCGCTTTCTTCGCAGGAGCTGCTTTTTTCGCAGTCGCTTTAGCTGCCTTTTTAGGAGCGGCTTTCTTTGTTGCAGCTTTTTTAGCGGTTGTTTTTTGAACCGCTTTTTTTGTCGCTTTTTTAGCTGGCGACTTTTTTGCTTTTGCAGCGGGTTTTTTTGCCGCTTTCTTCGTTGCTTTTTTCGCAGTTGATTTCTTTTTGGCCATAAAAAAACTCCCTCAAGTGACGTTACCAAGATTGGAAAACTCAATCAGGGTAGCGACATTTGAGGGAGTCTGTAAACAGATATTTGACAGAGTCTTACCAGCGGATCAGCTCGTCAATCGTGATGGCCAGCTCGCTCGGAAGTTGAGCGGCCAGGTACAGTCCGCCATTGAAATTTCCTTGAGCCGGAATATAGCCGATTGCGCCAACTTCCTTGGTCTTGTCCTTGTTTTTCACTTTAGCCGTGCCGCCAATCGGAAGTCCTAAGTCCGGAAGCTCGACGAAGGCAGCCACCACGTTCACGCCGACATAGACGTGGACCTGGTATTTGGGCTGTTGCGGAAAATTGATCGAAAATCCAGGCAGCTCGCCCGCCGGAATAAAAGGAAGCGCTTCGCCATTCGGCAGACGTTGACTGTCGCCAAACTCGGCTCCTTTGATGACATGCTTCAAGGGGACGCTGACAGCCAGTTGACGATCACCGGAAGCTGTCTCGTAGCTGGTAAAGTAAGCACCATCAAGATCCGGAATGTCGACATTGGCAGAAGTGAAAGGCAAAAACAAAAAAGACGGTAAAGGGAGGATTAAAATCAAAGCCTGGTTGACCTTATCGATTTGGATCACCAGCTTGCCCTTTGAATCCAGGCCTTGCGAGTAACCATCCATCTCGACTTTGCTCCAATCCGCATTTGTGTTGGTGCCGCTTCCGCCGCCATCACCACCGCCGCCTTGGCTGTTGTTGTCTGAAGAGCCCAAAGCACCGTCTATAGATTGAAAGCCGGTTTTCCCGCTGCAACCCACAAGACTCATTGATGCGATCATTAAAATGTAAATCAGCTTTTTCATAAGCACCTCACCCTAAGTCTATCGGATGTTGGTCGACACGTCTTTAGGCAAGTACCTGATTTTATTGACTTTGTTTGATTGAAATTGCGGAACCTTTTGACAGGACCTGGACCTTTGTCGAAAGCTTCGCAACAAGTTCGCAGAATATTTCGACACTAATTTCCGAAATTTTGGGGATTTCTGAAGAATTCAAAAGGTGACAAAGCGTTCGGCAGATTCGTTTAATATCCGTGACACAAATAAAACTCATGGAAGGAGTTCTGGATGAAACAGGGATTGGTTCTCTTATTTTGTGCCACCGCTCTCAGTGGCCTTCTCGGATGCAGCAAAAATTCGGACAGTGGTGATGGTGGTTCAACGGACGTCAGCCCCAAAGCCGCTTCCGTCATTGGCCAGTCCACGAAAGTCGGCGTTTTTCCAGATGGCACCCCGGCGCAACCTTTGAGCGATCAACAAATGACGGATATCGGAAAAGTGACTCAAGGGGCGTTGACGGTGAACCAGGCGATCTCGAAAATCGTTCCTCCGGCCAGTCTGCAAAAATCAACGGACATCTCGGTTGAAGTCGGCCAGGCATTGATGAACAGCGGAGTGCTCTCCAAAATTCTCAGTCTGCGAACGGTGCTCAGGGATTCGACGCAGTTTGAACAGGATCTTCTCAAATGCATTCCTTCACATAACAAATCGCAAACCCAAGAAAGTGGTAGCGACACCGAGAAAGACATCGGCTGGCAAGAGGGGACAACCGTTGGCGGCGTGGGCTGCCCAGTCGACTCTGTTCAAACAATGGTTTACCGCATTCACATGTGGAGACTGGGCGAACAGTCAGCCAAAGCAAAATTGGGTGTCGATCTGACTTACAATATTCAGATGCAAACCGAAGCAGATCAGCTGCAGTTTGATTACATCGGTCAATCTCTCACGGGTCGGATCGAAGGCGAAATGCTGATCCTGGAAAAGAGCCAAGAGATGGCGCTGAACGGACGCTTTCAAGGGCAATTAAAAACCAAAACTCAAGGCGATATCAACGCCCAGATCTTGTTCGACCTTAAATCTTTGCAAAATATTTCATCGCAAAATTCGACTTCTTCACAGACCACTGCTTCGTCGGGCCTGCAATTGAAATCGCTGGCGGAAAAATCGATTGCGCCGGTGGGTGCGATTGATCTGGCTGCAGCCGTGATCATTGAGACCAATGCCGGCAAGCTTTTGCTTCAAGTTTTCGCGGCGGGCAGTGGGGATCAAGGAAAAGTCTTGGTGTACTTGAATGGTCAAGAACTCAAGCTCGAAGGCGCGACTGTGGCAAGCGCCAAAAAACAAAACCCCGGCCTTCTTTAAGGGCCAGGGTCTTGCGGATCAGAAACGTGCTACTTTTAATTCAAAGCTTCAATTAACCAATCAATTTCAGAGCCAATTGGTTCATCGAGTTGGCTTGAGCCAAAGTCGAAGTACCAGCTTGCAACAAGATGTTGTTTCGAGTCATCTCTGAAGAAGCCATTGCCACGTCAGTATCACGGATGCGTGAATTTGCCGCTGACATGTTTTCTTCCAAGACACCCAAGTTATCAACAGTCGAAGTCAATCGGTTCTGAAGAGCTCCCAGATTCGAACGCATTCCGTTGACGGAATTTTGTGCGGTGTCGAGCAGGTTCAAAGCCGATTGTGCGCCTTCTTTTGTCGTGTAATCAAGGCCCGCGATTCCCAAAGAATCCAACTGAGCGTTGTTATCAGCAGCGTTGAAAGAGATGCGATCTTCTTCAGCGTTGTTGTAGATACCGATCTGGAAATCAAATGAAGGTGTAGAACCATCCAAAAGATTCGTCGTTCCCCACTTTGTAGACATCGAGATACGTTGAGATTCCGCCTTGAGCTGTTGAACCTCTTTGTCGATGAATCCACGCTCTGTTTGTCCAACAGTATCAGATGCTGCCTGGATGCCCAACTCACGAAGACGAGTAACGATGTTACCGATTTCGTTCAGACCACCCTCAGCCGTTTGCACCATTGAAATACCGTCGTTCGCATTGCGATTCGCTTGGCGAGCTGATCGGATGCCGGCTTTCAATTTTTCACTGATTGCCAAACCCGCAGCGTCGTCAGCCGCGATGTTGATGCGTGAACCAGATGACAACTGTGCCATTGATTTGTTGATTTGGCGTTGGCTGCCAACCAAGTTACGTTGCGCATTCAATGCTGCCAGATTCGTTGTGACTCTCATTCCCATTTTAATATCCTCCGTAAAAAACGTTTATATTTGTAATTCGTTATTCATTTTCAAAACCTCCGTGTGTCTATTCTCTGTTTGTCGAGCGGCTTCCAAGCCTAGCGATTTCTCGCATCTTTTTTTGGATCGATTCTTCGATCCTTGTTTCAAGAAACTTTCTTTCAAGCTTCTTTTGCCTTGGCGATTTTCTTTGTCGCCAAGTTCTTCTTCCGTGAATCCTCCTTTCTCGAGTGAGAGAGAGTGAACCTTTCCCAGGTGCTCTCCGGTTGATCCTTCAACCTTGTTTGAAACTGTCAGTTGCCTGACACGAGACTGATCGTCAGTTGAGGTGGTAAATTGACAGGCCATCAGTCCTGAAATGGGTCTTTGCGCCACAAATTAGACTTTCGATGGATCCAGAAAGGCAGGACTTTGAGAGGGAAAAACGTGAAATCGCCTGGACTTTGAGAGAGAAAAACGGAAATTATTGCCGCGGAAAGAGTCAATTATTGGGCGCACCCGTCATGCAAAGTCATCAGCAATTCTGAATGCGCCACGAAATCCCGTGACCGCTTTTGTGTGGCGGGTTCGCTCTCAATAAAATTTTAGGGAATCGAAATTTGCCAGTCGATCAATCGATTTCAAGGAAGCGGCAAAGAGCCATTTTACCGCCGAGCTCGAAGGACTTTTTCTGGAATTCTTTGCGGTGCCACTGTGGATTGTAGCCCAACGTGCAGGTTTCGTTTTCGCGATCAAAGTGAGTGCAGTCTTCGCAAGCAAAACGAAAGTCATACTTCAAATAGTCGCCAGGATTCATCGAGTCAAAACGGATGCTGGTGCGCAATCTTTTGGGAGTCGGCGTTTGAGCTTTTTTGACGGCCGGCGCAGCAGGGTTTTGGGCCGTGTTTTGAGAGGGCGTGAGTATTGACTTTCCAGGCATAGAACCCATGATTAACACAGAAGGATCAAGGACGCACTATGAATGAAATCGAAAAAATGACCCGAAAAAGCCAAGAAGCGATGCAGGCCGCGGCGACCATGGCCGAGCGCCGGGGAAATCCCTCGGTCGAGCCCGAACATCTTCTCTTGGTGCTCTTACAACAGTCCGAGGGCATCGTCCCCCGACTTTTTGAAAAGGCCGGGATCACGACCAAATCCATTCTCGTCGACCTTGATACTCGTCTTGAGAAAATGCCCAAAGTGTCGGGAGCGGCCTCGAAGGTCGTCGCCAGTCAACGGATGGTTCGCCTTTTCGGGGCAGCGGAAGAGGAAATGCGTCGCATGGGCGATGCCTATATTTCGACCGAGCATTTTGTTTTGGCCATGCTCAACGGTGGCGATCCCGAGCTTGGCAGTCTTCTCAAGAAAAACGACGCCACCCTTAAAAAATTAGAAGGTGCTTTGATGGAAATGCGGGGAACTCAAAAAGTGACAGATGACGATCCAGAAAACAAATACGAAGTCCTGGCTAAATACGGCCGGGATCTGACCGCTCTGGCAGCCGAAGGAAAATTGGACCCGGTGGTCGGACGGGACGAAGAAATTCGTCGCGTGATTCAGGTGCTGTCTCGTCGCACGAAAAACAATCCGGTTCTGATCGGTGAACCCGGGGTCGGAAAAACGGCAATTGCCGAAGGCCTGGCTGTTCGCATTTTGAAACACGACGTTCCCGAAAATTTGATTGGCAAAAAATTGATGGCTCTCGATCTGGGGGCCCTGGTTGCCGGGGCCAAATATCGCGGCGAATTCGAAGACCGCCTCAAGGCCGTGATCAAAGAGGTGACCTCCAGCGATGGTCAGATCATTTTATTCATCGACGAGCTGCACACCCTGGTGGGGGCTGGCAAAACTGACGGAGCGATGGATGCCGGCCAATTGCTGAAACCAGCCTTGGCGCGTGGCGAGCTTCGCTGCATCGGTGCGACGACTTTGGATGAATACCGCAAGTACATCGAGAAAGACGCGGCTCTTGAGCGTCGCTTTCAACAGGTCCTGGTCCAGGAGCCTTCGGTCGAAGACGCGATCACGATCCTGCGGGGGCTGAAAGAAAAATACGAAGTGCACCATGGCGTCCGCATCACGGACTCGGCTTTGGTGGCGGCGGTGAAGTTGTCGCATCGATATATCACTTCGAGATTTTTACCCGACAAGGCAATCGACCTGATCGACGAAGCCGCCAGCAAGATGAGCATTGAAATTGGCAGCGTCCCTGAAGAGGTCGACGAGATCGAGCGCAAGCTCATGCAGCTGCGGGTGGAAAAAGAAGCCTTGAAAAAAGAGAAGGACGTCCAAGCGCGCGAGCGTCTGGCCGTTTTGGATAAAGAAATTCAAGAGCTGCACGCTAAAAATCAATTGCTTCGCGAGCAATGGGAATTCGAAAAAGGCGGCATTGAAGAAATCAAAAAGACCAAAGAGGCCATCGAAGGTGTTCGCAACGAGATCAGCAAAGCCGAACGCGTCGGTGATCTCGGCAAAGCGGCCGAGCTCAAATACGGAAAACTGCCCGAGCTGGAAAAGAAATTAAAAACCTTCAGTGACAAGAGCGAAAAGGCCGAAGGCGGAGATCGCATGCTCAAGGAAGAGGTTGGTCCCGAAGACGTGGCCGAAGTCGTTGCCAAATGGACGGGCGTGCCCGTTCAGAAAATGTTGGAAAGCGAAACGCACAAACTTTTGAACATGGAAGATCAGCTTTCCAAACGGGTTGTTGGTCAAGATCATGCACTGAAGATCGTCTCGGACGCCATTCGCCGCGCCCGCGCCGAAATTTCGGATCCCAATCGTCCGATCGGCACGTTTATTTTCTTAGGACCAACCGGCGTCGGAAAAACCGAAACGGTCAAGGCCCTGGCAGAATTCTTATTCGACGACGAACAAGCCGTGATCCGCATCGACATGAGCGAATACATGGAAAAACACAGTGTCTCACGATTGGTTGGAGCGCCTCCGGGATACGTTGGTTACGAAGAGGGGGGCCAGTTGACC
Organism: uncultured Bdellovibrio sp.; assembly: GCA_966211795.1. Lineage (GTDB taxonomy): Bacteria > Bdellovibrionota > Bdellovibrionia > Bdellovibrionales > Bdellovibrionaceae > 21-14-0-10-47-8. The sequence goes on along the minus strand of CBIHNW010000005.1, from coordinate 11,161 downwards.
GAAGCCGTTCGCCGGCGCCCTTACAGCGTGGTGCTGTTGGATGAAATTGAAAAAGCTCATCCCGATGTCTTCAATATTCTGCTGCAGGTTTTGGATGAAGGGCGCTTGACCGATGGTCAAGGTCGCACCGTGGATTTTAAAAACACCGTGTTGATCATGACCTCGAATGTGGGTTCGCAATCGATCCTGGATCCAAAGATGTCGGCCGCCGCGAAAGAAGCTGCCGTGCTTGAAGCTTTGCGATCGCAATTCAAGCCCGAATTCTTAAACCGCGTCGACGAAGTCGTCATTTACAATTCGTTGGGCGAAGCCCAGATTGCCGGCATCGTGAAGGTGCAATTGCAGGCCGTGGAAAAACGTCTGAAGGACAAACGCATCCAAGTCGAATTCCCAAAAGACGTGATCAATTGGCTCGCTAAAAAAGGTTACGACCCGATTTACGGAGCAAGGCCGTTGAAGCGAGTGATTCAAACAGATTTGCTCAACCCGCTTTCCAAGTCGCTGATCTCCGGCGAAATCAAAGGCGGCGATGCACTCGTGGCATCCATCAACGGCTCAACCATCGATTTCAAGAAAAAGCCTTAATCATCCAAAATTTGATTCCGAGCGCGCAACCGACCCTGCGCGCTCGCCACACAAAGCGCGAATTGCCGCAACAGCATCAACAACAACCACAGCTGCAACGCCAACAGCAATAGCACCAAACGCAACGGCACCAAAACCAACAGAAATGGCGACGGCAATGCAGGTCGAATTGATTATGGGACGACGCTCACGATTGAATCGCTACTTCCTTCCGACCCAGCGGCGTTATCGAGCTTGCCTTCAACGTCGGTAAATTGTCATTTTCGCCAATTTACCGACATTGCACCGAACAACCCCAATTGTTACTTCCGTGAGTGGCTCAATTCTCAACAGAGCCTGGCGTTTGTTATGAAGACATCATGAAAGCAAGAATGCGCTCCGTACCGACGGCAAAGATCGTGGATGAGTGCACTTGCCAATGACCCGGTTGTTATGGATGAGGCCTCGGTCCAATGATCTGCGTGTCGTGGATGAGGGCGCTGAATGACTAAGCGGTGAGTTTGTCGTTGCTCGAGTTGTAGCTGACCAAAACTTCGAAGGTGGTGGTGTCGAAAGTGATCTTGCGGCCGCGCTCGCCGCCGACGTCTTTTCGCACGATCCAGATGCCATGTTCCTTCAAGACTTTTTCGGCCAGCTGAATATTTCGCTGACCGATCGACAGACCCAATTTGTTGTCGACCAGAACATTTCCGCCGCCAAAAACTTTGGCCTGCAGCTGATAAATGTCGGCACCTTTTTTATCCATCTCGCGAATCAATTCAGGAATGGCGAAAACCCCATAGCGCGGGGACGGCTTTTCGTTGTTCAGGACTTCGGGGAGCAGGTAATGATTCATGCCCCCGATTTTGGTCAAGGGGTCATGCAAACAGACGGCGACACACGACCCCAGCAAGGTCGAGATCAAGGTTTCTTGTTCCGCGACGACGATTTTGCCGGGCATCAGAAATAGCTTTGTCTTTTGATCGAAAAAATCTCGGGGCGATTGATCTGACACCGTTTTCCGTCCTTTTGTTCATTTACTCTTCGGTTTCGGGAAACTTAATCTCAAATTAAATAGAGTGAAGTTTCCGTTTATGCGAACTTGTCGAAGCTTTTTTCGCCAACTGAGTCAGAAAATTCTGGGTTCCGTCTTGAATTCCAAAGTTATCAAATGCTTGGACCGTCTTGATCTGAAACGAAACTGAAAATTACCCGGAACTTTCAAAAGCTTGCTGGACCTTCGGCGTGTTTTCACCAACTCGACTACACTAATATCCAGAGCCACCGATAAAAGTCCTGACCGCTTTGAACGCGCAAACTGGAAACGAGGATCGTATGAAAAGACTTCTGATACTGACACCGCTGGCACTGATGCTGATGGGAAATCAAAAATGCCAACAGCCCACCACCGAAGTCCGAGAACTTCGCCGACGGGTCGAGATGGGCGCCATCGAAGCACCGGCGATGAGTCTGCCAGACGGTAAGAAGTTCGATTTCAAATTCGTCGCCAATGCGCAGATGTATGATGTGCTTCACAAGACGCAATCTTTTTCAACGGCGACGATGGATGGCACTTACCAACTTGAGCAAATGACCGATGCCGATCGCAATGCTTTCAACCGCTGCGATGATGATGTCTTGAGCGGAAATCAAAAGATGATGGCCAAGACTGAACAAATTTCGACGGTCGCCACCTGCATGATCAACATGCCTCAGGCGGTTGTCGAAGGAAGCATCCTGAATTTTGAAGTCACGAACAAAGCCGGTGTCAGCGTCGATCTTTTAAAGCCCGTTGATCTGGGTCTTTCCGTTGACGTGACAAAAGCGGTGCTTGCCATGTCCTTTCAAGCCGAAGATCCATTGATCCCCGGACAGGTTTTGGCGGCGACCACGTCGACGGCCAATCGCTACGAGACGGCGTTGAGCGCGAAAATTAATTTCGGCCTTTTCTCGGTTGGACCCAGCGCTTATTTTAAATCCGAATTGTCCGGCGTTGTCAGTCAAGCCATGCAATCGGGAATCAAAGATTTGAAGAAACAGATGGATCAGAACTCGCCATGGTACGCGATGGTGTTGAAAAATTGCGATAAAGCGATTTTGATCAATGCTGGTGGCGCTTCCGATGCGGGTCTGCAAAAGGGTGACGTCTTGGAAATCTACAACGTTCGTTATCGTTGGTCGGGAGATGTGTGCAACTCGACATTGAAGGGCACCATTGACGAAACCGCTGCACCCATCGCGGTGGCCGAAGTCGAGATCGTTGGTGATACCATGTCACAAGCGAAGATCGTGCAGCAGACTGAAGCTAAGATTCAGCCAGGCTCTCGCGTTTATGTTCGAAAATTGATTCAGCCACAAACTGCGACGGCGACAACGGTTTCCGGTGCGGCTCAGAAATAATCAAAAAGTTCTCAAGAGATAGATCGAGGAAGGAGCGAAGCTGTTTATTCCTCGATCAGTTCGAAACGCGGCTGGGTCACGCCGTCAATCACAACGCTCTCCATAAACATAGCGGCTGGGCGCACCCACCACTTGCCTGCTGGATTTTCATACAAAGTTTCGTACAGCACCAATTCTTCCAAAGTTTCGCTGTGTCGAACCACTTGGTGCACCTTGTACATTTTGCCTTTGTAATGGCGGTACAGGCCATTCAACTTCAATGCTTTTGAACTCATGATTTTCCTCGGTGGCGGCAGAGTGCCTCCTTGTGTTCATCGGGGTCAAATGCTAAAGCTCATCCACCCTATGTTTTCAGGAATCGTCGAGTCCGTTCAGCCCATTCTCTCTGTTCAGCGTGGCAGCGGTCCACTCATCCGCATCAATGTTAAAAAGCCAAATGATTTCAATGACTTAAAGAATGGCGACAGTGTCGCGACCGATGGTGTTTGTCTGACCGTCGAAGCATTTGATGCGGAAACGATCACCTTTGCGTTGGCGGCAGAAACTTTGCGCGTCTTGCAGTGGTCTCCTGAAAATCCTGATTTCTTGCTTGGGAAGAAATTGAATTTGGAGCGCTCGCTGCGATTTGGCGATCGCATTCATGGTCATCTGGTCACTGGCCACGTGGACAGCCTTGGACTCGTCAAGAAGTCAGAAGGCTTGGGCGAAAACTGGTTCTTGGATATTTCGGTCGCTGACAGCATACTCCCGTTCATCTGGAAAAAGGGCAGCATCACATTGAATGGTGTCAGTCTCACGGTGAATGAAATCAAGGGGGCTGTCGTCAGCGTCGGTTTGATTCCGGAAACTTTGAAGCGGACCAATCTCGGCGAATTGAAGGTCGGTGGTTTCGTCAATGTGGAGCCTGACTATATGGCCAAAGCCATGCAACGAATGTTGCAGGTGGAAAGAGACAAACAGCTATGAAGACTCAAGAAGGTTTCAACAGCATTGCCGAGCTGGTCGAAGACATTCGCCAAGGTAAAATGGTTTTGTTGGTCGACGACGAAGATCGTGAAAATGAAGGCGATCTGGTTTTGGCGGCCGATCACGTGACGCCCGCATTGATCAACTTCATGGCGGTCGAAGCGCGCGGTTTGATTTGTTTGGCGCTTGCTTCGAAACAAATTGATCGTCTGCAATTGCCGCAAATGGTTCGCGACGATCAAAATTTTTCTCCGAATAAAACGGCTTTCACCGTCAGCATTGAAGCTTCTTGGGGAGTGTCGACCGGAATTTCGGCGGCCGATCGTGCCCACACCATCAAGGTGGCTTCGAATCCGGAAGCCAAAGCTTCCGACGTGCACATGCCCGGACATATTTTTCCGATCCGCGCTCAGCAGGGTGGAGTTTTAAAACGTGCGGGCCACACCGAAGGCTCGGTGGACCTGGCAAAACTGGCAGGCCTGAATCCCGCGGCCGTTATCTGTGAAGTGATGAATGCCGACGGTACCATGGCGAGGGTCACGGATCTCAAAGTTTTCGCGAAAAAGCACTCGATCAAAATCGGCACGATCGTCGATCTGATCGAGTATCGTCTGTCCCGCGAAGTGCTGGTGGAAGAATTGATCAATGTCGAGCTTCCAATTGAATTCAAAGGATTTCGCGCCCGCGTTTTCAAAAGCAAAGTCGACGGCGTCGAGCATTTGGTTTTGCAAAAAGGCGAAGTTTCAAAAGATAAACCGACGTTGGTGCGCGTGCACGTTGAATCGGGCACGCGAGATCTTTTCGGTCAGTTGCTGAACGGCGAATCGTCATTGCAACAAGCTTTGCACCACATCCAGACCGAAGGCGCGGGACTGTTGTTGCTGCTCAGAAACGTGAACAAAGCGACGGGCCTGGTGGCGGAAATCAAAGCGTTGTGCGGTGAAAAGGCGCAACAGGAGATGGATTCACGGGATTACGGAATCGGCGCGCAGATTTTGCGGGCTGTGGGTGCACAGCAAATTCGATTGCTCAGCAATCATGTGGAAAAACGTGTGGGCTTAAAGGCTTACGATCTTGAAATTGTGGAATTGGTTTGTTTGAAAGAGGATGGATATGGCGAAGAAGACTGCAGCGAAGAAGACGGCACCAAAGAAGCAACCGGCAAGCAAACTGAAAATCGGCGTGGTCACGTCCCGCTTCAATAGCGAAATCACCGAAAAATTAGAAGAAGGCGCACTGGATTTTCTTGAGACCTTGCAAACGCAAGGCGCTTATCAGCTGGACGTCTTGGCCGTTCGTGTTCCGGGCGCCGTGGAAATTCCTTTGGCCGCGCAGGCCTTGTTGGATCTGGGTTGCGATGGCGTGGTCACTTTGGGCTGCGTGATTCGCGGCGAGACCTCGCATTATGATTACGTTTGCAACAGCGTCGAGCGCGGCGTGAGCGAATTGATGTTGAAGTACAAGAAACCTATTGGATTTGGGGTTTTGACCACCGAAAACGACGAGCAGGCGGAAGCTCGTGCCGGTGGCAAACATGGCAACAAGGGTGCGGAAGCAGCCGAAGTCGTCGTGGAAATGATCGGTCTATTGAAAGAATTGAAAAAAGCGAAATAACAAAGATCCGCAATTAGCAAATTGTCATTAACGGTCCCATTATCCGGAGGTTCCATGCAATCAGAAGCGACAACTGTACTTACGGCGAACATGATCCTGACTCGCCTTCAACAAAAGGTCAGCAAAAGCAACGCGAAGCTGTTGTTTGATACGGCTAAAATCCAAGCTGGTTTCCAGTGTCTGGACGAAGCCGAACTTGAAAAAGAGCAGGCGAAAACTTTGTGCCTTGCGATGATCAAACAAGGTGGACCTTCTTTCCACGTTGGCCAGGCAATCTATAAAGAATATTTGATGTAATCATTGCCTCGGATGCTGGCCGCTCGCTAAACTACAAGCATCATGGCCAAAAACAAGAGCGACCAGCGAGACCACAAGGATCAGGAGATCACCGCCGATTCGACGGACCAAGAGTTCTTCGAAGACAATCACGGCGCTCCTGAGCTGCCGGTCACCTTATCTCATGAATCTAAAAAGCGGCGCCGGGAGCTGGTCATCATCTTCCTGACCGCTTTTCTCTTCTTGTTGCTGACCTGGTTCGAGGTCAAACTTTTCTCGATCAGCCAACAGCTGCCCTTCGTCCACTCGATTTTTTTCTTCGGTCTCGTCAATTTCAATATCGTTCTGCTGCTCTTGCTGCTGTTCTTGATTTTTCGCAATGTCGTCAAAGTCTTCGTCGAGCGCAAAGGTAAAATATTCGGTAGCAGCCTGAAAGCGAAATTGATCGCCGCCTTCGTCGCTTTTTCGACGGTGCCGACGCTTTTGATTTTTGTGACGTCGGTCTTTTACATCAACTCCAGTTTTGACAAATGGTTTTCGGTCAAAATGGCCGGGGTGTTAAAGAGCTCGCTCGAAGTCACCAACGCCTATTACTTTAACGCCAAGAAAAGAAATTATCACTTTGCCCACCAGGTGGCGCTCGAAGTTCGTCAGCTGAAAAATCCCACGCAGATCAAGGCCAAGCTCAAAGTGCTTCGTCACATCTACGCCCTGGATTCGCTCGAGTACTATCCCAGCCTTTTTGGTCAGCGACAGGTTTTGCTTTCGGATGACGAAACGATTCCGATGATCCCGCAGGTCTCACTCGAGTTTCTGCAAAAAGGAATCAAGGCCCAGGTTGATGCCAGCACCATTCACCAGTTCGGCGAAGGAAATCTGGTGCGCGTGATCGTGCCGGTGAAAGAGGGCGCGGATCGCGGCGCCATCGTGGTTTCAAGCTTTGTCCCGCTATCGTTGATTTCAAAGATGAACGACATTTCGGCCGCTTATGACGAGTTCCGCGATATCAATCCTCTCGAGTATCCGTTGAAATCCATCTACATGATCATCCTGTTCTTGATGACTTTCGTGGTGTTGCTGGCGGCGACCTGGTTCGGCTTTCATTTGGCGAAACAACTGTCGGTGCCATTGGTGCAACTGGGACGCGCGACCAAGCGAATTGCGGGCGGGGATTACACCCCGGTCGAGGTCAAATCCGGCTCGGAAGAAATCACCAGCTTGGTCGATAGCTTCAATCAGATGACGAACAACCTGGCCAACTCGGAACGCGAAGTCAAATCCGCGAATGAAAGCTTGAAAGAAACGTTGGCCAATCTGGATAAGCACACCCGTTACGTCGAAGTCGTTCTCGGGAACGTCAGCGCCGGCGTCATTTCGGTTGATCAAAATGGCGTGGTCACGACCATCAATCGTCGCGCCGGCGATTTGCTTCGCATCGATACGGATCAATTTGTCGGTCGTCACGTGCGCGAGCTTTTGACGCTTGAATATTTCCGCACTTTTTCGGATCTGCTCAAAACCATGAGCGACCACAAGATCGAAAGCATTCAGAAAGAATTGAAGCTGAACGTGCAGGGCGAATCCGTACCGCTGCAAATGACTTTGTCGATTTTAAAAGACGAACAAAGTCGCGAGATCGGAAAGATTTTGGTCTTCGACGACATGACGCCGATCGTGAATGCGCAGCGGGCCGCCGCTTGGACCGAGGTCGCCCGCAGGATCGCTCATGAAATTAAAAATCCGCTGACGCCCATCAAGCTTTCGGCCGAACGACTGCAGCGCAAGTTCGCGGCGACCATCTCGGACCCGGCCTTTGAAGAATGCACGACCATGATCATTCGTCAGACCGAAGATCTCAAAAATCTGGTCAACGAGTTTAGCAACTTTGCACGTTTGCCACAAGCGCGGCCGGTGTTGGGCCATCTCAACAAAGTGGTGGAAGAGTCGCTGTCGATCTTTCGGCAGAGCCATCCACACGTCGATTTGCAATTCGATGCCGATCTGCACTTGCCCGAATTTAAATTCGATCCGGATCAAATCAAACGGGTGCTGGTGAATTTGATCGACAATGCGATTGCCGCTGTTGCAAATGAGCCTCAGAAAACTGTGGTGGTTCAGACACGTTACGACCAAGCTTTGAAAATTCTGAGACTCACTGTGGCAGATACTGGAATTGGAATCGCTCCGGCATTGCGCGCGCGCGTGTTCGAGCCTTATTACAGCACCAAAGAAAGCGGAACCGGTCTTGGTTTAGCAATTGTGAAGAGGATCATCGAAGATCACAGTGGTTTTATTCGTGCTCTTTCGAACGAACCCAAGGGTTCCAAGTTCATGATTGAACTTCCGGTCAACGAAGTCGGAGCTTGGCGACCTTCATAGCGCTTCTAAAGCACATCGGGTTCGGTCAATTTCGCGATCCGTCTAGGTGCGGCCTTCAGGCTTCAGGGGCGGGGGCGTCTTCCTCATTTTCTTCCGCTTTGCGCTCTGAAAAAACTTATCTACAAAGCGAAGGGTTCACGCTATAATCAAAGCCCTCTAAGGACTGTAATATGATTAAAACTGCAAAAATTCTCATTGTTGATGACGAATCTCCCATCCGCGAAGTGCTCTCCGCAACTTTGAAAGACGAAGGCCACACGGTTTTCACCGCTTCGGATGGTGAAGCGGGTATCAAGGCGATGCGCGAATACCAGCCGGACTTGGTTTTCCTGGATATTTGGATGCCGGGCAGTCTGGACGGGATCGAGGTTCTCACAACTGCGCGCAAGCAGTTTCCACAAATCGAATTCGTGATGATCTCGGGCCACGGGACAATCGAGACCGCGGTCAAAGCCACCAAGCTCGGGGCTTGGGATTTTATCGAAAAGCCGTTGTCGATGGATAAAATTTCGATCGTGATTTCAAACATCGTTCAGTATCAACAAGAGCGCGAAGAAAAGACCGCTCTCTTGAACAAGCTTCGCAAAAGCATCGCTCTTCTGGGCGAGGCGCCGAAGATGGTGGCGCTCAAGCAAATGATCGTGCGCACGGCACCGCAGGCCTCTTGGGTTTTGTTACAAGGTGAAAATGGGGCCGGAAAAGAATTGGTCGCGCAAAACATCCATTACATGAGCCCGCGCGCCAGTCGTCCGTTCATCGAGCTGAATTGCTCATCGATTCCGGAAGAATTGCTGGACACCGAATTATTTGGTTACGAGCGCGGCGCTTTTGCCGGTGCGGATCGCATGCAGAAGGGAAAGCTGGAGCTTGCTCAGGGCGGCACCGTTTTCTTGGATGACATCGCGGATCTCAGCCTGAAGGCGCAAGAGATGCTTTTGCGATTGTTGCAGGAAAAGAAATTTCAACGCGTCGGCGGAACCCAGTTTGTCGAGATCGACATTCGTTTGATTGCGGCCACCAAAAAAGATCTGGAAAAAGAAGTCGAGGCCGGAACTTTCAGCGAAGCACTTTACCACCGCATCAACGTGGTCACTTTCAAAGTGCCAAGCCTGCGCGAGCACGCCGAAGACATTCCAGTGTTGACCGAGCACTTCAGCGATCAGGTCGCCAAAGAAGGTGGTTTCGCCAAGAAGATCTTATCGCCGGCCGCACTCGAGCTGATGGCCAATCACAGCTGGCCCGGAAATGTGCGTGAGCTGAAAAACTTTATGGAACGGGTCTACATCCTGACTCCGGATGAAACGGTCGATGTCCATGATTTGCGCTTTGCCGGACTGGCTGGCGGCGCTGGTGGTGGGCATACGGATCTACCGACCTTCCGCGAAGCCCGATCGAAATTTGAAAAAGAATATCTGCTCAAGAAAATTCAGGAAAATAACGGCAATATCTCTCGCACCGCCGAAGTCATTGGCCTCGAGCGCAGTTACTTGCATCGCAAGATCAAGGCCTTCGGGATCGAAGTGCAAAAAGGCGGCGACGAGTGATTTCTTCGGCCCCTTTGAAGAATCCTCTCTGTGTTGCTTTGGATGTGGATTCCGAAGAGGTGGCCGTGAAGATGGCCCAGGATCTGTCCGGCATTGCGGGCGGCTTTAAGCTTGGTCCGCGCCTGGTTCACCGAGGTGGGCAGGCGCTGATTCAAAAAGTCGCGAAGCTTGCGCCCGTGTTCGTCGATTGCAAATTTTTTGATATCCCATCGACCATGGAAGCCGCCGTCCGCACCAGCTTTGAAGCAGGCGCCAGCTTGGTGACCGTGCACGCCTTGGCCGGCGAAGAAGCACTGTCTCGCTTGGCCAAAGTGGAACAGGAGCTGTCACAGATTCGTCCCTTTCGCATTCTGGCGGTGACGATTTTAACCAGTTGGTCGGAATCCTCACTGCCTTCAAATTTTCGCCATCAACCCATCGCCGAGCACGTTCGCGAGCTGGCTCAATTGGTGAAGCGTTCCGGATTGCGCTCGATTGTTTGTTCGGCAGAAGAAATGAAGATTCTGAAAGATTTAAATCTCTACATGCTGACGCCCGGAATTCGCTTCTCAGACGATGAGAAAGGCGATCAGAAGCGTGTGATGGGTCCGCAAGAAGCGTTGGAAAACGGATCTTCGGCATTGGTTGTTGGTCGCCCAATCATCGAAGCGGCCGATCCTGTGCAGGCCGCTCACAAGTTTGCGCAGGCCCTACGGATCCAGACGATCTGAATATTATCGATAAATCATATTGCAGCTGTAAGAGTGCGGATGTTTCGCCGAGATTTTATGGTCCGGAAACAGATTCCAAGTTGATGTTTTGGCGATCGAATAATATTCGACCTGCTTTTTAGGAATCAGTTCAAGGGAAATGAAATAAATGGGGGAACTCTGTTGCGCTTTTTTCTTCGCCGCTTTCGTTGTCGGACGAGCGATTTCAATCAAGCGGCCTTGTGTCTCGGGCGAAAGATAAAGGTTCTTTACGGCATTTGCTTTGTTTCGCAGAAATCGTAAAAAGTTGCGGGCCTGATTCGATTTATCCCAATCGGTTAATTCAAGGACCGTTTTGATGCCCTTATCTGTTTTCGTATAAATCGAGACTTCCACATCTCCGTAAACATCAAAACTGATATGCAAAACCTGTCCTTCTTTGGTCAAGACGGTGGCACCTGCCAAAGGACTGAGGGGTCTTGTTTTATCAGCGGAATCGATTTCGAAATGAATTTCGGTGATCAAAGCTTGATCCAACAAAGCGGCAACCTCTGGAGTTTGGCTGGCTTCCATCAACTCGGATGCGTGGATGCGGGCTGACTCGATCTGTGTTTTTCGCAGCAAAGATTGCAAGTCCCGGTTCAGCTCTTGCGCCGCGGTTCCGGATATAATTTGTTTAACATTGTCGGAGCTCTTCAAAGTGAACGAAAGCGCTGAGCCTTCATGATG